>NZ_JAAGLU010001000.1 GCF_010550245.1 Streptomyces sp. SID12501
CCGCATCAGTCATGACCATCTTATGACCTCTCTCGGTCGGTTCCCCGGCCGAGAGCAGATCCAGAAATGGCTCAATGCTGGAGTGCTGGAGGACGGCCGGTTCAGCTCAACACCAGAAGGCACCCCCAAGGGGGAGTCATCAGCCCGTTGCTACTGAACATCGCTCTTCACGGGATGGGAGAGGGAATCGCCGGAAAGGAACCCTCTCCAGTCCTTGTTCGATACGCCGATGACTTCGTGGTGTTGTGTACCACGGAGGATGAGGCATGTACTACAGCCTCAGATCATGTGACTTCTGATCGTTGCTGACGTTGTCTGGACATGCTGGTTGATGTGAGTCTTGAGCAAGTCGATGGCTGGGCCGAGGAGTTGGCGGCGCTCACGGAAGGGCTGG
>NZ_JAAGLU010001001.1 GCF_010550245.1 Streptomyces sp. SID12501
CCACTACTACCCCCGAGGAGAAGGTCGGCGAAGCCCCCGCTGCTCCGCGCGGCGCGATCGACCGCTTCTTCCAGATCACCGAGCGCGGCTCGACCATCCGCAACGAGATCCGCGGCGGTCTCGTCACCTTCTTCACGATGAGCTACATCATCGTGCTCAACCCGCTCATCATCGGGACCCTGCCGGACAGCACCGGCCAGTTCCTCGGTGGCGGGGACTCCCCGAACCTCGCGATGATCGCGGCCGCCACGGCGCTGATCGCCGGCGTCCTGTCCATCACGATGGGCCTGGTCGCCAACTTCCCGATCGCGCTCGCGGCCGGCCTGGGCCTGAACGCGGTCGTCGCGTACACGATCGCGCAGCTGCCGGGCATGACCTGGGCGGACGCGATGG
>NZ_JAAGLU010001002.1 GCF_010550245.1 Streptomyces sp. SID12501
TGTCCACCGTCCGCTAGGGCGACCCCATCCGCGTCGAACTCGCGTAAGCGCGCCCGCGGGGGCCGCCGTCCGGCGCCACGGCCACGCGGCCGTGCGCTCCCGGACCTCGGCCGTGGCTACAGCTCCTTGAAGAACGCCGCGGCCGTGTGCAGGAAGAGGTCGTTCGCCTCGGTCTCACCGATCGTGACCCGCAGGCCCTCACCCGCGAAGGGCCGGACCACCACACCGGCCTTCTCGCAGGCCGCCGCGAACTCGGCGGTCCGCTCCCCCAGCCGCATCCACACGAAGTTGGCCTGGGTGTCCGGGACGACCGTCCAACCCTGGGCCAGCAGCGTGCTGTGCACCCGCGCGCGCTCACCCACCAGCGAACCGACCCGGCCCATCAGCTCGTCC
>NZ_JAAGLU010001003.1 GCF_010550245.1 Streptomyces sp. SID12501
GCCCTCGATGCGCACCGCGTGGCCCATCTCCGGCACCGATCCCAACAGGACGGGCCCGATGCCGGGCTCCGCGCAGGCCTCTACGACGGCCGCGCCGGCGCCGTCGCCGGTGAGGACGCAGGTGGCGCGGTCGGTGTAGTCGGTGATCTCGGTCATCTTGTCGGCGCCGATGACCAGGGCGCGGGTGGCCGAGCCGGCCCGGATCGCGTGGTCGGCGGTGGCGAGGGCGTGCGTGAAGCCCGAGCAGACGACGTTGATGTCCATCACGGCCGGGCCGCCGCGCATGCCGAGCTTGGCGGCGACGCGCGCGGCCATGTTGGGCGAGCGGTCGATGGCGGTGGAGGTGGCCACCAGGACGAGGTCGATGTCGTCGGGGGTCAGTCCCGCGTTCGC
>NZ_JAAGLU010001004.1 GCF_010550245.1 Streptomyces sp. SID12501
GCCGGCACCCAACGGTAGACCGCCACGCCGTCGTCGTCGGGGCCCCGCAGGTAGCGTCCGATCTCGCGACTACCGCTGTGCGCAGCCAGGGCCACCTCGGTGGCTTGGATCCCCTCGATGCCCGCGAGCGGACCACCGACGAAGCGGGCACTGATCATCATCGGATTCTAGGGCTCACCATCAAAGCCCACTCGACTTCCGCCATACCGGCCAATGCCGGGGCAGAAAGCAGACCCGCATGGCCGGTAGGCCCCCCTCTCGCGCCCGAGTCCTGATCCTCGGAGGCGGGCTGAGCGGCACCCTGGCCGCCGCCGCGCTCGCTCGACACGGTGCCGGTGGCGGCACCGCTGCCGACATCGACACAGACATGGACATAGACATAGACATCGTTGA
>NZ_JAAGLU010001005.1 GCF_010550245.1 Streptomyces sp. SID12501
ACCACCACGCAGTTCGACCGGGTGCTCGACGCCTGACCCGATCAGTCGCCGGGGTTCGTGCCCCAGTCGACCCGCTGTCCCTGCGAAGGCGCCGCTTCCCGCGGCGCCTTCGTCGCGTTCGGGAGCACGAACCTGTCCTCGGCCCCGTCCAGGACACCGCCGGACGGGTCGTCGGAGCCGTCGCGCCGTACGACGTCCCGTTCGGGCAGCAGGATGTCCCGCACCACGACCGCGCAGAGGTAGAGCGTGCCCACCAGGTGGGCGGCGATGGCGAACTGATAGCCCTCCAGGGGCAGGCCCTGGTGCTTGTCCCCACTGCTCGTGTAGGCGAGGTAGAACCAGATGCCCAGGAAGTACGCGACCTCGCACGCCTGCCAGATCAGGAAGTCCCGC
>NZ_JAAGLU010001006.1 GCF_010550245.1 Streptomyces sp. SID12501
CCTGTTCGGCCTGTTCACCCTGCCGATCGCGGCGTTCTGCGGGCCGCTGGCCGCCCTGGTCGCCGTCTACTTCCTCGCCCGCTCGGGCGGCCGGATGACGACGGTACGACTGGTCCTGGCGGGCGTGGCGACGGCCGAGGTGCTGTCGGCGGTGGCGAGCTTCCTGATCGTCACCTCGAACGATCCGCACAAGACGCAGTCCGCCCTGCGCTGGATGCTCGGCGGCCTGGCCGGCACCACGTGGACGACGGTGTGGATCCCGGTCGGTACGGTCCTGATCGGGACGGCCGTCCTGCTCGGCCTCTGCCGTCCCCTGAACCTCCTGCTGGCCGGTGAGGAAGCGGCCGCGGCCCTCGGGCTGGACGTGCACCGCTTCCGCGGCGCCCTGTTCAC
>NZ_JAAGLU010001007.1 GCF_010550245.1 Streptomyces sp. SID12501
TGCCCGACCTGCCGGGCATCGACGTGCTGCGCCGCGTCCGCCAGACGCACCCGCACGTGCCGGTGCTGTTCCTCACGGCCCGCGACGCCGTCGAGGACCGCGTCGCGGGGCTCACCGCGGGCGGCGACGACTACGTGACGAAGCCGTTCAGCCTCGAGGAGGTCGTGGCGCGCGTGCGGGGCCTGCTGCGCCGCGCGGGCGCGGTCGCGCCGTCGGAGGAGTCCGTGCTCGTGGTCGGCGACCTCCGCATGGACGAGGACAGCCAGGAGGTGTGGCGCGGCGACGACGAGATCCGCCTCACGGCGACCGAGTTCGAGCTGCTGCGGTACTTCATGCGCAACCCGCGCCGCGTGCTGAGCAAGCCGCAGATCCTCGACCGCGTGTGGCAGTACG
>NZ_JAAGLU010001008.1 GCF_010550245.1 Streptomyces sp. SID12501
TCGACCAGTTGTAGATGCCCTGTCGGCGCATGTCGGAGTTCTGGGTGAGTAGCCACCGCTTCGGTCGTGTCATGCCCAGGACCGTGCGCACCCGCCGACGCTTACGTCGCGGTCACAGGATCCGCAGGTCGTCCCAGCCGTCCGGACCGACGCTGAACACGAGGAGGCCGGCGGTGGAGACCTCGCCGCTGCGCATCGTGTACCAGTCGGAACCGTTGTCCAACGTCGGCGCCTGGATGTGGAGACGCCCGTTCCCGAGCTGCTGGGCACGGAAGTGGTGGTAGTGCCCGGTGATGAGGATCTGGGCGTCGGCGACGGGCTGGCGGCCGAAGGTCTGCCCGCGCCACCAGTCGCCGGCCTTCTCGGGTCGGTACTGGTGGCCGTGGGCCAGGC
>NZ_JAAGLU010001009.1 GCF_010550245.1 Streptomyces sp. SID12501
CCGCATCAGTCATGACCATCTTATGACCTCTCTCGGTCGGTTCCCCGGCCGAGAGCAGATCCAGAAATGGCTCAATGCTGGAGTGCTGGAGGACGGCCGGTTCAGCTCAACACCAGAAGGCACCCCCCAAGGGGGAGTCATCAGTCCGTTGCTACTGAACGTCGCTCTTCACGGGATGGGAGAGGAAATCGCCGGAAAGGAACCCTCTCCAGTCCTTGTTCGATACGCCGATGACTTCGTGGTGTTGTGTACCACGGAGGATGAGGCATGGGAGTGCAAATCCCGACTAGCCGAATGGTTGGCCCCCAGGGGTCTCACCTTTAACGAGGAAAAGACGCGTGTCTGTCACCTCGAAGACGGTTTTGATTTTCTGGGATTCAACGTAAGGCGCTA
>NZ_JAAGLU010000100.1 GCF_010550245.1 Streptomyces sp. SID12501
CTAGTACTACAGCCGGTGGTTCACGTGACGTGACGGTGGCTGGCTCGTTGCTCCGTTCGTGGGGTTGAAACTGCCGCTGGGCGTGGTGCGGACGGACGAGCTGACTGAGGGCCAAGTCCGGTCGCTTGAGGGGGAGTTAGAGGCGCTGTGCGCCTCGGTGGACGATGTGTTTGCGCGTCCGGCTTCCCGGGAGAACCTGCGGGCGATGGTGCGTGGGCTGCTCAGCGAGGTGCCGCGCAAGAACCTGTGGCAGCTCGCGGAGGCGGCCGGCCACCCCAATCCGGACCGGTTGCAGGGCTTCCTGGCCAAGGCCGCGTGGGATGCGGACGAACTGCGCGACCGGGTCCGCGCCTTCGCGGTCGACGCCCTGGCCGACGACGACGCGGTGCTGATCGCGGACGAGACCGGCGACATCAAGAAGGGCACCAAGACCGCCGGGGTGCAGCGGCAATACACCGGAACTGCGGGCAGGGTCGAGAACGCCCAGGTCAGCGTGCACCTGTCGTACGGGTCCCGCCGGGGTCGCACTCTGATCGACGCCGAGCTCTACCTCGGCAGGAACTGGGCCGGCACCACCGCGGAGCACGAACGCCGCTGCGCCGAGCAGGGCATCCCGCCCGAACGCGCGAGCGCGGTGGCCACCAAACCGGAGCTGGCCCGGCGGATGCTGGAGCGCGCGCTGGCGGCCTCGGTGGCGTTCACCTACTTCCTGGCCGACGAGGCATACGGGCAGTGCCGGGCACTGCGCGCCTGGCTGGAGGAACACCACGTCCGCTACGTGCTCGCCGTCCCGAAGGACGAGGTGCTGCCGCTGCCCGACGGGCGCACCCGGCAGGCCCGCGAACTGTGGGCGCTGGTACCCGAGGACGCCTTCGAGCGCCGGTCCTGCGCGGACGGCGCCAAGGGCCCACGCGAGTACGACTGGGCCACCGTCCAACTCGCCACCACTGTCGGGGACTTCGAGCGGCATCTGCTGATCCGCCGCTCGACCGTGCCCAACAAGAAGGACAAGAAGACCGGCGAACTCGTCCGGGAGATCGCCTACTTCCTGTGCCACACCCACCCGGACACAACCCTGGCCGAGATGGTCGTCGCCGCAGGACAACGCTGGATGGTGGAGGAGTCGTTCCAGGTCGCCAAGGGACAGGTGGGGCTGGACGAGCACGAGGTCCGCAAATGGTGCTCGTGGTACCGGCACACCACCGTGTGCATGCTCGCCATGGCCTTCCTGGTCACCGTCCGGAGCCGACTCATACCCGCCCCGCCGATGACTCCCGACCCCCGACCGTGAACGAGATCCGCCGCCTTTACGACCGGATCGTCCTCGCCCCCGCCCGCACCGCCCGGACCTGGCTGGCCATGCACTGGCACCGCTGGCGCACCCGCCACCAGACCCGAGCCCGAACCAGCCACTACCGCACCCGAACCGCCCGCGCTCACTCACCGTGAAACCACCGGCTGTAGTACTAG
>NZ_JAAGLU010001010.1 GCF_010550245.1 Streptomyces sp. SID12501
CGGTCGGGGGGGCCGGCGCGGGAAGGGCGTCCGCCCCGCGGATCGGATCCGGGCCCGGGGTGCCCACCGGGAGCAGCGTTCCGGACGTCAGGACGGCCGGGCCCAGCCCCGACAGCAGGTCCGTCGAGCGACTGCCCAGCACCGGCGGGACGCGGAACCCACCCCGCACCGCGACGTAGCCCCGCACTCCCGGCTCCGCCCGGCCCACGTTCAGCTCCGCCCCGGCCGCGAGCCGGACCGGCGCTCCCCAGGCTGCCGGCCGGCCGCAGACCCGTACCGCGCAGGGAGCGCCCGTCACGGCCACCGTCACCGGGGTCAGGGCGCGCAGGGCGACCCCGTCGAGGGTGGTCTCCAGCACCGCCGCGTCGGGCGGGTTGCCGAGCAGCCGGTTG
>NZ_JAAGLU010001011.1 GCF_010550245.1 Streptomyces sp. SID12501
CGTCGTCCTCTCCGGGTGCGTCGTGTGGTAGCGCGCCCGTGACACGGCCGCCGCGGCCGACGCCGTGGACGAGCGCGTCCCGACCGCCTGAGGTCCGCAGACGTGGACGGCGGCGCGACCCGCGCCGTCGCGCGTCTAGGCTGGTCGGTCGTGAAGACCTTCGACGCGCTGTTCGCCGAGCTGTCCGACAAGGCCACGACCCGCCCCGCGGGCTCGGGCACGGTCGCCGAGCTGGACGCGGGCGTGCACGCCATCGGCAAGAAGATCGTCGAGGAGGCCGCCGAGGTGTGGATGGCCGCCGAGCACGAGTCCGACGAGCGCGCCGCCGAGGAGATCTCCCAGCTGCTGTACCACCTGCAGGTGCTCATGCTCGCCAAGGGCCTGACGCTGCA
>NZ_JAAGLU010001012.1 GCF_010550245.1 Streptomyces sp. SID12501
GCCAGCAGCGCGACGAGACCACCGACGTCGGTGCGCAGCCACCGCACGGGGTCCGCCCCGAACCACGCGATCACCTGGTTGACCAGGCCCGTGCTCGTCTCGGCGAACATGAGCCGGAAGATGATGCCGGCCACGACCACGGACGTCAGGGCCGGGATGAACATCGACGCCTTGAAGAGGTTCTTCAGACGGGGCGACCCGAGCCGCGAGTTGATCACGACGGCGAGCAGCAGCGGGACGGGGATGAGGATGACGAGAGTGAGGACCATGTAGCGGGCGCTGTTGTACATCGCCTGCCAGAAGATCCGGTCCCGCCACAGCCGCTCGAAGTTGTCCGTCCCGACGAACGCGGCCTCGCCGAACATCACGTTCTGCGTGCTCATGACGAACGT
>NZ_JAAGLU010001013.1 GCF_010550245.1 Streptomyces sp. SID12501
GGGCCGGGACCCCGCGCGGTGCGCGGCGCCCCGGCCCGTCGGGCCGTGCGGGGGTGGGTGGGACTCGTCAGAGGCCGAGCGCCTGCTGGATCGGCCCGAGCGCGAAGTAGACGACGAACGCCGCCGCCGCGCCCCACATGAGCGGGTGGACCGTGCGGGCCCGGCCGAGCGCGACCTTGACCACCACGTACGCGATGAAGCCCGCGCCGATGCCCACCGAGATCGAGTAGGTGAAGGGCATGAGGGCGAGCGTGAGGAACGCGGGGATCGCGACCTCGGGCGACTTCCAGTCGAGGTCGGCGACCTGCGACACCATGAGGAACCCGACGACGACGAGGACCGGCGCGGCCGCCTCGGACGGGACCATCGCGACGAGCGGCGACAGGAACGTC
>NZ_JAAGLU010001014.1 GCF_010550245.1 Streptomyces sp. SID12501
GGCGCGCCCGCGGGCGCGCTCGACCGGCTCGTCGTGCGCGAGCCGTCGTTCGCCGAGGGTTTCGCGCAGCTCTGGGCGGAGGCCCCGCTCGCGGACTGGCAGGCGTGGACCACGTACCACGTGGTGTCCGCGCGCGCGCCGTACCTCACGGACGAGGTCGTCGAGGCCAACTTCGACTTCTACGGCCGCACGCTCTCGGGCGCGCAGGAGGTCCGCGACCGCTGGAAGCGCGGCGTCGGCCTGGTGCAGGGTGCGCTGGGCGAGGCCGTCGGCAAGGTGTACGTCGAGCGGCACTTCCCGCCGTCGCACAAAGAGCGCATGGACACGCTCGTGGCCCACCTCGTCGAGGCGTACCGCGAGTCGATCACGTCCCTGGAGTGGATGGGCGAGG
>NZ_JAAGLU010001015.1 GCF_010550245.1 Streptomyces sp. SID12501
GTGGTCGATTTTTGAGAGGGAGTTCCGTATGCGTGCGATCCCGGGTGTGGGCCTGTGCCGTCCAATCCTGCGGCCCGTGTTGGTGGCCGCCGCCGTTCTCGTCGTCCCGCTCGCGGGGGTGCCCGTCGCGTACGCGGCGCAGGTGGTGGAATCCGTACGTCCGGGCGACGAGGCGCGGACCGAGCCGTACATCGTCACCCTCGCTCCGGACGCCGACCCGGAGCGGGTGATGGACGAGACCGGGGTGACGAAGGTCCGGTACGTGTACCGCAGCGCCGTACGGGGCTTCGCCGCCGACCTCGACGCGGCGCAGCTGGCCGCCCTGCGCGCGCACCCCGCGGTGGTCGGCGTCGAGCGGGACGGCCGGGCCGTCGGTGCGCCGGTCGAGGGG
>NZ_JAAGLU010001016.1 GCF_010550245.1 Streptomyces sp. SID12501
CCATCGCCTCGGCCATGGCGGTGCTCCTGCTCCCGTACTCCCTGATCGGCCCCTTCGCGGGCGTTCTGCTGGACCGCTGGCCCCGCCGCCAGGTCTTCCTGTACGGGAACCTCCTGCGCGCCGCCCTGGCCTGCTGCACGGCCCTGCTGATCCTCGCCTCGGTGCCGGACTGGCTCTTCTACGCCTCGGCCCTCTGTGTCACCGCCGTCAACCGCTTCGTGCTGGCCGGGCTCTCCGCCGCGCTGCCACGGGTGGTGGACACCGAACAGCTCGTCGTCGCCAACTCGCTGTCCCCGACGGCCGGCACCCTCGCGGCCACCGCGGGCGGCGGCATCGCCTTCGTCGTTCGGCTGGTGGCCGACGAGTCCGATGCTGCGGTCGTCCTGCTGGG
>NZ_JAAGLU010001017.1 GCF_010550245.1 Streptomyces sp. SID12501
CGCGTCAGGCGAGCAGCGTCGCGTCGAGCGCCCCGAGGACGGCGTCGATCGGGTTGACGTACGTCAGCCCTCGACCATTCTCGCCCCCGGTCTCCGACCCGGCAAAGAGCAGCCCCAGGGCGACCCCGTCCTCGCGGTACACGAGCGAGCCCGAGTCGCCGCCGCGCGAGAACGGCGACCGCCCGGTGCCCTCGACCTCGATCTGGTCGTCGAACCGCAGGTCGCCCAGCTCCTCGCCGTAGCCGACGACGACGTCGTCGAGCTCGATGGCCGTCACGCGTCCGGCGGTGACGGCCGTGGTGCGGCCGATCTTGCCGACGGTCTCGCCGCCGAGCGCGCGCGCCGTCGTGGTGACGGCCCCGACGGGGTAGGTGGCGTCGACGTCGGGGTC
>NZ_JAAGLU010001018.1 GCF_010550245.1 Streptomyces sp. SID12501
GGGGGCGAGGTCGTCGACGTCGACGTCGCGCAGGCGCTCGACCGCGCGGTCGACCAGCTCTCGGAGCGCGTCGAGGAGACCGGTGCCGTCGTCACGCACGACGGCCTGCCGGTCGTCCGGGGCGAGGAGCCGCTGCTGGTCCAGCTGCTGCAGAACCTCGTCGGCAACGCCGTGAAGTTCCGGCACCCGGACCGGGTCCCGCACGTCCACGTCAGCGCGACGCGTGTGGAAGACTCCTGGGAGTTCGAGTGCCGGGACAACGGCATCGGCATCGACCCGCAGTACGCGGAGCGCGTCTTCGTCATCTTCCAGCGGCTGCACGCCAAGGACCT
>NZ_JAAGLU010001019.1 GCF_010550245.1 Streptomyces sp. SID12501
TGGGGTAGAAGCGCCGGTCCCGGGCGAGGCCGGTGGGCCGGTGCTCGTCGGCGCTGGTCACCAGGCCGGCTTCCGCGCGCAGGACGGCGTACGGGGCGGCGGCCCCCATCTGCCAGCCCGTGGCGCACAGCCGGTACGCGGTCGCGGCCAGGGCTCCGGCTCCTCCTCCTCTTCCTCCGGCTCCGCCCGCATCTGCTGAACAGCCGCGGTCACGGCGGCGAGCGACTCCTTGAGGCCGCCCACCTTCTCGTCGATGCTCTCCAGCGAGGCCGGGAGGTTTTCCTCCTCCAGGGCCTTCAGCCGCCCCCGGGTTTCGGCCAGTTCGGCGGTCAGCCGCAGCAGCATCTCCATAGCGTCGATCTTGATCTCCGCCATCAGAAGGCCCCCTGAT
>NZ_JAAGLU010000101.1 GCF_010550245.1 Streptomyces sp. SID12501
GGTACTACAGCCGTGACTCGTGTCCGTGTCTGGTAGCCGTGTGATGCGTTGACCTGTCCGTGAGTACGGAGCGGGCGGTGCAGGTGTGGGCGGGCTGGTTCGATGACTTCTTCGCCTCTCTGGCGGGTGTCTTCGGGCGGGTCGAGCCGCGCCGGATGGCGATGGCCTATGTGAAGGCGCTGGTGGCGCCGGTCGAGCGCAAGAACGGGTGGCAGATCGCCGAGCACGTCGGGCATCCGAGTCCGGACCGGGTCCAGTGGTTCCTGGCCCGCTCGACCTGGTGCGCGGATCAACTCCGTGACGCCCTGCGGTCGTTCGTCGTCCAGTTCCTGGCCCGGCCGGACGGGGTGCTGGTACTGGATGAGACGGCGTTCTTGAAGAAGGGCCGGATGTCGGCCGGGGTGGCCCCGCAGTACGCCGGGATCACCGGCCAGATCGAGAACTGCCAGGTCGCGGTGTTCTGCGCGTACGCCACCGACACCGGACGCGCGTTGATCGACCGCGAGTTGTACCTGCCCGCCGCCTGGTGCGCCGACGCCGGCCGCTGCCGCACCCAGCACATTCCCCGAGCGCGCGCGAAGGCGGTGGTGACCAAACCGGAACTGGGCCGGCGCATGGTCGAGCGGTGCCGCCGGGTCAAAGTGCCCTTCGGCTGGGTGGCCGCGGACAGCGCCTACGGCCAGGACCGCAAACTCCGCGCCGCACTGGAGCGCCGCCGCATCCCCTATGTCATGGCCGTCCCGGTGGACGAGACGGTGTCCACCCACGGCACCGGGCCTTGGCGCGTGGACAAGCTGGCCGCCGGTATCCCGCTGATCTTCGAACGCCGCTCCTGCGGTGCCGGAGCCAAGGGCCTGCGCTCCTACGACTGGGCACTGGCCGACGTCACCTGGCCCGGCGGCGCCGAAGGTGGCCCCCGACGCGGCCATGTCCACCTGCTGCTGGTGCGACGCTCGATCACCGACCCCAGCCAGGTCGCCTACTGCGCCGTGCACGCCAAAGCCGGCACCCCGATCGGCGAGATCGTCCGCGTGATGGGCCTGCGCTGGTCCATCGAAGATTGTTTTGAGACCGCGAAGTCCGATTGCGGCCTGGACCACTACGAGGTCCGCACCTGGGACGCCTGGCACCGCCACATCACCCTTTCCATGGCCGCCCTCGCCTTCCTCACGATCACCGACACCCGCAGCCGCCACCTCCAGGAGCCCGACGGACACGACTTGCGCGCACCGGCCGACCCTGCCCAGGCTCCCGAAAAGGGGGCCCGTCGGGCCGCGTTGAAAAGCTGATCCGCTACACCGCCGAGGAGATCCGCCGCCTGCTCAACCGGCTCGTCTGGGCCACCACACCGCCACCACCGGCGATCGTGATCATCCAGTCGCACTGGCGCCGAACCCACCAAGCACGCGCACAACGCTGCCACTACGCCACCCGCGACAAGCGAGATCGCGAGTCACGGCTGTAGTAC
>NZ_JAAGLU010001020.1 GCF_010550245.1 Streptomyces sp. SID12501
CCCCTGCACACCTCCCCGCTGCCGCCCCTCCCCACCGACGGACAGCGCCCCGGCTCCACGGACACCGGCACGCGGCTGTCCGTCGCGCCGCGACGGTGTCTGTCGACGGTGTTCGCCACGGGTGCGGCGGGTTGGTGGTGGGCGCGGGTGGCGGGCGCTGGTGGCGGGTGCTGCGGCGGGTGCGCGCGGTCCTGGGGCAGCGCGCGGGGTTGTGCGGTCGGCACAACCCCGCGGGGCAGCAGGAGCCCTGGGCGACGCGCAGTGGTGGGTTCCTCCAAAACGAACCGCGCGCGGCTGGGGGGATGCGGCAATCTTGCGACGACGCCCGGACGGCACCGCGGACCGGGACGGATCGCGCGCTACCGTGAGCCGTGCCCGCCATCACCAAGGT
>NZ_JAAGLU010001021.1 GCF_010550245.1 Streptomyces sp. SID12501
GTGGCGTGCCGCGAGGTCGACCGAATCCCGGCTCGTGGCGCTGCCGTGCCACACCCGCAGCGTGCGCTGGTACGGCCGGGGCAGCACCTCGGCGCCGGTCAGCGCGGGCCGGAACCGGGGCCGCGCGGTGACCTCGTCCTCCCGCCAGATCCGCCGGAACAGCTCGTATCCCTCGGAGTTGCGGTCCCACTGGTCCTGGGGGCTCACGTCGAACAGCTCGCGCTGCGCCGTCCCGTTCCCCTTGCCGATCATCAGCTCCAGACGGCCGTCGCTGAGGTGGTCGAGCGTCGCGTAGTCCTCGTACGCCCGTACCGGATCGAGCAGGCTCAGGGTGGTCACCGCCGTGTACAGCCGGATCTCGCGGGTCAGCTCGGCGATGTGCGCGAGCAC
>NZ_JAAGLU010001022.1 GCF_010550245.1 Streptomyces sp. SID12501
CGCGCACGGCGGACGGCGACGGCCTCGCGTCGTTCGACCTCGCGGCGCAGGCCGGCCAGCGCGCCGAGCGCGCGCAGCGGGTCGTCGTCGTCGGCGTGGCTCACCAGGGCGGACATGTCGACCTCCTCGGTCACGGGTCTCCTCCGGGCGGACGGGGCAGCGCTGTCAACACATGTTGACCGCCGTCGACCCGGATGTCAACACATGTTGACCCTCCGGGTGGACGCGACGCCGCACGACACCGTCCGCAAGGTGGAGGCCCGGGCGAGGCCCGCTGCCTAGACTCGCCAGCATGCCGAGCACGCCGACGCCCGCACCTGACGGTGCCGTCGGCCCGACCACCCCGGACGCGGCCACCCCGCCGACCACGCCACCCACGGACACCACGCC
>NZ_JAAGLU010001023.1 GCF_010550245.1 Streptomyces sp. SID12501
CGCGGGCTGCTCGAGCTCGCTCACGGGCCGCGCACGCATGGCGCGGATCGCGATCTTGTCGGAGTTCCAGTAGCTGTACGCCGTCATCGCCAGGCCCGCGAGCGTGAACAGCCACAGGTAGCGCGGCCCGCCCACGAGCCAGCCGATGCCGAGCAGCACCGCCCACAGCGCGCCGAACAGCGCCGCCGTCTTCAGGCCGTTGTAGTGCCGGTGACCCATCGCAGTCTCGTCCTCCCCGCGGCCGGCGACCCTCCGCCGCCCGCACCCGTGACAACGCGAGGCGCGGGGGCGACGTTCCCGACCGCCCGGACGCGCACGCACGAGGGCCCGGACAGCGTGCCGTCCGGGCCCTCGTGGCGCGTCGCGGGACGTCAGCCCTGCGGCAGCTCG
>NZ_JAAGLU010001024.1 GCF_010550245.1 Streptomyces sp. SID12501
ACCGGCTGCTCATCGCGATGACGGGTCACGGTATTCGTGACACCATCCCATTCCCTCTCGTGAAGCCGCAGGTCTGACGTTGTCACCGTGGGAGGGTCCGTGAACGGCTGGGGTGCAGTTCTGGCAGCGTTGCTGCCGTCGGTCGGCGTCGGGCTGATCTTCTGGTTCTCGATGCGGGCGATCATTAACGCCGACCGCTCCGAGCGCCAGGCGATCGCACGGATGGACGCCGAGCACGAGCACAGCGGGCGCACAGAAGCCCCGTAATTCGAGGGTTGCGTTTGACGCGCTCAATGTCGGGTGAGACAGTGAGCGCGTCAGCTCAAATCCCCCATTGTCCGGGAGCATTCATGGCACAGAAGGTGCAGGTCCTGCTGGTCGACGACGTCG
>NZ_JAAGLU010001025.1 GCF_010550245.1 Streptomyces sp. SID12501
GGGTGATGCCGGCCAGCGCCTCGCCCGTCTCCCCGCGCTCCTCGGCGGTGCCGTACTGGAAGCGCACGTCCTCGAAGGCGATCTCGCCGCGCAGCTCCCGCACCGCGCGGGGTGCGGCCGGGCGCGGGGTGCTGGTGGGCTCGCGCAGCAGGTCCTGGATCCGGCGGAGCGAGACGGTCGCCTGCTGGTAGCCGTCGAAGACCTGGGAGAGCTGCTGGACGGGGGCGAAGAACAGGTCGATGTAGAGCAGGTACGCGACCAGCGCGCCGGTAGTGAGCGTGCCGGCCTCCACCCGGCCCGCGCCGACGATCAGCACGGCGGCGGCCGCCCCGGAGGACAGCAGCTGCACGAAGGGGAAGTAGACCGAGATCAGCCACTGGCCGCGGACCC
>NZ_JAAGLU010001026.1 GCF_010550245.1 Streptomyces sp. SID12501
CATCCCGTCGGCCGAGGCGACGTGCCCGCCGCCCGAGTCCCCGGTGATACCGATCCTGCCCTGCGCGCCGACCAGCAGCCCCGAGGCCGAGCGCAGTCCCGGCAGGTGGAAGTAGCCGTGGTCCGCAGCTGTCAGCCGGCTGCGGGTCAGCGCCCGTTCCCCGGGCTTGATGACAGGTTCCATGCCGATGTTCGTCGACTTGTGGACCAGCAGCGCGGTCAGTGTCAGGTCCAGGTCCTCGGGGCGGGCGGCCTGGCCGCTGACGTGGTCGATCGCGTCGTACATCCCGGTGCGGGCGTGGACCTCCAACAACAGCTCGGGGTAGTCCACCCGCGGCATCATCGCCTGCACCGCGTCATGGACGACCTTGTATCCGGCCGGCAGCGGGT
>NZ_JAAGLU010001027.1 GCF_010550245.1 Streptomyces sp. SID12501
GTACGCACTCCTGCCCCTGCGCCTCTTCCTCGGCGTGACCTTCGTGTACGCCGGTCTGGACAAGCTGACCGACTCCGCGTTCCTGTCCGCCACCGGCGTCGGATCCATCGGCGAGATGATGCGCGGGGTGCGCGACACCTCCGCGATCCCCGCCCTGGTCGACCTGGCCCTGAAGTCGCCCGTCGGCTTCGCCGTGGTGCTGGCCGCGGGTGAACTCCTGGTGGGCCTGGCCACCCTGGCGGGACTGCTGACCCGGCTCGCCGCCGCCGGCGGGGCGCTGATCGCGCTCAGCCTGTGGCTCACGGTCTCCTGGGCGGTCACCCCGTACTACTACGGCAACGACCTCGTCTCCCTGGTCGCCTGGCTCCCGCTGGTCCTCGCCGGGGCCC
>NZ_JAAGLU010001028.1 GCF_010550245.1 Streptomyces sp. SID12501
TTCGTGCACGCCGAGGAAGCCGAGCGCGTCGGCCTGGCCAACCTGGTCGTCCCCGCCGACGAACTCGACGCCGCCGTACAGGACCTCACCACCGCCCTGCTCGCACCGCCGCGCGACGCGGTCATCGAGACCAAGGCGCTGCTCCGCGACGCCGGCTCCCGCTCGTACGACGCCCAGCGCACCGCCGAGCGCGCCGCGCAGGGCCGCCGACTGCGCGATCTGGCGGGCCTCTCGGACTGATCAGAAGAACCCTGGCCGGCGGGCACGCTCGCGGACGTGCCCGCCGGCGGGCGGCCGGCGGGCCACCCCGAACCTGCGGATCGGCTGCGGGTGCCCGGAGATCCCGGACCCCCGCCGAAGCAGTGGTCGGTCAGAAGCCGTGCCGGAAA
>NZ_JAAGLU010001029.1 GCF_010550245.1 Streptomyces sp. SID12501
CGAAGGAGATCCGCCATGGCGACCCGTGACCGCCGACGTGACACCCCGCCGCCCCGGACCGGCACCGGCGAGGCCGAGACCCTGCGCGGGTTCCTCGACTATCTGCGGGCCTCCGTCGCCGCGAAGGTCGACGGCGCCCCGGAGCCGGAGGTCCGGACCGCCGCGGTGCGCTCCGGTACGAATCTGCTCGGC
This sequence comes from Streptomyces sp. SID12501, assembly GCF_010550245.1. GTDB lineage: Bacteria > Actinomycetota > Actinomycetes > Streptomycetales > Streptomycetaceae > Streptomyces. Next base: position 193 of record NZ_JAAGLU010001029.1, read on the forward strand.
CTGCTCCATCACCTCACGTGCGTGGAGCGCGCGATGTTCCTCGGGGACGACATCCGCGACTGGCAGGCCACGTTCCGGGCTGCCCCGACGGACAGCGTGGCCGAGGTCGTCGCCCGCTACCGTACGGCGGTCGGGAGCGCGAACGCCGTCCTCGACGGGTGCACCGACCTGGCCGCACCGGTTCTCCGGCCGGGGTC
>NZ_JAAGLU010000102.1 GCF_010550245.1 Streptomyces sp. SID12501
CAATGCCGTTGCTTGAACTCGTCAAGCAGTTCGCAGTGACGCCGGAGGAACGCGGTCGTTGGGCCCGGCATGCATCCTTGGGTGGGGTTGTCCGATCATGTGCGACTGGGGGTGGTGACCCGGTGGGTGACTCCGGAACTGGTCGCCGAGGTGCTGGAGAAGTGCCGGGTCCGGGACAAGAAGCCCGGCGCGCTGCCGGCCGGGTTCATGGTCTACTTCACGCTTTCCCTGGCGCTGTTCCAGCAGGACTCCTATGACGATGTGGCGGAGCAACTGGTCGGCAGCATTCGGGAGTTGAGCGGGAGCATCCCGAACAAGTCCTCGTTCACGCGGGCGCGCAGGCGTCTGGGACCGCTGGTCCCGGAGGCCCTCTTCCGCGAGCTGGCCGACCCGTTGGCCCCCGTCGGCCTGGAGGGCTCCTTCTACCGCGGGATGCGGCTGGCCGCGGTGGATGGGTTTGTGCTGGACGCGCCGGACACACCAGCCAACCGGGCCGCGTTCGGTGGGCCGGTCAAGAACGGCCAGCCGGCGGGGTTCCCTCAAGTGCGGGTGGTGACACTGACCGAGTGCGGCACGCACGCGCAGGTCGACGCGGCGGTGGGCGGATTCAACGGCGGTGAGCGGGAGTTGGCGCTCACTCTGGCGACCTCGGCGAGCAAGATGCTCGTCATCATGGACCGGGGCTTCCCCGGGGTCGAGTTATGGAAGACCTATCTCGGAGCCGGGGCCCATCTGCTGATCCGGGCTCGCTCGCCGGTGGCGCACCGGCCGGTTGAGTACCTGCCCGACGGGACCTACCTGGGGAGGATGAACCTGGGCGGGCAGAAGGGCGCGCATCCTGGCGGGGTGTTGGTCCGGGTGATCGAGTACCGCGTCGACGGCGGCGAGGTGGTCAGGCTGTTGACCGATCTGTTGGACCCGGTTGCGTATCCGGCGGCGGAGTTGGCAGGGCTCTACCATGCCAGGTGGGAGGCGGAGTCGGCGTTCCGGCAGATCAAGACGTTCCAGCGCGGGCCGATCGAGGTCCTGCGCTCGGGAGACCCGGATCTGGTGCGGCAGGAGGTCTGGGCGCACCTGGTCGTGCACCACTGCCTCACGCGGGTCATCATGCATCTGGCCGACGACAACGGCATCAACCCGGACCGGGTCTCGTTCGTCAAGGTCCTCAAGCACACGCGGCGCAGTGTAGTCCGGCAGTGCGCGGATACGCCCAAGAAGATCAAGAAGTTCCTGGCCGTACTGGCGGCGAAGGTGCGCCGGAAGCTCGACAACGGCACCAAGCGCCTACGCGAGGCGGACCGGCACCTCAAACGGCCGGACTCGAAGTACTCCTCGAAGCTCTCCTACCGGATCAACACCCGGGACCGGCAACCGACACGGCGGATCACAGCCAAGGCCATCACGTTGCACACCGCGATAGTCCAGTAATCAAGCAACGGCATTG
>NZ_JAAGLU010001030.1 GCF_010550245.1 Streptomyces sp. SID12501
GAGGTTCCAGATCTGGAAGTCCGGCCTCAGCCACTCGGCCTCGTAGGCGATGAAGCGGGGCTGGTTGCCTGCGGCGGAGGGGTCGCCCTCCAGGTACATGCCGCCGTTGTTCGTGTCGATGCCGAACATGGCGCCCGCGTAGGTCCCGTAGTCGTCGCTGGAGTTGTAGACGACCACTTCGAGGCGGGTGTTGAGGTCGCCGGCCACCGGTCCTGCGTCACGGGCGATGTCATGGAAGAAGGCATCCTGGCCCGCCAGGCTGGTACAGGTGGAGGCGAGTTGGGCGGCGGACATCTCCTGGGCGCGGATGCGCAGGCTGCCGCTGCAGTCGTGCCGGACGGGCAGCGCGGCCCTGTCGAGGCGGTCGGGGAGGTCGCAGGTCGCGAAGT
>NZ_JAAGLU010001031.1 GCF_010550245.1 Streptomyces sp. SID12501
AGCTTGTACGGCTCGGCCGCGAGCTCCTCGCGCGCCTGCGCCTCGGTCACGTCCCAGCGTCGGAAGGTCTGCCCCTCCTTGACGATCCGGTTCATGACCTTCTCGATCGCCTTGAGGTCCTCGGGCGTGAACGGGGTCTCGACGTCGAAGTCGTAGTAGAACCCGTCGGTGATGGGCGGGCCGATGCCCAGGCGCGCCTGCGGGTTGACCTCCTGCACCGCCTGCGCGAGCACGTGCGCCGCCGAGTGCCGCAGCACCGACAGCCCGTCGGGCGAGTCGATGGTGACGGCCTCGACGACCGCGCCGGCGGGCAGCGGCAGCGCAAGGTCCTTGAGCTCGCCGTCGACGCGCACGACGACGACGTCGCGGCGGTCGCCGAACAGGTCCGT
>NZ_JAAGLU010001032.1 GCF_010550245.1 Streptomyces sp. SID12501
TGCTGGTGCAGGGGCGCACGCAGTCCTGGAACGGCGCCGCGGTCGACGTCACCGACGTGCTCGTGCCCGGCGCGACGTACACGATCGGGCTCTGGCTGCGGCTGCCCACCGGGTCGAGCGAGGCCGGGCTCCGCGTGTCGGTGCAGCGCGACGTCGACGGCGTCGCGTCCTACGAGACCGTGACCACCGTCGAGCGCGTCACGTCGCAGTGGACGCAGGTCGTCGCGTCGTACACGCCCGGCCGGTTCGACACCGCGTCGCTGTACGTCGAGTCCACGGGGTCGCTCACGGACTTCCTGCTCGACGACGTGCTCGTCAGCGGCGTCACGTACACGCCCGACCTGTCGCTGCCGTCGGTGGCCGACGCGCTGGCCGACGACTTCCCGTTC
>NZ_JAAGLU010001033.1 GCF_010550245.1 Streptomyces sp. SID12501
GCTGGTCCTGGTCGCGATCGCGGCCGTCTTCGTCCTGGGGCTGCGCCCGCCCTCGGGTGCGCGTCACCTCGCGCTGCGTCGTGTGACCGTCGTCCTCGCGGCGCTGCTCGCGACGCTGTCGGTGATCTTCCCCGACACCTGGAACCTCATCGCCGAGTTCGTGGGCGTGGGCCGCGGCACCGACCTGCTGCGGTACGGGCTGATCATCGCGTTCCTGCTGTACATGGTCACGACCTACCGCCGGTTCCGGGACATGGAGCAGCAGATCACGTCGCTCGCGCGACGGATCGCCGTCGACGAGGCCGTGCCGCGCCCCGCCGTGGCGCCCGTCCCCCTCGACGAAGGGGCACGCGATGCCGACGAGCGCTGAGCAGCAGCCGGAGCCGTCG
>NZ_JAAGLU010001034.1 GCF_010550245.1 Streptomyces sp. SID12501
GTAGAGGACGCGCAGGCCGTCGATCAGGGTCTTGCCGAGGCCGGGGATGCCGAAGAGGGACTCGGTGAGGACCGCGCCGCCGATCATGGTGCCGAAGTCCACGGCGCTGAGCGCGATCACGGGGGCGACGGCGCCGCGCACGGCGTGCCGGGTGATGAGGGCGCGCTCGCCGACGCCGTAGGCGCGGAAGGTGCGGATGTGGTCCTCCGCGAGCGTCTCCAGGGTCGAACTGCGGCTCAGTCGGGCGTACTTGGCGCTTTCGAACAGTCCGAGGGTGAGCCAGGGCAGCAGCAGGTTCCAGGCCCATTGCTCGGGGTCCTCGCTCAGCGGGACGTACGTCGGGAAGGGCAGCCACTGGAGGTGGGCGCAGACCGTCATGAGCAGCAGCA
>NZ_JAAGLU010001035.1 GCF_010550245.1 Streptomyces sp. SID12501
TCGCTTTGACGTTCTCGTCGTCGCTGTACCCGCCCGACGACGTGCACCACGCCGCGGCGTCGTACCCGCGCGTGCTGGTGGCCCGCACGCGCGACTTCCGGACCGTCACCCCCGCGCGCGTGCTCATCGACCACGGCACGGGCGTCATCGACACGACCGTGGTGCCCGCCGCGCTCGCGCCCGACGGGCGCGTGCACCGCTTCTCCAAGCAGGACGCCGACGCGCCCGGGTCGCTCAGGCTGTTCCACGAGGCGGGCTCGGCGCTCGACGCCGACGACTTCGAGGTCGTCGCCGCGCGGCTCGCCGACGACCGGTACGCGCACGTCGAGGCGCCGCTGGTCTTCCGCGACCACCGCGACGGCACGTGGTACCTGTGGGTCGACCAGTA
>NZ_JAAGLU010001036.1 GCF_010550245.1 Streptomyces sp. SID12501
CAGCACCTGCGTGGAGATCGGTACGGGCTTCTCGTAGGTCCGCTTCCGGCCCTCGAAGCGGGATTCGGAGTTGCCGTGCGACATGGCCTGGTTCTGCAGGGGGCATTCGCCGCCCTTGTCGCAGACGGGGCAGTCCAGCGGGTGGTTGATGAGCAGCAGCTCCATCACCCCGCGCTGGGCCTTGTCGGCGACCGGCGAGGTCAGCTGCGTCTTGACGACCATGCCGTCGGTGCAGGTGATGGTGCAGGAGGCCATCGGCTTGCGCTGGCCCTCCACCTCGACGATGCACTGGCGGCAGGCGCCGGCCGGGGAGAGGAGGGGGTGGTCGCAGAACCGGGGGATCTCGATGCCGAGCTGTTCGGCGGCCCGGATGACGAGGGTCCCCTTG
>NZ_JAAGLU010001037.1 GCF_010550245.1 Streptomyces sp. SID12501
AACGGGGCCTGCGCATCGACGCGCACTGCGACGAGATCGACGACGCACAGTCCCGCTTCGTGGAGGTCCTGGCCACGCTCGCGCTGCGCACCGGGCTGCGCGAACGCGCGACGGCCTCCCACACGACCGCCATGGGTTCCTACGGCGGCGCGTACAGCTTCAAACTCCAACGGCTGCTGTCCCGCGCCGGGATCAACCTCGTCTCCAACCCGTTCGCGAACCTCAACCTCCAGGGCCGCTTCGACGCCTATCCCAAACGGCGCGGCCTCACCCAGGTCAAGGAGATGCTGGCGGCCGGGGTGAACGTGGCCTTCGGCCACGACGACGTGATGGACCCCTGGAACGCCCTGGGCACCGGCAACCCGCTCCAGACCGCGCTCGGCGGCGT
>NZ_JAAGLU010001038.1 GCF_010550245.1 Streptomyces sp. SID12501
CACCTTGTTGATCAATGGGCGAAGGACGTTGAGTGGTTCGGGGTGTCCCCCATCCGGGCCTACGAGTCGACGGCATCCTGGTTCGGCAGCGCTTCGCACCTCTTGGATGCTATGGCGCTGGATGCCAGCCACGGCGGCGTGATCATCACGACGAACAAGACCTTCGGGGATGTCGCGTTCCAGAAGATCCTTAGTCGTTACCGCGGACGCCTGCTCCTCATTGCGGATGAAGCTCACAACCTCGGTGCCCGGCACATCAGCTCGAAGCTTCCCGACAGTGCCGAGTTTCGGCTTGGCCTGTCAGCCACCCCTGAACGCTGGTTCGACGACGAAGGAACCGCCGCGCTTACGGACTACTTCGGCGACGTGGTCTTCGAGATGGGGATCG
>NZ_JAAGLU010001039.1 GCF_010550245.1 Streptomyces sp. SID12501
AGGCGTGCTGCTGGCGGCGCTCGACCAGACGATCGTGGGCACCGCCCTGCCCACGATCATGGCCGACCTCGGCGTCGGGGACCACATGTCGTGGGTGGTCACCTCTTACCTGCTGCTGGAGACCGTCTCGACCGTACTGGTCGGCAAGTTAGGCGACCTCTTCGTGCGGAAACTGATCTTCCAGCTCTCCGCCGTCATCTTCATCACCGGCTCCTTCCTGTGCGGCCTCGCGAGCAACATGACCCTGCTAATCGTGTGGCGCGGCGTCCAGGGCATCGGCGCCGGTGGCCTGATGGTCACGGCGATGGCACTGATCGCCGACGTGGTCCCGCTGCGCGAACGCGGCAAGTACCAGGGCATGACCGGCGCCGTCTTCGGCGTCGCCACC
>NZ_JAAGLU010000103.1 GCF_010550245.1 Streptomyces sp. SID12501
AAGGAACATCCCAATGCTGAAGTCAAGCTGCTGCCGTGACGGGAAGTGACCCGTGGTAGCACTGTCCGTCACGCAGCATTGCCCAGAGGACGTTCACCCGTCGGCGGGCGAGGGCGATCAGGGCCTGCTTGTGCCCCTTGCCTTCGGCTCTCTTGCGGTCGTAGAAGGTTTTCGAGGCCGGGCAGGATTTCAGGCTGGCCATCGCGGAGAGGTAGAAGACCCGCAGCAGGCCGCGGTGGTAGCGCCGGGGGCGGTGAAGGTTGCCGCTGACGCGTCCGGAGTCCCGTGGCGCGGGAGCAACACCGCCGTAGCCGGCGAGGCGGTCGGCGCTGTCGAAGGCGTCCATGTCACCGCCGGTGGCAGCCAGGAACTCGGCTCCGAGCAGATTCCCCATCCCCGGCAGGCTGCGGATCACCTCGGCCTGCGGGTGCTCGCGAAACCGGCCCTCGATGAGCGCGTCGAGCTCGCTGATCTCCTCATCCAGGGCCATCACCCCCTTGGCGAGGCGGGCCACCATGGCGGCGGCCAGCTTCTCGCCGGGCAGTGCGGTGTGCTGGGCCTCGGCTGCCTCAGCGACGGTCTTCGCCAGAGCTGCCGCGCCTCGGACCTTCCGGTTGCGCAACCAGGTCTCGATGCGCTTCGCACCGCTTCGGCGGATGGCAGTCGGCGTCTGGTAGCCCGTCAGAAGGACCACCGGACCCTTGTTGGTCATGTCCAGGGCACGCTCCAAGGCCGGGAAGATCTCCAGCAGTTGAGCGCGGAGCCGGTTGATCTGCCGGGTGCGGTCGGCCACCAGGTCGGTGCGGCGCCCGGTGAGGATGCGCAGGTCGACGGCTATCTCGTCGCCGGGTCGCAGCTGGCCCAGGTCGCGGCGCATGCGGGCCTGGTCGGCGATGACAAGGGCGTCCTTGGCGTCGGTCTTGCCTTCGCCCCGGTAGGTGCCGGAAGCGTGGTGGACGGCCCGGCCGGTGAGGTAGGCCATCGGCTGGTCGTGGTTGAGCAGCAGCCCGATCACCAGGGCGGCAACGCCGTGGTTGATGTCGATCGCCCACAACACGTCCCGGTCGATGTCCAGGACGTCGCGGATCAGCTCCAGCAGGGCTGTTTCGTCGTTCAGGACCCGGCGGGACAGCAGACGCTCGCCCCGTTCGTTGATCACCACGCAGTGGTGATGCTCTTTGCCGATGTCCATTCCGGCCCAGATCCGGGGCACGGTCACCTCCGTCAGCTCGCTGTTGGTCCATCCCGCAGACGACCTCGCCGACGTAGTCCTACGAAGCGATCAAGTCGCAAATCCCAATGGGCGGTCGAGTCGTCGCGGGGCTCCGGGCGGCCATGTTCCTTAAGCCATTTCATCGGCTCAACCATGACAGCCATACCCGGAGCCCCTGAGCCCCACCGATCTTACGAATGACCAGTTCGAACCCACCAAGAAGGTAGGAC
>NZ_JAAGLU010001040.1 GCF_010550245.1 Streptomyces sp. SID12501
CCCCGGGGCGAGACCTCGGGGGCCGGGGGGGCCGGTTTCCACAGCATGTGGGCCGACCTCGCCCCCATCGGCCGCCACCCGGACTCCGGCGGCTACCGCCGCTACGCCTGGACCGGCGCCGACGCCGACTGCCGCACCTGGTTCCAGGAGCAGGCCCAGGCGCGCGGCCTGACGTACGAGACCGACCGCAACGGCAACCAGTGGGCCTGGCTCGGCGACCCCCTGGCCGGCGACGCCGTCGTCACCGGGTCGCACCTGGACTCCGTCCCGGACGGCGGCGCCTTCGACGGGCCGCTGGGCGTGGTCTCCTCCTTCGCCGCTCTCGATGAACTCCACAGCAGGGGCGCGGCGTTCACCCGCCCCCTGGCGATCACCAACTTCGGTGACG
>NZ_JAAGLU010001041.1 GCF_010550245.1 Streptomyces sp. SID12501
AACATGCTCGGGCCCCTTCTCCGACGACTTGGCTGTATAGCCGCGGCTCCACCCTTCTGTCTTCCTCGAGTCCGCAAGACGCCCGTCCTTGGGTATCCGAACGACAGCCTCGACCTCGTCGTAGTCGTCGTCAGGCATCGACAGTCCACCTCATCCCATCAGGCTCGCGAGGAGCACCCCAGGTCGCCTCAGCAGCTCGAACGACGACGAGAACCGCGCGTCCGAGTAGCGGTCGCGGACGCTTCGCACTCGCACTGCTGAGTCCGCTGCGGAGGTCGACTCGAAGGGGTGCGTGATCGCCAGAACGGCATTGCCCCTGCCCATGATGGTCGGCAGCTCGTTCTCCTCCACGTCAAAGCCGAAGTCGCCGGCGACGGCACGGGCAGC
>NZ_JAAGLU010001042.1 GCF_010550245.1 Streptomyces sp. SID12501
ACGTTCGTATTGACACGCGCTTGGTCCAGACCGCACGGTGAGCGGCGGACACGGACGCACCCACCGCACCCCACCCTGGAAGGGCCTTCGGCGTATGAGCGAGAGCAAGCTGGCCGGGCAGTTCTTCGACGCCGCCATCGGTCTGCTGGAGCGGGTGCGCGACGAGGAGGCCTCCCGCGTCAACGAGGCCGGGATCGCCATCGCCGATGCCGTCACCGCGGGGAACCGGCTCTTCGCCTTCGGCGCGGGACACTCCTCGCTGCCCGCCCAGGACGTGGTCTACCGGGCCGGCGGACTCGCCCTGATGAACTTCCTCGCCGTACCCGGCACCGCCGGCATCGACGTCATGCCCGCCACCCTGGGCAGCGCGCGGGAGCGGGTCGACGG
>NZ_JAAGLU010001043.1 GCF_010550245.1 Streptomyces sp. SID12501
CATCGAGCGCCAGGTCATGTACTGGTTCGAACCCACCGGCGGCACCCGGCCCTTCCTCCCCGCGCAGCACCCCATCTACATCTGGGAGGCCGCGGCGGGAGTTCAGGTCTACGGCTTCCCCGCGATCGACGGCCCGGACAAGGGCGCCAAGGTCGCCTTCTTCCGCAGGGGCACCGTCTGCACCCCGGAGACCATCGACCGGACGGTGTACGACGACGAGGTCGCCGCCATGGCCGCCCAGATGGCCCCGCGCATCCCCACCCTCCCCGGCCGCTTCCTCAAGGCCGCCACCTGCATGTACTCCAACACCCCCGACGAGCACTTCGTGATCGCCCGCCATCCGGCGCACCCCGACTCCGTCACGGTCGCCTGTGGTTTCTCCGGGCA
>NZ_JAAGLU010001044.1 GCF_010550245.1 Streptomyces sp. SID12501
TACTACGCCGAGCTCAGCTGCGTGGGCCAGGACATCCACCCCGGGGGACAGTCGCAGCACCGCCGCGAGATCCAGTTCCGCGTCACCGGCGCGGCGGGCTGGGACGCGACGAACGACCCGTCGTTCGTCGGGCTGCCCGCGACGGGCGACCCGGTGAAGACGCGCGCGATCACGCTGTACGACAAGGGCGTGCTGGTGTGGGGCACGGAGCCGGGCGGCCCGACGCCGACACCCACCCCGACGCCGACGCCGACCCCCACCGCGACCCCGACCCCGACGCCGCCGGCGACGGCGACACCGCCGGTGACGCCCCCGCCCA
>NZ_JAAGLU010001045.1 GCF_010550245.1 Streptomyces sp. SID12501
GTCCTGAGGCATATCTCGCGGCTGCGATGGGCAGCCGGCCTCGGCAGGCGGCCCATCCGCTGTCCGAGCGGATCGGCGTCCGCGGGCCGCGCTCTATGCGGCGTCGTCCGTCGCGTAGGGCGCGAACCCGTCGTTGTTCTTGCAGCCGAGTTCCTCGTAGGTGTTGACCTTGGTCTGTGGATCCGTGTGGGTCAGCCGGAACTTGCAGGCCCCCTTGATGTAGCGACCCTTGACCCCGCCGGGGAAGTCGACCTCCTTGTTCCACAGGTAGGGCGAGTTGTAGTTGTTCACGCGGGCGGTGGCGTTGACGTCGATGCCGCCGGGCGCGTGGATCTCGTAGACCCAGCCGGTCTTCGCGCTGCCGTACGTGGCGAACTTCTGCGCCAC
>NZ_JAAGLU010001046.1 GCF_010550245.1 Streptomyces sp. SID12501
CACGGTCGTACGCGACGACGCTGTCGATGCGGTCCGCGCCATGAAGTCGAGCGGCTCGGGGCCCCTCAGCACGATCGGCAGCCTCAGCCTCTGCCGGTCCCTGCTACGAGCCGGACTCGTCGACCGCTTTCGGGTCGTCATGTTCCCGGTGATCACCGGGGCCACGGGCGAGGAACGCATCTACGACGGCTATCCGGACGTTGCCCTCCAGACGATCGAGCACCGCACCTTCGACGGCCGCATCCAGCTGGTCGAGTACAAGCCCCGCGTGCTAGAGCCTGTCTGACAAATGATCATCTGGCTGGTTCGCGGAGCCAGAGGATCAGCGCGGCCAGGACGACGCCAGCGCGGTACCGGTCGGCGAGCTTGTCGAATCTGGTCGCGATC
>NZ_JAAGLU010001047.1 GCF_010550245.1 Streptomyces sp. SID12501
CGGCGGTTCGGTGCTGGCCCTGGAAAGACTGGGACACCCCGGCGGGGCCGCCGTCTCCACCCGCCCCTTCGTCGGACTCGACGCCCGGCTGTCACGGTACTCGTACCTCGTCTCCCTGCTCCCCGCGAAGATCGTCCGCGATCTCGGCCTGCGGTTCGCGGTCCGCCGACGCACCGTGTCCTCGTACACGCCCGTCGAGCGCGCCGGTCGTCCGGGGGGCCTCCTCGTCGGCGGCGGGGAGACGCGAACCCGGGAGTCCTTCGCCCGGCTCACCGGCTCGGGCCAGGAGTACGAGCGCTGGCGCGCCTTCTGCGGGACCACCGCCGAGGTCGCCCGCAAGGTGTTCCCGACCCTCACCGAACCCGTCCCGACCCGCGCGGAACTACG
>NZ_JAAGLU010001048.1 GCF_010550245.1 Streptomyces sp. SID12501
CCATCTGGCAAGCTGCCGGGCATGACTTCCGACCGGGCCCGGTACGACCGGGCGACCGCGCACCTCGAAGCGCCGCTGGCCATCGTGGACCTCGACGCGTTCGACGCCAACGCCGACGATCTCGTGCGCCGGGCCGGCGGCAAGCCGGTCCGGGTCGCCAGCAAGTCCGTACGATGTCGGGCGCTGCTCGAACGGGTGCTGGCGCGGCCCGGGTTCGCCGGGATCATGTCGTACACGCTCGCCGAGTCGCTGTGGTTGGCCCGCTCGGGGTTCGAGGACGTCCTGCTCGCCTACCCGTCCGCGGACCGGGCCGCCTTCGCGGAGCTCGCCGGGGATCCGAAGCTGGCCGAGGCCGTGACGGTGATGGTGGACGATCCGGCGCAGCTG
>NZ_JAAGLU010001049.1 GCF_010550245.1 Streptomyces sp. SID12501
GAACGTCGGGTGGAACGGCAGCCTCGGCACCGGCGCCTCGGCGCAGTTCGGCTTCAACGGCTCGTGGAGCGGCAGCAACGGCGTGCCCGCGTCGTTCACGCTCAACGGCACGACGTGCACCGGTGGCGTCACGCAGCCGACCACGCAGCCGACGACGCAGCCCACCACGCAGCCGACGACCCAGCCGACCACGCCGCCGGTGTCGAGCAGCCAGTTCTACGTCGACCCCGAGACCGCCGCCTACGCCGCGTGGCAGGCCGCGTCCGGCAACGACAAGAACCTGCTCGCCAAGATCGCCCTCACGCCGCAGGCGCTGTGGATCGGCGACTGGGCGAGCGCCGCCGAGACGCAGGCGACGGTCCGCGACTACACCGGCCGCGCCCGCAC
>NZ_JAAGLU010000104.1 GCF_010550245.1 Streptomyces sp. SID12501
CGTTCTCGTCCACGGTACCGCCATCGTCCGCGAGGTGACGCTCGGTGTTCCGGGCCACCGCGATGATGCGGTCGCCGGCGTCCGGCTTGGCGAAGATCACGCCCTGGGTGTTGCGTCCCGTGGCGTTGACCTCGGAGGTCGAGGACCGCACGATCTTGCCGCGCTCCATGATGACGAGCACCTCGTCGTCGGCGTCCGTCACCAGGGCGCCCACGAGCTCGCCGTTCGCCTCGGGCAGGTTCGCGACCTTGATGCCGATACCGCCACGGCCCTGCTGGCGGTAGTTCTCGACCGTCAGCGCGGTGCGCTTGGCGATGCCGCCCTCGGTGACGGTGAACAGGAACGCGTCCTCGCGCACGACGTCCATCGCGAGCAGGTCGTCGTCGCCGCGGAACTTCATGCCCGTGACGCCGCTCGTCGCACGACCCATGGGCCGCAGCCCCTCGTCGGACGCCGTGAAGCGCACCGACTGGCCCAGCCGCGACACCAGGATGACGTCCTGGTCGGAGTCGACCAGCCGCGCGGAGACCAGCTCGTCGGCCCGGCCCTCGTCGTCCTCGCGCAGGTTGATCGCGATGACGCCGCCCGTGCGGTTCGAGTCGTACTCCGTCAGGCGTGTCTTCTTCACCAGGCCACGGCGCGTCGCGAGCACCAGGTGCTCGGCCTGCTCGTAGTCGCGCAGGTCCAGGACCTGCGCGATCTTCTCGCCCGGCTGGAACGCCAGCAGGTTGGCGACGTGCTGGCCCTTGGCGTCACGGCCGCCCTCGGGCAGCTCGTACGCCTTCGCGCGGTACACGCGGCCCAGGTTCGTGAAGAACAGCAGCCAGTGGTGCGTCGTCGTCACGAAGAAGTGGTCGACGATGTCGTCCTCGCGCAGCTGCGCGCCGCGCACGCCCTTGCCGCCGCGGCGCTGCGCACGGTACGCGTCGACGCGCGTGCGCTTGGCGTAGCCGCCGCGCGTGATCGTGACGACCACGTCCTCCTCGGCGAGGAGGTCCTCGATCGAGACCTCGCCGTCGAACGGCAGGATGTGCGTGCGCCGCTCGTCGCCGTACTTGTCGACGATCGTCGCGAGCTCCTCCGACACGATCGTGCGCTGCCGCTCGGGCGAGCCGAGGATCTCGTTGAGCTCGGTGATGATCGCCTGCAGCTTGGCGTGCTCCTCGAGGATCTCCTGGCGCTGCAGCGCGGCCAGGCGGCGCAGCTGCAGGTTGAGGATCGCCTGCGCCTGCTCCTCGTCGATGCCGAGGAGCTCCATGAGGCCCGTGCGCGCGACCTCCGCGTCGGGGGAGCGGCGGATCAGCGCGATGACCTCGTCGAGCGCGTCGAGCGCCTTGAGGTACCCGCGGTAGATGTGGATGCGTGCCTCGGCCTGCGCCAGGCGGTACCGCGTGCGCCGCT
>NZ_JAAGLU010001050.1 GCF_010550245.1 Streptomyces sp. SID12501
AGGTCGGTGACTTCTCCGGCGCGGCTCTCCAACGCGCGAAGCCGGGCAGCGGTCTCGGGGTGCCGGGCGATGGCCACCTCGACGGCCCATGCCTCGGTGAAGGTGCGCAGGGGAGCGGCGGACACCTCGGTACGGGCGTGGGCGGTGCCGGCCGCCCGGTCGCGGTCGAAGTCGGCGAGGAGATGAGGGGCGACCCGGGCGAGGGTGGCGCGGATCGCGTCGGGCAGGGCCGGCGGCTGCGGGGTGGTCGACGGCCGGGGCGCGGCACTCATGCGGCTTCGGTCCTCTCCTGCGCGTCCGGCTCGTGTGTCCCCCGGTTGTGGCCGCCGGGTGGTGAGGGGTGGGGCCGGGGGCCGTGGTCTCCGAAGTCACCGCAGCCACGTATGG
>NZ_JAAGLU010001051.1 GCF_010550245.1 Streptomyces sp. SID12501
CGGCCGGGATTTCGGACCGCGTCCTGTGCACGGTCACAGTCGGATAACGATGCCCCGGCCCCCCTGTGGGGGCGCGTGCCCGCGTGATTACCTGTGCACGTTCACAGGCTGTGACCGTGCACAGGGCGCGGGCGCGACGACGCGACGGAGGGGCACGTGGCAGAGCTCGGCTGGCCGACGGAGGGGATCTCCTACGGCGGCGACTACAACCCCGAGCAGTGGCCGCAGGAGGTGTGGGACGAGGACGTGCGGCTGATGCGCCGCGCGCACGTGACGACGGCGACGGTCGGGGTGTTCTCGTCGTCGCGCCTCGAGCCCCGCCCGGGGGAGTACGACTTCGCGTGACTTGACGACGTGCTCGACCGCCTGCACGCCGGGGGCGTGCGC
>NZ_JAAGLU010001052.1 GCF_010550245.1 Streptomyces sp. SID12501
GTCGTCGTTGTGGTCGCGAGCTGGGTCGCGCGGCGCACGGTCCTCGGGCGGCGCATCGTCGCGGTCGGCGGCAACGAGACCGCCGCGGCGCTCGCGGGCATCCCGGTGCGGCGCACCATCACGACCGTGTACGTCGTGGCCGCGGCGCTCGCGGGCCTCGCGGCCCTCCTCAGCGTGGGCGTCAACGGCACCGTCGACACGGCGAACCTGGGGCTCGGGTACGAGTTCACGGTCATCAGCGCGGTCGTCGTCGGCGGCACGGCGCTGACCGGTGGCCGCCCCCGCATCTGGGGGAGCGTCGCCGGGGTCGCGCTGCTGCAGCTGCTCGGCTTCACGCTCGCCAGCCACGACGTGGCCAAGGAGGTCGCGTCCCTCGTCCAGGCGGC
>NZ_JAAGLU010001053.1 GCF_010550245.1 Streptomyces sp. SID12501
CCGTCGGACACTGCCGAGACAACCACGCGCTTCGTCGTGGACCCGACCTCTGGTAGAGCACACCCGAATGCCACGACCCAACATGTGGTCCGCCGACCCCGTGAACTGCCCGAAGTGCGATACACCCCATGCACGCGAGAACGGCAAGCCCACCTGCACCAGCCACAACCGTGCAAGCGAACCGTGGACCAACGGCCCTCTGCCCGGGCACTGGGTGTGCCGCATGCACGGCGGCCGGTCCCCGCAGGCGCAGGCCGCGGCGGAGCGTCGTCAGGGTGAGGCTCGTGCGCGGCGCGCGTTGGATTCGTTCGGTGCGCCGGCGGAGGGTGTCGCTGACCCCGGGTCGGTGCTGGTCGGGCTGATCGAGGTGTCGTCCGGGCTGGTGG
>NZ_JAAGLU010001054.1 GCF_010550245.1 Streptomyces sp. SID12501
CCTTCCTTGGTGGCGTTGGAGGTGTAGACGGGGCCGAACGCGGCGGGGATGGCGGCGACCGAAGACTTGGTGGCGGCGAAGCCGGCGTGACCGAGGGAGGCGCTGCCGATCTCGACGCCATCGTCGGCCAGTGCGGCTCCGGCGCCGCCCAGCAGGATGCCCGCAGCGAGGACACAGGCGGCAAGGGAAGAGCGCGTACGCATATCTACTCCTAGAAACGATCGGATGACGCGAGCCCGGAAATGGACGAGTCGTCCGGTTCAACTCCGGGAGAGGGACGCGGGAGACGGTGTCTCACTCCGATGGCGCAGACCCAAAACGAGCGGTCGGTCCACCGGCGAAGCCTGACGCGTCGCCACGACGGCCGCCCCCGGCTCGCGCGGTGA
>NZ_JAAGLU010001055.1 GCF_010550245.1 Streptomyces sp. SID12501
GCATGAGCCGCGGCAGCACGAAGTTCGACGTCACCGCCGCCCACAGCGTCAGCAGGAGCAGACCGAGCTTGCGCAGGGCGTAGCGCACCGGAGCCTCCTCGTGTCGGGTGGGTCGTGCGGGGGGGGCCAGGGCGCGTCGTGGCCGCGCCGGGGCACCGCCGTCAGGAGGCCGGCTCGAGGCCGGTGAGGATGAGCAGCGGCGTCTGGTCCCACGTCTTGGGGGACGCGTACGGGTTCTCGGCGCTGGGCCAGCCGGTGAACGACTTGGTGGAGAACAGGCCCCACGACCCGCCGTAGAACAGGGAGATCATCGGCAGCTGCTCGTAGGCGATGGTCTGCAGCTCCTTCGCGATCGCGGCCTTCCGCGCGTCGTCGACCGTGACCTT
>NZ_JAAGLU010001056.1 GCF_010550245.1 Streptomyces sp. SID12501
GCATCAAGGGCGCCGAGATCATCGCGATAGGAGCGGCCCAGGGCTTCTCCTGGACCGTCACCATCGACGCCGGCAGCAAGGACGGCATCGAGCGCGACATGACCGTCCTCAACGGGGAGGGTCTCGTCGGCCGGGTCTCCACCGTCGGCCCCGACACCGCCACCGTGGTCCTCGCCAACGACCCCGACTTCACCGTCGGCACCCGACTGGAGAAGACCGGCGAGTTCGGCTTCGCCACCGGCCAGGGCGACCGCGCGATGTCCGTCCAGATGCTCAACGGCAAAGCCAAGATCAACCCCGGCGACCGCCTCGTGACCTTCGGCTCGCGCGGCAACAAGCCCTTCGTGCCCGGCGTGCCGATCGGCGAGGTGGTCAAGGTCGACCCC
>NZ_JAAGLU010001057.1 GCF_010550245.1 Streptomyces sp. SID12501
CCGTCGGTGTCGACGAGCGCCTGCGCGACGGCCTTGGTGCCCTCGGCGTACGCGGGACGCTCGAACACGCCCATGGGGCCGTTCCACGCGATCGTCTTCGCCGCGAGGATCGCCTCGCGGAACAGCGCGGCGGACTTCGGGCCGATGTCCAGGCCCATCGTGCCGGCCGGGATCGCGTCGACCGCGACGACCTGGTAGTCGTCCGAGCCGAACTCGGGCGCGACCAGCGTGTCGACGGGCAGGACGATCTCGACGCCGGCCTCCTGCGCCTGCGCGAGGTAGCCCTTGACCGTGTCGACCTGGTCCTCCTCGAGCAGCGAGGAGCCGACCTCGTGGCCCTGGGCCTTGAGGAACGTGAACATCATGCCGCCGCCGATGAGCAGCTT
>NZ_JAAGLU010001058.1 GCF_010550245.1 Streptomyces sp. SID12501
CGTACCCCGCCCTGTGGGCCGCCGCGAACTCGCCCGCCAGCTTCTCCTTCGTGGCCTGCTCCGGTGCCAAGACCGGCGACGTCCTCGCCAACCAGATGGGCCCGCTGAACTCCTCCACCGGCCTCGTCTCGCTCACCATCGGCGGCAACGACGCCGGGTTCGCGGACGTCATGACCACCTGCGTCCTCCAGTCCGAGGCCAACTGCGTCGCCCGGGTCAACACGGCCAAGACGTTCGTCCAGAACTCGCTGCCCGCCAAGCTCGACTCGGTCTACTCGCAGGTCCGCGCCAAGGCCCCCTCGGCCAACGTCGTCGTCCTCGGCTACCCGCGGTTCTACAAGCTCAACGGCTCCTGCATCGCCGGCCTGACCGAGGGGGAGCGCACC
>NZ_JAAGLU010001059.1 GCF_010550245.1 Streptomyces sp. SID12501
CGAACCCCCAGCCCAGCCTCCCGGACACCGCCCCGGATGCGTCCTCGTACGTGCCCCCCAAGTGGCGCACCGAGCCCCGCTTCCCCGACGGCCGGGCCCCCGATCCGGCCGGCTCGCACCACGAGCGCCGCATCCGCAGCTTCCAGCCCCGTCGCAGCCGGGTCACCACCGGCCAGGGCGAAGCCCTGAAGCGGCTCTGGGGCACCTGGGGCCTCGACATCGACGGCCACGAGGTCATCGACCTCAAGCGGCTCTTCGACGGACTCCCCGTGGTCCTGGAGATCGGCTTCGGCATGGGCGAGGCCACCGCCCAGATGGCCGCCGCCGACCCCGACACCGGCATCCTCGCCGCCGACGTGCACACCCCGGGCCAGGGCAACCTGCTC
>NZ_JAAGLU010000105.1 GCF_010550245.1 Streptomyces sp. SID12501
TTTCAAGTCCCGCAAGGAGTGCGACACGAAGTCGCTATCGAGCAGTGGTTCTACTAGAAGAGAGGAACAGATGAACCCCGACCCGTGACTGATGGTCGGTCCCCAGTTTCGGGTGCGTCGGTGGCAACGCCGGGGTGCTGAGCCGAAACCGTCAAGCCCAAGGGAGCCCAGGCCACTGGGATCCACAGGCGAAGGGGAAGACCGGACGGGTGAGCAATGCGAACCCTCGTAGTAAAGCGTCGTTAGTGACACTCCGCAGTGGCAAGCAATCGGCGGATTAGAAATCCCTAGGGCTGGAAAGCCCGACATGCAACGACCTGCTTCTTTAGGGCCGTTGAGGTCACCATGGGGGTCGGCGAAGAGAGGGCACCCACCCCGGTCGCAACTGCCGGTAGTGGAACGTGGAAACCCTGTACGGGTCCGGTGTGTCAGCCGGTAAGCCGGAGGCAACAATGGCGGAAATCCCGTGCAGGACAGGATGTTCGAGAAGCGAAGGCCGATAGGGCGAAAGCCCAGGGGAAGATCGGGGATCGGGTCTCTCTCCCCCCGACATAACCCGTCG
This sequence comes from Streptomyces sp. SID12501, assembly GCF_010550245.1. Taxonomy (GTDB): domain Bacteria; phylum Actinomycetota; class Actinomycetes; order Streptomycetales; family Streptomycetaceae; genus Streptomyces. Next base: position 563 of record NZ_JAAGLU010000105.1, read on the forward strand.
GATACCAGTACATGCTGGACGCGAAAGCGGGCTGACGCGAACAGGTAGGTCATGTAGTACGAAAGAGCAAGAGTCTGCGCCGAGGGACAAGTTAGACAGAGAGGAGGGCTAAGTGCCCGACACGACAGTCCCCTCAATGAACGGAACCGAGGGGGACGTCGAATTCTGGCACAGTATCGACTGGAGCCAGGAGGAGGAGTCAGTAAGACAATTGCGTCATAGGATCTACAGGGCCGCAAGGAAAGGTGATTTAAAGCAGGTGCGCAACCTGCAAAAGCTGATGCTGCGCTCCAGAGCCAACACCTTGACAAGTGTCAGGCGGGTCACGCAGCAGAGCACCGGAAAGAAGACTGCTGGTGTAGATGGGGAAACAGCGCTCACCCCATCTATGAGGGGTCGGTTAGCCAGAGAGATTCTGGACCATCCGACAAGCCCAGCCAGGCCAGTCAAGCGTGTGTACATCCCGAAAGCCAATGGAAAGAAGAGGCCTCTCGGCATCCCGGTAATCCGGGACCGCGCATATCAGGCCAAGGTGAAGAACGCCTTGGAACCTGAATGGGAGGCAAGGTTCGAAGCGCGGAACTATGGCTTCCGACCTGGTCGCAGCACGCATGATGCGATCGCGACACTCTTCAACTTCACAGCCAAGAAGAGCGCCAAGAGGCTGTGGGTACTTGACGCAGACCTGTCGGCGGCCTTCGACCGCATCAGTCATGACCATCTTATGACCTCTCTCGGTCGGTTCCCCGGCCGAGAGCAGATCCAGAAATGGCTCAATGCTGGAGTGCTGGAGGACGGCCGGTTCAGCTCAACACCAGAAGGCACCCCC
>NZ_JAAGLU010001060.1 GCF_010550245.1 Streptomyces sp. SID12501
CGGAGACCGTTTTCCGCCCCGGCCCCGGCGACGCCGTCCGCCCCTACACCGACTGCCGGGCCTGCGACCGGCTTGCCCGGCACCATGGCGCCGAGAGCGGAGTCGGGTTGGTGTGATCTTGATGAGCGGATGGTTGTGTTCGGGGGCGAGGGCGGGCAGGGTGGTGATTGGTTTGGACCAATTTCGTCGTGTGTCGAGGAGTGACCGGTGAAGGCATCGACGTCGGTGCGGGTGCTGCCGGGCGCGGACCTGGGGGCCCTCGTCTTCACCCCCTCCCCGAGCACGGGCTCGCGGTGGGTGGTGCCGGTGTGGTGGAAGGGGTACGGGCTGGCCGTGTCGGGGGAGCTGTTGGCGGCCCGGGGCGGGCGCCTGTGCCGCTGTACGGA
>NZ_JAAGLU010001061.1 GCF_010550245.1 Streptomyces sp. SID12501
GGGCCGGGGTGCCGCAGGGTCCGCCGGCCACCCGTCGACGACCGCCGCCACCGCTTCGAGTGTGGGGTCCAGGACGTCCCAGTCGTGCGCGGAGAGGTGCCCGGCGAACAGCCCGCACGCGTCCTCGCTCCGCGCGTCGATGGCGGTGCACCAGGCCAGCCCCGCCAGCCTGGCCCGGTTCTCGTTCCACCGCACCCAGATGCCCTCGCGGTTCGCGTCGTCGTCCCACAGCAGGGTCGCGTGGTCCTCTTCGTGGTCGTCACCGAGTTCGCACAGGACGTACCCGGCCTGGGGCAGGTGCCCGGGGGCGGCAAGCCGGACGACGTGATCCGGGGGCGGTAACAGGGCCACGGCAGTGCACTGGTTCATGGGGCGGAAAACCTCC
>NZ_JAAGLU010001062.1 GCF_010550245.1 Streptomyces sp. SID12501
GCTCCTCGAGCGACTCCTGGATCTGGTGGTAGACCACCTCGGACTCGTACTGCGCGGCGACGCCCGCGACGAGGCGCTGCTTCTCCGCCTCCGGGATGCCGAGGCGGTCGTACGTGTTCTTGATGTCCTCCGGCAGGTCCTCCCAGCTGGTGGCCTGCTTCTCGGTGGACCGCACGAAGTACTTGATGTTGTCGAAGTCGATGCCCGACAGGTCCGCGCCCCACCAGGGCATGGGCTTCTTGTCGAACAGGCGCAGGGCCTTCAGGCGCGTCTTGAGCATCCACTCGGGCTCGTTCTTGAGCCGCGAGATGTCGCGCACGACGTCCTCCGACAGGCCGCGGCGCGCGGAGGCGCCGGCGACGTCGGGGTCGTGCCAGCCGTAGGT
>NZ_JAAGLU010001063.1 GCF_010550245.1 Streptomyces sp. SID12501
ATCCGCTCCACGCTCGGCCCGCTGGACGGGCAGGACCTTCTGTCCGAGTTCACCACCGAGGCTGAGGCAGATCTGACGGATGAGCTGTTCCCAGCTCTCGACCACGTCCAAGGCGCGCGGGTCGCCCTGGCACAGCGTTTCGTCGTTGATTCCGTTGCGTACGGGAACCCACGCCGATCCCATGTTCTGGAATCCGTGGCAGCCGGAGTTGTCGTGCCACAGGTAGTGGAGCAGTTCTTGGAGCAGCCAGGCATGTGCCTTGTCTCCGACGCCCTCGTACCGGATCAGCATCTGCGCCTGGTAGGTGACTTCGGCCCAGGACAGGTGCCAGAGCGCCACCTTGTGCTTGCGTCGCCCGTCGATCTTGATGTCGACGAGCGGGCTG
>NZ_JAAGLU010001064.1 GCF_010550245.1 Streptomyces sp. SID12501
CTCGCCGACCAGTTCGTGGCCACCACCGACGAGGTCTTCAAGATGGCCTCCGCCGGCAAGATCGGCTTCGCCGACTTCCAGAAGGCCATGACGACCGCGGCCGGAACCGTCGCCGACGAGGTCGGCGGCACGCTGCGCGGCTCGCTCATGAACATGGGCTCCGCCCTCGGGCGCATCGGCGCGAACCTCCTCGGCGGCGTCTTCCCGCTCTTCGCGCCCGCCATCCAGGGCATCACCAAGGCGCTCGGGCCCGTCGAGGACGCCGCCAAGCGCGTCGGCGACGCGTTCGGAGCCTGGGCCACCGGCACCGCGGTCCCCGCCGTCAAGGGCCTGGTCGACCTCTTCCGCGGTGACTTCACCCCGGCCCTGCGCGAGGCGCTCGGCT
>NZ_JAAGLU010001065.1 GCF_010550245.1 Streptomyces sp. SID12501
GGGGCGGCGCGGCGGGCACGTTACTCGTACGCCCTCGAAGAAGCCCGACCACCAGGCGGTCAGGCCGGAGAGCGGGGGGCGTTGCGCGAGCGTGTACGCGGCCCAGGTCGCGAGGTAGATCGGCACCAGAACGGCGGGCCGGTGTCGCTTGGCCAGCCAGACCCGGTTCCGGCCGGTGTGGTGGTAGTACACCGCGTGCCGGGACGCCTCCGTACGCGGGTGCTGGAGCACCATGTCGGCCCGGTAGTCGATGTCCCAGCCGGCGTCCAGGGCCCGCCAGGCGAAGTCGGTTTCCTCGTGGGCGTAGAAGAACGGGGTGGGGAACTCGCCCACCTCGTCGATGACGCTCATGCGGATGGCGTGGCCGCCGCCGAGGAACGTCGTC
>NZ_JAAGLU010001066.1 GCF_010550245.1 Streptomyces sp. SID12501
GGCCCCGTGCCAGGCGCCCTGTCCCTGCGGGATATCCCCGACGGTTGGCACAACCTCGGTGACCTCGGTGACCACCTCGGGCCTACAGTCGCAGGGCTCCTCGCGGGCGGCAGCATCATCGGATGGGTACAGGGCCCCATGGAGTTCGGACCCCGGGCACTGGGGCACCGGTCGATCCTCGCCCACCCCGGTCACGCCGGCAGCCGCGACCGCCTCAACACGATCAAGCGGCGCGCCGGGTACCGACCGTTCGCCCCAGCGGTCCTCGACACCCACCTCCGTGATTGGTTCACCGGCGACGCAGACCCGTTCATGAACCGCGTCGCCCGTATCCGGCCTGAGCAGGCTGCACACGTCCCGGCCGTCGTCCACCACGACGGAACCG
>NZ_JAAGLU010001067.1 GCF_010550245.1 Streptomyces sp. SID12501
AGCAGGTCACGGCACGGTGATCGGCACGTCCTCGTAGGTCGACACGACCGGACCGGAGGCGAGCAGGCCGTGCCACCGCTCGATCAGGGCGCGCATGCGCGGATCGTGCTCGACGCGTTCCTGGTCGCGACGCCAGGTCGACTCGTCGGCGTACTCCATGATCTCGACGAAGGCGTCCGGGTCGGTGGTCGACCACTGCAGCCGCACGGCGACGCCGTCGAGCTCCTCGTAGACGGCGCGCGCCTCGGCGAGGAAGGACTCGACTGCGGGCCGCGCGCCCGGGAGCGCACGAGCGTGCAGGTAGAGATGGATCACGCGGCCGAGCGTGCCACCGGGCATGCTCCAACGGTCGGGACGGACGTCCCCGTCACCGTCCGAGCACGTC
>NZ_JAAGLU010001068.1 GCF_010550245.1 Streptomyces sp. SID12501
GAGGGCCATGAGGTCGGAGCCGCAGACGACCGCGGTGTGCCCCGACGCGAACAGCTCGGTCGCGGCGGCCTGCCCGCCCTCGACCGTGAACAGCGTCGAGACGACGTGCGCGTCGGCGTCGGCGGTCCCGAGGTGCTTCTCGAGGAGCGAGACGAACGCGTCGCGCTTACGCTGCGAGGGGACGAAGCGCGTGGGCCCGACGGCGAGCCCGATCGCACGGTGGCCGAGGGAGTACAGGTGGCGGAACGCCTGGTCCATCGCGGCGGTGTCGTCGGTCGACACGGCCGGGGCGTCCACGCCCTCGGCGTAGCCGTTGACGAGCACGAGCGGGACGCCGCGGCCCCGCAGCCGGTGGTACCGGTCCTTGCTGGCCGTGGTGTCCGTG
>NZ_JAAGLU010001069.1 GCF_010550245.1 Streptomyces sp. SID12501
GGGCCGCCTCGACGAACTCGCGCTCGCGCAGCGACAGGAAGTCGCCGCGCACCAGACGCGCCATGCCGGTCCACGTGGTGAGCCCGAGCAGCACGCCCAGCACGAGCACGCCGGCCTTCGAGTTGTACGCGATGACCGCGCCGATGAGCAGCACGGGGATGATGATCACCATGTCGGTCAGGCGCATGAGCACCGCCTCGATCCAGCCACGGAAGTAGCCGGCGGCGGCACCGAAGACGACGCCGATGATCGCGGAGATCGCGCCGACCATGAACGTGATCGCGAGGGAGATCTGCGTCCCGCGCATCGTCATGGCGAAGTAGTCGCGGCCGACCGTGTCCTGGCCGAACGGGTGGTCGCCGAGCGAGAACGGGAACAGCTGGAG
>NZ_JAAGLU010000106.1 GCF_010550245.1 Streptomyces sp. SID12501
GGCGCCGATGGAGCAGGCCCGCAAGGCCGAGGCGGTGGCGCCCGCGCTGGAGCTGCGCGAGGCCGCCGAATCCGAGCACCGGCGCGCGGCCGACGGTGAGACACGCGCGCGTGCCCTGCTGCCGGACACCTTCGTGGACGCCGGCGCCGGTGGACTGGCTGCCGCCGCACGCCGGGCCGCCGAGGAGCTGGGCGGCCTCGAATCCGCCCGCCGCGCCGAACAGCGGCTGGACCGACTGACCGCCGAGCGCACCGGCCTGGACCGTCAGGAGCGCGCCGACGAGGACGTCCTGCACGACGCCGAGAACTGGCTCGGCGACTGGGAGACGACGCGGGCGGGCCTCCAGGCCCGTATCGAGTCGGCCCAGGAAGCCGCCACGAGGGCCGAACAGCTCGCCGTCCAGCGGGAACCCGCCCAGAACCGGCTCAGGGCAGCCCGCCAGCGCGACACGTTCGCCCGGGACACGGACGAGACGCAGACACATGTACTTGGGGCGCGCGAGCGTGCCACGGAGGCGAAGGCCCACTGGCTCGACCTCAAGGAACAGCGTCTGAACGGCATCGCCGCCGAGCTGGCCGCCAACCTGGCCGACGGCGAACCCTGCGCCGTCTGCGGAGCGACCGAACACCCGGCGCCCGCCCGGAAGATCGCCGGGCACGTCGACCGCGAGGCGGAGGAGCGGGCGCTGGCTTCCTACCAGCGGGCCGACGAGCGGCGCGCCGAGGACGAACGCCGACTGGGCCTCGTACGCGAGGCGCTGGCCGCTGCCAGCGCCGAGGCCGGCGACGCGCCCACCTATCAACTCGCCGCACAGGCCGAGGGGTTGGAGCGGCGGTACGAGGAGGCCCGACGGAGTGCCTCCGGGCTGCACTCCGCGCACGAGGAGCTGCGCCGGGCCGAGCAGGAGCGTGAGCGCCGCAGCGCCGCCCAGCAGGAGGCGGCGCTCAGGACGGCGTCCCGGGTCGCCCGCCGGGACGCCCTCGATGCTGAACGGTCGGCGCTGGAGGGGGAGTTGGTGCAGGCCCGGGGCGGCGCCGACAGCGTCGCCGTGCGGGCCGCACAGCTGGAACGCCAGGCCGCGCTGCTCACCGAAACGGCCGAAGCCGCACGCGCCGCCGAGGACACCGCCCAGCGCCTCAAGGACGCCGACGCCCGCCTCGCCGACGCCGCCTACCGCGCCGGGTTCGACACCCCACGCGCGGCGGCGGACGCCCTCCTGGACGACGCGGCCCACCGCGAACTCCAACGGCGGCTGGACGACTGGCAGTCGGAGGAGGCCGCCGTACAGGCCGCCCTCGCCGAGCCCGACACCCTGGCCGCAGCGCAGCAGCC
>NZ_JAAGLU010001070.1 GCF_010550245.1 Streptomyces sp. SID12501
CGTGTCCGGTGTGTTGTCGTTGGCGGACGCGTGCACGTTGGTGGCGGCGCGTGGTCGGTTGATGCAGGCGCTGCCGGCGGGTGGTGTGATGATCGCGTTGGAGGCGGCGGAGGACGAGGTCCTGCCGTTGCTGTCGGATCGGGTGAGCATCGCTGCGATCAATGGTCCGCGTGCGGTGGTCATCGCGGGTGACGAGGACGCGGCCGTCGCGGTCGTGGATGCTTTGGCCGGTCGTAAGTCCAAGCGGCTCTCGGTCAGTCACGCGTTCCACTCGCCGCACATGGACGGCATGTTGGAGGCGTTCCGTCAGGTGGTGGCGGGCCTGTCGTTCTCCGCCCCGAGCATTCCGATCGTCTCCAACCTGGCCGCCGCGCTGCTCGCCGT
>NZ_JAAGLU010001071.1 GCF_010550245.1 Streptomyces sp. SID12501
GTGTACGCGGTGTACCAGGCCGGGTTCTCCATGACGTTGCGCAGGATGACCGGCGGGGTGAAGGTGCCGTAGTAGCCGAGGCCGATCATCGGGGACAGAACCTGGTTGCGGTCGGCGAGCGAGCGGAGCTCGGCGAGCACCTCCGCCTCGGTCCGCGCCTCGGGCAGGTTCAGCGCGTCGGCGGTCTTGATCACATCCGGTACCGCGGCGGCGGTGAGCTCGTCCAGGGAGCCGTAGCCCACCTGGGCGAGCATCTTCGCCTGCGCCTCGGCGTCCGGGCCGATGTGGCGCTGCTCGAAGGGGATGCCTCGCTCCAGCTGGGAGAGCGGAATGCGGTTGGCGGTCATTACGGAGGCCTCCTGGTCGTACGACCTGCGAGGGGCA
>NZ_JAAGLU010001072.1 GCF_010550245.1 Streptomyces sp. SID12501
GACGGCGTGCAGTTGGAGGCGGATGCGTGCGCTGGTCAGCCGGTCCCCGCTGCCGCTCATGACGACGCCCGCCACGACCACGGAGGTGACGCCGGAAGTGTGGGCCGTCTCGGCCAGTACGTAGGCGGCGTACGGGAAGGCGAGCGCGATCACGGTTTCCAGGACCGGGTCCTCGACTCGGCGCCTGATCAGCACGACCACGCCGGCGACCGCGGCCCCGATCAGGGTGCCGCCTCCCGCGAGCAGGGCGAACTCGCCGCCCGCGCTGGTCCAGGAGACCGCGGAGGAGGCAACCGCGATGCCCACCGCGACCCGGAAGAGGACGAGCGAGGTGGCGTCGTTGAACAGGCTTTCGGTCTGGACCATGACCTGAACCGGGGGCGG
>NZ_JAAGLU010001073.1 GCF_010550245.1 Streptomyces sp. SID12501
GGTGGGTGTCGTCGGCACCGAGGCTAGGGACCACGTGCGAGGGGGCGCTTCTCGGATCCTGACGAGACCCGTGCGCAGCCGACGTGCCGGGGCGACCGGCGTGGCGATCGACGTCGACCGTCGGGGTGGCGGGATTCGAACCCACGACCTTCCGCTCCCAAAGCGGACGCGCTACCAACCTGCGCCACACCCCGCGCGCGTGCGCACGGGGCGGCACGGCACGCACACCCTACCGGCGCCCCTCGCTAACCTGTCGCCCGACCTTCCCCGGCGGGCGCCCCCGCCGACGGACAGCGTCACGGCGCGACGGACAGCGGCGTGCCCGTGTCCGTCGACCGCGGCGCTGTCCGTCGCGGTGAGGAGAGGTGCGCGGGGGGCACGGGC
>NZ_JAAGLU010001074.1 GCF_010550245.1 Streptomyces sp. SID12501
CGGCCCGCACGGAGGTCGAGCGGCGCGGGGCGTCGCGGAGGCGGCGCGAGGGCCGGGAGGCGGGGCATGCCGACAGCGTGGGGGACAGGGGCGCCCCCTTGCACGTGCTCGTGCGGATCTGCAACATCGCCTCATGACCGCAGGTTTGCCCGACCTCCTCGCCGAGGTCGGGCCACGCCTCAAGCGGCTCCGCACGGCACGAGGCGCGACGCTCGCCGCGCTCGCGGCGGACACCGGGCTCACGGCCAGCACGCTGTCCCGCCTGGAGAACGGTCGTCTGCGCCCGACCCTGGAGCAGCTGCTGCCGCTGGCCCGCGTCCACCGCGTGCCGCTGGACGAGCTCGTCGCGGCGCCCGCGACGGGGGACCCGCGCATCCACCTGCG
>NZ_JAAGLU010001075.1 GCF_010550245.1 Streptomyces sp. SID12501
CCGGGCGACGAGGTCGCCGAACGGGACGGCGTACGGGTACGGGTGGTCAGCGCGCGGCACGACGGGCGGCGACTGCCGTTCGGGCCGCACCGGTCGCCCGCGCTGGGGTACGTGGTCGAGGGCGCGTCGCGGACGTACTTCGCCGGCGACACGGGTCTGTTCGACACGATGGCGGAGGAGGTCGGGCCGGTGGACGTGGCGCTGCTGCCCGTCGGCGGTTGGGGCCCGTACCTGGGTCCGGGGCACCTGGACGCGGAGCGGGCGGCGCGGGCGCTGGCGGAGCTGGCTCCCGCCGCGGCGGTGCCGGTGCACTACGGGACGTACTGGCCGATCGGCATGGACGCGGTGCGCCCGCATGAGTTCCACGCGCCGGGCGAGGAGTTC
>NZ_JAAGLU010001076.1 GCF_010550245.1 Streptomyces sp. SID12501
AGACGCCGTAGGGCTCGCGCACGGCGAGCGACTGCTCGCGGCACTCGTTGAGGACGGGGCAGGTGGCGCAGATGGCCTTGGCGGCCTCGGCGCGGCGGCGGCGGGCGGAGCCGCGCTCGCCCTCGGGGTGGGAGAACAGGTCCTGGTCGGCGTCGCGGGAGGCGCCCTCGAACTGCCACTCCCACAGGTCCATCACCGGTCCGGGCAGACGCGAGATCTCAGCCATGGGGGTCCTCCTCGATTCGTGCGGCACGTCCGGCGGCTCGTGGCCGGGACGAAAGTCGGTCGCCGTCGACGGTTGCCCGTGTTGACGTGCCGTAACCGTACAACCGCGCCAGAAGTTGTTCAAGACCCTCTTCGCTGACGCGATTCGGTGGCGCGATG
>NZ_JAAGLU010001077.1 GCF_010550245.1 Streptomyces sp. SID12501
CGCGGCGCCCTTCGCGCACCACGGGAGCTCCACCACGACGCTGCGGGGGCGGTAACTCCTGAGGAGGAACTCGAACTCCGAGACGACGGTGCCGCGGGTGCCGACGTCGAGGTCGTCGGGGAGCCGGACGATCAGGACGTCACCGTCGAACAGGTGAGTGAGCAACGCGGCCACCCCTTCCCCCCGGCATGGCCGATGCGCCATGTTCACCATGGAAATGCCCGGTGTGCGTGCCGTTACACATAACAAAACTCACCTGATGGGCAACGAATCCTTGGGATGCGTGCCCACAGGTCCGCTGGGGTTCCGGCCTCGACCTCCCCGCCCCGGCCCCTCAGCCCGGCCAGCTGCCCGAAACCCGTCGTACGGCGACGGCTCCGGAGC
>NZ_JAAGLU010001078.1 GCF_010550245.1 Streptomyces sp. SID12501
CGCCGGTCGCGCAGCTGAGCTTCACCACCTCGACCAAGCCGGCGCTGCTCAGCGGCCGCCCCGCGGTCGACGCGGAGGCCGACGAGGCCTACAAGTACCTGATCATGCCGGTGCGCCTGTCCGGCTGACGTCGTGCCCTCCGGGCCCGTTCCCGCCTGCCGCGGGGCCGGGCCCGCGGCGTCCGCAGGACGGGCTCCGGGGAGTCCAAAACGCCTGGGAACTCCCTGGACGGACGCCACGGCCCGTGGGGCCGCCGTGCACGCCCCGGCGTAGGCTCGGATCCGGTGGGTGACCCGGTGCGCCGGGGAGCCTGCGGCAACGACGGCCACAACGCGTAAGGAACCAGTTGATGGAGCTTGGTCTCGTCGGTCTCGGCAAGATGGG
>NZ_JAAGLU010001079.1 GCF_010550245.1 Streptomyces sp. SID12501
GCCGCTCGTACGACGACGTACAAGAGGCCGCCCTGGCGCTGGCCTGCGGCGAAGGGCCGATGCTCGGGCGGGTCGGCGAAAGCTGGCACCTGACGTCGCCGCAGGATAGCTGGCTTCTCCTGCGGGCCTCGCTCACCAAGGACGACCTCGCGGCGTTCTCCGCACTGGCCGTCGAGGTTCTCAGCGAGGCCGGGCTTGCTGCTGATGCCGATGCCGATGCCGATGCCGAGAGCCATCCACTCGTGGGTGCCACCAGTCCGGCCCGCGGTCGGTTCTCCGGAGCGCTCCGCCGCGGCGTTGCGCGGACTTTGGCGCTGCTGGCCGTCTCCGACAGGCGCGACGCGGGGAGGCTGGCCGGGCCGGACCGGGCCCGACTTGTGGCGC
>NZ_JAAGLU010000107.1 GCF_010550245.1 Streptomyces sp. SID12501
TGAACCGTTCCGGGTTCGATAGAGATCTCAGATGTTGGGTGTGACCTGGGGTTTCGTGGTGTTGAGGTAGTGAATCGCTTCGTACTCGACGGGCGGGATGTGCCCTATCTCACCGTGGAGTCGGCCGTGGTTGTACCAGTCGACCCACTCAGCGGTGGCGAGCTCGACCTGGGAGAGCGTTCGCCACGGCCTCCGGGGCTTGATCAACTCGGTTTTGTAGAGCCCGATTGTCGATTCCATCAGGGCGTTGTCCAGGGCGTCCCCGACCGAGCCGATGCTCGCTGCGATGCAGGCGGCGTCGAGGTGTTCGGCCAGCTTGAACGACGTGTACTGCGACCCGGCATCCGAGTGATGTATCAACTCGCCACGAATATAGGGGTGTTGATCGCGGTCACGTTGCCACAAGGCCATCTCCAGCGCGTCCAGGACGAGCCGGGTCTCCTTCGTGGTGGCCGCCGACCAACCGACGAAGCGGCGCGAGAAAGTGTCCACGACGAAGGCGACGTAGACAACGCCGGTCCAGGTCGCCACGTGGGTGAAGTCTGCGACCCAGCAACGGTTCGGTGCGTCGGCGACGAAGTCGCGGTCGACCAGGTCCGGCGCCCGGGGTGCGGAGGGGGCAGGGATCGTGGTGATCACCTTCTTCCCGCGGACGGCGCCGGTGATGCCGAGTTCGCGCATGAGGCGTTCGACGGTGCAGCGGGCCACGGGATGGCCCTGTCGGTTCAGGTGCCGCCAGATCTTCCTGGCGCCGTAGACGCGGTAGTTGGCGTCGAACGCCTCCTTGATCAGGGGCTTGAGTTCAGTGTCGCGGACGGTGCGGGCCGCGGGAGCGGCCTGGCGTTTGCGGTGGGCGTAATAGGTGGAGGGGGCGATCTTGCAGTCGTGGTCGGTGAGGACCCGGCAGATCGGCTCGACGCCGCCGAAGCGGCCCTTGCACTCGTCGATGAACGCTACGAGCGTGTGTGTGGCCGGTCGAGCTCGGCCGCGAAGAAAGACGCTGCCGCCTTGAGGATGTCGTTCGCCCTCTTCAGCTCAGCGTTCTCCTTCTTCAGCCGCTTCAGCTCCGCAGACTCATCCGTCGTCGTGCCCGGCCGAGCGCCGGCGTCGATCTGGTCCTGCCGCACCCACTTACGCAGCGTCTCGGTCGTGCCGATACCGAGCTTGGCGGCGACCGCCTTCATCGCGGACCACTCGGTGTCGTACTCCGGCCGCACCTCGGCGACCATGCGGACGGCTCGTTTGCGCAGCTCAAGCGGGTACCGGGAAGGACGTGCCATGACTCGATCCTCTCAAATGATCGAGTCCCTACCGAACCCGGAACGGTTCA
>NZ_JAAGLU010001080.1 GCF_010550245.1 Streptomyces sp. SID12501
TGGGACCGCGAGGACTGAGGAAGGAACCGCGATGACCCGCCACACCCTGTCCGTCCTCGTCGAGAACAAGCCCGGCGTGCTCACGCGCGTCGCGGGGCTGTTCGCGCGCCGGTCCTTCAACATCCACTCGCTGGCCGTCGGCCCGACCGAGCACGCCGAGATCAGCCGCATCACGGTCGTCGTCGACGTCGACGCGCTGCCGCTGGAGCAGGTGACCAAGCAGCTCAACAAGCTGGTCAACGTCATCAAGATCGTCGAGCTCGAGGACGCGGCGTCGGTCCAGCGCGAGCTGCTGCTCGTCAAGGTCAAGGCCGACGTGTCGCAGCGCACGCACGTGCTCGAGGTCGTGCAGCTGTTCCGGGCGCACGTCGTCGACGTCGTGC
>NZ_JAAGLU010001081.1 GCF_010550245.1 Streptomyces sp. SID12501
CTCGCGATGAGGCCGCACGGGCGCGCGGGCTCGGCCGGGGGGACTGCGCGACGACGGCCCGGGGCGACGGCCTCCGAGCGCGTGAGCGGGTCAGACGGCGCCGTCGGAGGTCGCGCCGTGCGCGTTGCGTGCGCGCGTCTCGGCGTACATGCGCTCGATGTACCGCTCGAGCTCGGACGCCTCGACGCGCCACTGCATGCGGCCGCCGATCTGGATCGCGGGCAGCTCGCCCGACCGCACGAGCGCGTACGCCTGCGGCGCCGAGACGTTGAGGATCTCGGACACGTCGGCGAGCGTGAGGAACCGCGGTGCCATGGCGGCAGTCTCGCACGGGCACGCGCCGATCGGCAGTCGTCCACAGGCCTGGCCTCCGCACCCCCGGG
>NZ_JAAGLU010001082.1 GCF_010550245.1 Streptomyces sp. SID12501
GAACTCCTGCAGGGGGTCGCCCGAGAGGGCGACGAGCTGGTACACGAGGAACGACGCACCGAGCAGGATCAGCAGCGACACACCGAGGCGCCGCAAGACGTAGGAAGTCATGACTCTCGCTCTCGCACGGCGGCACCGGCGACGCGGGGTCGCGCCGGGCCGTCGAGACGGGACGTGCAGGGGGACGCCCGATCTGTGCTCGGGCGCGGGTGGACAGAACTGTATCCCCCGGTCGGGCCCTCTCGGGCCCGCGCGCGACGGCGCCGGGACTGCGAGCTCGCGAGTCCCGGCGCCGTCGATGTCACACCGGAGGTGTCAACGGATCAGTCGTTGACCGTCCACTCCCAGACGTTCCACCAGACACCTGCCTGGTTGGGGTTGTA
>NZ_JAAGLU010001083.1 GCF_010550245.1 Streptomyces sp. SID12501
GTTCGTCAAGGCCCCCAAGGCCGACCCGGTCCCGTCCAACGAGGCCGACAAGCGCGCCCAGCGCAAGCTCGCCGCCGAGTACGCGGACGGCTGCAAGGAACGCAGCGGCGAGATGCTGCCGCACATGACCACCCCCAACACCGCGCGCGACCTGGACGTCATCCGGGCCGCCCTCGGTGAGCAGAAGCTGAACTTCCTCGGTGTCTCCTACGGCACCTACCTGGGCGGGGTCTACGCCACCCTGTTCCCGACCCACGTGCGCCGCATGATCGTCGACAGCGTGGTCGACCCCGACCAGGACAACATCTGGTACGAGGCCAACCTGGGCCAGGACGTCGCCTTCCAGATGCGCTGGAACGACTGGCAGGACTGGGTGGCCAAGA
>NZ_JAAGLU010001084.1 GCF_010550245.1 Streptomyces sp. SID12501
CGACGCTGCTTCTCCAGCCTCCGCGCCTCGGCCTCGGCACGCAGCCGGGCCTCCTCCGCCTCCTGGAGCCGAAGCCGTTCCTGCTCGGCGGCGCGGGCCCTCGCCTCCGCCTCGACGCGCAGCCGTTCGGCCTCGGCCCGGGTCCGGGCCTCCTCCTCGACGCGCAGCCGCTCCTCCTCCGCCTTGCGGGCGGCCTCCGCCTCGGCCCTGATCCGGGCCTCCTCGGCCTCCCGGGCCAACCGGGCCTCTTCCTCTGCCTTCAGCCGGGCCTCCTCCGCCTTGCGGGCGGCCTCCGCCTCGGCCTTGCGCCGGGCCTCCTCCTCCGCGAGTCGGCGGGCCTCGATCTGCGCCGCCACCTCGGCCTCGGACAGCGGCAGCATCCG
>NZ_JAAGLU010001085.1 GCF_010550245.1 Streptomyces sp. SID12501
CGGGCGTCGCCGCGTGGGGCCGGCGTCGAGCAGGACGCTAGGCAGCGCGTGTTTCGCCCGGACGCGCACCCGCGTCACCGGCCCGCAACGTTCCGCGCACACGCCGGCGGCCCGGGGTGTGAGAACTCCCCCGGGCCGCGTGGCGTCGTCGCCGTCAGTCCGTGACGCGGAACCGGCCCTGCGCGCCGCGCTCGGCGTCGCCCATGGCGTGCGTGACGAACGGGTAGGTGCCGGCCTCGGGGAACGTCAGCTCGACGAACCCGCCCTCGGCGGGCGCGAGCGCGAGCACCTGCGCGCCGCCCGTCCCCGTCGACCCGCCGTCGCGCAGGGTCCAGTCGCCCTCGCGGTAGACGGTGTCGAACTGCCCGCCGACGACGAGGTAC
>NZ_JAAGLU010001086.1 GCF_010550245.1 Streptomyces sp. SID12501
AGGAACGGGGCTGGGCCGACGCGGCCGACCACCCCGACCTCAACAACCGCCCGCGCTTCGCCACCGCCCGCAAGGCCCTGCCGTGAGCGCGCCCCTTCCCGTCACCACCCCGCTGCTTGAGGAGGCCCGCTGATGGCCCGGCGATACGACTGCAACGACGCGACGGACCGCAAGACGGGCCTGCGCGAAGGCGCCTCCGCCGTACGCCGCGGCGAGCTCGTCGTGCTGCCCACCGACACCCTGTACGGGATCGGCGCGGACGCCTTCAGCGCGGAAGCCGTCGGCGACCTGCTCGCCGCCAAGGGGCGCGGCCGCAACATGCCCACCCCCGTCCTCATCGGCTCCCCGAACAACCTGCACGGCCTGGTCACCGACTTCTCCGA
>NZ_JAAGLU010001087.1 GCF_010550245.1 Streptomyces sp. SID12501
GCCGGCACCAAGTACCCGTTCCTCATCCAGACGAGCACCGAGGGCGACCCGTACACGTACTACCCCCTGCAGACGTCGTTCGGCGCACCCGTGTTCGCGCAGAACGCGGACGGCTTGTACACGGCCGACCTCGCCATGGGCGGCGCGCCCGGGCAGGCGTTCGCGACGTGACTGCAGGCGCAGGGCGCGGCGGGCGTGCTGTCGACCGACATCACGTACGACATCGCGGTCGAGGCATTCAAGAACGGCGAGTCGCCGTTCATCGTCGGCGGCCCGTGGATGCTCGAGCAGTTCGCGGACCTCGACCTCGCGATCGACCCGGTCCCCGCGGCCGGGCCGCAGGCCGCGCAGCCGTTCGTCGGCGTCCAGGGGTTCTACGTCTC
>NZ_JAAGLU010001088.1 GCF_010550245.1 Streptomyces sp. SID12501
TCCACGGATTGCCTCCGGCATACCCACGGTCGGGTCCGCCTTCGGGTTCGTGCACCGAAAGTAATCCTACGATCACCCCCACCGCGAGGTCGATTCCAGAAACGCCACCATTCGCCACCCCTTCGAATGAACTCGCCACCGGCCAGGCGCGATTCACTTGACACGAAGGCGGAACGGAATGGTTGGTCGGGAGTGCGCTCGGGGCGCGCGCGGCGAGGAGTGCGCCGGGCGGGGCCGACCGGAGGACGCGACGCACCCGACCGCCGAGAGGTGCCGCCGATGTCGTAACCACCGGCGCGTCCGACCCGTTGGAGGGGGCATGGGCATGGGCTTCACGATCGGCGGCAGCCGCGGCACCAAGGAGTTCCGTACCGGCGCCCGG
>NZ_JAAGLU010001089.1 GCF_010550245.1 Streptomyces sp. SID12501
CGTACTCGGACTGCAACTGCTGTTCATCGCGTCCTACGTCGGGGCGCTGCACAAGCCGAAGCCGACGGATGTCGCTTTCGGGGTGGTGGCCCCGCAGCAGATGTCCCGGCAGCTCGTCACCCAGCTCGACGGGCTCCCCGGCGGACCGCTGGACCCCCGCGCGGTGAGCAGCGCGGCCTCGTTGAGCACGTTGGCGAGGTCGGCGCCGCTGAAGCCCGGCGTGCGCCGCGCGACGAGCGCGAGGTCGACGGCCGGCGCCATGGGCTTGCCCTGCGCGTGCACCGTGAGGATCCGCTCGCGACCCTTGAGGTCGGGCGGCTCGACCGCGACCTGGCGGTCGAAGCGGCCCGGGCGCAGCAGCGCGGGGTCGAGGATGTCGGGG
>NZ_JAAGLU010000108.1 GCF_010550245.1 Streptomyces sp. SID12501
GGTCCTGGCGCGATCCACGTTCGATCATCACCAACTGGCCGTGCTCCAGCCGACCATCAGTCATCGCGACCTCTTCGCCCCTACCACTGGCACCGAAACGCTCCTCCAGACGGCTCCGAGCAGGCCGTGCTCTTTGCACTCTTCCACTCGGCCGTCGTCGTTCCAGCAGCGGGCGAATAGATACTGAAAACGAGATAAATAGAAAACTGCTTTCCCAGCGTCGACGAATGCGGCGTGTTCCGGGCGCGCAGCGACGTCGAACGCTGCTTCAGCCGCCTCAAGCAGTGGCGCGGCATCGCGATGCGCACCGGCGAGACCGCCCGGTCCCACAACACCGCGATCACCCTGCCGCGATCCTGATCTGGATCAAGACCGACTTGGTCAACACGGCCTAGCGCGCGTCTCTTAAGGGTTCGTCGGGGCTGCTGCGAGACTGTTCGGGTGTCGCGTGATGCTGTGTTGTCGGATGCCGAGTGGGAGCTGATCGCCGGGTTGATGCCGTCGATGGCCCCGGGTGGTGGTCGCCCGTTCGCTGATCACCGTCGGGTGGTCGAGGGGATCATCTGGCACTACCGGACCGGGTCGCCGTGGCGGGACCTGCCGGCGTCATTCGGGCCGTGGCAGACGGTCTGGAAGCGCCATGCGCGGTTCGCCAAGGACGGCACGTGGGACAAGATCCACGCCGCTCTGCTCGCGAAGGCCGATGCCGTGGGGCGGATCGACTGGGCGGTGAGCGTGGACTCCACGATCAACCGGACCCACCAGCACGCCGCGACCCTGCCCCGGGACACAGGGGGCGAAGCCGAATCACACGAATCTGCTGATCGAACCCCCTGATCACGGGATCGGGCGGTCCCGCGGCGGGTTGTCGACGCAGATCCACCAGCTCGTCGACGGCGGCGGTCTGCCGCTGGTCGTCCTGGTCGGGGCCGGGCAGGCCAACGACTCTCCGATGTTCCCCGTCCTGCTGGACCACCTGCGAGTCCCGCGCCTGGGACCGGGGCGCCCGCGAACCCGCCCGGACCGAGTGCGGGCGGACAAGGCGTACTCCGCCCGCGCCCACCGGACCCTGCTACGCGCCCGCGGGATCGGCGCGGTCATCCCCGAGCCCTCGGACCAGATCCGCAACCGCAAACGCCGCGGAGCGGCCGGCGGCAGGCCGCCGGCATTCGACCCGGTCGACTACCGCGCCCGCAACGTCGTCGAACGCGCCTTCGCCCACCTCAAGCAATGGCGAGGACTGGCCACCCGCTACGACAAGCAC
>NZ_JAAGLU010001090.1 GCF_010550245.1 Streptomyces sp. SID12501
CCCGAGATGCCGCGCGTCGACCTCGGCGCCATCCGGCTGCCGCAGGTCGACGGCATGGAGGTGCGCCTCGAGGTCGACAAGGCGACCAACGTGGTGTCCGCGGTCGCCGTGCTCCTCGACGGGTCGTCGCTGCAGCTCCAGGCGTTCGCCGCGCCCCGGACCGAGGGCATCTGGGACGAGATCCGCGAGGAGATCGCCGCCTCGATCACCCAGCAGGGCGGCACCGTCGACGACCTGCCCGGCCCGTACGGCCGCGAGCTGCTCGCGCGGCTGCCCGTGCGCACCCCCGAGGGGCGCACGGGTCACCGCCCGGCACGGTTCCTCGGCACGGACGGGCCGCGCTGGTTCCTGCGCGGTGTGCTCACCGGCCGTGCGGCCGTCG
>NZ_JAAGLU010001091.1 GCF_010550245.1 Streptomyces sp. SID12501
TCGGCCTGCTGCGGCGCCTGCGGCGTCCGCTCCGCCGGTTGCGCCTGTCGGCCGGTGCGGACCTGGTCCGTGACGGTCACGTGTGGTCTCCCCCTCGGGGTTCTGGGTCGGTTGGGTCGTGGACCTACCGTCGCACCTCCGCATTGCCCAGGTCCATCGAAACATTTCGATCGATGTCTTCAGCAGAACTGAACGTTTCCTTCGGGGCCCGGGGCCTGCGCCCCGGCAGCTGCCCGACGACGGTGGCACCGAAGGCGATGGCCATGCCGGCCAGCTGTACGGGCGAGAGGGCCTGGCCGAGCGCGGCCCATCCGATGACTGCGGCGGTGAGCGGGGACAGCGGGCCGAGCAGGGTGACGGAGGTGGCGCTGAGCCGGCCGAT
>NZ_JAAGLU010001092.1 GCF_010550245.1 Streptomyces sp. SID12501
CGGAGTGCACGACGGTGGCGGAGTACACGGGACTGTGGGGCTGGGACGTGAGGCCCGGCGCCAGGGCCGCCGGTCCCTCCCGCGACTGCTCCTGCGGTCATACGAACTGCGGTGCGCCGGGGGCGCATCCGCTGGACTTCGCTCCCACCGTCGCCGCGGGCGCCACCCTGGACGAGGTCACGAAGGTGTGGGGCGAGTACCCCGGCGCGGCGATCATGCTCCCGGTCGGCCGCGCCTTCGACGTCATCGAGGTCTCCGCGGAAGCGGGCCGGCGGGCCCTGGTCCGGCTGGAGCGGATGGGCCTGCCGCTGGGGCCGGTCACGGCCACCCCGAACGGTCGCGCCCAGTTCTTCGTGGCCCCCGAGGCCGCCGCCGAGCTGGA
>NZ_JAAGLU010001093.1 GCF_010550245.1 Streptomyces sp. SID12501
AAACGAGCGCTGTCGGATCTTTCGCAGCACAGGACTTGAGGAACATGTGCACCGAGCCTTCGCAGCCCGGGCCGACACATTCCGCCTCTTCGACGGGGCTGAGGCCGAGGAAAGGTAACTGTTTAGGGGTTTCAGCTGGTTGTGGGCAGCATCCATGGCCGTCCGGCGAAGAGGTCGCGTAGGGCGGTGAGGGGGTTGATGCCGTGTTTGCGGACGGTGGAGATGTAGGAGCGGATCCGGGCGAAACGTTGTGCGCCGGTCAGGGTGCGCCAGCATCCGGAGATCTTCTTTTGCGTTTTGATCATGTGCTGGTTGAGGTACGTGGCGTTGTTGTCGATCGGGACTGCGAAGTTGACCATGCCGCGCTGGTACTCGTCCGCAT
>NZ_JAAGLU010001094.1 GCF_010550245.1 Streptomyces sp. SID12501
GGACCGGTCGCCGCGCCTCCGGGTCGGGGCCGTGGCCTTCGCCTGCCGGGTCAGTTTGGCGAGGCGCTTGGCCGAGGCGTCGGTGCTCTGCTCGACGGCCACGTACTGCTCCTGCGGGTCCAGGAAGCCCAGGTGCCAGGCGTTGCCGTCCATCCGGTCGAAGGTGACCGAGGTCGCGCGCCACTTCTCGGGGAGCCCCGCGGGCGCGGCGACCGGGTACGGCGCCGCGGGGCGGGCCGTGGCCGTCTCCACGCGGTAGTCGACCACCCGCGTCGGGTCGGCCTTCTCGTCGTGCGGGATGAACATGTATATCCCCGCGACGACGACACCGATCACCGCCAGCGATCGGACCATGTCCCAAACCGTCTGCTTGCCCTTCAT
>NZ_JAAGLU010001095.1 GCF_010550245.1 Streptomyces sp. SID12501
GGCGAGAAGTCCGTCACCCCGACCGCGCGCAGCGCCGACCCCACCCACGTCACCGCGGGCAGCAGCAACGGCACCGTCGGCCGCCCGAGCCGGCGCGAGCACTGCGACAACAACAGCACCCCGTCACCGGCGACGTTGAACGTCCCGCTGTTCAGGGTTCCGCGCCGCGGCTCCCCCGCCGCCAGGCGCAGCACGTCCACGACGTCGTCCTCGTGGACGAACTGCAGTCGGGGGTCGTAGCCGAGGACCGTCGGCATGACCGGCATGGAGAAGTACTCGGCGAGCGCCGAATCCGCCCAGGGCCCCAGGATGTTCGCGAAACGCAGCACGCACACCGCCACGTCGGGCCGTCTGCGCGCGAAGCCGCGTACGTAGCCCTCG
>NZ_JAAGLU010001096.1 GCF_010550245.1 Streptomyces sp. SID12501
GCCCGACCCCGGGTACTGCGTGTGCTTGTGCAGCACGACGAAGAACAGGTGCAGGCCGATGAGCGCGAGGATCAGACCGGGCACGAGCAGGATGTGCACGGTGAACAGGCGCGGGATGATGTCATGCCCCGGGAACTCTCCGCCGAAGATGAAGTACGACAGGTAGCTGCCCAGGATCGGGATGGACCGCACGACGCCGTCGGTGATGCGCAGGCCGTTGCCCGAGAGCACGTCGTCAGGGAGCGAGTAGCCCGAGAACCCGGCGGCGAGGCCCAGGATCAGCAGCACGAAGCCGACGACCCAGTTGAGCTCGCGGGGCTTGCGGAACGCGCCCGTGAAGAACACGCGCATCATGTGCGTGACGATCGCCGACATGAAGAT
>NZ_JAAGLU010001097.1 GCF_010550245.1 Streptomyces sp. SID12501
GAGTTCCTCGCCCTGCTGGAGGGCGGTCACGAACTGGGCGACCTGTTCGGAGTCGTTGCGCCGGCGCAGTTCGTCGAAGGCCTGGCGGCGGCTGACGCCCATGTCCATCTGTTGGAGGGTGATGCGGATCTCGTCGGACCACGGGCCTTCGTACTTGCCCGCCACCCGTTCCAGCGCCTGCCGGAAGCCCAGCCCGGCGCTCACCACGACGGCGAGGACGTCCAGGAAGTCGGGCAGGGTGCGTTCGATGTGATCGCGCCGCACGCGGATCGCGGACCACAGGCCGACCTCGATCCAGAACAGGCCGAACGCGACCATCAGCAGGGCCGGTACGAACTGGCCGTTGATCAGCAGGGAGAAGGCGCCGAGCCCGCCCAGGAG
>NZ_JAAGLU010001098.1 GCF_010550245.1 Streptomyces sp. SID12501
GGAGGACTCCGTATGACCGGCATCGACGGCATCGAGGGCATCGACCCGAGCGTCCCGCCCACCGGACCCGGCTGCGCCGACTGCGACGAGGCGGGCGGCTGGTGGTTCCACCTGCGGCGCTGCGCCCAGTGCGGCCACGTCGGTTGCTGCGACTCCTCACCGGGGCAACACGCCACCGCGCACTGGAAGTCGAGCGGCCATCCGCTGGTGCAGAGCTTCGAGCCGGGCGAGGAATGGTTCTGGAACTACGCCACCGACGCCATGATCGAGTCGGGTCCGGAGCTGAAGCCGCCGGGCGGCCACCCCTCGGACCAACCCTCGCCGGGACCCGCCGACCGCGTCCCGCAGGACTGGGCGAACCAGTTGCGTCGCTGAGGCGAT
>NZ_JAAGLU010001099.1 GCF_010550245.1 Streptomyces sp. SID12501
CGTCATGCCGGCCGCGCTGCCCACCGTCGCCTTCGGGTCCGACGGCACCGAGGCCGGGCCCGCCGAGCAGTCCGTCGGCAAGGCGATCACGCTGAGCGGGGGCACCACCGCCTACGCGGGGGTCAACCCCAAGACCACCAACACCGACTGGGGCAAGGAGCTCGACAGCATCATCGTCGCCATCGGCAACGACGACGCCAACCCGGTCTCCCTGAAGGTCGGCACCATCACCGTCGACAAGCCGGTCGTCACCAACTGGCACACCGCGCCGAAGGACGCCGTTCCCTTCAACTAGGTCAACTAGGTCAACTAGGTCAACTAGGTCAACTAGGCCGGAACCCCGTCCCCGGCCTCCGGCTCCGCCGTACCGGCCGCCTCCCG
>NZ_JAAGLU010000109.1 GCF_010550245.1 Streptomyces sp. SID12501
GCCGAGTTGCTGCGCTGGGCGGGCGGGGCGGTGGCGCCCCGTTTTGTCGAGCGGGCACGCATCGTCTTGGAGTGCGGGGGCGGGAAGCCGAATACGCGTGTGGCGGCGGAGTTCAAGGTAACCGCGGGCACGGTGAGGAAGTGGCGGTAGCGGTTTGCTGCCCGGCGGATGGCCGGGCTTGTGGATGAGCCGCGGCCGGGCCGGCGCAAGTCGGAGCTGGTGCTCAGTGATGACGAACGGGCTCAGCTGACGCGTTGGGCGAGGCGCGCCAAGACCGCGCAGTTCCTGGCTCTGCGCGCGAGGATCGTGCTGCGGTGCGCGGAGGGCGGGACGAACAAGCAGGTGGCGGCCGAACTCGGGGTGCGTGAGCAGTCGGTGAGCCGCTGGCGGGCCCGGTTCGTCAAGCGGCGGCTGGACGGGCTGGTCGACGAGCCGCGGCCCGGCAGGCCGCCCTCGATCCTGCTCGACCAGGTCGAGGACGTGCTCACAGCGACGCTGGAATCCACGCCAGGTAAGGACACGCACTGGTCGCGGACTCCGATGGCCGAGCGCACCGGGCTGTCGAAGTCCACCATCGGGCGGATCTGGAAGCGGTTCGACCTCAAGCCGCATCTCCAGGACTCCTTCAAGCTCTCCACCGATCCGCAGTTCGTCGCGAAGGTCGTCGACGTCGTCGGCCTGTATCACCACCCGCCCGAGAAGGCGGTGGTGCTGTGCGTGGACGAGAAGAGCCAGATCCAGGCGCTGGACCGCTCGCAGCCGGTGCTGCCGATGATGCCGGGCATGCCCGAGCGGCGCACCCACGACTACCTACGGCACGGCATCACCAGCCTGTTCGCCGCCTTCAACATCGCCGACGGCACCGTCATATCGGCACTGCACCGCCGCCACCGGGCGGTTGAGTTCAAGAAATTCCTGGCCATGATCGACAAAGCGGTACCGGCCGGCCTCGACGTCCATCTGGTCTGTGACAACTACGCCACTCACAACACCGCCGAGATCAGGACCTGGCTCAGCAAACACCCCCGCTTCCACGTCCACTTCACTCCGACCGGCTCCTCCTGG
Source organism: Streptomyces sp. SID12501 (assembly GCF_010550245.1). GTDB lineage: Bacteria > Actinomycetota > Actinomycetes > Streptomycetales > Streptomycetaceae > Streptomyces. The sequence continues at coordinate 1,066 of NZ_JAAGLU010000109.1, forward strand.
ATGAACCAGGTCGAGCGGTGGTTCGGCCTGTTGACCGACAAACTCATCCGTCGGGGCGTCCACACCTCCGTGAAGGCCCTGGAGGACGACATCACCGCGTGGATCGACACCTGGAACGAGAATCCGCGTCCCTTCACCTGGACCAAGACCGCCGACGAGATCCTCAACTCACTCGCCG
>NZ_JAAGLU010000010.1 GCF_010550245.1 Streptomyces sp. SID12501
GCGGCGGGCGCCGGAGCCGGGGCGGCCGGAGCCGGAGCAGCCGCCGGAGCGGCACCCGGGGCGCCGACCACGGCCAGCCTGGCGCCGACCTCGGCGGTCTCGTCCTCGGCGACCACGATCTCCAGGAGCACACCGGAGACGGGCGACGGGATCTCGGTGTCGACCTTGTCGGTCGACACCTCCAGCAGCGGCTCGTCGGCCTCGACGCTGTCGCCGACCGACTTCAGCCAGCGGGTGACGGTGCCCTCGGTGACGCTCTCGCCGAGGGCCGGAAGGGTGACGTCGGTGCCGGTGGCACCGCCCCCTGCGGGAGCGGCGGCCGGAGCCGCAGCGGGGGCAGGGGCCGGAGCGGCCGGGGCTTCGGCCACCGGGGCCGGAGCCGGGGTGGGCTCGGCAACGGGCTCGGCGGCCGGGGCCGGGGCAGCAGCGGGGGCGCCGCTGCCGTCGTCGATGAGGGCCAGCTCGGCGCCGACCTCAACGGTCTCGTCCTCGGCGACCTTGATGGAGGCGAGGATGCCGGAGACGGGCGAGGGGATCTCGGTGTCGACCTTGTCGGTCGAGACCTCGAGCAGGGGCTCGTCGGCCTCTACGCGCTCACCCTCGGCCTTCAGCCAGCGGGTGACAGTGCCCTCGGTGACGCTCTCACCGAGCGCCGGAAGGGTTACGGAAACCGCCATGGTTTCGGTTGCTCCTTACGAATTGCGGAAGTCTGTGTCGTCGTCCGTCGACCGAGGGTCAGTCGTGGGAGTGCAGCGGCTTGCCGGCCAGGGCCAGGTGGGCCTCGCCGAGCGCCTCGCTCTGCGTCGGGTGGGCGTGGATGAGCTGCGCGACCTCGGCCGGCAGCGCTTCCCAGTTGTAGATCAGCTGGGCTTCGCCGACCTGCTCGCCCATACGGTCGCCGACCATGTGGACGCCGACCACGGCACCGTCCTTGACCTGGACGAGCTTGATCTCGCCCGCGGTCTTGAGGATCTTGCTCTTGCCGTTGCCCGCGAGGTTGTACTTCAGAGCGACGACCTTGTCCGCACCGTAGATCTCCTTGGCCTTGGCCTCGGTGATACCCACGGAGGCGACCTCGGGGTGGCAGTACGTCACCCGGGGCACGCCGTCGTAGTCGATCGGGACGGCCTTCAGACCGGCCAGACGCTCCGCCACCAGGATGCCCTCGGCGAAGCCGACGTGCGCGAGCTGGAGCGTCGGGACCAGGTCACCGACGGCGGAGATGGTCGGCACGTTCGTCCGCATGTACTCGTCGACCAGGACGTAGCCGCGGTCCAGCGCGACGCCCTGCTCCTCGTAGCCGAGACCGGCCGAGACCGGGCCGCGGCCGACGGCGACGAGCAGCAGCTCGGCCTCGAACTCCTTGCCGTCGGCAAGGGTGACCTTGACACCGTTCGCGGTGTACTCGGCCTTCGAGAAGAAGGTGCCCAGGTTGAACTTGATGCCGCGCTTGCGGAACGCGCGCTCAAGAAGCTTGGAGGAGTTCTCGTCCTCGAGGGGGGCCAGGTGCTTGAGGCCCTCGATGATCGTGACGTCCGTACCGAAGGACTTCCACGCGGACGCGAACTCGACGCCGATGACACCGCCGCCGAGGACGATGGCCGACTCCGGCACCCGGTCCAGGACGAGGGCGTGGTCCGAGGAGATGATCCGGTTGCCGTCGATCTCCAGGCCCGGCAGCGACTTCGGCACGGAGCCGGTCGCCAGCAGGACGTGGCGGCCCTGGATCCGCTGCCCGTTCACGTCGACGGAGGTGGGGGAGGAGAGCCGCCCCTCACCCTCGATGTAGGTGACCTTGCGGGAGGCGACGAGGCCCTGGAGTCCCTTGTACAGGCCCGAGATGACCTCGTCCTTGTACTTGTGGACCGCCGGGACGTCGATGCCCTCGAAGGTGGCCTTGACGCCGAACTGCGCGCTCTCGCGGGCCTGGTCGGCGATCTCGCCCGCGTGGAGCAGGGCCTTGGTGGGGATGCATCCCCGGTGCAGGCAGGTACCGCCGACCTTGTCCTTCTCGATCAGGGCGACGTCAAGCCCCAGCTGGGCCCCGCGCAGAGCCGCGGCGTAACCGCCACTGCCACCGCCGAGGATCACTAGGTCGAAAACGGTGCTGGCGTCGTTCGCCACGTCACGTCCTCCATGCATTGCGCCGTACGCCGGTCGTCAGTGACCGGGCGGCGGCTGGTGTCCGGCCGCTCTTCCTTCGGCCCTGTGGTGGGGGCCCTGTCCTGCCGAGCCCATCTTCGCACTTGTCGGAGCCGGACGAGACGCCGGGCCGGTGTGAGAGACGCCCCACCGGCAACGGGACCCCGGACTACCCGCCCACGGGGTCCCGCCGCTCAACGCACCCTCAGCCAAGATCCCCGACGGCGGTCAACTCAGCCAGCCGAACAAGCGTCCGCACCGCGGTCCCGGTCCCGCCCTTGGGCGTGTACCCGAAAGGCCCGCCCTCGTTGTACGCGGGCCCCGCGATGTCGAGGTGCGCCCAGGTGATCCCCTCACCCACGAACTCGCGCAGGAACAGGCCCGCGACCAGCCCGCCGCCGTACCGCTCACCCATGTTCGCGATGTCGGCCGTGGGGGACTCCATCCCCTTCTTCAGGTGGTCCGGCAGCGGCATCGGCCACGCCGGCTCCCCGACCTCCTCCGCCGCCTCGTGCACCGCGGAGCGGAACGCGTCGTCGTTCGCCATGATCCCGTACGTCCGGTTGCCCAGCGCCAGCATCATCGCGCCGGTCAGCGTCGCCACGTCGACGATCGCGTCCGGCTTCTCGGCAGACGCGGCCCACAGGGCGTCGGCGAGGACGAGACGGCCCTCGGCGTCGGTGTTGAGGACCTCGACGGTCTTGCCGCTGTACATGCGCAGCACGTCACCGGGGCGGGTGGCGGTGCCCGAGGGCATGTTCTCGGCGAGCGCCAGCCAGCCGGTGACGTTGACCTCGAGGCCGAGCCGCGCGGCGGCGACGACCGCGGCGAGGACCGCCGCCGCGCCGCTCATGTCGCACTTCATCGTCTCGTTGTGCCCGGCGGGCTTGAGCGAGATGCCGCCCGAGTCGTAGGTGATGCCCTTGCCGACGAAGGCGAGGTGCTTGCTCGCCGCCTCGTGCGTGTACGTCAGTTTCACCAGCCGGGGACCGGCGGCGGAGCCGATGCCGACGCCGAGGATGCCGCCGTAGCCGCCCTCCTCCAGAGCCTTCTCGTCGAGCACCTGCACCTTGATGCCGTGCTCCTCGGCCGCGGCCTGCGCGACGGCGGCGAAGGCCTCCGGGTTGAGGTCGTTCGGCGGGGTGTTGATCAGGTCGCGGGCGCGGTTGAGCTCCTCGGACACGGCGGTGGCGCGGGCGACGGCCGCCTTGTACGCGGCGTCGCGGGGCTTGCCGCCGAGCAGGGCGATCTCGCCGAGCGGCGCCTTGCCGTTCTTGGCGTCCTTGCCGATGTCCTTGTACGCGTCGAAGCTGTACGCCCCGAGCAGCGCGCCCTCGCCGATGGCGCCGGCGTCGGCGGCGTCCTCGATCGGCAGGGCGAAGGCGGCCTTCTTGGCACCGGCGAGGGTACGGGCGGCCACACCGGCTGCGCGGCGCAGCGACTCGGCGCCGAAGGTCTCGTCCTTCTCGGGCAGCGCGCCCAGGCCCACGGCCACGACGATGGGTGCCTTGAAGCCGGCCGGGGCGGGCAGCTTGGTCACCTCGCCCTCGGCACCCGAGGCGCCGAGGGTCCCCAGGACGTCGGCGAGCTTGCCGTCGTACGCCTTGTCCACGGCCTCGGCGCCCGGTGCGATGACGGGGCCCTTGCCGCCCTTGGCGACACCGACGACGATCGCGTCGGCCCGAAGGCCGGGCGCCGCGGCGGTGCTGAGAGTGAGAGCAGTCACGGTGGTGAATTCTCGCTTCCGTCTGAAAACTTCTGTGGCCGAGTGGAATGGGTCGACCAGGCCCGACAAGCGACCCTAAGTCCGGCCCTGGGGAGCAGTCCGGACCAGGGTCGGTACACCCGGCACGAGCCTACGCTCGGTCGCTGGGTTCGCTCATTCCTGCGAGCGTTCACCTGGCAGTGGCGTCATCGTCACTTCCCACCCCTCACTTCCGGTGACCTGAGTCACACTCGTCAAGTTCTGGTAAGCGGTCCTGGCACCGCTTATGCATCATTTCCACGGATCCCCTCGGAATTGACCACCGGGGCGGACTGGTTGGGGGAGGGGCGAAAATGGCGCAGATAGCGCCCGCACGGAAATTTTCCCGGGAGACGGCCGCCGTCGTGACGGCTGCCGGACTGCTGGCACTGGGGCTGGGAGTGCCCGGCGCGACAGCCGCCACGGAGCCGCGCATCGAGCTGAGGGTGCTCGTCGTGGACAACGGCGACAGCCCGGTCGACGCCATCACGGCCGAACTGGCGGACACGGGCATCCCGTACACGACCGTCGACCTGAACGACGCGAACCGCCCGACGATCAACGCCGCGTTCCTGAGCGGCACGGTGAACGGCACACCCCAGGCCAGGTTCCAGGGCGTGGTGCTGCCCAACGAGGCCCCGTTCGGTACGGGTTCGGCCGAGCAGACCGCTCTGGAGGCCTACGAGAAGACGTACGGCATCCCGCAGGTCGACGCCTACACCTGGGCGCACCCGGAGGTCGGCCTCGACTACAGCTCCTACTCCGGCACCCTCGACGGGCAGGCCGCCGCGATCACCGCCGCGGGCCGGACCGGGTACTTCGGCTATCTCGACGGCCCGCTCACGTTCGAGGACAACTCGGCGTCCGTGCAGGAGAGTTACGGCTTCGTCGCCACGCCTCGCGCGGGCTTCACCAGCTACGTCGACACCGCCGTGCCCGGCGGGACCGGCCGCGGCAGCCTGATCGGCGAGTACGCGCACGACGGACGCCGCGAACTCGTCGTGACCTTCGCGTACAACGAGTACCAGCAGCAGTTCCGGGTACTGGCCCGGGGCATCGTGGAATGGCTGACCCAGGGAGTCCACCTGGGGCAGAGCCGGAACTCCTTCTCCGTGCACGTCGACGACGTCTTCGCGCCCGACAGTCGCTGGGACACCCAACGCAACTGCACGCCCGGCGACTTCACTTGCGTGGGCGGCGACGGAGAGGGCACCACGCCGATCCGGATGACGGCCGCCGACGCGGTGTACGCGGCCCAGTGGCAGCAGAGCAGCGGCCTCACGCTCGACATGGTCTACAACGCCGGTTCGGGAGAGGAGTGGAAGAGCGAGAACGGCGGCACGGACGCCCTCGCCGCCCAGCTCCTCGCCGACAAGGCCAAGTACCGCTGGGTGAACCACACGTACACCCACCAGTACCTCGGCTGTGTGCAGGACACCACCACCGTGCCCTGGAGCTGTGCCACGAACGCGGACGGTTCGACCCGGTACATGAGCCGCGCCGACATCTCGGCGGAGATCGCGAACAACTACAACTGGGGTCTCACCAAGGGTCTTTCGACCGAGCGCGGTGAGCTCGTGACCGGTGAGCACTCGGGCCTGAAGACACTGCCGCAGCAGCCCGCCGACAACCCGAACCTCGCGGGCGCCCTCGCCGACAACGGCATCCAGTGGACCGCCTCCGACAACTCCCGTGAGCCGCAGCAGCGTTCGGCGGGCAGCAGCACACTGACCGTGCCGCGCTACCCGATGAACGTGTACTACAACACGGGTACGAAGGCCGAGATGGCCGACGAGTACAACTGGATCTACGCCTCGGCGGCCGACGGCGGCAGCGGCATCTGCGAGAACAACCCGACGTCCACCTGCCTGGCCGGGCCGCTGGACACCGCCACCGGCTATCTGTCGTACATCGTCCCGCAGGAGGCGCGCACCGCACTCGGGCACGCCATCTCGGGCGACCCGCGTCCGCACTACGCGCACCAGTCCAACCTGGCCGAGGACCGCACGCTGTACCCGGTCCTGGACAAGGTCCTCGCCGACTACCGCGCGCTGTTCGCCGACAACACCCCGCTGGAGAACCCCCGCCAGAGCGCGATCGGCACCGAACTCCAGCGCCGCGCCGCCTGGAAGACCGCCGTCGCGAACGGCACCGTCACGGCGTACCGCGTCGGCAAGAAGATCACGGTCACCGCCCCGTCCGGCGTCCGCATCCCGGTCACCGCCCCGACGGGAACCACCAAGCAACTCCTGCTGGGCACAACAGCGTTCGGCACGCCCTACGCGGGCCGCCTGTCGGCATGGACCACACCGGAGCTGTTGCAGTCAGCTCTCAAGCTGAACCTGCCGTAGAGGCAGCTGCCCCGAAGGGGGCAGCGCCCTAAGGGGCGCGGGGAACTGCGCGACCAGCCACAACGCACCCGCAGCCGGGGATGGTCGTGCAGTCCCCCCACAGAATCCGCATCCCAGGGGAAGAGCCAACGCAGTGCTCCGCACAGGCCGTCACGTCACCATGCTCACCGAAGGCACCTACCCGCACGTCCACGGAGGGGTAAGCACCTGGTGCGACCAGCTGGTCAAGGGCATGCCGGAAGTCGACTTCCACATAGTCTCGCTCACCGGCAGCGGCCGCGAACCCGTCACCTGGGAGCTGCCGCCCAACGTCTACCGGCACACCTCCGTGCCGACGTGGGGACCGCGACCCGGTCGCGCGAGAGCACCGCTGGGCCGGTCCCGTCGCCGTTTCATCGACGCGTACGAGCGCTTCCTGCTGTCCTTCCTGGACCCGGCGGCGCCCTGCGACTTCGGTGAGGCTCTCTACGAACTCGCCGGACTCGCCCGCGACGGACGCCTGTCGGCGGCCCTGCGCACCGAGTCGGCGCTGCGTTCGCTGATGTGGATATGGACGATGCCGCATCTGTCGACTGCCGAGGCCCGTCCGACAGTTCACGACGCCCTGACCGCAACGGACCTGCTGGAGCACGCACTTCGGCCGCTGGGCACCCGCATCCCCGAGGACTCCGTCGCCCACGCGGTCAGCAGCGGCCTGGCCACCCTGCCCGCGCTCGCCGCGCACGAGCTGGACGGTGTGCCGTTCCTCCTCACCGAGCACGGCATCTATCTGCGCGAGCGCTACCTCGGCTACCGCAGCGGTGAACAGCGCTGGCCCGTCAAGGCGTTCATGCTCGGCTTCTACCGCGAGCTGAACTCGCTCGGCTACCGCGAGGCCGACCTCATCACCCCCTGCAACCAGTACAACCGCCGCTGGGAGGAGCGTGGTGGCGCCGACAGCGACAAGATCCGCACGGTCTACAACGGCGTCGACCCGCACGCCTTCCCGCACGCCGGCCCGGAGCCCGAGGTCCCCACCCTCACCTGGTGCGGACGCGTCGACCCCATCAAGGACCTGGAGACACTGCTCCACGCCTACGCCATGGTCCGTGCCGAACTCCCGGAGACCAGGCTGCGGTTGTTCGGCCCGGTACCGGCCGGCGGCGAGGCCTACCAGACCCGCCTGGAGAAGCTCGCCGCCGAACTCGGCGTCACCGACGGACTGACCTTCGAGGGCCGCATCACCGAGGTGTGGCGCGCCTACGCGGCCGGTCACATCGTCATGCTGTCGTCCATCTCCGAGGGCTTCCCGTTCTCCATCATCGAGGCGATGTCCTGCGGCCGTACGACGGTCTCGACGGACGTCGGCGGAGTCAGCGAGGCAGTCGGCGACACCGGCCTGGTGGTCCCGCCGCGCGAACCGGAGAAAATGGCAGCCGCCGCGCTGACCCTGCTCCGGGACGATGAACGACGCCTGAAACTGGGCGAGTCGGCCCGCCAGCGAGTGATCGACCGCTTCACGCTCCGCCGTTCCGTGGACGCCTTCCGGACGATCTACCAGGAGCTCGCGGGCCGGCCCGAGGTGTACGAGCCCACCCTGGAGACCGTCGCCGACTGGACTCTCGAACTGCGTGACCCCTGGTACGAGGCGCTCGCGACGGAAGGGGCCGGCCGGTGAGCGGAAGCATCTGGATGCCGCCCGGAGCGGGCCCCGCCACGCTCCCCGCCATTCCCCGGCAACGCACCGCCCCCAGCTGGGCGGAGCGCGACCCGATAGACCAACTCGCGGCCCGCCTGGACGACTTCATAGCCGCCGCCGTACACCCGGACGAGATAGCCGCCCTCCTGGAGTCCGACGGCCTGTCGGACGACCAGATACGCGAGCGGTACGGTGTCAGGAACTCCTTCGCACTCGCCGAGGAGTTGTACGACCGGGTCGAGCGCCGCTATCCCGAACCCGAGGGCCCGGCCCACGACCCCTGGCAGACAGGCCTGTTGGGCTGCCTCCTGAGAGGCGTCGTCTTCGCCCTCCCCGGTCTCGGCTACGTCCTCGGGGCCCCGCTCCTGGCCGGCCCCAAGGGCGACCTGGGCCTCCCGGCCGGCACGATCCCGCTCCTCGCCGGCGCCCTGGTCGGCTGGACCTGGAACCAGGGCCTGGCCCACCGGGCCTACTCCTGGCTCAGTCTGGGCGACCGCCCGGCAGCCCGCCGCTCCCTCCTGCTCGGCGCCCCCGCCGGGGCACTCCTCGGCTCCCTGGCAGCCCTCGCGGCGATCGGCACGGCGAGTACCGGCGCGATCGCCTTCGCCGCCGCCCAGTCCTGCTACCTCGCGGCGGCCACCGCCCTACTCGTCCTGGGCCGCGAACGCGCCCTCCTGTTCGCCCTGTTGCCGATGGCAGGAGGAACGATCCTGGCCCTGGTCCACCCTGTGCCCGACGAGGCGAGAGTCGTCCTGCTGCTGGGCTCCCTCGCGGCAGTGGCGATTCTGGGCCTGCTGGAAGTCGCGCCCGGCGGCAACGGACCCAAGGGGCGCGGGGCTGTGCTGGATTCGCGGCCACCGCCGCGCGGGCGCGACCAGCCACGACGCGGCCGCAGACGACCGACGACAACGGGCCCCCGACTCACCGGATCCCTCCCGTACGCCCTGTTCGGCCTCGGTAACGGCGTCCTGGTCCTCTACGCGGCCCTGGGCGGAGCCTCCTCCGCTGTCGCCCTCACCCTGAGCATGGGCCCCGCCGAATGGTTCCTGCACCGCTTCCGCAGCGGCGGCCTCGCCGGGCTGCGCTCCAGCAGTACGGCGAGGGACTTCCGGCGCACCACCGCCCTCACCCTCGTCAAGTGCCTCACCGCCTACCTCGTCACCCTCCTCGCCCTCAGCCTCGCCACCGCCGCGCTGTGGCCGCACGCACCGGGTGTGGCAGGCGTCCGACTGGCCGGCCTGCTCCTCCTGGGCGTGGTCATGTGGACGGGCCTGCTGCTCCAGTCCTTCGGCGCGGTCCTCGGCGCGGCCGTGACCTGCTGCGTCGCCGCCTTCGCCCAGACCCTGGCCCTGGCGACCCACGTCGGCAGCCCGCAATGGGTGGGCCTGACCGTGTACGGAACGGCGGCCGGCGTCCAGGCGGCCCTGGTCGGCGTCCTCCTGGGCCGAGCGACCGCCCACCGCTGAGCCGGCCCCGGCCGAACGAACGGACAAGAAACCCCACATGAGCCCGAGCAGTCTCCTGGTCCCGTACTACGAGCACCCGTCCGTCCGCCCCGCCGAGTGGGAGGCGATCCTCGCCGCCGCGCCCGGCCTGTACGGGGTGGTCCTGAACCCGGCCAGCGGCCCCGGCGACCACCCCGACCCGGCGTTCGCCGAGATCGCCGCCCGACTGCGCGCGGAGGGCGTTCGGGTGCTCGGGTACGCCGACACCGACTACGCCCGCAGGCCGGTCACCGCCGTGATCCGCGACCTGGTCCACCATCACGAGTGGTACGGCGCGGACGGCGCCTTCCTCGACCAGGTCACCTCGGAACCGGACCGCCTCGACCACTACCGGCGCCTGGCGTCGGCGGCCTGGGGCGCCGGCCTGCGCACCCTCGCCCTCAATCACGGCGTCCCGCCGCACCCCTCGTACGCCAGGATCGCCGACGTCCTGGTGACCTTCGAGGGCACCTGGGACACGTACCGCACCCAGCGCCCCCAGCCCTGGCGCACTCCGGGAACACGCCTGTGCCACCTCGTGTACGGCGTGCCGCCGGACGCCGATCTCGAAACGGAGGCCAGGACCCGGGGCGCCGACCTGCACTGCGCGGTACCCGGCACCGGAGACCACCCCTGGGGCACCCTGCCCCACGCCGTGCCCGTGGGCTGAGCGGCCGATCCCTCAGCGCAGCGACAGCACGACGAGCGCCGCCGTCGCCGCCGTCTCCGCGATACCGCCGAAGACATCGCCGGTGACCCCGCCGAAGCGGCGCGTGCAGTGCTGCAGGAGACGTTCGGCGGCGGCGCAGGCCGCGATGACCGCGAAGGCGGTGCGGACGATGTCGAACGCCCCGAAGAACGCGCCGAAACCGGCCGCCGCGAGCGTCACCAGCACCGCCACCAGCAGCGCCGAGCGCACAGGCACCGTTCCCGCGACCGCCGCCCCCAGCCCGTCGGGTCGCGCGGGCGGTACGCCGGTGCGGGCCGCCAGGGTGAGCACCAGCCGGGCGGCGGTCGCCGAGACGACGGCGGCGAGCGCACCCCGGGCCCACGAGTCGCCGTACGCCTGAGCGAGGGCGGCCACCTGGGCCAGCACCACGAACAGGAGGGCGAGCACACCGAACGGGCCGATGTCCGACTGCTTCATGACGCGCAGCGCGTCCTCGGCGGGCTTGCCGCTGCCCAGCCCGTCGGCGGTGTCGGCGAGACCGTCGAGATGCAGCCCCCGGGTGAGGACGGCGGGCACGGCGGCCGTGGCGACGGCGGCGAGCAGCGCACCGGCGCCCAGGAACAGGAGCAGCAGCCCGACCCCGGCGGCACACACACCGACGACCAGACCGGCCACCGGCGCGCACAGCATGCCGCCACGCGCCGCGTCCCGGTCCCAGCGGGTCACCCGCACCGGCAGCACGGTCAGCGTGCCGAAGGCGAACCGAAGACCATCAAGGAGGGCGCGGGGGGCGCCGGGGGCGAGAGAATCGGAGGGCGCGGGCGGCGGCGTGGACACCGGCGCAGAGTACCCGGCGGGGTACGGGCTGCCCAGGGCGGGCAGCGAACAAGAAGCCCTTAATGTGCGCTACCTGGATAAAGTTCCTGTATGGGTCATTGGCTGGAGCGGAACATCATCGAGCCGGGCAAGCTGCCGCTGCTCCTGGCGCTCGCCGCCTTCGTACTGACGTTCCTCATCACCCGGGTCGTCACCCGGATGATCCGCGCGGGCAAGGGGCCGTTCGGCAACGTCAAGGCGGGCGGGATGCACATCCATCACGTCGTCCCCGGTGTCGTACTGACCGTCGTGGGCGGCTTCGGGGCCGTGGCCAGTGGGCAGAGCGGGTTCGGCGCGGGTCTGTGCGCGGTGCTGTTCGGGATGGGCGCCGGACTGGTGCTGGACGAGTTCGCGCTGATCCTGCACCTCGACGACGTCTACTGGAGCGAGGCCGGCCGGCAGAGCGTCGAGGTGGTGGTGCTGACGGCGGCCCTGGTCGGCCTGGTCCTCCTGGGCTTCCTGCCGTTCGGCGTGAACGACCTCACCGACGAGGACATCCAGAACCGGGGCGAGGCCATGCTCAGCATCGGCGTCAACTTCTGCTTCGCCCTCCTCGCCCTGAGTAAGGGCAAGGCCCGCACGGCGATCTTCGGCGTGATCGTCCCCTTCGTCGCGCTCCTCGGCGCGCTCCGCCTGGCCCGCCCCGGCTCTCCCTGGGCGAAACGCTTCTACCGCCGCCGCCCGCGCGCCCGCTCCCGCTCCGTCCTGCGCGCCTACCGCCACGACCGCCGCTGGGCCGGCCCCCGACGCCGCGTCCAGGACCTGATCGGCGGCAAGCCCGATCCCAGGCCGGCCCACACCCCCGCCGTACGCCCGTGACGCGTCGCCGAGACCCCGCACAAGGCGAGTACGGCCACGATGGCGGCCAGATGCTCCTTGCCCGCGAGGTTGTCCTTCAGAACCACCTCCACCACCATCGCGACGATCACCGCACCGGCGGTCACGTACGCGCGGTAGCGCCACCCCAGGAACACGGCGAGGCCCACCACGGCCGCCGACGGACCGGTGTCCACGACGTGCGCGTCCGTGCCGGGCAACCCCAGGAAGCCCGCCGGGCCCACGGCGATGCCCACGCGCGCGGAAAGCGTGCCGGCGAGGGTGGCGGCGTACGCGATGACGAGGGTGCGCCACCGGCCGAGGCAGATCTCGGCGAGGCCGAAGGCGACCAGGATCTGCGCCAGGGCGCCCCAGACCGGCAGGTCGGGGGCGGGCACGAAGAGGGAGAGCGGGGTGCGCAGAAGGGCGAGCCAGAGGGGGTCCCCGGCGCGGACGGCACCGACGTCCTGGACGATCCGGTAGCCCCAGGACTGGTTCTGCGTGAACTGGACGAGCGCGGTCAGGCACACGACCCCGAGCGTCATGGGCGCCGCCCGCCACCGCCGCCGGAGCAGGGGTTCGTGTACGGCGACGTACAGCCGCCCCCATTCGGCGCGGGCCCAGCGGGTCCAGTGGGCGCCCGTGCTCATCTCCCGGCCCTCATCCGTGCGTGCTCGTCCACGTGCTCATCTCTTCGACTCCAGGTGCCTGCGGTGCAGCCACTTCGGCAGTCCCGGCGCCTCCAGGAAGCCCTCCGCGCGCGCGGCGGCGATGGCGATGCGCGGCAGGTCCGCGCTCTTTTCGAAGAGCAGGAACCGGGGCTCCCAGATGGGCCGGTACTTCGCGTTGGCGCGGTACAGCGACTCGATCTGCCACCAGCGGGAGAAGAAGCTGAGCAGCGAGCGCCACAGCCTCAGTACCGGCCCCGCGCCGATGCGCCCGCCACGTTCGAAGACGGAACGGAACATCGCGAAGTTGAGTGAGACCTGAGTGATCCCGATCTCCTGGGCGCGCTGGAGAAGTTCGATCACCATGAACTCCATCAGCCCGTTCTCGGAGTCACGGTCGCGCCGCATGAGGTCGAGCGAGAGGCCGTGCGGCCCCCAGGGCACGAAGGACAGCAGAGCCCTCAACTCGCCCGCACCTCCCGCGCGGCTGTCTGCGCATTCGAGCATCACGCACTGCCCGTCGGCCGGATCGCCGAGCCGCCCGAGCGCCATGCTGAACCCGCGCTCGGTGGCGCCGTCCCGCCAGTCGTCGGCGCGCTGGAGGAGGGACGCCATCTCGGCGGCCGGGATGTCCGCGTGGCGCCGGATGCGCACGGTGTACCCGGCCCGCTTGACCCTGTTGTAGGCCTGCCGGACGGTCCGCATGGCCCGCCCGTCGAGGGTGAACTCGGCGGTCTCGACGATGGCCTCGTCGCCGAGTTCGAGGGCGTCGAGGCCGTGCCGCGCGTACACCGTGCCGGCCTCCTCGCTCGCCCCCATCACGGCCGGGATCCAGCCGTGTGCGCGGGCCTCGGCGAGCCACGGTTCGATGGCACCGGGCCAGGCCTCCGGGTCGCCGATCGGATCACCGGCGGCCAGGGAGACCCCGCCCAGCACGCGGTAGGCGACGGCGGCCTTGCCGGTGGGGGACCAGACGGCGCTCTTCTCGCTGCGCAGGGCGAAGTAGCCGAGGGAGTCGCGGTCGCCGTGCCGGTCGAGGAGGGCGCGCAGCCTGGCCTCGTCGTCCTCGGTGAGCGGGTCGACGGCACGGCGGGAGCGGAAGGCGGCGTAGAGGACGGCGAGGATCAGCACCGTACTGATGACGTTGATGGTGACGTCGACCCAGTTGGGCGTGGAGATCCCGGCGAAGCCCGTGTCGTCGGCGGCGACGGAGATCAGCCGCATCGTGCCGTAGCCCCAGCGCTCCAGGAACGTCGAGCGGTGGCTGTCGTGCGCCTGGTTGGCGACGGTGACCAGGAGCGCGGCGAGGAGCGAGGAGACGAGCAGGCCGCCGACCGCGACGGCGGCGGCGAGCCGCGGGTTGGACCGGTCGCCCTTGGCGTAGAACTCGCGCCGCCCGACGACGAGCGCGGCGACGAAGGCGGCCGTGAGGACGAGCGAGATCCAGTTCTGTGCGTGTTCCCGGATCTCCGCGAAGAACATGGCGAGCCCGAACAGCAGCAGGAACAGCGTGCTGATCACGATGTTCAGGATCCAGGCAGCCCGCTTGCGGCGCCGCATGGTGATCGCCAGGAACATCGTGAACACACCGGAGGCGAAGCCGGCGGTCAGCAGGTACGGCGTGAAGAAGTTCTCCTCGTTGTGCCGCCGCACGTCGTTCCCGAAGGAGACCCACACCGCGCTGAGGAGATTGACGAAGGTGACGACCCGCAGATACCAGACGGCGAACGCGGCGGCGCGCCGTGAGGCGGTGGTGCTGGCACTTCGCTGAACGTTCGGCGTGAGCCGGTCATCTCCCATGGAAAGCGATCATATGGGGCATGTTGTGTTACATGCCCCATATGTCCTCCAGTGGTCAGAGAGCCTCGGGCTCCTCCGGCTCCTCCGGCTGCCCCAGATCCTCCGGCTCTTTCGCGTCCTCCGTCTTGGGTGCGTCCGGTGCCTCCGGTAGCTCTGCGGCCAGTGCCGCCGCGGCCTGGACCAGCGGGAGGGCCAGTAGCGCCCCGGCTCCCTCGCCCACGGTCACCCCGTGGTCGAGCAGCGGCTCCAGTGCCATCCGGTCGAGGGCCTTCGCCTGGGCCGGCTCCCCGCTGTTGTGCCCGGCGAGCCACCAGTCCGGCGCCCGGAAGGCGATCCGCTGACCGACCAGCGCGCAGGCGGCCGACACCACGCCGTCCAGGATCACCGGCATCTTGCGCACCGCGCTCTGCAGCAGGAACCCGGTCATCGCGGCGAGGTCGGCACCGCCCACCGTCGCCAGCAGCTGCAACTGGTCGCCGAGCACCGGCCGGGCCCGCCGCAGCGCGTCACGGATCGCGGCGCACTTGCGCATCCATGCCAGGTCGTCGATCGGCAGCCCGCCCCGCCCGGTGACGACGGACGCGTCCGTCCCGCACAACGCGGCCACCAGTACCGACGCGGCCGTGGTCCCGCCCACGCTCACATCGCCGAGCACCACCAGATCCGTACCGGAGTCGGCCTCCTCGTCGGCCACGGCGACCCCCGCCAGGAAGGCGGCCTCCGCCTCCTCGAGGGTCATCGCGTCCTCGACGTCGATCCGCCCGCTGCCGCGCCGCGCCCGGTGCCCCGCGACCTCGTCGGGCAGCGCGTCCGGCTCGCAGTCCAGCGCCATGTCGACGACACGCACGGGCACACCGAGCCGCCGCGCGAGCACGGCGACGGGGCTGGAGCCGTCCAGCACGGCCCGCACGGACTTTTCGGCGGTGCCGGCGGGGCGCGCCGACACACCCTGCCCGGCGATCCCGTGATCCCCCGCGAACAGCACGACACGCGGCCGCTGCACCGCCCGTACCGGCACGGAGGACTGTGCCGCCGCCAGCCACTCACCCAGGTCGTCGAGGCGCCCGAGCGACCCGGGCGGCACGATCCGGCTCTCCCGCCGTGCCTCCGCGTCGCGGCGCACACCGCCGTCGGGGCGCTCGATCAGATCGGTGAAGTCGTCGAGATTAAGCGAGCTCATTCGCCGAACAGTACCGGCAGCGATCGAACAGGGCGCCGTCACGTTGGAGCCATGTCATTGCACCCGGGATCGCGATCCCCTACGTAACGTTTTGTGACGTAATGTCGTATCACTTCCTGGTAGGAGCCGCCCATGCCCGCCGTCCCCAAGGCGACCGCCCCGCAGGAGACCGGGGCCGACGGGTTCCACGAACCGCGCCGCGAGGACTGTCCCTGGTGCGGGTCCAGGCGGTTGCGCACCCGCCTGCGCACGTCGGACCTCCGGCGGCGCGGGCCGGGCACGTTCGTCGTCGATGAGTGCCGCGACTGCGCCCACGCCTTCCAGAACCCGCGCCTCACCGCGGAGGGTCTCGCCCTCCACCACCAGGACCTGCCCGAGGCCCCCCACCCGGTCGCGCCCCGCCGCCACCGCGCGGCGGCCCGGGCGATGCTCCCCTTCCCCGAACCGGAGAGCTGGCTCGACGTGGGGACGGGCGAAGGAGCCTTCCCGGCGGCGGCGAAGCGCTATTTCCCGTACACGGCCTTCGACGGCGTCGACACCACCCGCCGCGTCCAGAAGGCCCGCGCCTCCGGCCACATCGAGGAGGCCCACCGGGGCCGCCTCACCGACGAGAAGATCGTCAACCGACTGCATGCCCGCTACGACGTCGTCAGCATGTTCCACCACCTGGAACACACCCCGGACCCCCGCGAGGAACTCCGCGCCGCCCTGCGGGCCCTGCGCCCCGGCGGACA
The DNA here is from genome assembly GCF_010550245.1 of Streptomyces sp. SID12501. Lineage (GTDB taxonomy): Bacteria > Actinomycetota > Actinomycetes > Streptomycetales > Streptomycetaceae > Streptomyces. Next base: position 16,144 of record NZ_JAAGLU010000010.1, read on the forward strand.
CCTCCTCATCGAGGTCCCGGACCCGCACTGCGCGTTCGGCACCCTCCTGGGCAGGTGGTGGCCCTGGTACGCCCAGCCGCGCCACCTCCACCTCATGCCGCTGGCCAACCTGGTGGCGGAACTGGAGTCCCAGCACTGCACGATCATCGCGACGGACCGCCGGGAACCCCACATCCCGTACGACCTGACAGGCGCCCTCTCCCTGGCCGTCACCCGGGTCCTCCCGGCCCGCCGCACACTCCTGCTCCGGGCGGCGACCCCCTTCCTGGCGGTGGCCACAGCCCTGGACCACGCCCTGGCCCCCCTCCTGCGCCGCACCCGCTTCGCGAACACGTACCGGATCATCGCGAGGAAGGACGCCTCCGACTGACCCCGGCGCTCACCCCCGCAGGGCCAGCGCCTGTCCGGCCACCACCAACAGCACGTGCTCGCACTCCGCCCCGAACACCGAGTTCAGCCGCCCCAGCTCGTCCCGGTACCGCCGCCCGGACGCCGTGGCGGGCACGATCCCCGACCCCACCTCGTTCGACACGGCGACGACAGTCCGCCGCGTGGACCGGACCGCCGCCGTCAACTCCCGTACCCGCCGCCGCAACTCCTTCTCCCCGCCCCCCGCCCACTCCGCGTCGTCCCACGCCCCCACCTGGTCCATCGCGTCCGTCAGCCACAGCGACAGACAGTCGATGAGCAGCGGCGCCCCCTCGTCCTTCAGCAGCGGTACGAGGTCACAGGTCTCGGCGGTACGCCACGACCCGGGCCGCCGCTCGCGGTGCGCGTGCACCCGCGCCGCCCACTCCCCGTCCCCGTTCCGCGTGCCGCCCGTGGCCACGTACAGCACGTCCGGGAACGCCTCCAGCCGCCGCTCCGCCTCCACCGACTTCCCCGACCGTGCCCCGCCCAGGACCAGCGTCCGCCGGGGCACGTCCGGTACGTCCTCGTAGACCCCGACCGTCAACGTCGTACCGTCCGCCACCGCCCGCGCACCCGCCGCCGCGAGCCGGCGCCGCAGCTCGGCACCCGGCGGCACGTCATGGTCCAGATGAACGGCGACGACATCCGTGGCCGGCCCGATCGCGCCCACCGCCCGCAGCCGGGCCAGGGCGTCCGGCCGCCCGACGACGTCCGCGAGGACCATGTCGTACGAGGGACCGTTCCCGTCGAGCCCGGCCGGCGCCGCGCCAGGCGGCAGATACAGCAGGCGCTGCCCGTCGGGGCCGGTCACCGCGTACCCCGTACCCGGCGCGTCCATCGGGACCGCGCGCACCCGGTGCCCGGTCAGCAGCGCCAGCTCCCGCCCGTCCGGCACCCGTCCGGGCTGCGGGATCCCCGCCGGCACCTCGACGGCGGGCCCGTCGTGCGGATGCGACAGCAGCACCTGCCGTACGCCGCCCAGCGAGTGCCCGGCACGGGCCGCCGAGAGCACGGCGCCGGGGGTGAGGTCGAGCAGCAGCGTGCCGTCCACGAGCAGCGCGGTGGCCGCCCGCGCGTGCACACCGAGCGCGCCGGCACAGGCCGCGCACGCACAGTCGGGGCGGGGCAGACCCGCGGGGGCACCGGTACCGAGCAGAGTGAGTTCCACGAACCTGATTTTCACGTGTCCCCGCAGGTCTTGCGCGTCCGGCTGGGGCCTGTCCGGCGGATCAGGTCGGAGAATAGCTGCGGCGCCTCATCAACGCAGGTGAGCGGGGCTTGGTGCGTCCGGCTGCAAGGCGGAGGAGGGAGTCGACGCGGAGCGTCGGCGATTGACGACAACGCCGCAGACGGGCGTGCCAAGGCCGGCGTCTCCGACATGATCCGCCGGACAGGCCCTAGGCTCGGGGGCCAGGAGCCGGATCAAGATCCGGCTCCTGGTCTGCAGCGGTTCATATCTTGGAGGCGTACATGGCGGCATGGACGTGGCGGTTCGAGAAGACCGACGGGGCGGAGGTCCAGCCCGCGCTGGAGCCCGAGGAGTTCACGACGCAGGGGGACGCCGAGTCCTGGATCGGTGAGTACTGGAAAGAACTTCTCGCGGGCGGCGCGGACCAGGTACGGCTGTTCGAGGACACCACAGAGATCTACGGCCCGATGAGCCTGAACGCCGCCCAGGAGGCGTAGCAATACCTGGAGGGGCGCCCCCGAAGGGTGCCCCTCCAGGGGCGCGGGGCTGTATTCGATATGCGGCTACCGCCGCGTGGGCGCGACCAGCCCCCACCGGCCGGCAGCCGACAAACAACCGCTCAGCCCCGAACCCCGCACAGGTGCAACAACGCGGCCACCTGCCGATAGGGATCGGTCCGCCCCGCGCGCTCCTCCACAGCCACCAGCGCCTCGACGTCAGAAGGAATCTCCGCGTCGTCATCCGCCGTGTCGGTGAACACCCGCACCCCGTACCACGCGTGCAACGGCGCCCCGATGCCGGCGAGCGTCCCGGTGAGGGTGGAGAGCCGGTCGGCGCGCACATCGAGCCCGAGCCGGTTCGTGTAGGAGTCCGTATCGAAGGCGCCCAGGGCGCCAATCCAGTCCCCCGCCAACCCCGGCCGCATGGCCAGCGCGTCGCCGTTGCGCACCAGCAGGGACAGCAGCCCGCCCGGCGCCAGCATCCGCGCCAGCCCCGCCAGCAGGGCGTCCGGCAGCTCGACGTACATCAGTACGCCATGACAGAGCACGACGTCGAAGCTGCCCGGCAGAAAGTGCACCCCGGTGTCCCGGCCGTCGCTCTCCAGAAGCCGGACGCGATCACGGATACCCTCCGGCTCGGCGGCCAGTGCCTCACGGGCCGCGTCGAGCATCCTCGGGTCCTTCTCGACACCTGTGACCTGATGGCCGGCCCGGGCCAGTCGCAGTGCCTGCGTGCCCTGGCCCATACCGACGTCGAGCACCCGGAGCCGCTGCCCGACCGGGAACCGCCCGGCTATCTGCTCGTCGAGCTGCCGGGCCACCAGTTCCTGCCGTACGACATTCCGCAGCCCGCCCAGCCTGACCAGCCAGGCATCCGCCGCGCCCCCGGAGAAGGACGTAGTGCTCAGGGCCGCTCTCCGCGCTTGACCTGGGGCTTCGGCAGCCGGAGGCGACGCATCTGGAGGGAACGCATCAGTGCGTAGGCGACCGCGCCCTTCGTCCGCTCGTCCGGATGGCGCGCGGCCAGCTGCTTCTTCAGCCGGAGCGTGATGAAGACCGAGTCGACGATGATCAGCACGATCACGAAGAGCCACAGCAGCAGCGCGACGCTCTGCAGCGCGCCGACCTGGACCATGCTCAGGACGAGGATGATCACAGCCATCGGCAGGAAGAACTCGGCGACGCAGTAGCGCGAGTCCACAAAATCGCGCGCGAAACGGCGCACCGGGCCCTTGTCGCGAGCGGGGAGATAGCGCTCGTCCCCGCTGGCGAGTGCCTTGCGCTGGCGGTCCATCGCGGCACGGCGCTCGTCACGCTGTCGTTTGGCCCCCTCCTTGCGCGTCGTGGGAGTACTGGCGACGCTGCGGCGCTGGGACTGGGCCGCACTCCGCTTGGGAGTGGGCCTGCCCTTCGGGGCCTGCGGGTCACGGGTCTGCTTGGAGTCGGTCACCAGCGCCTTGTCGGCGGGGGCCTTCTCTTCCTTGGCGCGGCTACGGAACACAAAACCCAAGGGTAATGGGTATCGGGGCATGGACCCCAGCCGAGTGGGGAACGATCCGGCAACACCGGTCGTCTTTACGAGACAGACAGTAGGGGGTCACCTACTCCCTACGCCGGAGTGGGACAGATCGCAGTCGTCCTTGGGGATGAGCGCATCGGGCCCGGAACAGTGCGGTAATGGAGGCAGGGCCCGTACTGTTGGTCCTGTTGCAGGTGCTGGAGCTGGAGTCCGTCAGAAGGGGGCGCGCGAAGCCCATGAGCGGTGTCATGAAGCGTATGGGGATGATCTTCCGCGCGAAGGCGAACAAGGCCCTTGACCGGGCCGAGGACCCGCGCGAAACCCTCGATTACTCGTACCAGAAGCAGCTGGAGCTGCTCCAGAAGGTGCGCCGCGGAGTCGCCGACGTGGCGACCAGCCGCAAGCGCCTGGAGCTGCAGCTCGCCCAGCTGAACAAGCAGTCCTCCACGCTGGAGGACCAGGGCCGCAAGGCGCTCGCGCTGGGCCGCGAGGACCTCGCCCGCGAGGCGCTCTCGCGCCGCGCCGCCCTCCAGCAGCAGGTGACCGACCTGGAGACGCAGCACCAGACCCTCCAGGGCGAGGAGGAGAAGCTCACCCTCGGGGCGCAGCGTCTCCAGGCCAAGGTCGACGCCTTCCGTACCAAGAAGGAGACGATCAAGGCGACGTACACCGCCGCCCAGGCCCAGACCCGGATCGGCGAGGCCTTCACCGGCATCTCCGAGGAGATGGGCGACGTGGGCCTGGCGATCCAGCGGGCCGAGGACAAGACGGCACAGCTCCAGGCGCGGGCGGGTGCGATCGACGAGTTGCTCGCCTCCGGCGCCCTGAACGACCCCACGGGCATGGCCAAGGACGACCTCCAGGCCGAACTGGACCGGCTCTCCGGCGGTACGGATGTGGAGCTGGAGCTGCAGCGCATGAAGGCGGAGCTGGCCGGCGGGGCGTCGGAGAAGCAGGCCATCGAGGGCGGCAGCGGCCAGCAGCAGCCGAAGGACACCCCGCGCTTCGACAAGCAGTAAGCCACCGCGGTAGGGCCACGCCTGAGGAGGGCGACATGATCGTACGGATCATGGGGGAGGGCCAGGTGAGGCTGGCGGACAGCCACCTCACCGAGCTGAACAAGCTGGACGACGTGCTCCTGGCGGAAATGGAGCTCGGCGACGGCCCCGGCTTCCGCCGCACCCTCCACCTCCTTCTGGACAGGGTCCGCGATCTCGGCGAGCCCCTGCCGGACGAGGCCCTGGACCCGTCGGACCTCATCCTCCCGTCGCCGGAAGCGACGCTGGAGGAGGTCCGGGAGATGCTGGGCGACGATGGCTTGATCCCGGGGTGAGGTCCCGTTTTCCAGCGCCGGACGACAACTTCAGCCCGTCCGGCGATTGAGGACAAGGCCCGTTCAGGGCCGTAGCGGGGGCCTGGGGGTGCAACCCCCAGTAACGCCCAGGTGAGCTACCTTGACGAATGTGACCGCCCTCCAGCGAGCCCGCCGCCACCTGAGAGCGCATCCCCTCGCGCTTGACCTGGGCCTCGCCGCAGGCGTCCTCCTCTGCATGCTGGGCGCCTCGTTCGTCGACCCGCACGGGCAGGACGGCGGCGCCTGGACCGCCCGCACTCCCGATGTCCTCAGCCTGGTCCTCATGGTGCTCGGCGCCGCAGCGCTGATCCTGCGCCGACGCGCGCCCATGAGGGTGCTCGCGTTCACCGGCGTCGCCTCCCTCGTCGAGTCGGTCACCGCCGATCCACGTGCCCCCGTCGCGATGTCCGCGGTGATCGCGCTCTACACCGTCGCGTCGACCACAGACCGCCCCACCACCTGGCGTGTCGGCCTCCTCACGATGACGGTCCTCACCGGTTCCGCGATGCTGGCCGGACCGCTGCCCTGGTACGCGCAGGAAAACCTCGGCATCTTCGCCTGGACCGGTATGGCCGCGACCGCCGGCGACGCCGTACGCAGCCGCCGTGCCTTCATCCATGCGATGAGAGAGCGCGCCGAGCGAGCGGAACGCACCCGCGAGGAGGAGGCCCGCCGACGTGTGGCCGAGGAGCGCCTGCGCATCGCCCGTGACCTGCACGACGTGGTCGCCCACCACATCGCCCTGGTCAACGTCCAGGCCGGAGTCGCCGCGCACGTCATGGACAAGCGCCCCGACCAGGCCAAGGAAGCCCTCGCCCATGTACGGGAGGCCAGCCGCTCGGCGCTGAACGAGCTGCGCGCGACCGTCGGGCTGCTGCGCCAGTCCGGGGACCCGGCGGCGCCCACCGAGCCCGCGCCCGGTCTGCACCGGCTCGACGAGCTGGTCGGCACCTTCCACAGCGCCGGACTCCAGGTGGAGGTCGCCCGCGCCGACCAGGACACCACCCTCCCCGCGGCCATCGACCTGGCCGCCTACCGGGTGATCCAGGAGGCCCTGACGAACGTACAGAAGCACGCGGGAACGGAGGCGAAGGCCGAGGTCAGCGTCGTACGGGTGGGGCCGAACATCGAGATCACCGTGCTGGACAACGGGCCGGGCCGGGGCGAGGGCCAGGACGGCCCGGAGGAGGGCGGCGGGCACGGGCTGCTGGGGATGCGGGAGCGCGTCACCGCGGTCGGCGGCGGCTGCACCGCCGGTCCCCGGTACGGAGGCGGCTTCCGGGTGCATGCGATCCTGCCGGTGAAGAGCAGACCGCGTCCCGCGGACGGCGCGGGCACCCCCGTACAGAGAACCGTGTAGACGGCCGCACGCCGATCCATCGACTTTCACCGAGGACCGCCCATGACGATCCGTGTCCTGCTCGCCGACGACCAGGCGTTGCTGCGCAGCGCCTTCCGTGTGCTCGTGGACTCGGAGGCCGACATGGAAGTGGTCGGGGAGGCGGCCGACGGGGCGGAGGCGGTGCGGCTGGCGCGGGAGCAGCGTGCCGACGTCGTGCTGATGGACATCCGGATGCCGGGCACCGACGGACTGGCCGCGACCCGGCTGATCAGCGCGGATCCGGGGCTCGCGCATGTACGGGTCGTGATGCTGACGACGTTCGAGGTCGACGAGTACGTGGTGCAGTCGCTGCGCGCCGGCGCGTCCGGGTTCCTCGGCAAGGGGGCCGAGCCCGATGAGCTGCTGAACGCCATCCGGGTCGCCGCCGGGGGCGACGCGCTGCTGTCGCCGGCCGCCACCAAGGGGCTGATCGCCCAGTTCCTCGCGCAGGGCGACGTACTGGATGTCGGCCGCGACCCCGCCCGTGCCGAGCGGCTGGACGCGCTGACCGGGCGGGAACGCGAGGTGCTGGTGCAGGTCGCCGGCGGCCACTCGAACGACGAGATAGCGGAGCGGCTGGAAGTCAGCCCGCTGACGGTGAAGACGCACGTCAACCGGGCCATGGCCAAGCTCGGAGCCCGGGACCGGGCCCAACTGGTCGTCATCGCCTACGAGTCGGGACTGGTACGTCCAAGGGTGGAGTGAGCTTCGCGGGGCGTACAACGGCCGGAGCAGGAACCGAGGGGGACGGCCGGAACGCACAGGCGCCCCGGCCGTCCCCCTTTCTGCCCTATGCCTTCAGGGAGTTGACAAAGGTGTCCCAGATCGCGGCTGGGACGACGAGTACGGGCCCTTGGGGGTTCTTGCTGTCGCGGACGGGGACGACGCCGGGGAGGTCCTCGGTGATCTCGACGCAGGCCCCCCCATTGGCGTTGCTGTAGCTGCTCCGGCGCCAGCGGGCGGAACTCAGCTCGGGGGTGTGTCGCATGACTTGTAGTCCTCCATGGCCTGTTGGATCAGCTCCGCCGAGGCGGCCGGAGAGAGGGCCTTGGCGCGGAGTACGTCGTACCGCCGCCGCCATTTCTTCGCCGAGTCTCGGTCCTCGTACAGGTGGCCGACCTCGATGCCCTCTTCGTAGGCCAGGGTGGAGCCGTTGGGAAGAGTCAGCAGGTGCAGCGAGCCGCCCATCAGGTAGTACGGACCGGCACTGAAGGGCATCACCTGGACCTTACTGTCCGGAGTATCCACCTGTTCGAGCAATTGGGCCAACTGTTTGTACATGCACTCCCCGTCACCGAACGGCCGCCGGAGGGCTGCCTCGTCGATGATCGACCAGCGCAGAGGGGGCTCGGCCGAGCGGAGGCGATCCTGGCGGGACATACGGGCGTTGACGAGTTCCTCGGCCTTCTCCCGGGGCAGCTCCTCCTGGAGGCTGAACTGAGCGTCGGCGTACTCCCTGGTCTGCAGGAGCCCTGGGACGACCTGCGGGTCGTACGTCTCGATGACCTCCGCCTGCGCCTCGAAGTCCATGAACCGGCGGTACTGGTCCGGATGCGCCTCGCGTTTGGCCAGTTCGTACAGCCCGTGGAAGTGCTTGTCAGTGCCGAAGGCCGCGTCGAGTTGCGCGGGCAGGTCGGGTGGCGGCATCAGCTCGGCCGTCTCGACACGGGCCAGCGTGCTCTTGCTGGAGCTGAGGATCTCCGCCAGTTGTACGAGCGACAGCCGCGCGGCCTCGCGGTGGCGGCGCTGCTCCGCGCCGAAGTAGTGGCGGGCGGAGTGGTAGGGGGTCAGCTGCTGCGGCTTGAACGTCATCGGTCTCGCCTCTCGTTTCGTGTCCGTGGTTCCGGTCGTCCCGATCTCAACGCTGGGACACATATCCCCTGTTGGGGGATGTGCCCCACGGTGACGATGTAGACACAAAAGGTAATCGCCGGTGCTCATGGCCGCCAGAGCGACCGGAGCGAAGGGAGTCACGTGATGATGTGCGACGGAATGGGTGTGCAGCTACGGCTGCTGCCGTGGACCACACCGGAGGGCGGCCCCTGTTACCTCAGCACGTCCGACCCGAACAGCCGACTGTCGTGCCTGGCGGACGAGTTGGAGACGGAACTGCTCGACTCGGCGGAGTTTGTGCTCGGGCAGGCGAGGCCGCTACTCGCCGACGAGGGCGTGGGGGAGCGGGAGTTGAGGTTCACGGGGGTACGGCTTGCCGAGGCGCTGGGGGACGCGTTGCGGATCGCGCTGAGCAGGGGTGCGCGACTGCCGGAGAACTAGGGGAAGGGCGGTGGGAAGCGGGGTTTGCGCAGGCGCGCGACGGTGTCGTACGCCCTGGGCTTGACCGGCTGCCCTGGCGGCACGGTGCGTACGTCCGGGCCGATGAGGAACTGCCCCTCGGGGAGGTGACCGGGGGCGCTGTGGAGGAGGGGCGGGTCCGTGCAGCCGGAGAGGCCGAGCATCATGCGGGCGGTTGAGTGGGCCTTGGCCACGGATTCTCCGCCGGCGAGGTTGCGATAGAGGGTGCGGGCGTAGTCGCGGGCGTGCAGGTCGGCGACTTTGCCCTGCCAGCCGACGGTGACGGGGACCATCTCGGCCAGTTCCTTCGCGAGGTGGGCTGTCCAGCAGGCGTTGAGGACGAGGAGGGCGAGGCCGTCGGCTGCCGCTGCGGCGATACAGGCGGTGAGTCCGGCGTACGCGGCCGGCGCCTCGCCGCCGTCGTCGGTGACGAAGCGGGGGCCGCCGTCAGGGGGTGCCTCGGCCTGCGAAGTGGAGAGCGAGTGGGGTGGTTACGGCCAGGTACTGGACCAAGTCTTCCCAGCGGGCGGCTGGCAGGACGTCCAGGCGGACGGCGTGGCCGTATCGGGAGAACGTGATGCTCTGCTGGACCTCGCGGTGCTCTTCCAGGACGCGCGGGGCGGCGTGGTGGAGGGCGGGGGCTGCGGCCAGGATCAGGCAGATCACGCTGGGGTGGGTCATGCGTGGGGGGCGTCCGGCTGGGTGAGGGCCTGGATGAGGCTTAGCCAGTGTGCCGGGTGCTGCTGGCCGTGGAGAGCGCTGAGGGTGGCCAGTTCGGAGACTAGGCGGTTGCGGGTTTCGGGGTCTGCTGCGGCTGCGGCGGTGGCCAGTGAGTCGGGGGCGAGGGCCTCGATGGCGTCGAGGTCGTCGGGGTCGTCGGAGAGGAGGAGGGCAGCCTGGGTGTGGGTGGCGTATGACGGTTCGTCGTTGAAGGTTGCGAGTTCGATGGCTGCGGCGTACCAGAGAGCTTCGGCGTTGCCTTCGCGGATCGCGTTCAGCACGTGTTGCTGGAGGGCGCTGCGGTCCTCGACGCACTGGAAGGCCGTGTCGATGTCGTTGTTGCGCGCGATGTAGAGGATGGCTGCGTGCAGGGCGGCGTCGGAGGTGAGGGGATCGGCGTCCATGAGGGTCTGTTCGGCGGACTCGTCGAGGAAGAGTTCGCTGTTTTCGTGGAAGACGCGTTTGGAGTCTTCCCAGGTCTCGGTGTCCATCCAGGCTGTGAGCTGGTCGCGGAGGATCAGGGTGTGGTAGACGCCTGCTGCTCCTTCGGAGCGTATTGCGTCCAGGATGGCACGGTGCTGGTCGGCGACGGGGGCGACGAGCGCGAACTCCGCCAGGGCTGTTGAGGCGTCTTCCGAGGCCAGGGCATCGATGTTCGCGGACCAGAATTCCTGGCTGTCTGCCCAGGTACGGGTGGACATCCACGCTTCGACCAGGTCCAGCGTCTCGTCGGAGAGCGACAGCCATGCCGGTGTTGGGGTTCCCGTCTCCTGGCGCCAGGACTCTTCCAGGAGGTTGCGGCTGTGCTGGGTCTCGCGTGCGAATGACCGAAGTGCTCTACGGATGCGCAGGCTCGTGTAGTCGGGTTTCTCTGCCGATTCGTCAACGAGCAGCCGGATCAGTCCTCGCAGGCCGGCCTCGGGTGTCCGGCCGGAGCACCTGAGCAGGAAAGCCTCGCGCTCGTATTCGATTGCGCGTTGGGCGGCTGGGTGGTCGTGGGCGAGGTTGGCTGCTGCCTCTGTGTAGGCCTGGAGGGCTGCGGAATCATCGCCTGTGGCTGTTAGGTGGTTGGCGAGGTTGTTGAGGGCGGTGGCGAGGTCGGGGAGGTAGGCGGCGGGGTTGGTCTGGACGAGTGTGCGTCGGATGCGGACGGCTTCGTGGGCGGGTTCGAGGGCGCCTTGCCGATCTCCGGTCTCGGCCAGCCGGTTGGCGAGGGTGTTGAGGGCGCCGGCGAGGTCGGGGAGGTAGGCGGCGGGGTTGGTCTGGACGAGTGTGCGTCGGATGCGGACGGCTTCGTGGGCGGGTTCGAGGGCGCCTTGCCGGTCCCCGGTCTCGGCCAGGGATATGGCGAGGTTGTTGAGGGCGGTGGCGAGGTCGGGGAGGTAGGCGGCGGGGTTGGTCTGGACGAGTGTGCGTCGGATGCGGACGGCTTCGTGGGCGGGTTCGAGGGCGCCCTGTCGGTCCCCGGTCTCGGCCAGGGTTACCGCGAGGGTGTTGAGGGCGCTGGCGAGGCTGGGGAGGTAGGCGGCGGACTCACCACTGGCCAGTGCCACGTAGGTCTCAGCAGCCTCCCGCGACAGCTCCAAGGCAGCCCCTCGGTTCCCGCTCCTCGACAGCGCAACCGCGGAGTCGTGTAGTGCCTCCGCAAGATGAGGCAAGGCACTGCCCCTGTCCCACTCGACAAGCTCACGCAGAACGTCGATGCCCGGTCCAGGAGCCCCTGCCCATAGGGCATGCAAGGCCAGCCATTCCCGCACATAGGGATCGACCGCCCCCCAATCCCCAACCACCGCCTGCTGCTTGAGGAGACCGACGATTGTCCCCAGCACCACCTCCCCGGCAGCCGCCCCCTCATGCCCTTCGGGCTCTCGCAAAAACGAAACGAACTCCCGGTGATACAGCCGGTACACGGCCTGGGACCCCGCACTGTCCTCGACGACGTAGCGCCCGTAGGCGGACAGCACCCAGTCCACGTCGCTCTCGTCGTAGCCCGCGCCGTCGGCGCAGCCCCCCAACGCAGAGGCCACCGCTTCCCACACTCCGCCGGCAGGCATGCCCCGTCCCGCCGCCCATGCCAGGGCTGTGAGCAAGTCACGCGCCGCAGAGGGAAGTTCGGTGCCGCAGTCGCGTACCCGAGTCGGTCCGGACCTCAGATCCTCCTCGAAGGCAGCCTCGACGGAGTCCGGCAGGCGTGCCACCAGGTCGTCGCTGTCGATGGTCTCCCCGGTGTCCCTGTGCTGGATCTCCGTGATGAGGAAGCCGGCCACCAGCCGTGCGAAGAGGAACCCGCCGCCCTCCGCGGTTGCCCGGCCCGCCAATACCTCCGCGACCTCTTCGCCGGTGGCACCGGCAACTCCGGCAGCCTCGAATCGCCTGCGTACGTACCCGGTGATGTCCTCCCGCGTGTCCGGCTCGCTGCCGAGATCCACCGCGTTGGCCCCTGTACCGACATGCCGCACCAGAGCAGCAAGCAGCGTCTCTCCGTTCGCGAGCTGACTTTGGAAGGACCGTTCCCGCGAGCCGACGAGTACCGGGACCATCAGGCTCAACGGAAAGACGAGTTCCTCGATCATCCCTTTCGTGTGCTCCGCGGGCACCTCGTCAAGACCGTCCAGCACGATCACCGGAGGTGTCGGCAACTCACGCAGCTCGTCCTTGAAGGCATCCGCGTTCCTCGGCTCCCGCAGCCCCAACCGCTCAGCCAACTCGGCCGCCGCCTGCGTCGCGTTCAACCCCCGGAGATGAACGGCCGCGAAGGACCGGGACTCCCGCAGTCCCGGATCTGGGTCCCCCTCCCGCAACGCCCCCTGCCCTACCGCCTCCGCCCGCTGCACGGCGTCCGCGAGCGTCGCGATGCGCCCAAGTACCGCCGACTTGCCGCACCCCGCCGGTCCCGTGACGAGGAACAGTCCGGGCTCGCCCGTCTCCATCCAGTCGACGATCTGCCCGAGCACCCGCCGCCGCCCGGTGAAGAACCACCCCTCCTCCCGGTGCCCGACACCGCGTGCCGCGAGCACCAGGTGTTCCACGAGGGTGGGCGGTGCCCCGGGTACGGCAAGCGGGTTGGGGAAGGCACGGCTTTCGTCACCCGCCGCAGCACGCACCGGCCGCTGGCCATCTTCCTCCCACCTCGTCGGTAGGGCGGCCAGTATGTCGACCCCGGTGACGAGTTCGTTCCGCGTGCTCCACGCGGACAGGTACTCGTCCGTCCTTGGCCCCTTCCGCAGCACCTCAGCCAGTGTCCGGAACAGGGGACCGTCGCCCGCAGACCTCTCGTTCCGTTGACAACCAGCCATGAAGCCGAGCCACTTCGTACGACCGGGCGGCAAGGACACCTCCGACCAGTGGTCCAGAGCGGTCTGCACGCTCTGTCCGGCACCGTCTCCCGAGTAGCAGGCATCGACGAGGACGAGGATCTGATCTGCGTCGGAGGACACCGCGTGGTCAACCAGTTCCTCGACCGAGACACCCCGGCTGCGGATCTCGCTCTTACGGGCTGCTGAGTGATCGCCTGGCACCAAGTCCCGAAGAACAAGCCGGAGTTGCTCGTCGACAAGGACACCGTGCCCGGACCAGAGGATCAGTGCGGGCTTCCTGGCACCCGTCTCCCGCCAGCCCTTGCTCCACTCCCGCACCTCCCGGTCGAACGCACCCCGATCCGGATCACCCCCACCAACAACCCGAACCTCGTACCCCAGCTCCTCCAGCCTCCCGGCGATCTCCGCCATCTGGGCCTTCGCGCCCACCAGCTGAGGAAACGTCCGCGAGTCGTCGTATTCCTCGCACACCACACACAGCGCCGTCCCCTTGAAAGCGGGCGGCTCCTCAGGCTCCCCAGCAGGGACCCCACTCACCCCACCCACCTCAGACATCCCTCTCCGCCACCAACACCAACCCCGTCACCGCCACCTCAGGCGCGCTCCGCGCACTCACCCGCACCCGATGCGCCCCCGCCGCCAACCCGCCCAGCACCGCCACGTACCGCCCACCGCCCAGATTCCGCAGAGTCCGATCCGGACCATCGCCCTCCACACGCATCGTGACGGCCAACTCCTCGTACCCCGGGACCCGTTCAGGCACCGTGACGGCAACCTCGCACGCCTCGCCCTCAACCACCGAGTCCGGGACGGCGACGCCGAGCGGCGCGGCCCCCGCCTCCTCCGCCGGCCCTCGGTGCACGGGTGCCGCACCCGCCAGCCAGCCCCAAAGTGCCCACCGCACACCGGTGTTGTTCTGCAGGGACCCGTGCTGTTCCCAGGGCGTGAACGCGGCCTCGCCCCTGCCGATCTGTGCGCTGGACAGCCGAGGCACCCGTCCGTCGCCGCCCTCGTCGGCGCCGTCGATCGTGAGCAGCTCCGTCAACGTGCCCGCACCGTCGAGGTCGGCCGTCGTCGGAGTCGGTTGCAGCACACCGCTCACCGGCGTGAACTCCACCCCGTACGCGGTGCCCGTGCGAGCCTCCCGCAGCGCCTCATGGAACAGCCCCGCGTCCTTCAACAACGCCTCGTCGACCCCGGGCAGGCCCGTCACCTCACGCGCGTACCGGAGTTCGGTGTGGCCGGGTACGCCCCGCAAGCACGCGTAGTCCGGCGTCAGTTGATGCAGAGAGGGGAGGCTGCGCGCGAAGCGGGTGAGGTCCAGCCGGACGGGCCCGAACCCGGGGCGCATGCCGTTGACCAGAGTCAGCAGCGCGTCCAGGGAGCCCCGGTACGGCGTCCCCAGGGTGATGACACGCCGGGTGACCTCGGCCCCGCCGCACTGCTCGACGTACTGCCGGGTGATCAGTCCGCCCATGGAGTGGCAGATGAAGACGGCTTTGGCGTCGGCGCGTTCCGGAGCCGACGCGCGCCAGCGGCCAAGTTCCTCACTGACTCGTTCGGCGAGGCGGGCGGCGTTGTAGCGGCAGGAGAGCCGCCAGTCGTACGCGAACTCGATCAGGTTCGCGGGAGTGGATGGATCGTCCTCCGGCAAGCGTCGGCTCAGGGTGAAGTGTCGTTCCAGCCACTCCACCAAGTCGCTGTAACCGTCGACCAGCGGTCCGGTGCCGGGCAGGGCGTGCAGGTCGGGCATCAGCCCGACGGGACGTACGCCGTCGCCCGGGTGCCCGTCGCCGATGTCGGTGGGGAGCGTCAGTCCGGTGACCGACTTTCCGAAGGTCCGGATGCCTCGTAGTAGCGCACCGCCCGAGAGGCCCCAGACCTCCTTCCCTTCCGCATCGGCCAACCGGCTGCCCAGAATGCCCGGAACCACGACCACCAGATCGCCGACGTGTTCGCGCTGCGTCGCCATGTTGCCCCCGTTTGTGCACGCACTGTGAGGCGACCAGGGTAGTGACGCAGTGCGGTCGCCGATATGTGGATGGTCGAGTTCGTAAGGAAAGTACGTACGCCCTCAAGCTCCTTATGACCCGCTGTACAGCCGCTTCAGGTCGACGAGGACAACGTCACCCCGTTCCGCCGCCGCCCGCAGGTCCGCCGAGAATCCGACGCCGCTGTAACAGGCGGGCCGGGCATAGCTCGTGTCGATGCCTCGTGCCGCCAGTAGTCCGATGATGTGGCGGAGCCGTTCGAGGTGGCCGACGTTCATCACCTTGTTCCACTTCGCTTCGCCGACCGAGAGCAGGATGCCGTGGTCCTGGCCGACGGCGCCGCGTACGACGACGTCGACCTCGTGGGAGGTGCGCGCGGCCGGGTCGGGGACGGTTCCCGAGGTGACGTCGATGGGCAGACCGCCGAAGGTGTCGGGTTCGGCGTGCCAGGAGACCCACTCACGGCACAGGTGCTCGAAATGGGGGCCGACGACCTTGCTCAGGAACGTGTCCCTGGACAGCGCCCAGGCCGGCGCGGCGTTGTGGCGGCGGGTCAGGCGGGCCTGGTTGGGACGTACCACCGCGTGGTGGAACGTGATCAGCGGTTCGGCGATGCGGTACGCACTGCGGTTGCCGCGGAAGGCGTCCGGTTCCACGGTCAGCAGTCCGCAGCGCTTGAGCACCGTCAGCGGCTGGGAGATGTCCGTCGCCTTGCGGCCCACGGCGCTCGCGATGCCACCGCTGGTGTGGTTGCCGGCCGCGACCGCCGCGAGGACGGAGTGGTAGAGCGCGCGATCACGTACGTCCGGTTCGGCGGCCAGCAGGAACTCCGCCTCGCCGTACAGCGGACGGGCCGGGTTCAGGGCCGTACGGCAGACCCAGTTGTCGAAGTCGTCCAGCCCTGTCGGTGCGTCGTCGTCCACGAACTCCCGTCGGTAGGCAGGGGTTCCGCCGACCACGGAGTGGGTGAGGACCGCGAGTCTCGGGTCGGTGATGTCCCAGAACCTGGCTGCTTCCCGGTAGCCGAGGGAGTGCACGACGAGGTCGAGTCCCGCACGGCCGTACAGCGGTGACGTACCGGACAGCAGCCCGCCCATGAACGACATCGCGCTGCCGCACAGGAGGATGCGGGGGTGACGGCGCAGATGACGGCCCGCGCGCACCCCGATGGCCCGCTGGAGGCGGGATGGGAGGGAGGCGTCGCCCCGGACCAAATAGGGGAACTCGTCGATGACGATCGGGACGGGGCGCTGTGCGGCCAGGTCGAAGAGCAGTTCCAGGGCTTCGGTCCAGTCCTGGGGGCGGGGTGGCACGGGAGCATCGGTGAAGCGTGCGATCTCCTTGCTGAGCAGCATCAGTGCTTCGGCCCGTGTGCCCTCGACCGCGGCGAAGTAGAAGCCGTCGGTTTCCTTGGTGAGGGCTTCGAGCAGGAAGCTCTTCCCCTGGCGGCGACGCCCGGACACGACCGCGAGGCGTGGTCCGGGTTCCTCGTTGGAGGCGAACGCGGTCAGCTCGCTCCACTCCCAGTCACGTTCGAAGATCTGTGATGGCTTGGGGATGTTGCGGTGGGGCGGTCGCGGCACGGTCCGTCACCTCGTTCTTAGGGATGCACATCTAAGATGTACATCCCTAAGAACGGCAGCGCACCTGAATGGACACGGGTGGGAGGGAGGGGCACTGCCTACGGCAGCGCCAGCATCCGCTCAAGCGCCAGCTTCGCGAACGTCTCCGTCTCCCTCTCCACCGAGATCTGGTTCACCAGCTTGCCCTCGGCCAGGGACTCCAGGGTCCAGACCAGGTGGGGGAGGTCGATGCGGTTCATCGTCGAGCAGAAGCAGACCGTCTTGTCGAGGAAGACGATCTCCTTGCCCTCGGGTGCGAAACGGTTCGCCAGGCGGCGTACCAGGTTCAGTTCCGTGCCGATGGCCCACTTGGAGCCGGCCGGGGCCGCCTCCAGCGCCTTGATGATGTACTCGGTCGAGCCGACGTAGTCCGCCGCCTCCACCACCTCGTGCTTGCACTCCGGGTGGACCAGGACGTTCACGCCGGGGATCCGTTCCCGGACGTCGTTCACCGAGTCCAGGCTGAAGCGGCCGTGCACCGAGCAGTGGCCGCGCCACAGGATCATCTTCGCGTTGCGCAGCTGCTCCGTGGTCAGGCCGCCGTTCGGCTTGTGCGGGTTGTAGAGGACGCAGTCGTCGAGCGACATGCCCATCTCCCGTACCGCCGTGTTGCGGCCCAGGTGCTGGTCCGGCAGGAACAGGACCTTCTCGCCCTGCTCGAAGGCCCATTCGAGGGCGCGTTCGGCATTGGACGACGTACAGATCGTGCCGCCGTGCTTCCCCGTGAACGCCTTGATGTCCGCCGAGGAGTTCATGTAGGAGACGGGCACGACCTGGTCGGCCACCCCGGCCTCCGTCAGGACGTCCCAGCACTCGGCCACCTGTTCGGCCGTCGCCATGTCCGCCATCGAGCAGCCGGCGGCCAGGTCGGGCAGGACCACCTTCTGGTCGTCGCCGGTCAGGATGTCCGCCGACTCCGCCATGAAGTGCACACCGCAGAACACGATGTACTCCGCCTCCGGACGCGCCGCCGCGTCCCGGGCCAGCTTGAAGGAGTCGCCCGTGACATCGGCGAACTGGATGACCTCGTCGCGCTGGTAGTGATGGCCGAGGACGAAGACCCTGTCGCCGAGCTTCTCCTTGGCCGCGCGGGCACGCGCCACCAGGTTCGGGTCGGAGGGGGAGGGCAGGTCACCGGGGCACTCCACGCCACGCTCGCTCCGCGGGTCGGCCTCACGGCCGAGGAGCAGCAGGGCGAGGGGCGTCGGCTGTACGTCGAGGTCCTGGGTCTGGGCGGTGGTCACGACACGCACCCTTTCTGTTCTACCGTTCAAGCCTTTTCGTCGAATTGACGTTATCTATCGTAACCCCTTCACGTCACTTTGACGAGGTTCATAGCGTCGATGTGACATGAATCCCGGAGCCCGACCGGACCCCGACCGGAGCCTGTCCACGGGTCGCTGTTCGCGCTTCTGCGCGTGTGCGAGCATGGAGAGGAGAACGAAGAGTCAGACGGAAAAGTCAGACGAAATTGCCGGACGGAAACAACAGGCTCTCGGCCCGGAATGAATCCGCGGCCCCGCCGGTTGCACTCGTCGGCAGAAGTCTCCGTACAACCCGGGAGAGATGTAGATGTCCGTATCGGACGAGACCAGCACCGTCACCGACGGCATCATCCTGTCCGACGCCGCCGCGGCGAAGGTCAAGGCCCTGCTCGACCAGGAAGGCCGCGAGGACCTCGCCCTGCGTGTCGCGGTCCAGCCCGGCGGTTGCTCGGGTCTGCGCTACCAGCTGTTCTTCGACGAGCGTTCCCTCGACGGTGACGTTCTCAAGGACTTCGACGGCGTCAAGGTCGTCACCGACCGTATGAGCGCTCCCTACCTCGGCGGCGCCTCCATCGACTTCGTCGACACCATCGAGAAGCAGGGCTTCACGATCGACAACCCGAACGCGACGGGCTCCTGCGCCTGCGGTGACTCCTTCAGCTAGGCCGTAGGGTCACCAGGCCACAAGGCCGTTACGTGAAGGCGGCGCCCCCCTCCGACGGGGGCGCCGCCTTCACGCGTACCAGGGCAGCCCAACAGGGGCCCGGCGGATTACTTGTTGACGAAGTCGCCCTTGGGGATTTTCTCCCCGTCCGCCCCCACGACCTTCCGGTCGCCCAGCGGCTCGTCCAGTCGCACCGTCTTGTACGTCGCCTTGGCGAGCGCGATGCAGACCGTGCCCTTCTTGGTCGTCGAGGTCGCGGTCACCGTCACCCGCTCACCGTTGTCCCCGTCCTCGCTCGCCGACGCCGAGTACTTGCTGCACACCCCGCCCCAGAAGCCCAAGGTGAGCTCCTTGCCGTCGCCGGAGACCGTGTAGCCCTCGATCTCCATGTCGTGCGTCGTCGCCCCGGACGTCGGCTCGTCGCCCGGCGCGGTCGGCGTGGCCGTCGGGGACGGCTCCGCACTGGTCGCGTCCCCGGCCAGATACCGGGGGTCGACCGCCGGATACGTCACCGTGAAGCCCTTGGCGGCACCCTGCGCCCGTACCTCGAACAGCCACGACGGCACCAGCGCCGGCTGACCGGACACGGAGTGCGAGGCCAGCCCGAACACCGCCTTGTCGACGGTGAGCGACTCCTTCTGCCCCGTCGTCGTCGTGGTGGTGGTCCCGCACGGCGCCTCCAGGCGGTCCTTCAGCGGTACGGGGCTGGCGCAGCCCCCGATGCCCATGCGGTGTTCGGGAGTCGCGTCGGCCCCCGGCTCGTTCAGGAGGGCCAGCGTCGCCTTGGCGCTGATCACCGGGTACGTGTCGCTCTTCACCGGCGTCGCCAACTGGCCGCTGCCGCTCACCACTTCGCCCTGCGCGCTGACCTGGAGGCCGGTCGTCCAGCCGTAGGTGGGCAGTCCGCCGACCACCGGGTCGGCGTTCACCACCCGCTGGGTGCCCGTCAGTTGGCTCGCGTCCAGCTTCGCGTCGTCCTGGCCGACCGCCTTCAGGACCGGCGCCACGGCCTTCTTCGCCACCGCCTCGCTCACCGGATCGACGGTCGTCCCCTTGGCCGCGGTGCCGGAGTTCTGCGCGCACACGGTCGTGCTCTTGCAGTTGTCGGAGCCCCCGGCAAGGTACCGGCTGAAGGACCAGGTCCCCGGCGCCTGCTTGTTCACCCGCAGGAACGGGCCCGTCCCGTCCTTTGCCGTGCCGACCAGCCAGCTGTCGGCCTCCGTCACCGGCTTCCCCTCGACGCCGAGCGCCTTGGCCAGCCGGGTCACCTCGGCGGCCGTGATCGTGTCCTCGCCGTTCTTCGTCATCGTGTACACCGGCGCCGAGGCGGGCCCGGCGGGCAGCGCGCCGTCCGCCCGGTAGGTCACCCCGTTCGGGTCGGGCTCACCCGGCGCGATGCCGTTCGTACCGCCGGTGTCACCCGTGTCACCCGTGCCGCCCTCTGTGTAGCCGTCGAGGGCCAGCGGCGGGGGAGTGGTGCTGTCGCCGCCGGGCGCCGACTTGTCCGTACGGCCGTCGTCGCCCGAGCCGCCGGTCAGACCGGCGGTGAGGTACGCCCCGCCGCCCCCGACGAGCAGGACCGCGGCGGCCACCGAGGCGACGAGCACCGGGGACCGGCGCCGGGACGGGCGCTCCGCGTCGCTCTCCTCCGGCGTGGCCTCGGTGGTGACGTCCGCTTCGGCCTCGGTGGCCTTGTCGTCAGCCCTGTCGTCGGTCTTGTCGTCGGCGTCGTCGTGATCGGGTCGCTCGGTGTTCACCGCATCGCTCCTTGGGCTCCCAGCTGTCCCGGCTGTCCCGACCGCCGGGCCCTGTCACCGACAGGTACCGATGGGTCGTACACCGCGTCCTCTTTACGGGGGACAGCGATGGGACGCAGCGGGGGAGCGCACGGTTCCCTTCGAGCGCTGGTCGGCGGGGTGCCGCCGGTCGCGGGCCGTCGACCGGGCCGGGTCTAGTCGCCGTACTCGGGCATCGCGTCCACCAGTCGCGCCGAGGCGGGCGGGACCGTCACGCCGTGGATGCGGGACGGGGAGACGGGCAGGGTGGTGATCCGGTCCGGGGCCGCCCAGTGCGGCGCCATCCGGGCGCAGTCGCCGCGCAGGGAGGCCAGATCCCCTTCGAGGTCGTGCGGGGCGGCACCCGGTCCCGAGTGCACTTGCTGGACCTGAAGAGCCTGGTGGACCTTGAAGTTCGTCATAACGGAACCGTATGCACCGGATACCCGGCGAGAAAGATCTACTATCGGGTAGTTTTGCCGCTTCAACGAGCACGGGCCGACCGGGTAGCGTGAACTGTCAATCCCCCCTCCCCTCGCAGGAGAGTGTCCCCGTCGTGCGTATCGCAGTCACCGGCTCCATCGCCACCGACCACCTCATGACCTTCCCCGGCCGTTTCGCCGACCAACTCGTCGCGGACCAGTTGCACACGGTCTCGCTCTCCTTCCTGGTCGACAACCTCGACGTACGCCGGGGTGGCGTGGGTGCGAACATCGCCTTCGGCATGGGCCAGCTCGGCACCAGGCCGATCCTGGTCGGGGCCGCGGGCTCCGACTTCGACGAGTACCGCGCCTGGCTGGACCGCCACGGCGTGGACACCGAATCGGTGCGGATCTCCGAGACGCTGCACACCGCCCGTTTCGTGTGCACCAACGACGCCGACCACAACCAGATCGGCTCCTTCTACACCGGCGCCATGAGTGAGGCCCGGCTGATCGAGCTGAAGACCGTCGCCGACCGCGTCGGCGGCCTCGACCTGGTCTCGATCGGCGCGGACGACCCGGAGGCGATGCTCCGCCACACCGAGGAGTGCCGCACCCGCTCCATCCCGTTCGCCGCCGACTTCTCCCAGCAGATCGCCCGCATGGGCGGCGACGACATCAAGGTCCTGCTGGAAGGCGCCGCGTACCTCTTCTCGAACGAGTACGAGAAGGGCCTCATCGAGTCGAAGACCGGCTGGACCGATGCCGAGATCCTCGCCAAGGTCGGCACCCGGGTGACCACCCTCGGCGCCAAGGGCGTACGCATCGAGCGCGTCGGCGAGGAGCCGATCGAGGTCGGCTGCCCGGACGAGGATGCCAAGGTCGAGCCCACGGGCGTCGGCGACGCGTTCCGCGCGGGGTTCCTGTCGGGACTGGCGTGGGGGGTCTCGCTGGAGCGGGCGGCGCAGGTCGGCTGCATGCTGGCGACCCTTGTCATCGAGACGGTGGGTACGCAGGAGTATCAGCTGCAGCGGGCTCACTTCATGGGGCGGTTCGCCAAGGCGTACGGGGATGAGGCTGCGGCGGAGGTTCAGGCGCATCTGGGCTGAGTGCCGGGTGCGGGTGCGTGGGGGCTTGTCGCGCACACGCGGCGGTAGCCGCAAATCGATACAGCCCCGCGCCCCTGAAGAAAGGCCGGTCAGCTCAACCGGCGGATCAGGTATGCCGTTCCCTTTTCTGCCGGTTCCTCACCCACGTACTCCTGCCCCCGCATCTCGCACCACGCCGGAATGTCCAGCCGCGCCGCCTCGTCGTCCGAGA
The DNA here is from genome assembly GCF_010550245.1 of Streptomyces sp. SID12501. Taxonomy (GTDB): domain Bacteria; phylum Actinomycetota; class Actinomycetes; order Streptomycetales; family Streptomycetaceae; genus Streptomyces. The sequence continues at coordinate 37,886 of NZ_JAAGLU010000010.1, forward strand.
GGACCCGGACCGTGGCGCCCACCGGGACATCGCCGATCACCTTCGCCAGCTCGATCACCGGGATCGGGCAGCGCCTGCCGAGGGCGTCGACAACGAGCGGGTCCCCGTACCGGTCGCTGCCGCTGACGGCAGCCGCCGGCACCGGAAGCGGCGCGCCCAGCTTCTCCCGTACGACCGCCACCGCGCCCGGCAGGACGGACAGGAACCGGTCCACCTCCCCGGCCGGGGTCCCGACCGGCAACGACACCCTCACGTTTCCCTCACTCAGCACGCCCATCGCCCTCAGCACATGGCTCGGCGTCAACGTGCTGCTCGTACAGGACGAGCCGGAGGAGACGGAGAAACCGGCACGGTCCAGCTCATGCAGCAGTGTCTCCCCGTCGACATAGAGACAGGAGAAGGTGACGACACCGGGCAGCCGCCGCACCGGATCGCCGACCACCTCCACGTCCGTCACCAGCTGCGGCACCCGCGCCCGGATCCGCTCCGTCAGCTCCCGCAGCCGTACCGCCTCCTGGGCCGCCTCGGCCCGTACCGCGCGCAACGAGGCAGCCGCCGCGACGATCGCCGGAAGGTTCTCGAACCCGGCCGCCCGCCCCGACTCCCGCTCGTCCACCGGCCCTTGGACCGCGAACCGCACCCCCTTTCGCACGGCGAGCAGCCCTACCCCGGAAGGCCCACCCCACTTGTGGGCACTCGCCGCCAGCAGCGACCAGGACCCCGCGACCGCCTCCCACCCCAACGACTGCGCCGCGTCCACCAGCAACGGCACCCCGGCCGCCCGGCACGCCTCGGCCACCTCCGCCACCGGCTGCTCGGTCCCCACCTCGTGGTTGGCCGACTGGAGACATGCCAGCGCCGTGTCGGGCCGTACGGCGGCCTCGTACGCCTCTACGGCCACGGCACCGGCGCGGTCCACCGCCACGGTCGTCACCTCGCCGCCCGCCGCCTCCCACTCCTCCGCCGAATGGAGCACCGAAGAGTGTTCGACCGCTGACACGATCAGGTGACGTCCGACGCGACGACGACCCGCGAGAGCACCTGCCATACCGGTGTGCACGGCCCGTGTACCGGACGAAGTGAAGGTCAGCTCATCAGGACGACATCCCACCCCCTCGGCGGCGGCCTCCCGAGCGGCATCCAGCAGCATCCGAGCCCGCCGCCCCTCCCTGTACAGACGTGCGGGATCGGCCCACCCCTCATCGAGAGACGCCAGCAGAGCCTGCCGGGCAACGGGGTGGAGGGGAGCAGCGGATGCGGCATCGAAGTAGGACACGCCCCAACGCTAAGTCCTCGACAAGGGGCACGCGGTCCCACCTGAGGGGCGCGGGGAACTGCGCGATCAACCACAGCGGACCCGCACTCGCCGAACAACAGGAACCCCCCACCCCATCAGGCGCCCGACCCCCCGTCAGACCCCTTCGGGGTGACCCCCGGCGCGTTGGGGACCCTCCCCGCGCGACCCCAAATTGCGTCCAGTAGGGTTTGGTCCGCATAAACATCCAAACCCCTGCCCGACGCAGGGCGGCGACCGACCCCGAGAAGGCAGGCCGCAGCCGATCCGCGCGGGCGAGACTCTCGGGAAGGCGCTACGTGAGTCCCAACGGCTCCGACCTCCCCCACGCCCTGGGGGGCGCGGGCGGTACCCCCACGCCGCGGCGCCCGTTGCGGCGGAAGCTGCTGCAGGCATTGACTGCGGGCCTGGTCCTGGCGACCGCGACCGGTTGCACATACAAGGACTTCCCCCGCCTTGGTATGCCCACCCCGACCACGGAAGAGGCTCCGCGGATCCTCTCCCTGTGGCAGGGATCCTGGGCAGCCGCGCTCGCCACCGGCGTGCTGGTCTGGGGTCTGATCCTGTGGAGCGCCATGTTCCACCGGCGCAGCCGCACCAAGGTCGAAGTACCTCCGCAGACCCGGTACAACATGCCCATCGAGGCGCTGTACACCGTGGTTCCGCTGATCATCGTCTCAGTGCTCTTCTACTTCACGGCACGTGACGAGTCGAAGCTCCTCGACACCTCCAAGAAGCCCGACCTCACGGTCAACGTGGTGGGCTTCCAGTGGAGCTGGGGCTTCAACTACATCGAGAACGTCGACGGTTCCACCGGAAACGCGGACACCGACGAGAACCTGGCCGCCATCCCGGACCGGTTCAAGAAGGACTTCCCGGCCAACGCCGGCGGCGTCTACGACGTCGGCACGCCCGGTATGAAGAACCCGCAGACCGGCAACCCCGGCCCGACCCTCTGGCTCCCCAAGGGCAAGACGGTCCGCTTCGTCCTCACCTCGCGTGACGTCATCCACTCCTTCTGGGTGGTGCCGTTCCTGATGAAGCAGGACGTCATCCCGGGCCACACCAACGCCTTCCAGGTGACCCCCAACAAGGAGGGCACCTTCCTGGGCAAGTGTGCGGAGCTCTGCGGCGTCGACCACTCCCGGATGCTGTTCAACGTGAAGGTCGTCTCCCCCGAGCGCTACGAGCAGCACCTCAAGGACCTCGCGAAGAAGGGGCAGACCGGTTACATTCCCGCCGGCATCGCGCAGACGATCCACGAGAAGAACCGGGAGACGACGAACCTGTGAGCACCACCAACGAACCCCAGGATGCCGTCGCGGCTGAGGACTCGTACGAGAACGAGCTGCCGGTACGGCGCAAGCAGCCCGGCAACGTGGTCATCAAGTGGCTCACCACCACCGACCACAAGACGATCGGCACGCTGTATCTGGTGACGTCGTTCGCGTTCTTCTGCATCGGTGGCGTGATGGCGCTGTTCATGCGCGCCGAGCTGGCCCGGCCGGGTCTGCAGCTCATGTCGAACGAGCAGTTCAACCAGGCGTTCACGATGCACGGCACGATCATGCTGCTGATGTTCGCGACGCCGCTGTTCGCCGGTTTCACCAACTGGATCATGCCGCTGCAGATCGGCGCGCCCGACGTCGCGTTCCCGCGGCTGAACATGTTCGCCTACTGGCTGTACCTGTTCGGCTCGACGATCGCGGTCGGCGGTTTCCTCACGCCCTCGGGCGCGGCCGACTTCGGCTGGTTCGCCTACAGCCCGCTGTCGGACGCGGTCCGCTCGCCGGGCATCGGCGCCGACCTGTGGATCATGGGCCTGGCCTTCTCCGGCTTCGGCACCATCCTCGGCGCGGTCAACTTCATCACCACCATCATCTGCATGCGCGCCCCCGGCATGACCATGTTCCGCATGCCGATCTTCGTGTGGAACGTGCTGCTGACCGCGGTCCTGGTTCTGCTGGCCTTCCCCGTCCTCGCCGCCGCGCTCTTCGCGCTGGAGGCGGATCGGAAATTCGGCGCACACATCTTCGATGCCGCCAACGGTGGTGCCCTGCTGTGGCAGCACCTGTTCTGGTTCTTCGGGCATCCGGAGGTGTACATCATCGCGCTGCCGTTCTTCGGCATCATCAGCGAGGTCATCCCCGTCTTCTCCCGCAAGCCGATGTTCGGCTACATGGGTCTGGTCGCCGCGACCATCTCCATCGCGGGCCTGTCCGTGACCGTGTGGGCCCACCACATGTACGTCACCGGCGGAGTGCTCCTGCCGTTCTTCTCCTTCATGACGTTCCTCATCGCCGTACCGACAGGCGTGAAGTTCTTCAACTGGATCGGCACCATGTGGAAGGGGTCGCTGAGTTTCGAGACCCCGATGCTCTGGGCCACCGGCTTCCTGATCACCTTCACCTTCGGTGGTCTGACCGGTGTCATCCTGGCGTCGCCGCCGATGGACTTCCACGTCTCGGACTCCTACTTCGTGGTGGCGCACTTCCACTACGTCGTGTTCGGGACGGTCGTGTTCGCGATGTTCTCCGGCTTCCACTTCTGGTGGCCGAAGATGACCGGCAAGATGCTCGACGAACGCCTCGGCAAGATCACGTTCTGGACCCTGTTCATCGGCTTCCACGGCACCTTCCTCGTCCAGCACTGGCTGGGCGCCGAGGGTATGCCGCGCCGGTACGCGGACTACCTCGCGGCGGACGGTTTCACCGCGCTGAACACGATCTCGACGATCAGTTCGTTCCTGCTCGGTCTGTCCGTGCTGCCGTTCCTCTACAACGTGTGGAAGACCGCGAAGTACGGCGAGAAGGTCGAGGTCGACGACCCGTGGGGCTACGGCCGTTCGCTGGAGTGGGCCACGTCCTGCCCGCCCCCGCGCCACAACTTCCTCACCCTGCCGCGGATCCGCAGTGAATCCCCGGCGTTCGACCTGCACCACCCCGAGATCGCAGCGCTGGACCAGCTGGAGAACGCCGGGCACGGCGAGAAGGCTCTTGCCGGCGGCAAGGAGGCGGGCAAGTGAAGGTCCAGGGCAAGATGTTCATCTGGCTCGCCGTCTTCGTCCTCGCCGTGGCGATCGTCTACGGCGTGTGGTCGAAGGAGCCGGCGGGCACCACGGCGCTCTTCCTGGCCTTCGGCCTGTGCATCATGGTCGGCTACTACCTGGCCTTCACGGCCCGGCGGGTCGACGTGGGCGCCCAGGACAACAAGGACGCGGACGTCGCGGACGACGCCGGCGAGGTCGGGTTCTTCAGCCCGCACAGCTGGCAGCCGCTCGCGCTGGGCATCGGTGGCGCGTTCCTGTTCCTGAGCGTCGCCATCGGCTGGTGGCTGGCGTTCTTCGCGGCGCCGATCCTCCTGATCGGCCTGTGGGGCTGGGTCTTCGAGTACTACCGCGGTGAGAACCGCACCCAGTAACACGCTCAGTGCTCAGGGGAGCCCGGACACTCCGTCAGGAGTGTCCGGGCTCCCTCATTTGCCACACCCTCGTTCCCTCGCACGGATCACCCGCCGCGCCGAGGCCGACTCACCTTCTTAGCGTGAGGGCATGAGGCACTCATCGCGTAACCGTACGGTCGTCAGCTGCGCCCTCCTGGTGGCCGCCCTGGGCGCGTCCACCAGCGCCTGCGGCTCCGACGGCCATCCCCTCTCGGCGAAGCCGTACGACGCGGCTGAGCGGATCTCCTTCGGAGGCTCTGTCGGCGACGGCAAGCAGGCCGACCCGGACAAGCCCCTGGAGGTCACCTCCGACGACTCGGACGACCGCATCACGGACGTCACGGCCGTCGACGCGTCCGGACGCTACGTGGCCGGCGAACTCTCCGCCGACGGCACCCGCTGGCACAGCACCTCCCCCCTGGCCGCAGGCGCCCGCTACACGGTCCGGGTGAGCACGGAGGACGAGGACGGCGCGCCCGGCCGCGAGACCCGCACCTTCGACACCAGCAGGCCGACCACCAAGAAGCGCCTGAACGTCACCTTCGGCCCGCAGAAGGGCACCTACGGCGTGGGCCAGCCGGTGACGGCCGAACTCAGCGAACCCGTACGGGGAAAGGCGCAGCGCGCGATAGTCGAGCGCGCCCTCAAGGTGGACTCGACCCCCACCACCGAGGGCGCGTGGCACTGGGTGGACGACAAGGAACTCCACTACCGGCCCAAGGAGTACTGGCCCGCCCGGGCCACCGTCCAGGTGCACAGCAACCTGCCCGGCATCAAGGTCGCCGACCGTCTCTGGGGCGGCAGGGCCAAGCCCCTGACGTTCACCACCGGCGACCGGGTCATCGCCGTCACGGACGCGTCGTCCCACGAGATGACCGTCTACAAGAACGACAAGGTGATCAACACCATCCCGGTCACCACGGGCAAGCCCGGCTTCGAGACCCGCAACGGCGTCAAGGTCGTACTCGGCAAGGAGTACTTCGTACAGATGCGCGGCACCAGCATCGGCATAGCCGAGGGCAGTGCCGACTCGTACGACCTGCCGGTCTACTACGCCACCCGGGTGACCTGGAGCGGCGAGTACGTCCACGCCGCCCCCTGGTCCGTGGGCTCCCAGGGCTCCGACAACGTCAGCCACGGCTGCACCGGCATGAGCACCGCCAACGCCGAGTGGTTCTACGACAACGTCCGGGAAGGCGACGTCGTCAAGGTCGTCAACTCCTACGGCGACACCATGGAAACCTTCGGCAACGGCTTCGGCGACTGGAACCTGAACTGGAAGAAGTGGCAGGGCGGCAGCGCCCTCGCAGTCACTTCCACAGAGGGCTCAAATCCAGCCAACCAGGTGCGCCTGACCCCGGAGAGCATCTGACGAGGGGGCGGGTCCCACCTAAGGGGCGCGGGGAACTGCGCGACAAGCCACAGCGGCCCCGCACCCGCCGAACACAACCCGCGCCCCAGACCCACTAGGCGCTCAAGGCCCTTTTAACCCGCAGCAAAGAGGCCAACGCCGACGCGAACTCCACCGGATCCACCGGCAAGGTGACCGCCGCGTCGGCCCGACTCCACGTCGCCAGCCACGCGTCCTGCGGCCGCCCGATCAGCAACAGCACCGGCGGACACGCGAAAACCTCGTCCTTGATCTGCCGGCACATCCCCATGCCGCCCATGGGTGCGGCCTCCCCGTCCAGCACACAGACGTCGATCCCGCCCTTGTCCAGTTCCTTCAGGACAGCGGCGGGCGTCGCGCACTCGAGGAACTCGACGACGGGAAGGTCCGGAGCGGGTCGTCGCCCCGTCGCCAACCGCACCTGCTCGCGGGTGTTGGAGTCGTCGCTGTAGACCAGCACCGTGGCGGTCGGCTGCATTGTTCCTCCGAGACATCAGCGTCGTACGGACAGACGGACCGGGTCCGTTGGGCCGGATGCTACTCCTTCGGACCCCCTGTCTGAACCCCGCTCGGACAGCCGTCCGATGGGCCATACGGGCTGGACACACCCCACAGACACCCCGAACGGCACCCCCCGGCGTGAGGGCGGGATAAGCGACCGACATAATGTCGGTCGTGGCGACAGCAACGACAGTAGAAACCGGGCACGCGCACCCGTCGGTCAACCGGCCGAACCTCACCAGCGTCGGAACCATCATCTGGCTGAGTTCCGAGCTGATGTTCTTCGCGGCCCTCTTCGCGATGTACTTCACCCTGCGATCGGTGACCGGTCCGGATCACTGGAAGGAGATGGCGTCAAGCCTGAACTTCCCGTTCTCCGCGGCCAACACCACGATCCTGGTGCTCTCTTCCCTCACCTGCCAGCTCGGCGTGTTCGCCGCCGAGCGCGGTGACGTGAAGAAGCTCCGGATGTGGTTCATCGTCACCTTTGTCATGGGTGCGATCTTCATCGGCGGTCAGGTCTTCGAGTACACCGAGCTGGTCAAGAAGGACGGGCTCTCGCTCTCCTCCGACCCGTACGGCTCGGTGTTCTACCTGACCACCGGCTTCCACGGCATGCACGTGACGGGTGGTCTGATCGCGTTCCTGTTCGTCCTCGGCAGGACGTACGCGGCGCGAAGGTTCACCCATGAGCAGGCGACCGCCGCGATCGTCGTGTCCTACTACTGGCACTTCGTCGACGTCGTCTGGATCGGGCTCTTCGCCACGATCTACATGATCAAGTAGCCGGGCCCGCCCGATCCTCACATCGGGCCCGCCCGACACCTCCAGAAGACTCGACGCTGAAGATCCTGACACCGGGGTAATCCGTGAAAAAGCTCTCCGCACGACGACGCCATCCGATGGCGGCGGTCGTCGTCCTACTCATCGCGCTGGCGGCCATCGGGGGGCTGTACTCCGCTGTCGCGCCTACGGGCCAGGCGAAGGCCGATGAAACCGCCCAGTCCCTCACCATCACGGAGGGGCAGAGGCTGTACTCCGTGGGCTGCGCCAGCTGCCACGGCACCGGCGGCAAGGGGTCCTCCGACGGCCCGAGCCTGGTGGGCGTGGGCGCCGCTGCGGTCGACTTCCAGGTGGCGACCGGGCGTATGCCGGCCGCGACCTCGGCGGGCGCGCAGATCCCGAAGAAGAAGAACATCTACTCGCAGGCCCAGATCGACCAGCTCGCGACGTACATCGCGTCGCTCGGCGCCGGTCCGACCGTGCCGACCGAGGAGCAGTACGGCCCCGACGGCGCGGACATCGCCAAGGGCGGCGAGCTCTTCCGCACCAACTGCGCCCAGTGCCACAACTTCACCGGCAAGGGCGGTGCGCTCACGCACGGCAAGTTCGCCCCGGACCTTGAGGGTGTCGACCCGAAGCACATCTACGAGGCCATGCAGACCGGCCCGCAGAACATGCCGTCCTTCCCCGACGCGACGCTGTCGGAGAAGAACAAGAAGGACATCATCGCGTACCTCGACGCGGTCAACGGCGAGGACACCGTGGAGCCCGGCGGCCTCGGCCTGGGCGGTCTCGGACCGGTCAGTGAAGGCCTGTTCGCCTGGATCTTCGGCCTCGGAGCGCTCATCGCGGTCGCCGTTTGGGTCGCCGCTCGGACCGCAAAGGCCAAGAAGTCATGAGTAGCCAAGACATTCCAGAAGAGAACCTGCCCGCTGAGCAGGAGAACGAGCACGGCGTCGCCGGTGTCGCGGACGAGAGGAACCCGTTCGCGGACCCGGGGCTGCCGCCCCACGAACACCGCGTCCAGGACATCGACGAGCGGGCCGCCAAGCGGTCCGAGCGCGCTGTCGCCTTCCTGTTCACGCTGTCGATGGTGGCCACCGTCGCCTTCATCGCCTCGTACGTGGCGATCCCGGCCGACAAGGCGATCTACGTCTTCCCGATCGGGCACCTCAGCGCGCTGAACTTCGCGCTGGGTGTGTCCCTCGGCCTGGCGCTCTTCCTGATCGGCGCGGGCGCGGTCCACTGGGCCCGCACCCTGATGTCCGACGAGGAGCTCATCGCCGAGCGCCACGAGATCGCGGCGCCGCCCGAGGTCAAGGCTCAGGTCCTGGCCGACTTCAGGCAGGGCGCCAAGGAGTCCGCGATCGGCCGGCGCAAGCTGGTCCGCAACACGATGTTCGGTGCGCTGGCCCTGTTCCCGCTCTCCGGCGTCATGCTGCTGCGCGACCTCGGCACGCTGCCCGGCACGAAGCTGCGCCACACCCTGTGGTCCAAGGGCAAACTGCTTGTCAACATGAACACGAACGAGCCGCTCCGTGCCTCGGACATCGCGGTCGGTTCGCTCACCTTCGCCAAGCCCGAGGGCCTGGAGGAGGACGACCACGAGTTCCAGACCGAGATCGCCAAGGCCGCCCTGATGATCGTCCGCATCCAGCCGGACAACATCAAGGACAAGCGCGAGCTCGAGTGGTCCCACGAGGGCATCGTGGCGTACTCGAAGATCTGCACCCACGTCGGTTGTCCGATCTCCCTGTACGAGCAGCAGACGCACCACGTGCTCTGCCCCTGCCACCAGTCAACCTTCGACCTCTCCGACGGCGCCCGGGTGATCTTCGGCCCCGCCGGTCACGCCCTGCCGCAGCTGCGCATCGGCGTGAACGACGAGGGCTACCTTGAGGCGCTCGGCGACTTCTCCGAGCCCGTCGGTCCTGCCTTCTGGGAGCGCGGATGAGTACTACGGCAAAAACGGACACGCGTTCGTCGCGCGAGAAGGCGCCCGCCGGTGAGCGGGTCGCCGACTGGGCCGACGGCCGGCTGGGGATCTACGGCCTGGCCAAGGCCAACATGCGCAAGATCTTCCCCGACCACTGGTCGTTCATGCTCGGCGAAGTCTGCATGTACAGCTTCATCATCATCATCCTCACGGGTGTGTACCTGACGCTGTTCTTCCACCCGTCGATGAACGAGGTGGAGTACCACGGCAGCTACATCCCGCTGCAGGGCCAGCTGATGTCCGAGGCGTTCAACTCGACCATGCACATCTCGTTCGATGTGCGCGGTGGTCTGCTGATCCGGCAGATCCACCACTGGGCGGCGCTGATCTTCCTCGCCGGCATGTTCGTGCACATGATGCGCGTGTTCTTCACGGGTGCGTTCCGCAAGCCCCGTGAGGTCAACTGGCTGTTCGGGTTCCTGCTGTTCGTCCTGGGCATGTTCACCGGGTTCACCGGCTACTCGCTCCCGGACGACCTGCTCTCCGGCACCGGTGTGCGCTTCATGGAGGGCGCGGTCCTGTCCGTGCCGGTCGTGGGCACGTACCTGTCGTTCTTCCTGTTCGGCGGCGAGTTCCCCGGCGGCGACTTCGTGGCCCGGTTCTACTCGATCCACGTACTGCTGCTGCCGGGCATCATGCTCGGCCTGATGGTGGCGCACCTGATCCTGGTCTTCTACCACAAGCACACGCAGTTCGCGGGCCCCGGAAAGACGAACAACAACGTCGTCGGCATGCCGCTGCTGCCGGTCTACATGGCCAAGGCCGGAGGCTTCTTCTTCCTGGTCTTCGGTGTCATCGCGTTCATCTCGGCCATCGCCTCGATCAACCCGATCTGGGCCATGGGCCCCTACCGTCCGGACCAGGTGTCGACCGGCGCCCAGCCCGACTGGTACATGGGCTTCTCCGAGGGTCTGATCCGTGTCATGCCCGGCTGGGAGATCAACTTCTGGGGTCACACGCTCGTCCTGGGCGTGTTCATCCCGCTGATCATCTTCCCGCTGGTCCTGGTCGCGATCGCGGTCTACCCGTTCGTCGAGTCCTGGGTCACCGGCGACAAGCGCGAGCACCACATCCTGGACCGCCCGCGCAACGCGCCGACGCGTACGGCCTTCGGCGTCGGGTGGATCACCTGGTACATGGTGCTGCTGATCGGTGGTGGAAACGACCTCTGGGCCACGCACTTCCACCTGTCGATCAACGCGATCACCTGGTTCGTACGGGTGGCGTTCTTCGTCGCCCCGGTTCTCGCGTTCATCGCCACGAAGCGGATCTGCCTCGGCCTCCAGCGCCGCGACAGGGACAAGGTGCTGCACGGCCGCGAGTCGGGCATCATCAAGCGCCTGCCGCACGGTGAGTTCATCGAGGTGCACGAGCCGCTCAGCCAGGAGGCCCTGCACACGCTCACCGCGCACGAGCAGTACGAGCCGGCCATGATCGGCGCGACGGTCGACGAGAACGGTGTCGAGCGCAAGGTGAAGGGCGCGGAGAAGCTGCGCGCCAAGCTCAGTAAGTCGTACTACGGCGAGGACAGTCAGATCGCCAAGCCGACAACCGAGGAGTACAAGGAGATCACGAGCGGCCACGGCCACCACTGATCACCTCGCTTCGCCACACACGGTAGAACGGCAGAAGGGCCCCGTCCGTACATCGGACGGGGCCCTTCGCCGTGCCGCCGGGCTGGATAGGGTGTTCCCATTCCCACCAGAAGTCCCGCGGAGTCCCGCCGGGACCGATCCAGGAGCGGCAGATGAGCGCTGTGAACCCCGCCGGAGGCGATACCGCGGCGGTCCGTTCCTGGCCCCGCGTGCTGAACGGCCTGCTCGACGGCCATGACCTGAGCGCCGCCGACACCGCCTGGGCGATGAACCTGATCATGGGCGGCGAGGCGACCGACGCACAGATCGCCGGGTTCGTGGTGGCGCTGCGGGCCAAGGGCGAGACCGTCGAGGAGATCGCCGGGTTCGTACAGGCGATGTACGAGCACGCCAACGTGATCGAGGTGCCGGGGCCGACCGTCGACATCGTCGGCACCGGCGGCGACGGCGCCAACACGGTGAACATCTCCACCATGTCGGCGATCGTCATCGCCGGCACGGGCGCCAAGGTCGTCAAGCACGGTAACCGGGCGGCCTCCTCGGCCTCCGGGGCGTCGGACGTACTGGGGCAGCTCGGGGTCAATCTGGAGCTGACGCCGAAGCGGGTGGCCGAGGTGGCGGAGGAGGCCGGGATCACCTTCTGCTTCGCGGCCAAGTTCCATCCGGCGATGCGTCATGTGGGCGCGGCACGCGGCCAGTTGGGCATCCGGACGGTTTTCAACATCCTGGGCCCGCTGACCAACCCGGCCAAGGTCAGGGCGCAGGCGGTCGGGGTCGCCGACCCCCGGATGGCCCCCATCGTCGCCGGTGTGTTCGCCGAGCGCGGCAACTCGTCCCTGGTGTTCCGGGGCGACGACGGCCTCGACGAGCTGACGATCACCGCCACGTCCCGGGTGTGGGTCGTCCGGGACGGCAAGGTGACGGAGGAGGCCTTCGACCCGCGCGACGTCGGCATCGAACTGGTCCCGATCGAGGCCCTGCGCGGTGGCGACGCCGCCTACAACGCGGCGGTCGCCAGACGGCTGCTGGACGGCGAGACCGGGCCCGTACGGGATGCCGTGCTGCTCAACTCGGCGGCGGCGCTGGTGGCGCTGGGCCCGGGTCCGGGCTCGCTGGCCGAGCAGCTCGGCGCCGGGATGGTGAAGGCGGCGGAATCCGTCGACTCCGGGGCGGCGAAGCGGACGCTGGAGCGGTGGGCGGCGGCCACCAACGCGTAGCCGGTTCCTGCCTGTTCCCTGATGGGCGCGTCCCGCGATCCGGACACGGGTTGCGGGGCGTCGATCACTTCGGTTACGTTCTGTGCCAGGTCATGAGTGACAGTCATGAGGCCCCGGCCGACTGTCCGGCAACCCTCCGTCCGTGGCGGGGTGCCCCGGGATGAAGACCAGGCCGTAGGCAGCAAGGCTTACGGCAAGCGCGGGCCCCTCTCGACACCAGGGGTCCTGGTCGTTCGAGGGAGTCTTCCGTGAGCAAGCGAATGCGATAGGGCTGTCGAGCCCCGCCTCCACGCACCCTTTTCATCTTTTCCCTGTGCTGAGCCATGTCCGCTCGCACAGCGGTTCCTCACGCTTCTCACGGGAGTTCGCCATGTCTGTCTCCACTGTTGCCGCTGACCGGACTGTTTGCTGTGACACTTCGGAGCCCCTGCCCGTTCTGGGACGAGATGTCACCGTCCCGCTCGTCATCGGTGGTGAGGTCACCTACGCCGCGCTCGACTACGCCGCCAGCGCCCCCGCGCTCCAGCGGGTCTGGGACGACGTCGCCGCGTACGCGCCCTACTACGGCAGCGTCCACCGGGGGGCCGGCTACCTCTCCCAGCTGTCGACGGACCTCTTCGAGAACGCCCGCAGGACGGTCACCGAGTTCCTGGACTGCCGCGCCGACGACCAGCTGATCTTCACCCGGTCCACCACCGACTCCCTCAACCTCCTCGCCGCCGCCCTCCCCGCCGACTGCCAGGTCTTCGTCTTCGAGACCGAGCACCACGCCTCCCTGCTGCCCTGGCGGGACGCCCAGGTCACCTACCTCAACGCCCCGCGCACCCCCCGGCAGGCCGTGGCCACCCTTCAGGAGGCCCTCGCCGCCCGAGACCCCCAGGGCCCGGCCCTCGTCTGCGTCACCGGCGCCTCCAACGTCACCGGCGAGCTGTGGCCCGTACGGGAGCTGGCCGCCGCCGCCCACGCACACGGCGCCCGCATCGTCCTCGACGCCGCGCAGCTCGCCCCGCACCACCCCGTCTCCGTCCAGGACCTGGACGTCGACTGGGTCGCCTTCTCCGGCCACAAGCTGTACGCGCCCTTCGGCTCCGGTGTCCTGGCCGGCCGCGCCGACTGGCTGCGCGCCGCCGACCCGTACCTCGCCGGTGGCGGCGCCAGCCGCAAGGTCACGCGGCGCACGGACGGGGGAGTGGACGTGGAGTGGCACGACACCGCCGCCCGGCACGAGGCCGGCTCGCCGAACGTCATCGGTGCCTACTCGATCGCCGCCGCCTGCAAGGCCCTCACGGAGGCCGGCTTCGACACCCTGGTGGCCCGGGAGCAGCATCTGATCGACACCGTGCGGGCGGGGCTGGCCGAGGTGCCCGAGGTCAGGGTGCTCTCGCTGTTCGGCGACGACGCTCCGCGCGTCGGCGTCATCTCGTTCGTGGTCGAGGGCTGGAACAGCTCCCACTTCGCCGCGGCGCTGTCCGCCGAGTACGGGATCGGGGTGCGGGACGGACTGTTCTGCGCGCATCCGCTGGTGCGGACGCTGCTGGGCAGTGACCCGCAGACCCAGGGGGAGTGCGGGGCCCCCGAGGCCGCTCCCGGTGAGAAGTCGCTCAACGCGATTCGGGTGAGCTTCGGTGCGGGGACGCCCGATGAGCATGTGGAGCGGTTCGTGGGTGCGGTGAAGGAGCTTGTGCGGGACGGGGCCCGGTGGGAGTACCGGACCGAGGACGGGCGCTGCGTGCCGGCGGTTTGATCGCCCCCGCCGCCCCTACCCGTCCCATCCCGGGGGCTCTGCCCCCGGACCCCCGCTCCTCAAGCGCCGGAGGGGCTGGATTTCAGGGCTGAGTCTCAGCTGTCCAGGCCGATCGCGAACGCCGCTTCCAGGTCGTGCTGGGAGTACGTGCGGAACGCCACGTGGGTGTCCGTCGCCTCCACGCCCGGGATCTTGCTGATGCTGCCGGGGATGATCTCCGCCAGGTCCTCGTGGGCCTTGACGCGGACCATCGCGATCAGGTCGTACGTGCCGGTGACGGAGAAGACCTCGCTCACGCTGTCCAGCGCGGCGATCGACTCCGCGATCTCCGGAATCCGGTCCACGCTGGTCTTGATGAGCACGATCGCGGTGATCACGGCTGGTTCTCTCCCTCGGTGGCCGTCGCTGGGGCGGGCCTCACTCTAGTCGTACGGCGATATCGCACCCACGCGTAGGAGAAGCCCAGCCCGAACCCCACCACGTGCGCCAGATACGCCACCCCGGGGCCGGAGGCCGCCCGGCCCGCCGCCACCCACTGGAGGGCCGCCCAGAAGGGCAGGGTCAGCCAGGCCGGGAAGCGCAGCGGGAGGAAGAAGAGGAACGGGAAGAGGCTCGTGACGCGGGCGCCGGGAAACAGGTACAGGAACGCGCCGAGGATCGCCGAGATCGCGCCGGACGCCCCCACCAGCGTCTGCTGCGAGCCGGCGTTGGCCGCGGCGTACCCCAGCAGGGCGAGGTAGCCGCAGCCGACGTAGAAGAGGGCGAACTCCACGTGGCCGAGACGTTCCTCCGTCATCGCGCCGAAGACGTAGAGGAAGAGCATGTTGCCCAGCAGGTGGACCCAGCTGCCGTGCACGAACAGTGCGGTGGCAGGGGTGAGTGTGGTCCGCGGGGCGCCGGTGAAGAGGTCGGCGGGGACCACGCCCCAGCGGCGGAAGTAGGCCCGCTGGGCGGCCAGCAGGGCGTCCCCGGTGCCGTACCCGGGGTTCAGGCCCGAGGCGGGGCCGATGACGAAGAGCAGGCAGCAGAGGGCGATCAGCCCGTACGTCACCGGCGCCGACTGGGCGCGGACCGATCTGCGGACAGCGGTACGCCACTTCTCGAACTCGCCGATCATGGACACAGAGCATGACGTAACGGGACCGAACAGCGCAGACCGCCTCGCCGCTGTGGACGAACAGGCGGCGGGTACCCGCCAGGCCTTAGGGTTACGAGCCACACGCGCCAGGGAAACCGGCGCGGCACGGATACTAGAAGGAAAGCGAACATATCCACGATGACGGTTCCTCTGCCCACCGACTCGACCCGGTGGCGCTGTGCTCTCTGCGGCAACCTCACACGTTTCGACGTGACCCGCTCCTCCAAGGTCGTGGAGTACGTGCACCTCGATCTCGCCGGGGACCCGAAGGTGGAGGAGCGCGAGGTGGTCAGTGAGACCATCGAGTCGGTGCGCTGCCGTTGGTGCAACGCCGTGGATCAGGTGGAACTCGTGGACAGGCCGGGCGCCGGCTCCTGACGGGAGCAGGCCCCGCATCGGAATCGGTTGGGGTGACGGATGGTGGAGACCACAGGCGGGGAGCCGGGCGACGGCGCCGCCGAGGTGCTCGACCGCCCGCTGCCCGACGGCGTGCGCAGGCGCGTCGTACAGATCGTCTCGGACGGGTTCGGCGGGCTCACCGTGGCCGAGCTGCCCGCCCAGTTGCGGCAGTACGCGCGGTTCGCGCCCAACCGGCGGGCCAAGTTCGCCGGCAACGCGATGGCCTCCGCGCTGGAGACCGACACCCTGTTCCGGCAGCGCATCGGCGAGAAGCTCAGGGAGGTCCAGCCGGAGCTGGCCGGGGCTCTCGACGCCGGTTCGCCGCCCCCGGCCGCCGATCCGCTGGACGTGGCCGCCGCGGCCTATGTGCTGCGTCCCACGGGCTGGGTGAAGCTCGTCACCGCGGCCGGTGAGGAGGCGCAGCGCGTCGACGCCGAGCGTGCCGACGAGGAGAGCCGGGCCGAACTGGACCGGCTGCGCGAGGAGTTGACCGCCGCCCGCGACCACACCCGTACCGAGACCGAGCGGCTGCGTACGGAGCTGGAGTCGGCGAAGAAGGAAGCCGAATCGCTTCACCGCAAGCTGCGCGCCGCCCTCAGTGACGTCAAGCGCGGCGAGGCGGCCCTGCGCAAGGTGCACGCCGAGATGGAGACCCTGCGCACCGAGGGGCACACGCAGGTCTCCGGCGCCGAGAGCGAGGCGCGGCGGCTCAAGGGGCGGCTGACCGAGGTCGAGGCCGCGCTGGAGGCCAGCAGACGCGCCGCCCGGGAGGGGCGCAGCGTCGAGGACATGCGGGTACGGCTGCTGCTGGACACCGTGCTCGAGGCGGCCCAGGGGCTGCGGCGGGAGCTGGCGCTGCCACCGGTGTCGGTGCGGCCGGCCGAGACCGTGGACGCGGTCGAGCCGGGGCGGATGACGCCGAAGGACATCGCCGCCCGTGCGCTGTCCGAGAACGATCCGGCGATTCTCGACCAGCTGCTCGCGCTGCCGCAGGCGCATCTGGTCGTCGACGGCTACAACGTCACGAAGACCGGCTATCCGCAGATGCCGTTGGAGAAGCAGCGGCTGCGCCTGCTGGGGCAGCTGTCGCAGCTCGCCGCGCAGACCGGGGCCGAGGTCACCTGTGTCTTCGACGGGGCCGAGCTGGCCGCCCCGGTGCTGCTGGCGCCGCCGCGCGGGGTGCGGGTGCTGTTCTCCAAAGCCGGTATCAGCGCCGACGAGCTGATCCGCCAACTGGTGCGCGCGGAGCCGCCCGGCAGGCCGGTCATCGTCGTGTCGACGGACCGGGAGGTGGCCGACGGGATCGCCAAGGCGGGTGCCCGGCCGGTGGCTTCGGTGGTGCTGCTGAAGCGGTTCTCGCGCGGCTGACAGCCGCCGCCGACCTCCGGCAACATACGGGCGCAATGACCGAATTGGCGGAAGTGTCACGCAACCTAGCGTCAATCGAGCATCGCTGTATGTGTGTTGTATGTAAAAAATGCGATGAGTGACAAACATTTTTCGCTTCAGGATTTGAACTGATCACAAGAAGGTCACTAGGGTCAGGCCTCGAACCTCCGCTCGGGTGATCGCTCAAAGGGAGTGACAGCGGGAGAAGAAGGAGTTCGCCTCCGTGGCGTCCCATCGTCGACCGAAGCAGCCGAGCCGCACCCGCGTGACCGTGCTCACCACCGCCGCGGCTGCCGCCGTGGCCCTCAGCGCCAATGCCGCCAACGCAGCGCCGAGCGAGAAGCCGAGCAAGGACGAGGTCAAGGCCAAGGTCGACAAGCTCTACGAGCAGGCGGAGCAGGCCACCGAGAAGCTCAACGGTGCCGAGGAGAAGCAGGACCGGCTGGAGAAGGAGATCTCCACCCTCCAGGACAACGTCGCCCGTGGCCAGGAAGAGCTCAACGAGCTGCGCGACGGCCTCGGACTCGCCGCCGCAGCCCAGTACCGCACCGGCAGCATCGACCCCTCCGTGCAGCTCTTCCTCTCCGCCGACCCGGACGACTACCTCGACAAGGCGTCCACGATGGACCAGTTGAGCGCTCAGCAGGTCGAGTCGCTCAAGAAGGTCCAGGAGAAGCAGCGCGCGCTCGCCCAGCAGCGCTCCGAGGCCAGTGAGAAGCTCGAGGACCTCGCGGACACCCGTACCGAGCTGGCCAAGAAGAAGAAGGAAGTCCAGGGCAGGCTCGCCGAGGCCCAGAAGCTCCTCAACTCGATGACGGCAGCGGAGAGGGCGGCCGTCGCCGCCGCCGACGCCCGCGCCAGCCGGGCCAGTGAGCGCTCCGCCCTCAGCAGCTCGACCTCGGACGACTCGGGCTCGGCCGTCACCGGCCGCGCCGGTTCCGCCTACGCCGCCGCGCAGAGCAAGATCGGCTCGCCGTACGTCTACGGCGCCTCCGGCCCCGGCTCCTTCGACTGCTCGGGCCTCACCTCGTGGGCGTTCGCCCAGGCCGGCATCTCCATACCCCGGACCTCGCAGGAGCAGGCCAACGCCGGTACGCGCATCTACTCGCAGAGTGATCTCCAGGTCGGTGACCTGGTCATCTTCTACAGCGACATGCACCACGTCGGCTTCTACGCCGGTAACGGCCAGGTCCTGCACGCGCCGCGCAGCGGCACGGTCGTGCGGTACGAGTCGATCGACAACATGCCGTTCCAGTTCGGCGTACGGATCTGATCCTCTCGTCGAGGGATCGGATCGTCGTACTCCTTCCGGGTCTGTTCAGGATCGGGACACGTTGACGCCCGAACGGGCGAATCCCGACACCGTCCGCTGACCCCGCGCCCCGCTGATGACCTGCGTCATAGGCGGGGCGTCACCGTGTGTGGCCGTCGAGGTCCTTGGTCCGCGCGCAGTCGCACGGCTACTGTCTGGCGCGCCCCCAACACCGGGGGAGCACATGCGTCCGCCAGCGGAAGGAGTGCGGCTTCTCGTGGGGTTCCATCGCCGCCTTGCACCGTCCGGGTTCGACCGGGGAGCCAGCGCCGCAGGCGCCGCCCTCACCGTGTTGTCCGCCGCAGCCGCGGCTCTCGGCGCCGCCGTGCCGTCGGCCAGCGCCGCGCCGACCGACCACACCCGGGCCGAGGTGGACCGGCTCTACGCGGCGGCCGAGAAGGCCACCGAGTCCTACAACCGGGCCGACGAGCGTGCCGACGCGCTGCGCGAGCAGGTGACCCTGGCGCAGGACCGGATCGCCCGGCAGCAGCTGCGCATCAACACCATGCGGGAGACGCTCGGTTCGCTCGCGGGCGCCCAGTACCGGGCCGGTGGCCTGGACCCCTCGCTCGCGCTGCTGTTCTCCGACAACCCGGACGAGTACCTGGAGAAGGCCGCCGCGCTCGACCGGATCAACGTCCACCAGGCCGGTGAGCTCAGGGAACTCGAGGCGGCCATGCGGGAACTCGCCCAGGAGCGCACGGAGGCCACCGGCAGGCTCGCCGAGCTCGACCGCAGCCGCAAGGCGGTCGCGGTGCACAAGCGGACCGTCGAACGGAAGCTGGCGAAGGCGCGGGCGCTGCTCAACTCGCTGCCGTCCGCCGACCGGGCCGCCTACGACCGGGCCTCCCGGTCCGACCGCACCGACCTGCCCGACCTCGGCAACGCCGCCGCGCCCAGCGCCCGTGCGGCAGCCGCCGTCGCCGCGGCCCGGGCGGCGCTGGGCAGTCCGTACGTCTGGGGCTCCAACGGGCCCTCAGGCTTCGACTGTTCGGGCCTGATGCAGTGGTCGTACGCGAAGGCCGGGGTCGCCCTGCCGCGCACCTCGCAGGCCCAGCGCTACGCCGGGCAGCAGGTCCCGCTCTCCCAGGCCCAGCCCGGCGACCTGGTCACCTACCGGTCGGACGCCAGCCATGTCGGGATGTACGTGGGCAACGGCCAGGTGATCCATGCGCCCTATCCGGGTGCGCCGGTGCGGTACGACCCGGTGGGCATGATGCCCGTCTCGTCGGTCACCAGGGTCTGAGCGGAGTCTGATCAGGGGTCCGAACGTCCGGAGCGTCCCCTTTCCTGAACTTTCTGACAATCGGCCCGTACGATCGTCGGCGTGGCTGGTCGAAGGCGTGCGTGGTGGGGAGTGGCGCTCTGGCTGCTCGTCGGCGCGCTCGTCTCCCTCGTCGCGTGCGGCGGCGGCCGGTCGGCGACCGACACGGCCTCCGCCGACGTACAACGACTGCTGGACCGGCGGGCCGCGGCCGTCCTCGCCGCCGACGTACCGGCGTACGCGCGGACCGGTGCGCCGGCGGAGTTCACGCGGCTGCGCGCGCTCCCGCTGGCGGCCTGGTCGTACCGTCTGACCGCCCTGCACCGCATCGACGGTCACGGGGCCACCGCCGACGTGGAGCTGAGCTACCGCGTCGAGGGCATCGACAAGGCACCCGTGAGGGTCGGGCGCACGCTGAGCCTCACCGAGCGGGACGGCGGGCAGTGGTACGTCGACGACGACCGGCCCGCGCGGAAGACGGGCCAGCAGTTGTGGGACCAGGGGACCGTACGGGCCGTACGCGGGGCGCACAGCCTCGTCCTGGGGGTCGGGCAGTCACCGGAGTCCCTGCGTCGCTACGCGGGCCTCGCCGACCGTGCCGTGCCCGCCGTGACGGAGGCGTGGGGCGGGGCGTGGACGAAGCGGGTCGTGGTCCTCGTACCCAAGTCGCTGGCGGGGATGGCGGGCCTGCTCGGGTCGCCGGCCTCCGGGTACCGGGGGATCGCGGCGGTCACGACCGGGGAGACGGGCGGGTCGGTGAAGGCGCCCGCGGACCGGATCATCGTCAACCCCGAGGCGTACAGCGTGCTCGGCGATTTCGGCAAGCAGGTCGTGCTCACCCACGAGACCACGCATGTGGCGACCCGTACCGCCACCTCGGCGGCCACGCCCCTGTGGCTCTCCGAGGGGTACGCGGACTGGGTCGGCTACCGCTCCACGGGCCGTACGGCGGTCCAGGCGGCGCCCGAACTGGCCCTCGCCGTGGCCTCGGGCGACGTGCCGGAGGCGCTGCCCGAGGACGCGGACTTCGGCTTCGGCGGGGACGCGGCGAAGCTGGCCCGGGCGTACGAGGGCGGCTGGCTGGCGTGCCGGATGGTCGCCGACCGGTGGGGCGAGGTGCGGCTCGGTGAGTTCTACCGGGCCGTGGGGGCGCACGGGAAGCGGGCGGGGGCCGTCGAGGAGGCCCTGGCGGAGGTGCTGGGGACCACGCCGGGGGAGTTCACCGGGCGGTGGCGGGAGTATCTCCGCGCTCAGCTCGGCTGAGTCTCCCTGGCGCGGGCGTCCCGGTCGGGCAGCGGCGGGAGCTGCGCCCGGGGCGGAGCCGTCGTGCGCCACAGTTCCAGGGCCGCCGTGAGGGCCGCGACGACCAGGAGGCCGTTGCGGGTGAACAGGAGCGCCATGCCGTAGGCGTCACTGGCGACCACGTGCCCGAAGCCGATCGGGAATTCCAGGACCGTCACCAGGCAGGCGACGACGACCAGGGCGGCGGGCAGGGTCATCGGACTGGCCCGGAAGCAGAGGCAGACGGCGGCGAGGCCCACCAGCCACACCATGTACTGCGGGCTGATCACCCTGCTGGTCACCGTGAACAGCAGCACCGCCACGAAGGCGGCGTCGGCGAGGGTGTGCGGCAGGAAGCGGGTGGCGCGCAGCCGCCACAGCAGCAGCCAGCCGAGGGCGACCACGGTCAGCAGCAGGGCCACCGTGCTCACCGTCCCCACGAACGGGCCCAGGAACTCGATGGAGCCGTAGTTCAGCGCCATCCGGCCCTCCCAGCCGAAGTGCCGGCCGACATGGAAGACGAGGGCGCCCAGCGACTCCACCTCGGTACCCCGGTCGCCCTGGAAGGTCAGGAAGGCGAAGGCGCCGGGCATGGCAGCCGCGAACAGCGACGCCAGCACGGTCACCGTGACGGCCGCCGAGGCCCACGCACGCCGCCGTACGGCCCCCACCAGCAGCAGGGCGGGCCAGACCTTCAGCAGCGCCCCGAAGCCCGCCAGGGCGCCCATGAGGCGCGGATGCCGGGCCCCCGCGAGCAGCGCGGCCACCGCCACGGCGGTCACCATCACGTCGTACCGGGCGTACACGGTCGGGCCCAGCAGCGGTACGCCCACCACCCACACCCAGGCGCCGCGCAGGGTCCGGCCGGGGCGTACGCCCGCGTGGAGGAGCAGGTTGAGGACGACGAGGTCGGCGAGGAGGGCCAGGAAGAAGAACGCCGTCGCGTAGTCCAGGAAGGGCAGGGCGGCGGGGGAGAGGATCGCCAGGGCGGCGGCGGGCGGGTACTGCCAGGTGACGTCGGCCAGCGGGAAGGTGCCGTGGCGCAGCACCTCGTACCAGCCGTGGTAGGTCACCGAGACGTCGCTCGTGACGTCCGGGCCCGGGAAGACGAACACCTTGAGCACGAACAGCAGCAGGAGCAGCCGGGTCAGGCCCCAGGTACCCAGCAGTGCCACGGGGAGCCGCAGCCGTCCTCTGCCCGCGATGTCCACGTGAATCCCTGTCCGTCCGTCGTGGCTGGTTCTTCTGGTTTCGTTGTGGCTGATTCTTGGCGCTTCAACCGGTGGGCGGCCATGATCTCCCGCTCGACTGTGCGAATGCCATCAAGCGGGGCCGGACACCTGTGAGGGTTCTGGGAGGGTGTGGGGGGCGGTTCGGTAGGGTCGGCGGCGTGCACAAGACCCTGATCGTGACGAACGACTTCCCGCCCCGTCCGGGCGGTATCCAGGCCTTCCTGCACAACATGGCGCTGCGGCTCGACCCCGACCGGGTCGTCGTCTACGCCTCCACCTGGAAGCGCGGCCTCGAGGGCGCCCGGGCCACGGCCGCCTTCGACGCCGAGCAGCCCTTCACCGTCGTACGGGACCGGACGACGATGCTGCTGCCGACGCCCGCGGTCACCGGACGGGCCGTCGGACTGCTGCGTGAACACGGCTGTACGTCGGTGTGGTTCGGGGCGGCGGCGCCGCTCGGGCTGATGGCGCCGGCCCTGCGGAAGGCGGGCGCCGAGCGGCTGGTGGCGACGACCCACGGTCACGAGGCCGGGTGGGCGCAGCTGCCTGCGGCGCGTCAACTGCTGCGCAGGATCGGCGAGTCGACGGACACGATCACCTACCTGGGCGAGTACACGCGGTCGCGGATCGCCGCCGCGCTGACGCCCCGGGCGGCCCGGCGGATGGTCCAGCTGCCGCCCGGGGTCGACGAGAAGACCTTCCACCCGGAGTCGGGGGGCGCCGCGGTCCGCGCCCGGCTCGGGCTCACCGGCCGGCCCGTCGTCGTGTGTGTCTCGCGACTGGTCCCGCGCAAGGGGCAGGACACGCTGATCCTGGCGATGCCCCGCATCCTCGCGGTCGAGCCGGAGACGGTCCTGCTGATCGTCGGCGGCGGGCCCTACGCACGGGAGTTGCGCAAGCTGGCGCACGAGACCGGCGTCGCCGACTCGGTCCGGTTCACGGGGCCGGTGCCCTGGGCCGAGCTGCCCGCCCACTACGGCGCCGGTGACGTCTTCGCGATGCCGTGCCGGACGCGCCGGGGCGGTCTCGACGTCGAGGGGCTCGGGATCGTGTACCTGGAGGCGTCCGCGACGGGGCTGCCGGTGGTCGCCGGTGACTCGGGGGGCGCGCCGGACGCCGTCCTGGACGGTGAGACCGGCTGGGTGGTGCGCGGCACCTCCGTGGAGGAGGCCGCCGACCGGATCACCGTGCTGCTCGGCGACGCCGAACTGCGCGCCCGGATGGGGGAGCGGGGGCGGGCCTGGGTCGAGGAGAAGTGGCGCTGGGACCTGCTGGCGGAGGAGCTGAAGGCGTTGCTGTGACGGTGGGCGTCCGCTGTTTTTGAACATGTGCAGGTACGCACCTACTAGGCGGAACCCAATATTCCGCCGATGCTGCGCTCATGACAGAAAAACTGATACACCGTCAGTTGATGCAGCATCAGCTGACGAGACGTCAAATACTGGGCATGGCCGCCTTCCAGACGGCCGCCGCCCTCGGATTCACTCGCGTCGGCCTCCAGTCCGCCCAGGCCGTCGAACCCGCCGCCGTCGAGTCCGCCCCCGCGATCGTCATCGGCTCCGGATACGGCGGCGCGGTCGCCGCCCTCCGCCTCGGCCAGGCCGGCATCCGCACCCTCGTCATCGAGATGGGCCGCCTCTGGAACACGGCGGGCTCCGACGGCAAGATCTTCTGCTCCACCGCCGCCCCCGACAAGCGCTCCATGTGGTTCAAGACCCGCACCGAGGCGCCCCTCGCCAGCTTCCTGTGGCTGGACGTCGTCAACAGGGACATCTCCCTCTACCCCGGCGCCCTGGACCGCGTGCACTACAACGACATGTCCGTGTTCCTCGGCCGGGGGGTCGGCGGCGGTTCGCTGGTCAACGGCAGCATGGCCGTCACCCCGCTCCAGTCGTACTTCGCCGAGCAGTTCCCCGGCGTCAACGCCACCGAGATGTACAGCACCTACTTCCCGCGGGCCCGGACGATGCTCGGCGTCAACAGCGTCGACTCCGCCTGGTTCGAGTCCACGGAGTGGTACCGCTTCAGCCGGATCTCCCGCAAGCACGCCGAGAACACCGGCCTGAAGACCACCTTCGTACCGAGCGTCTACGACTTCGACTACATGCAGCGCGAGGCGGCCGGCACGGCGACCAAGTCCGCGCTCGGGCAGGAGGTCATCTACGGCAACAACTACGGCAAGCGCAGCCTCGACAAGACGTACCTCGCCTCGGCGCTGGGCACCGGCAACGTCACCATCACCACCATGGAGCGGGTCAGGGCGATCACCCGGGCCGCCGACGGGACGTACGTCCTGACCGCCGACCGGATCGACGACACCGGCGCGGTCGTCCAGACCAAGCAGTACGGGTGCACCTATCTGTTCCTCGGCGGCGGCAGCATCGGAACCACCGAACTCCTCGTCCGGGCCCGGGAGACGGGCGCGCTGCCCGCGCTCGACGCCAGCGTCGGGACCGGCTGGGGGACCAACGGCAACGTGATGCTCGGGCGCGCCAACCACCTGTGGGACACGGTCGGGGCGAACCAGTCGACGATGCCGGTCATGGGCATCGACGACTGGGCCAACACCGACAACCCCGTCTTCGCCGAAATCGCCCCGCTGCCAACGGGGTTGGAGCACTGGGTGAGTCTCTATCTGGCGATCACCAAGAACCCGCAGCGGGCGTCGTTCACCTACGACGCGGCGACCGACTCGGCGAAGCTCGGCTGGAGCGCCGCCCAGAGCGCGGTGTCCGTCGCCATGGCCAAGAAGCTGTTCGACCGGATCAACGCGGCCAACTCCACCATCTACCGGTACGACCTGTTCGGCACCAGCAACAAGGTGTTCGCCGACGACTTCACCTACCACCCGCTGGGCGGCTGCGTGTTGGGCAAGGCGACCGACAACTACGGGCGAGTGAAGGGGTATTCGAAGCTGTACATCACCGACGGCTCGCTGGTGCCCGGCTCGATCGGGGTGAACCCGTTCGTGACGATCACCGCGCTCGCGGAACGGACGATGGCGCGGGTCCTCGCCGAGGACACCGCGCCATGACGTTCAACCGGCCACCAGGGCCGGCAAAGGGCCACTGAGGCCAACTGGCTCACTAACTCTGGTAGATAGCCTCGATCTCGTCCGAGTAGTCCTTCGCCACCACATTGCGCTTGAGCTTCAGGGACGGCGTCAGGTGGCCCGACTCCTCGGTGAACTGGGAGGCCAGAATGCGGAACTTCCGCACCGATTCCGCTTTCGACACCGCGGCGTTGCCGTCGTCGACCGCGCCCTGGATCGCCGCGAGGAGATCCGGGTCGTGGGCGAGCGACGCCGCGGTGGACCCGGCCGGCTTTCCGTGCTCGTCGGCCCAACGGCCCAGGAACTCCTCGTCGATGGTGACCAGCGCGCCCACGAACGGCCGCCCGTCGCCCACCACCATGCACTCCCCGACCAGCGCGTGCGCGCGGATCCGGTCCTCGATCACGGCCGGGGCGACGTTCTTGCCGCCCGCCGTGACGATGATCTCCTTCTTGCGGCCGGTGATGCTCAGATACCCGTCCTCGTCGAGGGTGCCGATGTCGCCGGTGTGGAACCAGCCGTCGGCCAGCGCCTCCTCGGTCGCCCCGGGGTTGTTCCAGTACTCCTTGAAGAGGTGCTCGCCGTGCAGCAGCACCTCGCCGTCGTCGGCGATGCGCACCACCGAGCCGGGCAGCGGCTGGCCGACCGAGCCGATCTTCTGCCGGTCCCAGGGGTTGAACGTGGTGGCGGCACAGGACTCGGTGAGGCCGTAGCCCTCCAGCACCGTGAAGCCGATCCCGCGGAAGAAGTGCCCGAGCCGCTCACCGAGCGGGGCGCCGCCGGAGATGGCGTACTCGCCCTTGCCGCCGAGGACGTTCCGCAGCTTGCTGTAGACCAGTCGGTCGAAGACCTTGTGCTTGAACTTCAGGCCGACCGACGGGCCGGACGGCTCGTCCAGCGCCCGGCTGTACGCGATCGCCGTGTCGGCGGCCTTGTCGAAGATCTTGCCCTTGCCGTCCGCCTGCGCCTTGGCCCGCGCCGAGTTGTAGACCTTCTCGAAGACCCGCGGCACACCGAGGATCAACGTCGGCCGGAACGCGGCCAGTTCGTCGGTGAGGTTCTTGATGTCCGGGACGGTGCCCAGCTTGATCGGCGCCATCATCGGCGCGATCTGCACGAGCCGCCCGAAGACGTGCGCGAGCGGCAGGAAGAGGAGGACCGAGCACTCGCCGGTCCGGAACAGGGGCCGCAGCCGCTCGACGACGTTCCCGCACTCGGCGAAGAAGCTGCGGTGCGTGAGCACACAGCCCTTGGGCCGGCCGGTCGTACCGCTCGTGTACACGATGGTCGCCGGGTCGTCGGCCTTCGTCCGCGCACCGCGTTCCTCGACGGTCGCGTCGCTGACGTCCTTGCCGGCCCGTCCCAGCTCCTCCACCGCGCCGGCGTCGATCTGCCAGACGTGCCGCAGCTCGGGCAGCCGGTCGCGCACCGACTCGACGGAGGCCGCGTGGCCGTCCAGCTCCACGATGATCGCGGTGGCCCCCGAGTCGCTGAGGATCCACTGCACCTGCTCGGCGGAGCTGGTCTCGTACACGGGTACGGTCACCGCGCCCGCGCACCAGATCGCGAAGTCGAACAGGGTCCACTCGTACCGCGTACGGGACATCAGGGCGACCCGGTCGCCCTGCGCCACCCCGGAGGCGATGAGGCCCTTCGCGGCGGCGTGCACCTCGGCGAGGAAGGTCGTGGCCGTCACGTCCTGCCAGACGCCGCCCACCTTGCGGGCGATGACGGCGACATCCGGATGCTGCACGGCGTTTCGGCGGACGATGTCGGTCAGATTTCCGTCCGCGGGGACCTCGTACAAAGCCGGAAGGCTGAACTCGCGCAAGACTGCTGCTCCTCATAGGGCGCCGGCGCCACGACGTTGTGCGATGCGACGGTGCGGTCCATGGCTCGGGCAAGTACTCACGGATCTCGTAGTTGAAATCCTGAGCACGACTGGACTGCCCGGACGTTACCCGCCGGTATGGCTTCTACGACAGGGGGGTCCGCCGAGATGTTCGCGGCGTCACACGGGTTGGTGTCTTTTACGCACAGTAGTGCACGGTTTTCTTGACTGACCAGTAACCGTGAGCGACCCCCCTGTTCTGTTCACCCGTGCCGCCCACGCCTACCCTTGATCGCCATGGCACCCACACCGCGGGGCAACCCACAGGAGACGAGGACGCGCGTTCATGTGGTCAGCGACGTGCACGGCAACGTACGTGACCTGGCCGTGGCCGGTGCGGGCGCGGACGCCCTGATCTGTCTGGGCGACCTGGTCCTCTTCCTCGACTACGCCGACCACTCGCGCGGCATCTTCCCCGACCTCTTCGGCACCGAGAACGCCGACCGTCTCGTGGCGCTGCGCACGGCCCGCCGCTTCGAGGAGGCACGCGAACTCGGGGCCCGGCTGTGGGCGGGCATCGGCATGGACCGGGCGACGGCCGTCGAGAATGCGGTACGCAAGCAGTACGCCGAACTGTTCGCCGCGTTCCCGACACCGACGTACGCCACCTACGGCAACGTCGACATGCCGATGCTGTGGCCGGAGTACGCCGGCCCGGGCACCCATGTCCTGGACGGGGAGCGGGTGGAGATCGGGGGCCGGACCTTCGGCTTCGTCGGCGGAGGGCTGAAGACACCCATGCACACGCCGTACGAGATCAGCGACGAGGAGTACGCGGCGAAGATCGAGGCGGTCGGCGAGGTCGACGTGCTGTGCACACACATCCCGCCGGAGATCCCGGAGCTGGTGTACGACACGGTCGCGCGCCGCTTCGAACGCGGCAGCCGTGCCCTCCTGGACGCGATCCGGCGCACGCGCCCCCGGTACGCGCTCTTCGGCCATGTCCACCAGCCGCTGGCCCGGCGGATGCGGATCGGCGCCACGGAGTGCGTGAACGTGGGGCACTTCGCGGGGAGCGGGCAGCCGTGGGTGCTCGAATGGTGACCCCAGGGCCCGACGACCGACGGCGGCCCGGGTCCTGGTGGCAACGGCCTGCCCCGCGCGGGGTAGCCTTCACGCTGCACATACGTGCGCACCGACCCTCCCTCACCGGACCGCATCTGGAGGAGCCACTTCGATGGCGGAATTCACCAGTTCGAGCATCACGATCGAGGCGGCACCGAACGAGGTGATGGCGGTGATCGCCGACTTCGCCCGCTACCCGGACTGGACCGGCGAGGTGAAGGAGGCTCAGGTCCTGAAGACCGACGCCCAGGGCCGCGCCGAGCAGGTCCGCCTCGTCATGGACGCCGGCGCGATCAAGGACGACCAGACCCTCGGCTACACCTGGACCGGCGAGCACGAGGTCTCGTGGACCCTGGTCAAGTCCCAGATGCTGCGCGCCCTGGACGGCTCGTACATCCTGAAGGCGGCGGGCGCCGGGGCGACCGAGGTCACCTACCAGCTGACGGTGGACGTCAAGATCCCGATGCTGGGCATGATCAAGCGCAAGGCGGAGAAGGTCATCATCGACCGCGCGCTGGCGGGATTGAAGAAGCGGGTCGAGGAACCCAAGTAGCCGTTCCTCAAACGCCGGCGAGGCTTTTCAGCCCGTCCGGCGTTTGAGGACAAGGCCCCTTCAGGGCCGGAGCGGGGGTCTGGGGGCGCAGCCCCCAGGGGTGGCCGCCACGCACCGGTACCGTTCACCCACATGCGCACCCTCCTCCTTACCGGCCCCGGCGGCTCGGGCCGTACCACCCTCGCCGCGGCCACCGCACTGACCGCGGCGCGCGACGGCACCCCCACCCTCGTCCTCAGCACCGACCGCACCGACACCCTCGGCGCCGCCCTCGGCACCCCCACCGGCCCCACGCCCGTACCCGTACCGGGCACCCCCCACCTCACGGCCTGGCGCCCCGACGCCGCCGAACGCTTCCGTGCCGACCTCACCGCCTTCCAGGACCGTGCCGCGAACGTCCTCGACTTCCTCGGCGCCTCCCGGCTCGACCCCGAGGAACCCACGCCCCTCCCCGGCGCCGAGGAACTCGCCCTGCTGCGCGCCCTGCGCGACGCCGCGCTCTCCGAGGCGTACGAGCTCCTGGTCGTCGACCTCCCGCCCACCCCGCAGGCGCTCGCCCTCCTCGCCCTCCCCGAGGAACTCCGCCGCTATCTGCGCCGCCTCCTCCCGGCCGAACGCCAGGCCGCCCGCGCCCTGCGCCCCGTACTGGGCCGCCTCGCCGGCGTCCCGATGCCCACGGAGTGGCTGTACGAGGCCGCCGCCCGCTGGGACGTGGAACTGGCCGCCGTCACCGCGGTCGTCGAGGACCGGGACACCGTCGTACGACTGGTCGCCGAACCCGGCCCGGCCGGCACCGACGCCGTACGCGCCGCCACCACCGGATTCGCCCTGCGCGGCCTGCGCGCGGACGTGCTGCTCGCCAACCGCGTCCTGCCGGAGCCCTCGACCGACCCCTGGCTCGCCTCCGTCACCGCCCAGCAGCGCAAGTCGCTGGAGGACTGGCAGCAGGCGTACGACCTTCACCAGGTCCCGCACCTCGGGCACGACCCGCGCGGCACCGACGACCTGGCCGCCCTCCGCGCGCCCGCCGTCAACCGGACCCCCGTCACCGTCGAGTGGCCCGTCACCGACCACCTCGCCGACGACGGTGTGCTCGTCTGGCACATCCCGCTGCCCGGCGCGATACGCGAGGAGCTCGACCTGGTCCGGCGCGGCGACGAACTCGTCGTCACCGTCGGCCCGTTCCGCCGTATCGTGCCGCTGCCCTCGGCACTGCGCCGCTGCACGGTGGCCGGCGCCGCCCTGCGCGACGGCGAGCTGAGGGTCCGTTTCGCGCCGGACCCGGATCTGTGGCCGCAGACCCGATGAACGGCGTACGTCCATTCGGGTACCGTCGGAGAGACGAACCGTAGTCAGGAGCCCGCCATGAGCGAAGAGCGCCCCACATCCGAAACCGCTCGGGGGGACGCGGCCGACGAGGCACCGTACGAGACACCCGCCTCCGACGCCGACGCGTGGGCGAAGGCCTGCGCCGAGGACCTGGAGGCGGAGAAGGCGCGCCGCCGGGCCCGGTACGGCCAGCCGCCCGTCTCCGCCGCCGAGGAACTGCGCAAGCTGGTCGACGCCGTCTCGGAGAAGCTGTCCTCCCTCCAGTCACCGCTGCTCGGCGCGGTCGCCCAGGGCACCGCCCAGCAGGTGGTGCAGCAGGTCGTCCAGCAGGCCAAGGCAGCCGTCGAACCGGTGATCGAGCGCAACCCGGACGTCTTCGACCACCTGGCAGCCGCGGGCAACGAACTGCTCGCCGCCTACCGCTCGGCCGTCGAGACCCAGGAACGCCGCTGGACGACCCGGGAGGCCGACCGAGGAAGGAACCGGGGCGAGGGCAGGGGAGACGACCGGGGTGACGGCACCGGCTCCGGCGAGCGCATCGACCTGGACTGACACCCCCTGAATCACCTCCCGTCGGGCCCGCCCACCGTACGGACGAAGGGCGCCCGGCGACAGGGCCTCGGGTACGGTTGGCCGTAGCGGGGCTCCACCGAAACTGAGGGATTCATGGGACTCACCATCGGCGTCGATATCGGCGGCACGAAGATCGCGGCCGGCGTGGTCGACGAGGAGGGCAACATCCTCTCGACCCACAAGGTGCCGACCCCGGGCACGCCCGAGGGCATCGTGGACGCCATCGCCGCCGCCGTCGAGGGCGCGCGCGCCGGGCACGAGATCGTGGGCGTCGGTATCGGCGCCGCCGGATACGTGAACCGCCAGCGGTCCACGGTCTACTTCGCGCCCAACATCGACTGGCGCGAGGAACCGCTGAAGGACAAGGTCGAGGCACGCGTGGGCCTGCCGGTCGTCGTCGAGAACGACGCGAACGCGGCGGCGTGGGGCGAGTACAAGTTCGGCGCGGGCAAGGGCCACCGCAACGTCATCTGCATCACCCTGGGCACCGGACTCGGCGGCGGCATCATCATCGGCAACAAGCTGCGCCGCGGCCACTTCGGCGTGGCCGCCGAGTTCGGCCACATCCGCGTGGTCCCGGACGGGCTGCTGTGCGGCTGCGGCAGCCAGGGCTGCTGGGAGCAGTACGCGTCGGGGCGCGCTCTCGTCCGGTACGCGAAGCAGCGCGCCAACGCGACCCCCGAGAACGCCGAGTTGCTCCTCTCCCTCGGCGACGGCACGCCCGAGGGCATCGAGGGCAAGCACATCTCGATGGCCGCGAGACAGGGCGACGCGGTCGCCGTCGACTCGTACCGCGAACTGGCCCGCTGGGCCGGCTCGGGCCTCGCCGACCTGGCCTCCCTCTTCGACCCCTCCGCCTTCATCGTCGGCGGCGGCCTCTCGGACGAGGGTGAACTGGTCCTCGACCCCATCCGCAAGTCCTACAAACGCTGGCTGGTGGGCGGCAACTGGCGCCCGGTGGCCGACGTCATCGCCGCCCAACTGGGCAACAAGGCAGGCATGGTGGGCGCGGCGGACCTGGCGAGAGAACCCGACCCGATCATGTAGGACATCCCCTGACTGCAACCTGCCCGCCGTACCTCGGAAAGAGGAACGGCGGGCTTTGTCACTCCGGTAGGGGCAGCGGGCTCAGGGGCGCGGGGCTGTGTCATTGTGCGGCTCCGCCGCGCGGGCGCGACAAGCCACAGCGGGCCGTCGGACGGCCAACTACCGCACCCCGAACGGCGAGTTCCCGGCATCCCCTCACCCCACCTCCGTATCTTGACCAACATGGTGACGAACCCCCCGCTCCCCACCCCCCGCACAGACGCCGACGGTTCCGCCGTCATCCGAGTCCTCAGCTACAACATCCGCTCGATGCGCGACGACACCACCGCCCTCGCCCGCGTCATCACCGCCTGCGACCCCGACCTCGTCCTCATCCAGGAAGCCCCCCGCTTCTTCCGCTGGCGCAAGAAGCTCTCCCGCCTCGCGGCAGCCTCCGGCCAGGTGCTCCTCTCCGGCGGCGCGACCGCGGCCGGCCCCGCCCTCCTCTGCTCCCTGCGCGCGAGCGTCGAACGCACCGAGGACGTCCTCCTGCCCCTCACCCCCGGCCAGCACCGCCGCGGCTTCGCGACGGCGGTCGTCCGCTTCGGGGGCGCCCGGCTCGGCGTACTGAGCTGTCATCTCAGCCTGCAGAAGGACGAGCGGTACGAGCAGTCCGGCCTGCTCCTCGACCGCCTCGCCGCGCTGGACGTACCGCACGCCGTCGCGGGCGGCGACCTCAACGAACGCCCGACCGGCCGCAGCTTCCGGCGCCTGGCCACCGGCCTCGAGGACTGCTGGACCACGGCCCCCTGGGGTACGGAGTACACCTCGACGCCCACCGACCCGCACCAGAGGATCGACGCGATCCTGGCCACGCCCGGCATCGAGGTCCTCGGCTGCGGGGTGCCGACGGGGCACCCGGGGGTGCTGGCGTCGGACCTGAGGGCGGCGACGGATCACCTGCCCGTGCTGGCGGCACTGCGCGTACCGGCATCCTGAGCCCGGCCCGCCGGGCGGAGTCCGGCGTCGAAGGAACCGTCCGAGGGCGGCCACGGACCGTCTTCCGGTCCTGGCCGCCCTCAGTGTGCCCGCTGCGCGACAGTGGTCGTAGTGGCCGTCAGACCACAGCCCCCCGCCCCGGGTCCTCCTCGTCCTCGTCGCCCTTCATCCGCATGACCAGCGTCGCGAACCCGCCCAGGAACCCGCCGATGCCCAGCGTCGTCAGCCACCAGGTCATGTCCCAGCCCAGCAGTACGGCGAGCATCAGCAGGACCGGACCGCCGAGCACCGCCAGCCAGGCGAACCGGGCGGTCGTGTCGGAGGACGGCAGCGGAGGCGGTTCTGGCGGTACGAAGTGGCCCTCGTCGTCATCGCCGAAGTCGTCCTCCGACGCGTCGGGGGCCGTGTAGTCGCGCGGGCCGCCGACGCCCGGGGCGAAGGCGACCGAGCTGCCCAGCGGCTTCGCGGGCTGCCCGTCACCCTTGGCCACCTTGTCGGCGTTGCCCTTGGGGTCGGGGTCGGAGGTGTCGTCGGTGTCCTCGTTCGTGTCCGGTTCGAGCAGCGCCAGATCCTCGACGGACTTGAACGGCTTGGCGCCGGGCGGGTCCGGCGGCTCGTCGCCGTACGCGTCCACGATCGCGGCCCACGCGGCCGCCTCGTCGAAGGGCACGCCCTTCTCCTCCGGCTCGCGGTCGGAGTCGTGCTCAGCCACCAGTGGCCGTCCCTTCCTGCTGCCCCACTTGGTCTCCCAGCCCTCCCGAGTCCTTCGACTCCTCGGACCCCTTACCGGCCGCGGGCGCGAGCCGGAGGACGAACGCGTGGCTCTCCTCGAAGATCCGGTCCGCATCATGGTCCAACGTCGCGACGTGGTAGCTCTGTTCCAGCACGATCTCCGTCACGTCCGTGGACGACACCCGGCTGAGGACCCGGGCCGAGTCGGCCGGCGGCACCACATGGTCGGCGCGGCTGTGCAGCAGCAGCATCGGCTGGGTGACCTGCGGCAGCTCGGCGTCGACCAGGCGGTAGAACCTCCGCATCGAGTGCGCCGCGTGCAGCGGAACCCTGGGGTATCCGACCTCCGCGACGCCCTCCTTCTTTATGTCGCTCACGATGCCGGGCACCGAGGGCACCAGATGACGCACCACCGGAAGGGCGTACGCGGCAAGGCCGTGCACCTTGTTCGCCGGGTTGACGACCACGATGCCGCTGATCCGGTCGCCGTACTTCGCGGCGAGCCGCAGGGTGAGCGCGCCGCCCATCGACAGGCCGAAGACGAACACCTGGGTGCAGCGCTCCAGCAGGGAGCGCAGTTCGCGGTCCACCTCCGCGTACCAGTCCTGCCAGCCGGTGAGCTGCATGTCCTCCCAGCGCGTGCCGTGCCCGGGCAGCAGCGGCAGCGAGACGGTCAGGCCGCGCTCGGCGAGGTACTCCGCCCAGGGGCGCAACGACTGCGGGGAACCGGTGAAACCGTGGCAGAGGAGGACTCCGACCTCCCCGCCCTCATGGCGGTACGGCTCGGCTCCAGGCAGGACCGGCACCATCGGTCTCCTGTTCATGGGGTGGGTGACTGGGGTGGGTGATCACGCATGGAAGCCGCGAGGCTTCGAGGCGTACTTCACCGTACGCGACCGCACTGACACCGACCAGGGCCGTCGGGCTCTTTGACAGCGCTGCGGGTTAAGGTCTGATCCACAGACACAGGAGGCAGTCGGTTGTTGTACGGCGCGATGAAGGTTTCCGTCGGGGTCCCGCTGAAGGTCGCCTTCAGGCCCTGGGTGGAGGGCCTGGAGAACGTTCCGGCCGACGGTCCGGCGATCCTGGCGAGCAATCATCTGTCCTTCTCCGACTCGTTCTTCCTCCCGGCGGTCCTCGACCGCAAGGTCACCTTCATCGCGAAGGCCGAGTACTTCACGACGCCCGGTCTCAAGGGCCGGATGACCGCCGCCTTCTTCAAGGGCGTCGGCCAGCTCCCGGTGGACCGCTCCGGGGCGCGCGGCGCGGGCGAGGCCGCGATCAGGAGCGGTGTCGAGGTCATCGAGCGCGGTGAGCTTTTCGGCATCTATCCGGAGGGCACACGCTCGCCCGACGGCCGTCTCTACCGGGGCAAGCCCGGCGGCCTCGCGCGCGTGGCGCTGGCCACCGGGGCGCCGGTGATCCCCGTGGCGATGATCGACACCGAGAAGATCCAGCCGCCGGGCAAGGTGATGCCGAAGCTGATGCGCCCCGGCATCCGGATCGGCAAGCCGCTCGACTTCAGCCGGTACCAGGGCATGGAACACGA
Organism: Streptomyces sp. SID12501; assembly: GCF_010550245.1. Classification (GTDB taxonomy): domain Bacteria; phylum Actinomycetota; class Actinomycetes; order Streptomycetales; family Streptomycetaceae; genus Streptomyces. The sequence goes on from NZ_JAAGLU010000010.1 coordinate 72,631, forward strand.
CCGTTTCGTACTCCGGGCCGTGACCGACGAGGTCATGTACGAAATCATGAAGCTCTCCGGCCAGGAGTACGTCGACATCTACGCGTCGGCCGCCAAGCGCCAGATCGCGGAAGCGGCGAAGGCGGAGAAACTGGCTGAGAAGCAGGCGCAGAAGGCCCTGGAGAAGGAACGGTCGGGCACCAAGTAGCAGTACCTGGGGGCGGGTTCGGGGATGGGCGGGGACATGGCCGTACGTGAGAAAGCCGTACGTGAGAAAGCAGGGCGTGAGAAAGCCGGGCATCCGAAGATCATGCGGATGTCGGTCGAGCAGCCGCTGTGGCGCGCGCTGGCCGGCTACCGGGTGCTCACCATGCTGTACGCGGTGGGGTTCTTCGCCACCGCCTACGACGGGTTCCAGCGTCCCTGGGTCGCCGTCGCCTACTACTGCGTCCTGTTCGTGTGGACCCTGGCCACCCTGCCGTGGGTCGCGAACGCGGCCAGCTGCACCAAGCGCTTCCTCGCCGCCGACCTCACGATCGCCCTCACCGGCATCCTCCTCACGCCCTTCGCCGACACCCACGAACGCGTCCAGTCGGGTGGCCCGACCCTGCCGTCGATATGGACCGCGGGCGCCGTGCTGGCCTTCGCGATCAAGGGCGGCTGGCGCTGGGCGGCCTTCGCCTCGACGCTGGTCGCCGTCGTGAACCTGGTCGAGCGCGGCACCCCGGCCCGCGACACCGTCCACAACGTGATCCTGGTGTGGGTCGCCTCCATCGCCATCGGGTACGTCGTCGAGGTCGCCCGGGCCTCCGAGCGCACCCTCGCCCGCGCCCTGGAGATCGAGGCCGCGACCCGCGAACGGGAGCGCCTCGCCCGGGACATCCACGACAGCGTCCTCCAGGTACTGGCGATGGTGCAGCGGCGCGGTGCCGTGCTGGCCGCCGAGGCCGGGGAACTGGGCCGGATGGCCGGCGAGCAGGAGGTCGCGCTGCGGGCCCTCGTCTCCGCCGGCCTCGTACCTGAGCCCGGGGCGCCAGGCACCGCCGTACACGCGGCGGGGGAGTCCGGGCCGGACGCCCTGGACGCGCCGGACCCGGTGGACCTGCGCACCCTGCTCGTCCCGTACGCCACCTCGACGATCACCCTCTCCGAGCCCGGCGCCCCCGTGCCGCTCGCCCGGGCCGCGGCGAAGGAGCTGGCGGCCGCGGTCGGCGCCGCCCTGGACAACGTACGGAAGCATGCCGGGGAGGGTGCCCGGGCCTGGATCCTGGTCGAGGACGAGCCGGACTCCGTCGTCGTGACCGTGCGCGACGACGGGCCGGGCATCCCGGAGGGGCGGCTCGCGCAGGCCGAGGGCGAGGGGCGGCTCGGCGTGGCCCAGTCGATCCGCGGCAGGCTGCGTGACCTCGGCGGCGACGCCGAACTGATCTCGGTGCCGGGGCAGGGCACCGAGGTCGAACTGAAGGTACCGAAGGACACCAGAGCGGCACGGGGGAAGGCGGAGCGGCGATGACGGCCACCGGGAACGAGAACAAGGGCATGAGCGGGGACGGGAACGGGGAAGGCGAAGGACGCCAGGGGCCGCTGCGGGTGATGGTGGTGGACGACCACCCCATGTGGCGCGACGCGGTCGCCCGTGACCTGGCCGAGTCAGGGTTCGACGTGGTCGCCACTGCGGGCGACGGCGAGCAGGCCGTACGCCGGGCCCGTGCCGTCGCACCGGACGTCCTCGTCCTCGACCTGAACCTGCCGGCCAAACCCGGCGTCCAGGTCTGCAAGGAACTGGTCGGGTCCCACCCCGCCCTGCGTGTCCTGGTCCTCTCGGCGAGCGGCGAGCACGCCGACGTACTGGAGGCGGTGAAGTCGGGCGCGACCGGCTACCTGCTGAAGTCGGCCTCGACGGAGGAACTGGTGGACGCGGTGCGCCGTACGGCGGTCGGCGACCCGGTGTTCACCCCGGGCCTGGCCGGGCTGGTCCTCGGTGAGTACCGCCGGCTGGCCTCCGAGCCGGTCCCGGCCGCGGGCGCCGAAGGGCCCAGGGCCCCGGAGCTCACCGACCGCGAGACGGAGGTGCTGCGGCTGGTGGCCAAGGGCCTCAGCTACAAGCAGATCGCCGAACGCCTGGTCATCTCTCACCGCACGGTCCAGAACCACGTCCAGAACACCTTGGGCAAGCTGCAACTGCACAACCGGGTGGAACTGGTGCGGTACGCGATACAGCGAGGCCTGGACGACGAGTGAGAAGTCTCGACGCCGAGTGAGGCGCACGTCACACTGATCCTTCGTCAGGAACCCGCGGCGAAGGGACATTTCCATGCGCGTCGGAGTACTGACCGGAGGCGGCGACTGCCCCGGGCTCAACGCCGTCATCCGGGCCATCGTCCGCAAGGGCGTACAGGAGTACGAGTACGACTTCGTCGGCTTCCGGGACGGCTGGCGAGGTCCGCTGGAGGGCGCGAGTGTGCGCCTCGACATCCCCGCCGTGCGCGGCATCCTCCCGCGCGGCGGCACCATCCTCGGCTCCTCCCGGACCAATCCCCTCAAGCAGGAGAACGGCATCGCCCGGATCCGGGAGAACCTCGCCGCGCTGGAGGTCGACGCGCTCATCGCGATCGGCGGCGAGGACACCCTCGGCGTCGCGGCCCGCCTCACCGACGAGTACGGGGTGCCGGTCGTCGCCGTACCGAAGACGATCGACAACGACCTGTCCGCCACCGACTACACCTTCGGTTTCGACACCGCGGTCGGCATCGCGACGGAGGCGATCGACCGGCTGCACACCACCGCCGAGTCGCACATGCGCGTCCTCGTCTGCGAGGTGATGGGCCGCCACGCCGGCTGGATCGCCCTCCACTCCGGCCTCGCCGGCGGCGCCAACGTCATCCTCATCCCCGAACAGCGCTTCGACACCGAACAGGTGTGTGCCTGGGTGACCTCGCGCTTCAGTGCCTCGTACGCCCCGATAGTGGTCGTCGCGGAGGGCGCCATGCCCAAGGACGGCGACATGGTGCTGAAGGACCAGACCCTCGACTCCTTCGGCCATGTGCGGCTGTCCGGCGTCGGCGAATGGCTGGCCAAGGAGATCGAGAAGCGGACCGGCAAGGAGGCGCGCACCACGGTGCTGGGCCATGTCCAGCGCGGCGGCACACCCAGCGCCTTCGACCGCTGGCTCGCCACCCGCTTCGGCCTGCACGCCATCGAGGCGGTCCGCGACGGCGACTTCGGCAAGATGGTCGCCCTGCGCGGCACCGACATCGTCCGCGTCCCCATCGCGGAGGCCACGGCGAAACTCAAGACGGTGGACCCGAAGCTGTACGAGGAGGTCAGCGTCTTCTTCGGCTGAGCGCGCAAGGGCGCCCGGGTACGACCCCGGGCGCCCGTCCGCCTCACCCGAGGGTGCCCGCGCCCCGCAGCCGCGCCATCAACTCCCTTACGACAGCGGCCCCGTTGAGCGTCAGCACCGACTCCGGATGGAACTGCACACCGGCGAAACCGGGCCCCCGCAGCGCATGCACCTCTCCGCTCGCGCTCCGGCTGACCTCGATCTGGTGCGCCGCCAGTTCCCTGGAGGCCTCGTCGTCGCAGTGCGCCACGAAGCTGTTGTAGAAGCCGACGGTCTCCGTCCGCCCGAACAGATCGATCTCCGTCTGCGCGCCCTGGTACGGCACTTCCTTCCGCACGATCCCCAGCCCCAGCTCCGCCGCGATCAGCTCGTGCCCGAGACAGACCCCGAGGACGCCGTGCCGGTGGTCCCGCACGGCCTCGGCAGTCAGTTCGCGCAGGAACCGCATCCTCGGGTCGGTCAGGTCGCCCGGATCACCGGGGCCGGGCCCGAGAACCAACGGCCCCTCGTGCCGTACGACGGCCTCCCGCAGCCCCGGTTCGTCGTAGCGCCGCACGGTCACCTCCAGGCCCGCCGAGCGCAGGACGTGCGCGAGCATCGCTGTGAAGGTGTCCTCGGCGTCGACGACCAGCGCGTGCCCGGTCGGCTCCGCTCCCTTTTCGGTCGCTTCCTGCATCCGCAGCCAGAACGGCGCCAGCGAGGCCCGCCGCCCGTCCAGCGCCGCCCGCACCCGCGGATCGTCCATGAGCCGCGGCCGTACGCCCGTTTCCATGGGCCGCCCCGGTACGACGCCGAGCGCCGCCAGTACCCCGGCCGCCTTGGCGTGGGTCTCGGCGACCTCGCCCGCCGGGTCCGAGCCACGGACGAGCGTGGCACCGACCGGCACCCGCAGCCGCCCGTCCGGCGCGATGTCGGCGGTCCGGATGAGGATCGGCGAGTCGAGGGTCTGCGCCCCGACAGCTCCTTCCCGCCCGCCACCCGAGTCTCGCCCGACCAGCGCCAGCGCCCCCGCGTAGTAGCCCCGCCCACCGACCTCGTGCCGCTCGATCACCCGGCAGGCGTTCTGGACGGGCGAGCCGGTGACGGTCGCCGCGAACATGGTCTCCTTCAGCACCTCGCGTACATCCAGCGAGGACCGGCCGCGCAACTCGTACTCCGTGTGCGCGAGATGGGCCATCTCCTTCAGCCGGGGTCCGACCACGACCCCGCCCATGTCGCCGACGGTGCACATCATCTTGAGCTCCTCGTCGACGACCATCGACAGCTCCTCGATCTCCTTGCCGTCGGCGAGGAAGGAGAGCAGGTGCTCGGGGGTGGGCCCGTCAGCCGGATAGCGATAGGTCCCGCTGATCGGGTTCATGACCACGGTCCCGCCGGACATCCGGACGTGCACCTCGGGGCTGGCCCCGACAAGAGTCCGCTCGCCGGTGTGCACGACGAACGTCCAGTACGCGCCCCGCTCCCCGACCAGCAGCCGCCGGAACAGGGCGAGCGCGTCGGCGCGTCCGAACCCCGGGATCTCACCCTCGTACGTCCGCCGGATGACGAAGTTCGCCCCCTCGCCCCGCCCGATCTCCTCCCGCAGCACCCGCCCGACGATGTCCGCGTACTCCTCGTCGCCGACGTCGAAGCCACCGCCCTCGACCCGCACGTCATGCGCGGGGAGCTGCTCCAGCACCTCCTCCAGCGGGAGTTCGTACGTCTCCTCGGGCGTGAGCACCGTGAGCGGGGTGCCGTCGTCGCGGACGTCGAAGCCGCGCTCGCGGATCTGGCGGAAGGGGATGAGGGCGAGACCCTCGTCGGGGATGTCGGCGAGCCGGTCGTACGTGCTCACCGGGCCGACCAGCAGTTCGACCACGGAGTGGTCGTGTCCCGGAGTGCGGCGGCGGAGCAGGGCGAACGGGCGGTTGTCGTGCAGGAGCCGGTCGAGTCGCATCGTTCCTCTTCCATCGATCGATGACTGGATCAGTGATCGGGAGGAACGGCCCGGCGCGGAAGTCCGTGGAAGTCCGCGAAAACACCGAAGGCCGCCCCTCGGGCGGCCTTCGCGAAGTCTTGCGTACGCGCAGTCAGTGGGCCGCCGAGTGAGCGGGCCACCACCAGTTCTGGTTCTGGGTCGAGTGCGCGAACATGCGACGGACCATACACCAGGGGTGGCGGACAGATCACGAACCGGCGCACGGACCGGCCGTTCCGCTCACCGGACCCGAACGAGCGAACCGCGTCTCACTTGATGAGCAGGCGGATGGACGCCAGACATGACCCCGTAATGTTGAGTCCGTGACCGTGAACGCTAAGACCAGCGCCAGCTCTGGCAACACCTGGCGAGACCTGCCCGCGGCGCAGCAGCCCGAGTACCCCGACACCGAGGCTCTGCGCGCAGTCGTTGCGGAACTCGAGTCGTATCCGCCGCTCGTCTTCGCGGGCGAGTGCGACCAGCTGCGCGCCCGGATGGCGGCCGTCGCCAAGGGAGAGGCGTTCCTCCTCCAGGGCGGCGACTGCGCGGAGTCCTTCGACGCTGTCGGCGCCGAGCAGATCCGCGCCAAGCTGAAGACCCTCCTCCAGATGGGCGCCGTCCTCACCTACGCGGCCTCCGTGCCGGTCGTGAAGGTCGGCCGGATCGCCGGCCAGTATTCGAAGCCGCGCTCCAAGGGCACCGAGACCCGCGACGGTGTGACCCTGCCGACGTACCGCGGTGACTCGGTCAACGGCTTCGACTTCGTCGAGGCGACCCGGATCCCGGATCCCGAGCGGCTGAAGCGGATGTACAACGCGTCCGCCTCCACGCTCAACCTGGTCCGCGCCTTCACCACGGGCGGTTACGCCGACCTGCGCCAGGTGCACGCCTGGAACCAGGACTTCGTGAAGTCGTCCCCGTCCGGCCAGCGGTACGAGCAGCTGGCCCGCGAGATCGACAACGCGCTGAACTTCATGCGCGCCTGCGGCACGGACCCGGCCGAGTTCCAGACGGTCGAGTTCTACTCCTCCCACGAGGCGCTGCTGCTGGACTACGAGTCGGCGCTGACCCGGGTCGACTCCCGCACGGGGAGGCTGTACGACGTCTCGGCGCACATGGTGTGGATCGGTGAGCGCACCCGGCAACTGGACGGCGCGCACATCGAGTTCGCCTCCCAGATCCGCAACCCGATCGGCATCAAGCTCGGCCCGACGACGACGGCCGAGGAGGCGCTGCAGTACATCGAGCGTCTCGACCCGGACCGTGAGCCGGGCCGGCTGACCTTCGTCGTCCGGATGGGCGCCGACAAGGTCCGCGACAAGCTGCCCGAGCTGGTCGAGAAGGTCACGGCATCGGGTTCGACGGTGGCCTGGGTGACCGACCCGATGCACGGCAACACCTTCGAGGCGGCCTCGGGTCACAAGACCCGCCGCTTCGACGACGTGCTCGACGAGGTCAAGGGCTTCTTCGAGGTCCACAAGGAGCTGGGTACGCACCCCGGCGGTATCCATGTGGAGCTGACGGGTGACGACGTCACCGAGTGCGTGGGCGGCGGCGACGAGATCTTCGTCGACGACCTCCACCACCGCTACGAGACGGCCTGCGACCCCCGGCTGAACCGCAGTCAGTCGCTCGACCTGGCGTTCCTGGTCGCGGAGATGTACCGGGACCAGTAGCAGATCACCAGTCATTGCGCCTCTTACCGGCGCGTGCCATGGGGCGCGGATCACATACGATCCGCGCCCCACACCACTTTTCGGGCACCTGCGAGCCGGGTAAGGTTAGGTTTGCCTCACCGGCCAAACGGACATCCTTGGTCTCGGTAGGGCATGACCTTTGGACCCCGTCGGGAGGTGACCCGCGTGTACGTCTGCAACTGCTTCGGAGTGACCGAGACGCAGGTGAAGAAGCATGCGGCGGACGGCGCCAGCACTCCCCGGCAGATAGCCTCGGCCTGCAAGGCGGGCACGGACTGCGGCTCGTGCGTACGGCGCATCCAGGCGCTGCTGGGCAGGGGTGCCTGCCCGACCCGTGGACTCGTGGACGAGAGCAAGCCGGTCTTGGTCGAACAGCTGGACGAGGCCGCCTGAGCGTCTGAGCCCTGGAGGCCGACTCTCGGGTCTCAGCTCTCGGGCTGCTCGATGAGCTGCGCGATGTAGAGGGGCTCGCCGAGCTTCTCCACCAGTTCCAGCTGGGTGTCCAGGTAGTCGATGTGGTGCTCCTCGTCCGCGAGGATCGACTCGAAGATGTTCGCGGACGTGATGTCGCCCTTGCCGCGCATGACCTCGATACCGCGCTTGAGTCGGTCGATCGCCTCGACCTCGACCTGCCGGTCCGCCTGGAACATCTCGGTAAGGGTCTGGCCGACCCGCACATGGAAGAGCCGCTGGTAGTTCGGCAGGCCCTCCAGGAACAGGATCCGGTCGGTGAGGATCTCCGCGTGCTTCATCTCGTCGATGGACTCGTGCCGCGTGTACTTCGCGAGCTTCGTCCAGCCGAAGTTCTCCTGCATTTTCGCGTGCAGGAAGTACTGGTTGATCGCCGTGAGTTCGGCGGTCAGCTGCTCGTTGAGGAATTCGAGGACCTCGGGGTCGCCCTGCATCGCAGAGGCTCCTTCCAAACGGGGACTTGCTGGGTTGCCGCCGAATGATCGCACCGCCACCGAGGATCGTCCAGTAAGTGCGCACTTAGTAAGTAAGGGCATGCTTAGTCCAAGTTATCCGGACTTGGTGGAATCTGGACCGGCCTGGTCATGCACACTCTCCCTCGTCTGTCAGGATGGAGTCATGGGTCAGCCGGTGGAAAGTGAATCGGGAGGGCGTGATTCAGGAGGTGCGGCGCAGCCCGAATTGCCGCCGGGACAGCGAGTACAGCGCGGCTGGCCGGTCACCCATTACGGGCCGGTACCCAAATTCCGTCCCGAACGCTGGGAGTTCAGGGTTTTCGGCGCCACCGCCGACGGCGAGAAGCGCTGCTGGAACCATGAGGAGTTCACGGCCCTGCCGCACTCCTCCGTTCTGGCCGACCTGCACTGCGTCACGAAGTTCAGCATGCTCGGCGCCGAGTGGGGTGGAATTCCGGCGCGGACGATCCTCATGGCGGCTCCGCCGGCGTCCGAGGTCACCCATGTCATGGTCTGGGCGGAATACGGCTTCAGCTCGAATCTCCGGCTGGCCGATTTCGCTTCCGACGGCACTATCTTCGCCACCCACAAGGACGGCGAACTCCTCACCGCTGAACACGGTTTCCCGCTCCGGCTGGTGGTGCCCCACCTGTACGCCTGGAAGGGCCCCAAGTGGGTGCGCGGGGTGGAGTACATGACCGCCGACCGCCGTGGCTTCTGGGAGGAGCGCGGCTATCACAACGTCGGTGACCCGTGGCGCGAGCAGCGCTACTCGTACCAGGAGGAGCCCGGGGACGGCCCCGAGCTCTGAGGTCCCCAGGCGCCGGGGTCAGTGGTGGTAACGGTGCACCGCCGCGTGGCCCTTGCCGCGGCCGATCGTCCACTTGTTGACCGGTGTGGTGACGACGAACGCGATCGCCAGTGAGATCGTCAGCGCACCCCAGAACAGCAGGTCGTCCAGCTGGGCGTCCATCGCGCCCGGCCACAGCACGATCACGCCGTTGTCGACCAGCTCCATCACGGCGATCGACAGGGTGTCCGCGGCCAGCGCCACCCGCACGGCCGTCCGGAGACCGACACCGGCCCGCAGGACGCCGCGGAGGGTGAGCGAGTAGCCGAAGAGGAACGCCAGGACGATCGCCAGCACGGTGGTGGGCAGGTTCCCCCAGCCGAACGCCGTGCCGATGACCATGCCGAGCACCTCGCCGATGGCGCAGCCGGTGAGGCAGTGAAGGGTGGCCTGGACGGCCACGGCCCAGGTGGCGGCCGGTGCGTGGGCCTGTGTATGGGCCGGTGTGTGCTGGTGTGCGTGTGTCTCGTGCTCCATGAGGACCCCCGGTGTCACGCGGTCACGGATTCCTGTTCCTGCACTCGCCAGCAATATACCCCCCGGGGGTATTCCCCGCTCTGCTCGCTCCCCTATCCGTCCCGGAGTTTCTTCAGCCGCTCCACGTCCGCCGCGTGCCCCTCCTTGCCGCCGGGCGTCTCGACGATCAGCGGTACGCCCTCGGTCGCGGGGTGCGTCATCAGTGCGCGGAACGGGTCCTCGCCGATATGGCCCGCGCCGATGTTCTCGTGCCGGTCCTTGTGCGCGCCGACCACGTCCTTGGAGTCGTTGGCGTGGATCAGCTTCAGCCGCCCCTCGCCGACCGTGTCCACGAGCAGGTCGAGGGTCTGGTGCATCCCGCTGGGCCCGGTCAGGTCGTGCCCGGCGGCGAAGATGTGGCAGGTGTCGAGACAGACGCCGAGCCTGGGATGGGCGTCGAGCGCCTCGAAGTACGGCCCGAAGTCCCAGGTGCGCGAGCAGAGGGAGGAGCCCTGCCCGGCGGTCGACTCCAGGAGCAGAAACGGGTCGTCGTCGTGGGTGAGCTCGTCGAGGAGCGGCAGCAGATGCTCCCGCACCTGCTTGAGGGCCACGGACCGGTCCCGCCCGCCGGTCGCGCTCCCGGTGTGCACCACCACGCCCAGCGCGCCGATCTCCCGCCCGCGCCGCAGCGAGTGCCGCAGCGACTCCACCGACCGCTCGGCGGTCGCCTCGGTGTGCGAGCCGAAGTTGATCAGGTACGGGGCATGGACGTACGCCGGGATCGAGCCGTCGGCACACGCCGTCCGGAACGCCTCGTCCTGCCGGGGACTGCCCACGGGTGTCGCCCAGCCGCGCGGGTTGGCGACGAAGACCTGCACGGTCTCGGCCAGCAGGTCACGGGCGTAGGACAGGCCGACGGAATGGAGACCGCCGGCCACGGGGACATGGCCGCCGACGGGGTTGCGGAGCTGCTTGCTGGTCACCCTTTCAGGGTGTCACGCGGCGCCGCGTGCTCCCGTCAGCGGATCGTGATGGTGATCGTCGACCCCTTGGCGGCGGTGTCGCCGCCGTCCACGGACTGCTTCTTCACCGTGTCGCCGAAGAGCCCGAGCAGCCCCCGGTCCTCGTCGACCGAGAACCCGGCCCCCTCCAGAGCCGCCTTCGCGTCGTCGACGCTGTCGCCCACGACATCCGGGACCTCGATCATCTCGGGGCCCTTGGAGATCGTCAGCGTGACGGTGTCGCCCTGCTCGGCCTCGCTGCCGCCCTCCGGTGACTGGACGGCGACCTCTCCCTGCTCGAACTCGTCCGAGTTGACGGTCCCGGTGGCGACCGTGACCTTCAGCCCCGCCTCCTCCAGCTCGGCCTGCGCGTCGGCGAGAGTCGCGCCGGTGACGTCGGAGACCTCCACCGGGCTGCCCTTGCTGACGACGAGGGCTACCGCGGAACCCGCGCGCCGCTCGGTGCCGACATCCGGGCTGGTGCTGATCACGGAACCGCGGGGCACCTCCTCGCTGAACTCCCGGGTGACCCTTCCAGGCTCCAGACCGGTCCGCTTCAGCAGCGCTCTGGCCTTGTCGAGGCGCAAGCCCGTGACCTGGGGCACGGGCACGGTCTCCGGCCCCAAGGAGATGGTCAGCGTCACGGTGTCGTTGACCCGGATGCGCGTACTGACGTCAGGGTCCGTACTGATGACGGCGCCGCGAGCCACCGTGTCGCTGTAGGCCTCCGTGGTGGTGGCCTCGAGGCCGGCGGCCTTCAGCCGCTCCCTCGCCTGTGCCTCTGACTGCGCCAGCACCGCCGGGACATGGGTGAACTGCCCGGAGTTGATGTACCAGACGCCCGCGCCCACACCGAGGACGAGCAGTACGGCGGCGACGAGGATGACGAGCGGCGCACGCCGTTTCGGACTCCGCGCGGCCCGCCGGGAGGGTGGGGCGGGCGCCGGGGGAGCGCCGACGGCTCCCAGCCGACTGGTCCGGTTCAACCGCCGCCCGTCGACCGGGGGTTCGTCCTCGTTGACGGGCAGGGGCCGCGGCACGGACAGCGCGCGCGGGATGACACTCGTCAGGTTCTCGGCGTTGCCGTGCCCCGAGGTGATGGCCTGCGGCGGTACGGCGTCCAGCTGGTCGGTGTCGAGCGAGCCGCGCGTCTCCAGGACCTGCGAGAGCAGTGCCACGGCGTCGTACGGGCGGATGTCGGCGTTGCGGGCGGTGGCCGAGGCGACCAGCGCGTCCAGTTCGAAGGCCAGCCCCGGTACGAGGGCCGAGGGCGGCGGCACGTCCTCGTGCAGGTGCTTGTAGAGCACCAGCGCGGGGGAGTCGCCGTAGTGCGGCTGGTCGCCGGTCAGCATCTCGTAGAGGACGATTCCGCAGGCGTACACGTCGACCCGGGGATCGGCCGTGCCGCTCTCGATCTGCTCGGGCGCCAGGTAGGAGACGGTGCCGAGGACGGACCCGGTCGTGCTGGTGACCGTGTCCACGACCCGCACGAGTCCGAAGTCGGCGACCTTGACCCGCCCGTCGTCCCCTATCAGCACGTTCTCGGGCTTCATGTCGCGGTGCACGAACCCAGCCCGGTGCGCGGCGCCGAGGGCGGCGAGCACCGGCTCCAGGATGTCGAGCGCGGCCCTCGGCTGGAGCGCGCCGCGCTCGCGCAGCACGTCACGCAGGGTGCAGCCGGCGACGTACTCCATGGCGAGATAGACATAGGGCCCGTCGGTGCCCTGGTCGAAGACCTGCACGACGTTGGGGTGCGCGAGCCGGGCCACAGACTTCGCTTCCCGGATGAACCGCTCGACGAAGGACACGTCCGCCGCGAGCGTCGGATGCATCACCTTGAGGGCGAGCACACGGTCGAGGCGGGTGTCCACGGCCCGGTAGACCGTGGCCATCCCGCCGACCGCGATCCGCGCGTCCACGCGATAGCGGCCGTCGAGCACCTGCCCGACGAGAGGGTCCTGAAGGGTCGTATCCACGCAGGTGAGTGTACGAGCCGTCGCTGACAAGCCCGCAGTTTCGGCCAGGAAAGCACAGGAAAGCAGCGGGACTGAAGCCGACCTGTGACGCGGATCGCACCGGCCGGCTGGCAAGGGCGGTGGAGCCCCACAGGAGAGCTTCCCTGGTGAACGGGCTGGAAACAGGTGGTGCGTGGGTGGGAGATCAGAAAGCGGGCCGCTCAGGATCCAGCTCGGCAAGCCCGGCCACAGGCGACGAAGCCGAAGCGAAGTGCCGCCGGGGAATCCGCCCGGCCCGGTAGGCCAGCCTTCCCGCCGAAACCCCGTACCGCATCCCCTCCGCCATCAGCACCGGCTCCTGCGCCCGGGTGACGGCCGACGCCAGCATCACCCCCGCGCACCCCAGCTCCATCGCCAGCGCCACATCCGACGCCGTCCCCGCCCCCGCGTCCAGAATCACCGGCACACGCGCGTGCTCCACGATCAGCTGGAAGTTGTGCGGGTTGCGAATCCCCAGCCCCGACCCGATCGGCGACCCGAGCGGCATGACCGCCGCGCACCCCACGTCCTCAAGTTTGCGCGCCAGCACAGGGTCGTCGTTCGTGTACGGCAGCACCGTGAAGCCGTCCTCCACCAGCACCTCCGCCGCGTCCAGCAACTCGATCGGGTCCGGCAGCAGTGTCCGCTCGTCGGCGATGACCTCCAGCTTCACCAGGTCCGTACCGAGCGCCTCCCGGGCCAGCCGGGCCGTCAGCACGGCCTCCCCGGCGGTGAAGCACCCCGCGGTGTTGGGCAGCACCCGGATGCCCAGCCGCTCCAGCACCGACAGCACCGACCCGTGCACCGAGGGATCGACGCGCCGCATCGCGACCGTCGTCAGCTCCGTGCCGGAGGCCACCAGCGCCCGCTCCAGCACGTCGAGGCTGGGCGCACCCCCCGTACCCATGATCAGCCGCGACGTGAAGGTCGTACCGCCGAGGACGAAGGGATCGTCGGCCATGGCTCAGCCCCCCTGGACGGCGGTGAGGACCTCGACACGGTCGCCCTCGGCGAGGGAGGTCGCCGACCATCGCGCGCGCGGGACGACGGTTTCGTTGAGCGCGGCGGCCACACCGGAGGGCGCCGTGGTGAGGGACTTCACCAGCGCGTCGAGCGCGGTACCCGGGGAGACCTCGCGCCGGCGGCCGTTCACCAGGATGTTCATACGAGCTGCTCCATACGCGCGGTGTCGAACCGGCGGGGCGTGAAGGCCCGGGCCTCGGCGGGCAGTTCACCGGTGGCCAGAACAGTGGCCATGGCGTCTCCCGTGACCGGCGTCAGCAGCACACCGTTGCGATAGTGGCCCGTGGCCAGCAGCAGCCCGTCCAGCGCGGTCGGGCCGAGCAGTGGCGCGTTGTCGGGGGACGCGGGGCGCAGACCGGCCCGCGTCTCCGTCAACGGCAACTCGGTGATCCCGGGGACGAGTTCGTGGGCGTCGCGCAGCAACTCGTACACACCGCCCGCCGTGACCGTCGTGTCCCAGCCCAGCTCCTCGCTGGTCGCCCCGACGACCAGCTCACCGTTCTCGCGCGGCACCAGATAGACCTGGCTGCCGCGCACCACGGCCCGCACGGTCCGGCTCAGGAACGGCGCATACCGCTTCGGCACGGTCACCCGCAACACCTGCCCCTTCACGGGCCGTACGGGCGGCAGCACGGCCTCCGGGACGCCCGCGAGCCGCCCGCTGAGGCTGCCCCCGGCCAGCACGATCGACCCGGCGGCCAGTTCGTCGCCGTCCGAGTCCGTGACCGACACGGCCCGTCCCCGCCGTACGTCGAGCCGCTCGGCCCACGTGCGGCGCAGCACCACCCCGGCCCGCTCGCACACGTCCACCAGAGCCCCGGCCAGCCGTCGCGGATCGATCTGGTGGTCGCCGTCCACCCGCAGCCCCCCGCGCACGCCCGGCGCGAGCATCGGCTCCAGACGCCGGCACTCGCGCCCCGAGAGCCACTCCGAGTCCAGGCCCGATCGCTGTTGCAGGGCGTGCAGTTCGCGCAGTTCGGCGCGGTCGTCGGCGTCGAGTGCGACGGCGAGCGTGCCGCAGCGGCGGTAGCCGAGATCGTGGCCGGTCAGCTCGGTGAGCTCGGCCACGAAGTCCGGGTAGCGGCGGGCCGACTCCAGGTTCAGCCCCAGCAGGGTCTGCTCGCCGTGGTGCAGCTCCGTGACGGCGGCCAGCATCCCGGCCGCCACCTGCGCGGCCCCGCCGCCCGGCACCGGGTCGACGACGGTCACGGTGAGCCCGCGCTGCGCGGCCCGCCAGGCCGTCACCAGCCCGATGATCCCGCCTCCGACGACAACGACGTCCGAGGTGTGTGTACGCGACATGGGCGTCCAGCCCCTCCCTTCGCCGGCATGACCCGGATCAGGTTCGTACGGTCGGAGGCCGCCAGCCTCCCTCTCAGCCCGGTGCGTCCGGGCTCCCGCGTGCTTACGCTGGCCACCCTAGCCCGCGGTCCGACGCACACGTAAGGGAGCCTCGGCCCATGCCCCGCTCGCTCGACGGTCTCGTCCTCGCCCCGGTCGTGGACCAGGCGCCTGGCCAGGTGGGGACGCGTACCCGGTTCACCTACCACGAGCAGGACGGCGAGATCTGGGCCGAGTACGCGGGCGGGGACGTCGTCCGCGGCCGACTCGTGGGTACACGGGAGGGCGACCGTCTCGAGTTCCGGTACGTGCAGTTGAAGCGCGACGGGACGACGTCCTCGGGCCACTGCGTGTCCGAGGTGACCGAACTGCCGGACGGGCGGGTGCGGTTGGCGGAGACCTGGGAGTGGGAGTCGCAGCCGGGCAGCGGGACGAGCCTGGTCGAGCAAGTCGCAGAGGCCGAACAGACGGGTGTGCAGTAGGTCACTTCCCGCGCCCACTGACTGACAATTTGTCAGTTGTCTATGGTGATCGGGTGAGTGAGCAGACGCAGGCACAGGGCACACCGGGCGGGTCACGGCCGCGACACGTGGTCGTCGTGGGCGCGGGCATGGCCGGGGTGCAGACCGCGGTCGCCCTGCGGGAGCAGGGGTTCACCGGCACCGTCACGCTGTTCGGCGCCGAACCCCATCAGCCGTACGACCGGCCGCCGCTGTCCAAGGCCGTCCTGCTCGGCAAGGCGGAGGGCTCCGCCTTCGACGTCGACTTCGAGGCCCTCGGCATCGAACTGCTGCTCGGGCGCGAGGTGCTGGGCGTCCGCACCGGCGAACACGAGCTGGACACCCCCGAGGGACCCGTGCCGTACGACGTCCTGGTCCTCGCGACCGGCGCCGAACCGATCCGGCTGCCGGGCACCGAGGGCGTACCCGGTGTGCATCTGCTGCGCACCCTCGACGACGCCGAGCGGCTGCGGCCCGTACTCGCGCGCCAGCACGACATCGTGGTCGTCGGGGCCGGCTGGATCGGTGCCGAGTTCGCCACGGCCGCGCGAGAGGCCGGCTGCGCCGTCACCGTCGTCGAGGCCGCCGACCGGCCGCTCGCGGGCGCCCTGCCCGCCGAGGTGGCCGCGCCGATGGCCGCCTGGTACGCCGACAGCGGGGCCTTGTTGCGTACCCACGCGCGCGTGGCCCGCGTCGAGCCCGGAGTGGTGGTGCTCGACGACGGCTCGCGGCTGCCCGCGGGCGCCGTCGTGGTCGGCATCGGGGCCCGCCCTGCCACAGCCTGGCTCGCGGGCTCGGGTATCGCCCTGGGCGACCACCGCGAGGTCGTCGCCGACGACCACCTGCGCACCTCGGCGGCGGACGTCTACGCGGTCGGCGACTGCGCCTCCTTCCCCTCGGGAAGGTACGGCCGGCGACTTCTGGTCCACCACTGGGACAACGCCCTCCAGGGACCCCGCGCGGTCGCCGCGAACATCATCGGGGAGTCCCCGGCGGTCTACGACCCGGTCCCGTACTTCTGGTCGGAGCAGTTCGGCCGCTTCGTCCAGTACGTCGGCCACCACCAGACCGCCGACACCACCCTGTGGCGCGGCGACCCGTCCGGCCCCGCCTGGACGGTCTGCTGGCTGCGGGAGGGCCGCCTGGTCGCCCTGCTGGCCGTGGGCCGCCCCCGGGACCTGGCCCAGGGACGCCGTCTGGTCGAGGCGGGCGCCCTGATGGATGCCGAGGCGCTGACGGACCCGTCCCGGCCCCTGAAGGCGGCCACGGCGTAGCCCGAGGCCTCTCGATGCCACCGGATCGGCCCAGGTCGGAGGGGCCCGGCTTCCGACTGTCAGTGCGGGATGGCACGCTTGTGCCGTGACCGAGATTGACGCAAAGATCGATGCTCTCGTCCCCGCCTGGCTCACGCTGCCGGACATCGCGGAAATCCTCGATATCGAGGTGACACGCGTTCGGCAGCTGGTCAGGGAGGGCCAAGTGATCGCCGTACGCCGTGGTGAGAACCGCGCGCTGCACGTCCCCGCCGCCTTTATCGACGGGGTCGAGCAGAAGGTCGTCAAGGGCCTCACCGGCACCTTGACGCTCCTGCGGGACGACGGCTACTCCGACGCAGAGATGCTGGAGTGGCTCTTCACTCCCGACCCGAGCCTGCCCGGCACCCCCGCGCAGGCCCTCAGCGAGAATCGTGGCACGGAGGTGAAGCGTCGCGCCCAGGCGCTCGCCGTCTGATCCGACCAGCCGTCCGACGTGCGGGCCGCGGTCCGCACACCGCCACACAGGGGCGCGCCCGGGGGAGAACACCCCGGGGCGCGCCCATGGGGGACACCCGCATGCCCGAGACGACCGACACCGTGCCCGGGGCGACCGCCGACGCCCGCACGACCCGCGCCCGGCTCGCCGACGCCCGGGTCTACCTCTGCACCGACGCCCGCAGGCGACAGGGCGACCTCGCCGAGTTCCTGGACGCCGTCCTGGCCGGCGGGGTCGACATCGTGCAGCTGCGTGACAAGGGCATGGAGGCGGCCGAGGAACTGGACCACCTCCAGGTGTTCGCCGACGCCTGCGCCCGGCACGGCAGGCTGCTCGCGGTCAACGACCGCGCGGACGTCGCCCACGCGGCCGGGGCCGACGTACTCCACCTCGGCCAGGGCGACCTGCCCGTCCCGGCGGCCCGCGCGATCCTCGGCCCGGACGTGCTCGTCGGCCGTTCCACGCACGCCGACTCCGAGGCCGCGGCAGCCGCCGTCCATGAAGGCGTCGACTACTTCTGCACCGGCCCCTGCTGGCCGACCCCCACCAAGCCGGGCCGCCACGCGCCCGGCCTCGACCTGGTCCGGTACACGGCCGGGCTCGCCACCGAGCGACCCTGGTTCGCCATCGGCGGCATCGACCTGGGCAACCTGGACGAGGTGCTGGCGGCGGGCGCCCGCCGGGTCGTCGTCGTACGGGCGATGACGGAGGCCGACGACCCGGGCGCGGCGGCGGCGGAGTTCGCCAAGCGGCTGCGAGCCCTGTAGCGGGGCCGTCGGAGGTCCCTGAGGTTCAGGTGTCCCGGCCCGGGTGTCCGAGGCGTGGACAACAAGTCGACAATCCGGGCAAATTTCCGCCATCCGGTTGGGGGACCGCCGCCCCCTGACTAACCTGCGGGTATGGCCCTAGGAACCGCGTCCACCAGGACTGACCACGCACGCACGGTGCGTGACATGCTCGCGTCCGGCAAGACCACGTATTCCTTCGAGTTCTCGGCGCCGAAGACTCCCAAGGGCGAGCGGAACCTGTGGAACGCGCTCAGGAGGGTCGAGGCGGTCGCACCGGACTTCGTGTCCGTGACGTACGGCGCCGGCGGGTCGACGCGGGCGGGGACGGTCAAGGAGACCCAGCAGATCGTCTCCGACACGACGCTCACCCCGGTCGCCCACCTCACCGCGGTCAACCACTCCGTCGCCGAACTGCGCAACATCATCGGCCAGTACGCCGACGCGGGCATCCGCAACATCCTGGCCGTGCGCGGAGACCCGCCCGGCGATCCGATGGCCGAGTGGGTACCGCACCCGAGCGGTCTGACGTACGCGGCCGAACTCGTGCGTCTCATCAAGGAGTCGGGCGACTTCTGCGTAGGAGTCGCCGCCTTCCCCGAGACGCACCCGCGCTCTCCCGACCGGGACACGGACGTCACGCACTTCGTCGACAAGTGCCGGGCCGGCGCGGACTACGCGATCACCCAGATGTTCTTCCACCCGGAGTCGTATCTGCGGCTGCGGGACGCCGTCGCGGCGGCGGGCTGCCCGACCCCGGTCATCCCCGAGGTCATGCCCGTGACCAGCGTGCGGATGCTGGAGCGGCTGCCGCAGCTCAGCAACGCGGCCATCCCGTCTACCCTGAAAGAGCGGATCCTCACAGCCAAAGACGACGCGGCGGCTGTACGCTCCATTGGCATCGAGTTCGCCACGGAGTTCTGCGCGCGACTGCTGGCCGAGGGAATCCCCGGACTGCACTTCATTACGCTGAACAACTCCACGGCATCGCTGGAAATCTACGAAAACCTGGGTCTGCACCACCCACAGCGGGCCTAGACCGGCCGCACCGGCGTACGACACACTGCGTAGCGGCCACTGGGAGAGGGGCGTACATGGGCTGGACGGTCCTCTACATCGCGTTTGGCATCGTCGCGTTGTGGCTACTCGGAGAGGTTCTGCTGCAGTACAAGGCGCGGCTGCGCTGGCGGCTGCTGGCCTTCGGCGGCTTCCTCGGCGTGGTCCTCGGCGTGCTCATCCCGAATGTGCTGGTCATCGGCCTGGGCGCCGCGGCCTTCGCGGTCGGGCAGACGTACGTCACCCTGTCGTTCCGCAGCGGCTTCTCGGCCGGTTGGGCCGTGGCGGGCCGCCCGGGCTTCCTCGGGCGGTTCGGCAAGGGCAAGGGCCGCGACGAGAACGAGTACAAGGACCCGACCCTGGAGGTCTCCGGCCTGGAGGCACCCGAGGGCGCGTACGCACCGGGCAACGCCTTCGGAAACGATTCCGCGGACGGTGCCGGGAACGACGCCTACGACACCGGTGCCGGAACGTACCAGCAGGGCGACGACTTCGACCGCGACTACGACCGGGACGACGTCTTCACCCCCGCCCGGCCCGCGGCCGTCTACGAACCGCAGCCCCTCCCCGACGACACCGGCTCGTACGGCGTGTACAGCGATGCCGCGTACGCGGCGGCGACCGGCCAGGACCAGTCCTACGCCGGCGCGGGCCAGCAGGACCAGTCGTACGCGGCGGCGGCCCAGAGCGGCGACCAGACCTACGGGTACGACGGCTACACCGGCTACGACCAGCAGCAGTACGGCTACGACGCCTCGGGTCAGCAGCAGTACGCGGCCTACTCCGACCCGTACATCGGCCAGGGCTACGGCGGTAACTCCTACGACGCCGGCTACGACCAGCAGCAGTACGGTCAGCAGGGCTACGCCCAGGACCAGTACGGCAACGGCGGCTACAACGAGACCCCGTCGAACGGTGTCTGGGTCCCGCAGCAGCGCAACAACGACGACCCGTTCTTCGGCGGCGAACTCCCGCCGGAGCAGCAGTATCCCTATCAGGACAACGGCAACGGCCAGGGCAACGGCCAAAGTCAGGACAACGGGCACGGACAGGGCAACGGCAACGGTCAGACGAACGGGCACGGGTACGACGAGCAGCAGTACCGCTTCTAGCGGCGCCGCTGCCGAGGACCCTCGCCCTGTCCGGGCACCCGCGGTGCCCGGGGTTCACTGCGAGCCCCGGAAGCCAGGCCCCTCCACGATCAGCCCCGCCACCAGTGCGCCCGACATGCCCGCGTGCGGAAGTCCGCCCCCGGGGTGCGACCAGCCGCCCACGCGGTACAGCCCCGGTAGCCGGGTGCTGTTGGCGGGATGGAGGAAGTTCCCTCTGCCGCCCGCGAGCGAGGGGGCCGGCATGCCCCCGCAGAAGGCGCCCGTCTCGTCCCCGCTGCGACCGGGGGACCGTATCTCCTGCCACAGGACCCGCTCACGCAGCCCGGGAACCGCGTCCCCGGCCGCGCCGACCACCAGCTCCGCGAACCGTTCCGCCGAGCCGTCCGCCGCCCAGTCGTCCCTGGGCGGTGTCGTCGCCGTCAGGACCACGGACTCGTGCTCCTCGTCGGGCCGCAGCGCGGGATCGTCCGGCCGCAGCACGGTCACCGTGGGCCGCACCGGGCCGGCTCCCTCCCCGCTCACCCAGTCCAACTCGGCCTCGCGGTCCGGCGCGTGCACGATCGTGCGATGCGCGGCCCCCGCCTCCCGGGCCCCGCGCAGGGCCAGCAGCACGGTGAACCGGCCCGGCGACGGCGCCGACGCGTCGGGCGACACGTCACCGTCCTCGTCGAGCGCGTGGTCCGTCAGCCCTTTCAGACGTACGGGATCCACGCTCGCCACGACATGATCGGCCTCCGTCACCGTCCCGTCGGCCAGCTCCAGCCCCGCCGCCCGGCCGTCCTTCTCGACGATCCGCGTGACCTCGGCGCCGAAGGCGAACTCGACCCGCCGCGCCAGACACCGCTCGTACACCGCACGCGCCAGCTCCCGGATGCCGCCCCGGACGTACCAGGTGCCGAAGGCGTGCTCCATGTACGGCAGCACGGCCGCGCTCGCCGGCACGTCCCGGGGGTCGAGGCCGTACGCCAGGGCGTGGCTGTCCAGGAGGGCCGTCAGGCGCGGGTCACGCAGCTCCCAGGCGGCGACCTCGGCGAGCGTGCCGGCCCGGCGGGTGCGCAGCAGCCGCTTGTGGGCGACCGCCGGGTAGGGCTCCCGCTCGGCCAGCACCTGCCAGTCGGTCCACAGGGGCTCCTCCAGGAGCGGTCTGCGGGTGCGGTCCCAGGCCTCGCGGGCCCTGACCAGGAAGTCACCCCAGCGGTCACCCGCCCCGGCCCCCAGAGCCGCCTCCAGGGCCTGCACGACGCCCGCGCGGGACGCGTTCGGCAGGGCGACCTCCGTGCCGTCCGGGAAGACGTGCCGTGAGGACGGATCGACCTGGACCAGCTCGACGCACTCCTCCAGGGGCTGCTTGCCGGTCTTGACGAACAGGTCGCGGTAGACCGCGGGCAGGGTGAGCACCCCGGGGCCCGTGTCGAACGAGAAGCCGTCGCGCTCGAAGCGGCGCACCGCTCCGCCGTACGTCTCCCCACGCTCGTACACCGCCACCCGGTGGCCCGCGACGGCCAGCCGGGCAGCGGCCGCCATCGCGCCCATGCCTGCGCCGATCACCGCAATCCGTGCCATGCCTGGGACTTTATCGGCCCCCACCGACAGTCCGGCCACGGGCCTGTGACCAGGGAGTTCACGGGAACGCGGGTGGGTCGGCTCAGCCCGGCGGCCAGCCGGTCCGGGCCGCGAGCCGCTTCTCCTCGCGCCGTTGGGCCCGGCGCCGCAGGAACCGTCTGATCCGGGAGACGAGGAAGTACAGCACGATCAGGCCGGTGAGCAGCAGCGCGCCCGCGATGATCGCCGCCGCCTGGGGGTTGAACATCGCGAACGTCACGATGCCGCCGACCCCGAGATCCTCGGCGAAGCTCAGGATCACGTTGCTGAACGGCTCCGGCGAGGTGTTGACCGCCATCCGCGTCCCGGCCTTGACCGCATGACTGGCCAGCGCCGTCGAACCGCCGATCGCGCCCGCCGCGAGATCGGGCAGCGAACCGCTCTGGCCGGCCAGCAGCGCCCCGACGACGGCCCCGGAGACCGGCCGGATCACGGTGTGCACCGTGTCCCACACCGAGTCCACGTACGGGATCTTGTCGGCGACCGCCTCGCACAGGAACAGCACGCCCGCCACGACGAGCACCTCGGGGCGCTGCAACGACTCGGGGACCTCGTCGCTCAGCCCGGTCGCGCCGAAGACGCCGAGAAGCAGCACCACCGCGTAGGCGTTGATGCCGCTGGCCCAGCCGCTGGTGAAGACCAAAGGGAGTACCGACACGGACGCGATGGTAACCAGTCGGCAACGGCGCGTCCTGGTGTTGAGTGCGCAGGGCTGAGTACACGTACCTAGGGCGAGAGATGAGTAGCCGCACGGATGGGCTGCGACCTGCGGGAACGAAAGACTGGGGACACGGAAAAGGGCACGGCTCCGGTACCGCCGACACGGGGCGGCGGAACGGTGCCGGTGCCCTGGACCGCTCCTTCCGCCGATCCGTCGGCGGGAGCGAGGCACTGGGGGAACGACCGCACGGGGGAACACGGGGGAACGGGGGAGGGAACGGGGAGCAGGAAGGAAGCGCCGGTTCGAGGTGGCCCGCGGGGGACGCGGCCACATCGAACCGGCGCTTTCCTGTGCGCCCGTGTTCGTGTCCGTGGCCGTGTCCGGAACCGTCCGCTCAGCGGTTGCCGCTCACCCGTCCTTGGAGGAGCCGGGACAGCGCCGAGTGGACGTCGTCCAGGGAGCGTTCCGGCTGGAAGGACTGCCAGTCCAGGGCGGCGACCAGGACCATGCCCACCAAGGCCGCCGCGGTCAGTTGGATGTCGATCTCGTCGCTGAGCTCGCCGCCCGCCACCGCCTCGCGCAGGACGTTCTCGACGACCGCCACCGCCTGCTGTCTGACCACCATCAGGGTGGACTGCCAGGTCCGGTTGGTGCGCCACAGTTCGGCCACGTAGAGCTGGGTGAAGGCCGGGTAGCGGCTGATGAAGACGAGCCCGGCCCGGATCATCGCGTCCAGGGCGTCGACCTTGGTGCCGCCGTCCCGGTCGGTCCGCTCGGCCGCCTCTCTGAGGGAGGCGGTGAGGAGTTCCACGCCGTGCCGCAGCAACTCCTCGAAGAGGACCGACTTGCTCGCGAAGTTGTAGTAGACCGTGCCCTTTGCGACTCCGGCCCGCTCGGCGATCTCGTCCACCGTGGTGGCGGAGAAGCCCTGTTCCGCGATGAGCGTGACGGCGGCCTCGTAGAGCTTCTGCCGGGTGGCCTCGCGGCGCGGACTGCCGCCGGACGGGGTGCTGCTGCGTTCCATGGCCCTGATTCTCACAGGTGCACCGGTCCCATGCTGACGAGACGTCACAGGCTCAGCTCCGGATGCAGCCGGTCCAGGGTCCACACCTGACTGCGGCGGGCCGACACGGCGGTCAGCGCGAGGGCGCCGGCCGTGAACGCCGCCAGCACGGCACACGCCTGCCACACCGGGCCGAGCCCACCGCCCGTGATGAGCCGGCGCAGGGCCCCGACGACGTAACTCATCGGCATGAAGGGGTGGATCGCGTTGAAGAAGCCGGGGCTGGTCTGCACGGGATAGGTGCCGCCCGCGGACGTCAACTGGAGCATCAGGAAGGCGAGTACGAGAATCCGGCCCGCCGCTCCGAAGCGTGCGTTCAGCCACTGGACGATCGCCGCGAAGCACGCCGTGACCAGGAACAGGAAGCCCACCGTCCCGGCCGCCCGCACCATCTCCAGGCCGATCGCCCAGTGCAGTACGGACATCAGGGCCACGGTCTGGAGCACGCCCAGGGCGGCCACCGGGAGCCAGCCCGCCAGCGCGATGCGCCACGCCGGGGCGCCCGCGGCGAGCGCCCGCCGGTTGAGCGGCGGGATCAGCATGTAGGCGACCATCGCGCCCACCCACAGGGACAGCGGGATGAAGTACGGGGCGAATCCGGTGCCGTAGTTGGGCGCCTTGTGCAGGTCCTGGGAGGCGAGCTGGACCGGGTCCGACATGACCTCGGTGCGCGCGTCGCGGTCCTGCCTGTCGTAGTCGGGGATCCGCCCGGCGCCGTCGTGCAGTCCGCCGGCGAGTTTCCCGGAGCCGTCGGCGAGCTTGAACATGCCTCCGGAGAGGTCGTCCGCGCCCGTCTTGAGGTCGCCGACGCCCGTGTCCAGGGTGGTCGCGCCGGTCCTGGCGGTGGAGAGCCCGGTGTGCAGCTTCCGCGCTCCCGCGGCGACCTGGGCGGCCCCGTTGTTGAGCTTGTTGACCTTCCGGACGGCGTCGTCGAGGTCCTCGGAGAGGCGCGGGGCGCGATCGGCGAGCGCCTGGGCCTGCTTCTGGAGCGTGGCGAGGTGCTGGTCGAGCCGGTCCAGATCGCCGTTCTGGTCGGCGATCAGCGTGTTGACGTCGTCGGCGACCGTCACCACGTCCGCCGCCGCCTTCCTGGCCCTCTTCAGGTCGGCGCACGCGGCGTCGGGCAGCACCGCGGTCTCGCAGCGCGCCCTGTAGACCCCGTTCAGGGTGTCGGAGGCCGTGTGGGCGCCCTTGGCGGCGGCCGGGGCGGCCTTCACGAGGGTGCCGAGGTTGCGCCGGACCGTACCGGCCGAATCGGCGACGAGCTGGGCGGCGTCCCCGATGGTCTTCTCGTTGTCCTTGAGGAAGGGCCCCAGGCGGTCCGAGACGCCGTTGACCCGGTCGGCGAGCGTCTGTGTGCCCGCCGCGACCTGCCGTGAACCGTCTGCCAGATCGCCCGCGCCCGTGTCGAGCTTCTTCAGCCCCCGGACCAGCTTGCCGCTGCCCGCCTTGGCGTCCTTCAGGCCGTCGGCGAGGTCCTTGGAGCCCTGCTCGGCCTTGCCGATGCCGCCCGTGAGGGTGTCGGCGCCCTTGGCTGCCTTCACGGTCTGCCCGTGGATGTCGGAGAACGAGACGAAGATCCGGTCCAGGAACGACCGCGACGCCTTGGTCGAGGCGGCCGTACGCACCTCGCCGAACACCGTCCGGGAGATCTGCCCGACGACGTAGTTGTTGGCGTCGTTCGTCCGCACCTGGAGGGCGCCCGTCTCCGGGGAGTCGCCCGAGCTGGACGCGATGCGCCGGCTGAAGTCGGCCGGCATGGTCAGCGACAGGTAGTACGTGCCGTCCTCGACGCCCTCCCGGGCCTCGGCCGCGGTCACCTCGTGCCACTCGAAGGTGTCGCTGTCGCGCAGCCCCTTGACGATGTCGGCACCGGCGGCGAGCTTCTTCCCCGCGACGCTCGCCCCCCTGTCGTCGTTCACCAGCGCCACTGGGATGCGGTCGAGCCTGCCGTACGGGTCCCAGAAGGACCACAGGTACAGGGCGCCGTACAGCAACGGCAGCAGCAGGAGCGAGGCCAGCGCGGCCCGCGGGAGCCTGCCCCGGCCGAATCGCCTGAGCTCAAGCGCGGCCAGTCTCGGGGAGCGCATCCACCGTCTCCTTCTCGTGAGTCTCTTGCGTGTTCGTCGTCTCGGCCGTCGTCTCGGCCGTCTCCGTCTCGGCCGTATCGTCCGCGCGCGGAGACGCCGACACGGTGACGGCCCCTTCCGGAGCCTCGCTGCACACCGCCACGACGGTCGTCCCGGCCTCGGCGAGGGACCGCAACAGCGCCCACACCTCGGCCCGTTCGGCGTCGGACAGCTTCAGGTCGGTGTCGTCCACGCCCAGCAGCAGCGGCCCGCCGATCAGGGCCAGCGCCACGGACAGCCGCAGCGCCTCCAGCCGCTCCAGGTCGCGTACGGCGGTCCGGAGGCCCTTGGGCAGCGACTCGGGGTCGAGACCGGCGGCCGTCAGCGCGGCGTCGACGCGCCGCTCCGTCCCGGCGGCCCGCTGCGCCCGTGGCCGCAGCAGTCCGCGCAGGGAACCGCCGAACCGGCGTTCCAGCAGCGCCCGTTCCCGCAGGTGCTCCCCGACGGTCAGGGCGGGGTCGAGGTCGGTGACGCCGGGGACGTGCGCGAGCGCGCTCACGCGACGCACCGCCGCCGACTGCTTGGGCAGGCTCCACCCGCCGACCGTGGCCGACCCCTCGGTTGCCTTCATCCGGCCCGTGAGCGCAAGAAGGAGGCAGGTGCGTCCGGAACCGGACGGCCCCTCCACCGCGATCAGCGAGCCGGGCTCCGCGTCGAAGGACACCTCACGGAATGCCCAGCCGCGAGGCCCTTTGAGCCCGAAGGCCCGGGTGGTCACCCTGAGCCCGTGCGGACCGTCCACAGTTCCCGCCCCCTTGACACTTGTGCACTGACTGGTCAGTGCAAAAACTAACCCGAACCTTCGATCGAAGCAAAAGACCAGGTCAGAACGGATTGTCAGTGCCATACCGCACGATGAGCACATACGGCACCTCCCGTCGGGACGTGCCGTCACACAGACGACAGGAGGTTCGTCATGGCCAGCTCGAACGCAGCCGCCGTCCCTCGGCGCCGCGCCCCCGGCCCTGCCCCCTCACCGACCGGTCCGGCGGGAGACGTGCACCCCGTGCTCCGCCGGGCCACAGCCCCGCCCGCAGCCCTCGACCTGCTCGCCCAGGCCCACGCCGGACTCGACGAGGCGGCCGTCCTGGAGACCGCGAACGAGCGGTACGCCATCGCCCACCTCGCCGCCCTGCGCACCGCCGCCGCGGTGCTCGCCGCCCGGGGCCGCCCCGAACCCACCCCCAGGCGCCGGGCACGCATCCGCAGCGCCTGGGAGGTGCTCCCCGAGATAGCGCCCGAACTCGCCGAGTGGAGCGTGCTGTTCGCCTCCGGTGCCCGCCGCCGGGCCCGCGCCGAGGCCGGCATCCAGGGCGCGGCCAGCAGCCGCGACGCCGACGACCTGATACGCGACGTGGCGATGTTCCTGCGTCTGGTCGAGCGGATGCTCGTCCTCCAGCCGGTGCTTCCCCAACCTCGCCACGACCCGGATACGCCCCCGGACGCGAGCTGAGACGGATGACCGGCCATGTCACGGGAGGCAATAAGGTGGAGAGGCCGCGTCTTTCCTCGGCCCACCGGGCCGGGAAGGCACCCCGTTCGCTCCGCCGCGCAAGAGGCGGTGCCGCGCCGAGGAGTCACCTGCCGTGCCGGACCCTACGCGTCCCCGCTCCTCCCTCCGTACCGCAGTGGTCTGGGAAGTCGTGTCGGACGCCCTGGAGCGCCGCGTCAAAGCCACGGGGCGTGAAGCGCTGGACGTCCTCGACACCGGCGGCGGCAGCGGCAACTTCGCGGTGCCCGTCGCCCGCCTCGGCCACCGCGTCACCGTCGTCGACCCGAGCCCCAACGCGCTGTTCGCGCTGGAGCGCCGGGCCGCCGAGGCCGGCGTCGCCGACCGCGTCCGGGGCGTCCAGGGTGATGCGCACGGCCTCTTCGACGTGGTCGAGCGCGGCGGCTACGACGCGGTGCTCTGCCACGGCGTCCTGGAGTACGTGGACGACCCCGCCGAGGGCGTCCGCAACGTGGTGGCCGCCCTGCGCTCCGAAGGCGTCCTCAGCCTGCTCGCCGCCGGACTCGGCGGCGCCGTGCTCGCGAGGGCCCTCGCCGGGCACTTCAAGGAGGCCAAGCGGGCGCTCGACGACCCGAACGGCCGCTGGGGCGAGAGTGACCCTGTTCCCCACCGGTTCACCGCCGAACAGCTCACCGCGCTCGTCGAGGGTGCGGGCCTGCGCGTGGGCGCCGTGCACGGCGTGCGGATCTTCGCCGACCTGGTCCCCGGCGTCCTCGTGGACACCGAGCCGGGCGCCCTGGACGCCCTGCTGAAACTGGAGGCCGCGGCGGCCGAGCAGCCCGCGTTCCACTCCGTGGCCACCCAGCTTCATGTGCTCGGCGAGACTCCGGTTGCCGCCGAGGTCTGAGTCGCCTCCGGCGGCGGACCGCTGATCAGGGGCTCGGCCGCAGATGGAGTACGCCACAGGCCCCCCGATCGGCCGCCCGGAGCCGTATGATCGAGGGAGACCGCTCTGCATGACGGGCCGGTTGCTGGGGAATGAACGCCTCAGTGACCCGGGACCGCCATGGCGGATTCCGGTTGCCAATTGGCGTAGAGGGGCGGGTTTCACGGGGGCGATTCCCTGCCTATCCTGAAGGGGACCCCCGGTCGCCCCGGCGACTGCACGAATGAGGAGGACTCCGTGCCGCTCTCGGAGCACGAGCAGCGAATGCTCGAGCAGATGGAGCGAGCGCTGTACGCCGAAGATCCCAAGTTCGCGACAGCGCTTGAAGGAAGCGGGCTGCGCACGTACACCCGGCGACGGGTCTACCAGGCGGTCGCGGGCTTCCTCGTAGGTATCGCGCTCCTCATGGCCGGAATGGTCGCAGTGCAGATCTGGCTGAGCGTGGTGGGATTCCTCGTCATGCTGGGCTGTGCGGTACTGGCCGTGACGGGCTGGCGCAAGGCCCCCAAGCCGGGCGAACAGCCCGCCGCGGGTGCCGCCCCCGGAGCTCCGCACGCTCGCCGACAGGGCGGGCAGCGACGCTCCATGATGGATCGCATCGAGGAGCGCTGGCAACGCCGCCGTGACGAACAGCAGGGTGGCCAGTAGCCCGTCGGGTCGCAGTTGCCCGCGTGGTGAGCCCAAGACGTGAAACGCCGGTGGCCCGGAACCCCCAGGGGTTCCGGGCCACCGGCATGTCCTGCTGTCGTGCCGTCAGCTGTGCTGGCCCCACGGCTTGCGCAGGGTCGGCCGGGCCGCCAGAGCACGCGCGCTGAGCGCGGCCCAGGATGCCGACAGCTCCCACACCACACGGACGGTCGAACGCGGGACGAAGATCGCGCGCAACTTCGTGCCCCGGCCCACCGCGGTGCGCAGGGCCTCGGTCGCCCGGCGCACGTCCTCCGCGAGCCCCGCAGTCGGACGAGGGTTCGGCGCGTACAGGACCTGCTCCACGGCATCCGCCACCCGGTGCACGGCGTCCGCCGCCGGCGGATCGAGGAGGCCGAGGCGCACGATCCGGGCAGCCGCCTTGCGGGGCGTCTGTGACTCCTCCGGGCTGATGCCGAAGTCCCAGGCGCTGTCGGTCAGTTCCTGCCAGGCCGACAGCGCGTGGACCGTCGCGTCGGCGTCACCGCGGCCGTGCGCCCCGAGCCGTACGGCCCGGATCCGCTGCCGCCACATCATCGGGAGCAGCAGGAGCGCCAGCAGGGCGAGCGCGCCAAGCGTCCAGGCCAGTGGCACCAACCACCAGTCGCTGTCGTTGTCCTGGCCGAGCGCGGACTGGGGGGACTCGCTCGCGCACCCGCCGTCCAGCCGCCGCTGCGCCGCCGTGCACGTCTCGTTCGCCGAGGCGGAGTCGGAGGGTGCCACGGAGGCGTTCTGGGACGGCACGTCCGGGTTCGGGATCTGGCTGCCCGGCTCCTGGGACTGCGTGTACTCGGGCACCGAACCACGGGTCGGGGTCGGCTCGAAACGGGTCCAGCCGACGCCCTCGAAATACAGCTCCGGCCAGGCGTGCGCGTCACGCAGCCCCACCGAGACCGTGCCGTCCGGCTGCGGGGTGCCCGGTGCGAAGCCCACCGCGACCCGGGCCGGAATTCCCAGCGTGCGGGCCATCGAGGCCATCGCGAAGGAGAAGTGGACGCAGAAGCCCTCCTTGTCCCTCAGGAACCGCGCGATCGCGTTGGAGCCGCTGCCGACCTGCACCTGTGTGTCGTACCGGAAGCCGCCGCTCACCGCGAAGTAGTCCTGGAGCTTGACCGCCCGCTCGTAGGCGTTGGCCGAACCGGCGGTGACCTCGCGCGCGGTGCGCGACACGATCGCCGGCAGCGACTCCGGGACCTGCGTGAACTCGCGCACCAGTGCCGGGTCCGGATCCGGGGCCTCGGCGAGCTGCTGCGCGGTCGGCTGCACGTCGAGGCTCGTCACCGTGTACCGCGCGCCGCGTGTGTTCTGGCCGTGGTCACCGACGAGGGTGCGGCCCACCGGCTCGAAGCGCCAGTTGCCGTCGATCTTCACACCGGTCGCGGGGTACGGCATCGGCAGCCAGTCCTGGGCGTACCAGTCCGCCGCCGCGATGCTGGTCGTGATCTCGGTGCGCCGCACGTCCGCCCTCAGGCCGAGCGGCGTCGGGAACGCTTTCGGCACGTCCTCGATGCGCCGTTGGGAAGGCTTCCAAGCGGTGCCGTCGAAGGAGTCGAGCGAGACGATCCGCAGATACAGGTCCTGGGTGTCCTCGCTGCTGTTGCGCACGGACATGACCTGGCGGTCCTCATCCACGTTCAGACTGTCGCGCAGCGACACCAGCGGGTTCACGGCGGAGATCGTGCCGCCGCCCCCGCTGCCCGACCCCACACCGCCGCCCGCGGCGCTCAGCAGTCCGCCGTCGAGCGAGGGCAGCGCCAGCGGCACCACCAGGGCGACGCCCAGCGCGACCGCGCCGATCCGCCGTCCCGTGCGTACGGGGGCGATGGCGCCGCCGGCCGACTGGTCGCCAGGAGCGCGCGGCCCACCGCCGAAGACCCGGCCCCACTGGGAGAGCCGGTCCCGGCCCTCGGCCAGGAGAAGCATCAGATAGCCCGCCGCGGCCAGCAGGAACCACACCCAGCCGTCGCTGCCGTCGGACAGCCCTGCGGCGACCGAGTACAGCGCGAGCAGCGGCAGGCCGGCCGGAGCCGCGCTGCGGAACGTCACCGCGATGGTGTCCACCGCGAGCCCGATCAGCAGGGCGCCGCCGACCAGCATCAGCCGTATGCCGTCGGAGAGCGGCGCCGGGGTCGCGTACCGCCCCACGTCGTTCGTGCCGGCCTGGAGCAGCGTGCCGAACTGCTGGAAGGTGTCGGGGCCGGGAATCAGGCCGAAGAACGCCTGCTCCCGGGCGAAGACCAGGGTCAGCAGGACGAGGGTGACGAGGAGCTGTGCCGCCACCGTCAGCGGCCAGGCCAGCGGCACCCGCCGGGCGCCCGCGCCGACGATCGTCTGTATGCCCAGCAGGATGGCCACCTGGAGAAGCCAGTTCTTGTCCTCGACCAGCGGCAGCAGAGCGCACGCCGTCAGGAGGGTGGCCACCCAGGCGCACAGCGCCAGTCGTGCGCGCCCGCTCATGACCGCCCCTCCCCACCGCTGAGGGCACCGAGACCGGAACGCTCCCGGTCCGCCTGGCGCCACAGCTCGCTCAGCGCGACTCCTCGAGGTACCCGCACCGCCGTCCAGCCCGCCTCACGCAGCATTCGCAGCGACTCCTCGCCCGGGTCCTCGGGACCCGGCACATCGTGGGGTTCCCGCACCCAGGTCTCACTGTCCAGCACGAAGGCGACCGCCCCGCCGCTGCGCTGCCGCATCTTGGCGGCCACGGTGGCCTGCTCCTCGTCGAGGTCGCCGAAGAACGCCATCAGCAGCCCCTCACCGCCGCTGCGCAGCACGTCGTAAGCACGGGAGATGTCCGTGCCGTCCGAGTGGTCGATCACCGCGAGCGTGTCCATCATCAGTCCGGCCGCGTCCGCCGACCCCTGGCTGGCGCCCGCGAAACCCTCGCCGCCCTCACCGGGCACGGAGTTGCCCGTGTCCGTCAGCAGCCGTACGGAGAAGCCCCGTTCGAGCATGTGGACCAGGACGGACGCGGCGCCCGACACCGCCCACTCGAAGGCCGAGTCCGGGCCCGCGCCCAGGTAGGCGATGCCCCGGGTGTCGAGGAGCACCGTGCAGCGGGCCCGCTCCGGCTGTTCCTCGCGGCGCACCATCAGCTCGCCGTAGCGGGCGGTGGAGCGCCAGTGCACGCGGCGCAGGTCGTCGCCGTAGCGGTACCCGCGCGGGATCACGTCGTCCTCGCCGGCCAGCGCCATCGAGCGGTTCCGTCCCTCGCCGTACCCCCTGGCCTCGCCGGTAAGCCGCACCGGCGGCAGCGCGTCCACGCGCGGGATCACCGTGAGGGTGTCGTACGTCGAGAAGGAGCGGGTCAGCTCGCACATGCCGAACGGGTCGGTCAGCCGCAGCTGGAGCGGGCCCAGCGGATAGCGGCCCCGCAGGTCGGAGCGGACACGATAGGACACCTCGCGGCGCCCGCCCGCCTCCACCCGGTCCAGGACGAAACGGGGGCGCGGACCGAGTACGTACGGCACTCGGTCCTGGAGCATCAGCAGGCCCGTGGGCAGCCGCGAGACGTTGTCCATCCGGAGATGGACACGGGCCTCGGCGGCGGCGGGCACGCGCGCGGGGGAGAGCCGGCGGCTGCCGGCCACCCGGTAGCGCGTGCGGTACAGGACGGTCGCACAGACCAGCGGCAGTACCGAGAGCAGCAGACCCACCCGGAGCAGATCGCTCTGCCCCAGGACGAACGCGCAGATGGCGGCGGCGACCCCGGCGGCCAGGAAGGAGCGCCCGCGGGTGGTGAGGCCGGCCAGCGCCGTGCGCACCCCGCCCTTGTCGCCCTGGTCGTCCTCCGGGTGTCCGGGCGCCCCTGCGCTCATCCAAGCCTCCGGGGTGGCTGCTGGCCGAAGTCGGGCGCGGAGCGGCCCATGCCGAAGCCGCTCTGCTGCTGCTGGGGCGCAGCGGGCACCGGGGTGCGCTGGAGGATCTCCTGGACGACCTGCTCGGAGGTGCGGCGGTTCAGCTGGGCCTGGGCGGTGGTCAGCAGGCGGTGGGACAGGACGGCCACGGCGAGGGCCTGGATGTCGTCCGGCAGCGCGTACTCCCTGCCGCTCAGGGCGGCGGACGCCTTCGCGGCGCGCAGCAGATGCAGCGTGGCGCGCGGTGAGGCACCGAGTCTGAGGTCGGGGTGCGTGCGCGTGGCGCCGACCAGGTCCACCGCGTACCGCCGGACCGAGTCCGCGACATGGACGTTGCGGACGGCCTCGACGAGCTTCACGATGTCGTGCGCGTGGGCCACCGGCTGGAGGTCGTCCAGCGGTGAGACGCCACCGTGCGTGTCCAGCATCTGCAGCTCGGCCTCCGGGCTCGGGTAGCCGATGGAGACGCGGGCCATGAAGCGGTCGCGCTGTGCCTCGGGGAGCGGGTAGGTGCCCTCCATCTCGACCGGGTTCTGGGTGGCCACCACCATGAAGGGGCTGGGCAGTTCGTAGGTCTGCCCGTCGATGGTGACCTGGCGCTCCTCCATGGACTCCAGGAGCGCGGACTGGGTCTTCGGCGACGCGCGGTTGATCTCGTCGCCGATCACGATCTGCGCGAAGATCGCCCCCGGTTTGAACTCGAAGTCGCGGCGCTGCTGGTCCCAGATGGACACACCCGTGATGTCCGAGGGCAGCAGGTCCGGCGTGAACTGAATGCGCCGCACGGAACAGTCGATGGACTTGGCCAGCGTCTTCGCCAGCATGGTCTTGCCGACGCCGGGAACATCCTCGATCAGAAGATGCCCCTCGGCGAGCAGCACGGTCAGCGAAAGCCGTACGACCTCAGGCTTGCCCTCGATCACTCCCTCCACCGAACTGCGGACTCGTTCTGCAGTGGCGGTCAGATCAGTGAGGCTCGCTCGATCGTCATAGGTCGTCACACGGCCCTCCTAGGCCCGTTCTTTCTCCGGGCCGACGCTCTGCGATGAGGACCGGCCCACCCCGAAACACGGACACCGCACGGGGAATGCCCCGCGCGACGTCACACCCGCATTCTTGTTGCCGTTACCGGTTCGTGTCACTCGCCTGTGGATAACTGGCAGGGGTATGTCTGATTTTCAGGCCTTTTCGGCGCTGAAGTGAAGGGTAAATTTCGTAGAGACATACGTACGGATGCGCGGTCCGGTTCGGTTATGCGGGATCGATCTCGCGCAGCAGGCCCGACTTCACGTCGAAGACGAAGCCGCGGACGTCGTCGGTGTGCAGCAGGAACGGGTTGGTGCGCACGCGCTGCATCGACTGGCGTACGTCCTGGTCGACGTCCCGGAAGGCCTCCACGGCCCAGGCGGGGCGCTGGCCGACCTCGGCCTCCAGCTCCTGCCGGAAGTCCTCCGTGAGGGACTCCAGGCCGCAGCCGGTGTGGTGGATGAGTATGACGCTGCGCGTGCCGAGCGCCCGCTGGCTGATGGTCAGGGAGCGGATCACGTCGTCGGTGACGGCACCGCCCGCGTTGCGGATGGTGTGGCAGTCGCCGAGCTCCAGACCGAGCGCGGCGTGCAGATCGAGACGGGCGTCCATGCAGGCCACGACCGCCACCTGGAGTACGGGGCGGGCGTCCATCCCCGGGTCGGTGAAGGCGGCCGCGTACGCTCCGTTGGCCTCGACGAGACGGTTGATGACGGTGCCGTCGGTGGCTATGGCGCCTTCGGGTCCGGTGGGAACTGATGCGGAAGTCGTCATAAGCATGACGGTACTGGTCACGCCCGTTGCGGGCCTGCTGTGAGAGGGGACAAAGAACATCAATGAGTGTTGTTGTGAGGTAACCCACACGGGTGGTGCGAGTGTGCCCGTATGAGTGATTCTGAGCGATTTGCGGCTTGCCGGGCCGGCGTGCACGACGCGCAGGCCGGTTGATTGACCGCGCGACACCGTGGACTAAAGTGACGCGAAGCGGGAGGCGAGACTCCCTGCTGGATTGATTGATCCCCCCGCGTGCGCGGCGCGTACGTACGGCTCGGCCTCCTCCCGCTCCCGGTCGGCTGACGCCTCCGGCGCCGGCAGGCCTCCCTTTCTCCGAGCGGGCGGGGACCCGGCGGTGCGTGTCGGCCGTGCCGGACCTGAGAGGGCCCCTTGAGCAACAGTCGACATGTCCCGGTGATGCTCCAGCGGTGCCTGGACCTGTTGGCCCCCGCACTGGAGCGGCCCGGAGCGGTCGTCGTCGACTGCACCCTCGGTCTCGGCGGCCACAGCGAGGCGCTGCTCGCCCGTTTCCCCGAGGCCCGGCTCGTCGCCCTCGACCGCGACAAGGAGGCACTGCGTCTCTCCGGGGAGCGGCTCGCCCCCTTCGGTGAGCGGGCCGACCTGGTGCACGCGGTGTACGACGAACTGCCCGACGTACTCGACCGGCTGGGTCTGTCGAAGGTCGACGGTGTCCTCTTCGACCTCGGTGTCTCCTCCATGCAACTCGACGAGGCCGACCGGGGGTTCGCCTACGCCCAGGACGCGCCGCTCGACATGCGCATGGACCAGACGACCGGCATCAGCGCGGCCGAGGTCCTCAACACCTACCCGCCGGGCGAACTCGTCCGGATCCTCAGAGCGTACGGCGAGGAGAAGCAGGCCAAACGGATCGTCTCCGCGGTCGTGCGCGAGCGCGGCAAGGAGCCGTTCACCAACAGCGCCCGGCTCGTCGAACTGATCCGCGACTCGTTGCCGCAGGCCGCCAAGCGCACCGGCGGCAACCCCGCCAAGCGGACCTTCCAGGCGCTGCGCATCGAGGTCAACGGTGAACTGACCGTCCTGGAACGGGCGATCCCGGCCGCGGTGAAGGCGCTCGCCGTCGGCGGCCGGATCGCCGTCCTGGCATACCACTCGCTCGAGGACCGGCTGGTCAAGCAGGTTTTCGCGGCCGGAGCCGCCAACACCGCGCCCCCCGGCCTGCCGGTCGTGCCCGAGCGTTACCAGCCCCGGCTCAAGCTGCTCACCCGTGGTGCCGAACTTCCCACCGAGGAAGAGATCGCCGAGAACCGGCGAGCCACCCCGGCGCGACTGCGCGGGGCCCAGCGCATCAGGGAGGACGCCGAGTGAGGCGTACGGAGGGAACCGCGGGTGAGTAGGAAACCCGGACTCGCCGCGCAGGCGAGCGGGCAGACGCGTGGGAAGACCCGACTCGCGGGGAGGGTGAATGAGTAGGAATCCCGAACTCAAGGGCCGGGCCGCCCGGCTCGCCCGGCTCTTCCCCACGGGGCCGGGGCAGCCCGCCCGTGCCCCCTTTGTCCTGCTCGTCGTCTTCCTGCTGGGCGGCGGTCTCATCGGGCTCCTCGTGCTGAACTCCGCGCTCAGCGAAGGCGGGTTCCGCCTCGACGACCTCCAGAAGGACACCAAGAGCCTCACCGACGAGGAACAGGCGCTCCAGCGGGACGTGGACGCCTACGCCGCGCCCGACGCCCTCCAGCGCCGGGCCAGGGAACTCGGCATGGTGCCCGGCGGCGACCCGGCCTTCCTCGACCCCGACGGCACCGTCAAGGGTGTCCCGGGGGCCGCGGAGCCGGCGGCGCTGCGGATCCCGGCGGTGGTACCGCCCGAGGTGAACGTCCCCGAACCGGCGCCCACGCCCACTGCCGTGCCCACTCCGACGCCGACCGTCACCCCTGAGCCGACGCCCACGCCGGCCCTCTCCGCGTCGGCGTTCCCGGAGCAGGCCCCCGCAGCCGCTCCCAGTCCCACCCCCACCCCCACCCTCCCCTCCACGATCCCCGGCAGGTGACGGAAGTGTCCGACAGGGAACCGCCGCGCCGTCGCGTGCCCGCCCCGGCCAGGTCCGGCCGCCCCGGCGCCGCCCGGCGTCCGGGCCCCGGCGCCCGCCCCGCCCGCCGCCCCACCCCCCGCCGCCCCGCCGGACCCAAGGTCATCCGGCTCGGCAGCCCCCGGCCCCGGCTGCGCATGATCAGCCTCGCGCTGGCCCTGGTGATGATCGCCTTCGTCGTACGGCTGCTCCAGGTACAGGCCGTCGACGCGAGCGAGTACGCCGCCAAGGCCGAGCAGAACCGGTACGTCGGCCGCACCCTGGCCGCCGAACGCGGCGACATCACCGACCGCGACGGCGTCGAACTGGCGACCAGCGTGGACGCGTACGACATCACCGCCGACCCGTCGATGTTCACGCCGGAGAGCACGAAACTGGGCGACGCCCCCGAGCAGGCCGCCGCTCTCCTCGCGCCGATCCTCGGGCAGGACGCGGACGGCATCGCCGAGAAGCTGAAGACGCCGGACACGCGCTACACGCTGCTCGCGCACCGTCAGACCCCCCAGGTGTGGACGCAGATCAAGGACCTGAAGTCCACTCTGGCCGCCAAGTCCGGAACCGACCCGGACACCGTCAACGTCCTCGCCGGTGTGCTGGCCGTGCCTGCGAGCAAGCGCGTCTATCCGAACGGCGGACTCGCCGCCGGACTGCTGGGCTGGGTCAGCGCCGACGGCAAGGGCGGCGGCGGCCTCGAACAGCAGCTGAACGACGAACTGGCCGGACAGGACGGCGAGATCCGGTACGCACAGTCAGGAGGACGGCAGGTGCCCACCGCCGACTCCACCGAGACGCCCGCGGTGCCCGGTTCCGACGTCGAACTGACCATCGACCGCGACATCCAGTGGGCCGCGCAGAACGCCATCACCGAGCAGGTCAAGAAGTCGAAGGCGGACCGCGGGTACGTGATAGTGCAGGACACCCGGACCGGTCAGATCCTGGCCATGGCCAACTCGCCCGGCTTCGACCCCAACGACCTCACCAAAGCGAACCCGGACGCGCTGGGCAACGCGTCCCTCCAGGACGCCTACGAGCCCGGCTCCACCGCCAAGGTCATGGCGATGGCCGCCGTACTGGAGGAGAACGTCGCCACACCCGCGACGCATGTCGTCGTGCCCAACCGGCTGCACCGGGGCGACCGGCTCTTCAAGGACGACATCGACCACCCGACCTGGTACCTCACCCTCAACGGCGTGCTCGCCAAGTCCAGCAACATCGGCACCATCCTCGCCACCGGCCAACTCGGCAGGACACAGGCGCAGTCCAACCGGGTCCTCTACTCCTACCTGCGCAAGTTCGGCCTCGGCAGCTACACCGGGCTCGACTTCCCCGGCGAGACCAAGGGCATCCTCGCGCCGCCCGACCAGTGGTCCACCTCCCAGCAGTTCACGATCCCCTTCGGGCAGGGCGTGTCCCTCAACGCGCTGCAGGCGGCCTCCGTCTACTCGACGATCGCCAACGGCGGCGTCCGCGTGGAGCCCACCGTGATCCGGGGCACCAAGGGCGCCGACGGCCGGTTCACCCCCGTCGCCGAGCCGAAGAAGACCCGGGTCGTGAGCGAGAAGACGGCGAAGACCCTCGCCAAGATGCTGGAGTCCGTCGTGGACGACGAGGAGGGCACCGGCGCCAAGGCGCGCATTCCCGGCTACCGGGTGGCGGGCAAGACGGGCACGGCCAACCGCGTGGATCCGGCCACCGGCCGCTACCACGGCTACACGTCGTCGTTCGCCGGGTTCGCGCCCGCCGACAGCCCCCGCATCACCGTCTACTGCGCCATCCAGAACGCCACCAAGGGCAGTTACTTCGGAGGTCAGATCTGTGGCCCCATCTACAAGGAGGTCATGGAGTTCGCCCTGAAGACCCTTCAGGTGCCGCCCACCGGGGCCAAGGCCGCGAATCTCCCCGTGTCCTTCACGCCCTGACCAGCACGGAAACCAGCCAGGAAACAGCTCGTGAACACGATCTCTCCCGACTCTCCCGACCCGGGGCCCGACCCGGGGCACAACACCCCGGCGCACGCCCCGGCCGCGCCCTCACTTCGCTCGTCCGGGGGTGCGCCCGGTACGCTCACCGCCGTGCCACACCCTGATCAGTACCAAACCACCCAGAAGGGCGTTCCTGTGACATATCCGGGACCGCCAAGGCCGGTGCACGTCTCCGCCACACCCCTCGCGGAACTGGTCGGCCAACTGGGTGCCCCACAGCCCCCGGCCGCACAGGACGTGATCGTCGCGGTCACGGGCATCACCCACGACTCGCGCGCCGTCCGCCCCGGCGACCTGTACGCCGCCCTCCCGGGGGCCCGGCTGCACGGCGCCGACTTCGTGACCCAGGCCGCCGGCCTCGGCGCCGCCGCCGTGCTGACCGACCCGACCGGCGCCGAACGCGCCGCCGCCACCGGGCTTCCGGTGCTGGTGGCCGACGACCCGCGCGCGCGGATGGGCGAACTGGCGGCCACGATCTACGGCCGTCCGGGGCGCGACCTGCTCCAGATCGGGATCACCGGCACCTCCGGCAAGACCACCACCGCGTACCTCGTCGAGGGCGGCCTCCGGACGGAGCGGGCCACCGGGCTGATCGGCACGGTCGAGACGCGCATCGGCGACGAGCGCATCAAGTCCGAACGCACCACACCCGAGGCCACCGACCTCCAGGCCCTGTTCGCGGTGATGCGCGAGCGCGGGGTCGAGGCGGTCGCCATGGAGGTCTCCAGCCACGCGCTGGTCCTCGGCCGGGTCGACGGCTGCGTCTTCGACATCGCCGTCTTCAACAACCTCAGCCCGGAACACATGGAGTTCCACTCCGGCATGGAGGACTACTTCCAGGCCAAGGCGCGGCTGTTCACTCCCGAACGCAGCAAGCTCGGGGTCGTCAACCACGACGACGCCTACGGCCGACGGCTCGCCCGGGAGGCCACCGTCCCGGTCGTCACCTTCTCCGCCGAGGGCCACCCGGACGCCGACTGGCGCGCCGAGGACGTCCAGGTCGGCCCGATGGACTCGACGTTCACCGCGGTCGGCCCCAAGGACCAGCGGATCAGCGCGAGATCGCCGCTCGCGGGCACCTTCAACGTCGCCAACACCCTCGCCGCGATCGTCGCCCTCGCCGAGGCCGGGTTCGACCCGCAGGCCGCCGCCGACGGTATCGCCGCCGTACCGGGGGTGCCGGGGCGCCTGGAGCGGGTGGACGTCGGCCAGCCGTATCTCGCGGTCGTCGACTACGCGCACAAGACGGACGCCGTCGAATCGGTGCTGCACGCGCTGCGCAAGGTCACCGAGGGCAGCCTGCACGTGGTGCTCGGCTGCGGCGGGGACCGGGACAGGACCAAGCGCGCCCCCATGGGCGCCGCCGTGGCCCGGCTCGCCGACACCGCCGTACTGACCTCCGACAACCCCCGCTCCGAGGACCCCCTCGCGATCCTCGCGGCCATGGTCGAGGGCGCGGCCTCCGTGCCGGCCCACGAGCGGGGCGAGGTCCAGGTGTTCGAGGACCGGGCCGCGGCCATCACCGCCGCCGTGGCCCGCGCGCGGCCCGGGGACACCGTGCTGGTCGCGGGCAAGGGCCACGAGCAGGGCCAGGACATCGCCGGGGTGGTCCGTCCGTTCGACGACCGCCAGGTGCTTCGCGAAGCTATCCAGAAGACCCAGGGATGAACTTGTGATCGCCCTCTCTCTCGCCGAGATCGCTGAAGTCGTCGGCGGGCAGACGTACGACATACCGGATCCGTCGGTGCAGGTCACCGGACGGGTCGTCAGGGACTCCCGTGAGGTGGAGCCCGGCAGCCTCTTCGTCGCCTTCGCCGGCGAGCACGTCGACGGGCACGACTTCGCGGCCGCGGTCGTCGAGGCGGGCGCGGTCGCCGTACTGGCCTCCCGGCCGGTCGGTGTGCCCGCGGTCGTCGTGGACGACGTACAGCGGGCGCTGGGCGCCCTCGCGCGGCACGTGGTCCAGAAGCTCGGCGCGACCCTCGTGGCCCTCACCGGCTCCGCGGGCAAGACCAGCACCAAGGACCTGATCGCCCAGGTGCTCCGGCACAAGGCACCGACGGTCTTCACACCCGGCTCGCTCAACAACGAGATCGGCCTGCCGCTGACCGCGCTGAGCGCCACCGAGGAGACCAGGTTCCTGGTCCTGGAGATGGGCGCCCGCGGAATCGGTCACATCCGCTATCTGACGGAACTGACGCCCCCGCAGATCGGCCTCGTCATCAACGTCGGCACCGCCCACATCGGCGAGTTCGGCGGGCGCGAGCAGATCGCACAGGCGAAGGGCGAACTCGTCGAGGCGCTGCCCTCCGAGGCCGACGGCGGCGCCGCGATCCTCAACGCCGACGATCCCCTCGTACGGGCCATGGCGACTCGAACAAAGGCGAAGGTGATCTTCTTCGGCGAGTCCGGCGAAGCGGACGTACGCGCCGAGAACGTACGACTCACGGACAGGGGACAGCCTGCCTTCAGGCTCCACACACCCTCCGGTGCAAGCGACGTGACCATGCGCCTGTACGGTGAGCATCACGTGTCGAACGCGCTCGCCGCCGCCGCCGTCGCCCATGAGCTGGGCATGTCCGCAGACGAGATCGCCACCGCGCTCTCCGAGGCGGGCTCCCTCTCCCGCTGGCGGATGGAGGTCACCGAGCGCCCGGACGGCGTGACGATCGTCAACGACGCCTACAACGCGAACCCCGAGTCCATGCGAGCGGCTTTGCGCGCGCTCGCGGCCATGGGCAGGGGGCGTCGTACGTGGGCGGTGCTCGGCAAGATGGCCGAGCTCGGGGACGAGGCGCTCGCCGAGCACGACGCGGTCGGACGGCTCGCCGTCCGGCTCAATGTCGGCAAGCTCGTCGCGGTCGGGGGCAGGGAAGCGTCCTGGCTCCAACTGGGCGCATATAACGAGGGTTCGTGGGGTGAGGAGTCGGTGCACGTGTCCGACGCACAGGCGGCTGTCGACCTGTTGCGCAGCGAGCTGCGCCCGGGGGATGTCGTGCTCGTGAAGGCGTCCCGGTCGGTCGGGCTCGAACGGGTGGCGCAGGCGCTGCTCCCCGGTGCTGCCGAGGGTGAGGTTTCCGCCCGATGATGAACCAGATCCTGTTCTCGGGCGTCATCGGAATGTTCCTGACGCTGGTAGGCACCCCGCTGCTGATCAAGCTGCTGGCACGGAAGGGTTACGGCCAGTACATCCGTGACGACGGCCCGCGCGAGCACCACGCCAAGCGCGGTACGCCGACGATGGGCGGTATCGCCTTCATCCTGGCGACGTTCGCCGCGTACTTCCTGTCCAAGGTGATCACCGGCAAGCCGCCGACCTTCTCCGGGCTGCTGGTGCTCGGCCTGATGGGCGGCATGGGCCTGGTCGGCTTCCTGGACGACTACATCAAGATCGTCAAGCGGCGCTCGCTCGGTCTGCGGGCCAAGGCGAAGATGGCCGGCCAGCTGACCGTCGGTATCGCCTTCGCGGTGCTCTCGCTCCAGTTCGCGGACGACCGCAACAACACGCCGGCCTCCACGAAGCTCTCCTTCGTGCAGGACTTCGGCTGGACGATCGGCCCGGTGCTGTTCGTCGTCTGGGCGCTGTTCATGATCCTGGCGATGTCGAACGGCGTGAACCTGACGGACGGTCTGGACGGCCTCGCCACCGGCGCCTCCGTCCTCGTCTTCGGCGCGTACACGTTCATCGGCGTCTGGCAGTTCCAGGAGTCCTGCGCCAACGCGATCACCCTGACCAACCCGTCCGCCTGTTACGAGGTACGAGATCCACTCGACCTCGCCGTCGTCTCCTCGGCGCTGATGGGCGCCTGCCTCGGCTTCCTGTGGTGGAACACGTCACCCGCCAAGATCTTCATGGGCGACACCGGTTCCCTGGCCCTCGGCGGCGCGCTCGCCGGCCTCGCGATCTGCTCCCGTACGGAAATCCTGCTGGCGCTCCTCGGCGGCCTGTTCGTGCTGATCACCATGTCGGTGGTCATCCAGGTCGGCTCCTTCAAGACGACCGGCAAGCGTGTGTTCCGCATGGCGCCGCTCCAGCACCACTTCGAACTCAAGGGGTGGTCCGAAGTCCTTGTCGTGGTCCGCTTCTGGATCATCCAGGGCATCTGCGTGATCGTCGGACTGGGCATCTTCTACGCGGGATGGGCGGCCGACAAGTGACGTCCGGTCAGGGCGGCGACTGGAAGGGCACGCACGTCACCGTCGCGGGCCTCGGCGTGAGCGGCATCAGCGCCGCCCGCGCCCTGGCCGCCCTCGGCGCGTCGGTCACCGTCGTGGACGGCGGGGACTCCGAGGCCCACCGGGAACGCGCGGCTGCCCTGGAGGCCCTGGAGGGCATCGAGGTACGCCTCGGGGACGCGTCGACGCTGCCCGAGGGGACCGGACTCGTCGTCACCTCGCCCGGCTGGAAGCCGAGTTCACCGCTCTTCGCGGCGGCGGCCGAGGCGGGCGTGGACGTGGTCGGCGACGTCGAGATCGCCTGGCGCCTGCGCGGCCGCGACGGTCGGGAACCAGCCCCCTGGCTGGCGATCACCGGCACCAACGGCAAGACGACCACCACCCAGATGCTCGCCTCGATCCTGCGCGCGGCAGGCCTGCGTACGGCCGCCGTCGGCAACATCGGCACGCCGATCATCGACGTGGTCCTCGGCGAGGACACCTACGACGTCCTCGCCGTCGAACTCTCCAGCTACCAGCTCCACTGGGCGCCCTCCCTGCGCGTCCACTCCGCCGCCGTCCTCAACCTCGCCCCCGACCACCTCGACTGGCACGGCTCCATGGAGGCGTACGCCGCCGACAAGGGCCGTGTCTACGAGGGCAATCGGGTCGCCTGTGTCTACAACGTGGATGCCACCGACAAACCATCCACGGAGGACCTGGTGCGCGGGGCGGACGTCGAGGAGGGCTGCCGGGCCGTCGGGTTCACGCTCGGCGCGCCCGGACCGTCCCAACTCGGCGTCGTGGACGGCATCCTGGTCGACCGCGCGTTCGTCGAGAACCGGCAGCGGAACGCCCAGGAACTGGCCGAGGTCGCGGATGTCAACCCGCCGGCCCCGCACAACATCGCCAACGCCCTTGCCGCGGCTGCCCTCGCACGCGCCTACGGGGTGCCCGCGAAGGCGGTCCGCGACGGCCTCAGGGCCTTCACCCCGGACGCGCACCGCATCGCGCACGTGGCCGACGTGGACGGGGTCGCCTACGTCGACGACTCCAAGGCGACCAACACCCACGCGGCCGAGGCATCCTTGGCGGCGTACGGGTCGATCGTGTGGATCGCCGGCGGGCTCGCCAAGGGCGCGACCTTCGACGAACTGGTCGCCAAGTCGGCAAAACGACTTCGCGGGGTGGTGCTGATCGGCGCCGACCGGGCGCAGATCGGCGAAGCCCTGGCGCGACACGCCCCGGAAGTACCCGTCGTCGACCTCGACCGGACAGACACTGGGGCGATGCTCGCGGCTGTTCAGGAGGCCCGGCGGCTGGCCGAGGCGGGCGACACGGTGCTGCTGGCACCGGCCTGCGCCTCCATGGACATGTTCGCCAACTACAACAAGCGCGGTGACGCGTTCGCGCAGGCCGTTCGCGAACTCGCTGCGGGGACCTGACGGTCGGTCTTCGGCCGCGGTGCCTGGAGGGACGCGTGAGGTCGGATATGGCTCGGTCACTGTCGGTGGGTTGTCCGGTGCGGGCCCGGTGGGGGCTGGTCGCGCAGTTCCCCGCGCCCCTTCGAGGGCGCTGCGCGCCACTCTCGGACACATCCCCGCGCCACTCTCGGGCGCGCGGAGGCTCTGATGCCCAGTAGTCGTACCGGGCAGGCGCCCGTTCAGGGGCGCGTGCGGGTTCGGCGGCCCGCCGCTCCCCGGCCGCCCCGTGACAACCCCGTACGCCGCCTCCACGGGCGTGTGCAGCGGGCCTGGGACCGGCCGCTGACCGCGTACTACGTGATCCTCGGCGGCTCCCTGCTGATCACGGTGCTCGGGCTGGTGATGGTCTACTCGGCCTCCCAGATCAAGGCGCTCCAGTACTCGCTGCCCGGTTCCTACTTCTTCCGCAAGCAGTTCCTCGCGGCCTCCATCGGCGGCGTGCTGCTGTTCGTCGCCGCGCGCATGCCGGTGAAGCTGCACCGGGCCCTCGCCTACCCGATCCTCGCCGGGTCCGTCTTCATGATGGTTCTCGTGCAGGTGCCCGGGATAGGAGTCGCGATCAACGGCAACCAGAACTGGATCCCGCTGGGCGGCTCCTTCCAGGTGCAGCCGAGCGAGTTCGGCAAGCTCGCCCTGGTGCTGTGGGGAGCGGACCTGATCGCGCGCAAGGAGGACAAGCGGCTGCTCACCCAGTGGAAGCACATGCTGGTGCCGCTGGTCCCGGTGACGTTCATGCTGCTCGGCCTGATCATGCTCGGCGGCGACATGGGGACGGCGATCATTCTCACCGCCATCC
The DNA here is from genome assembly GCF_010550245.1 of Streptomyces sp. SID12501. Lineage (GTDB taxonomy): Bacteria > Actinomycetota > Actinomycetes > Streptomycetales > Streptomycetaceae > Streptomyces. Next base: position 117,080 of record NZ_JAAGLU010000010.1, read on the forward strand.
TGTTCGGCCTGCTGTGGCTGGCCGGGGCGCCCACGCGACTGTTCGTGGGCGTGCTGTCCGTCGCCGCGTTCATCGGCCTGGTCCTCATCAAGACCAGCCCCAACCGCATGGCCCGCTTCCAGTGCATCGGAGCCACCGAGCCCGGCACCGGGGCCACCTCCTGCTGGCAGGCCGTGCACGGCATCTACGCGCTCGCCTCCGGTGGCCTGTTCGGTTCGGGCCTCGGCGCGAGTGTGGAAAAATGGGGGCAACTGCCCGAAGCGCACACCGACTTCATTTTTGCCGTCACCGGTGAGGAACTGGGCCTGGCGGGGACGCTGTCGGTACTCGCCCTCTTCGCGGCCCTAGGCTATGCGGGTATCCGCGTGGCCGGACGCACGGAGGACCCCTTCGTGAGGTACGCCGCGGGAGGTGTGACCACCTGGATCACCGCTCAGGCAGTGATCAACATCGGTGCGGTGCTCGGCCTGCTGCCGATCGCCGGTGTCCCGCTCCCGCTGTTCTCCTACGGGGGCTCCGCCCTGCTTCCGACCATGTTCGCCGTCGGACTGCTGATCGCCTTCGCCCGCGACGAACCGGGTGCGCGGGCGGCGCTTTCGTTGCGGCAACCCCGCTTTGGTAGAAAGCGGGGAACTGGGGACCCGGTGTCCGATCGGAGCCCCCGGAGATGGAACACGATGAGACGGCGTGCCTCGGCGGCGCGTTCGTCCGGAGAGCGGTGAATTTCGGTGCATGTCGTACTCGCCGGTGGGGGGACCGCCGGTCACATCGAGCCCGCGCTCGCCCTCGCGGACGCCCTGCGCAGGGCTGATCCCACAGTGGGGATCACGGCCCTGGGCACGGAACGCGGTCTGGAGACCCGGCTCGTCCCCGAGCGGGGCTATGACCTGGCGCTGATCCCAGCGGTCCCTCTGCCGCGCAAGCCCACCCCCGAACTGATCACCGTCCCCGGACGGCTGCGCGGCACGATCAAGGCCGCCGAGCAGATCCTGGAGCGCACCAAGGCGGACTGCGTCGTCGGCTTCGGCGGCTATGTGGCCCTGCCCGGCTACCTCGCCGCCAAGCGCCTGGGCGTGCCGATCGTCGTCCACGAGGCCAACGCCCGCCCCGGCCTCGCCAACAAGATCGGCTCGCGGTACGCCGCCCAGGTCGCCGTCTCCACCCCGGACAGCAAGCTCCGCGGTGCCCGCTACATCGGCATCCCGCTGCGCCGCTCCATCGCCACCCTCGACCGGGCCGCCGTACGCCCCGAGGCGCGGGCCGCGTTCGGGCTCGACCCGAGCCTGCCGACGCTGCTGGTTTCCGGCGGCTCGCAGGGCGCCCGGCACCTCAACGAGGTGATCGAGCGGGTCGCGCCGTACCTCCAGCAGGCCGGCATCCAGGTGCTGCACGCGGTCGGCCCGAAGAACGAACTGCCGCAGGTGCAGCAGATGCCGGGGATGCCCCCCTACATCCCGGTACCGTACGTGGACCGGATGGACCTCGCGTACGCCGCGGCCGACATGATGCTCTGCCGCGCGGGCGCGATGACCGTCGCCGAACTCTCCGCCGTCGGACTCCCGGCCGCCTACGTCCCGCTGCCCATCGGCAACGGCGAACAGCGGCTGAACGCCCAGCCGCTGGTCAAGGCCGGCGGCGGACTCCTGGTCGACGACGCGGAACTGACGCCCCAATGGGTGCAGCAGAACGTCCTGCCCGTCCTCGCGGACCCGCACCGGCTGTACGAGATGTCCCGCGCCGCCAGCGAGTTCGGCCGCCGGGACGCCGACGAGCTGCTCGTCGGCATGGTGTACGAGGCGATCGCCTCGCGCCACCGCTAGGCAACGTAAGGAAGGCAGGAAAGGGCGTGGCCGGAGGAGCGACGACCGCGGAACGCGGCGAACGGCAGCAGGACACCTCCGGCCCGCCCCGCCGGCCGGGCCTCCTCGGCCGCCTGGGGCCGCGCAGGCTTCGCGCGGCCGTCCTCCTGGCCCTGGCCCTGCTCGTCCTCGGCGGGGGCGTCCTCTGGGTCCTCTACGGCTCCCGGTGGACGCGTGTGGAGCGCGTATCGGTGTCGGGGACCGGCGTTCTGACGCAGGCACAGGTGCGGGAAGCCGCCGACGTGCCGGTCGGGGATCCGCTCGTTTCCGTCGACACCGACGCGATCGAGTCCCGACTGCTCCGGGAATTGCCCCGAATTGACTCGGTTGAGGTCACTAGATCCTGGCCGCACGGAATCGGGCTGAAAGTGGTCGAACGTACCCCTGTCCTGATTGTCGAAAGCGCCGGGAATGCGGGCAAGTATGTCGAAGTGGACGCGAAAGGCGTGCGATTCGCGACGGTTTCAGATGCCCCCAAAGGTGTACCCGTATTGGAATTGACGCTGTCCCGGACCGGTTCGCAGACCGCCAGTCTGCGCCGCTTCGGCAGCGACCGGCTGGTGCGCGAGGCGGTGCGGGTGGCGGGCGAGTTGCCGAGTGGCGTCGCGCACGCCGTCCGGACTGTCAAGGTGGGCTCGTACGACTCCGTCTCGCTGGAGTTGGGCGACGGGCGGACCGTCGACTGGGGGAGCAGTGAGAAGGGCGGCGCGAAAGCCCGTGCGCTCACCGCCCTCATGAAAGCGGCTCCGGGCGCCCGGCACTTCGACGTGAGCGTCCCCACCGCGCCTGCGTCATCAGGGAGTTGACGCCTGTCCATGCAGGCCACCACCCTGGTTGGGCATCGCTATGGCTGATCACATAGGGTGAAAAGAAAAACGGGAGGTTCGGCGTGTTCGTTGAACGTGCGCCACTTGTCGACTTAGTGTCCTGTTCGGAAGAGTCCAAGGAACAGACACACTGGTAACCCTAAACTTCAACGTTAGGGTTCGGGTCGGCGTTCGGACCGTCCCACTTCGGCATGAGTTGTCCGTTCGCCGCAATCGCGAACGGCGACACGTAACTCGAGGCGAGAGGCCTTCGACGTGGCAGCACCGCAGAACTACCTCGCAGTCATCAAAGTCATCGGTGTCGGCGGCGGTGGTGTCAATGCCATCAACCGGATGATCGAGGTCGGTCTGAAGGGCGTCGAGTTCATCGCCATCAACACCGATGCTCAGGCGCTGTTGATGAGCGACGCCGACGTCAAGCTCGACGTCGGCCGCGAACTCACCCGCGGACTCGGCGCCGGCGCCAACCCGGCCGTCGGCCGCAAGGCGGCAGAGGACCACCGCGAGGAGATCGAGGAGGTCCTCAAGGGGGCCGACATGGTCTTCGTGACAGCCGGCGAGGGAGGTGGCACCGGCACCGGCGGCGCGCCCGTCGTCGCCAACATCGCCCGCAACCTCGGCGCCCTCACCATCGGCGTGGTCACCCGCCCCTTCACCTTCGAAGGACGGCGCCGCGCCAACCAGGCGGAGGACGGCATCGCGGAACTCCGCGAAGAGGTCGACACCCTCATCGTCATCCCCAACGACCGGCTGCTGTCCATCTCGGACCGCCAGGTCTCGGTCCTCGACGCCTTCAAGTCGGCGGACCAGGTCCTGCTCTCCGGCGTCCAGGGCATCACCGACCTGATCACCACCCCCGGTCTGATCAACCTCGACTTCGCGGACGTCAAGTCCGTGATGTCCGAGGCCGGTTCGGCCCTCATGGGCATCGGCTCGGCCCGCGGCGACGACCGCGCGGTGGCGGCGGCGGAGATGGCGATCTCCTCGCCCCTCCTCGAGGCCTCCATCGACGGCGCCCGGGGCGTCCTCCTCTCCATCTCCGGCGGCTCCGACCTCGGCCTGTTCGAGATCAACGAGGCCGCCCAGCTGGTCAGCGAGGCCGCGCACCCCGAGGCGAACATCATCTTCGGCGCGGTCATCGACGACGCGCTCGGCGACGAGGTCCGGGTCACGGTCATCGCGGCCGGCTTCGACGGGGGCCAGCCTCCGCCGAAGCGCGACAACATCCTCGGCTCGGCCGGCGCCAAGCGCGACGAACCCACGCCGGTACGCGCCGAGAGCCGTCCGTCCTTCGGGTCGCTCGGCAGTGTCACGCCGAGGGAGGCCCCGGCGTCCGCTCCGGAGCCGGTCAACGAACTGCCGGTCTCCCCGCCGGTCCCGCCGTCCCGGTCCTACTCGGACAGCACGGCCGAGGAGCTGGACGTGCCGGACTTCCTGAAGTGATAGGACAACGCTCCGAAGCGAGCGACGCGAGCGGCGCGCACTTCGCCTTCACCGACCGGTGGGGCGGGGTGAGCGCCGTTCCGTACGAGGAGCTCAACCTCGGCGGAGCGGTCGGCGACGACCCGGAAGCCGTCCGCACGAATCGTGAACTGGCCGCCAAGTCCCTGGGTCTCGACCCGGACCGGGTGGTCTGGATGAACCAGGTGCACGGCAACGACGTCGCCGAGGTCGACGGTCCGTCGAGCACCCGGCCCACCCGGGACACCCCGTCCGTCGACGGCCTGGTCACCGTGACCCGCGGGCTCGCCCTCGCCGTCCTCACCGCCGACTGCGTCCCGGTCCTGCTGGCCGACCCGGTCGCCGGGGTGGTCGCCGCGGCCCACGCGGGCCGGCCGGGTATGGTCGCCGGGATCGTCCCCGCCGCAGTGGACGCCATGGCATCGCTCGGCGCCGACCCCGCCCGGATCGTCGCCCGCACCGGCCCCGCGGTCTGCGGCCGGTGCTACGAGGTACCGGAGGAGATGCGCGCCGACGTCGCCGCCGTCGAACCCGCCGCGTACGCCGAGACCGGCTGGGGAACCCCGGCGGTCGACGTGGTCGCGGGAGTGCACGCCCAGTTGGAGCGGCTCGGGGTGCGTGACCGGCAGCAGTCGCCGGTGTGCACACGGGAGTCCGCCGACCATTTCTCGTACCGCCGCGACCGGACCACCGGGCGGCTCGCAGGCTATGTCTGGCTGGACTGATAGGACATGACGGACCGTAACGGCGAACTCGCCGCAAATCTGGCGGCGGTCGAGGAGCGTATCGCGACGGCCTGCTCGTCGGCGGGCCGCAAGCGCGAGGAGGTGACGCTGATCGTCGTCACCAAGACCTACCCTGCGAGCGATGTGCGGATTCTGTGGGAGCTCGGTGTGCGCCACGTGGCCGAGAATCGCGACCAGGACGCGGCACCGAAGGTCGAGGCGTGCGCGGATCTGTCTCTCACCTGGCATTTCGTGGGCCAGCTGCAGACCAACAAGGTGCGTTCCGTGGTCGGTTACGCCGGTGTCGTGCAGTCCGTCGACCGTGACCGGCTGGTCTCCGGACTGTCCAGGGAGGCCGTACGGGCCGGGCGCGAGGTGGGCTGTCTGATCCAGGTCGCGCTGGACGCGGAGGAGAGCGCGCGAGGAGAGCGCGGAGGCGTGGGGCCGGGCGGAATCGGGGAGTTGGCCGACCTGGTCGCCGGGGCCGAGGGGCTCCGCCTGGAGGGGCTGATGACCGTCGCGCCGCTGACCGGACAGTACGCCGGACGTGAACTTGTGGCGTTCGAGCGGCTGATGGATTTGTCGACTGCTATGCGCCGCACGCATCCTGCTGCGAACATGGTGTCCGCAGGGATGAGTGCGGACCTCGAAAAGGCCGTGGCGGCCGGGGCGACACATGTACGCGTCGGCAGTGCGGTACTCGGAGTCCGTCCCAGGCTCGGGTAACGTCGCCAGGAAGTCGGACCACAGCAGAAAATATGGTCATTACCGCTGCGAGGCGGTAATAACGACCTCGTGGATCGCGGGCACTTGGCATTCGTCAGTCGATCCACCACAGAGCGGAGGACTCAGAGCATGGCCGGCGCGATGCGCAAGATGGCGGTCTACCTCGGCCTCGTGGAGGACGATGGGTATGACGGCCGGGGATTCGACCCCGATGACGACTTCGAGCCCGAACTCGACCCGGAACCGGAGCGCGACCTGCGGCGGCGTGAGCCCTCGCACCAGCCGCACGGTTCCCACCAGTCCCACCAGTCGCATCAGTCCCAAAGGGACGAATCGGTACGAGTGGTGCAGCCGTCCGCCCCGCGTGATCCGGTGGCGCATTCCGCTTCGCTGGGTGCGGAATCCGGGCGTCCGGCGCGGATCGCGCCCGTGGCGTCCATCACACAAGAACGTCAAGGCTTGGAGAAGAACCCACCGGTGATCATGCCCAAGGTCGTGTCGGAACGAGAGCCTTACCGGATCACGACTCTCCACCCCCGGACCTACAACGAGGCCCGTACCATCGGGGAACACTTCCGTGAGGGCACGCCTGTGATCATGAATCTCACTGAGATGGATGACACAGATGCGAAGCGACTTGTCGACTTTGCGGCCGGTTTGGTGTTTGGTCTTCACGGCAGCATCGAGCGGGTGACGCAGAAGGTGTTCCTGTTGTCGCCTGCTAACGTCGATGTCACGGCGGAGGACAAGGCCCGCATCGCAGAGGGCGGGTTCTTCAACCAGAGCTGAGACGCACGACCGGAAACAGCTGTAACAAGGCAGTACCAACAGCAGTACCGACAGCACGGAAACTTGGGGAGAGGGAAGCGCGGATCATGAGCGTGGTTGGACAGGTTCTCTACATCGCGCTGATGTGCTTCCTCATCGTGCTGATCTTCCGGTTGGTCATGGACTACGTCTTCCAGTTCGCCCGCTCATGGCAGCCCGGCAAGGCGATGGTGGTCGTTCTGGAGGCCACCTACACTGTCACTGATCCACCGCTCAAGCTTCTGCGGCGGGTCATCCCGCCGTTGCGTCTCGGGGGCGTGGCGCTCGACCTGTCCTTCTTCGTACTGATGATCATCGTGTACATCCTGATCACCGTCGTCTCGAAGGTGTTGGTGTGAACGATACGGTCTTGCCGAATGCCGACGACTACGTTGAGGTGAAGAGATGCCATTGACCCCCGAGGATGTGCGGAACAAGCAGTTCACGACCGTCCGCCTCCGAGAAGGCTATGACGAGGACGAGGTCGATGCCTTCCTCGATGAGGTTGAAGCCGAACTGACCCGCCTGCTCCGCGAGAACGAGGACCTGCGCGCCAAGCTGGCCGCTGCCACGCGTGCCGCTGCCCAGAACCAGCAGCAGGGCATGCGCAAGCCTCCGGACCAGGACCAGCAGCAGGGCATGCAGCAACAGGGTATGCAGCAACAGGGCATGCCCCAGCAAGGCATGCCCCAGGGCATGCGGGGCCCCGGTGGCCCGGTGCCCGCCGGCATATCGGGTCCGCCGCAGCAGCAGATGGGCGGCCCCATGGGCGGCCCGCCCCAGCTGCCCAGCGGTGCCCCGCAGTTGCCCCCGGGCCCCGGTGGCCAGGGTGGCCCGCAGGGTCAGGGCCCGATGGGTCAGGGCCCCATGGGCCAGAACCCGATGCAGGGACAGATGGGTCAGGGCCCCATGGGCCAGGGCCCGATGCAGGGACAGATGGGCCAGGGCGGTATGCCCGGCCAGATGCAGCAGATGCCCGGTCAGCAGATGCAGGGTCAGATGCAGCAGATGGGCGGCCCGATGGGCGGTCCCCCGCAGATGATGGGCGGCCCCGGTCAGAGTCCCGGCGGCGACAGCGCCGCGCGTGTTCTCTCGCTGGCCCAGCAGACCGCCGACCAGGCGATCGCCGAGGCCCGTTCCGAGGCCAACAAGATCGTCGGCGAGGCCCGCAGCCGCGCCGAGGGCCTGGAGCGCGACGCCCGTGCCAAGGCCGACGCTCTTGAGCGGGACGCGCAGGAGAAGCACCGCGTCGCGATGGGCTCCCTGGAGTCCGCCCGCGCCACGCTGGAGCGCAAGGTCGAGGATCTGCGCGGCTTCGAGCGCGAGTACCGCACCCGCCTGAAGTCCTACCTGGAGTCGCAGCTGCGTCAGCTGGAGACCCAGGCCGACGACTCGCTGGCCCCACCGCGTGCTCCGGCCGCGGCGTCCCTGCCGCCGTCCCCGGCGCCCTCGATGGCTCCGGCCGGCGCCGGTGCCCCGTCGTACGGCGGGAACCAGGGCATGGGCAACCAAGGCATGGGTGGCCAGGGTATGGGCGGTCCCGGCCCGGCCGGTCCGTCCTACGGCGGCCAGCAGCAGATGTCCCCGGCCATGACCCAGCCCATGGCTCCGGTCCGGCCGCAGGGCCCGTCTCCGATGGGTCAGGCTCCCTCACCGATGCGCGGCTTTCTGATCGACGAGGACGACAACTGACGGCCTTTAGTACGCCTTAGGCGTCGTCGGCGTTCAGGGCGGGGCCCCGGATTTTCTTCCGGGGCCCCGCCCTTTTGCGTTGCCCTCTTTCCTGCCGGCGACGCCGAAGGCCCGGTTCCACCAGGTTGGCTGGCGGAACCGGGCCTTCGTACGCGCTGTGCGTGCCGTTACGCCTTGCGCAGGCGGAACGTCAGTGACAGGCCCTCGTCCGTGAAGGCGTCCCCGTACTTGTCGTCAGCTTCGCCCTGACCGAAGTCCGTGGCGAGAACCTCGTCGGCGATCAGGCCCGAGTGCTCGGCCAGAGCCGCGGTGACCGCCGGGTCCGTGGACGTCCAGCGGAGCGCGATGCGGTCGGCCACGTCGAGGCCGCTGTTCTTGCGGGCCTCCTGGATCAGCCGGATCGCGTCACGGGCGAGGCCCGCCTGACGCAGCTCCTCCGTGATCTCCAGGTCGAGGGCGACCGTCGCACCCGAGTCGGACGCCACCGACCAGCCCTCGCGCGGGGTCTCCGTGATGATGACCTCGTCCGGGGCGAGGGTGACCGTCTCGCCGTCGACCTCGACCGATGCCGTGCCCGCGCGCAGGGCGAGGGACAGCGCTGCCGCGTCGGTGTTCGCGACGGCCTTCGCGACGTCCTGGACGCGCTTGCCGAACCGCTTGCCCAGGGCGCGGAAGTTGGCCTTGGCGGTGGTGTCGACCAGGGAGCCGCCCACTTCGGAGAGGGACGCGAGGGAGCTGACGTTCAGCTCCTCCGTGATCTGCGCGTGCAGTTCGCGGTCGAGGGTGTCGAAGCCGGCCGCCGCGACCAGCGCGCGGGACAGCGGCTGACGCGTCTTCACGCCCGACTCCGCGCGCGTGGCACGGCCCAGCTCTACCAGCCGTCGTACGAGCACCATCTGCTTCGACAGCTCCGGGTCGATCGCGGACAGGTCCGCCTCGGGCCAGGACGTCAGGTGGACGGATTCGGGGCTGCCCGGGGTCACCGGCACCACCAGGTCCTGCCAGACCCGCTCGGTGATGAACGGGGTCAGCGGGGCCATCAGCTTCGTGACCGTCTCGACGACCTCGTGCAGGGTGCGCAGCGCGGCCTTGTCGCCCTGCCAGAAGCGGCGCCGGGACCGGCGTACGTACCAGTTGGACAGGTCGTCGACGAATGCCGACAGGAGCTTGCCGGCGCGCTGGGTGTCGTACGTCTCCAGAGCCTGCGTCACCTGGTCGGTGAGGGCGTGGAGTTCGGACAGGAGCCAGCGGTCCAGGACCGGGCGGTCGGCCGGGGCCGGGTCGGCCGCGGACGGGGCCCAGTTCGACGTGCGCGCGTAAAGGGCCTGGAAGGCGACCGTGTTCCAGTACGTGAGGAGCGTCTTGCGGACGACCTCCTGGATGGTGCCGTGGCCGACGCGGCGGGCCGCCCACGGGGAACCGCCGGCCGCCATGAACCAGCGCACCGCGTCCGCGCCGTGCCGGTCCATGAGCGGGATCGGGTCCAGGGTGTTGCCCAGGTGCTTGGACATCTTGCGGCCGTCCTCGGCGAGGATGTGGCCGAGGCAGACCACGTTCTCGTAGGACGACTTGTCGAAGACGAGCGTGCCGACCGCCATCAGCGTGTAGAACCAGCCGCGCGTCTGGTCGATGGCCTCGCTGATGAACTGCGCCGGGTAGCGCGACTCGAACAGTTCCTTGTTCTTGTACGGGTATCCCCACTGCGCGAACGGCATCGAACCCGAGTCGTACCAGGCGTCGATGACCTCCGGCACGCGCGTGGCCGTCTGTCCGCAGCCGTCCTGGGGGCAGGCGAAGGTGACCGCGTCGATGAAGGGGCGGTGCGGGTCCAGGTCCGACTGGTCGGTGCCCGTGAGCCCGGTCAGCTCCGCGCGGGAGCCGACGACCGTGAGGTGGTCCTCCTCGCAGCGCCAGATCGGGAGCGGGGTGCCCCAGTAACGGCTGCGGGACAGGGCCCAGTCGATGTTGTTGTTCAGCCAGTCGCCGAAGCGGCCGTTCTTGACCGTCTCCGGGTACCAGTTGGTCTTCTCGTTCTCCTGGAGGAGACGGTCCTTGACGGCCGTGGTGCGGATGTACCAGGACGGCTGCGCGTAGTAGAGGAGCGCGGTGTGGCAGCGCCAGCAGTGCGGGTAGCTGTGCTCGTACGGGATGTGCTTGAAGAGGAGACCGCGCTGCTGGAGGTCCTCGGTGAGCTTTTCGTCCGCCTTCTTGAAGAAGACACCGCCCACGAGGGGGACGTCCTCCTCGAAGGTGCCGTCCGGGCGGACCGGGTTCACGACCGGCAGGCCGTACGCGCGGCACACCTTGAGGTCTTCCTCACCGAAGGCGGGGGACTGGTGGACCAGACCCGTGCCGTCCTCGGTCGTCACGTAGTCCGCGTTCACCACGTAGTGGGTGGGGACGTCCGCCGGGAACTCGACGAGGTCGAACGGACGTTGATAGGACCAGCGCTCCATCTCGGCGCCGGTGAAGGTCTGCCCGGTGGGCTGCCACTCCTCGCCGAGCGCCTTGGTGAGCAGCGGTTCGGCGACGACGAGCTTCTCGCTGTCGGGCGAACCGTTCGTCGCCACCACGTAGGTGACGTCGGGGTGGGCGGCGACCGCGGTGTTGGAGACCAGCGTCCAGGGCGTCGTCGTCCAGACGACGAGGGCGGCCTCGCCGGCCAGCGGACCGGAGGTGAGTGGGAAACGGACGTACACGGAGGGGTCGACGACCGTCTCGTAGCCCTGCGCCAGCTCGTGGTCCGACAGGCCCGTGCCACAGCGCGGGCACCAGGGGGCGACGCGGTGGTCCTGGGTCAGCAGGCCCTTGTTGAAGATCTCCTTCAGCGACCACCAGACCGACTCGATGTACTCGGGGTCCATCGTGCGGTAGGGGTCGTGGAGGTCGGTCCAGTACCCCATGCGGGTCGTGAGCGCCTCGAAGGCGTCCGTGTGACGCGTCACCGACTCGCGGCACTTGGCGTTGAACTCGGCGATGCCGTACGTCTCGATGTCCTGCTTGCCGGAGAAGCCGAGCTCCTTCTCGACCGCCAGCTCCACCGGAAGGCCGTGGCAGTCCCAGCCGGCCTTGCGGGCCACGTGGTAGCCGCGCATGGTGCGGAAGCGCGGGAACACGTCCTTGAAGACGCGGGCCTCGATGTGGTGGGCACCCGGCATGCCGTTCGCGGTGGGCGGGCCCTCGTAGAACACCCATTCGGGGCGCCCCTCGGACTGCTCAAGGCTCTTGGCGAAGATCTTCTGGTCGCGCCAGAAGTCGAGCACGGCGTGCTCAAGGGCGGGCAGGTCGACCTGGGCGGGCACCTGGCGGTACGTCGGCGTTGTCATCAGCGAGCTTCCTCCGGCGGACTTTCTGCCTTCCGTCGGAGGGACGAGAGCCGGAATTCTCCGGACGCCGTGTACGGCGTACTCCCGCGGTACCACCCTCCTTGGCTCCCCGGTGCGTCCTGCGCACCGATGAGCCCCCTCATTGGGGTCGCGATACCGGGTCTACTGGCCTCGGCTGTGCTGCTCGCCTCACTGCGGCTTTCTTCCGGCGGCTCCGGGGTGATCTTCGCGTCGCGCTCGCCCCCGGGCTTCCACCGTCCCCGGGTCGCTCTGGGCTGCGTACGCCGCTACTCGTCCCCATCCACGCTTCTCGCTCCGGTCAGTGTACGGCGCCCCACGGACAGCGGCCGACCGGGTTTCCGGGCCACCCGAATGGCCAGGGCCGGCTGTCCGCATTCCGGGACGCGCGGCTCGGCGGATTACTCGGCGGGGAGCTGGGAACAACGCTTGCAGGCTTGCCCCGCGGGAGCGGCTGGGCGGGCGAATCGGGTGGTGCACGCGTTGCCGCGGGACTCAAGTCGATTTATCGTCCCAGCACGATTCGCGAGCAAGATCACGACGTGTGAAGGGGCCGCGGCCATGGTGGCGAAAAAGACCGCCGAGCAGCAGGCGACGACCGGCAGATCCACCGGATCCACGGCCGCGGGAGCGTCCGGCAGCGGCAAGGGCACGGACGCGAAGAAGAGCGCTCTCAAGAAGGGCGCCGTGAAGAAGACGGCGGCTGTCGTGAAAACGGCGGCTGTGGTCAAGACGGCTACCGCGAAGGCAGCCGTCGAGAAGAAGGCTGTCGCTCCCCGAAGCACCGCAGTTCAGAGCGGCGCCGGTACACGCACCTCCACGAAGAGCACGGCCAGGAAGAGCACTGCCAACAAGGCGGGCGCGGCCGAGGCCGCGAAGACGACGGGAGCCACGACGGTGGTTGCGAAGAAGACTGCGGGCACGACCACGACCGCGAAGAAGCGCAGCGCGGTACCCAAGGCGCGGATCGTCGCGGCGCTGGAGCCGGGTGAACTCGCCGTACGCCCCGGTGAGGACCCATGGACACCGGAGGAAGTGGCGGAGGCACGCGCCGAGCTGCAGTCCGAGGTACAGCGGCTGCGCGCCGAGATCACGGCGTCCGAGCAGTCGCTCGTGGGTCTGATGCGGGACTCCGGCGACGGCGCTGGCGACGACCAGGCGGACACCGGCACCAAGAACACGACGCGTGAGGCCGAGATGGCGCTGGCGGCCAACGCGCGCGAGATGCTCGTCCAGGACGAGCGGGCCCTGGAGCGGCTGGACACGAGCACGTACGGCCTGTGCGAGGACTGCGGCAAGGCGATCGGGAAGGCCCGTATGCAGGCCTTCCCGCGCGCGACGCTGTGCGTCGAATGCAAGCAGAAGCAGGAGCGTCGCTACTGACCGGCCGCCGATCCTCGCCGTGTGCCTCCTGCACTCCTGTGTGCCAGGAGGCGTGTCGTACCCTCGTCCTCAGTCAGGAACCTAGGTTGAGGGACTCACGTGGCAGAGGCGGAGCGCATCATCGGTACGCCGGACATCCCGGACGCGGCGGGAGCCGAGCCGGAAACCCCGGAGGAGCGGCCCCGTGGCAGGCGCCGGATCCTCGTGCTGTTCACGGTCGCCGCGCTGGCGTACGCGCTGGACCTCGCCAGCAAGATGGTCGTCGTCGCCAAGCTGGAGCACCACGCGCCGATCGAGATCATCGGGGACTGGCTGAAGTTCGAGGCGATCCGCAACGCGGGCGCCGCCTTCGGCATGGGTGAGGCCTTCACGGTGATCTTCACGGTCATCGCCGCGGCCGTGATCGTCGTGATCGCCCGCCTGGCCCGCAAGCTCTACAGCGTGCCCTGGGCGATCGCGCTCGGGTTGCTGCTCGGCGGCGCGCTGGGCAATCTGACCGACCGGATCTTCCGCTCCCCGGGCGTCTTCGAGGGCGCGGTCGTCGACTTCATCGCGCCCAAGCACTTCGCGGTCTTCAACCTGGCCGACTCGGCGATCGTCTGCGGCGGCATCCTGATCGTCCTGCTGTCCTTCAAGGGGCTCGACCCGGACGGGACCGTCCACAAGGACTGAGGGCCCCTGCACTCTCGTACGAGAGTGTCCGACCCGTCCGGCATACTCGACGGGTGAGCACCGTTCCCGAGATCCGCAACCTGCCCGTGCCGGACGGCCTGGAGGGCGAGCGCGTCGACGCCGCCATCTCCAGGATGTTCGGCTTCTCCCGTACGAAGGCCGCCGAGCTGGCCGCGGCGGGGAAGGTCATGGTCGACGGCTCGGTGGTCGGCAAGTCGGAGCGGGTGCACGGCGGTGCCTGGCTCGAGGTGGAGATGCCGCAGGCACCCGCGCCCGTGCAGGTGGTGGCCGAGCCCGTCGAGGGCATGGTGATCGTGCACGACGACGACGACATCGTCGTGATCGTCAAGCCCGTCGGCGTGGCCGCGCACCCCTCGCCCGGCTGGACCGGGACGACCGTCATCGGCGGGCTCGCCGCCGCCGGATACCGCATCTCCACCTCCGGTGCCGCCGAGCGTCAGGGCATCGTGCACCGGCTCGACGTCGGCACGTCCGGCCTGATGGCGGTCGCCAAGTCGGAGCGCGCGTACACGTCGCTCAAGCGCCAGTTCAAGGAGCGCACGGTCGACAAGCGCTACCACGCGCTGGTCCAGGGCCACCCCGACCCGATGAGCGGCACGATCGACGCGCCCATCGGCCGGCACCCCACCCACGACTACAAGTGGGCGGTCACGGCCGAGGGCAAGGCGTCCGTCACGCACTACGACCTCATCGAGGCGTTCCGCTCGGCCTCCCTGCTCGACATCAAGCTGGAGACCGGCCGCACCCACCAGATCCGCGTCCACATGGCCGCCCACCGGCACCCCTGCGTCGGCGACCTGACGTACGGTGCGGACCCGACGCTCTCCAAGCGGCTCGGCCTGACCCGCCAGTGGCTGCACGCCGTACGCCTCGGCTTCGAGCACCCCGGGGACGGGACGTGGGTCGAGTTCGAGAGCGACTACCCGGAGGACCTGGCCAGCGCCCTGGAGCGGGTGCGCGAGGAGACCTACGCATGACCCGGCCGTCCTACGTGGTGCGCGTCGCCGGGGATCCCGCCGACCGCGAGGCCTGTTTCGCGGTGCGCAAGGAGGTCTTCGTCGCCGAGCAGGGAGTGCCGGAGGACCTGGAGTACGACGAGTTCGACGCGGGCGCGCTGCATGTGGTGGCCGTCCGGGAGGACGGGGTCGCGCTCGGCACGGGGCGGTTGCTGCACGGGGAGGCCGCGGTCGGACGGACCGGCGGCGATCTGTCCGTGGGGTCCCTCGGGCGGCTCGCGGTGCGGAAGGAAGCGCGGGGGCTGGGGGTCGGGGTCGCGCTCGTGCGGGGTATCGAGGAGGCGGCTCGGGGGTTGGGGCTTGCCGCCGTGGATCTGCATGCGCAGACGGCCGCGGCGGGGTTCTACGAGCGGCTGGGATATACGGGGTACGGGGTCGAGTTCCACGAGGCGGGTATCGCGCATCTTGCGATGCGCCGCTCTTTTTGAGGTTTTCTCCCACCACCGCACCGCCCGTCGAAGGTGTCTAGCCTCGGCCGGCTGTCCTTGGTGTTTCGTGGGCCCTGCGCGGTGTTCCGTCCTGGGAGCGGCGGGCCGTCTCGTTGCCCGGGGGCAGGGCCGCGTCCGCCGTGTTGACCCGGGGGAGGGCGTACGGGTGCTGCTCGGCCAGCCAGCGGATCATGCCCTCGCGGACGTGCACCCGGACCTTCCAGACGTCGTCCGCGTCCTTCGCCGTCACCAGGGCGCGTACCTCCATGGTGCTCGGCGTGGCGTCCGTGACGGACAGGTCGCAGGCGCGGCCGTCCCAGGCCGGGCACTCGCGCAGGAGGTCGCGGAGCTTCTCCCGCATCGCCTCCATGGGCGCGCTGTGGTCCAGGTGCCAGAAGACGATGCCGGTCATCTGGGCCCCGCCCCGCGACCAGTTCTCGAAGGGCTTCGAGGTGAAGTAGGACACCGGCATCGTGATGCGGCGCTCGTCCCAGGTGCGCACGCTCAGGAACGTCAGAGTGATCTCGTCGACCGTGCCCCACTCGCCGTCCACCACGACCGTGTCGCCAAGGCGCACCATGTCGCCGAAGGCGATCTGGAACCCCGCGAACATGTTGCTCAGCGTCGACTGGGCCGCCACACCCGCGACGATGCCCAGAATTCCGGCCGACGCCAGCAGCGAGGCGCCGGCCGCGCGCATCGCCGGGAACGTCAGCAGCATCGCCGCCACCGCCACGACGCCCACGACCGCCGCGACCACCCGTGTGATCAGCGACACCTGGGTGCGGACCCGGCGCACCCGGGCCGGGTCGGGGTGGACGCGGGCGTAACGGGTGTACGAGGTGTCCACGACCGCCGCCGCGATCCGGACGATCAGCCAGGCCGTCGAGCCGATCAGCACCAGCGTCAGGGCCCGGCCGACGGCGACCTGGTGCTCCTTGAGCAGGTCGGCCTGGTGGTAGGACCCTCTGAGCAGCGCCGCGCACAGGACGAGGTGGTAGGGCACACGGCCCCGGCGCAGCAGTCCCCACAGCGGAGTCTCGGTCTGCCGTTCGTCCGCCTTGCGCAGCAAGCGGTCCGTGGCCCAGCCGATGAGCAGCGTCAGCACGACCGATCCACCGAGGACGATCAGCGGGCGCAGTACGTTCTCCATGCCGGAGAACGTAACCGGTGAAGGGCGGCCTTGAACATGCGGGGGCTTCTGTGTCAGTGGTCCCTGGCACGATGTCCACATGAACGTCATGCTCTTTCACTCGACCTACGGACTCCGCCCTGCCGTACGCGCCGCGGCGGACCGGCTGCGGGCGGCCGGACACGAGGTGTGGACCCCCGACCTCTTCGGCGGGCGCACCTTCGGGACCGTCGAGGAAGGTATGGCCTTCAAGGACGCCACAGGCAAGGACGAGCTGCTCAGGCGGGCGGTCCTGGCCGCCGCGCCCTACTCCGGGCGGGGTCTGGTGTACGCGGGGTTCTCGTTCGGTGCCGCGACCGCGCAGACCCTCGCGCTCGGCGACGCCAAGGCACGCGGGCTGTTGCTGCTGCACGGCACGTCGGACATCGCCGAGACAGCGTCGGTGGACGATCTGCCGGTTCAGCTGCACGTGGCCGAGCCGGACGCGTTCGAGACCGAGGACTGGCTGGGCTCCTGGTATCTCCAGATGGGCAAGGCGGGCGCCGACGTGGAGATCTACCGGTACGCCGGGGCCGGTCACCTCTACACCGACCCCGACCTCCCCGACTACGACGAGGAGGCGGCCGAGGCCACCTGGCGGGTGGCGCTCGGCTTCCTCGACAGCCTGTAGACCGGGACCACCGGTACTCGCCGGCCGTCTACACCGGGCGGTACGTCCGTTCCACCTTCTGGGTGCCGGTGAGCGTGCGGTACGAGCGCCACCAGGTCGAGGTCGCGTTCGCCTTCGTGCGGTCGGACAGCACGTAGTAGTCCATCTGCGCGCGGTCCGCGGTGATGTCCAGGACGCCGTAGCCGTGGCGGTCGGTGTCGACCCAGTGGACGTGCCGGTTGGCCGCCTGGATGATCGGCGCGGCGAGCGCGGTGACGGTGCCCTCGGGGACCTTGAGGATGTCGTCGAGGTTGTCGGAGGTGACCGACGTGACGACGAACTCCGTGGCGGCGGAGGGCGACAGCGGGTAGGTGCCGGCGTCCACGGGCACGTCGTTGGCCCACGCCATGTGGATGTCGCCGGTCAGGAAGACCGTGTTGCGGATCGCGTTGGAGCGGAGGTGGGCGAGGAGTTCACGCCGGTCGTCCGTGTAGCCGTCCCACTGGTCGGTGTTGAGGGCGAGGCCTTCCTTGGGCAGGCCGAGCAGTTCGGCGAGCGGCTTCAGAAGGTCGGCGGTGAGAGAGCCGATGACGAACGGCGAGATCATCACCGAGTTCCCGACCAGCCGCCAGGTGGTGTCTGAGGCCTTCAACCCCGCCTTCAGCCAGTCGAGTTGGGCTCGGCCGGTGATCGTACGCTCCGGGTCGTCGACCGTACCGCTGCCCGTGGACACCTGCTGGGAGCGGAAGGAGCGCAGATCGAGGAGGGAGAGGTCGGCGAGCTTGCCGAAGCGCAGGCGCCGGTAGGTGGTGCCCGCGATCGCCGGGCGGACCGGCATCCACTCGAAGTAGGCCTGTTTCGCGACCGACTGCCGGCTCGACCAGGTGCCCTCCGTGCCCTCGGTGTGGTTCTCGGCGCCGCCCGACCACGCGTCGTTGGCGAACTCGTGGTCGTCCCAGATCGCGACGACGGGGGCTGCCGCGTGCAGGGCCTGGAGGTCGGAGTCGGTCTTGTAACGCCCGTGCCGTACGCGGTAGTCGGCGAGCGTGAGGATCTCGTGCGCGGGGGAGTGCGGGCGTACGACAGTGCCACGGGTGCCGTACGTGCCGGTGCCGTACTCGTAGATGTAGTCGCCGAGGTGCAGCCAGGCGTCCAGGTCGCCGCGCGCCGCGAGGTGGCGGTACGAGGAGAAGTAGCCGGCCTCCCAGTTGGCGCAGGAGACCACGCCGAAGCGCAGGCCCGTCACCGCGGCGTCCGCGGCGGGCGCGGTCCGGGTGCGGGCGGCGGGGGAGTCCGTGCCGCCGGCCGAGAAGCGGAACCAGTAGTCGGTGGCGGGCGCGAGGCCACGGATGTCCGCCTTGACCGTGTGGTCGGCGGCGGCCGTCGCGGTGGTCGAGCCCTTGGAGACGACGTTCGTGAACGCCTTGTCGAGGGCGACGGTCCAGCTCACCTCGGTGTCCGGGCCGAGCCCGGACCCGGGTATCGCCTCCGCGGTGGGCGTCACGCGCGTCCACAGCAGGACGCCGTCCGGCAGCGGATCGCCTGAGGCGACCCCGTGCAGGAAGGCGGGAACCTCGGCAGCGGCACGGGCGGGCAGCGCGGCGGCCAGCGGACCGGCCAGGCCGGCGGTGGCGGCGGCGGCCTTGACGACCGTACGGCGGCGTGGGGCGAGGGAGTTGACCCGGGCGCCCGTGGACTCGGAGGAAGAGCTTCGACTCGTCACGGGCGCTGAGATTACTGATCAGTAGGCCAGTAGAGCGGGCGAACGACAAAAGTTCGCCCGCTCTTCGGCTGATCGTCCACCGGGGCCGAGCGGCGGACCGTACGGCAGGCGCTCCGAACGCTCCGGAACCCGCTGCTCAGGCCTTCAGCGCCGCCGTGATCGCCGTGGTGAAGTCGGCGACCGTCATGGGCGCGTTCTCGCTGTTCGGGGCCGTGAGCTTCTTGCCGTCCATCACCAGGCTCGGAGTGCCGTTGACGCCGTCCTTGTTGGTGTTGAACGTCTGGGACATCGCCAGCGCCCAGGCGTCGTACGTGCCGTCCTCGACGGCGGTCTGGAACTTCGTGTTGTTCTTGAGCGCGCTGACCGTGTTCGCCACCTTGATCAGGTAGTCGTCGCTCTTGAACTTGTCGTCCGTCTCCTCGGGGTGGTACTTCGCCGAGTAGAGCGCGGTCTTGTACTCCAGGAACGCCTCAGGGCTCACGTTCAGCGCGGCACCCATGGCGCTCATCGCGTTCTTGGAACCCTCGCCGCGGGAGCCGATCTGGATCTTCCCGTTGTCGTCGGTGTCACCGTCGAGGAATGTGCCGCCGATGTACTGGATCTTGAACTTGCCCGCGTCGAAGTCCTGCTTGAGGGTCGAGCCGACCGTCTGCTCGAACTGGGCGCAGATCGGGCAGCGCGGGTCCTCGTACAGCTTGAGGGTCTTCTTGGCGGTGCTCTTGCCGAGGACCACTGTCGTGCCGTTCGTGCCCGTGGTGTTGGCCGGCGCGACGACCTTCGCGTCCTTCGCCGTGGCCCAGTAGCCCGGCTTGTTGTTCTGCACGACCGCGTAGCCGATACCGCCGGCTATCGCGAGGACGGCGACGACGGCACCGGCCACGATGACCTGCCGCTTCACCTTGTCCCGCTTGGCCTGGCGCTGGCGCTCCTCGCGCAGACGTTCACGGGCCGCGTTCTTGGACGCCTGGCTGTTCCGCTTGCTCATGCTGGTGATCTCCCTGGGGAACGCGTACGCGGCATGGGCGGCGTACACGGAAGTGAATGGAGGGCTTGCCGGTGCTGGTCGCTCGGGGCTGTCGCTCGGGCGGGTTGCCGCTCAGGCGAAGGCGAGCAGGTTCGGGCGCGGCGGTCCTCGTCGTCCCAGGGAGTGCACGAGCAGACGCGCGCGGAGGGCGGCGACGCGCTGAGCCGGTCGCGGAAGACGGCGTACCGCCGGGGCGGACCGGACCGTCACCGCGGCGGCGGCCAGCAGCAGCGGGCGGAAGGTGGAGGTGGTGAGCGCGCCCAGCAGCTGGGCCAGGGCCCGCTCGCCCCGGCGCAGCCAGGCGGCGGCCAGCAGCCCCACTCCGACATGCGCGGCCAGCAGCAGCCAGGCGGTCGACGGGCCCGAGTGGGCGAGCAGCGCCGCCACCCGGTCGGTGTCGGTGCCCGCAACCCGGGCCAGCGGGGTGCTCACGCCGTCGCCGGCGCACAGTACGTCGAAGCCCACCGAACGCAGCGGGCCGGCGACCGGCCCGCCCGCCCGGCCGTAACAGACCGTCTGGCCGGTGGTGAAGACCGTGTCGGCAGCCAGCTCCAGCGGGATGAGCAGGACAGCGATCCGGGCGAAGCCACGCTCGCGGCCGGCCAGCGCGTACGCGACGACGAAGACGGCGGCGGCGATCACGGCCACCGTCCCCATCGGCAGCGGGACCCGGGACAGCAGCACGTGCGACGCGCTGCTGAGCGTCACGACGAGTGCCGTGAACAGTGCCGCGCGTACGGCTCTGAGGTGGGTCCCGGATATGTCCATAGCGGAGGTGAGTGTGTCACGGACTCCTGTAGGAGGTCCCTAAAAGCTCCCTGTGAGCGTGTGCACTGCCGGAAATTCGGAAGGGGTGTCCAAGGGGGTGTCCAAAGGGGGTGTCTAGAGGCCCGGGATCCGGCCGTTGCGGAACAGGTCCACGAAGGTCTGGTGGTCGGCACGTGCGCGTGCGCCGTACTCGTGGGCGAAGTCCACCAGGACGTCCGCGAAGCCCGCCTCGTCGGCCGCGATCACCGCGTCGATGGCCCGCTCCGTGGAGAAGGGCACCAGGGACTCGCCCGACTGGTCGTCCGCCGCCGCGTGCATCGTGGCCGTCGCCCGGCCCAGGTCGGCGACGACGTCCGCGATCTCCTCCGGGTCGTCGATGTCACCCCAGTCCAGGTCCACGGCGTACGGCGACACCTCGGCGACCAGCTGACCGCGGCCGTCCAGCTCGGTCCAGCCCAGCCACGGGTCGGCGTGGTCCTGGAGGGCGCGCTGCGAGATCACCGTGCGGTGGCCCTCGTGCTGGAAGTAGCCGCGGATCGCCGGGTCGGTGATGTGCCGGGAGACGGCCGGGGTCTGGGCCTGCTTGATGTAGATCACCACATCGTTCTCCAGGGCGTCCGTGGCGCCCTCCAGGAGGATGTTGTACGAGGGCAGCCCGGCCGAGCCGATGCCGATGCCACGACGGCCGACGACGTCCTTCACCCGGTACGAGTCCGGGCGGGTCAGGGACGACTCCGGCAGCGTCTCCAGGTAACCGTCGAAGGCGGCCAGCACCTTGTAGCGCGTGGCCGCGTCCAGCTCGATGGAGCCGCCGCCCGGCGCGAACCGGCGCTCGAAGTCGCGGATCTCCGTCATCGAGTCGAGCAGCCCGAACCGCGTCAGCGAGCGCGCGTCACGCAGCGCGTCCAGCAGCGGACCCTGGGCGGTGTCCAGGGTGAACGGCGGCACCTCGTCGCTCTTCGCGCCGGTCGCGAGGGCGCGGATGCGCTCGCGGTACGCGCCCGCGTACGTCCGCACCAGCTCGGTGATCTGCTCGTCGGAGAGCGCCTTCGCGTACCCGATGAGGGCCAGGGAGGCGGCGAGGCGCTTGAGGTCCCAGGTGAAGGGCCCGACGTACGCCTCGTCGAAGTCGTTGACGTTGAAGATCAGCCGGCCCTCGGCGTCCATGTACGTGCCGAAGTTCTCCGCGTGCAGGTCGCCGTGGATCCACACGCGCGCGGTGCGGTCGTCCAGGTACGGTCCGCCCCGCCTCTCGGCCTCCAGATCGTGGTAGAAGAGGCACGCCGTACCCCGGTAGAACGCGAACGCGGAAGCCGCCATCTTGCGGAACTTCACGCGGAACGCGGCCGGATCGGCGGCCAGGAGCTCGCCGAACGCGGTGTCGAAGACGGTGAGGATCTCCTCGCCGCGGTGCTCGGCGCTGAGCTGCGGAACCGACATCGCTTGGTGCCTCCTGGTGCAGGTGATGCAAGACGAATGGGGCCGGACAGGCCGACCGGGGAGACGAATGACTCCGTCGTCCCTCCAACGTCCGAGGGTATGCCGGAGTGCCCACGACCCGCCCACGAAGGTACGGGGGAGGCGCCTCACGCTGTCAGTGCCGAGGCTTAGACTTCGTCGCTGTCCCCCCAGACTGCCCGCAGCCTGTCGCCGAGCGCCCACCCGTCTCCCGACCACCACCCCTCAACGAGGCGCTTCGCGCCACTGCCCCGCCCCATGGAGGCCATGCCGTGTCAAAGCCGCCGTTCACGCACCTGCACGTCCACACCCAGTACTCGCTGCTGGACGGTGCCGCGCGGCTCAAGGACATGTTCGACGCGTGCAACGAGATGGGCATGACCCATATCGCCATGTCCGACCACGGCAACCTCCACGGCGCGTACGACTTCTTCCACACCGCCAAGAAGGCCGGCGTCACGCCGATCATCGGCATCGAGGCGTATGTGGCACCCGAGTCGCGGCGCAACAAGCGGAAGATCCAGTGGGGCCAGCCGCACCAGAAGCGCGACGACGTGTCCGGTTCCGGCGGCTACACCCACAAGACGATCTGGGCGTCCAACGCGAAGGGCCTGCACAACCTCTTCCGGCTGTCCTCGGACGCGTACGCGGAGGGCTGGCTGCAGAAGTGGCCGCGCATGGACAAGGAGACCATCTCCCAGTGGTCCGAGGGGCTCATCGCCTCCACCGGCTGCCCCTCAGGCGAGCTCCAGACCCGGCTGCGCCTCGGCCAGAAGGAGGAGGCGCTCAAGGCGGCCTCCGAGTACCAGGACATCTTCGGCAAGGACCGGTACTTCCTGGAGCTGATGGACCACGGCATCGAGATCGAGAGCCGGGTCCGCGACGGCCTCCTGGAGATCGGCAAGAAGCTCGGCATCCCGCCCCTGGTGACGAACGACTCGCACTACACGTACGCGCACGAGTCGGTCGCGCACGACGCGCTGCTGTGCATCCAGACCGGCAAGAACCTCTCCGACCCCGACCGCTTCCGCTTCGACGGCACCGGCTACTACCTGAAGTCCACGGACGAGATGTACGCCATCGACTCCTCGGACGCCTGGCAGGAAGGCTGCGCCAACACCCTCCTGGTGGCCGAACAGATCGACACCTCCGGCATGTTCGAGGCCAGGAACCTCATGCCGAAGTTCGACATCCCGGACGGCTTCACCGAGATCACCTGGTTCCAGGAGGAGGTCCGGCTCGGCATGAACCGGCGCTTCCCCGGCGGTGTCCCCGACGACCGCCAGAAGCAGGCGGAGTACGAGATGGACGTCATCATCCAGATGGGGTTCCCGGGGTACTTCCTCGTCGTCGCCGACTTCATCATGTGGGCCAAGAAGCAGGGCATCGCGGTCGGCCCCGGCCGCGGTTCCGCGGCCGGTTCGATCGTCGCGTACGCCATGGGCATCACCGACCTCGACCCGATCCCGCACGGTCTGATCTTCGAGCGGTTCCTCAACCCCGAGCGCGTCTCCATGCCCGACGTCGACATCGACTTCGACGAACGCCGGCGCGTCGAGGTGATCCGGTACGTGACCGAGAAGTACGGCGCCGACAAGGTCGCCATGATCGGCACGTACGGCAAGATCAAGGCGAAGAACGCCATCAAGGACTCCGCGCGCGTGCTGGGCTACCCGTACGCGATGGGCGACCGGCTCACCAAGGCGATGCCCGCCGACGTCCTCGGTAAGGGCATCGACCTCAACGGCATCACCGACCCCACGCACCCGCGTTACAGCGAGGCCGGCGAGATCCGGGCGATGTACGAGAACGAGCCCGACGTGAAGAAGGTCATCGACACCGCCAAGGGCGTCGAGGGTCTGGTCCGGCAGATGGGTGTGCACGCGGCCGGCGTCATCATGTCCAGCGAGCCCATCGTGGACCACGCCCCGATCTGGGTGCGGCACACCGACGGCGTGACCATCACACAGTGGGACTACCCGCAGTGCGAGTCGCTCGGCCTGCTGAAGATGGACTTCCTGGGCCTGCGCAACCTGACCATCATGGACGACGCCGTCAAGATGGTGAAGGCCGGCAAGGCCGTCGACCTCGACCTGCTGGCCCTGCCGCTCGACGATCCGGCGACGTTCGAACTGCTCCAGCGCGGCGACACCCTCGGGGTGTTCCAGTTCGACGGCGGACCCATGCGCTCGCTGCTGCGTCTGATGAAGCCCGACAACTTCGAGGACATTTCCGCCGTCTCGGCGCTCTACCGTCCCGGCCCGATGGGCATGGACTCGCACACCAACTACGCGCTGCGCAAGAACAAGCTCCAGGAGATCACCCCGATCCACAAGGAGCTGGAGGAGCCTCTCCAGGAGGTCCTCGCGGTCACCTACGGTCTGATCGTCTACCAGGAGCAGGTGCAGAAGGCCGCCCAGATCATCGCCGGGTACTCCCTCGGCGAGGCCGACATCCTGCGCCGCGTGATGGGCAAGAAGAAGCCCGACGAACTGGCCAAGAACTTCACCATCTTCCAGGCCGGCGCCAAGAAGAACGGCTACAGCGACGAGGCGATCAAGGCCCTGTGGGACGTCCTGGTCCCCTTCGCCGGATACGCCTTCAACAAGGCCCACTCGGCCGCCTACGGGCTGGTGTCCTACTGGACCGCCTATCTGAAGGCGAACTACCCGGCCGAGTACATGGCGGGTCTGCTCACCTCGGTCAAGGACGACAAGGACAAGTCCGCGATCTATCTGAACGAGTGCCGGCGCATGGGCATCAAGGTGCTCCCGCCCAACGTCAACGAGTCGATGTCCAACTTCGCCGCCCA
Organism: Streptomyces sp. SID12501; assembly: GCF_010550245.1. Taxonomy (GTDB): domain Bacteria; phylum Actinomycetota; class Actinomycetes; order Streptomycetales; family Streptomycetaceae; genus Streptomyces. Next base: position 141,607 of record NZ_JAAGLU010000010.1, read on the forward strand.
GGGCGACGACGTGATCCTCTTCGGCCTCTCCGCGGTGCGCAACGTCGGTACGAACGTCGTCGAGTCGATCATCAAGTCCCGCAACGCCAAGGGGAAGTACGGCTCCTTCCCCGACTACCTCGACAAGGTCGAGGCCGTCGTCTGCAACAAGCGGACCACGGAGTCGCTGATCAAGGCCGGCGCGTTCGACAGCATGGGGCACACCCGCAAGGGCCTCACCGCGCACTTCGAGCCGATGATCGACAACGTGGTCGCGGTGAAGAGGAAAGAGGCCGAGGGACAGTTCGACCTCTTCGGCGGCGGCGACGAGGACACCGACGAGCCCGGCTTCGGTCTCGACATCGAGTTCACCACCGACGAGTGGGACAAGGCCTATCTGCTCGCCCAGGAGCGGGAGATGCTCGGCCTGTACGTCTCCGACCACCCGCTCTTCGGCCTGGAGCACGTCCTGTCCGACAAGGCCGACGCGGGCATCTCCCAGCTCACCGGAGGTGAGCACGCGGACGGCGCGGTCGTCACCATCGGCGGCATCATCTCCGGCCTCCAGCGCAAGATGACCAAGCAGGGCAACGCCTGGGCCATCGCCACCGTGGAGGACCTCGCCGGTTCCATCGAGTGCATGTTCTTCCCGGCGACCTACCAGCTGGTGTCGACCCAACTCGTCGAGGACGCCGTCGTCTTCGTCAAGGGACGCCTCGACAAGCGCGAGGACGTGCCCCGGCTGGTCGCGATGGAACTCCAGGTCCCCGACCTGTCCAACGCCGGAACCAACGCGATGGTGATCCTCACCATCCCCGCGCTGAAGGTCACCCCGCCGATGATCAGCAGGCTCGGCGAGATCCTCAGCCACCACAAGGGCGAGAGCGAGGTCCGCATCAGACTCCAGGGACCGAGCAAGACCACCGTGCTGCGGCTCGACAGGCACCGGGTGAAGGCGGATCCGGCGCTCTTCGGCGACCTGAAGGTGCTCCTCGGACCGGCCTGCCTCGCGGGCTGACCGGCGGATGTGAGTGAGGGGCGCACCCGGCTCTGGGTGCGCCCCTCACTGTGTCCGGGCTTCGACAGCCCGCTGTTCAGCTGTCTGTCGTACTCAGCGGTGGTTCAGTGGCGGTTCAGTTGTGGCCGAAGCGCTTCTGCCTGCCCTTGCGTGCCATGTCACCGGGAGTCACCTGGGTGGCGCGCTGCTCGGCCTGCGACTCCATCGAGGAGGACTTCGCCTGCTCGGTACCGCGCTCGGCCTGTGACGCCTGTTCGTGCGGGCGACTCTGCTTCTTGTTCTTGGCCATGGTGATCTTCCTCCTGAGGGGGATCTGGGGGCCAGAGACCGGAATCAGATTCACATGACCTGACAAAGCGCGCATGTCGGAGAATTACCGTGCGTAATGCCGTGCGTAATAGGGTCGAGTCGTGCGCTGGGACCCTCGGCCGACCCGGGGAACGCCACGCCGAAGATCGAGTTCGGGCCGTTAACCCCCGCGCGGTCGGGCAGACTCGAAGCAAGCCCGAAGCAAACCTCCCGGAAAGAGGGTGGATCGCGTGGACCGCTGCATCGTCCTGGTGGACGCCGGGTATCTGCTGGGGGCCGCCGCGAGTCTTCTCGCCGGAGAGCCCTCGCGGTCCCGCATCACCGTCGACCACCCCGCCCTCATCCAGGGCCTGCGAGAACGCGCCGAATCGGACACCGAACGGCCACTGCTGCGCATCTACTGGTTCGACGGCGCCCCCGACCGGGTGCCCCAGCCCGAGCACCGCAGACTCCGTGTGATGCCCCGGGTCACCGTCCGGCTCGGCGCCCTGACCCGCAGCGACGGACGGTGGGCCCAGAAGGGCGTCGACGCCGCCATGCACGCCGAGCTGACCGAGCTGGCCCGCAACCGCGCCTGCTCCGACATCGTCCTCGTCACCGGCGACGGCGATCTGCTGCCGGGCATGATGGCGGCCAAGGAGCACGGAGTCGCCGTACACCTGTGGGCCGTGCAGGCCGCCGACGGCGACTACAACCAGTCCGAGGACCTGGTCGCCGAGGCCGACGAGCGGCGCGTCCTCGACCGTACGTGGATCACCAAGGCCGTACGGGCCAAGGAACTCGGCGGGGTCTGCGCGCCGCAGCCGGTGCCCCGTCCCGAGATCGCCGCGATCCTGTCCGCGCCGTTGCCCGAGTCGGCGCACGCGCAGGCGGCCGAGCGGGACACCGGCGAGCGGCAGGAGCACTCGGTGGCGCCCGCCGAGCAGGACGGCGAGCAGGAGCGCGTACCCACCGCAAAGGGCGTACCGACCCCCAAGGACCTGGCCGCACTGCGGGCCCCCGGCGCCCAGCCCGCCCAGCATCCCGCCAACGCGACCCTGCGCTGGTCCTCCGACAAGGGCTGGGTCGACCGGCCGGGCGTGGCCGCCGAGCCCCCCGAGATCGCCGCCATGCCGACGCTCGCCCAGCTCACCTCGGCCGAGCAGCGCTGGGCGGACCGCGAGGAGGACATCACCACGGTCGGCGGTGATCCGTACGAGGTCGGACAGGTGTTCTCGCGCCGCTGGATGGAGCGCCTCCCGGAACCCGCCCAGGTGCAGAAACTGTCCACGATGTACCCCCGCATCCCGCACCGCATCGACGGCGAACTGCTGCGCTACGCCGCCCGCTTCGGCCTGCTCGCCCACAAGGACGACCAGATCGACGAGCACGACCGGTACGCGATCAGGGCCGGTTTCTGGCGCGAGATCGACGTCCGTACGACCGCGGAACACGCGCCCGCCGCGGAGTGAGAGGCACCCACGGGGCCAGCGCGCGGGAAGGGCGGGGCGGGGGTTGGATTTCAGGCGGAGTCGGGCACCCCGTACTCTCGCCTTCGTGAGTACGCGCACGGCACACGCAGCCCGACACGGTGACGACGTCGTGTGCGCGGTGCGCGATCTCACCAAGACCTATCGCGCGGTGCGCGGCCGACGCGGCGCCCCCGGAACACCCGAGGTGCAGGCCACCGACGCCGTCGACCTGGACGTCCGGCGCGGTGAGATCTTCGGCCTGCTCGGACCGAACGGCGCCGGCAAGTCGAGCCTCGTCCGGCAGATCACCGGCCTGATGCGCCCCGACCGGGGCAGCGTCGAGATCCTGGGCCACGACGTCGTGCGCCACCCCGAGCGGGCGGCGCGCATCCTCGCCTACCTCGGCCAGGAGTCCAGCGCCCTCGACGAACTGACCGTCTCGCTCGCCGTCGAGACCACCGCGCGACTGCGCGGCCTGGAGGTACGCCAGGCGCGCGCGGAACGGGACGCGGTCCTGGAGGAGCTCGGGATCACCTCCCTTGCCGCCCGGCCCATCCGTAAGCTGTCCGGCGGGCAGCGGCGGCTCGCGTGCTTCGCCACCGCGCTCGTCGGGGAACGGCCGCTGCTCGTCCTCGACGAGCCGACGACCGGGATGGATCCGGTGGCGCGGCGGGCGGTGTGGTCGGCGGTCGACCGGCGGCGTGCCGAGCGCGGTACGACGGTGCTGCTGGTGACGCACAACGTGATCGAGGCCGAGACGGTTCTCGACCGGGTGGCCGTTCTGGACCGGGGGCGGGTGATCGCGTGCGACACCCCGTCCGGGCTGAAGGAGCAGGTGGCCGGCGAGGTCCGGGTCGATCTGGTCTGGCGGGAGGCGGCTCCCCTGCATGTCCCCGAGGTCGCCGCGCTGCGGGACCGGGCCGTCGAGTCGGGGCGCAGGTGGACGTTGCGGCTGGCTCCCGAGGAGGCCCGCGCGGCCGTCGCCACCGTCACCGGCGGGGCCGCCTTCACGGCGCTGGACGACTTCACGCTGGCCACGCCGAGCCTGGAGGACGTCTACCTGGCGCTCGGCGGGAACGGGCAGGGGCTGGTGAAGGCGTGAGCGGCATGGCGGGTACGACCGGCGTGAGTGCGGGGGGCTCCGGATCCGTACGGGTAGGTGTGCGGGCGCCGACGGGGGAGAGGGCGGCTGTCGTGACCGGGACGAAGAGGAGCAGCTCGACGTGAGTGTCGTACCCGCCGAGGTGCTGCCGGGCAGTGACCTGGCCATGGAGGAGACGCCCGCGCGCCGCGCGCCGGCCGAGCTCGGACCGCGTGCCCGGCTGTGGCCCGCGCTCGTCGCTGTGTACCGGGCGCAGTTGTCCCGGGCCAGGGTCGCGCGGATTCCGCTGCTGTTCGTGGCGACCTTCCAGTCGGTCGGGATCATGATCCTGATGCGGGGGGTCGTGGACGGGGGCGGCGAGGCACGGGCCGTGGTGGCCGGGGCTTCGGTGCTGGTCGTGGCCTTCGTCGCGCTGAATCTGCTCGCCCAGTACTTCGGGCAGCTGCGGGCCAGCGGTGGACTCGACCACTACGCGACGCTGCCGGTACCGCCCGCGGCCGTGGTGCTGGGCGCGGCGGGGGCGTACGCCTCCTTCACCGTGCCGGGAACCGTCGTGACGGCGGTGTTCGGGTGCCTGCTGTACGGGCTGCCGCTGACGCATCTGTGGGTGCTCGCCCTGGTGATCCCGCTCGCGGGTGCCGCGCTCGCCGGGCTCGGCGCCGCCTTCGGGCTGCTCGCGCCGCGGCCGGAACTCGCCACGCTGCTCGGGCAGTTGGGCATGTCGGCGGCGCTGCTGCTCGGGGTGCTGCCGGCGGACCGGATGCCGGGGGTGGTGCGGTTCGCGCGGGATCTGCTGCCTTCCACGTACGGCGTGGAGGCCTTCGCCCGGACCTTCGGACCCCACCCCGACTGGGCCTTCGTCTTCGGCGACCTCGCCGTGTGCGCGGGGGTCGGGGTGGTCTCGCTGGCCGTCGCGACCTGGGCGTACCGCCGGGCGGCCGTCCGGTGACGCGCCGCACAGACGGGCCTGGCACGATGTCAGGGTGACCGCACCGCTGACTCCGCCTCCGCCGCCGCATCAAGAGCCCTCCCACGACCGTGACGAGGCCTCGCAGTCCCAGCAGCCCCTGCAGCAGCAGCCCTCGCTCCAGCAGGCCCCGGACGGCCGGTCCCGGCAGTTCTGGCCGGACCCGTCCGGCGGAAGCGGGTTCGCACCGGCGTACGGACAGGACGGCCCCGGGACGAAGACCGAACTGCGGGAGGCCGCCGTCGTCACGGTGGCTCTCGCGCTCGGCGGGGTGCTGCTCGGAGTGCTGTGGTGGTGGCTGGCGCCGAGTGTGCCGCTGGTCGGCGACATCGTCGAGAACAGATGGGTCGTGTACGTCAAGGACAGCGAGGGCGAGCAGGCGATCGGGGTCGACGGAACGTTCACTCTGCTGGCGTTGGCTCTGGGTGCGGTGAGTGCGCTTGCGGCGTTCCTGGTGCGGCGGCGCGGGGGTGTGCCGCTGGTGGCCGCGCTGATGGTCGGGGGGCTGCTCGGGTCGGTGCTGGCGTGGCGGCTGGGGGTGTGGCTGGGGCCCACCCAGGATGTGCTCGCGCACGCGAAGGACGTGGGCAAGGGGGCCACGTTCTCGGCGCCGCTGAAGTTGGGGGCGAAGGGGGCGTTGCTGGTGTGGTCCGTGGGGGCGCTGGTGGTGCATCTGGGGTTGACGGGGTTGTTCGGGCCCCGGGATCCGGAGCCCGAGGGTTATGGGCAGGTTCCTCCGGCTTGACGTGCGGTTCTCGCCCCCGCCGCCCTTACCCGTCCCTCCCCCAGAGGGGGGACCCCGGACGGGCTGGATGTGCCGGCCGGTGTCGCGTGATCACGCGCGGGCGATCGGGGCCCTTACCGCCCCGGTGAGGCTGGTGAGGTCCGCGGGGGACAGTTCGACCTCCAGGCCCCGTCGGCCCGCCGAGACGCAGATCGTGGCGTGGGCGTCCGCCGACGCGTCCAGGACCGTCCGGAGCTTCCTGCGCTGGCCCAGGGGGGAGATGCCGCCCCTGACATAGCCCGTCGTGCGTTCCGCCAGGGTGGGGTCCGCCATCGACGCCCGTTTGCCCGACACCGCCGTGGCCAGCGCCTTCAGGTCCAGCTGGCCCGCGACCGGGACCACCGCGACCGTCAGTACTCCGTCCACGTCCGCCACCAGGGTCTTGAAGACGCGCTCCGGCGACACCCCCATCGCCTCGGCGGCCTCCTCGCCGTACGAGGGATGCGCGGGGTCGTGCTCGTACGCGTGCACCGTGTACGTGACGCCCGCCGCCGTCAGCGCCACCGTCGCCGGGGTTCCGCCCGACTGCTGCTTCTTCTTCGCCATTCCGGGTCCTGCTCCCCCTCAGTTGAGACTTGTCGGGCCGCGCGTCAGTTCCGACGCCGGCAGCGACGGGAGATTGCGGATGATCGCCGTCTCCGTGCGCAGGAGCTTCAGTTCCTCGCGGAGGCGGGACGACGTGTCCGGGGCCTGGAGCAGGCGCTGCTTGGACGGGGTGTCCAGCATCATCGCCGCCGCCACCAGATACGACACCACCGACGGCTCGTCGGGAAGGTCGGCGCCCGTCGACAGGGAGCGTTCCCGCGCGCCCGCCAGGCGCTTCTGGTACTGGCGGAAGGCCCTCAGGACGCCTTCTGCCAGCGCGCCCGCCCCGTCACCGGCGGACTCCTCCAGCTCCTCCAGTTCCGCCGTCAGGAACGGGCCCGAGGCCTCCACCGACACCAGCCGTACCCGGGTCGTACCGGTGGCCAGGACCTCGTACGAGCCGTCCGCGCGTTCCCTGATCGTCGCCGCGTCCGCCACGCACCCCACGGAGTGGAACGCCTTGAGCAGATCGTCGCCGAAGCCCGCCGTGGGCCCTGGTTCGGGCACCGCCGCCTGCTCGGGCAGGCCCTGTGAGCTGGGCGCCACCTCGTGGCCGTCGCGGATCGTCACGACGGCGAACCGGCGTGGTTCGTCCTCGGGGGTCTTCAGGAGTTCGCGCATCATGGCGCGATATCGCTCCTCGAAGATGTTCAGCGGGAGGACGAGTCCCGGGAACAGCACCGAGTTCAGCGGAAAGAGGGGCAGCCGAACAATGGTCACGACGGGAAAGCCTAGTGGTCGCCGGAGTGTGCGCGTCCGCCGTGCTCACTCCCTGGATGACCGGAACAGGCCGCGCAGCGGGCGGCGGGCGCGTTCCGGCGGACCTCCTCGCGTGCTTCGAGGAACCCCCCGAGGGGGTCGTCCGAGAACCTGTCCCAGGGGAAGGACGCGGCGTACGGGCCGGTCAGGCGCAGTTGGAGGAGGGCGTCCTGCCAGCGGTCGAGTCCCACCAGGACGTAGGTCAGCAGGTTGCGCAGCTCGGCCGGCCAGGGGTCGGCCGCCGGGTGCGTCGCCGACAGGGCGACGGCGGCGTCCGCCGCCGCGTCCAGACGGGCCCGGTCCACCACCGTTCCGCCGTCGCCCTCGCTCAGACAGGCGAAGGCGGCGTGCAGTGGCAGCGCCTGGACGAGCGAGCCGGGCAGGGCGTCCTGCGCGGCCCGCTCGGCGAAGTCGAAGCACTCGCGGTGCGAGCCGAGTCCTCCCGAGGACCGGAAGGGGCTCGTGGACAGGTACTGGAGAGCCGCCACATGGCAGCCGTAATGGTGCGGGGAGCGGCGTACGGCCTCGCCCCACAGCCTCTCGAACTCGCCGTGGGCCGCGCCGCTGCCCCGGGCCCGGTCCAGTGCGATGCGCCAGGGCACCGGGTCGCGCGGGTCGCCCGCCGCGGCGGCCTCGACCAGCGGGCCGGTCTGGTGGAGGAGCTCGGCGCGGGCCGGGGAGGCCCAGGCGCGGGTCACCGCCAGTTCGGCGCCGACCAGCAGCGCGTCCGGGTCGTGCGGGGCGGCGGCGCGCCAGGACGTGAACCACTCGGCGCGGGAGTGCGCGAACGCGGCCAGCCGGATCACGTACCGGTCGCGGTTCTCCCACTCGGCCGTGGCGCGGGTGGCGGACAGCAGTTCGGCCGCCGGTCCGTACTCACCCCGGCCCGCCGCGACGAGCGCGGGGCCGAGGCGGGCGTCGGGCGCGTCGAGCAGTACCTCGTCGTCGGCGGGCAGTCCGGCGGCGGCGAGGCGTGGAGACGGCGGAGTGTTCCGTTCCGCCCTGGTGGCACGGAGGAACGCACGCAGCGAGGCCATGGTGTCGACCATTGAAAGGCGCAGGTCGGGGCCGCGCCAGCCCAAATGCGCAACCTGTATTTAGTTGTACGGTCCGAGGTGAGGGGATGGTGAAGAAAAATGAGTCGTGCTCAGCTTCTGCGCAACAACCGGGTCGCCCCCGCCGCCACCGTCGTCGCCAGGACCCAGCCCAGCATGATGATCGCCGCGGCCAGCCACTGCCAGCCGCCGCGCAACTGCCAGAAGCCCACCTGGCCCAGGTCGATCACCGGCAGAAGCAGGTCGAGGGCGAAGAGGGAGGGGTTCCACGGCGGGTGCTCCCCGCTCTTCAGCGGCGGATGGCTCGCGTGCGCGAACGCCACCGAGCTCGCCGCCCACAGCACCGCCATCCACACGGCGGCCCGGCCGGGCCGGTACCCGTAGGCGACCGTCCAGTCCTGCACGTACCCCCACAGCTTCGCCGCCGGCGGCAGGGTCTCGCGGCGCCGGCGCTGCTTGGCGAGCAGTACCTCGCGCGCGTCCTCGTCCTCGCCGCTGTCGCGCAGCACGGCGGCGAGCCGTTCGTACGGCTCCGGGCTGTACTCGGCGGTCGCCGCCGCCACCCACGCCAGCCGATCCACCGGCGGGAACGGCCCCTGCGGTACGAGGTTCTCGTACGTGAAGCCGCCCATGTGCAGGTTGCCCGGTCCCGGCCAGCTGTCCGCCCGGTCCACGAGGTTGACGACCTTGGCGCCCGACAGCACCACCTTGCCGCGCTCCGGCCGCTCCCCGAGGAAGCGCAGCTCGGGTGTCTGCACCCGGAGCAGCGACAGCTGCTGATCGTCGGTGAAGACGAGACGGGCCCGTTCGAGGTCGACGGCGTCGCCGAACCGGCCGTCGTCGAGCCGGATCCCGCCCTCGCACTCGAAGCGCTGGATACGCGTCCCGCGCGCGGGGGTCGTGCCGCTGGTCAGGATGGGGTTCCAGACGCCCGCGGGGGTCAGATACAGCGTGCGGCCCACGGTCAGCTGGGGTGCGTTGAGCGCGAGTCTCCCGTACGGGTTGGCGAGGCGGGCGCCGCGCAGGCTCAGCGAGACGCCGATCGTGGCCCCGCGCAGGCTCAGCTCGCCGTGCGACTCCAGCATCTCGGCCTGGAGGTCCTGGCCGACGCTCATGCCGTCCGCGACGATCGAGCGCCCGCGCCGGTCCCGGTAGACGATGGCCTGGTTGAGCAGCAGATCCGTACCGATCTGCGCGTCGGTGAGCCGCGCGCCGTTGTGGAAGCGGCAGCGGGGGAGGTGCAGATCGCCCTCGGTGTGCACCCGGGCCGCCTCCAGCCGCGGCACCGAGCAGTTCACCAGCCGTACGGTCCTGAAGCGGGCCTCCGGCAGGAGGATCTCCTTCTCGAACCGGCAGCTCTTCAGCTCGACGTACGGCTCGACCGTGCCGCCCGACAGATCCAGTGTGCCGTTGATCTGTACGCCGGTGAGCTTCAGGGACGCCACGCGCCCGGCGAGCGCGGGTGGGCCGTCGAGGAGCAGGCAGCACACGATGCGGGCCCGTACGGTCCGGTCGGCACCCCATGGATGGCCGCCGTGCGGATCGTCGACGACGGTGTCACCGCTGCTGAGGTCATACACGCTGCCGTTGCGGAAGGCCTGCCACATGCCCAGCTCGGCGGCGCTGAGATCGTCCGGTGGTTCCCCCGTGTTCGCCGAGCCCCCCGTGCGGATGCCGGCACCCTCTGTCACGACTTTTTCCCACTCCTCCCCGTGTCACCAGGTGTTACTGGCGGGTTTCGTACAACCGTTCTGCCCGCTCGGTAACCCGCTGAACTCAAGACGGGAAGGTGATCTTCCAGGTTCCCGTACGGGTCCCGTGCAGGGGTTCGCAACGCTCTGTATCAGCCACTGATACGCGAGAACGGCGCCCGATCCGCGTCTGAGAGAATTGACCCCGTGCTGCAACATTTCTCGATGGCTCGAATCGATCTGCGCGGCGACGCCCTCCCTGAGGGACCCGCCCTGCGCGACCTGCTGCCCCGAGCCGACTTCGACGTCTCGGCCGCCCTGGAGAAGGTGCGTCCGATCTGCGAGGCCGTGCATCATCGGGGCGACGCGGCGCTGATCGACTTCGCCGAGAAGTTCGACGGAGTCCGGCTGGAATCCGTACGCGTGCCCGCCCACGCCCTCGCCGACGCGCTGGAGCAGCTCGACCCGGCCGTCCGCGCGGCCCTGGAGGAGTCCATCCGCCGCGCCCGGCTCGTCCACCGCGAGCAGCGCCGTACGACTCACACGACCCAGGTCGTGCCCGGCGGCTCGGTCACCGAGAAGTGGGTGCCCGTGGACCGGGTCGGGCTGTACGCGCCCGGCGGGCGGTCCGTGTACCCGTCCTCCGTGATCATGAACGTCGTGCCGGCGCAGGAGGCGGGCGTCGAGTCGATCGCCCTCGCCTCCCCGGCCCAGGCCGAGTTCGACGGACTGCCGCACCCGACCATCCTCGCCGCCTGCGCCCTCCTCGGCGTCGACGAGGTGTACGCGGCCGGGGGAGCCACCGCCGTCGCGATGTTCGCGTACGGCACCGAGTCCTGCGCGCCCGCCAACATGGTGACCGGCCCCGGCAACATCTGGGTCGCCGCCGCCAAGCGGTACTTCGCGGGGAAGATCGGCATCGACACCGAGGCCGGCCCGACCGAGATCGCGATCCTCGCCGACGACACCGCCGACCCGGTGCACGTCGCCGCCGACCTGATCAGCCAGGCCGAGCACGACCCGCTGGCCGCCGCCGTCCTCGTCACGGACTCCGTGGCGCTCGCGGACGCGGTCGAGAAGGAACTGGAGCCGCAGGTCGCGGCCACCAAACACATCGAGGACCGGGTCGCCCCGGCGCTGGCCGGCCGGCAGTCCGCGATCGTCGTCGTGGACGGCGTGGAGGAGGGGCTGCGGGTCGTCGACGCGTACGGCGCCGAGCACCTGGAGATCCAGACCGCGAACGCGGCGGCCGTGGCCGACCGGGTGCGCAACGCCGGTGCGATCTTCGTCGGGCCCTGGTCGCCGGTCTCGCTCGGCGACTACGCGGCCGGGTCCAACCACGTCCTTCCGACCGGCGGCTGCGCCTGCCACTCCTCGGGCCTCTCCGTCCAGTCCTTCCTGCGCGGCATCCACATCGTCGACTACACGCGGGACGCGCTGGCCGACGTGGCGCATCACGTGGTGACGCTGGCGGAGGCGGAGGATCTGCCGGCCCACGGGGCGGCGGTCAAGGCCCGGTTCGGGTGGAAGGTACCTGAAGGCAAGTGACTGGCATCGACGATCTCCCCGTACGGGACGAACTGCGCGGCAAGTCGCCGTACGGCGCGCCCCAGCTCGACGTCCCCGTACGGCTGAACACCAACGAGAACCCCTACCCGCTGCCCGAAGCGCTCGTCGAGCGGATCGCCGAGCGGGTGCGCGAGGCGGCCCGGAACCTCAACCGCTACCCCGACCGGGACGCCGTGGAGCTGCGCACGCAGCTCGCCAGGTACCTGACGGACACCTCGGGCCACGAGGTCGGCCTCGCCAACGTCTGGGCCGCCAACGGCTCCAACGAGGTCATCCAGCAGCTGCTCCAGACCTTCGGCGGGCCCGGCCGTACCGCGATCGGCTTCGAACCGTCGTACTCGATGCACGGGCTCATCGCGCGCGGGACAGGTACCGGGTGGATCTCCGGTCCCCGCAACGACGACTTCACCATCGATCTCGCGGCGGCCGAGAAGGCCATCGCCGAGCACCGGCCCGACGTCGTGTTCATCACCACCCCCAACAACCCCACCGGCAACGCGGTCCCGCCCGGGACGGTCCTCGCGCTGTACGAGGCCGCGCAGGCCGCCAGGCCGTCGATGGTGGTGGTCGACGAGGCGTACGTCGAGTTCAGCCACGGCGACTCACTGCTGCCGCTGATCGAAGAACGGCCGAATCTCGTCGTCTCCCGGACCATGTCGAAGGCGTTCGGCGCGGCGGGCCTGCGCCTCGGCTATCTCGCCGCACACCCGGCCGTCGTCGACGCCGTGCAGCTCGTACGGCTGCCCTACCACCTGTCGGCCGTGGCGCAGGCGACCGCGCTGGCCGCCCTGGAGCACACCGACACGCTGCTCAAGTACGTCGAGCAGCTGAAGGCCGAGCGGGACCGGCTGGTCGCCGAACTGCGCGCCATCGGGTTCGACGTCACCGAGTCCGACGCCAACTTCGTACAGTTCGGCACCTTCGCCGACTCCCACGAGGCCTGGCAGCGGATCCTCGACCGGGGCGTCCTGGTCCGGGACAACGGCGTCCCCGGATGGCTGCGGGTCACCGCCGGAACTCCCGCCGAAAACGACGCGTTCCTCGACGCGGTACGTGAACTGAAGAAAGAGCAGGGCAAGTCATGAGCCGCGTCGGACGCGTGGAGCGCACCACCAAGGAGACGTCGGTCCTCGTCGAGATCGATCTCGACGGCACCGGCAAGGTCGAGGTGTCGACAGGCGTCGGCTTCTACGACCACATGCTCGACCAGCTCGGCCGGCACGGTCTGTTCGACCTGACCGTGAAGACCGAGGGCGACCTGCACATCGACTCGCACCACACCATCGAGGACACCGCCCTCGCGCTCGGCGCCGCCTTCAAGCAGGCGCTCGGCGACAAGGTGGGGATCTACCGCTTCGGCAACTGCACGGTCCCCCTGGACGAGTCCCTCGCCCAGGTGACGGTCGACCTGAGCGGCCGCCCGTACCTCGTGCACACCGAGCCCGAGAAGATGGCGCCGATGATCGGCGAGTACGACACCACGATGACCAGGCACATCCTGGAGTCCTTCGTCGCCCAGGCCCAGATCGCGCTGCACGTGCACGTGCCCTACGGTCGCAACGCGCACCACATCGTGGAGTGCCAGTTCAAGGCCCTCGCACGGGCGCTGCGCTACGCCTCCGAGCGCGACCCGCGCGCGGCGGGCATCCTCCCCTCCACGAAGGGCGCCCTGTAAGCCATGAGCGGCCTCTCCACCATCCTGATCGTCGTCGGACTCTTCCTGCTCGGCGGGATCTACTCCTTCGTCAAGCAGAAGATGCCGATGAGCCTCATCGTGCTGCTCTCGATCGGCGCCGCGATGTGTCTGGTCGCCGGTGTCATGAGGCTGGAGGTATGGAATTGAGCGCATCCGGAGCATCCAAGAAGGTCGTCGTCTTCGACTACGGCTTCGGGAACGTGCGGTCCGCCGAACGCGCTCTCGCGCGCGCGGGCGCCGACGTCGAGATAACGCGTGACTTCGACACGGCCATGAACGCGGACGGGCTGCTGGTGCCCGGCGTCGGTGCCTTCGCCGCCTGTATGCAGGGCCTCAAGGAGGCGCGCGGCGACTGGATCGTCGGGCGCCGGCTGTCCGGCGGGCGACCCGTGCTGGGCATCTGCGTGGGCATGCAGATCCTCTTCGCGCGCGGTATCGAGCACGGCGTCGAGACCGAGGGCCTCGACGAGTGGCCCGGCTCCGTCGAGCCGCTCCAGGCCGACATCGTGCCCCACATGGGCTGGAACACCGTCGAGGCCCCGGCCGACTCCCAGCTCTTCGCGGGGCTGGACGCCGACGCGCGCTTCTACTTCGTCCACTCGTACGCCGTCCACGACTGGTCCCTGGAGATCACGAACGCGGCGATGCGCGCCCCCAGGGTCACCTGGTCGACGCACGGCGAGCCCTTTGTGTCCGCCGTCGAGAACGGCGCCCTGTGGGCCACCCAGTTCCACCCCGAGAAGTCCGGCGACGCCGGAGCGCAGCTGCTGAACAACTGGATCGGAACCCTCTGATGCCCTCGCTCTCTTCCGCGAAGCTCGAACTCCTCCCCGCCGTCGACGTCCGCGACGGCCAGGCCGTCCGCCTCGTGCACGGCGAGTCCGGTACGGAGACCTCGTACGGCTCCCCCCTGGAGGCCGCCCTCGCCTGGCAGCGCTCGGGCGCCGAGTGGCTGCACCTGGTCGACCTGGACGCGGCCTTCGGCACCGGTGACAACCGCGAGCTGATCGCCGAGGTCGCCGGCGCGATGGACATCAAGGTGGAGCTGTCCGGAGGCATCCGCGACGACGACACGCTGGCCGCCGCCCTCGCCACCGGCTGCACCCGGGTGAATCTCGGCACGGCCGCCCTGGAGACCCCGGAGTGGGTCGCCAAGGTCATCGCCGAGCACGGCGACAAGATCGCGGTCGGTCTGGACGTACGCGGAACCACCCTCCGCGGACGCGGCTGGACCCGGGACGGCGGCGACCTCTACGAGACGCTGGAGCGCCTCAACTCCGAGGGCTGCGCGCGGTATGTCGTGACCGACATCGCCAAGGACGGCACGCTCCAGGGCCCGAACCTGGAGCTGCTGCGCAACGTGTGCGCGGCGACCGACCGCCCGGTCGTGGCCTCCGGCGGCGTGTCGTCGCTGGACGACCTGCGGGCCATCGCCGAGCTGGTACCCCTCGGTGTCGAGGGCTCCATCGTCGGGAAGGCCCTGTACGCGAAGGCGTTCACCCTGGAAGAGGCCTTGGAGGCGGTGGCGAAGTGAGTGATGTACGGCGTGTCACGACCGGTGCGCCCTGGGAGGACACCTTCGGGTACTCCCGCGCGGTGGAGCTGCCGAACGGCCTGGTGCTGGTCTCCGGCTGCACCTCCATCGTGGACGGTGAGATCGCCGGCGGCGGTCCCTACGAGCAGGCGATCAACGCCTTCAACGTCGCCTTCGCGGCGCTGGAGCAGCTGGGGCTCGGCCGCGACGACGTGGTGCGCACGCGCATGTACATCACCCACGCGCGGGACGTGGACGACATCGGACGTGCTCACAAGGAGCTGTTCGACTCCGTCCGGCCCGCCGCATCCATGATCATCGTTGCCGGCCTCGTGGACCCCAGTCTGGTCGTCGAGGTCGAGGTGGAGGCGTTCAGAGGGGTGGCAGCGGCATGACCCTCGCCGTACGAGTCATCCCCTGCCTGGACGTGGACAACGGCCGGGTCGTCAAGGGCGTCAACTTCCAGAACCTCCGCGACGCGGGCGACCCCGTCGAGATGGCCAAGGTGTACGACGCCGAGGGCGCCGACGAACTGACGTTCCTGGACATCACCGCCTCCTCGGGCAACCGCGAGACCACCTACGACGTGGTGCGGCGCACCGCCGAGCAGGTGTTCATCCCGCTGACCGTGGGAGGCGGGGTGCGCGCGGCCGAGGACGTCGACAAGCTGCTGCGCGCCGGCGCCGACAAGGTGGGCGTCAACACGGCCGCCATCGCGCGTCCCGACCTGATCCGCGAGATCGCCGAGCGGTTCGGCCGCCAGGTGCTGGTGCTGTCCGTGGACGCCCGCCGCACCGAATCCGGGTCCTTCGAGGTCACCACCCACGGCGGCCGGCGCGGTACCGGTATCGACGCCGTCGAGTGGGCGCACCAGGCCGCCGAACTGGGCGCCGGCGAGATCCTGCTCAACTCGATGGACGCGGACGGCACGAAGGACGGCTACGACATCGAGATGATCGAGGCCGTACGCAAGCACGTACGCGTGCCGCTGATCGCCAGCGGGGGTGCTGGTCGGCTCGCCGACTTCCCGCCCGCTGTGGCGGCGGGGGCGGACGCCGTCCTGGCCGCGTCTGTCTTCCACTTCGGGGATCTGCGGATCGGGCAGGTCAAGGATGTCCTGCGCGTGGCGGGACATCCTGTTCGCTGAGTGCCGTTTTTCGCCGCGGGTTCGTTGTGGCTGGTCGCGCAGTTCCCCGCGCCCCTGAACAGCGCCCCTGTCGGGGGCGCTGTTCAGGGGGCCTCCTCAGATGCCCAGCCGCTTCGACTCGTGCAGCTTCGTGATCGCGTCCTTGTCGCCCTCCAGTTCCACGTCGGCGACGTCCTGGCGACCGTACACGAACAGGAGCAGCTCGGACGGCTCGCCGGTCACCGTGACCACCGGGGTGCCTCGGTGGGCGACCGCCGTCTGGCCGTCCGGGCGGCGCAGTACCAGGCCCGTCGCCGCGCCGCGGCCCGTCAGACGGGCGGTGCGCTCCAGCCGGGACCACAGGGCGTCCTGGAAGACCGGGTCCAGCTCGCGGGGCGTCCAGTCGGGCCGAGCCCGGCGGACGTCCTCCGTGTGGACGTAGAACTCGACGGTGTTCGAGGCCTCGTCCACCTGCTTCAGTGAGAACGGCGAGAAACGCGGCGGGCCGGTACGGATCAACTGGATCAGCTCGTCGTACGGCTTTTCGGCGAACTCCGCCATCACCCGCTCCAGCCGGGAGCCGAGCTGCTTGATCAGCAGTCCGCCGGCGGCGTCCGGGCGGCGCTCGCGCACCACCACGTGAGCCGCGAGATCACGGGTCCGCCAGCCCTCGCACAGGGTCGGCGCGTCGGGACCCTCGGTCTCCAACAGGTCGGCGAGAAGAAGTCGTTCACGCTTCGCGTAGGTAGACATGCCAGCAAGCGTACGACTGTCCCCACGGTCCGCCCACCCGTCTCCCGGCCATCACCCCTCACCGAGACTCCCCCAGTGCCTTGGAGGCCGCCTTGGAGGCCTGGGGGACCCCCACCGCGCCGCCCCTATCCATTCAATGGACATCCAGGGGGAGTGTCAGTGGGGCGCGGCACAATGGCCCCATGACCAGCAGCACGCCCCCGCCCAGCAGGACCGGCCCCAGCCCCCTGGCCCCGGAGATCGCCGCGCGCCTCAAGCGCGGCCCCGACGGTCTCGTCCCCGCCGTCGCCCAGCAGTACGACACCGGTGAGGTGCTCATGCTCGGCTGGATGGACGACGAGGCACTGCACCGCACCCTGACCACCGGCCGCTGCACCTACTGGTCCCGCAGCCGCCAGGAGTACTGGGTCAAGGGCGACACGTCCGGCCACTTCCAGCACGTCAAGTCCGTCGCCCTCGACTGCGACGCCGACACCGTGCTCGTCAAGGTCGACCAGGTGGGCGCCGCCTGCCACACCGGTGCGCGGAACTGCTTCGACGCCGACGTCCTGCTCGACGTGACGTTCGGCGACGCCGATTCCGGCGTCGTCCCACAGGGTCAGTAAGGTCAGCCGCCATGGACCTCGAGACCTTCCGCAAGCTGGCCACCGACCGGCGCGTCATCCCCGTCACCCGCAAGCTCCTCGCCGACGGCGACACCCCGGTCGCGCTCTACCGCAAGCTCGCCGCCGAGCGCCCCGGCACCTTCCTGCTGGAGTCCGCCGAGAACGGTCGGTCCTGGTCCCGCTACTCCTTCGTCGGCGTCCGCTCCGGCGCCACCCTCACGGCCCGCGACGGCGAGGCCCACTGGCTCGGCACCCCGCCGGTCGGCGTGCCCACGGACGGTGACCCGCTCGCCGCCCTGCGCGCCACCATCGAGACGCTCCACACCCCCCACCAGGAGGGCCTGCCGCCCTTCACCGGCGGCATGGTCGGCTACCTCGGGTACGACATCGTGCGCCGCCTGGAGAAGATCGGCCCCGGCGAGCGCGACGACCTCGAGCTGCCCGAGCTGACCATGCTGCTCACCAGCGACCTGGCCGTCATGGACCACTGGGAGGGCTCGGTCCTGCTGATCGCCAACGCGATCAACCACAACGACCTCGACACCGGCGTCGACGAGGCCCACGCCGACGCCGTGGCCCGCCTCGACGCCATGCAGGCCGACCTCTCGCGCGCGGTCTCCCAGCCGCCCGCCGCGCTCCCGCCCTCCGAACTCCCCGAGTACACGGCCCTGTGGGGCGGCCCCGACTACCAGGTAGCCGTCGAGGACATCAAGGAGCGGATCCGGGCCGGGGAGGCCTTCCAGGTGGTCCCCTCCCAGCGCTTCGAAACACCGTGCACGGCAAGCGCGTTGGACGTCTACCGGGTTCTGCGCGCCACCAACCCGTCCCCGTACATGTACCTGTTCCGCTTCGACGGGTTCGATGTCGTCGGATCGTCCCCCGAGGCCCTCGTCAAGGTCGAGGACGGGCGCGCCATGGTCCACCCCATCGCGGGCACCCGGCACCGCGGGGCGACCCCGCAGGAGGACCAGGCCCTCGCCGAGGAACTGCTCGCCGACCCCAAGGAGCGCGCCGAGCACCTCATGCTCGTCGACCTCGGGCGCAACGACCTCGGCCGGGTCTGCGAGCCCGGCTCCGTCGAGGTCGTCGACTTCATGTCCGTCGAGCGGTACTCGCACGTCATGCACATCGTCTCGACCGTCACCGGCCGCGTGGCGCCCGGCCGCACCGCCTTCGACGTCCTGACGGCCTGCTTCCCGGCCGGCACGCTCTCCGGGGCGCCCAAGCCGCGCGCGATGCAGATCATCGACGAACTGGAGCCGTCCAGGCGGGGGTTGTACGGCGGAGCCGTCGGCTATCTCGACTTCGCGGGCGACTCCGACACCGCCATCGCCATCCGCACGGCCCTCCTGCGCGGCGGCACGGCGTACGTCCAGGCGGGGGCCGGCGTCGTCGCCGACTCCGACCCGGTCGCGGAGGACAACGAGTGCCGCAACAAGGCGGCGGCGGTCCTGCGCGCCGTCCACACCGCGAACCGTCTCGGACAGTAGGGCGTTTCCCGCGAATGGGGCGCTTCTCACGTGAGCCCCGGGTGACGGTTCGCCCGGGGTTCAGGCGATAGTGGGGTACGTGACTGCCGTACCCGTACCTTCCCCGCGTTCCGAAGCCCCTCTTCCCGGCCGGGCCGGCCGGCTCAGCCTCGCCGTCGCCCTGCTGGCCGGTGCGCTCGGCGCGGCCGTCGCGCTGCTCGCCACCCGACAGCGATGGTCGGAGGGCACCACGACGGTGGCCGGCGGCGCCTTCCCGCTGACCGCCAGCGGCAGCGACGTCACGGGCGTGCCCGCGGCCCTCGCCATAGTGGGCCTCGCCGCGCTCGTCGCCGTCTTCGCCGTCCGCCGCTCCGGCCGTCTCCTGGTCGCCGCCCTGCTCGCGCTGTCCGGCGCCGGCACGGTCGCCGCGGCCGTCCTCGGCGCCTCCGACAGCTCCGCGCTCGACGAGAAGGCCGCGCGGGCCACCGGCGACACCGCCGCCACAGTGAGCACCCTCAGCCACACCCCCTGGCCGTACGCGGCTGCCGTCGGCGGCGCGCTGATCCTCCTCGCCGGCCTCCTCGCCCTGCGCTACGGCCGCCTGTGGCCCACCATGTCCGGCCGGTACGAGCGCGGCGGCGTCCCCCGTCAGCGCCCCCGGGCGAGGGCCGTCGACCCCGACCGGCCCGAGGAGATCTGGAAGGCCCTCGACCGGGGCGAGGACCCGACGGGGGCGTAGCGCTCCGCCGGCCGGGCGGTGCGCCGTCTGCGGGTCCGTCGTGGCTGGTCGCGCCCACGCGGCGGAGTCGCAGATGGACGCAGCCTCGCGCCCCTGCCGGGCGCTGCCGCCTTCGCCGGGCCTGCTCAGGCCCGGGGCGACTTGCTGTGTTGACCCCGGGCGTCCTCCACGCGTGCGCGTGCGGGACAATGAGCGCCGAGCGTCCGGCTCACCACGTACTGCGTTCGACAACGCGACAACTCAGCAACCAGCAACTCAGCAACGAGGAGCAAGTCATGGCGGGCAGCAGCCACGGTCACACTTTGGCCGCCTGGACCGGCGTCACCATCACCATCATCGGTTTCTGCGTATCGGGCGCCTTCATGGTGATGGCCGAGCCGCTGGGCTTCTGGGCCGGCATGGTGATCGTGGTTCTCGGCGGTGTCGTCGGCTGGATCATGGCCGCGATGGGCCTCGGCAAGCAGAAGCCGACCACCCAGGGCCGCGAGGGCCATCAGGTCACGCGCGAGCCGGCGGGTGCCGGGAGCTGAACCCCGTTGGGGACCGGTTTTCGGACTGGCAGGGGCGGCCCGGTGAAAGCGCCGGGCCGCCCCTCGCGCGTGTACGCCCCGCAGGGGGCAGAATGCGTGGAGTGAACACCGAGCAGGCTCAGCAGGGCGTGTCGACGGGCGCCGGTGCCGTGGCGGCACGGGTGGCCGTGCCCGCCGGGGTACTCGCGGCCGTGGCCGGGGCCTTCGCCTACGTCGGGACGGTAGACCCCAACCAACCCGGTCACTACCCCGTCTGCCCGCTGCTGCGGCTGACCGGCGTGTACTGCCCAGGCTGCGGCGGACTGCGCAGCGCCTACGCCTTCGTGCACGGCGACTGGGTGACGGCCCTCGGGGCGAACGCGCTCGCCGTGGCGGGATACGTGGCCTTCGCCGTCCTGTGGACCGTCTGGGTGGTTCGCGCGGTGCGCGGACTGCCGATACGGATCGACCTCGGGCCGGTGCAGCTGTGGAGCCTGGGGGCATTGCTGCTGGTCTTCACGGTTGTTCGGAACCTGCCGTTCGGTGGCTGGCTCCACCCTTGATCAAATGATAAATGTCCAGGTAGTGGGACCGGTGTCAACCGGATGCGAGGGGCTTGCCCTCCTCCGGATACCATCGGAGTGACCTACTTTGACAGTTTGTGCAGCTTCAATTGGTGTGAATGGCTTGAACGGCCAATCGCCTACCGTCTGGAAGGGGGCCGCTCGCGTGAGCGTGCTCGACGAGATCATCGACGGAGTCCGTGCCGACCTCGCGGAGCGGCAGGCGCGTGTCAGCCTCGACGAGCTCAAGGAGCGCGCGGCGAAGGCTCCTGCCGCCAAGGACGGGGTCGCCGCACTGCGCGGTGACGGCGTCAAGGTCATCTGCGAGGTCAAGCGGTCCAGCCCCTCCAAGGGCGCTCTCGCGGCGATCGCCGACCCGGCCGGCCTCGCGGCGGACTACGAGGCGGGCGGAGCGGCCGTCATCTCCGTCCTCACCGAACAGCGCCGCTTCGGCGGCTCACTGGCGGACCTGGAGGCGGTGCGCGCCCGGGTGGACATCCCGGTGCTGCGCAAGGACTTCATCGTCACGTCGTACCAGCTGTGGGAGGCGCGGGCGTACGGCGCCGATCTGGCCCTGCTGATCGTCGCCGCCCTTGAGCAGTCCGCCCTGGAGTCCCTCATCGAGCGCGCCGAGTCCATCGGGCTCACGCCGATCGTCGAGGTCCACGACGAGGACGAGGTCGAGCGGGCGGTGGACGCGGGAGCCCGGATCATCGGTGTCAACGCGCGCAACCTGAAGACGCTGGAGGTCGACCGCGCCACGTTCGAGCGGGTCGCCCCCGAGATCCCCGACAGCATCGTCAAGATCGCCGAGTCCGGTATCCGCGGCCCGCACGATCTGATCGCGTACGCCAACGCGGGCGCCGACGCGGTGCTGGTCGGCGAGTCCCTCGTCACCGGCCGTGACCCCAAGTCCGCGGTGTCGGACCTGGTGGCGGCCGGCGAGCACCCGGCGCTGAGGCACGGGCGCGGCTGATCCCCGCTAGAATTGGTCCCGATGACACTCACCCTGACACCCATGGACCGGTACGCCCGCCTCGCGCGCGGCTGCCGCCCCCGTGGCTGCCGTGCGCCCGCGAGGCGTGTGCACGGGCGGCGTGTCCGGTATGTCATCGGGGACGAGCCCGGACAGGTCAACGGCATGCGATGGCCCTGCGGGGCTTGACGGTAGGGGTGCGGCCCGTCTGATCGGGCTGCGCCCTGCGCTGAGCACTTCGCCAGGGGTAGTTCTTCGGCTGCGGGCCCGTTGTGGCTGGTCGCGCAGTTCCCCGCGCCCCTGAAGGGCGTGTCCTGGGCAGCGGAGTTTGCACGGCACCCCCTGTCAGCCCCTCGCGCTGCACGCCATGAACGTGACCCTTGTCCGATCGACCCCGGGGCTCTGCCCCTGCGAGGTAGTCGTATGTCCAGTGAGTTCTTCTTTCCAGATCCGGCGGGCCAAGTACCCGACGTCGACGGGTACTTCGGTGCCTTCGGCGGCAAGTTCATCCCGGAGGCGCTCGTCGCCGCCGTGGACGAGGTCGCCGTCGAGTACGACAAGGCGAAGTCCGACCCGGAGTTCGCCCGTGAGCTCGACGATCTGCTCGTCAACTACACCGGGCGGCCCAGCTCCCTCACCGAGGTGCGCCGGTTCGCCGAGCACGCCGGTGGCGCCCGGGTCTTCCTCAAGCGGGAGGACCTGAACCACACCGGGTCCCACAAGATCAACAACGTGCTCGGGCAGGCCCTTCTCACCAAGAGGATGGGCAAGACCCGGGTCATCGCCGAGACCGGTGCCGGTCAGCACGGGGTCGCCACCGCGACCGCCTGTGCGCTGTTCGGGCTCGAGTGCACCATCTACATGGGCGAGATCGACACCCAGCGCCAGGCCCTCAACGTCGCCCGGATGCGCATGCTCGGCGCCGAGGTCATCGCCGTGAAGTCCGGGTCGCGCACCCTCAAGGACGCCATCAACGAGGCGTTCCGCGACTGGGTCGCCAACGTCGACCGCACGCACTACCTGTTCGGGACCGTGGCCGGACCGCACCCCTTCCCGGCCATGGTGCGCGATTTCCACCGGGTGATCGGTGTCGAGGCCAGGCGGCAGCTTCTGGAACAGGCCGGGCGGCTGCCCGACGCCGCCGTCGCCTGTGTCGGCGGCGGATCCAACGCCATCGGGCTCTTCCACGCCTTCATCCCCGACGCCGGCGTCCGGCTCATCGGGTGCGAGCCCGGCGGGCACGGTGTCGAGACCGGCGAGCACGCCGCCACCCTCACCGCCGGTGAGCCGGGCATCCTGCACGGCTCGCGGTCGTACGTCCTGCAGGACGAGGAGGGGCAGATCACCGAGCCCTACTCCATCTCCGCCGGACTCGACTACCCGGGCATCGGGCCTGAGCACTCCTACCTCAAGGACAGCGGTCGCGCCGAGTACCGCGCGGTGACCGACGACGCCGCCATGCAGGCGCTGCGCCTGCTGTCCCGTACCGAGGGCATCATCCCGGCCATCGAGAGCGCGCACGCGCTGGCCGGTGCGCTGGAGGTCGGCAAGGAGCTCGGCAGGGACGGGCTGATCGTCATCAACCTCTCCGGGCGCGGCGACAAGGACATGGACACCGCCGCCCGGTACTTCGACCTGTACGACACCGAGGCCGACGCCACTGTCGCGGCCAACGCGGGCAGCGTTGCCGCCGAGATCGAGGGGGACGCCAAGTGAGCGGCACTGTGCTTTCCGGGAATGGCGAGCTGCTGAGCGACACCCTCGCCGCTGCCAAGGCCGAGGGCCGGTCCGCGCTCATCGCGTACCTTCCCGCCGGGTTCCCGACCGTCGACGGCGGGATCGACGCCATCAAGGCGGTGTTCGAGGGCGGCGCCGACATCGTCGAGGTCGGGCTGCCGCACAGCGACCCGGTGCTCGACGGGCCGGTCATCCAGACCGCCGACGACATCGCGCTGCGCGGTGGCGTCAAGATCGCGGACGTGATGCGCACGGTCCGGGAGGCGTACGAGGCCACCGGGAAGCCGGTGCTCGTCATGACGTACTGGAACCCGATCGACCGCTACGGCGTCGAGCGGTTCACCGCCGAGCTCGCGGAGGCGGGTGGCGCCGGGTGCATCCTGCCCGACCTGCCCGTGCAGGAGTCGGCGCTGTGGAGGGAGCACGCCGGGAAGCACGGCCTCGCCACCGTGTTCGTCGTCGCGCCCAGCAGCAGGGACGCGCGGCTCGCCGAGATCACGGCGGCGGGCAGCGGGTTCGTGTACGCCGCCTCACTCATGGGCGTCACGGGGACCCGGGTGTCGGTCGGCGCCCAGGCGCAGGACCTGGTCCGGCGTACCCGGGGCACCGGCACCGACCTGCCGGTCTGTGTCGGGCTCGGTGTCTCCGACGCGGCGCAGGCCGCCGAGGTCGCCGGCTTCGCCGACGGTGTGATCGTCGGGTCGGCCTTCGTGAAGCGGATGCTGGACGCCCCGGACCACGCGGCCGGTGTCGAGGCCGTGCGGGAACTCGCCGCCGACCTCGCGAAGGGCGTGCGCGGCACCGCGTAGAGCGAGCGGGACATTTCGTACAGGTCGCCCGAACGGGTGGACCTGGGGCCGGGGGGACGCAATGCGTCTCCCCGGTTCGTTCTGCGGGGTGTGAGCGAGAAGAATCGTGACGGAAAGCGCACCGCCCGTGAGCGGCTGGCGGTCGAGCGTGAGAAGCAGAAGTCCGTGGAGAAGCGGCGGCGGGCGTTGGTCGTGGGCGCCAGTGTCGTCTGCGTGCTGGGACTCGCGGCGGTGATCGGTGTCGTCGCCGCGAACTCCGGAAAGGACAGCAAGAGTGACAGCGCCGGCCCGGTCGTGGCGCCCTCTGGCGCGCAGGGCAAGGACAGCCTCGCGATCCCCGTGGGCGAGGAGAGCGCCAAGTCGACGCTCACCGTGTGGGAGGACTTCCGCTGTCCCGCCTGCCAGTCCTTCGAGACCAACTACCGCGCGGTCATCCATGAGTTGACGGACGCGGGCAAGCTGAAGGTGCAGTACCACCTGGCGACGATCATCGACGGCAACATGGGCGGCAGTGGCTCCCGGCACGCGGCCAACGCCGCCGCCTGTGCCCAGGACGCCGGCAAGTTCACCGCGTACCACGACGTGCTCTACGAGAACCAGCCGCAGGAGACCGACGACGCCTTCGCGAAGGACAGCAGGCTCATCGAGCTGGCGGCGAAGGCCGAGGGGCTCGACACGCCCACCTTCCGGACATGTGTCGAGGACGGCACGCACAACAGCTGGGTCGTGAAGTCGAACCAGGCCTTCCAGAGCGGCCGTTTCGGCGGTACGCCGACCGTGCTGCTCAACGGGAAGAACATCTACCAGGACCAGACGATGACCCCGGCGAAGCTCAAGCAGATGGTCGAGGCCGCCGACAAGGCGTAGGGCCCGGGTGTTCCCAGGGCTTCCCGAGCGCCTCCGGTTCACCGCCTTCAGCGGAACCGGAGGCACCGCCCGTTATGGAGCCGTTGCCCGGGGCGGCTCACATCCGCCGCGTCCGTCAAGGTAGCGTCGGGGCTGCCATGGAAATCGCCTACATTCCCAGTCCGTCGCGCGGGGTGCTGCACCTTGGACCCATTCCGCTGCGCGGCTACGCGTTCTGCATCATCATCGGTGTCTTCGTCGCGGTCTGGCTCGGCAACAAGCGCTGGCTCGCCCGCGGTGGCCGGCCCGGCACGGTGGCCGACATCGCGGTCTGGGCCGTGCCCTTCGGCCTGGTCGGTGGCCGCCTCTATCACGTGATCACGGACTACGAGCTGTACTTCAGCGAGGGCCGCGACTGGGTGGACGCCTTCAAGATCTGGGAGGGCGGCCTCGGTATCTGGGGCGCGATCGCCGTCGGTGGGCTGGGCGCGTGGATCGGCTGCCGCCGACGCGGTATCCCGCTGCCCGCGTGGGCCGACGCCCTCGCCCCGGGTATCGCCCTCGCACAGGCCTGCGGCCGATGGGGCAACTGGTTCAACCAGGAGCTGTACGGGCGGGAGACCACCCTCCCCTGGGCGCTGCACATCACCTCCACGACCGACGGCCGGGTCCCGGGCTACTACCACCCGACGTTCCTGTACGAGTCCCTGTGGTGCGTCGGTGTCGCGCTGCTGGTCATCTGGGCCGACCGCCGTTTCACGCTGGGACACGGCCGGGCGTTCGCGCTGTACGTCGCGACCTACTGCGTCGGCCGCTTCTGGATCGAGTACCTGCGCGTCGACGATGCCCACCACATCCTGGGCATGCGGCTGAACAACTGGACCGCGATCTTCGTCTTCATCCTCGCGGTGATCTACTTCGTGCTCTCGGCGAAGAAGCGGCCGGGCCGGGAGGAAGTCGTGGAACCGGGTGAGGATGTCCCCGACGGTTCGGCGGACGACGGTGCCGAGGGTGCCGACAGCGACAAGAGTGCTGGTGATGGTGAGTCGGCCGAGGTGAAGGCCGAGGCCGGTACGGACGGCAAGACCGGACCCGACGACGAGGCCGAGGACGAGAGCAAGGCCGACTCCGAGGACAGGGCCGAGGTCGAGGCCGGGTCCGGGGCCGAGGCGGAGCCGACCAAGAAGAGTTGATTGTTGGCCGTACGAATAAGAGGGCGCCCCGGTAGGACCGGGGCGCCCTCGTTCGTTGTGCGGGTCAGGGGCGGTCGCGGTCGGCCAGGGACAGGGTTCTGCGGGCTGTCGCGACCACCGCCGCGTCGATGAAGCGGCCGTCCGGGAGCGCCTGGGCACCCTCGTCCGTCGCCGCCGCTTTGACGATCTGCTCGGCGTCCTCGATCTCCTCCGGGGTGGGGAGGTACGCGCGTTCGATCACCGGGAGCTGGCGGGGATGGATCGCCGCCCGGCCCAGGAAGCCCAGGGCGCGGCCGTGGGCGCAGGACGCGGCCAGGGTGTCGAGGTCCCGGGTGTCCGGGTGGACCGACTGGGGCGGCGGGGCGAGCCCGGCCGCCCGTGCGGCCACGACGACCCGGGAGCGACACCAGTCGAGGCCCGCGTCTCCCCGTACTCCCAGATCGGCCCGTAGGTCGGCCTCGCCGAGCGCGATGCCGTGCAGGGCGGGGTGGGCGGTCGCGATGGCGAAGGCGTGTTCGATGCCGAGGGCGGTTTCGAGCAGGGCGTGGAGCGGGAGCCCGGACCCGGTGGCCGGGGCGACGGCCGTGCGGCCGGCCACGCGTACGACCTCCTGCGGTGTCGTCACCTTCGGGAGTCGTAGGCCCGAGATGCCGGGGAGGCCTTCGAGGGCCCGGAGGTCGCGGGTGGCCAGGGGGCCGTCCAGGGCGTTGATCCGGACGTGGACCGGGACCGGCTGGGGGTCGGTGAGGCGTTCGGCGGTTGCGGTGCGGGCGTACTCCTTGCGGTCGGGGGCGACCGCGTCCTCCAGGTCGACGACCACCACGTCGGCGCCCGAGGCGAGGGCCTTGGAGACCACCTCGGGGCGGTCGCCGGGGACGTACAGCCAGGTCAGGGGGGTGGCCGTCACAGGGCTCCCTCGGTTCGCAGGGCGTCGATGTCGGGTCCGGTCAGGCCCAGTTCGGTGAGGACGGCCGTGGTGTCCGCGCCGTGCGCGCGGCCCGCCCAGCGGATCGCGCCGGGGGTCGCGGAGAGCCGGAAGAGGACGTTCTGCATACGGATCGGGCCGAGGTCCGGGTCGTCGACCGTGGTGATGGTGTCGAGGGCCTGGTACTGCGGGTCGGTCATCACCTCCCGTACGTCCTGGACCGGGGCCACCGCCGCCTCCGCCTTCTCGAAGGCGGCGATGACCTCGGAGTGGGAGTGGCGGGCGATCCACGTGCCGACCGCCTCGTCGAGGACGTCCGCGTGGCGGGCGCGGTCGGCGCCGGTGGCGAACCAGGGCTCGTCGATCAGCTCCGGGCGGCCGACCAGGCGCATCACGCGCTCGGCGATCGACTGGGCCGAGGTCGACACGGCGACCCAGGTGCCGTCGGCCGTGCGGTAGGTGTTGCGGGGCGCGTTGTTCTGCGAGCGGTTGCCGGTGCGCGGCTGGACGTGGCCCAACTGGTCGTACCAGAGCGGCTGTGGGCCCAGGACGGTGAGGATCGGCTCGATGATCGCCATGTCGACGACCTGACCCTCGCCGGTGCGGTCGCGGGCGGAGAGGGCCGTCATGACGGCGTACGCCGTGGCCAGGCCCGCGATCGAGTCGGCGAGGCCGAAGGGCGGGAGCGTCGGGGGCGCGTCCGGTTCGCCGGTGATGGCCGCGAAGCCGCTCATCGCCTCGGCGAGGGTGCCGAAGCCGGGACGATGGGCGTACGGGCCGAACTGGCCGAAGGCGGTGACCCGGGCGAGTACCAGGCGCGGGTTGGCGGCGGACAGCTCCGGCCAGCCCAGGTCCCACTTCTCCAGGGTGCCCGGGCGGAAGTTCTCGATGACGACGTCGGCGGTGGCGGCGAGTCGGAGGAGCGTGGTCCGGCCGCCGGGCCGGGAGAGGTCGAGGGTCATCGTGCGCTTGTTGCGGCCCAGCAGTTTCCACCAGAGGCCGATGCCGTCCTTGGACGGGCCGTGGCCACGGGAGGGGTCCGGTTTCACCGGGTGCTCGATCTTGATCACCTCGGCCCCGAAGTCGCCGAGCATGGTGGCGGCGAGCGGGCCGGCGAAGAGGGTGGCCAGGTCGAGGACGCGAAGACCGGTGAGGGGGGCCGCGGCGGTTGTGGCCCTACCGGGTGCGGGTCCGGTCGTCTCCGGTGTGTTCATGACGTGTACCGGGCCTCGATCTCGGAGCGGAACGGCATCGACGCCGACGCGCCCGGCCGTTGGACGGACAGTGCCCCCGCCGCCGCGGCCCACGTCAGGGCGTCCGGCATCGGGCGGCCCTCGGCCAGGGCCACCGCGAGGGCGCCGACGAAGGTGTCGCCGGCGCCGGTCGAGTCCACGGCGGTGACGGGCGGCGCGGGGACGGTGACCGGTTCGGCGAGGTCCCGGGACGCGTAGAGGCTGCCGGCCGCGCCCAGCGTGATGACCACCTCCGGCACCTGGTCGAGGAGTGCGGTGGCCGCTTTGTGCGGGTCACTCAGGCCGGTCAGCGCCGCCGCCTCGTGCTCGTTCGGCACCAACAGGTCGGTGACGGCGAGGAGTTCGGGCGGGAGCGGCTGGACGGGGGCCGGGGTGAGGATCGTGCGGACGCCGTGGCGCTGAGCGGCCCGGGCGCCCTCGACGACCGCCGTGAGCGGGATCTCCAGCTGGAGCAGCAGTGCGTCGGCGGTGGCGATCAGGCTCTCGTCGCCGGGGGCGAGAGCGGTGACGGTGCCGTTGGCGGCGGGGATGACGACGATCGCGTTGCCGCCCTCGTCGTCCACGACGATGTGCGCGGTGCCGGAGGCGCCCTCGGCGGTGCGGAGGTGGTCGGTGCCGATGCCCATGGGGGTCCCCCCGCTCGAGCGAAGTCGAGAGTGGGGGAGCTCAAGTGGGGAGCGGAGTCGGGTGCCGTACGCGTCGTTGCCGACCGCGCCGATCATCGAGACGTCGGCGCCCGCGCGGGCCGCGGCGACGGCCTGGTTGGCGCCCTTGCCGCCGGGGATCGTACGGAACTCCCGCCCTGTCACGGTCTCTCCGCGCTGTGGGGCCTTGGAGACGTACGCGACGAGGTCCATGTTCGTGCTGCCCAGCACGGCGATATGGGTCATGGGTGGGCTGTCTCCAAGTGGGTGAGGGAGTGGGTCAGTTGGGCGAGGGTGTCGAAGCCGGTGCCGTTGAAGTCCGCGACAGAGGTGGCGAGCCGGTTCTTCAGGGGGCTGGTCCAGCGCTCGGGGAGGGCGCCGGGGGAGCCCGCGAGGAGGGCGGCGATACTTCCGGCGGTCGCGCCGTTGGAGTCCGTGTCCCAGCCTCCGGACACGGCACGGCAGATGGAGCCGGTGAAGTCGCCGTCGGCGTGAGTGAGGGAGGCGGCGATCAGAGCGGTGTTGGGGATGGCGTGGACCCAGTGGTAGGTGGCCGCGTGGGTCGAGTGGAGTTCGTCGACGACGGTGGTGAAGTCCCGGTGCGCTTCGGCCAGTTGGATGCCGTGGCGGATCGCCTTGGCCAGGCGGGAGCGTGGGGGGACGACTGTCAGGCCGGTGCGCAGACAGGCGTGGATGTCGTGGGTGCCGGTGGCGGCCTCGGCGATGGTGGCCGCCGTGAACATCGCCGCGTAGACGCCGTTGGCGGTGTGGGTGAGGGCGGCGTCGCGGTACGCCTGCTCGGCGGCGGTGGCCGGGGCGCCGGGGTTGGTCCAGCCGTGGACGTCGGCGCGGATCAGGGCGCCGATCCATTCGCGGAACGGGTTGCGGTGACGGGCGGTGAGCGGGGGTTCGAGGCCGCAGAGAAGGTTTCGGTAGGCGATACGTTCGGCCGTGAAGGTGCGGCCCGCGGGGAGTTCGTCCAGCCAGAGTTGCGCCACGTCGGTGGTGGTGAAGCGAGGGCCGTGGCGTTGGAGCAGGAGGAGGTTGAGGAGGGGGTAGTTGAGGTCGTCGTCCTCGGGCATGCCGTCGATGTTCTCGGCGAGGGAGTTCGCTGCCGAGCGGCGGTTCCAGGGGTATGCCGTCGTCAGTTCCTCGGGGACTCCTCTGGCGGTGAACCAGGTGTTCAGGGGCCAGTTGCCGGTGGACCGGGCGAGTTGGCGGATGGCGGTGAGGGGAAGTTTCTCCACCGGTTTGCCCAGGAGGCAGCCGGCGGCCCTGCCCAGCCAGGCGGCTTCCATGCGGAGGGGGGTGGGCGCGGGCTGTGCGGGCGGGACGGGCCGCGCGGGCCAGTCGGGGCACAGCGCCCGGATCCGGGCCAGGTCCGTCGGCTCGTCGTCCGCCAACCTGCTTGGCAGGTCCGCCAGTTCGTCCAGGAGGTCTTCGGCCAGCAGGCGCAGGTAGCGGGAGACCGGACCGGGAGACGCGCCCGCACGTGATGGCGCCTCCGGTCCGCCCGCCGCTCGCCAGCGGGCGGCGATTCTGGCGGGCTCGCGGCCGTCCTGGGTCGCCTGGCGCAGTTCGTGGCCGATCAGGTCCTCCGGCTGGACCCAGGTCAGTCGGAGCATCCCGCGCTCCTGAGCCGGGCGAACGCCCTTTCGTGGGAACGGCGTTGGTGGACGTCCCGTTCGAAGATCTCCCGGGTCACCTCGGTCAGTGTCCGGGCGGGTTCCCACAGGTCCAGGCGGCTCGCCTCGGCGACCGTCTTCGACCAGTCGGTCGGTACTTCGGAGCCCAGCGCGCCGGCGAGCGCTCCGGCCATCGTGGCGATCGAGTCGCAGTCGCGGCCGTAGTTCACCGAACCCAGCACCGCATGGCGGAAGTTGCCGCCCGACACCACCAACATGCCGAGCGCCACCGGGAGTTCCTCGATCGCGTGGAGACGGGAGGGCCGACGGGCGCCCAGTGACGGGCTGCGGTAGTCCGGGCCGACCGTGTCGTACGGAGTCACCGCTTCCCGCAGTGGCCGCAGCGCCGACTCGAAGTCCGTGTATCCGGAGGCCACTTCACACACCGCCTCGATCGCCGCCCGGGTGCCGTCCTTCGCCAGGGAGAGGCACGTTCCGATCACCGAGTCGGGGGTCGCGTCCGGGGCGCACGCCGCTGCCACCGCCGCCGCGAAGACCGCCGCCGCCTCCCTGCCGTACGAGGACTGGTGGGCGCCCGCGAGTTCGAGGGCCTCGGCGTACGCGCCCGCCGGGTTGGCCGCGTTGACCAGGCCGACCGGGGCCATGTACATCGCCGCACCGCAGTTGACGATGTTGCCCACGCCTGCCTCGCGGGGGTCGATGTGGCCGTAGTGGATCCGGGCCACCAGCCATTTCTCCGCGAGGAAGATGCGCTGGAGGGGGAGTGCCTCGGCCTCCAGTTCCGGGATCCAGCGCGGGTTCGTCATCAGGTCCGGGACCAGGTGGTCGGCGACCGCGTACGCGTCCAGGTGGTCGCGGACCTGGGCGTACACCCGTACCAGCGCATGGGTCATCAAGGTGTCGTCGGTGACGTGGCCGTCGCCCTTGTGGTACGGCGCGATCGGGCGGGCGGTGCGCCAGGCGTCGCCGTTCCAGGGGCCGACGATGCCGTGGACGCGGCCCGCGTGGCGTTCGAGGATCTGCTCGGGGGTGTAGCCCTCGACGGGCCCGCCGAGGGCGTCGCCGACTGCCGCGCCGACCAGGGCGCCGGTGATCCTCTCGTCCAGACCCGCCAGTTGGGCGTCTTCCTGGCTTTCTTCTGTTTTGGGTGCCATGTGGCGAATCATCCTCCTGGGGCGGCTCGTTGTGTGGCTTCCAGCAGTTCGGCGAGTTCCACGAGGTCGGTACCGGTAAGCCTGGGAAGGGCGCAGCCGGAGAGGGTGCGACAGGCGTCCCGCCAGGCTGCCGGGATCGCGGCGCCGCCGCCCAGCGCGCCGGTGAGGGCGCCCGCGAGTGCGGGGGCCGAGTCCGCGACCCGCGACAGACAGGCGGCGGCCGGCACCGCTTCGGCGATCCGACCGTGCGCCGCCGTGGCCAGCGCGAGGGCTACCGGGACCGTTTCGGCGGCGGCGATGCCGTAGCTGTAGACGTGGTCGACGATCTGGTGTTCCAGGAGCGGGACCAGGGCGAACGCGCCGTCTGCGCTGTCTGCGTCCCGTGCGAGCTTCAGCGCGTGGCGGGTGTTCCGGCCGATCTCCGTGAACTCGGGCAGTTCCGCCAGCGCCGCGTTCACGCAGGCGTCCACCTCCTCGCCGACCAGCGCCAGGGAGAGCGCCGCCGCCATCGCGCGGGCGCCGTGCACACCGTCGCCGTCCTGGGTGTAGCGGGCGTCGAACTCGGCCAGCTCGGCGGCGAGTCGGGGGTCGCCCGGGTGGGCCACCGCCAGCACACAGGCCCGTACGCAGGCCGCGTCGTCGAAGTAGTGCGGGTTGTCGTGGCCGGTGGCGGGCGGCCGTAGACCGGCGGCGAGGTTGCCGAGACCGGCCCGTACGGAGATACGGGCGCGCAGCGGAAGCACCGCCGACTCGACCTCGGGGGCGCGTTCCGCCGCGGCTGCGACCTCGCTGGCGACCGCGTTCCAGGACAGGTCGATGGCGGCACGCGCCCGGCGTTCCCGGCTCAGGTCGCCCAGCACACTGTCGTCCCCGGCCCGCAGCAGGGCCTCGGCCGCGAACGCCGCCCACTCCGCGTCGTCCGAAGGGCCGAGCCGGAGCGGTTCCGGGGGCTGGTTGAGGGCGATCGGCACGGGGAGGGTGGTCGTCGCGTTCTGCTCGGCGAAGGTGTCCAGCTCGCGGGTGAGGCGGCGGGTCCACTCGGGCATCCGGGCGGCCCGGTGCCTGGCGGCGGGCCAGCCGGCGGCGTCGCCTGCGGCCAGGCCCAGCAGCAGGCCCTCGATGCGGCGCGGGTTCACGGTCGTACCTCCGTCGCGGGCGGGGTGTCGCGGTCCGAGGCGAGGACGTACGCCGCCCGGTCCGGTCGTACGGGATCAGGGCCGCGTACGGGGTCCGGAACCGGATTCCGTACGACCGGCTTCGCGCCCCACTTGCCGCCCTCGCCCGGTGTCAGGAGTTCCGCGACGTCGAGGATGTGGTGGCCCGCCATGGAGGGGAGGCAGCTGCCGCGGGCCGGGCCGATCGCCTCCGCCCACTCGGGCGGGATCGCCGAGGCGCCGCGGGTCGCGCCTGCCAGGGCGCCCGCCACCGCCGCCGTCGTGTCCGCGTCGCGGCCCATGTTGACGGCTGTCAGCACCGACTCCGCGAAGTCGCCGTCGGCCACCGCGTACGCGCCGAAGGCGAGGGCGACCGCCTCGGGGGCCAGGTCGGTCCAGGGGTAGCCGCCGATCACCACCGCTGAGCGGACCGCGCGTTCGCCCCGGTGGGCGACCGCCACCGCGCGGCGCAGGGAGCGTGCCGTCCAGGAGTCGTCGGGGATCACCGCCAGGGCGGAGGCCACCACGGCGATGGTCGGCGCGCCCGCCATCGCCGCCGCCACGCCCGCCGCCACCGCCTGGCCGCCGTAGATGCCCTCGCCGTCGTGGCTCACCGAGCCGTCGATCGCCACCAGCCGGGCCGCCTCGGCCGGACGGCCCGCCGCGAAGACGCCGAACGGCGCCGCCCGCATGGCGAGACCGTCGCTCCAGGCGTGCCGGTGCTGGGCCGAGATGGGGGCGGCCAGACCCCGGCGCAGATTCTCCAGGGTGCCTCGTTCGCTGAAACCGGCGCCTCGGAAGGGACCCTCGTCGAGGTCGGCGATCCAGTGGTGCCAGGCCGCCTCCACATGGGCCGGGGTGAGGGCGGAGCCGTGCCGGGCGAGGAGGAGGCCCGAGAAGATCGCGTACTCCGTGTCGTCCGTGCCGGCGGGGTTTTCGGCCACATATCCGGTGATGCGGCCCCAGCGGGCGCGGATCTCCGAGGGCTTCATGTTCTCGGCGGGGGCGCCGAGCGCGTCCCCCACGGCCAGACCGAGCAGGGCGCCGCGTGCTCTGTCGCGGAGCAGGGCGGCGTCCTGGTGCGCCGGGACCGGGGGAATGCAGGCGATCGATGCCATACGCGGCCTCTCCTCCGGAGGGTTCCGGGGGGCTCCCTCGCGGGGAGCGGAACCCTTTGCGGAACTGTCCCACCGGAGGGGTTCAGGTGCGCCTCAGGCGCCCCAGCATCACCCGGTCGACATTTGTGCGAGTACACCTACGGATGAGCGATCACGGTGAACGCGCAGGTGAGGGCAGCCTCTCCTTGCTGGCGGGAAGGGAATTCGAGGCGTATTTTTAGCGTTGTCGAGAACTGGAATGAGTCTAAATTCAGTTTCGGAGTCGAGTGTCCGGGTCGGGCGTCCGAGTCGAGTTCGGAGTCGAGCGAGTGTGGGGGACGGCATGGCCATCATCGAGACCGAGGCGGCGCTGCAGGAGGCGCACCGCGACAACCACACCCACCGGGATGTCACCGGCGGCTGGTTGCGGCCGGCCGTCTTCGGGGCGATGGACGGGCTCGTCTCCAACCTCGCCCTGATGACCGGTGTGGCGGGCGGGGCCGTCTCGCACCGGACCGTCGTCATCACCGGGCTGGCCGGTCTTGCCGCCGGCGCCTTCTCCATGGCTGCCGGCGAGTACACCTCCGTCGCTTCGCAGCGCGAGCTCGTCGAGGCCGAACTCGAAGTTGAGCGGCGGGAGTTGAGGAAGCACCCCAAGGACGAGGAGCGTGAGCTCGCCGCGCTCTACGAGTCCCGGGGCGTTGAGCCGAAGCTCGCCCGTGAAGTGGCCCGGCAACTCTCGCGCGACCCTGAGCAGGCGCTGGAGATACACGCCCGCGAGGAACTGGGCATCGACCCCGGCGACCTGCCCTCGCCCGCCGTCGCCGCGGTGTCGTCCTTCGGGGCGTTCGCGCTGGGCGCGCTGCTGCCCGTACTCCCGTATCTTCTGGGCGCCACCGCCCTGTGGCCTGCCGTGCTGGTCGCGCTTGTCGGGCTCTTCGGATGTGGTGCGGTAGTGGCCCGGGTGACCGCCCGGAGCTGGTGGTTCAGCGGGTTGCGGCAGCTCGCGCTGGGTGGAGCGGCGGCCGGTGTGACGTACGCCCTGGGCAACCTGTTCGGTGCGGCCGTAGGATAGGTCATCGTGCACTTATGCGATGGGCCGCATAAGTAGCCGTTACTCGCTGGTTTCGAACGCTTAACCACTGGGCATGAGCCGTACGCGCTGTGGGCAACGAAGCCTGCGGCGCACTCGCGGAGAGGGCGACGACGCTCTCCTTGCCATGGGTCGAGGGACATCGATCTGTCCGATTCGGCCCCCATTACTTCCACCGCAGCGCGGTCACCATGCCGCGCGCTGCGGTGTCCGCATGTTGGTACGCGGTATCCGGTTCCCGAGAATCGCCCCATCATGTAACCTGCGTGAAATTTTGAAGTACAAGAGGGCCAACGTCGTCCCTCGGCTTAATGCATATGCCACAACAACGACGACGGGAGAGCCGATGCGTACGCCGCGCGAGCCGTCCCAGCATTCCGAGAATGGCCAGAAGTGGTCCTTCATGGATGCTCGCCCTGCTGCGCAGGGTATGTACGACCCCCGCAACGAGCACGACGCCTGTGGCGTCGGCTTCGTGGCCACCCTCACCGGCGAGGCGAGCCACGCGCTGGTCGAGCAGGCGCTCACGGTTCTTCGCAACCTGGAGCACCGCGGTGCCACCGGCTCCGAGCCCGATTCCGGCGACGGCGCCGGCATTCTCTCGCAGGTTCCGGACGCTTTCTTCCGTGAGGTGGCCGAATTCGAGCTGCCCGAGGCGGGTGCCTACGCGGTCGGTATCGCCTTCCTCCCGGAGGAGACGGCGACGGACGCCGTGCCGACGACCGCCGAGGCCGTCTCACGTATCGACACGATCGCCGCCGAAGAGGGCCTGACCGTCCTCGGCTGGCGCGAGGTGCCGGTCGCCCCCGGACTCCTCGGCGCCACCGCCCGTTCGACGATGCCCGCCTTCCGGCAGATCTTCGTCGCGGACAGCGCCGCGGTGCCCGCCAAGGGCATCGACCTCGACCGCAAGGCCTTCGCGCTGCGCAAGCGCGCCGAGCGCGAGGTCGGCGTCTACTTCCCGTCGCTCTCCGCGCGGACCATCGTCTACAAGGGCATGCTGACCACCGGCCAGCTGGAGCCCTTCTTCCCGGACCTGTCCGACCGCCGCTTCGCGTCGGCCATCGCGCTCGTCCACTCGCGCTTCTCCACGAACACCTTCCCGTCGTGGCCGCTCGCCCACCCGTACCGCTTCGTCGCGCACAACGGCGAGATCAACACGGTCAAGGGCAACCGGAACTGGATGGCGGCCCGCGAGTCGCAGCTCGCCTCCGACTTGTTCGGCTCTGCCGACGATGGACACAGTGGCGACCAGGGGAAGATCGACCGTATCTTCCCGATCTGTACGCCCGAGGCGTCCGACTCCGCGTCCTTCGACGAGGTGCTCGAACTGCTCCACCTCGGTGGGCGTTCGCTGCCGCACTCCGTGCTGATGATGATCCCGGAGGCGTGGGAGAACCACGCCACGATGGAGCCGGACCGGCGCGCCTTCTACCAGTTCCACGCCACGATGATGGAGCCGTGGGACGGCCCGGCCTGTGTCACCTTCACCGACGGCGTCCAGGTCGGCGCGGTCCTCGACCGCAACGGTCTGCGCCCCGGCCGCTACTGGGTCACCGACGAGGGCCTCGTCGTCCTCGGCTCCGAGGTCGGCGTCCTCGACATCGACCCCGCGAAGGTCGTCCGCAAGGGCCGCCTCCAGCCCGGCAAGATGTTCCTCGTCGACACCGCGGAGCACCGCATCATCGAGGACGACGAGATCAAGGCCGGTCTCGCCGCCGAGAAGCCGTACGCGGAGTGGCTGGAGGCCGGCGAGATCGAGCTCTCCGACCTGCCCGAGCGCGAGCACATCGTGCACACCCACGCCTCGGTCACCCGCCGCCAGCAGACCTTCGGCTACACCGAGGAAGAGCTGCGCGTCATCATCGCGCCGATGGCCAAGACCGGCGGCGAGCCGCTCGGTTCCATGGGCACCGACTCGCCGATCGCCGCGCTGAGCGAGCGTCCGCGACTGCTCTTCGACTACTTCACCCAGCTGTTCGCGCAGGTCACCAACCCGCCGCTGGACGCCATCCGCGAGGAGCTGGTCACCAGCCTGCGCTCCTCCCTCGGCCCCGCCAGCAACCTGCTGGAGCCGACCGCGGCCTCCTGTCGTAGCGTCACCCTGCCCTTCCCGGTGATCGACAACGACGAGCTGGCCAAGCTCATCCACATCAACGCCGACGGCGACATGCCCGGCATGAAGGCCGCGACCCTCTCCGGCCTCTACCGGGTCAGCGGCGGTGGCGACTCCCTCGCCGCCCGTATCGAGGAGATCTGCGCCGAGGCCGACGCGGCCATCGACAACGGCGCCCGTCTCATCGTCCTGTCGGACCGCCACTCGGACGCCGAGCACGCGCCGATCCCGTCGCTGCTGCTCACCTCCGCCGTCCACCACCACCTCATCCGCACCAAGCAGCGCACCCAGGTGGGCCTGCTCGTCGAGGCCGGTGACGTCCGCGAGGTTCACCACGTCGCCCTGCTCATAGGGTTCGGCGCCGCCGCGGTCAACCCGTACCTGGCGATGGAGTCCGTCGAGGACCTGGTCCGCGCCGGTACCTTCCTGCCCGGGAGCGAGCCCGAGCAGGCCATCCGCAACCTGATCTACGCGCTCGGCAAGGGCGTCCTCAAGGTCATGTCCAAGATGGGCATCTCGACCGTCGCCTCCTACCGGGGCGCCCAGGTCTTCGAGGCCGTCGGTCTCGACACGGCCTTCGTCGGGAAGTACTTCAACGGCACGGCCACCAAGATCGGCGGCGTCGGCATCGACGTCATCGCCAAGGAGGTCGCCGCCCGGCACGCCAAGGCGTACCCGGCGAGCGGTATCGCGCCCGCGCACCGCGCCCTCGACATCGGCGGCGAGTACCAGTGGCGCCGCGAGGGCGAGCCGCACCTGTTCGACCCGGAGACGGTCTTCCGCCTCCAGCACTCCACGCGCACCCGCCGCTACGACATCTTCAAGAAGTACACGGACCGGGTGAACGAGCAGTCCGAGCGCCTCATGACGCTCCGCGGGCTCTTCGGCTTCAAGTCGGACCGCCCGTCGATCTCCATCGACGAGGTCGAGCCGGTCAGCGAGATCGTCAAGCGGTTCTCCACCGGCGCCATGTCGTACGGCTCCATCTCCCTGGAGGCGCACGAGACCCTCGCCATCGCCATGAACCAGCTGGGCGCCAAGTCCAACACCGGTGAGGGCGGCGAGGACGCGGACCGCCTGTACGACCCGGCGCGCCGCTCGGCCATCAAGCAGGTCGCGTCCGGCCGCTTCGGAGTCACCTCCGAGTACCTGGTCAACGCGGACGACATCCAGATCAAGATGGCTCAGGGCGCCAAGCCCGGCGAGGGCGGCCAGCTGCCCGGCCACAAGGTGTACCCGTGGGTCGCCAAGACCCGGCACAGCACCCCCGGCGTCGGCCTCATCTCGCCGCCGCCGCACCACGACATCTACTCCATCGAGGACCTCGCCCAGCTCATCCACGACCTGAAGAACGCGAACCCGCAGGCGCGGATCCACGTGAAGCTGGTCTCGGAGGTCGGCGTCGGCACGGTCGCCGCCGGTGTGTCCAAGGCGCATGCGGACGTCGTCCTCATCTCCGGCCACGACGGCGGAACGGGCGCCTCGCCGCTCACCTCGCTCAAGCACGCCGGCGGTCCCTGGGAGCTCGGCCTCGCCGAGACCCAGCAGACGCTGCTGCTCAACGGCCTGCGCGACCGGATCGTCGTCCAGACCGACGGCCAGCTGAAGACCGGCCGTGACGTCGTCATCGCCGCGCTGCTCGGCGCCGAGGAGTTCGGTTTCGCGACCGCGCCCCTCGTCGTCTCCGGCTGCGTCATGATGCGCGTCTGCCACCTGGACACCTGCCCGGTCGGCATCGCCACCCAGAACCCGGTACTCCGCGACCGGTTCGCCGGCAAGGCCGAGTACGTCGTCAACTTCTTCCAGTTCATCGCCGAAGAGGTCCGCGAGATCCTCGCCGAGCTGGGCTTCCGCACCATCGAGGAGGCCGTCGGCCACGCCGAGCACCTCGACGTGGAGCGGGCGGTCACCCACTGGAAGGCGCAGGGCCTGGACCTGTCCCCGCTCTTCTACGTGCCGGAGCTGCCCGAGGGCACCCCGCTCCACCAGGTCATCGTGCAGGACCACGGTCTGGAGAAGGCGCTCGACAACGAGCTGATCAAGCTCGCCGCCGACGCCCTCGCCGCGAACAGCGCCACCGACGCCCAGCCGGTCCGCGCCCAGGTCGCCATCCGCAACATCAACCGCACGGTCGGCACGATGCTCGGCCACGAGGTGACGAAGAAGTTCGGCGGGGCCGGTCTGCCCGACGACACCATCGACATCACCTTCACCGGCAGCGCCGGCCAGTCCTTCGGCGCCTTCCTGCCGCGCGGTGTCACCCTCCGGCTCGAAGGCGACGCCAACGACTACGTCGGCAAGGGCCTCTCCGGCGGCCGGGTGATCGTCCGTCCCGACCGGGGTGCCGACCACCTCGCCGAGTTCTCCACCATCGCGGGCAACACCATCGCGTACGGCGCGACCGGTGGCGAGCTGTTCCTGCGCGGTCGTTCGGGCGAGCGGTTCTGTGTCCGCAACTCCGGTGCCACGGTGGTCTCCGAGGGCGTGGGCGACCACGGCTGCGAGTACATGACCGGCGGTCACGCGGTCGTCCTCGGCGAGACGGGCCGCAACTTCGCGGCCGGTATGTCGGGCGGTGTCGCGTACGTCATCGACCTGAACCGCGACAACGTCAACGTCGGCAACGCGGACGCGGTCGAGGCCCTCGACGACACCGACAAGCAGTGGCTGCACGATGTCGTGCGCCGGCACCAGGAGGAGAGCGGCTCGACGGTCGCGGAGAAGCTCCTGGCCGACTGGGATGTCGCGGTGGAGCGTTTCAGCAAGATCATCCCCAGTACGTACAAGGCAGTGCTCACCGCCAAGGACGCCGCCGAGCGAGCCGGGCTCACCGAGTCCGAGATCACCGAGAAGATGATGGAGGCGGCGACCAATGGCTGATCCCAAGGGCTTTCTGACCCACGGCCGCGAGGTCGCCAAGTCCCGCCCGGTGGACGTCCGTCTCAAGGACTGGAACGAGGTCTACGTTCCCGGCTCCCTGCTCCCGATCATCAGCAAGCAGGCCGGCCGCTGCATGGACTGCGGTATCCCGTTCTGTCACAACGGCTGTCCGCTGGGGAACCTGATCCCCGAGTGGAACGACTACGCCTACCGCGAGGACTGGACGTCGGCGTCCGAGCGGCTGCACGCCACC
This sequence comes from Streptomyces sp. SID12501, assembly GCF_010550245.1. Lineage (GTDB taxonomy): Bacteria > Actinomycetota > Actinomycetes > Streptomycetales > Streptomycetaceae > Streptomyces. The sequence goes on from NZ_JAAGLU010000010.1 coordinate 181,646, forward strand.
AACAACTTCCCGGAGTTCACCGGCCGCCTGTGCCCGGCTCCCTGTGAGTCGGCGTGCGTGCTGGGCATCAACCAGCCCGCGGTCACCATCAAGAACGTCGAGGTCTCGATCATCGACAAGGCCTGGGAGACCGGCGATGTCGCCGCCCAGGCCCCGGAGCGCCTCTCCGGCAAGACGGTCGCGGTCATCGGCTCGGGTCCCGCGGGTCTCGCGGCGGCCCAGCAGCTGACGCGGGCCGGTCACACGGTCGCGGTGTACGAGCGCGCGGACCGCATCGGCGGCCTCCTGCGCTACGGCATCCCCGAGTTCAAGATGGAGAAGCGGCACATCAACCGCCGTATCGAGCAGATGCGCGCGGAGGGCACCCGCTTCCGTACGGGCATCGAGATCGGCCGCGACCTCAAGGCGAAGGACCTGCGCAAGCGGTACGACGCCGTCGTGATCGCGGCGGGTGCGACGACGGCTCGTGACCTCCCGGTCCCCGGCCGCGAGCTCAAGGGCGTCTACCAGGCGATGGAGTACCTGCCCCTGGCGAACAAGGTGCAGGAGGGCGACTTCGTGGCCCCGCCGGTCACCGCCGAGGGCAAGCACGTCGTGGTCATCGGCGGCGGCGACACGGGCGCGGACTGCGTGGGCACCGCCCACCGTCAGGGCGCGGCCTCCGTCACCCAACTGGAGATCATGCCCTGCCCGGGCGAGGACCGCAGCCCCGGGCAGCCCTGGCCGACCTTCCCGATGCTCTACAAGGTCACCTCGGCGCACGAGGAGGGCGGCGAGCGCGTCTACTCCGTCTCGACGACCCACTTCGAGGGCGACGAGCACGGCAACGTGCAGTGGCTGCACCTCAGCGAGGTCGAGTTCATCGACGGCAGGCTGACCCAGAAGCCGGGCACGGAGCGCAAGATCCCCGCCCAGCTGGTCACCCTCGCCATGGGCTTCACGGGCACCGACCAGGACAACGGCCTCGTCTCGCAGTTCGGCCTGGACCTCGACGAGCGCGGCAACATCGCCCGCGACGCCGACTTCGCGACCAACGTCCCTGGCGTGTACGTCGCCGGTGACGCCGGCCGCGGCCAGTCGCTCATCGTGTGGGCCATCGCCGAGGGCCGCTCGGCGGCGCGCGGAGTCGACCGCTTCCTCACGGGCGCGAGCGAACTCCCGGCCCCGATCCGCCCGACGGACCGTTCCCTGATGGTCTGACGGGGTACCCCCCAAAAGACGTCCCGTACAAAGGCGTACGGAACGAACAAACCACGGCGCTCGCCACAGTCCCCGACCGGACACGGCGGGCGCCGCGGCGCGTTCGGGCCCTGGTCCGAGTCCGAGTCCGGGTCCGGGCGGACATCACTACGGCACCTTGTACGTGTCCCCGTACACCTTCCACTCCAGCGGTGTACGGAGGTCCAGGTTGCCCTCGTCGAGGAAGCGCCGTTGGGCCGTGTCGACGCGGCTGGTGTCAACGCCCGGCCGCTTGACCAGCATCGCCGTGCGTCGGGCGTCGAGGAACGCGACCAGGTACGTCTTCTCGTCGCCGCCCTCCGCCGGGCTGTCGGCCTTCTTCAGGGCGGCGGCGCGGATGCCGCCCACGCTGAACCGGTCGCTGCCCGGGCCGTGGTAGACCATCGCGTCGTAGTAGACGAACTGACCCAGCAGGCCCAGGCCGTCGCCGACGGCGAGACGCAGAGCCGGTCCGAAGTAGCCGGTGTCCCGCTTCTCGTCCTGTGCCTCGCGGAAGGCGGCTACCTTCGATTCCTGCTTCCAGGCCGCCGGGAACCCCGGATCCAGACCCTCGTGCGAGTCCGTGCCGTCGACCTCGCGCAGCGCCGGAAGGTAGGGCGCGAGGGCGTTGTCCGGGTGGGCCTTCGTGTAGCCGTCGACCAGGGTGAGCAGGTCGTGGGTGCCCGTACAGAACCCGATGATGCCGGCGGTGTAGCCCTGCCCGTCGCCGATGTCCTCGACATAGCCGTACGCACTGCGCCAGTCGAGCGTCCCGTTCTCGGCGCTCGCCACGATCTGCTGGGCCAGCTCCTTCTTCGCCGGATCGGCGAGCGTGGCCTCCGCGTCCAGCGAACCGGCCTCCTCCACGCGCTTGGCGTCGGGGCCGCGGGAGTCGTCCGACGCGACGGAAAGGCATGCGGTCGCTGCCAGCAGGGGGAGCACGGCGAGGAGGAGGACGCCGGTTCGTTTCATGGGGCACAAGAGTACGGGCCAGGGTACGCAAGGGTCATATGCTGCCCGGGCGGGCGTATGGGTGACGTACCCTCAGCATTTCCGTCCGCCCTGGGAGGGGAGCCAGACATGGCCGCGATCAGTCTCACCAAGGTGGCGGAGACCGCGCCCGCGCTGGTCAGCCTCTACAAGAGTGCCGGGGCGGCTGTCGACCGGCACGGCCTCGACGGTCAGCGGGCCGCCGTCTATCTGGTGGTCGACTACTCCGGGTCGATGAAGCCGTACTACCGGGACGGCAGTGTGCAGGCGCTTGCCGACCGGGTGCTGGGGCTGGCGGCCCACTTCGACGACGACGGGACGGTTCCCGTCGTCTTCTTCTCCACCGACGTCGACGCCGTGACCGGTATCGCGCTCGACGACCACGCGGGGAGCGTCGACCGGATCGTGGCCGGGCTCGGGCACATGGGCAGGACCAGCTATCACCTGGCCATGGACGCGGTCATCGAGCACTACCTCGACAGCGGGTCGACGGCCCCCGCACTCGTCGTCTTCCAGACCGACGGCGGCCCGATCAACAAGCTCGCCGCCGAACGGTACGTGTGCAAGTCGGCGCGGCTGCCCCTGTTCTGGCAGTTCATCGGCTTCGGGGACACCGGCAGCAAACAGTTCGACTTCCTGCGCAAGCTCGACGAGCTGGCGGTGCCCGAGCGACGGGTCGTCGACAACGCCGGGTTCTTCCACGCCGGTTCCGATCCGCGCGCCGTGTCCGACGACGAGTTGTACGACCGTCTGGTGGGCGAGTTCCCGAAGTGGCTGGTCGCCGCTCGGGCGGAGGGGATCGTCGGCTGACACCGGCGTACACCCCGTTCGGCGTCGCTCCGAGTCCCTTGACTCCAATCTTCCCTAACAAGTGTTTGGTAGGTTAGTGTGGCCGCATGGGAGACGTCGACAGTCCGGCGTACGTACCCGGACATGGGCTGCTGAAGGGGCGCACCGCCGTCATCACGGCGGCCGCCGGTGCGGGGATCGGTGGGGCAACCGCCCGCCGGTTCCTGGAGGAGGGCGCGCGCGTGCTGATCAGTGACGCACACGCGCGGCGGCTCAAGGAGTACGAGGGGGAGCTGGCCGGGGAGTTCGAGGGCGTCGACTCGATGCCCTGCGATGTCAGCGACGAACGCCAGGTCCGCGCCCTCTTCGACGCGGCCGTGGAAATGCACGGGCGGCTCGACATCGTCGTCAACAATGCCGGTCTCGGGGGTACTTCGACCCTCGTCGACATGACGGACGAGCAGTGGTCGAGGGTGCTGGACGTGACGCTGGGCGGCACGTTCCGGTGTGTGCGGGCCGCGTTGCGGGCCTTTCGTGACGGCGGGGCAGGCGGCGTGATCGTCAACAACGCGTCCGTCGTCGGCTGGCGGGCCCAGGCCGGGCAGGCGCACTACGCCGCCGCGAAGGCGGGCGTGATGGCACTGACCCGGAGCGCGGCGATCGAGGCCGCGGAGTACGGGGTCCGGGTCAACGCGGTGTCACCGAGCCTCGCCATGCATCCCCACCTCGTGAAGGTGACCACCCCCGAACTCCTGGCCGAACTGACGGCGCGTGAAGCCTTCGGGCGGTACGCCGAACCCTGGGAGGTTGCCAACGTGATCGTGTTCCTGGCGTCCGGCTACTCCTCGTACCTGACGGGGGAAGTCGTCTCCGTCAGCAGCCAGCACCCCTAGGACGGCACATGTCTGGGACCACAATGGGCGCGTGCCTCCTACGAAGAAGAAGCCCCAGGTGACCGCCGTGCCCGCCCGCCGCCGCGAAATCCTCGGCACCGCCGCCGAGGTCTTCGCCGAACAGGGCTACAACGCCACCACCGTACGCAAGATCGCGGACCACGCCGGCATGCTCGCGGGCAGCCTCTACTACCACTTCGACTCCAAGGAATCGATGCTGGAGGAGATCCTGCGCACGTTCCTCGACGAGCTGTGGGAGGGCTACGACACCGTCCTGGACGCCGAGTCCGGGCCGCGCGAGACGCTGGAGGCGCTGGTCACCGAGTCGTTCCGGGAGATCGACCGGCACCGTGCCGCCGTCGCGATCTACCAGAAGGAGTCCAAGCAGCTCGTCGTGCAGGAGCGGTTCGCGTTCCTCGCCGAGTCGCAGCGCAGATTCGAGAAGGCGTGGCTGTCCACGCTGGAACGCGGAGTCGCCGCCGAGGTCTTCCGTGCCGACCTCGACATCCGGCTCACCTACCGCTTCGTGCGCGACACCGTGTGGGTCGCCGCGTCCTGGTACCGGCCGGGCGGACAGCACAGCCCGGAGGAGATCGCCCGCCAGTACCTGTCGATGGTGCTGGACGGGATCGCCGTACGTGAACAGCCGTACCTGAACAGCCCCATGTGAACAGACTTATGTGAACAGCCCTTTTCTGTGAGGGAGTTGCCATGGCCGAGGCCTACATCGTCGAAGCGGTCCGTACGCCCGTCGGGCGGCGTGGAGGTGGTCTGAGCGGTGTCCATCCGGCGGACCTGGGCGCGCATGCCCTGATCGCGCTCATGTCGCGGGCCGGGGTGGACCCGGCCGCCGTGGAGGACGTCGTCTTCGGCTGCCTGGACACGGTGGGGCCGCAGGCCGGTGACATCGCCCGCACCAGCTGGCTGGCCGCCGGACTCCCCGAGGAGGTGCCGGGGGTGACCGTCGACCGGCAGTGCGGATCCTCGCAGCAGGCCGTCCACTTCGCCGCCCAGGCCGTGTTGTCGGGCACGCAGGACCTGGTTGTCGCGGGTGGCGTCCAGAACATGTCGATGATCCCGATCGCCTTCGCCTCCCGTCAGGCCGCCCTGCCCCTGGGGCTCACCGAGGGCCCGTTCGCGGGCAGCACGGGCTGGCGGGCGCGGTACGGGGAACGGCCGGTGAACCAGTTCGCCGGCGCCGAGATGATCGCCGCCAAGTGGGGCATCAGCAGGCAGGACCAGGAGGAGTACGCGCTGCGCTCGCACGAACGTGCGGTCCTGGCCATCGATGAGGGCCGCTTCGCCCGCGAGACCGTGGCCTACGAGACGGTGACCGTCGACGAGGGACCGCGCAGGGACACCTCCCTGGCGAAGATGGCCGGCCTGAAGCCCGTCATCGAGGGCGGCACCATCACCGCCGCCGTCTCCTCCCAGGTGTCCGACGGCGCCGCCGCGATGCTGATCGCCTCCGAGCGGGCGGTACGCGAGCACGGGCTGCGGCCACGGGCCCGCGTCCACCATCTGTCCGTGCGGGGCGAGGACCCGATCCGGATGCTGACGGCGCCGATCCCGGCCACCGCCCACGCCCTCAAGAAGACCGGCCTGTCCATCGACGACATCGACCTCGTCGAGATCAACGAGGCCTTCGCCCCGGTCGTCCTGGCCTGGCTGAAGGAAACCGGCGCGGACCCTGCCAGGGTCAACGTCAACGGCGGCGCGATAGCCCTCGGTCACCCCCTCGGCGCGACCGGCGTCAAGCTGATGACGACGCTGCTGCACGAACTGGAGCGCACGGGCGGGCGGTTCGGCCTTCAGACGATGTGCGAGGGCGGGGGACAGGCGAACGTGACGATCATCGAGCGGCTCTGATCGACTTGAACGGCTCGAACGGCTTGAAGGGCCGTGTCGCTCTTGTCACCGGCGGTACCCGCGGAGTCGGCGCGGGTGTCGCCCGAGCTCTCGTCGAGGCGGGGGCGGAGGTGCTGGTCTGCGCTCGCCGGCCGCCCGAAGTCCCGCTGCCCGGCGTGGAGTTCACGGCTGTCGACCTGCGGGACCGGACCGCCGTGTACGACTTCGTCGGAGGGCTGCCTCGACTTGATGTGCTCGTCAACAACGTAGGGGGGAGTCCTTATCGACCGTTGGGTGGTGGTGGTGAGGGAGGAGACGGGGGACACGGGGGACACGGGGGACACGGGGGTGCCGACGTCGAGCGGCATGTTCGTGTGATCGAGCTGAACCTGATCACGCCGCTGACCGTCTCCCTCGCCGCTTACGAGCACCTGAAACGGGCCCGGGGATCCGTCGTGATGATCGGGAGCGTCAGCGGGAGCCGTCCCTCGCCCGGGACCGCCGCGTACGGTGCCGCCAAGGCCGGGCTGGAGCATCTCGCCCGCTCGATGGCCGTGGAATGGGCGCCCGACGTACGGGTCAACACCCTCGTCGTCGGGATGGTCCGAACCGAGCTGTCCCATCTGCACTACGGCGGCGACGACGGCCTCGACGCAGTCGCCCGCACGGTCCCGGCGGGCCGTCTCGCCGATCCGTCCGACATCGGAGCCGCCGCCGTCTTCCTCGCCTCCGATGCCGCGGCGTATGTCAGCGGGGCGAGTCTGCTGGTGCACGGTGGGGGGGAACGGCCTGCGTTTCTGGACGCGGCGACTGCGAACAGGGGCGGCGGATCTGGTCGGGGGTGAGGGAAAAGCTCACCCCATCCCCAGTACCTCCTCCAACACCGCCACGATCTCCGCATGGCCGGTCCCCTGATCGACCCCCGCCACCACGTTCCCGTCCCGCACAAGCTCCACGGTCACTTCCTGCGCCCAGCGCCGCGTCACGTACTCCCCGCCGAAGCCATGCGCACGCCCCAGCCCCGCCCGAAGCTCCGACGGCACGTCCAGCCAGGTCCAGCGGCGGGCCTCCGCCAGCGCCTCCCCCCTCGACCCGGCGCCGTACGCCAGCAGGGACCGTACGCAGGCGGGGGAGCCCCGGCGGGCGGCCGCGACCAGTGGAGGCGAACCGGTCGGGTCGGGGCGGTTCGGGTCCGCGCCCGCGGCGAGCAGGGTCTCCGCCACCGCCGCGTGACCGCATCGCAGAGCCCAGGTCAGGGCAGTGAAACCGAACGCCTCCACCGCGTCGGGAACGGCCCCCGAGGCCAACAGCGCGCGAACGACTTCGGCGTGCCCGCCACAGGCCGCCCCGCACAGGGGGAGGTCCGACCCCGCGCTCAGCCGGTCGGGCGCGGCACCGGCGGACAGCAGCAGCCGTACGATGCCGGGCGCGTCGTTCACCGCCGCCGCGTACAGGGCGCTCTGGCCGTCCTCGTCCACCGCTTCCGGGCTCACACCGAGACGCAGCAGCCGTACGACCGCGTCCTCGTCACCCGCGTACACCGCCGTGAAGAGATCGCGCTCGCTGCCGATATGCGGTTCTTGCCCGTTCATACCTTCCGACCTTCGCCCGCGAAGGGCCGGTGAGGCAAAGGGTTTCGGGGTGAGGTGCCCCACGCCGCCCCGACGTCAGGTGTCGCATTCCAGCACCGTCCGGCACACTCCGCACCGCGCCCGCACCCGCCCCCGTACCGGCACCCTGATCCGCTGGTGGCAGGTCGGACAGGGGAAAGAGACCCGCAGCGGCCCGTGGCCGTCGTGGTTGCCGGGGGAGTCGGGGGTGAAGCTGTACGGGACACCGCCCGGCTGTGACGTGTTCGGCGAGTGGTGGTCCTGGGCATGGCGGCGGTCGCGCGCGTAGCGGCGGCGGCCCGCCCAGCCCGCCGCCGTCAGCGGGGGCTGGCGCGTGTCGTGGCGGGCCAGTTCCATGCCCGCCGTGTACGCCGTGTACGCCTGCGGGCTGGTGAACCAGATCGCCGGGTCCTCGTCGAAGACCAGCGCACGCTTGGCCAGGACGTATCCGAACTCCTCCGGTGTGAGATAGCCGAGCTTCTGCGAGGAGGCCGCGTCCTCGCGGAAGGCGTCGAGGAGCAGCCAGCCCGCGCCCAGGTACGCCGCCGCCGTGTCCGTGAGGATCTCGTTGTCCCGGGTTCCCGGGAAGTACAGGTCGAGGCGGTGCAGATAGACGTGCATCACCTCGTGCGCGAGGGCCGCGCCGATGTCCCTGCGGTGGGTGCGGAACCGGTCGTTCAGCTCGATGAAGTACTCGGGCCCCGCCGCCAGTTCGACGTTCGCGGCGTGGGTCATCTCGCGGAAGCCGACGATCATGCGCGCGTCCGGGAGCCGGTAGTGGCGCACCATCGCGCGGGCCACGCGCTGCGCGCCCAGATGGAGGTCGTCGGTGTCGCAGAAAGCCACGTCGACCGGGGCCACACTGGTCGCGAAGGTCTGGACGGTGTCGTACGACAGCCTCTTGTAGAGCGCGTTGATCGCGGCCCGCACCGTCTCCAGATGTGGGTAGCCGTGCTCGACCGGTCCGCCGTTCGCCACGTCCGTACCCCCAAGACGCCCTGAACCCGCTTCCGCTCTACGTGCCGGGGAGCTGTCGGTAAGAGTGGATTTCCTACCGTCCGGTTCCGCCGCGGGCACGTGAGATCCGCCCTTGTTTCACACCGTCCTGATCTTCATACTTGCGTTCTTTGTCGTCACCCCCCATGAAAGGACGTACGTTGACCCACACCTCGTCGGTCGGAAGAGGTATCTCCCTGGTCAAGCGGGCTGCGGCGGTCGGTGCCGCGGCCCTCGCGATCGCGAGCCTCCAGCCGCTCGCCGCACAGGCCGCACCCGTGCCCGTCGTAGGAGGAACGCCCGCCGCGCAGAACGAGTTCCCGTGGCTGGTGCACCTCTCGATGGGCTGCGGCGGCGCGCTCTACAAGAAGGACGTCGTCCTGACCGCCGCCCACTGCGTGGAAGGCTCCGGCGCCACCACGGCCATCACCGTCACCGCGGGGGTCGCCGACCTGAACGCCTCGGGTGCGATCAAGGTCAAGTCGACCAAGGTCCGCCAGGCCCCGGGTTACAACGGCAGCGGCAAGGACTGGGCGCTCATCAAGCTCGCCCGGCCGATCAACAAGCCCACGCTGAAGATCGCCACGACCACCACGTACAACCGCGGCACGTTCACCATCGCGGGCTGGGGCGACACCACGGAGAACGCCGGCACCGGCACGACCAAGCTGCTGAAGGCCACCGTCCCCTACGTCAGTGACGCGGGCTGCAAGCTGCACTACGGCAAGCGGCTCGTGCCCGGCGACGAACTGTGCGCCGGCTATCTGGCGGGCGGCGTCGACACCTGCCAGGGCGACTCCGGTGGGCCGATGTTCCGCAAGGACGACACCGGTGCCTGGATCCAGGTCGGCATCGTCAGCTGGGGCGACGGCTGCGCCCGGCCCGGCGTACCCGGCGTCTACTCCCAGGTGTCCACGTTCGCGAAGGACATAGCCCGGGCGGCGTCAGCGCTGTAGGGCGACCGAGTCCGGCGGGGCGCCTGGCCCCGCCGGTAACGGCTCGTCACTTCCCGGCGGGCTTGCCGGGCCAGGGACATACAGTGAGGGTTGCGGGCCCATGGACCGGCTATCGTCCAAGTGAATCCGTTGACCCACACGAACCGTTCCTGTGGACTGAGCGGGAGTGAGTCCGTTCAGCCGCGCGCCCCGAACGGCCGCGCGTCCTCGACCACCATGTGGCCGTCGTCGTGAGCAGCGGCCGAGGCTGGTTCCAGGGCACCGACGGACGCCGCCGGCCCGTCACCGCGCCCACCCTGATCTGGCTCACCCCCGGCACCGCCCACCACTACGGGCCCGACCCCGACACCGGCTGGGACGAGGCGTTCGTCGACTTCACCGGGCCCGCCACCGCCACCTACGCCGAACTCGGCCACATCGAGGCCGAGCGGCCCCTCGTACCCCTCACCGACGCCGGCCCCGCCCGGGCCGTGATCGGGCGCATGGCCCGCGCCGCACGCCACGACAACCCCATCCTGGAGGTCGAGACGGCCGCCGCCGTCCACGAACTGCTCGTCGCCCTGCGCCGCACCCGCGCCGACCTGGCACCCGACGGTGACCAGGTCCTCGCCGCCCTCGCCCGGGACGCCTGCCGGCCTCTGAGCGTCGCCGAACACGCCGCCCGGCACGGCATGACCCCCGCCGAACTGCGCACCGCGGTACGACGCGGCGCCGGATGCAGCCCCAAGGACTACCTCCTCGGTATCCGGCTGAGCCGCGCCAAGGAACTCCTCGCCGCCACCGAACTGCCCGTCGCCGCCGTCGCCCGCCGCGTCGGCTACGACGACCCCGCGTACTTCTCCCGCCTCTTCACCCGCCGTGTCGGCATGGCCCCCGTCCGCTTCCGGGCCCAGCAGGGACGCACGGTCCCCGGCGGCTGGAGCGACCGCGTCCCCGACCCCGCCGACCCCCCGACGATCGAACACCCGCACACGGTGTGACGCCGGGATCCCGCCCGTCCCACGCGCCCCGCACAACCCCGACGCCCCACGAGCCGGCCCGATCCGTGGCACGTAATGTGGACGCCCATGACCACCAGCAACAACCGTGAAGTCGACCCCGCGATCCGAGCGGAACTCGGCCGGTTGCGCGAGAGCATCGACAACATCGACGCCGCCGTCGTCCACATGCTCGCCGAGCGCTTCAAGTGCACCCAGCAGGTCGGCCACCTCAAGGCCGCACACCAGCTGCCGCCCGCCGACCCGAACCGCGAGGCCCAGCAGATCGCCCGCCTGCGCCGACTCGCCGAGAGCGCGAACCTCGACCCCGCGTTCGCCGAGAAACTCCTCAACTTCATCATCGCCGAGGTGATCAGACACCACGAGCGCATCGCCGAGGACACCCTGAACGGCGGGAAACCACCGGTGAATTGACGCCCGGGGCGTGACAGCCGGGTACTCGCGGGGGCATGCTGCGCTGTGCACTCCTTGTGCACTCGCAGTCAGCTGACGAGCACTGCGCGTCAGCGGTGCGGGCGCCAGCCGGTTGTCCACACGGGAGAGGACGTCGGGCCATGCCGTCGGATGCCAAGATCCTCATCGTCGACGACCACGAGGACACCCTGTACGCACTGGAGAGCGCCCTGGCGCCGCTCGGCTACCTGCTCGCCCGTGCCACCAGCGGCGACGAGGCGCTCAAACAGGTGCTGCGCGGCCAGGTCGGGCTCCTCCTGCTCGACGTACGCATGCCCGGCGTCAGCGGCCTCGACGTCGTGCGCTACATGCGCCGCCTCGAACAGACCCAGCACATCCCCGTCGTCCTGCTCACCGGCTTCGGCCCCGACGCCGAACTCACCTCCACCGCCTTCGGACTCGGCGTCGCCGACCTCGTCAGGAAACCCATCGACCCCTGGACGCTGCGCACCAAGGTCCGCTACCTCTACGACGCCCACCGCCGCCACGTGGCCCTCGAACAGGAGGCACGGGAACTCCGCGCCCTCGTCAGAGACCACGACGTACTCACACGCACCCTGGAGAAGGACCCCACCTAGACACCGCGAACGGCCCCCAAACTGCCCCACGGGCCGGACCGGAGGCAGGGGCGCGCGCACGGACAATGGCCGTGTACCGATCCGCCCCTGTGCCGTGTCAGCGGCATCAGGCAGCATGTCCTCCATGTCCGTACTGACGCGCGACGAAGCGCAAGCCCGTGCCACCCTCCTGGACGTCCACCGGTACACGGTCGAACTCGACCTCACCACCGGGGACGACACCTTCGACTCCCGTACCGTGATCCGCTTCGCGGTGGCGGCGGGCCACACCGGCGCGGACACGTTCGTCGAGGTCAGGCCCGCCGAGCTGCGATCGGCCACCCTCGACGGCCACCCCCTGGACACCGGCACCCTCACCGACGGCCGACTGCCCCTGACGGGCCTCGCCGAGGGCGAGCACGAACTGCGCGTAGACGCCGCGATGAGCTACTCCCGCACCGGCGAGGGCATGCACCGCTTCACCGACCCCGTCGACGACGAGACCTACCTCTACACCCAGATGTCCCTGGAGGACGCGGCAGCCGTCTTCGCCAACTTCAACCAGCCCGACCTCAAGGCCGTCTTCGAGGTCACCGTGCGCGCCCTCGAGGGCTGGACCGTCCTCGCCAACGGCATCACCACCGAGACCGCCGACGGGCTCTGGCAGGCCGCCCCCACCCCCCGCATCTCCACCTACCTCGTCGCCGTCGCCGCCGGCCCCTGGCACTCCGTCCGCAGCGAACACCGCGGCCTCCCCTTCGGCCTGCACTGCCGCCGCTCCCTCGCCCCCCACCTCGACACCGACGCCGACGAACTCCTCGACATCACGCGCGCGTGCTACGACCGCTACCACGAGAAGTTCGAGGAGCCCTACCCCTTCGACTCCTACGACCAGGCGTTCGTCCCCGAATTCAACTTCGGCGCCATGGAGAACCCCGGCCTCGTCACCTTCCGCGACGAGTTCGTCTACCGCTCCGCCGTCACCGACACCGAACGCCAGACCCGCGCGATGGTCATCGCCCACGAAATGGCCCACATGTGGTTCGGCGACCTCGTCACCCTCCAGTGGTGGGACGACATCTGGCTGAACGAGTCCTTCGCCGAGTACATGGGCTACCAGACCCTCACCGAAGCCACCCGCTACACCGACACCTGGACCGACTTCGGCGTCTCCCGCAAGGCCTGGGGCTACGACGCCGACCAGCGCCCCTCCACCCACCCCGTCGCCCCCGAGGCCGTCGACGACACCGCCGCCGCCCTCGTCAACTTCGACGGCATCTCCTACGCCAAGGGCGCCTCCGCGCTGCGTCAACTCGTCGCCTGGCTCGGCGAGAAGGACTTCCTGGCCGGCATCAACACCCACTTCGCCCGCCACCGCTTCGGCAACGCCACCCTCGCCGACTTCATCGACTCCCTCGCCGCCGCCACCGAACGAGACGTCCACGCCTGGGCCGACGCCTGGCTGCGCACCACAGGCGTCGACACCCTCACCCCGCGCCTCACCAACGGCGACGCCGGCGGTCACACCCTCACCGTCCGCCACGACGGCAGCCGCCCCCACCGCGTCGCCGTGGGCCTCTACGACCACGACGTCGCCGGCGACGGAACCCTCACCCTCCGCGAACGCCTCCACGTCGACGTCCCCCAGGACGCCCCGCAGCCCATCGGCAAGCGGCCCGCCCTGCTCCTCGTCAACGACGGCGACCTGACCTACGCCAAGGTCCGCTTCGACCCCGAATCCTTCAAAACCGTCCGCGCAGCCCTCTCCGGCCTCCCCGACCCGCTCACCCGCGCGGTCGTCTGGAACTCCCTGCGCGACGCCGTACGCGACGGCCAACTCCCGCCCGCGGACTACCTGGAGACCGTCCGCGCCCACCTCCCGCGCGAAACCGACCTCGCTCTCGTCCAGGGCGTCCTCACCTTCGCCTCGACCGTCGTCGCCGACCGCTACCTGCCCCCGCAGGCACGCCCCGCCGCCCTGGCTGCCCTCGCCTCCCTGTGCCGCGACCTCATCCGCCGCACCGAGGACGGCGACCACCCCGGGCTGCGCCTCATCGCCGTACGGCACTTCATCGACGTCGCCGCCCACCCCGACACCATCGCCGCCTGGCTCGCCGACGGCACGGTCTCCGGCGGCCCCGAACTCGACCCCGAACTGCGCTGGCGGGTCCTGGCCCGGCTCGCGGTCCTCGGCGCCACCGACGAGGCGGAGATCGACGCGGAACTCGCCCGCGACCCCAGCGCCTCCGGCCAGGAAGGCGCCGCCCGTTGCCGGGCCGCCCTGCCCGACCCCGAGGCCAAACTCCGGGCCTGGGAACAGATGTTCAACTCGGACGCGCTCTCCAACTACCTCTTCGTCGCCACCGCCCAGGGCTTCTGGCAGCCCGAACAGACAGACCTCACCGAGGAGTACGTCGAGCGGTACTGGACCGACGCCGTCTCCGTCGCCGCCCGCCGGGGCCCCGCCATGGCCGACGCCGCCGGCCGCTGGGCCTTCCCGGCCCACGCCGTCACCCCCGACACCCTCCTCCTCGGCGAGGAGTGCCTGCGCGACGCCGCCCCGATACCGTCCCTGCGCCGCAAACTCGTCGACCAGCTCGACGACCTGAGCCGCGCACTGCGCGTACGGGAAGGGGCCCAGAAGCAGGCGTAACGCCCCCACTGTCCGAAGCGGGTTCGGGCAACGGGTACGCGTACGGGTGCACATGTGGGGCCTGGGGACACCCCCTGCCCCACACACCCGCCCGACGACAACCCCGTACCCCCTTTCGGGTTCCGATCGTTGGTCTTCCCGGGCGCGTCGCCCCGGCCCCGTCCAAGCTGGAACTCCCCAGCCACGCGCCCCGGGAGGACCACCATGCGCATGCCGCCCCTCGCCTCAGGAGCCGAAGGCCCCGACGCCCTGCGGCCGTTGCTCGACACGGTCCTCGGCGCCCTCGCGGACGGCGGACACGCGCGCGGAGGCCCCCTCCCGGCCGGCGGACCGGAAACCGTCGCCCGGCGGATACGCGCCGCGGTCGGGGACGTACTGCCCGACAAGGGCGACCCCAACGCCCTGTACGACCTCGTGCGCGCCCTCGCCGAAGGCGCCGCCGACCCCGCCCACCCCCACTGCGCCGCCCACCTGCACTGCCCGCCCCTCGCCGTCGCCACAGCCGCCGACCTCGCCGCCAGTGCCCTCAACCCGTCCCTCGACTCCTGGGACCAGGCCCCGGCCGCCTCCGAGCTGGAAACCCTCGTCGCGCGCGCCCTCGCCGCCGAGACCGGCGCCGCCGACGCCCTTGTCACCACCGGCGGCACCGAGTCCAACCAACTCGCCCTGCTCCTCGCCCGCGAGGCACACGGCGGCGGCGGTGTCCGCCTCGTGTGCGGCGCCAACGCCCACCACTCCCTGGCCCGCGCCGTCTGGCTCCTCGGCCTCCCCGAACCCGTCGTCGTCCCCGCCCCCGCCGGCACCCTCGACCCGGCCGCCCTCGACGAAGCCCTCACCGCGCTGCCAGGCCCTCGCGGCACGCTCCTCGTCGCCGCCACGGCCGGGACGACCGACGCCGGGCTCATCGACCCGCTGCCCCGGATCGCGGCCCTCTGCGCAGCCCACGGCGCCCGGCTCCACATCGACGCCGCGTACGGCGGCGGACTCCTCTTCAGCGAACGCCACCGCATCAAACTCGCCGGCCTCGAACACGCCGACACCGTCACCCTCGACCTGCACAAACTCGGCTGGCAACCCGTCGCCGCAGGCCTCCTCACCGTCAAGAACCCCAGCGACCTCACCGCCCTCGCCCAACACGCCGACTATCTCAACGCCGACGACGACACCGAAGCAGGCCTCCCCGACCTCCTCGGCCGCTCCCTGCGCACCACCCGGCGACCCGACGTCCTCAAGATCGCCGTCACCCTCAAAACCCTCGGCCGCGACGGACTCGGCGCACTCGTCGACCAGGTCTGCGCCCACGCCCACGAGTTCGCCCACCTCGTCCGGACCCACCCCGGCTTCGAACTCCACGACCCGCCCACCATCAGCACCGTGCTCTTCCGGCCCACCGGAGCAACCGACGACGCCGTCGCCGCCGTACGACGAAAACTCCTCCACGACGGCCGCGCCGTCCTCGGCCGCGCCCACCTCGACGGCCGCCTCTGGCTCAAGGCCACCCTCCTCAACCCCCACACCCGGCCGGACGACCTGGCCGCACTCCTGAAGCTGGTGGAAGGAAACACCCCCCGATGAAACCCCCCACACCCGCCGACAACCCGGCCGCCACCCCCACCCCCGACGACCCCCACGACCTCGTCGGCATCGGCATCGGCCCCTGCAACCTCTCCCTCGCCGCGCTCGCCCACCCCCTCCCCGACCTCGACACCGTCTTCTACGAACAACACCCCCGTTTCGACTGGCACCCCGGACTCCTCATCGACGGCGCCACCGTCCAAGTCCCCTTCCTCGCCGACCTGGTGACCCTCGCCGACCCCGCCAGCCCCTGGTCCTTCCTCAGCTATCTCAAGAGCCGCGACCGGCTCTTCCCGTTCTACTTCGCCGAGCGTTTCCACATCCAGCGCGCCGAATACGACGCCTACTGCCGCTGGGTCAGCGAGAACCTGCCCCGACTGCACTTCGGACACCAGGTCGACGCCGTCCGCTGGAACCCCGAACGGGACCTGTTCGAAGTCGACTTCACCCAACTCGACGCCGACGGAGAAGCCGAGGCCCTCGGCCGGACGTACACGAAGAACGTCGTCCTCGGCATCGGCAGCGAGCCCTACATCCCCGAGCCCCTCAAACCCCTCGTCGAAGCCCCCACCGTGCCTGTCCTGCACGCGGCCGACTACCTCGCCCACCGCGACCGGCTCCTCACCGCCGAACACGTCACCGTCATCGGCTCAGGACAGACCGGCGCCGAGATCTTCCTCGACCTCCTGCGCCACCGCCCCGCCGGACGCGAGAAGATCCACTGGCTGGGACGCACCGAGGCCTTCGCGCCCATGGAGTACTCCAAACTCGGCCTCGAACACTTCACCCCCGACCACACCCGCTACTTCCACGCCCTCACCGAACCCGTGCGCGACCGCCTCGTCGCCGCCCAGTGGCAACTCCACAAAGGCATCGGCGCAGACACCATCGCCGCCATCCACGACGAGCTCTACCGCCGTACCCTCCACGGCGGCTGGCCCGAAGCAGTCCTCACCCCCGGGGTCCGCGTCCGCACCGCCGGCCGCGTCGCCACCACCAAGGTCGAACTCCACCTCGAACACACCCAGCAGGGCACGCGTTCCCGGCTCACCACCGACGCCGTCGTCCTCGCCACCGGCTACCGCGACCGCCCCCTCGACCGCGTCCTCGCCGGCCTCGACCCCTACCTTCGCCGCGACAACGCCGAACGCCCGCGTATCGACGACCGGTTCAGACTCGTCCTCGACCCCGCCGTCACCGCCTCCGGCAGCCAGGTCTACGTCCAGAACGCCGAACTCCACACCCACGGCGTCGGCACCCCCGACCTCGGACTCGTCGCCTGGCGCAGCGCCGCCATCCTCAACTCCCTCACCGGCAAGTCCCCTTACCCCCAGCCGGCCAGAACCGCCTTCACCACCTTCGGCCTCGAACCACCACTGCCCCAGGTCCCGACTCCCCGGCAGAGCCAGGAACGAGAAAAGGGCCAGCACCATGTGCTGACCCCTCTCGTGGAAGGAATCTGAGGATCCGGGGAATCCGAGGCAACCCGCCGCCTGCCGGAGACCGCCGACCGGAGACCGCCGACCGGAAACGGCCTACGGAGACCGGTGACTAGAACACCGGCGTGCCGTCGCGCGTCAGCTTCCAGTCCACCGACGCGAACTCCTTCGGATCCAGCACACCCTTCGCCGTCACCCACTCGGAGATCCGCGTCCGGATCTCCGTCGACTCCGACCACAGCTCCTGCGCCGACGCCACATGCGGGAACGCCCCGCCGCCGTTGGCACGGTAGTTGTTCACCGCGAACACGAACTGCTGGGCGTCGTCCAGCGCGGCACCGTTGTAGGCCAGGTTCTTGATCCGCGAACCGGCCGCCTGCGCGATGTCGATGTCGTACGTCAGACCCGACACGTAGTCGTAGTTGTAGTCCGGCCGGTTCGCCGCGTTCGTCAGCTTCTCCACGTCGATCACCGCGCCCGCCGCCGTCTGCACGAAGTACTGCGCCGAGTACTCCAGGTACGCCCGCACCTGCGCGCCCGTCAGCAACTTCGCGACCAGCGTGTTGTCGTACACATACAGACTCGACAGATCCCGGATCGTCACCTGGCCGGCCGGGATCGCCGACGTCCTCGAGAACGGCGACGCCTGCGCGATCACCGGCAGCGACGCATACGACGTCCCCACCAGCGCCGCCTTCACGACGTCCTCCTGGACCTTCGTGATCAGGTCGATGATCGGAGCGTCCTTGTAACGCGCCTCGACCGTCGTCAACGTCTCCGTCGCCGTACCGACCACCTGGTTGACGTACGCCACGACAACGTCGTGCTCGTCCTTCAGCAGCTTGGTGATCCTCGGGTCGTCCGCGACCGTCTTCGAGTCACGCACGGTCGCCGCGACCGACTCGACAGCCCACTTACCCTTCTCGAACACCAGCTCGACATCGAACAGCGACAGCCGCTCCGCGTACGCCAGCGGCTCCGACAGCACCACCGTCTTGCCGGTCGCCGTGTTCGTGACCTTCAGCTCGGCGATCTCCGTGTGCGCGTGACCGACCAGAATCGCGTCGATACCCGGCACCTGCTGCGCCACGAGAGCCGCCGAGTTCTCGACGTACGGCAGCTGGTCACCGTACGAGGAAGTCCCCGAGGACCCCGAGTGCGCCGACACGACGACCACGTCCGCACCCATCGAACGCAGCTTCGGCACCCACTTCGCCGCCTGCTCCTCCAGACCCG
Organism: Streptomyces sp. SID12501; assembly: GCF_010550245.1. Taxonomy (GTDB): domain Bacteria; phylum Actinomycetota; class Actinomycetes; order Streptomycetales; family Streptomycetaceae; genus Streptomyces. The sequence continues at coordinate 199,857 of NZ_JAAGLU010000010.1, forward strand.
GGAACGTCAGCTTCCCCTGCACGTACGCCTTGTCCCAGATCGCGATACCCGGGTTCGTCAGCCCCAGCACAGCCACCTTGACCGGCGGAGCACCCTTCACATGGAACGTCTTCATGAGGTACGGAGGGAACGCCGGCTTCAGCGTCTTCGCGTCCAGCGCGTTCGCACCCAGCAGCGGGAAACGGCACTGCGACTCGAACTTGCGCAGCGTCTCGATGCCGTAGTTGAACTCGTGGTTGCCGAGTGCCACCGCGTCGTACCCGATGGCGTTCATCGCCTGCGCCATCGGGTGCACCGGGCCGCCCTTGGCGGTGATCGGGTCGACCTTCGCGTAGTAGTACGTCAGCGGGGTGCCCTGGATCGTGTCGCCCGCGTCGAGCAGCAGCGTGTTGCAGCGCCCCTTCTCCTTGCGGACCTGCTCCACCAGCGTCGAGATACGGGCCAGCCCCTGCGCGTTGCCCTTCGCGTCGGAGTACTCCGCGTTCTTGAAGTAGTCCCAGTTGAAGATGTGACCGTGCAGGTCGGTCGTGCCCATCACGGTCAGGGAGTAACGCTTCACCGGCTTCGCGGGCTTCTTCGCCTCCGCGGCCTGCGCCGCCGGAGCCACGACAGCACTGGTCAGCGCCACCCCCGCCCCGGTCACAGCGGACTTCTTCAGGAACTTCCGGCGGTTCAACGGCATGTTTCGGGCTCCTCGGGGAATGGTCAACGACGCGCGTAGATTCTGACCCGCGCACGACCGGTGGCAACAGCCCCCAAAGGTTTCGATCTGGTGACCGGCAGACTCCGCAACACGGTCCGCAACCGCCCTACGAGTGACAGAGTGGGGCGTATGACCTCCAGCCCGGAGCACCCCACAGCTGTCCCCTACGGCACCCCGGACGCCCCCCGCATCGCCGTCCGTGGCGAAGCCCACCTCGAAGTCGACCCCGAGATCGCCCGCATCGGTATCACGATCGGCGCAAGGGGCACGGACCGCCGCTCGGCACTGGACGACCTGACCCGCCGCAACACCACCGTCCTGGACCTCGTGAAGACCTACGGCGAGGCGGTGGAACGCCTGGAGACAGGAGCCTTCTCCATCACCCCGGAACTCACCAAACACGGCCGCGGAGAACGCGTCCGCGCCTACCACGGCCGCGTCCACCTCACCGCCGAACTCACCGACTTCACCGCCCTCGGCGAACTGACCAGCAAACTCGCCGACCTGGACCTCACCGGCGTCGACGGCCCCTGGTGGGCCCTGCGCCCCGACTCCCCGGCCCACCGCGACGCCCGCCGACAAGCCGTACGGGAGGCGGTGCAAAGGGCTCGCGAGTACGCGGAAGCCCTGGGCACCTCGCTGGCGGCCCTGGTGGAGCTGGCGGACGTGGGCGCCGAGGCCGCCCAGCCCATGGAGTACGGGGTCCAGTCCCGTTCTCTCCGTCGCGCGGCCTTCGCCGGAGCCGAGGTCGCGGACGAGGCCGCGCCACTCGATCTGGAGCCGCAGCGGCAACAGGTCTACGCACAGGTGAACGCCCGCTTCACAATGGTGCCGCCACAGCTGTGAACAGGCTTACCGCCAGGCTTGCGATCAGGGCACTGAAATGCTCATCGGAGCAACCCGGCGCGCAATTCAACAGTTGTCAATAACCCTTCACGCAACGGTTGTTGAGTAGTCATGCAGCGCCAATTCGCTACCCACCGGTAAGGCCTACGCTCGAAGTATGCGTCGAGCAAAGATCGTCTGTACTCTGGGCCCCGCCACCGACTCGTACGACCAGATCAAAGCACTGGTCGATGCCGGAATGGACGTGGCCCGCTTCAACCTCAGTCACGGCAGCTACGCCGAACACGAGGTGCGTTACCAGCACGTCCGCAAGGCCGCCGACGAAACCGGCCGCAGCATCGGCCTCCTCGCCGACCTTCAAGGCCCGAAGATCCGACTCGGCCGCTTCGCCGAAGGCCCCGTACTCCTCGAACGCGGGGACACCTTCACCATCACCGTCGAAGAAGGCGTCGAAGGCGACCAGCAGACCTGCGGAACCACCTACGCGGGCCTCGCCACCGACGTCACCCCCGGCGAACTCGTCCTCGTCGACGACGGCAAGGTCTGCCTCCAGGTCACCGCCGTCGACGGACCCCGCGTCCACACCAGGGTCGTCGAAGGCGGAGTGATCTCCGACCACAAGGGCCTCAACCTCCCCGGCGTGGCGGTGTCGGTCCCCGCCCTCTCCGACAAGGACGAGGCGGACCTCCGCTGGGCACTGCGCACCGGCTTCGACGTCATCGCGCTGTCCTTCGTTCGCAGCGCACGCGACATCGACGACGTCCACCGCATCATGGACGAGGAACACCGCCGCCTCCCGGTCATCGCCAAGGTCGAGAAGCCGCAGGCGGTCGAAGCGATCGACGACATCGTCGCCGCCTTCGACGGCATCATGGTCGCCCGCGGCGACCTCGGCGTCGAAATGCCCCTGGAGCAGGTCCCCATCGTCCAGAAGCGCGCGATCAAGCTGGCTAAGCGCAACGCCAAGCCGGTCATCGTCGCCACACAGATGCTCGAATCGATGATCGAGAACTCCCGCCCGACAAGGGCGGAAGCTTCGGACGTGGCGAACGCGGTCATCGACGGCACGGACGCGGTCATGCTGTCCGGCGAGACGAGCGTGGGCAAGTACGCCATCGAGACGGTCCGCACGATGGCGAAGATCATCGAGGCGGCCGAGGAGGACATCCTGGCCAAGGGCCTTCCGCCACTGACGGACCGCAACAAGCCCCGCACGCAGGGCGGCGCGGTGGCCCGTGCGGCGGCCGAGATGGGCGACTTCCTCGGCGCGAAGTTCCTGGTGGCGTTCACCCAGTCCGGCGACACGGTGAAGCGACTGTCCCGGTACAGGTCCCCGATCCCGCTCCTGGCCTTCACCCCGGACCCGGAGACCCGGTCCCAGCTGACGCTGACGTGGGGCGTGGAGACGTTCCTGGGCCCGCATGTCGACTCCACGGACGCGATGGTCGACCAGGTGGACGAACTGCTGCTGAAGTACGGGCGCTGCCAGAAGGGCGACGTGGTGGTGATCACGGCCGGCTCCCCGCCCGGGGTCTCCGGCTCCACCAATCTGGTGCGGGTGCACCACATCGGGGAGGACGACAGCCCCAAGTAGGCGTTCCCCCGATGGGCCCCTCTTTGACGGAGGGGCCCTTCTTCGGTCAGTGCTTGGGGCCTACGTGTGTGTCCATCAGGGCTACGGAGGCTTTGCGGGCGACGGAGATATTGAAGGGGTCACTGCCTCGGGCGAGGCTGGTCCACTCGACGCCGACTTTGTCGAGGGTGTCGCTGAAGAGCTTCCTGATGTCGTCGGACTTGTTGGTGAAGAAGTAGCGAGGGTATTCGTAGCGCTTGCGCTCACCGGCGACCAGGCGAGTGGTCCAGTTGGTGATGCGGCAGCCGTCGGAGTGGATGAGGCCGCGAATAAATGCCCAGGGGTGCGCGTCGACGATGTCCTGTTGCCAGGGCTCCAGGGCGATGCGGCGGTCGTGCTTCTTGCCGGGGCCGTGCTGAGGGAAGAGGCAATGCAGGTGCTTCGAATAGACCTTTACGTTGCTGCAGCCGGTCCTGCGGACACGGCAGACGGAGTTGTCGGGGAAAACCGCGCGCATGGCCCGCTCACACTCGTCCATGAGGCCGGTCCAGGACTCGGTGCAGGTGATCATCAGGTTGGGCACACGGTGCTCGGAATATTGGCTGATGTGGCCGTCGCCGAGGTAGAGGCCGAGTAGGTAGCTGTAGGCCTCTTCGTCGAGTTCCCGGCCGTCGCAGCGATGACACTTGGGGTCGTGCTTCCCGGGGCATTCGCCGTGCTTGGCTCGGTCCATGTGCTTCCAGTAACCGACTGTCCCGAGTGGGACGTTGAGGCGCCGCGCCACCTCTGCGTTCTTTGCACCGCCGCGTAGCAGTGTGACCGCCTTCTGTCGCACGTCAGTGCCGTGAAAATTCATGCGAGCACTCTGTGTCACTGATCGCGACGACACGCAGCAAAAAGCGGATGTTCACGAGAACGTGAGCATCCGCTTCCAGATGTGCCGGGTGCGGGATTCGAACCCGCAAGCCCTCTCAGGCAGAGGTGTTTGAGACCTCCGTGTATGCCATTCCACCAACCCGGCCAGGCGCTGACGCGAGTGTACCGGTTCACCGCAGGTCCACGCCGCTAGGTAGGCTGCAAAGCAGCAGCAGTGCCCGGCCCGTATCAAGGAGCCCCCGTGACCGCCCCCGAGTCGCCCCAGCCCGCAGACGCGCCCGACGACGACAAGTCGCACGTGCCTCCGCTGACGACCCGTGTCGTCATTGCCGAGGACGAGGCGCTCATCCGGCTCGATCTCAAGGAGATGCTCGAAGAAGAGGGCTACTCCGTCGTCGGTGAGGCCGGTGACGGCGAGGAGGCCGTGGAGCTTGCCCGTAAGCACCGGCCCGACCTCGTCATCCTCGATGTGAAGATGCCGAAGCTCGACGGCATCTCGGCGGCCGAGAAGATCGCCGAGGAGTCCATCGCGCCCGTGCTGATGCTGACCGCCTTCTCGCAGCGCGACCTCGTCGAGCGGGCCCGGGACGCCGGAGCCATGGCGTACCTCGTGAAGCCGTTCAGCAAGAGCGATGTCGTGCCGGCGATCGAGATGGCGGTGTCGCGGTTCAACGAGATGCGGACGCTGGAGAAGGAGATCGCGGATCTCACCCTGCGGCTGGAGACCCGCAAGCTCGTCGATCGTGCCAAGTCGGTCCTCCAGACGGAGTACGGCCTGTCCGAGCCCGCCGCGTTCCGGTGGATCCAGAAGACGTCGATGGACCGGCGTATGTCCATGCAGCAGGTCGCCGAGGCGGTCATCGCCGACGCCGAGGAGAAGAAGGCCGCGAAGGGCTGACGCGGCCACGGACGGACGTACGAGACCAACGTAGGTGTACGAGGAGGCCCGCACCCCCGGCCAGGGGTGCGGGCCTCCTCGTACACGCCGTGTGCGTACCGTCGAAGGACTCAGTCCTCGCCGAGGTAAGCCTTTCTGACCGAGTCGTCGTGCAGCAGGTGCTGGCCGGTGCCGGAGAGCACGATGTTGCCGACCTCCATGACGTGTCCCTGGTCGGCGAGGGAGAGCGCCGCCTGGGCGTTCTGCTCGACGAGGAGGATGGTCGTGCCGGCGGCCTTGAGTTCGACGATGGTCGCCATGATCTTCTGCATCATGATCGGCGAGAGGCCCATGGACGGCTCGTCGAGCATCAGCAGCTTGGGCTGGGACATCAGGGCGCGGCCCATGGCGAGCATCTGCTGTTCGCCGCCGGAGAGGGTTCCCGCGGCCTGCTTCCTGCGTTCCCCGAGGATGGGGAAGAGGTCGTAGGCGCGCTGGATGTCCTTCTCGATGCCTGCCTTGTCGGTGCGCAGAAACGCTCCGAGCTGGAGGTTTTCGGTGATCGTCAGCCGGGGGAAGATGTGGCGTCCCTCGGGTGAGTGGGCGAGGCCGAGAGCGACGATCTTGTGGGCGGGGGTGCCGGTGATCGGCTTGCCGTCGAAGAGGACGCGGCCGCTGCTGGGCTTGAGGAGCCCCGACAGGGTGCGCAGCGTGGTGGTCTTGCCGGCGCCGTTGGTGCCGATGAGGGTGACGATCTGGCCGGCTTCGACGGTGAAGGAGATGCCCTTGACGGCTTCGATCTTGCCGTAGGCGACCTTGAGGTCTTCGACCTCCAGCAGTGCGGTCACTTGGCAGGTCCTTCCGTGCTGGTGGTGCTCTGCGCTCCGGCGGCTTCGGCCGCTTCGACTTCGGCGATCTCCTCGGCGCCGGGGGCGCCTTCGAAGGGGGTGCCGAGGTAGGCGGCGATGACGCGGTCGTCGTTCTGGACGACTTCCGAGGTGCCTTCGACGATCTTTTCGCCTTGGACGAGACAGGCGACGCGGTCGCTCAGATTGAAGATGAAGCGCATGTCGTGCTCGATGACGAGGACGGCCATGCCCCGGTCGCGGATGGCGAAGACGAGGTCTTCGGTCGCCCGTGTCTCCTGGGGGTTCATGCCGGCGGTGGGCTCGTCCAGAAGGAGGAGGCCGGGTTCGCTCGCCATGGCCCGGGCGATTTCGAGCTTGCGCTGTTCGCCGTAGGGGAGGTTGCGGGAGAGGTGGTCGGCCTTGTGGGCGAGGCCGATGAACTCGAGGAGTTCCATGGCGCGTTCGCGGGAGGTGGCTTCGGCCCTGCGGAAGCCGGGGCCACGGAGGAGGGCCGACCAGAGGCCTTCCTTCGTTCGGGTGTGGCGGCCTACGAGGACGTTTTCCAGGACGGTCATGTTGGAGAAGAGCCGGATGTTCTGGAAGGTGCGGGCGATGCCGGCGCTGGTCACGAGGTGGGGCTTGGGCGGGAGGACCTTGCCCTTGTAGGCGACCTTGCCTTCGGTGGGGACGTACAGACCGGTCAGACAGTTGAAGAAGGTGGTCTTGCCCGCGCCGTTGGGGCCGATGAGGCCGACGATCTCGCCGGTGTTGACGGTGAGGTCGACGTTGTGCACGGCGGTGAGGCCGCCGAAGCGCATGGTCACGCCGGTGGCTTCGAGGACGGGGCTGGTGGCCGTGGTGGTGGTCATGTGGGTCACGCCCCTGCCTTGGTGACGCCGACGGTGGAGTCGGGGAGGCCGGTTTCGGGGGTGTCGAGTTGGCCCGTCTCGTGGAATTCGAGCTGGCGGCGCCGGTTGGCAATGATGCCTTCGGGCCGGAAGCGCATGAGGACCACGAGGGCGAGGCCGAAGGCGAAGAGCTGGTACTCCTTGAGGAAGCCGAGCTTCTCGGGGAGCAGGTAGAGGAGCGTGGCGCCGAGGATGGGGCCGTTGACGGTGCCCATGCCACCGAGGACCACCGCGGCGAGCAGGAAGGCGGAGTTCGGCGGGACGGAGCCGGCGAACTGGTAGGGCGCGGGGTTGACGCTGTAGCCGACGTGGGCGCTGACCGTACCGGCGAGGCCGGCGAGGGAGGCGCCGAGTGCGAAGGCGATGAGTTTGACGCGGAAGCCGTTGATGCCCATGGCGGTGGCGGCGGTCTCGTCCTCGCGGATGGCGATCCAGGAGCGGCCGATGCGGGAGTCCGCTGCCCTGTTGAAGACGACGACGACGATCGCGGTGATGACCAGCATCAGCAGGAAGTAGTTCGCGAATCGGCCGATGGTGATCGAGCCGATGTCGTGGGCGGTCCCGAAGTTGAAGCCGAAGATCTCCAGGTCGGGGATCATCGAGATGCCGTTGGGGCCGTTGGTGATGTTGGGTCCGGAGGTGCCGTCGAGGTTGTTGACGGTGATGCGGAAGATCTCTCCGAAGCCCAGGGTGACGATGGCGAGGTAGTCGCCGCGCAGTCGCAGGGTGGGGGCGCCGATGAGGACGCCGAAGACGAGCGAGGCGAGCATGCCGGTGAGCATGGCGGCCCAGAAGGGGAACTGGACGCCGGAGAACCGGGAGAACTCGGAGCCGGAGACCAGGGCCGCGGCGTAGGCGCCGACGCCGAGGAAGGCGACGTATCCGAGGTCGAGGAGTCCGGTGAGGCCGACGACGATGTTGAGGCCGAGGGCGACGGTGGCGACGACGAGGATGTTCACGCCGATGTTGGAGTTGTGCTCGTCGTTCTCGACGAAGGGGAAGAGCGCCGCGGCGAGGAACGCCATGGAGGTGGCGAATCCCTTGTGGCGGGCGTTGAGTTCGGAGATGCGGTCGAAGAGGCCGGCGGTGAGCAGTGCCCAGGCGCCGAAGACGACGAGCAGCAGATAGCCGAGGAACGTTTCGCTGGCCTCCGGGTCGACGCCGATGCCGTAGGCGAAGACGAGCAGGGCGAAGGCGGTGGCGGCGGAGATGACGAGGCGTTCGACCCAGCCGGGGAGCCTGGTCGCCGCGGGGATGTTCTCGGGCTTGGTGATGTAGCTCTTGGCCGTGTCACCGGGCTGGGGGAGTGCGAGGGCGCCGAGGAGGGCCGCCAGTGAGGCGATCGCGGCGATGTAGGCGCCGGGGTCGAGGGCCACGAGGCCCTTGAGGTCGACGGCGATCGCGATGGTGGTGAACCAGCTGACGGCGAACGCGGAGGCGGCGGCGAGTGCGACGGGCGCGGTGGCGCCTGCCGGGTTGAGCCACTTGAGGCCGCGTACGTTCCAGAGGGTGAGCGCGTACAGGAGGGTGAGTGCGCCGGCGACGAGGGCGAGGATCTGGAGTCCGGCCGGGGAGCCGTAGTAGGTGAGGTCCCCGGGGAATTCGGACGTGTAGGTCCACGACATGAACGTGCTGGCGATGGTGCCGACGGCGCCGATGGCGATGAGGACGCGTGCGGTGCTCTGGGGGAGTGCGATGAGGCCGCCGGGGGTGGCCGTGGTCTGGTCGGTGGTTGCCATGCTGCTCACGCCCTGTCCGCGACGCGTTCGCCGACCAGGCCTTGTGGCCTGAACAGCAGTACGAGGATGAGGAGGACGAAGGCCCAGACGGATGCCCAGCCGCCGCCGCCGAGCTGCTGCATGCCGGGGATGCCGTCGATGTAGGAGGTCGCCATGGTTTCGGCGAGGCCGAGGACGAGGCCGCCGATCATGGCGCCGTAGATGTTGCCGATACCGCCGAGGACGGCGGCGGTGAAGGCCTTGAGTCCCATCTGGAAGCCCATGTCGTACTTGACCGAGCCGTATCGCAGGCCGTAGCCGACGGCGGCGACCGCGGCGAAGAACCCGCCGATGGCGAAGGCGATCACGATGATGCGGTTGGTGTCGATGCCCATGAGCTGGGCGGTGTCGGGGTCCTGCGCGGTGGCCTGCATGGCGCGGCCGGTGCGGGAGAGGTTGACGAAGAGGGCGAGGGCTGCCATGCAGAGGGGGGCGGCGACGATGACGAACACGGAGCCGCTGCTGATGCTGATGGAGCCGAGGTGCCAGGGGCCGAAGTCGAGCTGGGGGAAGTTCCGGTCGGTCTTGGCGTCGGGGTACCAGTTGAAGACGGCCTGCTGGAGGGCGAGGGAGAGGCCGATGGCGGTGATGAGGGGTGCGAGGCGTGGCGCTCCGCGTAGTGGTCGGTACGCGAAACGTTCTGCCCCGACCGCGATGAGGACGGAGACGAGTCCGCCGCCGATGAGCATCGCCGGTAGGGCTAGCCACATGGATGTGTCGTCGGGGAGGACGAAGAGGTAGACCGTGAGTGCGCCGAAGCCGCCGGTCATGAAGATCTCGCCATGGGCGAAGTTGATGAGCTGGACGATGCCGTACACCATCGTGTAACCGATGGCGATCAGCCCGTACATCGAGCCGAGGAACAGCCCGTTGGCCAGCTGCTGCGGCAGGGTGTTCACCGCATGGCCTCCATGTGGGATGGGGAGTGAAGCAGGGCGTGAAGCGGGCCGCGCGGTGACGTGTGGTCGTGGCCGCGCGGCCCGTGGGTGGTGCTAGCGGCGGTGGAGGTCAGCCGTTGAACGTGCCGCTCTTGACGGCCTTCCACTTGCCGTCGACGACCTGGTAGACGGTGAGCTGCTTGTTGGTGGTGTCACCGTACTCGTCGAAGGCCACGGGGCCGGCGATGCCCTCGAACTTGGTCTTCTGCACCTCGGCGACGATCTGGGCGCGGGCGTCGTCCGGGACCTTGCCGTCCTTCACGACGTTGCCGATCGCCTTGATGATGGCGGTCGCGGCGTCGTAGGAGTAGCCACCGTAGGTGCCGTAGTCGCCCTTGAGGCCGGAGGCCTTGTACTTCTTGATGAAGTCCGCGGCGGAGGGCAGGGAGTCGACGGGTGCGCCGACGGAGGTGACGAGGTCGCCCTCGGAGGTCTTGCCGGCGCTCTCGATGTAGGTCGGGGTGAACATACCGTCACCGCCGAACAGCGGGACCTTGGAGCCGCCGTCCTTGAGCTGCTTGGTGAGCTTCTCGGACTCGTCGTACTGGCCGCCGTAGTAGACGAGGTCGGCCTTGGAGTTCTTGATCTTGGTGACGAGGGCCGAGAAGTCCGTGTCGCCGGTGTTGACGTGGTCCTCGCCGGCGACCTTGCCGCCGGAGCCGGTGAAGCCGGCCTTGAAGAGCTTGGCCAGGCCCGCGCCGTAGGTCTGCTTGTCGTCGACGACGAAGACGCTGCGCTTCTTGAGAGTGGTGTACGCGTATTCGGCCGCGAAGCCGCCCTGGAGGGCGTCGGTGGTGGCGGTGCGGAAGTACGTCTTGAAGGGACGTGACTTCGCCGTCTGCCAGTTCTTGCCCTGGGTGAGCTCGGGCGCAGTGTTGGAGGGCGAGATCTCGACCAGGTTGGCGGTGTCGAAGACCTGCTGCATCTGAGTGGCGACGCCGGAGTTCAGCGGGCCGACGACGCCGAGGACCTTCTTGTTGCTGACGAGCTGCGTAGCGTTCGACTGGCCCTGGGCCGGGATCGCCTTGTCGTCCAGAGCCTGGACCTTGAAGGTCACGCCGGGAACGGTGTTGTTCTTGTTGGCGTCGTCGACGGCGATTTGGACGCCACCCTGGATGCCGAGGCCCGTGGCGGAGTTCTGGCCGGTCAGCGGGGCGTCGACGCCGATGATGATCTCGGTCTTACTGTCGCTCTTGTCTCCGCTGTCGTCGCGTGAACCGCACGCGGTCAGTGCGAGTGCTCCCGTGGTGAGCATGGAGGTGAGTACGACCAAAGAACGCTGACGCACGATTAAATCCTCTCCCTGGCGCAGCGGCCCTGCTGGGCTGCCGTGTGTCTCGCCGGGCCGTACTGGGTCGAGCAGGTCGTGCTGTAGACGCGCCCGGCGGCGCGGTGACTGGCCGTGACTCTAAGCCCCGCTGTGGGTGGGAGCATATGGGAGGGCTTGCTTGTGACTTTCTTGTTATGACGTGTCGGTTGATGATCCTTGGTGAAGGTGGATCTCAGCCAGTTTGGCCGGAATCTTTTTCAGTCCATACTTTGAGAATCTGCGTCCTCGATTGCCTCTGCCTGTGCCCTTGTGCTTGGCCGCCGGGGCAATGGGCGGCAGGCCCTGTCGAGAAGCTCGGAGAGGCCGTCGGGGTAGGCACCGCCGAAGGCGAAACGGTGATGCTGTATTGCACGTGTGTTACGCAGCGTTACGTCAAGAAATGGCAGGTCCGTGTCGAGAGGGAGGACCGTGCAGTCGACGACGGATATCTGGACGGTGATCCGGCGGGTGGTCCCGGCGCCGATGGTGGAGGTCTCGGCGGGCGAGATGCGGGCGGTGAGGCCGTCGAAGGCGGCGCCGGTGACGCGCAGGGTGACGGGTGGCCCGCTGTGTACGGTCACCGCGAACCGGAAGAGGCCGCTGGTGGGCGCGGAGTCGAAGGTCGCGGCGAGTCCTGTGTACCGGAACGTGGTGACGTCCGCGGGCCACGGTGTGGCGGTGAGGGCGCTGGGCGGGGTGGACGGCTTCGGGGGCAGGAGGACGATGACTCCGCCTGTCGCGGCAGCGAGCGCGACAGTGGCGAGAACGGCTCTGCGGACGCGCGGTGACAGAGCCTGCCAGCGATCCGTGAAGTGTGGTGTGTCGGCACCGATGACTTCGTAAGTCTCTTGCGCGTCCGGCGAGTTGACGGGTTCGACGGGGCCGATGCCGGTCATGGTCGCAGCCTCATGGGGGAACGGTAGACCCCCAGCCGGTCTGGGGGTGCCGCCCCAGGAATGTGACGGTAGGGGCGGCGGGGGCGAGAGACTTCCCTCAGCCGGCCGTGGGCGCGTCCCGCAGCAGACACGTCAGGCGTGCCGTGCACACGCGCTTGTCGGCCTCGTCCGTGATCACGACCTCGTACGTCGCCGTCGACCGCCCCCGGTGCACCGGCGTGGCCACGCCGGTGACCAGTCCGGAGCGGGCTCCGCGGTGGTGGGTGCAGTTCAGGTCCACGCCGACGGCGATCTTCGAGCTCCCCCCGTGCAGCATCGCCCCGACCGACCCGAGCGTCTCGGCCAGCACCGCGGACGCGCCCCCGTGCAGCAGCCCGTACGGCTGCGTGTTGCCCTCGACGGGCATCGTGCCGACGACGCGGTCGGCCGACGCCTCCAGGATCTGCACGCCCATCCGGTTCCCCAGGTGTCCCGCGGAGAACATGGCGATCACGTCGACACCGAGTGCCGTGTACTCGTCGATGACCTCTTGCGGGAACTTCACATGCTGCTGCTCGCCCATGGGGCCGGCTCCGTTCGTCGTGGTCGCTGCGGCGTCCGTACACCTACGTCCATCCACTGAGCAAACGCTCAGTCGGTAGCCGATTGTTCCAGACGCACGACCACGGATTTGCTGGCCGGGGTGTTACTGGTGTCGGCGGTGGCGTCCAGGGGGACCAGGACGTTGGTCTCCGGGTAGTAGGCCGCCGCGCAGCCCCGCGCCGTCGGGTAGAACACGATCCGGAAGCCCGGCGCCCGGCGCTCGACGCCGTCCTTCCACTCGCTCACGAGGTCGACGTACGACCCGTCGGCGACCCCGAGGGCCCGCGCGTCCTCGGCGTTCACCAGGACCACCCGGCGGCCGTTCCTGATGCCCCGGTAGCGGTCGTCCAGGCCGTAGATGGTGGTGTTGTACTGGTCGTGCGAGCGCAGGGTCTGCAGGAGCAGGCGGCCTTCGGGGAGTTCGGGGAACTCGACGGGCGCCGCGGTGAAGTTCGCCTTGCCGGTCGCCGTCGGGAAGCGGCGCTCGTCGCGCGGGGCGTGCGGGAGGGTGAAGCCCGCATGGCGACCAGCAGAACCAGCCACGCGCGCGTTGAAGTTCTCGAAGCCCGGGATCACGCGCGCGATGCGGTCGCGGACTGTGGCGTAGTCCTTCTCGAACTCCTCCCAGGGCGTGCGGGACTCCTCGCCCAGGACGCGCCGGGCCAGCCGGCAGACGATGGCCGGTTCGGAGAGGAGATGCGTGCTCGCCGGGACCAGGCGGCCCCTGGAGGCGTGCACCATGCCCATGGAGTCCTCGACCGTCACGAACTGCTCGCCGCCGCCCTGGAGGTCGCGCTCGGTGCGGCCGAGCGTCGGCAGGATCAGGGCACGCGCGCCCGTGACGGCGTGCGAGCGGTTCAGCTTCGTCGACACGTGCACGGTGAGGCGGGCGCGGCGCATGGCCGCCTCGGTGACCTCCGTGTCGGGGGAGGCGGAGACGAAGTTGCCGCCCATGGCGAAGAAGACCTTCGCCTCGCCGTCGCGCAGGGCGCGGATGGCCCGTACGACGTCGTAACCGTGTTCGCGGGGCGGGGCGAAGCCGAACTCCTTCTCCAGGGCGTCCAGGAAGGCGGGGGCGGGGCGCTCGAAGATGCCCATCGTGCGGTCGCCCTGCACGTTCGAGTGGCCGCGCACCGGGCACACGCCGGCGCCCGGGCGGCCTATGTTGCCGCGCAGGAGAAGGAAGTTGACCACTTCGCGGATGGTGGGCACGGAGTGCTTGTGCTGGGTCAGGCCCATCGCCCAGCACACGATGGTGCGTTCGGAGGCCAGGACCATGCCGAGGGCCTTCTCGATCTCCGCGCGCGTGAGGCCCGTCGCGGTGAGGGTCTCGTCCCAGTCGGCGGCGCGGGCAGCCTCGGCGAACTCCTCGTAGCCGTGGGTGTGTTCGCGGACGAAGGCCTCGTCGACCGCGCCCTCCGTGTCGAGGACGAGCTTGTTGAGGAGGCGGAAGAGGGCCTGGTCGCCGCCGATACGGATCTGCAGGAACAGGTCGGTGAGGGCCGCGCCCTTGATCATGCCCTGGGGGGTCTGCGGGTTCTTGAAGCGTTCCAGCCCGGCCTCGGGCAGCGGGTTGACGCTGATGATCCGCGCGCCGTTCGCCTTGGCCTTCTCGAGGGCGGAGAGCATCCGGGGGTGGTTGGTGCCCGGGTTCTGGCCGGCGACGATGATCAGATCGGCCTTGTAGAGATCCTCCAGAAGGACGCTGCCCTTGCCGACCCCGATGGTCTCGGAGAGCGCGGAACCCGACGACTCGTGGCACATGTTGGAGCAGTCGGGAAGGTTGTTGGTGCCCAGTTCGCGGGCGAACAGCTGATAGAGGAAGGCGGCCTCGTTGCTGGTGCGGCCCGAGGTGTAGAAGAGGGCCTCGTCGGGCGAGCCGAGGGCCTTGAGCTCCTCGGCGACGATGTCGAAGGCGCGGTCCCAGGAGACCGGTTCGTAGCGGTCGCCGCCCTCGGGCAGGTACATGGGGTGGGTGAGACGGCCCTGCTGGCCCAGCCAGTACCCGCTCCGGCCGGCCAGGTCGGCCACGGTGTGGGCGGCGAAGAACTCGGGGGTGACGCGGCGCAGGGTGGCTTCCTCGGCGACGGCCTTCGCACCGTTCTCGCAGAACTCCGCGGTGTGCCGGTGCTCGGGCTCCGGCCAGGCGCAGCCGGGGCAGTCGAAGCCGTCCTTCTGGTTGACACGCAGGAGGGTCAGCGCGGTGCGGCGGACTCCCATCTGCTGCTGGGCGATGCGCAGGGTGTGGCCGATGGCGGGCAGCCCGGCCGCGACATGCTTGGGATCGGCGACCTGCGGCGCGTCCTGGACCGGATCACTCTTGGGCGGCTTGCTGGCCATGGCTGAGCCCCTTCGCTTGCACGTGTCTCTCCGCTTGCGCGTGGTGGGCGTGCGCATCATGCACCTGCGCGTGTGCCACCAGTTCGATCCTCGCACGGGGTAGCGACAACGGCGTGGACAGGTCTGGAGGGCTCGGGCGTCCCGCGTTGTCAGTGGCACGTGGCAGGATCGGGGTCGTGGCAGAAACAGCGTCGAAGAAGACCGAGAAGACCTCCGGCACGAGCCGTCCCCGGCTGATGCTCATGGACGGGCACTCGCTGGCGTACCGCGCGTTCTTCGCGCTGCCCGCGGAGAATTTCACGACCGCGACGGGACAGCCGACGAACGCGATCTACGGCTTCGCGTCGATGCTCGCCAACACGCTGCGCGACGAGGCGCCCACGCACTTCGCGGTGGCGTTCGACGTGTCCCGCAAGACCTGGCGCTCCGAGGAGTTCACGGAGTACAAGGCGAACCGGTCGAAGACGCCGGACGAGTTCAAGGGGCAGGTCGAGCTGATCGGCGAGCTGCTCGACGCGATGCACGCGGAGCGGTTCGCGGTCGACGGTTTCGAGGCGGACGACGTCATCGCCACGCTGGCCACGCAGGCCGAGGCCGAGGGCTTCGAGGTGCTGATCGTCACCGGCGACCGGGACTCCTTCCAGCTGGTCACCGAGAACACGACGGTGCTGTATCCGACGAAGGGCGTCTCCGAGCTGACCCGGTTCACTCCGGAGAAGGTCTTCGAGAAGTACGGGTTGACGCCGGCCCAGTACCCGGACTTCGCGGCGCTGCGCGGCGACCCGTCCGACAACCTGCCCGGCATTCCCGGGGTCGGTGAGAAGACGGCGGCGAAGTGGATCAACCAGTTCGGGTCGTTCGCGGACCTGGTCGAGCGGGTCGAGGAGGTCAAGGGCAAGGCCGGGCAGAACCTGCGCGACCACCTGGACGCCGTCAAGCTCAACCGCCGGCTCACGGAGATGGTCCGGGACGTCGAACTCCCGAAGAGAGTCACGGACCTGGGGCGTGCCGCGTACGACCGTACGGCGGTGGCGCTGGTCCTCGACACGCTGGAGATCCGCAACCCCTCACTGCGTGAGCGGCTGCTGGCCGTTGATCCGGGCGCCGAGGAGGCCGACGCCGGACCGGTGGCCGAGGCCGGTGTCGAGGTGGACGGGACGGTGCTCGGCGCGGGCGAGCTGGCCCCCTGGCTCACCGGGCACGGCACGGAGGTCCTCGGCGTCGCCACGGTCGACACCTGGGCGCTGGGCAGTGGCTCGGTCGCCGAGATCGCGCTCGCCGCGGCCGCGGGAGCGGCGGCCTGGTTCGACCCGGCGGAGCTGGACGAGGCCGACGAGAACGCGTTCGCGGCCTGGCTGGCCGACGCGGACCGGCCCAAGGTGTTCCACAACGTCAAGGGCGCGATGCGGGTCTTCGCGGAGCACGGCTGGACCGTGGCCGGGGTGAGCATGGACACGGCACTTGCCGCGTACCTGGTCAAGCCGGGCCGCCGTTCCTTCGATCTCGACGCGCTGTCCCTGGAGTACCTCGGCCGTGAACTGGCGCCCGCCGCGACGGCGGACGGCCAGCTGGCCTTCGGCACGGACGAGGGCGCGGAGGCCGACTCCCTGATGGTGCAGGCCCGCACGATCGTCGACCTGGGCGAGGCGTTCGCCGAGCGCCTCCAGGCGGTCGGCGCGGCGGATCTGCTGCGGGACATGGAGCTGCCGACGTCGGCGCTGCTGGCCCGCATGGAGCGGCACGGCATCGCGGCGGACCGGGCCCACCTGGAAGCCATGGAGCAGATGTTCGCGAGTGCGGTGCAACAGGCGGTGAAGGAGGCGCACGCGGCGGTCGGCCACGAGTTCAACCTCGGCTCGCCCAAGCAGCTTCAGGAGGTCCTCTTCGGGGAGCTGGGCCTGCCGAAGACGAAGAAGACCAAGACGGGCTACACGACGGACGCGGACGCCCTGGCGTGGCTGGCGAACCAGACGGAGAACGAGCTGCCGGTCATCATGCTCCGCCACCGCGAGCAGGCGAAGCTGCGTGTCACCGTCGAGGGCCTGATCAAGACGATCGCGGCGGACGGCCGTATCCACACCACGTTCAACCAGACCGTGGCGGCGACGGGCCGGCTGTCCTCCACCGACCCCAACCTCCAGAACATCCCCGTCCGTACGGACGAGGGCCGGGCAATCCGCCGTGGCTTCGTGGTCGGCGAGGGCTTCGAGTCGCTGATGACCACGGACTACAGCCAGATCGAACTCCGGGTGATGGCCCATCTCTCGGAGGACGAGGGCCTGCTGGAGGCGTTCACGTCAGGGGAGGACCTGCACACCACGGTCGCCTCCCAGGTGTTCGCGGTCGACCGCACGGCGGTGGACGCGGAGATGCGCCGCAAGATCAAGGCGATGTCGTACGGCCTGGCGTACGGCCTGTCGGCCTTCGGCCTGTCCGGGCAGCTGAACATCGACGCGGGCGAGGCACGCGGCCTGATGGACACGTACTTCGAACGTTTCGGCGGCGTACGGGACTATCTGCGCCGGGCCGTCGACGAGGCACGGGCGACGGGCTACACGGAGACCCTCTTCGGCCGCCGCCGGTACCTCCCCGACCTGAACAGCGACAACCGCCAGCGCCGCGAGATGGCCGAGCGCATGGCACTGAACGCCCCGATCCAGGGCACGGCGGCGGACATCGTCAAGATCGCCATGCTGAACGTGGGCCGGGCGCTCGAGGAGACGAAACTCAAGTCCCGCATGCTGCTCCAGGTCCACGACGAAATCGTCCTGGAGATCGCCCCGGGCGAGCGCGAGGCCACGGAGGAACTGGTCCGCCGGGAGATGGCGGACGCGGTGACCCTCCGGGTACCGCTGGACGTGTCGGTGGGCTCGGGGCTCGACTGGGAGTCGGCGGCACACTAGCGCTCTGGCGCTCCGCTGGGTGGGCGGTTGGTTCGGGCGGGCGGGTTGTCTGCCTCGGGCCGGTGAGGCCGGACGCGCGGTTCGTCTGCCTCGGGCCTGTGGGGCGGCCGGTCGCGTACGTTTCCTGCTGCGGGTCGGTGGGGGCTGGTCGCGCAGTTCCCCGCGCCCCCATGGGGCGCGGGGGAGCCGCCTCGGCCGACCAGTCCCGGGCCGCCCCAGGGCCTCGCCCCGGCCCCCGCCGAGCCCGTCACCCGCGTGGCCCTCGCGAGCACGCCTGCCCCGGTCCCGCCCGACAGGATGCGGGCATGGGTATACGCACGCTCATCCGCCGGACGGCCCCCACGCGCTCTGCGATACCGGCATTCGCGGCCGACGCGAGCACCGCCCGTTTTCCCGGCGGCAGCCTGGCCGTCGCGCCCCTCGGATGCCGTGCGGACGCACTCCGCCGAGCCCTCGCGCCGCCCGCCCGCACTCGCCGTGCCCACCTCGGCCCGCGCTCCGGGCCTCCGGTGTCCGGCCGCGTCCAGGCCTGGCGCCTCTGGGCCGGTCGGGGGCGCGAGTGGCTGCGCCGGCCGCTTCGCGGCGGTCAGCGAGAACCCGTACGCCCTCCGGCCCGCCCTCCCGCGTGATCCTCCGCGTCCCTCTCCGCGCGACCTTCTGCAAGGCCTACCGTGCGGCCCTCTGTACGGAGGTGGTGGTCTTCCGGGGCGAAGGCTCCCGTCCGCTTCCCGGGACGACGGACCCTGACCCCCGCCGCGTACAGGATCAGCCCGGACAGCAGGCCCGCACCCGCTCCGAAGCACAACGTCGGGATCACCTCCCACGGCTTTGCCGTCGAACCCCAGTGCGCCCGCCAGCGCAGCACCCGCTGTACCGCTCCCACCGCCGCGCAGCCGCCGATCACGGCGCAGGCCAGCCACCGGTCCCGTACCGAGAGCATCGGTACGCCTGTCGGCTCGACCGCGCCGGTCCGCCGTAGCGCGTAGTACACGAATCCCGCGATGACCACCGCGGCCAGCGCCGAACTGCCGTACTGCAGGTACCAGTACAGAGGCGAGCCCCGCAGCTCGCTGTCCAGGACGGGGAACAGCCGCACCCCCCACCGGTCGTGGTGCGTGAACGCGTCCCAGACGACATGGGTCAGGGCGCCGAAGGCCGCCGAGGCGTACCACCGCAGGATCAGGGACGGTGTCACCCGCGCGCGGGGCGTTCCGCAGCGCAGCAGGGTCGCCGTCCGGCCCTGCCGGGCGCGTGGCAGCAGGGCGACCAGCGGCTCGCGCAGAAGCACCCACAGGGCCACCAGCGCCCAGGCCACGACCACGTCGACCGTGAAGACGCCCGGGAAGGAGTGGGTGACTGCGCCGAACTCCATCGCCTGGGGCAGGACACTCGCCGCGAAGTAGGTCAGATCGGGGGAGAAGGAGCCGGCGACGAGTACCGCCGGTATCAGTCGGCCGCGTCCGGTTCCGTCGGCGCGTACGGCGGGCAGTACGGCCGCCGCATGGCTGAGAGTGAACGGCAAGGAGGCTCCCTGGAGCGGATGTTGACGGGGGCGAACCATCCCGGTGATCACCGTCGTCCAGTATGCGGGAGGGCCGCAGGCTGCGGCGGACGGTGACGGGACGGTGGGAGGGGCGCGGGAAAAGCCGTGTGCGGGCCACCAGGCTCCATGGACGCGACGAATCACAGTTGGCCAATCGGTGAATATCGGGCACGAACGGGTGTCCGCGCAACGCAAGTTGTCGTAGGGTCGCCTGGGTCGGCCTGCTGGGGAGCATGGTCGAACACCGAAGCGCAACACAGGTGTAACGCGCGAACAAGGCGTGTAATCAGGCGAAATGGCCGGTTTGTAAAGCTGACCGAGATCGGTCGGGACTGGTCGAGATCGGCCAGAACTGGTCGAAAACGGGTGGAAAACGGCGACTTGTCGCCCGGGAGGGGTTCTCTGTATGGCGGCGTACATCGGCAGGAGGCTCCGCAAGGGGGCGGCGACGACCGCCGTGGCCGCACTCGCGGTCGCGGCTCTGTCCGCGTCCCAGGCTCCGGGGGCGACGGTCGACGACCAGGGCAGACAGACCGCCAGCGACTCCCAGCCCACGTCCGAGGTGACGGCCGACGACAGTGCGAGCGCGACCGGCAACTCGCCGTACTACACGGACCTTCCACCGCTCCACAGCCCCAACCCCAGCCCGAGCACGTCGCAGTCGTCGTCCATAGGCACGTCGGTCTCGATCGGCGAGGCCGAGGCCGGCATACCCGCGACCGTCCTCGACGCCTACAAGAAGGCCGAGGCGGCGCTCGGCACGGCCAAGCCCGGCTGCAACCTGCCCTGGCAGCTCCTCGCGGCCATCGGCAAGGTCGAGTCCGGTCAGGCCCGCGGCGGCCAGGTCGACGCGAACGGCACCACCACCAGCCCGATACTCGGCCCGCAGCTCGACGGCAACGGCTTCGCGCTCATCAAGGACACCGACAACGGCGCGTACGACGGCAACAGCACCTACGACAGCGCCGTCGGGCCCATGCAGTTCATTCCGTCGACCTGGGCCTGGGCGGGCCGCGACGGCAACGGCGACGGCAAGAAAGACCCCAACAACGTCTACGACGCGGCCCTCGCGGCCGGGCACTACCTGTGCCGGTACGGCTGGGACCTGTCGACGCAGGCCGACCTCAACCGCGCGATCCTCAGCTACAACAACTCGACGGACTATCTGAACCTCGTCCTGTCGTGGCTGGAGTACTACCGCAAGGGCACCCACGAGGTCCCGGACGGCACGGGCACGGTGCCCGTCAGCCGCAGCGACGGCAACTCCGGAGCGAGCCCCACGCCGTCGCCGGGCGCGACGACGCCGAGCCCCGGCCCGAGCGCGCCGGGGACGAGCACCCCCACCCCTGCGAAGCCGGGCAGGCCCGCCACGCCGACCCCGACACCCGTTCCCACGCCCACCACGCCGACGGCGACCGACACGGTGGACCACCTGGAGGACGCGGGTACCGCCAAGCTCACCGCGACGGCGGGCGACGCGTTCACCAAGACGATCAGCACGCGCGCGGAGACCACGGCCGGTGACGCGGTCGGCAAGGTCAGGATCCGCTTCACGATCGTCGGCGACACCGACACCACCTTCACCGGCGGTGAGAGCGTCGCCACCGTGCTCACCGACAGCACCGGAGTCGCGGTCGCACCCGCGCTCAAGGCGGGCGAGACCACGGGCGCCTTCACGGTCCGCGCGGTCGTCGTCGGCCGTACGGTCAGTGCCCTCGACTACTCGGTCACCGTCACCGCCCGCGCCGCCGACGCCCTCGTCGGCACCACCGCGCTCACGTGCGTGGCGGGCGGCGAGTTCGCAGACCAGGTCGAGGTCAAGGCGACGCGTGACGGCGCTGTCGCGGACGGCGTCGCGGCCACCGCGACCCTGGTCACCTCCGCCGACGACGCGACCGTGAACGCCAAGGGCCCCTACTTCAAGGACGCGGACGGTAAGACGGTCCGCACTCTCACGGGTCTCGAAACGGACGCGAACGGCCTGCTCAAGCTGCCGAAGCTGTACGCGGACGACACGACCGGCACCTTCCTGCTCCGCATCACCACCACCGGCGGCGCCACCCTGACGGTCGAGCTGACGGTGACGACGGCACTCACCTCGACCGAGTCGACGACGGAATCGACGACTCCGACCGAGTCGGCCAGTCCCTCGGCCTCCAGCTCCCCGAGCGCGTAAGTCGTCGTACGCGTCAATACGCAGGAAAGCGGCACCCCGTTCACGGCGCGGGGTGCCGCTTTCGTGTGTGCGAGCTGTTCTCATCTCGGGCACCCGTTGCTACGGTGCCCCGACCTGACACTCCGTCAGCTGGACGTCGGCAGCCGAGGAGGCCCCGTATGCGTGCCCTGATCGCCGCCGCGACCGGCCTGGCCCTCGCGTTCGCGCTCGTCCTCACGATCACGGCCCTGGGCTCGCCGGCGGGCACGACGTCCCCGAAGCCGCTGCTGACCACGGTCCCGTCACATCCTTAGCCGCCGCACCTCTCCGGGAGGGAGGCCGAGATGCGCCGAAAGTCCGGCCTGATCCTGCTCGCCCTCGCCGTGTTCTTCGCGGCGCTGTCCCCGCTGCTGCGCTGGTACGCCTTCCCGCGTCTCGCCAAGGTCCCGGCGAACCAGTACACGACCATGGTCCTGGAGGCGAAGGACGCGACCCTCCTCGACTACGACTCGATCCAGGCCGTCAAGGTCCCCAAGGTCACCATCGTGCAGACCCTCAAGGGCAACGTCGAGGCCTCGGAGAAGATCGAGAGGACGGCGGGGCGGGACGTGGTCGTCTGGGACGGCCTCTCCTATGTCCAGGGGCCCGACGGGAAGACGGTCTCGAAGATCCCCGAGCGCTACATCTTCGACGCGCACACCCAGGACCCCGTCCACGCCACCGGGGAGATGGTCGACGGCGCCCCGGTGAAACGGGAGGGCATCGAGTTCAAGTGGCCCTTCCTGGTCGAGAAGCGGGACTACGAGTACTTCGACGCGCAGGCACGGGTGACCGCTCCCATCCACTACAAGGGCACACAGACCTTCCGCGGCCTGTCGGTCTACTACTTCGAGCAGACCATCCCCTGGACGAAGATTCCCTTCCCCAGGTACATGCCGGTCAAGGGCATCACCGCCGAGGCGGTCGCCGCGTCCGGTACGACCCGCTGGTACACCACGGTCCGGAAGTTCTGGGTGGAACCGGTCACCGGTGCGCCAGTCCGCGCCGAGGAGATCCACCAGGAGGAACTGCGCGGAGGCAGGCTCCTGTCGGGGCGCGAGAAGGTGACGGCCTTCTCCGGGCACGTGAAAATGCGCGAGGACTACATCGATTCGACGGTCGCCCTCGTCAAGTCCCAGCGCGTACTGGTCCTGCTGCTGACGTCGTACCTGCCCTGGGGCTTCCTGACCCTGGGCGTGCTACTGCTGGCCCTCGCCCTCTACCTGGAGGCCCGCGGACGCAGGCCGGCCGACCCCGCCCCCACACGGACCTCGGCCCCCGAGCCGGTCAACGCCTGAGCCGCGCGTTCGTGTGCCGCGTCGGCTCGGCGGTCGCCGGGTCCTCGGGCCACGGATGCTTCGGATACCGGCCGCGCAACTCGGCGCGTACGCCCTTGTAGCCGTCCTTCCAGAAGGAGGCGAGGTCGGCGGTGACGGCGACGGGCCGCCCGGCGGGGGACAACAGATGGACGAGCACCGGCACACCGGCCACGGCGGGCGACTGCCGCAGGCCGAACATCTCCTGCAACTTCACGGCGAGCACGGGCCGTTCGGGATCGGAGTAGTCGATCCGGATCCTGGAACCGCTCGGCACCGCCAGCCGCTCGGGTGCCAGCTCGTCGAGACGGCCGGCCTGCCCGGAGGCCCACGGCATGAGCCGGTTGAGTGCCTGCCCCGCCTCGATCCGGCCCAGGTCGGCCCGCCGCCGCGCCCGGCTCAGCTCGGGCTCCAGCCACTCGTCCACGCGCGCGTGGAGGGCGTCTTCGGAGACGTCCGGCCAGGGAGCACTCAGGTGCAGATGAAGAAACGTGAGCCGCTCCCGCAGCGTCCCGGCGTCCGCGGACCACCGCAACAGCCCGAACCCCTCCTGCCGCAGCCCCTCAAGAAGGGCATCGCGTACGAGTCCGCGGTCGGGGTCCCGGAGCGGACGCACCGCCAGTTCCACCGCCCCGAGCCGCTCGACCCGCCGGGCGACGACGTCCCCGTCGGACCAGCGGACCTCCTCGCCCGTGGCATGCAGGGCACCGGCCGCCGACCGCGCGGTGTCCTCGTCGACGGTGGCGGCCAGCCGCACACGCGCGTGCCCGGACCCCACCGGCCGGTCCGCCACGGCGACCGCGATCCAGGGCGCGCCCCGCAGCGCCGACCCGTCACCGGCCTCGGCCCGGGTACCGGACACCATCAGATACGAACCGCCCTGAGCCCTGGCGACCCGCTCGGGAAAGGCGAGCGCGGCGACGAGCCCGACCGCGCGGTCGTCCCCGGTGACCTGGGCGGAGCCTTTCGCGGGTTCGCGGGACACGGGGTCCGGCGCCGCCGAGCGCAGTCTGCGAGCCTCCGTCCGCCAACGGGCCGCGTACGCGTCGTTGCCTCGCCGGGCCGTACGCCAGGCCGCCGCGAGATCGTCGCCGTACTCCCGCGGCGGCTCCTCGCTCAGCAGTGCGACCACCTCGGCGGCCCGGGCCGCGCCCACCTCGGGGGCCGCGTCCAGCAGGGCCCGGGCCAGCCGGGGGTGCAGGCCGAGGCGGGACATACGGGCGCCCCGGTCCGTGGCCCGCCCACCGGCGTCCACCGCGCCGATCGCCGTCAGCACCGCCCGCGCCGCCGCCATCGCACCGCCGGGCGGCGGGTCCAGCAACGCCAGCCCGGAGGCATCAGGGTCGCCCCAGCAGGCCGCCTGGAGGGCGAACGCCGTCAGGTCGGCCACCTTGATCTCCGGGGACGGAAAACGCGTCAGGCGGGCGTCCTCGGCCTCCGTCCAGCAGCGGTACACCGCCCCCGGCGCCTCACGCCCGGCCCGCCCCGCCCGCTGCCGCCCGGCCGCCTGCGAGGCCCGTACCGTCGTCAGCGCGCTCAGCCCGCGCGCGTGGTCCACCCTCGGCTCCCGCGCCAGCCCGGAGTCCACGACCACCCGCACCCCCGGAACGGTCAGCGACGACTCCGCCACCGACGTCGCCAGCACCACCCGGCGACCCGTCCCGCCCGACAGCACCGCGTCCTGCACCGCCGCAGGCGCCCGCCCGTGCACCTGGAGCACCTCCACCGTGGGCCCGAGGTCCCGCAACTGGCCCGCCACGCGCGCGATCTCCCCCACGCCGGGCAGGAAACACAGCACGTCCCCCGCCCGCTCGGCCAGCGCCCGCCGCACCACCGACGCCACATGCGCCAGGAGCGCCGGATCGACGCGCATACCGTGCGGCGGCCGTACCGGACGTCCCGGCGGTGCCCACACCACCTCCACCGGATACGACACACCCGCGGCCTCGACCACCGGCGCACCGCCCAGCAGGGCTGCCCAGCCCTCGGCGTCCGTCGTCGCCGACGCCGCCAGCAGCCGCAGTTCGGGACGCAGCGCCGACCGTACGTCGACCAGGAAAGCCGCCGCGGTGTCCGCGTCCAGGTGCCGTTCGTGGCACTCGTCGAGCACGACCACGTCGATGCCCGGCAACTCCTGGTCCCGCTGCAGCCGTTGCAGCAGCACGCCGGTCGTGACGACCTCCACGCGCGTGCGTGGCCCTACGACCCGTTCCCCGCGCACGGTGTACCCGACGCTCGCGCCGACCTGCTCGCCCAGCAGCCACGCCATCCGCCGCGCCGCCGCCCGCGCGGCGATCCGCCTCGGCTCGGCGACCACGACCCGCCGCACCGGCCCGCCGTCCCTCAGCAGCCCCGCCAGCGCCAGCGGCACCAGCGTCGTCTTGCCGGTTCCGGGCGGCGCCACGAGGACGGCGGTGCCGTGCGCGTCGAGCGCGTCGGTCAGGTCGGGCAGGGCAGCGCGTACGGGCAGGACGTCCAGGGCGTCGTAACGGATCACGCCCCCAGTGTCGTACGTCCATGGAAAACGCCCCCCACGCGTGCGTGGAGGGCGTTTTCGAAGCCGACTGCTCGGGCCTGCCTCAGGCGCGCTCGCAGACGAAGATCGCCGTCCCGGGGATGAGGTTGCCGCGCAGCGGGGACCAGCCGCCCCACTCGGACGTGTTCCAGGCCGGCCACTCCGGCTCGACCAGGTCCACCAGGCGGAAGCCGCCCGCCACCACGTCCCGGACGCGGTCGCCGACCGTCCTGTGGTGCTCGACGTACACCGCGTTGCCGTCGTCGTCCTGCTCGACGTACGGGGTGCGGTCGAAGTACGAACCCGAGACGGACAGACCCTCGGGGCCGGGCTCGTCGGGGAACGCCCAACGGACCGGGTGCGTCACCGAGAAGACGAAGCGCCCGCCCGGGCGCAGCACCCGGCGCACCTCACGCAGCACCAGCACCGGATCGGCGACGAACGGCATCGCCCCGTACGCCGAGCACACCAGGTCGAACGAGCCGTCCGCGAAGGGCAGGGCGCTCGCGTCCGCCTCCACGAGAGGGACCCCGCCGCCGATCCGCAGGGCGTGCTGGAGCTGACGGTGAGAGAGATCCAGGGCCACCGGACGGGCGCCCTGGGCTGCCAGCCAGCGCGAGCACTGGGCCGCGCCGGCGCCGATCTCCAGGACGTCCTTGCCCTTGAGGTCCTCGGCCGGGCCCAGCAGCTCCGCCTCCACCTCGTCGAGGCCCTCGGGACACCAGACGAAACGGTCGTCGCCGAGGAAGGTGCCGTGCTCGTTCTGGTAGTCGTCCGCGTTCCGGTCCCACCAGCCCCGGTTGGCCCGGGAGCTCTCCGTGACTCCGGCGGCGCGCCGGGTGGCGTCCGGCTCGGACGATTCGGGCTCTTGGATGATCGGCTCCCTCGTATTAGTGTGCGGGCTCTTCCGCCGGACCTGCCGCGGCGGTGTCGCGAATGAGGCGTCACCGCGCCCGCGTGGCCTCCTGGGACACGTCTTGTGCCGGGTATGCGGCGATCCGCCCCGGGTGTGCGCCTTCGCGCATTGACCCTGCTCGGCTGCCCCCGTATGCTACAAGTTGCGCTGCGGGCCTGCGCACCTCAGACATAGCAGGCTGCGCTCGCATCTGTATGTAAGTCCCCTCGGTTGTCGAGGCGCCACCGGATCTTTCGGTCCTGATGTGGCGCTTCCTCGGCTGTCCGGCCTTCTGCAGAGCGAAACGGGCTCCCGGCGTGAGCAGTACCTACGACTCTCTGTCCGTACCGGAGCCCTTTCCCACATGACGAGCATCACCGAGATCACCGCCACCACTCCGCAGGTTGCGGTCAACGACATCGGTGACGAGGAAGCATTCCTCGCCGCTATCGACGAGACGATCAAGTACTTCAACGATGGCGACATCGTCGAGGGCGTCATCGTCAAGGTTGACCGGGACGAGGTTCTCCTCGACATCGGTTACAAGACCGAAGGTGTCATCCCGAGCCGTGAGCTCTCGATCAAGCACGACGTCGACCCGAACGAGGTCGTCAAGGTCGGCGACGAGATCGAAGCCCTTGTTCTCCAGAAGGAGGACAAAGAAGGCCGCCTGATCCTCTCGAAGAAGCGCGCCCAGTACGAACGTGCCTGGGGCACCATCGAGAAGATCAAGGAAGAGGACGGCATCGTCACCGGTACCGTCATCGAGGTCGTCAAGGGTGGTCTCATCCTCGACATCGGCCTCCGTGGCTTCCTGCCGGCGTCCCTCGTCGAGATGCGTCGAGTCCGCGACCTCCAGCCCTACGTGGGCAAGGAGCTCGAGGCGAAGATCATCGAGCTGGACAAGAACCGCAACAACGTGGTCCTGTCCCGCCGCGCCTGGCTCGAGCAGACCCAGTCCGAGGTGCGTCAGACGTTCCTCACGACCCTGCAGAAGGGTCAGGTCCGTTCCGGCGTCGTCTCCTCGATCGTCAACTTCGGTGCCTTCGTGGACCTGGGTGGCGTCGACGGTCTCGTGCACGTCTCCGAGCTCTCCTGGAAGCACATCGACCACCCCTCCGAGGTTGTCGAGGTCGGCCAGGAAGTCACCGTCGAGGTCCTCGACGTCGACATGGACCGCGAGCGTGTCTCCCTGTCGCTGAAGGCGACGCAGGAAGACCCGTGGCAGCAGTTCGCCCGGACGCACCAGATCGGTCAGGTCGTCCCGGGTAAGGTCACGAAGCTCGTCCCGTTCGGTGCGTTCGTCCGCGTGGACGAGGGCATCGAGGGTCTGGTCCACATCTCCGAGCTGGCCGAGCGCCACGTGGAGATCCCGGAGCAGGTCGTCCAGGTCAACGACGAGATCTTCGTCAAGGTCATCGACATCGACCTTGAGCGTCGTCGCATCAGCCTCTCGCTGAAGCAGGCCAACGAGTCCTTCGGTTCCGACCCGGCCTCGGTCGAGTTCGACCCGACGCTGTACGGCATGGCCGCGTCGTACGACGACCAGGGCAACTACATCTACCCCGAGGGCTTCGACCCCGAGACCAACGACTGGCTCGAGGGCTTCGAATCCCAGCGCGAGGTGTGGGAGAACCAGTACGCCGAGGCGCAGCAGCGCTTCGAGCAGCACCAGGCTCAGGTCATCAAGTCCCGCGAGGCCGACGCTCAGGCGGAGGCCGAGGGCACCAGCACGACGAGTGCGGCTCCGGCCGCCTCCGGTGGTGGCGGCGGCGGAGGCTCGTACTCCTCGGAGTCGGACGACACGTCCGGCGCCCTGGCGTCGGACGAGGCCCTTGCGGCGCTCCGCGAGAAGCTGGCCGGTGGCCAGAGCTGATCGCTGCCGCTGAGGCTTAGCAGCTGACTGAGGGCCCGCACCTTTCGAGGTGCGGGCCCTCGGTGTTGTGTGCTGACGGTCGCCGTCCGACGGGGTTGCCGTCGGCGTTCCGCGGAAACGTATGGGACGCAGCGGTAACTGACGTGCCGTAACCGGCCCTTGGGAGGCTTCCCCGGCAACGAGCCCACCGGGCGGGTGCACTTCGCCGATGCCCGGCCCGGTCGCGCGCGTGCCGTCCCGCCCGGGGCTGTGCACGCGCCACAGGCGGGTAAGTCGTACCTGTGAGCGAGGGCCGGGCGGGAATGCACGCGCTCCGCGCCACGTTGTGCAGTACGAACACGAGGAGGAGCGGTCACTGTGCTTGATCCGCAGGGTTTGTACGCATGGGAGCCGAAAGGCCTGGCCGTTGTCGACATGGCGCTGGCGCAGGAGTCGGCCGGTCTTGTCATGCTCTACCACTTCGACGGATACATCGACGCGGGTGAGACCGGCGACCAGATCGTCGACCGGCTGCTCGACACGCTGCCCCATCAAGTCGTGGCCCACTTCGACCACGACCGGCTCGTGGACTACCGGGCGCGCCGCCCGCTGCTGACGTTCAAGCGCGACCGCTGGACCGACTACGAGGTGCCCACGCTCGATGTGCGGCTCGTCCAGGACGCCACCGGAGCGCCCTTCCTGCTGCTGTCCGGACCCGAGCCGGACGTCGAGTGGGAGCGCTTCGCCGCGGCTGTCCAGCAGATCATCGAGCGCCTCGGTGTACGCCTGTCCGTGAACTTCCACGGCATCCCGATGGGCGTCCCGCACACGCGTCCCGTGGGGCTCACCCCGCACGGCAACCGCAACGAACTGGTGCCGGGCCACCGCAGCCCCTTCGAGGAGGCGCAGGTCCCCGGCAGCGCCGAGTCGCTCGTCGAGTACCGCCTCATGGAGGCCGGCCACGACGTCCTGGGCGTCGCCGCGCACGTCCCGCACTACATCGCCCGCTCTCCGTACCCGGACGCCGCCCTGACCGTCCTGGAGGCCATCACGGGGGCCACCGGCCTGGTCCTGCCCGGCATCGCGCACGCGCTGCGCACGGACGCCCACCGCACCCAGACGGAGATCGACCGCCAGATCCAGGAGGGCGACGAGGACCTCGTGGCCCTGGTCCAGGGTCTTGAACACCAGTACGACGCGGCTGCGGGCGCCGAGAGCCGGGGCAACATGCTCGCGGAACCGGTCGACATCCCGTCCGCCGACGAGATCGGCCTGGAGTTCGAGAAGTTCCTCGCGGAGCGGGAGGGCGAGGGCTGAGCCCCCGGGGGCCGAGCCCGCGCGGGCGTTCTGTCGGTGACGCTGTCAGTGGCAGGCCCTAAGCTGCCGGGCATGCTGACAGTGGGCCTGACCGGCGGCATCGGGGCCGGCAAGAGCGAGGTGTCGCGGCTGCTCGTCGCGCGGGGCGCCGTCCTGATCGACGCGGACCGCATCGCGCGCGAGGTGGTCGCACCGGGGACCGAGGGTCTGGCGGCGGTCGTCGATGCCTTCGGTACGGAGGTGCTAGCCGAGGACGGTGGCCTGGACCGGCCCAAGCTGGGCTCGATCGTCTTCGCCGATCCGGAGAAGCTCGCCGTGCTCAACTCGATCGTGCATCCCCTGGTGGGCATCCGCTCCCGCGCTCTCGAAGCCGCCGCAGCGGATGACGCCGTCGTGATCCACGATGTACCACTGCTCGCGGAGAACGGCCTCAAGTCCCTGTACGACCTCGTGATCGTCGTCGACGCGAGCCCCGAGACCCAGCTCGACCGGCTGGTCCGGCTGCGCGGCATGACGGAACACGACGCACGCGCGCGTATGGCCGCCCAGGCCACCCGCGAGAAGCGCCTGGAGATCGCGGACGTCGTCATCGACAACGACGTCCCCCTGGAGGAGCTGGAACAGCGCGTAACGGATGTATGGGCGGATCTCGCACGCAGAGCGCGGGCGGCGCGGGAATAGCGCCGCCGTGGCCGGGCGTTGAACCGCCCCAGTGAGGGAAGGACTCAGCCGTGCCCGAGACCAGCGGATGGACCGGACGTACTCCGGAGACGCATGTCATCGACTTCCGCGCGGCCGAGCGACTGCTCGCCGCGCGTGATCCCCGTGGCGCGGTGAAACTGCTCGATCCTGTGATCGCCGCGCACCCCGAGAACACGGCCGCCCGACTGCTGCGCGCGCGTGCCTTCTTCGCCGCCGCTCAACTGCGCCCCGCCGAGCTGGAGTTCACGATCGTCCTGGAGCGCGAGCCGGACAACGCGTTCGCGCACTACGCGCTCGCCCGCACCTACGAACGCCAGCGGCGCCCCGAGCAGGCCAAGCGCCACTTCCGGCTGGCGGCGGCGCTCGACCCGAACCCGCGCTATCTGGAAGCGGCGCGCTTCGACGACTCGCAGGCCTGAGCGTTCGGCAGCGGCAGGCTCGACTCCTACGGGTCCACACGCGCGCGTGGTGTTCACGGGCCGCGCTGTTCCGGCGGCCGGTACGGCGGGATGCCGGGGCCCGGCTGATAGTGAGGGCCCTGTCGGATGTGCCGGAGGATCATGGTCAGGTCGACCGTGACGACCAGCCACAGGACACCGCAGGCAGCCGCCCACCAGGGGCGGCCGGCGAGTGCGAACGCGGCCGTCCCGGCGACCGCCCAGACCAGCCCCCACACGCTCAGCCACAGACGAGCCCGCAGGGCACTGCGCGCTGTCATCGGTTCACTGCCCGTACGCATGAGGACCACTTCTCCTGCCTGCAACGTACTCTTCGCTCCGGACGTTCACCAAGGGCCGTCGGCCGGGCCGCCGGCCGCTGAGACGACGGGGGAGAAACACACCGTGCTACCGGATGCCGACGACCTTCCCGAGATCCTGCTCGACCTGGCCGTACCCCATGAGGACATCAACGAACTGGTCTCACTGCGACACCTGTTGACCCGCGACTTCGGAGCGATGCGGCTTCTGGAGGAGTGCGTCGAGGGGCTGGTGCGGGACATGGGAGAGATCGGCGGGGCGGCGCCCTGGCCCGGCGAGCGGGTCGCGGAACTGTTCACCGGGCAGGCGGACGGACGGGCCGGCGGGGAGCCGGGGGCGCTGGGCCGGTATTTCGCCGTGTACGTGTTCCTCGCGGCCCTTCCGTACGTTCGCGCCCACCACCACGCCCTCGGGATCCCGCCGGAGGTGTCCCGCCGCACGCTCGCCGACCTCGGGCGGAACATGGCGCTGCACCGCAGGAGGCACGGCCGGGGCGGCGTGGAGGCGATGTGGTGGCTCGGCCTGCACTTTCACGGGGAGCTGTTCCAGCTGGGGCGGCTGCAGTTCCAGCGGGCGCGCGTGGGGGAGCGGACGGCGGAGTTGCTCGCTGCCACCGGTCCGGCCCCGGCCGCCGACGCCATGTGTCTCAGCCTGCACATCCCCGACTTTCACGGGCCGTTGTCCCCGGCCGCCTGTGATCGGTCCCTGGCACTGGCCCTGGACTTCTTCGCGCGGCACTTCCCGGAGGAGCGGTACACGGGCGGGGTCTGTCACTCCTGGCTGCTGGACCCGCAGCTGAAGCGGTATCTGGGGGCGGACTCCAACATCGTCCGCTTCCAGGAACGCTTCCGGATCGTGCAGGAGGCGGACGACCCGGCCGACTCCCAGCCGGTCCAGTTCGTCTTCGGGAATCCGGACCTGCCGGTGGCCGAGATGCCCCGGCGGACCACGGTGGAACGGGCTGTCGGGGACCATCTGAGGGCAGGCGGCCACTGGTACATCGGGCATGGGTGGTTCCCGCTGCCGATGGTTTGACTCGAACGGGTGAACAGGCCGGAGGCGGGAACGGCCGTGCAGGCACGGGCCGTTGTGCGGGTATGAGGCTGGAGATGCGAGAAGGACATACAGGCACGGGACCGGGGGCGATCACTCCGGACGGCTGCGCGGTCGAGCTCTACTCGCGGCTGCCGATCGGGGACGAGCCGGACATCATCGCCGCCGCGGTGCCCGCAGGCGCGCACATCCTGGAACTCGGCAGTGGCGTCGGACGCATGACCCACCCGCTCCTGGAGCGCGGCTTCACGGTCACGGCGGTGGACGAGTCGGCCGAGATGCTGGAGCGCGTCCGGGGAGCGCGCACGATATGCAGCCCGATCGAGGACCTCGACCTGGGCGAGAAGTTCGACGTGGTGATGCTCGCGTCGTTCCTCGTGCACGCCGGGGACGCCGAGGTGCGGAGGGGGCTGCTGCGCACCTGCGCCCGGCATCTCGCCAAGGACGGTCATGTGCTGGTCCAGCGCGAGGGCGCGGACTACCACACGAACCTGCCCCGCGAGCGAATCGGGCCTGGCGGGTCCACGATACGGCTGGTGTCGTCGGAGCCGGTCGGGGACGGCGTCAACTCGGTGCGCGCGGAGTACGAGTTCCCGGACGCGGTGTGGACCCAGACCTTCCTTGCCCGGCCGTTGACACCGGAGCAGTTCGAGGAGGCTCTGAGGGAAGCGGGCCTGAAGGCGGACCGGTATCTGACGGAGGACGGGGTCTGGGTGAGGGTGACGAGTGGGTAGGGGATGCTTGTAGCGAACAGAGACACGTGTGCGAGGGGATTCTGAGGATGAGCGGCATGGTCGTGGCGGTCAGCAGCAACGGCGGGTACTCGTTCAGCAAGCCGAACCGGGACAGCGTCAGACTCCTGGCCGGGCTCGGTGTGGAGGGGGATGTGCATGCCGGGACGACCGTCAAACACCGCTCGCGCATGGCGAAGGACCCCACGCAGCCGAATCTGCGCCAGGTCCATCTGATCCACGAGGAGCTCTTCACCGAGATGGGTGAGGAAGGGTTCGAGGTGGCGCCCGGAGAACTCGGCGAGAACATCACCACCCGGGGTCTCGATCTGCTCGCGCTTCCGGTCGGCACCCTGCTGCACGTAGGCGACGACGTGGTGCTGACCGTGACCGGCCTGCGCAACCCCTGCCTGCAGATCGACAACTTCCAGGACGGGCTGCTGAAGCGGGTGGTCGGACGGGACGCCGCGGGGAACGTCGTCCGCAAGGCCGGAATCATGAGCGTCGTGACGGAAGGTGGTGAGGTGGGCCCCGGAGACACGGTCAAGGTCGAACTTCCCAGTGGGCCGCACCAGGCTCTGCGCCCGGTCTGAGAACTCCCGCCGAGCTGCGATGAGTTCTGGGCCGGCGGTCGGTCTACCTCTGTGAAAGCAACGCGAACCGCTTCACACAGGAGACCTCCATGTCCGAGACCAGTGCTCCCGCCACGTCCCTCACCTCTGCCGAGTCCGAGTCCGAGTCCGTGTCCGTGTCCGCTCGCGGGCGCCGCGCCCGGATAGCGCTGCGGGCGCTTCAGGTGGTGCTCGCCCTCTTCTACGGGTTCGCGAGCGCGCTGCCCAAGTTGATCGCGCACCCGTCGGCCGCCGAGTCCTTCGACAAGATGGGCTGGGGCAGCGCAGGCATGTACACCATCGGGTTGCTCGAACTGGCCGGAGCTGTCGCGCTGTTGATTCCGGTGCTGCAGTCGGTGGCCGCGATGGCACTGAGCGCGCTGATGGTGGGCGCGTTCATCGTGCAGGTCGCTGTCTTCGACGGGCAGTACGCGGCGACACCACTGATCCTCATCGTGCCGCTCGCCCTCATCGCCTGGGCCCGCCGTGGACACAACGCGGAGCTTCTGCGGCTGGTGCGGCGGGCGTGAAGGTGCCGGCGTACGGCCGGGGGTGGCGTTCGGCGGGTCCTGGGGACCTGTCGGGCGCCGCTGCCGGGTACGAGGGGCCGTGCCGGGTCGCGTCCCTGCGGGCCTTGGGGTGAGGGGGCCTGTGGCGGTGGCGCCCTTACGAGGCGTCGTCGGGGGCGGCGAGACCTCGCAGGCGCTCCATGTCGCGGCGGTCGCGCTTCGTCGGGCGGCCCGTGCCGCGGTCGCGGATGCCGGCCGGGGCGACGGCCTCGCGGGGTGGCGGCGGAGGACTGTTGTCGACGTAGCACTCGATGGCCACGGGAGCTCCGACCCGCTTGCGGATCAGGCGTTTCACCACGGCGACCCGTTCCAGGCCGTCGTGGCGGAGGCGGACCTCGTCGCCGACGCGCACGGCGTATGCGGGCTTCACCCGCTCGCCGTTGACGCGTACGTGGCCGCCCCGGCAGGCGGTCGCGGCCATGGAACGGGTCTTCATGAGACGCACGGACCAGATCCAGCTGTCGATGCGGACGGTCTCACCGCTCACCGGACGGGCGGCGTCGGCCGCGGTCACCGCCGGGGCGACCGGGGCGACCGGTGCGGCCGGTGAGGTGTCGGCTGCGGTGCCGTCTTCGGTGTGCGTGCTGCCTTCGGTGGCCGCGCCCTCGGAAGCCCTGCCAGATGCCATGCCCTCGACCTTAGTACTCCGGATCGGGCGGGCCGGACGGGTTTTTCCGGTCCTGGTCCTGATACCCGGTCCTGTCTTCGGGGCCCGGTTCCGGGAGCGGCACGCGTCCACCGTTCTACCGTGGGCCCATGGACATCAACGGCCCGGCCGGGCTGACCGCGCTCGACGAGCGGATCGCCGGGTGCCGGCGCTGCCCTCGGCTGGTCGCCTGGCGGGAGGAGGTAGCCCGTACCAAGCGCCGGTTTCGCGGACTGGGACTACTGGGGGCGGCCGGTGCCGGGGTTCGGGCCCGCGGATGCCCGGCTGCTCATCGTCGGGCTGGCCCCCGCTGCCCACGGCGGGAACCGGACCGGGCGGATGTTCACGGGGGACCGCTCCGGAGATGTGCTGTACGAGGCGCTCCACGAGGTGGGTCTCGCGTCGCAGGCCGGTTCGGTGAGCGCCGACGACGGGCTCGAACTGTACGGCGTACGCATCACCTCGCCCGTGCACTGCGCCCCGCCCGCCAACAATCCGCCACCCGAGGAGCGGGACGCGTGCCGGCCGTGGCTGGTGAGCGAGCTGGAGCTGCTCAGGCCGACACTGCGGGCCGTGGTGGTGCTCGGGGCGTTCGGCCGGCAGGCGACGCTGCCCGTCCTCGACGCGGCCGGCTGGAGCGTGCCGCGTCCGCGAGCCGCCTTCGGGCACGGGGCGCGGATCACGCTCGGCGCCGGGCTGCGGCTCTTCGCCTGCTTCCACGTCAGCCGGCGCAACACCTTCACCGGCCGTCTCACGCCCGCGATGCTCCGAGATGTGCTGCGGGACGCGGCGAACGCCGCCTGCCTGCCCCATCAGTGCTGAGAGCAGCGGGAGTGAGAGCAGCAGTGGTGAAAATTGGTGTGATCGGACCGGGGTAGGCAGGTTACGTTGCCCCGATGGGCCCGTATCCGGAGATCGAACCGTACGACCACGGCATGCTCGATGTCGGGGACGGCAACCGCGTCCACTGGGAGGTCTGCGGGAATCCGCGGGGCAAGCCGGCGGTGATGCTGCACGGCGGGCCGGGGTCGGGGGCGAGCCCGAACTTCCGGCGGTACTTCGATCCGGCCGCCTACCGGATCGTGCTGCTCGACCAGCGCGGGGCCGGGCGTTCGACACCGCACGCGAGCGCGTACGACACCGATATGAGCGTCAACACGACGGGCCACATCCTGGCCGATCTCGAGCTGCTGCGGCGGCACCTGGGGATCGACCGGTGGCTGGTGTGGGGCGTGTCGTGGGGGTCGGTGCTCGGGCTGCGGTACGCGCAGACGCATCCGGAGGTCGTGTCCGAGCTGGTGCTCACCGCGGTCGCGACCGGATCCGGCGCCGAAGTGGCCCTGCTGACCAGAGGACTGGGAAATCTGTTCCCCGAGGCGTTCGAGAAGTTCCGTGCCGAGGTGCCCGAGGACGAGCGGGAGGGGAACCTGGCCGCCGCGTACAACCGGCTGCTGGAGTCGCCCGACCCCGAGGTCCGGGCACACGCCGCACGGGCGTGGACCGACTGGGAGACGGCCATGCTCCCGGCACCGCCCCGCTCCGTACCGCGCTACGAGGACCCGGTGTTCCGCATGGGCTTCGCCCGGACCGTCACCCACTACTGGGGCGACGACCACTTCCTGGGCGAGGGAAACGAGGGCGCGGAAGGCGTCGTACTGCGCGACGCGCACCTGCTCAGGAACATCCCCGGCACCCTCGTCCAGGGCAGCCTCGACCCCGGGAATCTGCTCGGCACGGTCTGGCGGCTGCATCACGCCTGGCCCGGCAGTGAGTTGATCGTCGTCGACGAGGTGGGACACAACGCGGGGGCGCCGGGCATGGTGGACGAGCTGGTGGCGGCCACCGACCGGTACGCCGCCCGTGGCTGAGTCGACTGTCGGTGACTAGCGGCTAGCGGCTAGCGACGGCGGGTGCGGGTGCGTTCGCCCGCTGACTGTACGAACTGGAGTTCCAGCGTGGGTGGAGGAGGAACGACACCCGGGCCGCCGGCCTCCGCCCAGCGGAGTATCTCGTCGGTGCAGTCGTCACCCATCGACCAGCCGATCCATACGGCTTTCCCGCCACGCCCGCGACCCTCGCCCGAGGGCTGTACGACGATGATGTTCGCCTGGTCGCAGGGGCCGAGGCAGTCCGTCGTACGGACCGCGAGGCGCCCGGCGGAGGCCGTGGCCGCCGCACGCAGCCGCTCCAGCTGCCAGTCGTGGTCGTAGCCGGGGTATTTGCGCGCGTCGCCGCAGCAGCAGCCACGGCAGACGATCAGCGTGCAGGGGCGGGTGCGGGCGGCACCGATCACCGTACGGGCGGTCACTGGTCGCCCTCCAGGTTGTTGCCCGCTGTGGCCAGGATGCTGTCGAAGCGCTCGGTCGGCTCGCGGTCGACCAGCCGGTCGCCGGGCCCCGGCCGACCCGCGCTGTCTTCCTCCGGCAGAGCCGCCGGAGCCCGGTCGCGCACCCCTCCGAGCGGTTCGATCTTCGTCATGGGCCCATCTTCGCCGACGCGAGGGTGCGTTACGGCGCCTGGGGCTGCCTTTGGTCGACGGGGCGGGCGCGGCGGGGTTCGGTCGCGAGGGCTGGTGGGCGCCGGTGGGGTGATCTTGGGGCGGCTCGGTGGTGCTGTGCGGGGTGCTGGACGGCGGTGACCGCAGACTCCGGGGAGGTCGGATCGTCGTCGCCGACGCGGCCCGTCGGCGACGGGAACGGAGTCGCCCGTGCCCAGGTTGCGCAGATCGCCCAGGTTTCCCATGTGGTTGCCGCGAGCCGTTGTCGTCGTACTGCTGGTGGGAGGCTGCTGTATGGGGGTGCTGGGGACAGGGGAGGACGGTGCCCGCAGGGCGGGGCCGGGGACGGGCGCGCCCGCCGGTTCCGGGGAGTACGCGGGTGGGCGTGAAGAGGTGGCCTTCGAACCGCTCTGGGTGGATCCCCGGTCGCGTGCGGCGCGGCAGGCCGCCGAGTGGCGGATCGCGGGGCGCGCGGCGGACGCCGAGCTGATGGACCGTATCGCGAGCCGCCCCCAGGCCGAGTGGGTGACCGGGGCGAGCCCCCGGGCCACTGTCCAGGCGGTGACCACGGCCGCGGCGCGCGCCGGGCGGACAGCCGTGCTGGTGGCGTACGACGTCCCGGGCCGGGACTGCGGGCAGTACTCCGGCGGCGGTGCCCTGGGCGTGCTGGACTACCGCACCTGGGTGGACGAGTTCGCGGTGGGCCTCGGTGACCGGGGTGCTTATGTGATCGTCGAACCGGACGCCGTCGCCCAGGTGGTCGCGGGCTGTACCCAGGTCGACGCGGAGGAACGGTACGCGCTGCTCGCGTACGCCGTCGAGCGGATCAAACGGCAGCCGCACGCGCACGTGTACCTCGACGCGGGCAACTCCGGCTGGATTCCGCAGCCGACCCGGCTGGTCGAGGCGTTGCGGGCGGCGGGGGTGGGACAGGCCGACGGATTCGCCCTGAACGTCTCCAACTTCCAGACCGACCAGGACAGTTCGGTCTACGGCGACGCGCTGTCGAGGGCCCTCGGCGGCAAGCACTACGTCGTGGACACCAGCCGCAACGGCAACGGCCCCTACAGGGGTACTGACACCGGTACGGACACTGGTACCGGTACGGACACCGGTATCGGTACGGACGCCGAGTCGTGGTGCAATCCGCCGGGGCGAGCCCTGGGGACACCGCCCACGACGGTCACCGGCCGTCCTCGGCTCGACGCTCAGCTGTGGATCAAACGGCCGGGCGAGTCCGACGGCACCTGCCGGGGCGGCCCGCCCGCTGGGCAGTGGTGGCCGTCGTACGCCCTCGAGCTCGCTCGCAACGCACGGTCGTGAGCCTGGGGCGAGCCCGCGAATCCCCTGTACGGGCTATGGCTGCCAGACGTACCGCACGTCAGGCTCCCGCTCCTCGTTTCCGCTGCCGTCCGTGTGCTCGGCGGCGACGAACCCGTGGCGTTCGTAGAAGCGCTGGGCGGGCTTGTTGACCTGGAACGCCCACAGGGTCAGTCCGTCCGGGCTGCGCTCCTTCGCGAGGGCGATGAAAAGGTCACCGATGCCTCGCCCACGCCAGCCCGGCAGCAGGTACAGCTGGGACACCTTGGGACCGGCGAGCACCATCACGCCGACGATCCCGTCCGCGGACGACGCCTCCGCGACCCAGGTCTCGCGGTGCGGTACCACCACGTCCCGGAAGTAGTCGCGGACCTCGTCGTCGGATCGTGGCCGGTTGACGGTGGGCAGCGCGGCGGCGATGGACCGCAGGAGGACATTGGCCGCGGGCACGGCGTCGTCGGCCGCCGCACGGCGGAGGGCGATCTTCGGGCTGGGGGAGGAAGAGGTCACGGGGGCGGAGCCTGTCAGAGGTGCCGTGCCGAACGCACCTGGATTTACCACCGGATTCCAGCGCGCCCGGCAGGCTCCGAATCTGTCTCCGGGCCCGCTTCCGGGGTCTCTTCCGGCTCCGGGACGGCTGCCGTCGCCGTGATCTCCACCAACTGCCCGGAGTAGCCGAGGCAGGCCACCCCGATCAGGGTCGACGAATGCGGTCCGGTGGACAGACCGGACGCCTCGACGACTTCCCAGACGGCGGACAGGACACCGGGCTCGCCGCTCACGACGTACACGTCCGTCGCCAGGACATGCCCGAAGTCGCTTCCCACCGCCCGGAGCTGCTCGCCCAGATTGACGATCACCTGTTCCGCCTGTCGCACGGGATCGCCCATGCCGACGATCCGCCCCTCCGCGTCCAGCGGCACGGAGCCGGCGAGAAACGCGAGGCGTGTGCCCGCCTCGACGACGGAGGCGTGGGAGTACGTGGGCGGCGGGAACAGGCCGGGGACGGTGACGCGCTTGAGCATGAGCGAACTCCTGGGGAGCGGGACGAGGCGGGACGAGGGATCGAGCGGCGGGCGTGCGGGGCGCCCGCCGGGCAACTCGCCGATCATGCGGAGTGCCGGGTGGCGGGCGCACCCGAATTTCCGTCGGGGCACGCGGTTGCCGCCGTACAACGGTCGCTGTTTCCCCCCAACCCCGCTTCGCCCTGCCCGGGGGCTCGTCAGAAGTGGCGCGAGTGGGACGACCGGCCGTACAGGCCCGTCAGTCGCCAGCCGTCGTCGCGTGCGACCCGCTCGAAGACCTCGATCTTGCGCGCGAGCCCCTCCGGGTCGCCGATGTCGCGCCAGCGGCCCGCGACCGCCTCGGCCCACTCCTCCTTCCCTCTCACCAACGGCATTCCGCGCACGGCGAGATGCAGCGCGAGTGTCGACCGCGCGTAGTACCGGACGGCGTTCAGCTCATCGCGGGTGCGGGCGTACTGCTCGGTCTCCCGCAGCCGCAGCCGCCCGTCGAGGGCATCGGCGACGAGCAGCGGGACCATGGCGCCGGGTGCGCACGCATCCGGATCCGCCACCAGGAACGTCAACTCGCCCTCGCTCTCCGTGACTTCGTACCGGGGTAGATACGACAGCCGGGCGAGCCCGAGCGCGTGCTTCCACGACGTCACCCACAGGCCCCGGTTGAGGTAGTAGCGAACGCTCCGCTGCCAGGTCCAGCACGTGTCGAGGCGGAAGCCGTGCAGGTTCTCGGCGCGGCACGCCTCGTACACGGTGTCCAGCGTCGACGAGGCGAGGCCGCGCCGCCGGGCGACGGGATGGACGTACAGCGAAGAGACGCGCAGCGACCCCACGCCGCTCGGCCAGGTGTCCACGGCGATGGTCCCGAGCGGCCCCCTCGGTCGCTCACCTGCCCTGTCCTCGGTGGGGTCCCGGATCCAGTACCTCCTGCAGTAGTCGTCGTCGTGTTCGTACTCCTGTCCGGACGCCCCCAGCCGGAGGCGTAACCGCTTCTCGTGCGAGGCCGTGATCGAGTCCGGATCCGTGCACTCGCCGAGGGCGCCCTCGGCGAGTGAGGTCAGGTCCCAGCGGGCGAACCGCTGTCCTTCGGCGGGCCCGACCGGGCGCAGGCCGGGGCCCGCCGACAGGCGTTCGTGCACGCGCAGGGCGAGATCATCTTCCATGGCCGGAGCGTAGGGACGTGGATGGTGCGCCTGTCCGGCTCGGGAGGGGATCTCACCTGGGGGTTCACCTTTGCGGTGGACCCGCTCATTGGTCGCGCGTTTGCCTCTCGCACCCCTGTTCAAGTGGTGGATACGCGTCGCCGATGGCCGCGCAGATCCGTCGGCGCAGCAGTTCCGCGGCCTCGGCCCGGCCGGAGTCCCGCTCGCCTCCCGGCAGACCGTCCAGCAGCTGGTCGTAGTGACTCATCCGGTGCCGCAGATAGTCGACCTTCCAGGGGGCGAGGGTGGCGCGGCCGACCTGGCCCGTCTCCTGCGCGGAGTCGCCGTCGGCCGGCTCGGTCGGGCCGCCGGCCGTCGCCTCCTGTCGCGCCCGGTGTTCCACCGCTCGCAGGGCCAGCTTGCCCGGATCCAGGCGTGGTACCTCGATCGGCTCGGTCCTGATCCGCTCCAGGATCTCCAGCCGCCGGCGCTGTACGGCGTTCCGCACGGCCTCCGACCGTCGCGCCGAGGATTCCGCCACCTTCCGGTACTCGTCGGTCCGCTCGGCCGCGGTGACCCGCTCGACGCGGTACAGCCGGACCTGCGGCGCCGCCCTGAGCCGCGGATTGACGCTGAGGCGGTCCGGTGTCCCGAGCAGCCGGTGCACCATCCCGCCGGTCCAGCCGCGAGCCCGCAGTCCCGCCAAGGAGACGTACCGCTGCCCGTCCTCCTCGTAGCCTTCGACGCTCTGACAGTCCTGAGGTTCTTGACTGTCCTCGTAGCTCTGATCACTGGCATGGCAAGCCATGGCTACCTCCCCCGTAGCTCCGTCGTGACGCTCTGTGACGACACCTCCCATTGAAGCGCCCACCACTGACAATCACCCGAGCCGCCCCGGAGCCAGGAGCCGGACGGTTCGCCCTCAGGCGGTCAGGACAAGGCCGAGTCCGTTGCCGACCGTGCCCTCAACTACCGTCAGGAAGGCTCTGACCTGCGGGGGGGGGTGCCCCGATCCGCGACCCAGCCCCGGTGACCTCGGTGCCGGCAGGTCGATCAGGTCGCTGACACCCGCCACCTCCTGAAGGGTCCGGGCCAGCGACACCAGCGTCCGGCGGACCGCCGCGATCTCCGAGCGCAGGGCGTCCGCGTGTTCCCACGCCCGTTCGTACGCGACCGGGTCGACGTCCGCGGGCCGCCTCGACTCGTACGCGGTCAGGCGGGGGTGCCAGGACGCGAGCAGGGGCCGTAGAACGCGGTTGAGGACCGTGACGGCCAGGACGCCGAAACTCACGTGGCCGGGAGCGAGAGGCGGCGCGATCTCGGGGCCGTAGCGGCGCAGGATCTCGCGGGTGGTGCCGAAGAACGTGTACAGCGACGTCAGTGCCTCGCGCAGGAAGCCCTCCTCGCGGTCGAGTTCCTCGACGGACACCCTGGTGACCAGCTCCAGGTACAGCTCCCAGGCCGCGCTGCGCTCCGCGTCCGCCGGGACCCAGGTGCCCGAGATCTCACCGACGAACGGAATCGCCAGTGTGGCCGTTATCTGCGACGGACCACTCGGCCCGCGTCGCCTGCGCTGACTGCGTCTCATGATCGCCCTCCCCGTACTCACAGTAGGGTAAGCCGTCGTGTGGGACGTCTTCCTCAGTTACAGCCGCGGTGATGTGGACCGGGTGCGTCCGCTGGCCCGGGCGCTGCGGGACGGTGGACTCTCCGTGTTCACGGACGAGACCGGAGTCGCGTCCTTCGCCGGCATCAGCGACACGATCCGGCGCGAACTGGCCCGCTCGAAGGCCCTGCTGGCCTACTACTCCGTCGGCTACCCGGAACGCGAGGCCTGTCAGTGGGAGCTGACGACCGCCTACCTCGCGGGACTTGGCGAGGGCGATCCGCGCCGACGCGTCATGGTCGTCAACCCGGAGCACGGGACCGGTCACATCCACCCCGTCGAACTGCGGGACGCCCGGCACGCCTCCGCCGAAGACCCGGACGCCCTCGTGACCGGCGTACGCGGCCATGTCGGCCGGCTCGACGGGCCGATGCCCGTCAGGAAGTACGGCGCCGTGCGCCGTACCGGGGGAACGCCCGAACCGTTCCCGGAGTTCCTCGGCCGGCTTCCCGAACTGTGGCAGGTGCACTCCGCGTTGCACGCCCACTCCGCACCCCTGGTCACCGGCCGCGCCGCCGCGCACGCCGTGCAGATCCGCGGCATGGCCGGCATCGGCAAGACCCGGCTCGCACAGGAGTACGCGCTGCGCTTCGAGGCGGCGTACCCCGGTGGCGTGTACTGGCTGGGCGGTGAGTCGTACGACGAGTACGAGGAGTGGTACGAGAATTACGCGGCGTACGCGACGCGTGTCGGCGGTGCGGAGTCGCGGCGCCGGGAGACCGGCGGCGAACCGTTCCTGTGGATCGTCGACGGGCTTCCCGAAGGGCGGCTCTCCACCCGCGAACTGGCCCGCTTCGCCGCGCCCCGTCCCGGCGGCCACACCCTGTTCACGCTGCGCAGCCGCGCCTACGACGGGCTGGGCACCCCCGTCGACCTGGGGCCCCTCGACGCGGCACACGCGCGCGTGCTCGTCGGCGACGACGTGCTCGCCCGGGCGGTCGGCGGACATCCGGGCGCGTCGGACCTGCTCGGCCGTGCGGTCCGTGCCGGCCACGGCTCCCGGGCCCTCTACGACCGGCTGCACGGACCGGGCGTGTCCCCCCTCGACACACTCGCCGCCGGTGAGGCCGGCAACGGGATCAGGAGCATGACGGCGTCCCTCGTCCAGGACGTCGACACCCCGGACGCGGCCGACGTACTGCGCTGCGCGGCGGCCCTGCACCCCCTGCCGCTGAGCGTCGACGACGTGGCGGGCGTGCTGGTCGCGGCCGACGCCGTCCCGCACGTGGTCGCCCACCGGCACGCCGCGAACGGCGTCGCCGAACTGCGCGTACGCAGCCTGCTGAGCCCCGCCTCCGAGGACCGCTGGCAGCCGCACCCCGTCACCCTGCACGCCTGGCGGCACCACGACCCCGCCCCCGCCCGCGCAGAGGCCCTGCGGCACGCGGCCCTGCGCACCCTGTGCGGACGGCGCGACCCGGTTACGCTGGCCTTCCCCGGAAGCCGGAGGGAGGTCCCCATGGCGGCACCCAGCGAGTCGGAGCGGATGGCGGCCTTCGACATCCAGGTCGAACTGGTCACCCGTATCGGCGTGCAGGAACTGGCGCCCGGCACGGGCAGCCTGCGGGAGGCGCTGGCGTCGCTCAAGTCGCTGATCGACTTCACGCGCGGCACCCTGCACACGTACAACATCGGTCTTCAGCCGGGCTCGGCGGCCGGCGTCGCGACGGTGCAGAGCCTGGCGTACGCCCTGATCAACGACACGATCCGGCCCTTCACGACCACCTGGCATCCCCGGCTCGCCGCGCACGAGGCCGGGCGCCCGGCCGCCGTGGCCCCTCTCGACCACGAGGCCAACTGGCCGCAGGCACCCGCGATGCGCGCGGAACTCACCTCGCTGCGCGAGCCGTT
This sequence comes from Streptomyces sp. SID12501, assembly GCF_010550245.1. GTDB lineage: Bacteria > Actinomycetota > Actinomycetes > Streptomycetales > Streptomycetaceae > Streptomyces. The sequence continues at coordinate 243,434 of NZ_JAAGLU010000010.1, forward strand.
GATGCGCATCGCCGCGGGGTTCGGCGGGATCTCGGGGGCGGACTTCGGAGTTCCGGCCGTCGGCCAGGAGCGTCCGGAGGCGGGAGGGCACCCAGCGTTGCGTTCATAATGAACGCGCGTTTCCCGACGACCGTCACCTCCCCGAAATACTCGTGCCCCATCTCCTCCACCGACCCGATCTACGCTGGACACCACAGCCCGGCCGACGTCGCCCGAAGGCATCACAACCCCCGCCCTCGCCCGACAGGAGCCCTGTGTCCCGCCCCAGCAGTACGCGCCCGCGTCTCGCCCTGCCGCCCTGGCTCGCCCACGCGCTGCGCGCCCAGCGGGGGCCCGTGCCCTGGAACGCGGTCGTCCGGGGTGCGCTGGCCGCCGGGCCGTTGCTGCTGGCCGGAGTGCTGGCCGACCGCACCTCCCTCGGTGTGGTGGCGGCGCTCGGTGCCATGCTCGCCGGGATCAACGACCGGCCGGGCAGCCGGCGTTCCTCCGTCAGGCGCCTCGGCGTGCCCGCGTCGGCGGGGGCCCTCGGGCTGGTCGTCGGGACGTACGCCGGGCAGCAGTTCGGAGCTGTGCCACTGACCCTTCTCCTCACCGCCCTAGGGCTCCTCGCGGGCGGCATCAGCGCCATCGGGCCCGTCGCGTCCGGCGCCGGTACGCAACTGCTGGTCGCCACCGCCATCGGGGCCGGGATGCCGTTGCCCGAGCCGGGCTGGGAGCGGGCGCTGTTCTTCGTCGCGGGCGCCGGCTGGCTGGTCGCCCTGCGGCTCGCGCTGCCCACCCCCGGCGGCGGCGCCGGTGACTTCCGCTTCGACGGGGAACGCGCCGCCGTCGCCGCCGTGTACGACGCGGTCGCCGATCTCCTCGACGCCGCCGGTACGGGCCAGTCAGGCACCAGGCGCGTCGCCCTCACCGCCGCTCTCGACCAGGCCCAGGACGCCCTCGGCGGACCCCGGCTCCGCCAGTACTCCACTTCCAGGGACGAGCGCCGGCTGCGCACCCAGTACGCCGCCGCGCTGCCCCTCGCCGAGGCCGCGACCGCCCTCGCCTGGACCGGGGACGCCCTCCACGCGCGCGTGGCGGAAGGACCCCGGCGCCTAGCCGCGGCCGTACGGACCAACACGCACACCGGGCCGCTGCCCGCCCCCGCCCGCTCCGCGCCCGGGCTGCGCGCCCTCGACGACGCGCTGCTGCACGCCGCCGACGCCTTCGACCGGGGTGGCGACACGCACGACCTGCACACCCGGCGCCGTACCGTCGCGGCTCTGCTCCGCACGGCTGTCGACTCCGGTGGGCGCGAGTACGGGCTGCGGGTGGCGCTCTGCTTCGGGGCCGGGGCGGCTGTCGCGCAGGCGACGCACCACGCCCACTGGTACTGGATCCCGGCCACCGCGGTCTTCCTCGTCAAGCCCGACCTGGGGCCGCTCGTCTCGCGCGTCCTGTGCCGGGCGGCGGGGACCGTCCTCGGGGCCGTCGTCTTCGCGGGGCTCGCCGCCGTACTGCCCCGGCCCGAGGGGCTCGTCGCGCTCGTCGCCGTGAGCGGCGCGCTGATCCCGGTCGCCACCCGGCACTTCGCCGCCCAGACCGCCGTCGTCACGGTGCTCGTGCTCGCCCTCGTGATGGTGGGCGGCGAACCCCAGGCGTCCTGGAGCCGGATCCTCGAGACGCTGGTCGCCTGCGCCCTCGTACTCATCGTCGGACATCTGCCGATGCCCGGACAGCGCGGCGGAGGAGTGCGGGCGCGGCTGGCGCGGGCCGCCGAGGCCGCTCAGGCCTACCTCCAGCATGTGATGAGCGGCTCGGACGACCGGCACGCGCGCTGGATGCTGCGCCGCGAGGCCTATCGCGCGCTCGCCGAGGCCCGTACCGCCATCGCGCACTCCGCGGCCGAACTGCCCGCCCTGGCACGGCACACCGAGGGCACGGAGGAGGTCGCCGCCACCCTCGAACGACTTGTCGACACGGCGACCGCCTGTGCCGTCCACCTCGACGACAGCGGACGCCTCAGCCGCCGGCACACCGAACACCTCACCGAACTCCTGGACGAACTCGCCGAACGGCGCGAGCGCGCCGGGCTGCGGACGCGTGTCCCGCGCGCGGGCGGGACGCCTCTCGCGGGCTGAGGGCGGTTCCGCGTCATCCGCGTCATCCGTGTCAGTCGATGCGCACCCATACCGGCGCGTGGTCCGAACCCGGTGCGTCTCGTCGGGCCTCCGGGTCCGGTCCGACCGACGGGAGGGCGGGCGCCCCGCTTCCCGGCAGGCCCGTGCCCGCCTCCGTCGTGCGGTGGACCAGGCGGTGACTCAGGAGGACGTGGTCGATCAGTTCACGGCGGCCCGAGTTGATCCGCGAGTAACGCTGGTCGGCCGGAATGAGCGGGGCCACGTCCCACAGGCGCGTCGCGTCGCCCTTGTCGTCGTGGTCGTAGCCGGGCGTACCGATCTCCGAGCCGGGCGGGCCCAGCAGGATCTGGGTGGTCGCCGCCTGCACCTCGTCGTTCAGATCGCCCAGGACCAGCACGTCCCGCGAACGGCCCTCGCCCGCCAGCAGGTCGTCCGCGAGGGCCCGCAGCGCGGTCGCCTCGGCGGTGCGCCGGTACAGGGCGTACGCGCCGAAGCGGGCCCGTTCGCCCTCGTCGTGGGGCTGGAAGCGGCCGTTCGGATACGACAGCAGCCTCGACTTCAGATGGGCGACGGCCGCCCGCACCGGCCCGCCCTCGATGTCGGCCTCCACCGCCAGGAAGCCGCGGCCCGCCACGGAGATCTCCAGGCCCGAGTCGTCCACCTGCACCGGAGTCAGCTTCGGCGGGAACGCGTTCGTGTCGGTGAGCACCTCGAACGGCACGCGGCCGAGGAAACCGACCCGGATGCCCCGGCTGTCCGTGAGCCGCGAGGTCGCGACGGTCCAGCCGCCGCCCAGCAGGTCGGCCAGATCACCCAACGCCTCGGTGTCGCCGACCTCCTGGACGGCGAGCAACGTCGGGTCGAGTTCCGTGATCACGGCGGCGAGGGCGGCGAGTTTCGCCCCGTACGCCGCCTCGTCCTTCGGGCCGGACGGGCCGCCCGGGCGGTAGAGGTTCTCCAGGTTCCAGGTGGCGACGAGCATGCCGGCTCCCCCTCAAGTCCCAGCAGGTTCCGCGAGTTGCAGCGGTGATGTGTCCAGCGTGCCCGCGCCGCGGCCCCTGGCGACAGGGCTGCGCCGGGATGCGCGGTTCACGTCGCCCACGGGCACGACCTCGCCGTACGGTGGCCGCATGACGCCTTCTCCCGCTGCTCCCGCGGATCTCGTCATCACCGGCTGCACCGCCCTCCTCCACGCCGACGCCGACACCGACTCCGGTGAACGGATCGAGTTCGCCGAGAACGCCTCGATCGCCGTACGGGGAGGGATCATCGAGGCGATCGGGGTGGGCGTGGAACTCCCGGACGCCCACGAACACATCGAGGCGCGCGGACAGTTGGCCATGCCGGGGCTCATCAACTGCCATACGCACGCCCCGATGGTCGCGCTGCGCGGGATCGCCGAGGACCTTCCCACCGAGGAGTGGTTCAACGACGTGGTGTGGCCGATCGAGTCCAACCTCACGGCCGTCGACGTGGAGTTGGGCGCGCGGCTCGCCTGTGCCGAGATGATCCGCGGTGGTGTCACCTGCTTCGCCGACCACTACTTCTCGATGGACACCGTCGCCGCGGTGGTCGAGGAGTGCGGAATCCGGGCGCACCTCGGGGAGGCGTACTTCTCCTCGCAGGGGCCCCAAGGGCGCGAGAAGTCGCTGGAGTTCGCGCTACGGCACCGGGGCGGCGCCCACGGCCGCATCACCACCGCCCTCGCCCCGCACGCCCCGTACACCGTCGACGACACCGACCTCGCCGCCACCGCCGACCTCGCCCGCGAACACGGCCTGCCCGTGCACATCCACGCCGCCGAGAACCGCGACCAGACCGACACCAGCCTCGCCCGGCACGGCCTCACCCCGATCGAGGTCCTGGCCCGCACCGGCATCCTGACCGGCGACCTCGACGTCCTCATCGCGCACGGCACCGGCATCATCGAGCGCGACCTCCCCGTCCTGGCGCGAACGAACGGGCGTACGGCCGTGGCGACCGCGCCCCGCGGATACCTCAGGTTCGCCTGGCCCACCACCACTCCGGTGCGCGCCCTGCGCGAGATCGGCGTCCCCGTCGGGCTCGCCACCGACGGCGCCGCCTCCAACGGCTCGCTCGACGTGTGGGAGTCCATGGCGCTGAGTTCGCTGATCCAGAAGTCGACCGAGGGCGACCCCCGCTGGCTGACCTCCCGGCAGGCCCTGCACCACGCCACGCTGCAGAGCGCGCGGGCGGTGGGACTCGGCGAGCGGATCGGCAGTCTGGCGCCGGGCAGGAAGGCCGACATCATCCTCGTGGACCTCACCGGGCCGCACACCCAGCCCGTGCACGACCTCGCCGCGACCCTCGTCCACAGTGCCCGCTCCTCGGACGTCCGTACGACGATCGTCGACGGCCGTGTCCTCATGCGCGACCGTGAACTGCTGACCCTCGATGTGCCGGGAATCGTCCGGGAACTGGGGGAGCGGCTGCCCGCGCTCGTCGACCGGAGCCACGGCAGGCGGATCCAGGAGTACGACGCCTGAAGTCCTTCCGCCGGCGCCGATGAGTTTCGCGTGCCCCACCGGTCCACCCCTGAGAACGGACCGTTCCACAACGGGGCATGGAGGGGCGATGACACTTCCGCGGATCGTTTCGCGCGACGAGTGGCGGGCGGCACGCGAGGCGTTGCTGGTCAAGGAGGAGGTCGTCACGCGCGCGCGTGACGCACTGGACGCCGAGCGGCGCGAGCTGCCCATGGTCGAGGTCGACGCTGAGTACGTGTTCGAGGGCGGCGACGGCAAGGCGACCCTGCTCGACCTCTTCGAGGGCCGCCGCCGGCTCCTCGTCCACCACTTCATGTTCGCCCCCGAGTGGGACGAGGGCTGCCCCGGCTGTTCGGAGTTCCTCGACAACGTCGGTCACCTGGCGCACCTGTGGGCACGTGACGCCTCGTTCGCGGTCGTGTCCCGGGCGCCGTACACACGGATCCTGCCGTTCAAGGCGCGAATGGGATGGACGGTTCCGTGGTACTCGTCGTACGGCAACGACTTCAACCACGACTTCCTGGTGACGTCCGCCAGTGCGGGGGAGGTCGTCGAGCGGTCCGGCGTGAGCTGTTTCCTGCGGGACCGTGACCAGGTCTTCCACACCTACTCGGCGTACGGACGCGGCCTCGACGGCCTCGGCTCGGCCACCAGTTTCCTGGACCTCATGCCCCTGGGGGCGCCCCTGGGAACGCCCTTGGGCGGCGAGCGGGTACGGCATCACGACGCGTACGAGTACTGATACGGAAAGTGGCAAAAGGGGTGTAGGGGATGTAACAGGATGAGCTCATCCTCACATCCAGCGGTGAACGAGTGTCAACTACGTCTCAGTACGGTCACTGGGCGAGGCCCTTTCCCCATGATGAGCGTTTAACTCTATGAGATCAGCGCTACATGGAGGTGCAGGGTGAACGGGCGAAAGGTGCTCGAACGCTTTCCCGCCGGGGGGCCGCGTGGTTCCTGGCCCGCGGAGGAGTTCGCACAGGCGCGGCGCCTGGAGGGCCTGGCCGCGGAGGTCGTCATGGACCTCGCGACGGACACGTTCCTCGTGGTCGTCCCGGGCGGAGCCGTGGGGGAGTGAAGCGGTCGCCGGGCCCCTCGCGGAGGGGTTGGTGGCTGCTCGGCAACGAGTGCGTACGGGGCCGAATCAGCTCGTTCGTCTGATCGTCCTCTTGCGGGCTTGTGGTGTCCTGGGCTGATCGGGTTGACGTGATTGTGCGACCTGGGGCACCGGGCGCGGCGTCAGCGTGCGGGGCCCCTGCTCCACCAGAGAGATGGTTCAGGGCCTTCCTGTCGCCACCGTGACCGAGTACGCCGGGGACTGGGGGCACCCCCTCTGGGGGATCTCCCGAGACCGTTCGGGCCGCGCGGCTGAACGGGCTCACACACGCTCGGTCCACAGGAACGGTTCAGGCGCTGATCGGCCTCGACCAGGCCGGAATCGTCCCCGTCACCTGGCACAGGGCGAGATAAAGGGGTATCGGCGGGGTGTACGGGAGGGTGTCGTGCGGGCGGTGCAGGAGGGGCGGGATGCGCGGGGCCCCGAGGACCACCGCTCCTGTGGAGTAGTGCGCGGGGGCGGGCCACTCCAGGGCGTAGTCGGAGTCGGCGGGGACGAGCCACCACCAGTGACCCGTGTCCGCGTAGACACAGCCCACGCGCGGTAGCCGGGGCAGTATCTGGGGGCCGAAGCGGGCGGGCACCGCCACCGCGTCGCAGCCCAGAGGGGCGGCCATGCCGTCCGGTATCGGAAGGTGCAGGGAGTTTCCCGGGCGGGGCGGACTGTGCAGGCCGCGCTTCACGCGCACCAGCGTGTCCATGGTGACGACCCGGTCCCCGGTGGACGAACCCCTTACACCCATTCGGCCTCTGTCCCCGTCCCCGTCGTCGCGTGCCCCTGAAACCGATGGCGCCCGTGGTGTCCGTTGTGCGCCTGCGTGTCGTCGGCGGGTTCCGGTTCCGGGTCGCCGGCGGTGCCGGGGCGGGGCGGCTGCGCGCCCCAGCCGAGGTCGCCGCGGGCCGCCGTGCCGTCGTGGGCGTCGGCGCCCACGACGGCCGTCCGGGCGAGCTCGGCCCAGACCAGCAGGCCGGGGCCGTGTTCCTGGGCGCCCCAGGCCCTGCACATGGCCTCGACGAGGAGCAGCCCCCTCCCCTGCTCGTCGTCGGGGCGCTGCGGCGACTGATGAGGCACGCCGGGCGCACAGCCCTCGTCACGCACCGCTATGCGCACCAGGTCGGCGCCGTCGTGCAGCTCGCAGACTATGTGGCTGCTCGCGGTGTGCACGATGGCGTTGGTGACCAGCTCGGTGACGACCAGGGCTGCCGTGTCGCAGGTGTCCTCGCAGACCGACCAGCCCGTGAGCCGGGCACGCGTCAGGCGGCGGGCCTGCGCGGGCGAGCCCGGATGGGCGGCCAGCTCGAAGCGGAACCGGCGCTCGTCCGCCGTGCCGGGGCGCAGCGAGGCTGCGGACCCGGGACCGGAGCGGTCCGCGGCGGCGTCTGTTCCTAAGGGCGGGGACGGAATCACGCTTGCCACTATCTCCCCGCCGTGAACACTTGGCAAGTGTCACTCTGAAAAATGCAGAGTGCGGTGTGACGGAGTGGAACGGCGTGGCACACTGCTCGCAACAGCACGCGGAGCGGCGCCAGTTGGGACTTTCGGCAGGTTTTCGAATAAACCTTCGAACGAATTCCCGGTGGCGCCGCCGGGCTGTCAGGAATCTTCACCGGCGTACGCCGGTGCTCGATGGAGGTGGAGCGTGAGCGAACCGCGGTCCGCGCCGACGGTCGGACAGGTCGTCCTCGGCCGGCGCCTGCTGGACCTGCGGGAGCGCGCGGGCCTGCGGCGTGAGGAGGCCGCGCGCATCCTCCGGGTCGCCCCCGCCACCGTCCGCCGTATGGAGATGGCCGAGGTCTCGCTCAAGATCCCGTACCTCCAGCTCCTCCTGAAGTCGTACGGCGTCTCGGACGAGGAGTCCGAGGCGTTCGTCCAGCTGGCCGAGGACGCCAATCTGCCCGGGTGGTGGCAGCGGTTCCACGACGTGCTGCCCGGCTGGTTCTCCATGCACGTCAGCCTGGAGGGCGCGGCGAGCCTCATCCGCCAGTACGAGCCCCACTTCGTCCCCGGCCTGCTGCAGACCGAGGAGTACGCCCTCGGCGTCCTGAGATCGGGCGCCATCGGCCAGACCAGACCCGAGGACATCGAGCGCCATGTCGCGCTGCGCATGGAACGTCAGGGGCTGCTCACCCGTGACGGCGCGCCCCGGCTGTGGGTCGTGATGGACGAGACCGTTCTGCGCCGCCCGGTGGGTGGCCCGGAGGTGATGCGTGCGCAGATCGACAGACTGCTCGACGCCACGGACCTGCCCAACGTGACCCTCCAGGTCGCCCCCTTCTCCGCGGGGCCGCACCCGGGCACCTACGGGCCGTTCGTGTTGTTCCGTTTTGCCGTGCCGGAACTCCCGGACATGGTCTACAGCGAGTACCTGACCGGCGCCATCTATCTGGATTCGCGCACCGAGGTGGCCACCCACCTGGAGGTCATGGACCGCATGGCGGCTCAGTCCGCTACAGCACATCGCACGAAGGAGATCCTCCGGGATCTCCGCAAGGAGCTCTGAATCTCTGCATGGATCGCATGACGTCCAAGGCCCGGATACGCCACGAGCGAATCAATGAGCTGACCACTGAACGGGTCACCGAGCGGGCGAGTGCCCGCATCTACAACGGCATGCCCGCCGGTGAACTGGGCAGCGAGGGCTGGCACAAGCCCTGGAGCGGCGGCAACGGCGGCAACTGCCTGGAGGCGATGAAGCTCGCCGACGGCCGGATCGCCGTGCGCCAGTCCACCGACCCGGACGGTCCGGCGCTGATCTACACGACGGCCGAGATGCTCGCCTTCATCGAGGGCGCCAAGGCGGGGGAGGCCGACTTCCTGCTCTCCTGAGGTCCGGTTCCGGCCGTTTGTGCGGCGTCGGTTCCGTTGTGTTCAGTCGATTCCCCATATTTGGTTAATTTGGTGCTCAGTTGATCACTTGCCACGCCAGACACCGAAAAGACTTACGGAGTTCGTCATGACCGGGCAGCACCCCATCGAGATAGACACCAGCAAGCCTCATCCCGCGCGGATGTACGACTGGTATCTGGGCGGCAAGGACAACTACCCGGTCGACGAGGCGATGGGCCGGCAGATGCTCGCCCTCGACTCGCGCGTCCCGGTGATGGCGAAGGTCAACCGCGCCTTCATGCATCGCGCCACGCGCTGGCTGGCCGGGCACGGCGTGCGCCAGTTCCTGGACGTCGGCACCGGTATCCCGACCGAGCCGAACCTCCACCAGATCGCCCAGGAGATCGCGCCCGACGCGCGGGTCGTCTACTGCGACAACGACCCCATCGTGCTGGCCCACGCGGCGGCCCTGCTGCGCGGTACGGAGGAGGGCGTCACCGAGTACCTCCAGGCCGACGTGCGCGACCCGGACGCCATCATCGAGGGCGCGAAGAAGGTCCTGGACTTCGACCGGCCCGTCGCGCTCTCGCTCGTCGCCCTGCTGCACTTCATCTCCGACGAGGACGGCGCGCACGACCTGGTCGGCCGCCTGCTGGCCGCCCTGCCCGCCGGCAGCTACCTGATGATGACCCACGCGACCGCCGACTTCTCCCCGGCGGAGTCGGCTGCCGCGACGGCGAAGCTCAAGGCGGCGGGTGTCACCCTCGCCCTGCGCTCCCGCACCGAGTTCGCCCGCTTCTTCGACGGCCTCGACCTGGTCGAGCCCGGCGTCGAGGTGGTCGACAGGTGGCATCCGGAGCTGGGCGAGCCGATCCCGGGCCAGGAGGACGCCGTGATTCCGGGGTACGGCGCGGTGGGCCGCACGTCCTGACGCGGACGCACGGGGCGGCGGTCACGGCCCGGGGATTCCCGGCTCGGCGACCTGGGCCGCGCTCAGGTCCCCGGCGCGCGGATCTATGACGGTGGTGATGCCGAGGCCCGTCGACGCCCGGAGCCGGCAGGCGAGGGCACGGCCCCGCGCCACAGCCGCCCCTGGGAGTCCGAGGGCTGGGAGCGGTGGACACCCTTGACCGTGCGGGTCCCCGCCGGCGCCGGTGTCCCCTCATCGTCGCCTCGTCGTCCCCGTGCGACACGGCCAGGGTGTCGAGCGCGCCGGCCGTTCGCGTCGTCCGGGCTCCCTCATCCCGGGGGAAGTGCCTGGCAGAGCGCCTCCAGTGCCGCACCGTAGGCATGCTCGGAGGGTGCCGCGTACCCCACGACGAGCCCGTCGAGCGTGATCGAACCCTGTCCTTCGGGCGGTGCCGTTCCCGACGCGTGAAACTCGGGATGCCGGAACTCCGCGAGCCCGTCGAGGGCGATTCCCCGCCAGGCCGCCGCCTTCACCGCCGACCGCTCCGTCCCGGGCGGCAGCCGCAGCACCGCGTGCAGGCCGGCCGCGACTCCGGTGACCTCGACATGCGGCGCGTGCGTGGCGAGGGCGGCGACGAGCCGGTCACGGCGGCGCCGGTACCGCTGCCGCATCCGCCGCACATGACGGTCGTACGACCCCGACCCGAGGAAGTCGGCGAGCGCCAGCTGATCGAGCGCGCTCGTCCACGCCTCCCGCTCACCCTTCAGCGCGAGCACCGGCTCCACGTACCGCTCCGGTAGGACCATCCAGCCCAGCCGCAGCGCGGGGGACAGGCTCTTGCTGACCGAGCCGAGGTGGATCACCCGCTCCGGGTCCAGCCCCTGTACGGCGCCGACGGGCCGGCGGTCGTAGCGGAACTCCCCGTCGTAGTCGTCCTCCAGGATCAGCCCGCCACGCGCGCGTGCCCAGTCGATCACTGCCGCACGGCGCTCGGGGTGCAGCGGGCCGCCGGTCGGGAACTGGTGCGCGGGCGTGAGCAGTACGGCCCGCTCCCGGTCGAGCAGACCGACCCGTGCGCCGTCCTCGTCGAGGGGCAGCGGCACGGTCCGTACCCCGGCCGCGGCCAACAGCTCCCGGTGGAAGCCGAGTCCGTACGCCTCCACGGCCAACGGCCCGCGCAGTACGGCGTCGGCGCCCCCGCTGCCGCTCGTGCCGCCGAAGAGCAGCCGCAGGGCGTGTGCGAAGCCCGAGCAGATGACGATGCGTGCGGGCTCGGTACGTACGCCACGCGCGCGTGCCAGGTACTCCGCGAGCGCCTCCCGCAGTTCGGCCCGTCCGGCCGGATCGCCGGGCCCGAACGCCTCGTTCGGCGCCTGTTGGACCGCCCGCCGGTACGAGGCCAGCCAGGCGGAACGCGGGAACCCCGACGCGTCCGGCTTGCCCTGGCGCAGGTCGTGTCGGGGCCCACGCGCGCGTGGAGGTGCCTTTACGGCGACACGGGACGCCGCCCTGAGGGGTTCGGCGCGCTCTGCCACCCGGGTGCCCGAGCCCTGGCGGGCGGTCAGCCAGCCCTCGGCGACGAGTTCGGCGTACGCGTCGGCCACCGTGTTGCGGGCCACACCGAGGTCGGCGGCGAGGGAACGGTACGGAGGCAGCAGAGTGCCGGGCGCGAGCCGGCCGCTGCGGACGGCGTCCCGCAGGGCACGGATCAGCGCGGCCCGCCGCCCGCCCGGTCCCGTCGGCTCCAGTTCCAGATGCAGGTCGGCGCCGACGCGCTCGGCGGAATTGACCCATGTTTCTGCCATGGAAATGAACCCTACAGCCGGTCTTTCCGGCCCGTAGATTCATGGTCATGACGACGAACACGAACGCCGCGAACCCCACGACCGCCCACCTCGCGGGGGCCGCCGAAACCCCCCGCCTGAACTTCGGGAAGACGGCCCCCAAGGTCTTCCGCGCCCTCATCGGCTTCGACGCGGCGGCCCGCGAGGGCCTCGACCCGGCGCTGGTCGAACTGATCCAGATCCGCGCCTCGCACCTCAACCACTGCGCGTACTGCCTCCACATGCACACCAACGACGCGCGCAAGGCGGGCGAGAGCGAGGACCGGCTGCACCTGGTCGCGGTGTGGCGCGAGGCCCGCCACTTCTACACCCCGAGGGAACAGGCGGCGCTGGCCCTCACGGAGGCGGTCACCCTGGTGGCCGACGCCGGCGTCCCGGACGACGTCTACACCGAGGCCGCGGCCCACTTCGACGACCGGGAGCTGGCCCAGGTCCTGTCTCTGATCCTCGCGATCAACACCTGGAACCGGGTGGCCCTGGCGACCCGAAAGGTGGCTGGTACGGACGAGCGCTGACCCGCGCTCGGGACGGACGAGGCGGGGGCGGGGCGCTGGGACAGTTACACGGTCATCGGGCGGTCGTACGGCCCTATGGGCGCCGGCAACTGCGTGGCGCCCATCAGCCGACGGTCCACGGCCGCCGCGACCGCCCGCCCCTCCGCTATCGCCCACACGATCAGCGACTGCCCGCGCGCCGCGTCCCCCGCCGCGTACACCCCCGGCACGTTCGTCGCGAAGTCCGCGTCGCGGGCGATCGTGCCACGCGGGTCCAGGGCGAGCCCGAGCTGGTCGATCAGACCGTCCTCCCGGCCGGGCCCGGAGAAGCCGAGGGCGAGCAGCACGAGGTCGGCGGGGAGCGTCCGCCCGGATCCGGGCAGCGGCCGGCGCCCCGCGTCCACCTCGACGAGGTGCAGTGCCCGTACGTGCCCGTCCGCGTCACCCGAGAAGTGGAGCGTGGACGCCGCGAACAGCCGCGCGTCGGCGTCGGCGGCGGGCGCCGACTCCAGGTCGCGGGCCTCCTCGTGCGCGGCCGACAGCCGGTAGATCCTCGGGTACGTCGGCCACGGGTCGGCGTCCTCGTCGCGCTCCGCGCCGGGCTGGGCGTAGATGTCCAACTGGGTGATGGAGGCGGCCCCTTCACGCACCGCGGTGCCCAGACAGTCGGCCCCCGTGTCACCGCCGCCGACGATGACGACGTGCTTCCCGGCGGCGGACATCGGGGACGCCTCCAGATCCCCCTGGCACACCCGGTTGGCCAGCGGCAGATACTCCATCGCCTGATGAACGCCGGCCAACTCCCGCCCGGGAAGCGGCAGATCACGCCACGCCGTGGCCCCTGTGGCCAGCACCACGGCGTCGTAACGCGACCGCAGCTCGGCGGCCCCGACATCACGCCCGACGGCTGTCGACGTACGGAACTTGGTTCCCTCGGCCCGCATCTGCTCGATGCGCCGCTCAAGGTGGTGCTTCTCCATCTTGAATCCGGGGATGCCGTACCGCATGAGCCCGCCGGGCCGGTCGTCCTTCTCGTACACGGCGACGGTGTGTCCGGCCCGGGTCAGCTGCTGGGCGGCGGCCAGCCCGGTGGGCCCCGACCCGATCACCGCGACCGTACGCCCCGACAGCCGGTCCGGCGGTCTCGGCGGTGCGAAGCCTTCGGACCAGGCCCGGTCGGCGATGGCCACCTCGACGTTCTTGATGGTCACCGCGGGCTGGTTGATGGCCAGCACACAACCCGCCTCGCACGGAGCCGGGCACAACCTCCCGGTGAACTCGGGGAAGTTGTTCGTGGCGTGCAGCCGGTCGCTCGCCGCGCGCCAGTCCTCCCGGGAGACCAGGTCGTTCCACTCGGGGATCAGGTTTCCCAGTGGACAGGCCTCGTGGCAGAACGGGACACCACAGTCCATGCAGCGACCGGCCTGCTTGCCGACAATGGGGAGCAGCGCCCCCGGGACGTACACCTCGTCCCAGTCACGGACCCGCTCCTCGACGGGCCTGCGCGGCCAGTTCTGGCGTGCTGTGGTGAGAAAACCCTTGGGATCGCCCATGACCGTGTCCTCGCCGTCTTCCCTGCGTACGCATGACGGGGCCGTGCGTCATCGGGCGGCACTCTCCTTCGGCCACGATACGACTCATCGACCAGGCACGCCGAGCGGGACGGCGGCCCGGCCGGCGGCTCAGGCGACGGCCAGGACGTACAGCACCGAGGCAGCCCCCGAGGCGACCGTGCGTATGTGGTTCCACAGGGTCCACTCGCGTACGTACACGGGCCAGTACGCGGCGGCCTCCGCCGTCCCCGGCTCCAGCTCCGCCAGCGCGTTGTTGCGCGGCACGTTCGCGCCCATGGTGAGCCCGAACGAGCCGAACAGATACAGCGCGCTGCCCACCAGCAGCTCCACCGCACCTTCGTCCGGCCACACCACGAACGTGACCACGACGGTCACCAGACACACGGCGGCCGACCCGAGGAACACGAGCATGAAGGGCGGATTCACCGCGGTGACGTTGATCGCCCGCATCGCGGCGACACCCTGCGCGGGCGGCAGCGCCGCGAGCCCCCTCATCACGAACGTCGAGAACCCGCAGAAGACCGTTCCTGTGGACTGATCGGGAGTGAGCCCCGTTCAGCCGCGCGCCCCGAACGGTCTTGGGCGAGCTGGTCCCCGGCGTACTCGACCCCGGGCGGCGACACGCATCCTGTGCGTGGTCCGGGCCCGGGAGGCCAGTTCCCTGCGCGACCTGGCCAGGTGGGTACGGCCAGAGGCGACGGGGAGGCCCTGAACCATCCTCTGGTGGAGCAGGGGCCCCGCACGCTGACGCCGTACCCGGTGTCCCAGGTCGCACGACCACGTTAGCCCGAACGGCCCAGGGCACCGCAAGCCAGCAAGCGGACGATCACACGAACGAGCTAATTCCGACTCGGTCCCAGCACCGTCCCCCATTCCCTGAGCCTCGCCTCGACGTCACCGGCGATCCGCCGCCGAGCCTCGCGCCGCGCGACCCCGCTCATCAGCAACTGGTCGTACGACGTGTCCACATGCCGTACGGCCGCCACGACCGCCGAGATCACCGCCCCCTCGGACAACGCCCGCCCCGCCGCACTCCGCGCCACACGCCCACTGCCACGCACCGAGGCGTGCGCGGCGATCGCCTCCGCCCGATCCCTCGGGCACCCGGGAAACAGCCGGTGGATCTCCCGCGAGAACGCCTCCGTGAACCGCAGATCCTCTGCGGCCCGCCTGTATCCGTCCCGCGACCGACGCCGCCGCCGTGCCTCGGCGTCCGCCAGACACCGCTCCTCGGCCCGGGTGAGCCCCGCCTCCTCGACCAGAACGCCCTGCCGCTCGTACCGTCCCTGTCGCCGGTTGAATCGCACGACCACCGCCGACAGCCCGCTCTCCTCCCGCGACCTGCGCGTCAACGCGGTGTCGCCCCTGGGCAGGAACACCAGATGCCCGAGATCGGCGCAGTCGAGACACCGAGGCGCCCCCTCCTCCAGCACGAGCAGTGCCAACGGCCCCCGTCGGCACTCGGCACAGTGGCGCCGCCTGAGCGGCTGCACGACGAGAAGTCCGGTCTGGAGCGGGGGAGTCGCACGGTCTTCCACAGGTGTGTGATTCCCATCGGCGACCAGGAATCCCCGGACGGACCTCACCTGCTCGCCACCGGCGGTCACCCGGCATCATGGGCCGTGTGCGACTGGAACCGATCACCTGGGACCGGCTCGGCGACCTTCTCGCCGAACGTGTGCTCGACCTGAAGCCGGACGACGGCAGCCCCTGGCCACGCATCGCTTTCGACGGGGCCCCGGCCGCCCGCCCAGGAGACCTCGCCGAACGTGTGGCCGAGGCGCTGCGCCTACGCGGCCGGCCCTCACTCGCCGTCGACACCGCCGGCTTCCTGCGCCCCGCCTCTCTCCGGCTGGAGTACGGCCACGAGGACGTGGAGGCCTACTACAACGGCTGGTTCGACACCGGCGCCCTCTGGCGCGAGGTCTTCGGCCCCCTCGAACCGGGCGGCACCGGCCGAGTCCTTCCCGACCTCCGCGACCCGCTCACCGACCGCTCCACCCGCAGTCCCTACGTCCAGCTCCCGCCCGGCGGAATCCTGTTGCTGCACGGCCCCTTCCTGCTGCGCCACTGGTTCCCGTTCGACAGAGCCGTCCACGTCCTCCTCTCCCCGGCGGCCCTGCGCCGCCGTACCCCCGAGGCCGAGCACTGGACGCTCCCCGCCTTCGAGCGCTACGAGAGCGAGACGGACCCCGCCACCACGGCCGACGTCCTGATACGCGCGGACGACCCGCGTCACCCGGCGTGGAACGGCTGACCCGGCTTCGGCCGCCGCGCCCGAAAACCGCTGACTTCCGGGTGCGCATCCCCGGGAGCGCGGCAAGAATGTAGGGCGCCGGGACTAGCGGTGCCCTCCGCGCCGCGCCGGCCGCCGGCACCGGGAGGTACTTCATGACCACCGCCGGAGACATCATGCACCGCGGCGCCCAGTGGATCCCCGCCCACGAGACCCTCGACCGGGCCGCCCAGTTGATGCGCGAGCTCAACGTGGGCGCCCTGCCCATCAGCGACGAGAACGAACGCCTCTGCGGCATCCTCACGGACCGCGACATCGTCGTCGGGTGTGTGGCCATGGGCCACGATCCGGCAAAGGTCACCGCGGGAGAGATGGCACAGGGCACCCCGCGCTGGATCGACGCGAGCGCCGATGTCAGCGAAGTGCTCGAAGAGATGAAGGACCACCAGATCCGTCGGCTCCCGGTGATCGAGAACAAGCGCCTGGTCGGCATGATCAGCGAGGCCGATCTGGCCCAGCACCTCACGGACGACCAGATCGCGTCCTGGGCCGAGAGCGTCTACGCCAGGACCACGATGCGCTGACCCGCCGCCCCGTCACACACCCTCGTGGTGAGGGTGTGTGTCCGGTCGGCCGTGTCAGAGCCAGCCGTTGCGCCGGAAGCTCCGGTACAGCGTCAGACAGACGACGGATATCAGGCCGATGACCAGCGGATAGCCGAACTGCCAACGCAGCTCCGGCATGTGATCGAAGTTCATGCCGTAGACCCCGCACACCATCGTCGGTACGGCGATCACCGCCGCCCACGCCGTGATCCTGCGCATGTCCTCGTTCTGCGCGACCGTGACCTGCGCGAGGTGGGCCTGAAGAATCGAGTTGAGCAGCTCGTCGAACGCCGCGATCTGCTCCGTGGCCCGGATCTGATGGTCGGAGACGTCCCTGAAGTAGGCCTGTATCTCCGGGTCGATCACCCGTATCGGCCGCGTCGCCAGTTCCTGCAGCGGCCGGTGCAGTGGAGCCACGGCCCGCTTCAGTTCCAGGAGTTCACGCTTGAGCTGGTAGATCCGGCCCGGGTCGGCCCGCGCGCCGTTCGTCGCGAACACATCCGTCTCGACCTGGTCGATGTCTGCCTGCACCGCGTCCGTGACCTGCAGGTAGTCGTCGACCACATGGTCCGCGATCGCGTGCAGCACGGCCGCCGGGCCCTTGGCGAGCTGCTGGGGGTCGGCTTCCAGACCCTCGCGCAGCGGGCCCAGTGAGCCGTGCCGTCCATGTCGTACGGTGATCACGAACTCCCGGCCGACGAAGACCATGATCTCGCCGGTGTTCACCACCTCGCTGGTCGCCGTCAGTTCGGTGTGCTCGACATAGCAGACCGTCTTGAACACCGCGAACAGGGTTTCGCCGTACCGCTCCAGTTTCGGGCGCTGGTGGGCGTCGACCGCGTCCTCGACCGCGAGCGGGTGCAGGTCGAAGAGCTGGGCGATGCCCGCGAACTCCTGGTCCGTCGGCTCGTGGAGACCGAGCCAGACGAAGCCCTCGTCGCTCTTGCGTACCCGTCGCACGGCATCGACCAGGTCCCGGCCGGCCGGGATCCGGACGCCGTCCTCGTAGGCCACGCAGTTCACGACCGCGGAGCCCAGCGGGGACCGGGCGTGGTGACTCAGGTCTACGTGCGGGCTCCGCCGTGCCAGCCGTGCCACCTTGCGGAGGCCGCCGACCCTGCTGAGGCCGGTGACCTGCCGCAGATTCCCTGCCATGGACATCTGGACCCCCTCGCGTGGATCTCCTCGTGCCGCACTGTCCGCACCATGCGTCCGGTTCGCCAGTGTGCCAGCCCCTCGCGAACTCCGGAGGAGCCTGTGGGAACGGAAGGTTCCGCTTCGGTTTCGTCGGTCGGCGCGATCGTCGGACATCTCGTCGTACGGGAGCGTCGACCCGGCCGAACAAAGCGGACGACTGGGATGATCTCGGCATGACGCGAACCGACGGGTATCTTCTCGACAACCGGCAGACCGAGGCGGGACAACGCTTCGACGCCTTCGCCGCCCTCTTCGATCCCACGACCTTCCGGCACCTCGAAGGGTTCGGCGTGGGACCCGGCTGGCGCTGCTGGGAGGTCGGTGTCGGCGGCACCTCGGTGGTCTCCTGGCTGGCCAAGAAGGTGGGCCCGACCGGGAAGGTCGTCGCGACCGACCTCGACACCTCGTGGGTGGCCCCGGCAGCCCGCCCGCCGGTAGAGGTGCGCGTCCACGACGTCGGCGTCGACGAGCCGCCGGGGGAGGGGTTCGACCTGGTGCACGCCCGGCTCGTCCTCGTCCATGTGCCGGACCGGGAAAGGGCGTTGCGCTCGATGATCAAGTCGCTGCGTCCCGGCGGACGGCTCCTGGTCGAGGACGCCGATCCCGCTCTGCAACCCCTGCTCTGCCCCGACGAGCACGGCCCCGAGCAGCAGCTCGCCAACCGGCTGCGCCACAGCTTCCGCCAACTCCTCGCGGACAGCGGCGCCGACCTGGCGTACGGCCGCAGACTCCCGCGGCTGCTGCGCGAGGCGGGCCTGCGCAACGTACAGGCCGACGCCTACTTCCCCGTCACCTCGCCCGCCTGCGCCGCGCTGGAGTCGGCGACGATCCGTCAGATCCGGGAGCCGCTCGTAGCCGGGGGCCACGCCACGGACCAGGAGATCGACCACCATCTGGCCAACGTCGCCGCGGGCGGGATGGACCTGGCGACGGCGCCGATGATCTCGGCCTGGGGGCGCAAGGGTTAGCCGACGGCGACGGCAGTCGGGGGCACTGCTCACCGTCCCCCTCAACCGAGAACCGGAGGCCTCCCGCCCACTCGCTCCACCGCACGCGCGCCCGCCCGGCATCCCTCCGCCGCCGCGTCCTCGGGTGCGGCGCCCGTCAGCAGGGCGGCGAGGAACGCGCCGGTGAAGGCGTCGCCGGCGCCCGTCGTGTCCCGGGGTGTCGCGGGCACGGCCGGGACACGAGCGGCGAGGCTCCCCGAGCGGGCCACCAGCGCGCCTTCGGCACCCTGCTTCGCGACCACCAGCGGGACGTGGCGGCTCAGTTCGGCCGCCGCGTCCGCCGGATTGGGCAACCCGGTGAGCAGACAGGCCTCGTCACGGCTCGGCAGCAGGACATCCACTCCGGACACGAGATCCAGGAAGCGGTCGACACCCAGTTCGACGAGGAACCCCGCGGACGCCGGATCCAGGCTCACCGGTACGCCACGCGCGCGTGCCGACTCCAGCGCCACCGCCACGAACGCCCGGCTCGGCGCCGAGAACAGCAGATAGCCCGAGAGATGCAGCCGTGCGACACCGTCGAGCAGTACGTCCGACCAGTCGTCGGGGTCCAGCCGCAGCGAGGCGCCGCTCTGGGTCACCAACGTGCGCTCGGCTGCCGCGTCCGCGTCCACCAGGCAGATCACCGTCCCGGTCGGCGCCTCGGGATCGACGACGAGGCGTGGCCGTACCCCGCAGGCGGTCAGCTCGCGCTCGTGCCACTCCGCCGAGTCCGCGCCCACCCGTCCGAGCAGCCGTACCTCCGCGCGGCCCCAATGGGCTGCCCAGCAGGCCACATTGGCGCCCGCACCGCCCGGCAGGGTCCGGATCGCGGCGGTGGTGTCGGTCCCCGGCGCGAGCGGACCCCGGTGCCGGGCGACGATGTCCGTGATGACGTCCCCGACGACGAGCAGCGCCCCGCCCGGCTCCGTCACGCCCCGGCCCAGGCCGCCGCGATCCGCCCCGCGAGCCGTACGTTGCCGCGGACCGCTGCCAGGTTGGCGCTCAGCGAGGCACCGTCGGTGTGCCGCACCAGGTAGTCGAGCAGGAACGGTGTCACCGCCTGCCCGCTCACGCCCTGCTCCTCGCACGCGTGCAGCGCGTCGGCGAGCACGCGCGCGTGGAGCCCGGGATCCAGTTGCTGCTGCTCGGGCACCGGATTGGCGACGATGAACGCCGACTCGGGGGAATCGAGCGCGTCCTGGGCCCGCATCACGTCCGCGACCTGATCCGGCGTGTGCAGCGTCCAGTCCACCGGATGCCCGGAGTCGGAAAGGTAGAAGCCGGGAAAGTTGCCGGTGCCGAAACCCGCCACGGCGACCCCGAGGGTCTCCAGACGCTGCAGGGTGGCCGGCACATCCAGGATCGACTTCACGCCCGCGCAGACGACCGTGATCCTGGTGCGCGCCAGCAGGCCCAGATCGGCGGACTCGTCCTGGGTCACCGTCCACTCCCGGTGCACCCCGCCGAGCCCACCCGTGGCGAACACCCGTACGCCCGCGCGGGCGGCCAGCAGCGCGGTCGCCGACACCGTGGTCGCCCCGCTCGCCCCGGTGGCCACCGCGAGCGGCAGATCGCGGTGGCCCAGCTTGCGGATCCCGTCCTCGTTCGCGACCCGTTCCAACTGCTCCTTGTCCAGGCCGACATGGGGGCGCCCGTCCAGCACGGCGATCGTGGCGGGGACGGCGCCTTCCTGGCGTACGACGTCCTCGAGTTCCAGCGCCACCTGCAGATTGCGGGGGCGCGGCAGCCCGTGCGCGATGATCGTGGACTCCAGGGCCACCACGGGTCGACGCGCGTCGACCGCTTCCCGCACTTCTTCGGACACCACCAGCATCACGTGCCTGCTTCCTGTCGTTCGGTCTTCCCTGATCTTTGGCGGGCAGCGTGCCCGGTCAAACCCCTGCGGCCTGTGGCAGACGCCACCAGCCTCCCATCGTGCCCGAGGGGTGGGGAGGCGCAGTTCCTACTTCCGGGACCTTGGCGGCAACGCCTTCAACGTGAACAAGGCCAGCGCGCCCACGGGTATCAGCAGGCACGCGGCGGCGAGGTTCAGCCACCCGTAGCCCGCCTGGGCCATCACGAGCCCGGCTGCCGCCCCGCCGAGGCCCGCCGAGGTGTTCATGGTGAGGTCGGACAGCCCCTGCGCGGCAGCGCGCGCGGCCTCGGGCACGGAGTCCGTGAGCAGGGCGGATCCGGAGACCAGCCCGGCCGACCAGCCCAGCCCCAGGACGAAGAGCCCCACCGCGGTACGGCCGTGACTGCCGTCGGCTGTGCCCGCGAGGAACGCCGAGCAGGCCAGCAGGCCAACGGCGAGACCGATGCCGGACAGCCGCCCGACCCCGTCGGACAGGCGCCCCATGAGCGGCGAGAACGCGTACATGCCCGCGATGTGGCCACTGATGACCAGCCCGATCAGATCGATGCTCGCGCCGTGGTGGCCGAGCGCGACCGGGGTCATCGACATGACCGAGACCATGGCCGTGTGGCACACGGCCACCGTCACGAGCGCGAGCCGGGCACGCGGCGAGGCCGCGACGGCGGCAAGACCCGCCCGCAGGGACCGGCCCCCGGCCGACCGCTCCTCCACCGGGGCGAGTGCGCGGGCCGTGAGCAGAGGATCGGGGCGCAACAGAACGGCCACCGTCACCGCCGCGACCAGGAAGATCCCGGCCGCCCAGAGGAAGGGGCCCGCCACCACGGGTATCCCGAGTCCGGACACACTGCGCCCCGCGGGTGCGGCGATGTTCGGCCCTAGGGCCTGTGTGGAGTTGTGATCAAGGCTGTGATCCGAGGTGTCGGATCCAGAGGAGGCCGGCACATAATTCGAGTCCGGCCTGGTAGCTTTCAGGCTTTTTGTCGTAGCGGACGGCGAGACCGC
>NZ_JAAGLU010001100.1 GCF_010550245.1 Streptomyces sp. SID12501
ACGACGTCGACGGAGTACGCGGCGAGGGTGTCGAACAGGCCGGCGGTGATGCCGGGGCGGTCCTTGCCGAAGATCTTGACGAGAAGGGTGGGCGTGTTGTCCACGAGAGAAGGGGAATCGTCGCTGTCCCGGGCGGGCTCGCCGCCGGTCCGAGGGGAATCGGGGAGCTCGGGGGAGGGGGGAGGCTGAGGTGGCTGAGATGCGCTCATGGTGTTCCCACCGTATCGGTCCCGCGGCCGGGTCCGGCTGCCCGTCCCGAGTGCCGGACGGAGGACACAGGGCTTTCCGCCGGCTGTCCCCTTTGTTCCGGGATCGCACTACTTCTTCGCTTCGGGGCCCGTCTTCACCGGCCCGACTTTCGGATAAGGGACTGCTCCTGGA
>NZ_JAAGLU010001101.1 GCF_010550245.1 Streptomyces sp. SID12501
CGTGGCGCCGGAGGGTGGGCCGCCGCTGTCCGGTCTCGCCGTCACACAGTCAGCATGCGCCCACGCCGCCGCGACCCGCACCCCGACGGGCGACCCCACGCCGCCCCGCCCGGACACCGGCCGACCGGACCCCGGGTACCGGCCGAGCCCGGACACCGGGTACCGCCCCGACCGCGCGCGCTCCGCCCCGTACGCCGTACCGACTGACCCGAACGCCTCCCCCGTCCGAGGGACGCATCCGGTACCCCGGCCGTCACCCGGGTCGGCGGCGGGGAGGCATGCCCGCATGCACCAGCCGTACGACACCCTCGCGCACCCCGCGCCCGGCACGGCCTTCTCGGCGGCCGACGCCTTCACGCTCCGCACGGCCCTCGACGCCCT
>NZ_JAAGLU010001102.1 GCF_010550245.1 Streptomyces sp. SID12501
CGGCGGGCGGGGCCCCCGCCGTCCCCGCGGCGACGACGCCCCCGACGATGGCGCAGGTCGTGTCGACGTCGCCCCCCGCCTGGGCGGTCACCCAGAAGGCCTCCTCGAAGTCGCCGAGGCTCCTGGCCGCCGACCAGAGGGCGAACGGGACGGTGTCGTGAGCGCTCGTGCGGCGGCCGTTGCCGAGGACCGCGGCGACCGTGCCGGCGTCCTTGTAGTCCAGCATGTCGCGGGCCCTGCGCAGCCCGGCGCCGACCGCGCTGCGGGGCACGAGGGCGATCACGCCGTCCAGGAGATCCTCGGGCTTCGGCGGCCCGGCCGGGGCCGCGGCGAGCGAGGCGGCCGCCGCGACGGCCATCGCACCGACGACGGCCTCACGGT
>NZ_JAAGLU010001103.1 GCF_010550245.1 Streptomyces sp. SID12501
CTCGAACGAGTCGGCCGCGGCGTGCGGCCCACCGCCGCCGGCCGGTTGCTCGCGGAACACGCGGAGGTCATCAGCCAGGACCTGGCGGCGGCCGAGGCAGCCCTGGCCGACCTGCGGGAAGGGCACACCGGACGGGTCGTCGTCCGCTACTTCGCCTCCGCGGGGGCCGCGCTCGTCGCGCCCGCCCTGGTGGGCCTGCGCCGCGCCCACCCCCGGGTGCGGATCGACCTGAGACTCGCCGACCCGGCCGCCCCGCTCCACGAGGTCGAGCAGGGCCGGGCGGACCTCGCGCTCGCCGTCGGGCCGGACCCCCGACCGTACGAGGGCGTGCGCCTGATCCACCTGCACGACGATCCGTACGACGTGGTCCTGCCGACGCAC
>NZ_JAAGLU010001104.1 GCF_010550245.1 Streptomyces sp. SID12501
CGTGGTGGGGGTGCCTGACGAGCACGGGGTCGGGGCTCTTGGTCCACGACGCGGGGTCGAGCAGGTCGGCGTCCGTCGAGGCGGTGAGCAGGCCCATCGCGTACTCGGGGCCCGTCGCGGCGCCCGAGTAGGTGAGCAGCACGCGGCCCTCGCGGACCAGGACCGACGGGCCCTCGTTGACCCAGAACCCGGCGGTCTCCCAGTCGTGCTCGGGGCGCGTGAGCAGCACGGCCGGGCCGGCGAGCGTCCAGGGGTTCGCCATGGGGGCGATGTAGAGGTTGGAGTTGCCGCGGATCGTGACGTCCTGCTGCGCCCAGACCAGGTACTGCGTGCCGTCGAGCACGAACGACGTCGCGTCGAGCGCGAACGACTCCCAGCCGG
>NZ_JAAGLU010001105.1 GCF_010550245.1 Streptomyces sp. SID12501
CGTCGACGAGGTCCCACCAGCGGGTCGCTCGTGCGCTCCCCCGTCGCCCCCGGGTCCGACGGCGGACGTCCTCGAGCTCGTCCTCCCGCACCAGCCGCCGATGGATCGCCGAGTCCAGCACCGCCACCGCGTGCTCCCGGTCCAGCGTCGGCACCGTCTGGACGAGCGCCGTCACCGGGTCGACGACCATCACCGGACCGAGACGCTCGACACGCTCGGGCACGCCGCAGCGCACGTGCACGCCGCCGCCCGGCACGCGGTGCGTCCCGTCCAGCAGCGCGCCCTCGGGCCGGATCCGTGTGGGAAGCCCTTCGACGCCGAGCAGCGCGAGCGCGCAGGCCCCGACGGCCACGCCGAGCGCGCGGCCGACCGCCAGGACGC
>NZ_JAAGLU010001106.1 GCF_010550245.1 Streptomyces sp. SID12501
ACATCCGTCACCACTGCCGTCGCCCCCGGCCGCAACGCGAGACACGAGCGATAGGCGTTGTGCCGCATTTTCCACAGTGCGGCGCGCGTCTCGGGCGTGGTCGCCCAGTCAAAGCCGGTGCCGCCGAATTCGGCCGCCAGCGCGCCGAACCCCTCGACGAACTCGCTCTGGATCCGCATGACGCGCCAGGGGTCCGAGTGCAGCCAGGAGGCGCCCTCGCCGCGCGACAGCAGCCGCTGGTCGGAGGTCGTGGCGGGGATCTGGTCGCGCCGCAGCAGCACGGGGCCGCGGCGGTACTCCGGTGCGGGTGCCGACGTCTCGTGGGTCATGGCCCCGAGCCTAGGTGCAGGTGGGACGCGTCGCGGCGGGAAGCGCGCCGCT
>NZ_JAAGLU010001107.1 GCF_010550245.1 Streptomyces sp. SID12501
CGGGCTGCTGGGGCTGGCCTCCGTACGGGCCGGGCTGGTTGTAGCTCATGGGCGTGGTTCCCCTCCGTCGTGCATGCGTTGGGCTCATCCTGACGGACATGACCGCGTCATGGGGAAACCGGGGCGGCTCCGTTACCGAAGAATCCGGTTTCGGGACCAGGTGGTGACGCCCGTAAACTGTGCCTCGTGACCGACAACACTCAGCATCAGCAAGCAGCCACCCCCGAACTGCCGACCCAGTACGTGCCGGCCGACGTAGAGGGGAAGCTGTACGAGCGCTGGGTAGAACGGGGCTATTTCGAGGCTGACGAGCACAGCGAGAAGCCCCCGTACACCATCGTCATCCCGCCGCCGAACGTCACCGGCTCCCTCCACCTGGG
>NZ_JAAGLU010001108.1 GCF_010550245.1 Streptomyces sp. SID12501
CGACGATCCGCGAGCGGATCCTCGACATCGCGGGCATCCGGATCACGTGCAGCTTCGTGTCCGACGCGTACTGGGTCGCGGACATGCTCGCGTCGCAGCCCGACGTCGAGGTCGTGCGCCGCAAGGACTACATCGCCGAGCCGAAGGCCAACGGGTACCGGTCGCTGCACCTCATCGTGCGGATCCCGGTGTTCCTGTCCGACCGCACCGAGCACGTGCCCGTCGAGGTGCAGATCCGCACGATCGCGATGGACTTCTGGGCGAGCGTCGAGCACAAGCTGTCGTACAAGTACCACGGCGCGCTGCCCGAGGACCTGCGCACCGAGCTGCTCGACGCCGCGGTGACGGGCGCCGAGCTCGACGCGCGCATGGGGCGCCTG
>NZ_JAAGLU010001109.1 GCF_010550245.1 Streptomyces sp. SID12501
CCGGACTCGGACAGGGTGCTCTCCACGCGGGCCTGCGCCACCGCTGCGGCCGCTCCTTCTTCCCCTTCCGGGGCCTCCGGTATCAGGGTGCGGGCGGCCGCGACGGCGGCCGCCGCGTCCTCAGGGGCGTCCGCGCGGGCTTCGGCGACCGCTGTCGCGGCACTTCCCCCATTCGGTCCCTCCAGTCCCTGAGGAAGGGGTGCGCCACCGCCCGGGCCAAGGCCAGCCGCGGGGTCGCCGCCTACACCGAGGGCGGCAGCATCCTGGGGATTCGCGGGGACGGGAGCCTTCTGCGGGCTGATCCACAGTGCGCGGGAGTGCGGAACGTCGAACGGGTCGAGCTGGGCGACCTTCCGATACTCGTCAATCGTGATCAGCCC
>NZ_JAAGLU010000110.1 GCF_010550245.1 Streptomyces sp. SID12501
CCAGTAGTGGTGGTGTTGGAAGGCGTAGGTCGGCAGATCGACACGCCTGGCACCGCCCCCCGCGAACCACTCCGCCCAGTCGACCGGCACACCATGCACATACGCCTCACCCAACGACAGCAACAGCCGCTCCGGGCCACCCTCTCCCCGCCGCAGCGTCCCCGTGACCACGACCTCCCGGCCCACCACCTCAGCCGTCTCCTGCACCGCCGCCGTCAACACCGGATGAGGACTGATCTCCACGAACACCCGATGCCCGGACTCCACCAGACCCGTGACCGTGTCCTCCAGACGAACCGTGGAACGCAG
Organism: Streptomyces sp. SID12501; assembly: GCF_010550245.1. Classification (GTDB taxonomy): domain Bacteria; phylum Actinomycetota; class Actinomycetes; order Streptomycetales; family Streptomycetaceae; genus Streptomyces. Next base: position 310 of record NZ_JAAGLU010000110.1, read on the forward strand.
GTTGCGATACCAGTACTCCGCGTCCAGACCAGCCGTCTCCAACCGCTCACCCGTCACCGTCGAATAGAACGGGACCCCCGCCGCGACCGGCTCCAACCCACCCAGCACGGCGTGGAGTTCATCGCGGATGCCCTCCACCTGAACAGAGTGCGAGGCATAATCCACCTCCACCCGCCTGGCACGCGCACCCCGCCCCCTCGCCTCCGCGATCGCCTCGCCCAAAGCCTCCGGCGTGCCCGCCACCACCACCGAGGACGGCCCGTTCACCGCAGCCACCTCAACACGACCGTCCAGCACCGCAACCAGACCCCGCACCTCACCAACAGGCAACTGCACGGACGCCATCCCGCCTTTGCCCGACAGGGCGAGAACCGCCCGCGAACGCAACACCACCACCCGGGCACCGTCCTCCAACGACAACGCACCCGCCACCACAGCAGCAGCGATCTCACCCTGCGAATGACCCACCACCGCAGCCGGCACCACACCGAACGACCGCCACACCTCCGCCAGACTCACCATCACCGCCCACAACACCGGCTGAACCACATCCACCCGACCCAACGCCACCTCATCCGACAGCACATCGGACAACGACCACTCCACAAACCCCGACAACGCCCGCTCACACTCCGCCATCCGCGCCGCGAACACCGGTGAGGAACCCAACAACTCCACCGCCATCCCCACCCACTGCGACCCCTGGCCCGGAAACACGAAAACCACACCACCATCACCCGCACGACCCCGCACCACACCCGCGTCAGGCCGCCCCTCCGCCAACGCCCTCACACCCCGCAACAACTCCCCACGCCCACCACCGACCACCACCGCCCGATGCCCCAACACCGCCCGCGACGACGCCAAGGAGTAACCGATGTCACTCAAGGGAACGTCCGGATGCTGGGTGAGATGGGTGAGGAG
>NZ_JAAGLU010001110.1 GCF_010550245.1 Streptomyces sp. SID12501
GCGCGCGACTGCCGCCACGCCTGCACGAACGACACCGACTCCAGCACGAACGCGATCGCGAGCACCAGGTACGCGACCGGGAAGTCGGTCGCCGGCTCGGGGTGGAGGAGCTCCTGCACGCCGTGCGTGACCGACACCCCGGCGCCGACCGCGAACAGCCCGATCGCGGCGAACATCGACCACACGTAGACCTCGCGGCCGTACCCGAACGGGTGCGCGGCGTCCGGTGTGCGCGCGGCGCGGCGCTGCGCGACCAGCAGGAAGACCTCGTTGCCGGTGTCCGCCCACGAGTGCGCGGCCTCGGCGAGCATCGACGCCGCGCCCGTCAGCACCGCCGCGACCGTCTTGGCCACGGCGACGAGCGCGTTGGCCGCGTGCTC
>NZ_JAAGLU010001111.1 GCF_010550245.1 Streptomyces sp. SID12501
CACCTCCGGGCCCGTGAGCACGGGTGCCGCGCCGAGCAGCGCGTCGCCGGTGAGCGCGACGACCGCGACGTCGGCCACGTCGGCCTCGTGCACGGGCACCTGCACCGCGTCGGGGTGCGGCAGCGGCACCGTGCCGTCGGTGCGGATGCTCCAGCTCCACCGTGCGGTGTTGCTCGCGAACCCGCCGGGCCGCAGGAAGGTGTGCGCCACGCCGGAGTCCTCCACCGCGCGCTCGACCCGCAGGAAGCGCGCGCCGTTGAAGTCGTCTGCCGCGCCCGGTGCCGTCACCGCGGACGACGACAGCAGCACGACGTGCCGCACGCCGGCCGCGGCGACCCGCGCCAGCAGCGGCTCCGGGTGGGCCGTGTCGGCGTAGAGGA
>NZ_JAAGLU010001112.1 GCF_010550245.1 Streptomyces sp. SID12501
GGGGTGGTGGCGAGGGCCCAGTCGATGACGGCGGAGACGTCGGCGACGTCGGCGGGGCCGGCCGTCTCTATCTCGCCGCCGGAGAGCCAGAAGCCGCGCGAGGTGTAACCGACCACGACGTAGCCGGAGTCGGCGAGCTTGCGGGCCTGGGCGATGTATTCGATCTGCGGCAGGCCCCAGCTGGTGGGCAGCACGATAAGCGGGTACTTCCGGCCCTGCACGGCTCCGGCCGGGGTGAAGACGTTGCCCTTGAGGGTGATGCCGCCGGAGCCGAGGACGTCGTGGAACCGCAGCTCAGAAGAGGCGTCCGACACGTCCGAGACGTTCGAGGTGACGGCTGTGGCAGGTGCGGGGGCCGCCTGGGCCTGGTGGGGGGCCAG
>NZ_JAAGLU010001113.1 GCF_010550245.1 Streptomyces sp. SID12501
GGCCGGCCCGAGGAGGTCCAGCCCATGAAGCGCAATCTGTACGTTTCCGCCGCTGCGTCCGTCGTCCTGCTGGCCGGAGGTCCGGCGGTGGCCGCCGCCGCGACCGGCGCCGACACGGCGAGAACCGCTCCCGCCTCCGCCGTCGCGCGGGTCGACGTGGACGCGGGCGGAGCGGCGGCGGCAGCCCTCAAGCACTTCCCCGGTGTCGTCGAGTCCCTCGACCAGGACGGCGCCATCTGGCACGTCAACGTGATCGGCAAGGACGGCGTCACCAACTCCGAGCTGGAGGTCTCCACGACCGGCGCGGTCACGGAACGCAACAAGGACCGCGACGACAACGCGGCGGAGAACGCCCGCCTGGTCGGTGCGCAGATCACCGC
>NZ_JAAGLU010001114.1 GCF_010550245.1 Streptomyces sp. SID12501
ATCGAGCCCGGCCGCCAGTACGGCGCGTCGGCGCTCACACAGCTGAACTTCCTGTCGCTCGCCCTCGCGCTCGTGCTCGGGACCGCCGGCCTGCCGCACGTGCTCATGCGGTTCTACACCGTGCCGTCGGCCAAGGAGGCGCGCCGGTCCGTCGTGTGGGCGATCTGGCTGATCGGCATCTTCTACCTGTTCACGCTCGTGCTCGGCTATGGCGCCGGGGCGATCGTCGGGCCCGAGCGGATCCTCGGCGCACCCGGCAAGGCCAACTCGGCCGCGCCGCTGCTCGCCTACGAGCTCGGCGGGGTGTTCCTGCTCGGGATCATCTCGGCGGTCGCGTTCGCGACGCTCCTCGCGGTCGTCGCGGGGCTCACGATCACGGC
>NZ_JAAGLU010001115.1 GCF_010550245.1 Streptomyces sp. SID12501
AAGCGGTGCCCGCCGCGAGTTGCACGGTCACGCCAACGGCGAACGGCGTCACCATCACCGGTGAGGGCTTCACGGCCCCGCGGAAACTCAACGACGGCAACACCACCCAGTCCTTGAACATCGTGGGAGGGTCCTTCTCGGTCAGCCGCACGCAGAAGAACGCCGACTACACCGTCCTTGCGGGGCAGGAGGGCCAGAACTTCGCGTTCGTGAACTGCAAGAAGGTGGCGGGCAAGACCGGCGGCGGAGCCCAGGGCAACGTCCAGGGCAACGTGGGGTAGCGCATGCGGACGGGGAGCGGCGGGCCCACGCCGACCGGAGCACCTCCGGAAGGCGCGGGCCGGCCCACCGGATCGTCGTCGCTGGATGAAGTCGGCAGG
>NZ_JAAGLU010001116.1 GCF_010550245.1 Streptomyces sp. SID12501
GGCGCCGGCAAGGCCGCCTACGGGCCGGTCCCGGTCGGCAGCCCCTGGTTCACCGCAGGCACCGAGCGCCCGTACGACCCTGACAGGGCGAAGAAGATCCTCGACGACGCCGGCTGGAAGGCGGGCGAGGACGGCATCCGCGTCAAGGACGGCGTCCGCGCCGCCTTCCCGCTCTGGTACCCCTCCGGCGACAAGCTCCGCCAGGACCACGCCCTCGCCTTCGCCTCCGACGCCAAGAAGGCCGGCATCGAGGTCAGGACCGAGGCCGGGACCTGGGAGGTCATCGAGCCCCGCATGAAGACCGACGCCGTCCTCGCCGGCGGCGGCTCCCCGGCCGACCCGGACTTCGACCAGTACCTGCTGCTGACCTCCTCCCTCG
>NZ_JAAGLU010001117.1 GCF_010550245.1 Streptomyces sp. SID12501
GGCCGGCTCTTCCAGGCCCCGTACAACCGGTACGACGCCTATCAGGTGGCGCTCGGGCTGCTCGCCGGCCCGGACCGCCCGCCGGCGATCTTCTGCGCCACCGACGACCAGGCCATCGGGGTGCTGCGGGCGGCGCGCGAGCTGCGCATCGACGTGCCCGGTGAGCTGGCGGTCGCGGGCTTCGACGACGTGAAGGAGGCCGGGCTCACGGATCCGCCGCTGACCACGGTCTTCTCCGACCGTCCGGCGATGGCGCGGGCCGCCGTGGACCTGGTGCTCGACGACTCGCTCCGGGTTGTCGGCTCGCGGCGGGAGCGGCTGAAGCAGTTCCCCTCGGCGCTGGTGATCCGGCGCTCGTGCGGCTGCGGGGAGCCGAACG
>NZ_JAAGLU010001118.1 GCF_010550245.1 Streptomyces sp. SID12501
ATGCACAACGGTCGCGGACTGCTGCTCGACCGGACCGGGTGGCTTTCGGTGGCGGGCTGGGCGGACCGGGTCGACCACGTCGTCGACGTTGTCGATACCGGTGGCCAACTGGAGCTGCCGGCGGTGCTGTTGCGGCCGGACGGGCATGTCGCATGGGTCGGTGACGACCAGCGGGACCTGTTCGATCGGCTGGCGCGGTGGTTCGGCGCCCCTGCGGCCTGACCCTGCGGGCCCGTCCGCCGCCGAAGCCCGACGTGTAGCCGTATGCGTCCCGGCACCTCTGCCCCGGGGGCGGGGCTCCGGTCGCTCCGAGCAAGGGGAACAGGGCCGCGTCGAGTCGGGGTCCGGGCACCCGGGAGGCGTGGCTGATCTTTTGTGG
>NZ_JAAGLU010001119.1 GCF_010550245.1 Streptomyces sp. SID12501
CCGCGCGGTACGTTCTCGGACGACATGACGAAGGTACGACGGAAGCACGGTGAGAATCCGGCACGGTCGCGCCACTGTGAACCCGTTCCCGCACGCCGGGAAGGGAAGTCAGACCCGCCGCCTTCGTCGCGAGCACCACTGACCGGGACGCGTGTTCCCCAGGAGGTTCTGCCATGGCCCACTCCGCCGTGCCCACGACGGCTCCCGCCGCCATCACCCCCATCTCCCTCTCCGCGCTGGCCCCCTGGGCCGTCTTCGCGGGCGTACTGACCCTGGTGCTGCTGTACTTCGTCGGCGTCGAGCAGGGCGCCACGGCCCTGTTCGAGGGCGAGACGATCCACGAGTGGCTGCACGACGGGCGTCACCTCCTCGGTTTCCC
>NZ_JAAGLU010000111.1 GCF_010550245.1 Streptomyces sp. SID12501
GAGGTTGGGCGCGCGGTCCGGGCGCCGGGGTGAGGGGTGGGGTCTCGGCCCCGGGCCACGCGGTTCGGGGGGCCTACAGCGAGCCGTGGAAGGTGCGGTTCAGCACGTCGAGCTGCTGGTCCAGCGGGAGCCGGACGAAGTTCATCGCGTACCCGCTGACCCGGATGGTCAGCTTCGGGTAGTTCTCCGGGTGCTCCATGGCGTCCAGGAGCGTCTCGCGGTTCAGCACGTTGACGTTCATGTGGTAGCCGGAGGACAGGATGTACGCGTCCAGCAGGCCGACCAGGTTCGTCACCTGCTCGTCCTTCTCGCGGCCGAGGCTCGAGGGGACGATCGACGAGGTCAGCGAGATGCCGTCCTGCGCCTCGGAGTACGGCAGCTTGCCGACCGAGAGCGCCGAGGCGAGCATGCCGTGCGTGTCGCGCCCGTTCATCGGGTTGGCGCCCGTGGCGAACGGCTCGCCGGCCTTGCGGCCGTCGGGGGTCGACCCGGTGGCCTTGCCGTAGACGACGTTCGACGTGATCGTCAGCACCGACTGCGTGTGCAGCGCGTTGCGGTACGTCGGGACGGCGCGGATCTTCTCCATGAAGCGCCGCACGATCCACACCGCGATGTCGTCGGCGCGGTCGTCGTCGTTGCCGTACGTCGGGAAGTCGCCGTCGATCGCGTACTCGGTGATCAGGCCGTCGGCCGTGCGCAGCGGCGTGACCTTCGCGTGCTTGATCGCCGACAGCGCGTCCGCGACGACCGACAGGCCGGCGATGCCGCAGGCCATGGTCCGCAGGATGGTGCGGTCGTGCAGCGCCATCTCGATGCGCTCGTACGCGTACTTGTCGTGCATGTAGTGCACGCAGTTCAGCGCGTCGACGTAGGTCTCGGCGAGCCAGTCCATGGTCTTGTCGAACTTGGCCATGACGTCGTCGTAGTCGAGCACCTCGCCCTCGACGGGCGCGGACACCGGCGCGACCTGCTTGCCGGAGATCTCGTCACGGCCGCCGTTGATCGCGTAGAGCAGCGCCTTGGCGAGGTTGACCCGCGCACCGAAGAACTGCATCTGCTTGCCGACCGGCATCGCCGAGACGCAGCAGGCGATGGCCGTGTCGTCGCCGAAGCGCGGGAGCATCAGCTCGTCGGACTCGTACTGCACCGAGGAGGTGTCGATCGAGACGCGGGCGCAGAACTCCTTGAAGCCCTGGGGCAGCCGGGGGGACCAGAAGA
>NZ_JAAGLU010001120.1 GCF_010550245.1 Streptomyces sp. SID12501
TCCCGCGGGAGGCGGCGGTGGGTTCCGTGGGCGCAGTGATGACCGTGGTGGTCGTCCTGCGGGCGGTGGGTTTGTGCGTCGGGACGACCGTCAGGATGACCGCGGTGGTCGTCCGGCCAGTGGTGGCGGGTTCCGGCGTGACGACAACCGTGGTGGTGGCGGTGACCGCGGCGGTTTCGTTCGGCGCGATGATGACCGCGGTGGCAGTCCCGCGGGAGGCGGCGGTGGGTTCCGTGGGCGCAGTGATGACCGTGGTGGTCGTCCTGCGGGCGGTGGGTTTGTGCGTCGGGACGACCGTCAGGATGACCGCGGTGGTCGTCCGGCCAGTGGTGGC
>NZ_JAAGLU010001121.1 GCF_010550245.1 Streptomyces sp. SID12501
CCACCACTGGCCGGACGACCACCGCGGTCATCCTGACGGTCGTCCCGACGCACAAACCCACCGCCCGCAGGACGACCACCACGGTCATCACTGCGCCCACGGAACCCACCGCCGCCTCCCGCGGGACTGCCACCGCGGTCATCATCGCGCCGAACGAAACCGCCGCGGTCACCGCCACCACCACGGTTGTCGTCACGCCGGAACCCGCCACCACTGGCCGGACGACCACCGCGGTCATCCTGACGGTCGTCCCGACGCACAAACCCACCGCCCGCAGGACGACCACC
>NZ_JAAGLU010001122.1 GCF_010550245.1 Streptomyces sp. SID12501
CGTCGGCACGGGTGAACGCCGCATCGACCAGCAGCGCCTCACTCTCACCGGTGACCAGCGTCGCAGTCTTGTTCTTGCTGCCGGCCGGGAAATCCAGATCCAGGACCTTGAAGGACAGAGCACTCATGGTGGTCCTACCTTCTTGGTGGGTTCGAACTGGTCATTCGTAAGATCGGTGGGGCTCAGGGGCTCCGGGTATGGCTGTCATGGTTGAGCCGATGAAATGGCTTAAGGAACATGGCCGCCCGGAGCCCCGC
>NZ_JAAGLU010001123.1 GCF_010550245.1 Streptomyces sp. SID12501
CGGGGAGATGAACTCCCACTCGGCATCCGAAAGTTGAGGTCGAGACACCCCACCGTTTTACTCCAGGACCCCCGGCTTTCCCACACCGGGGGCTCACCAGATCACGACTCCACACAGGCCCTAGGGCCCTCGACGTCCGCCTCGGGCCGACGCCTTTCGACCGGACGACGGGCGACAGTCCCCCACCTGCGCTGACCATCGGCTTCCCTTCCCACACCACGGCGATGAACTGGTATGAGACGGAGTTCGTAAATC
>NZ_JAAGLU010001124.1 GCF_010550245.1 Streptomyces sp. SID12501
GCTGCTCGGGATCGGGCTGGGCACCCACATCCAGTCGCTGGCCCCGGGCTCCCCCGTCGACATCAAGACCCTCGCCAAGAGATTCCCCGAGGGCCCCGACCGCATCGCCGCCGCCCTGCGCGAACTCGAAACCCACGGCTACCTGCGCCGAACCCGCGAACGCACCACCGGCGGCAACATCGTCACCCGCACCGTCTCCTGCAACCAGCCCGGACGCCACACCGAGGGCCACGCCGATCGCCGTACCAAGCCGGA
>NZ_JAAGLU010001125.1 GCF_010550245.1 Streptomyces sp. SID12501
TAGCGCCTTACGTTGAATCCCAGAAAATCAAAACCGTCTTCGAGGTGACAGACACGCGTCTTTTCCTCGTTAAAGGTGAGACCCCTGGGGGCCAACCATTCGGCTAGTCGGGATTTGCACTCCCATGTACTACAGCCTCAGATCTTGAGGTTGTGATCGGTTCTGCTCGGGTTGCCGCCAGGGGCGTAGGCGGGTGGGCAGGGGGTCGCCGCGCCGGTTGTAGTGGCTGATGGTGGCCCGGGTCTGGTGCAGG
>NZ_JAAGLU010001126.1 GCF_010550245.1 Streptomyces sp. SID12501
CTCGCGGGTGCGTACCAGGGGGCGGGGGACCTCGGGCGGGCCATCCCGCTGTACGAACAGACCCTCACCGCCTCCGTGCGGGTGCTGGGCGAGGACCACCCCTCCACTCTCACCTCCCGCAACAACCTCGCGGGTGCGTACCAGGGGGCGGGGGACCTCGGGCGGGCCATCCCGCTGTACGAACAGACCCTCACCGCCTCCGTGCGGGTGCTGGGCGAGGACCACCCCTCCACTCTCACCTCCCGCAACAACC
>NZ_JAAGLU010001127.1 GCF_010550245.1 Streptomyces sp. SID12501
GGAGAGGTCGCGGGGCCTGAGGGCGAGTCTGTGCCGGGGGTCGAGGCAGCGCCCGTTTCGGGTCCTGTGCCTTGGACGGTGTCCGCGGCCACCGAGGCCGCGCTGCGTGCGCAGGCGAGCCGCCTCCTCACCCATCTCACCCAGCATCCGGACGTTCCCTTGAGTGACATCGGTTACTCCTTGGCGTCGTCGCGGGCGGTGTTGGGGCATCGGGCGGTGGTGGTCGGTGGTGGGCGTGGGGAGTTGTTGC
>NZ_JAAGLU010001128.1 GCF_010550245.1 Streptomyces sp. SID12501
GGTCGACGGCGCCGACGCGGCCCGTTACCTGACGGCCGTCAAGGCGATCCTGGAGGCGGGCGAGTTCGAGGTCGAGCTCGGCCTGTAACCAGCCGCCAGCCGCCTGGGCTGTACGTGTACGACGGTGACGACGCCGGACCGGGTACGGCACAGGATCAGGCCACCGCATTTTCAGCCAACTTCCTCTTTTCAAGAGATCCAATTACCTGGATGCACAGTAAACGAAAAGCGAAAGGATTGGTTCCCCTC
>NZ_JAAGLU010001129.1 GCF_010550245.1 Streptomyces sp. SID12501
GGTCCGGCTGGTCCGGCTGGTCCGGCTGGTCCGGCTGGTCCGGCTGGTCCGGCTGGTCCGGCTGGTCCGGCTGGTCCGGCTGGTCCGGCTGGTCCGGCTGGTCCGGCTGGTCCGGCTGGTCCGGCTGCTCCGGCTGCTCCGGCTGCTCCGGCTGCTCCGGCTGCTCCGGCTGCTCCGGCTGCTCCGGCTGCTCCGGCTGCTCCGGCTGCTCCGGCTGCTCCGGCTGCTCCGGCTGCTCCGGCTGCT
>NZ_JAAGLU010000112.1 GCF_010550245.1 Streptomyces sp. SID12501
GTCATCCCGCACGTCGAGGACGACGGCTCGACCGAGGTCCACGTGGGCGGCGTGACCGCCGGCTACGACGACTTCGCCGAGGTCATCATCGGCAAGCTGCCGCTCTTCGTCGGCGTGGTCATCGCCCTCGGCTGCGTGCTCCTGCTGCTCGCCTTCCGGTCCATAGGCATCCCGGTGAAGGCGGCCGTGATGAACGTCGCCGCCGTCGCCTCGTCCTTCGGCGTCGTCGTCGCGATCTTCCAGTGGGGCTGGGGCAGCGAGACGATGGGTCTCGGCAGCGCCGGCCCGATCGAGCCCTTCCTGCCCGTCATCATGGTCTCGGTGCTCTTCGGACTGTCCATGGACTACCAGGTCTTCCTGGTCAGCCGGATGTACGAGGAATGGCTGGAGACGGGCGACAACAAGCGGGCCGTCCGCGTCGGCCTCGCCGAGACCAGCCGGGTGATCAACTCCGCTGCCGTCATCATGATCTCGGTGTTCCTCGCCTTCGTGCTCAGCGGCGACCGCATCATCGCGATGTTCGGCATCGGCCTCGCCGTGGCCGTCGCACTCGACGCCTTCGTGCTGCGCACCCTGCTGGTCCCCGCGCTCATGCACATGCTCGGCGGCGCCAACTGGTGGCTGCCCGCCTGGCTCGACCGCGGGCTCCCGCGCATCAGCATCGAACCCCCGCTCTCCCACGCCCCTTCCACGCTCCCGGCGCAGCGACCCGACGCGGACACCGCCCGGGACGGCAGCGGCAAGGGCGGCGCCGGCAAGGGCGGCGCCGGCAAGGACGCGAGCCAAGGCAAGTACCAGGACAAGGACAAGGACGAGGCCGCGCAGCCCACCGCATCCCGGTGACGCGTCGCGAGCCCGCCGCCCGAGACCCGAGGAGGAAACCGCATGTTCTCGATCGACCTCGCCGATGACGCCCGGCTGTTCCCGCTGGAGATCAGCCACGCCGAGGAGTTCCTCGCCCACATGGACCGCGATCGGCGCGGCCCTGCAACCGGTCGCCCACGGCTCCGCACGCGTGCCGGACCCGCGGGCACGCCTCGGCGGATCCCCGGAGAGGGCGGCGCCGCGGTACGCCCACTCCACCCGTGACCTCCGGCCGCATCCGACCGCCATCCACGACCGGCACGTTCGGGTTACGGCGGACCAGGTCCTCGGCGGGGCACTCGGGACCGTGTCGCGGCAGGCCGAGG
>NZ_JAAGLU010001130.1 GCF_010550245.1 Streptomyces sp. SID12501
ACGTCCCACCGACGCGGCACCGAGGCCGCCGTGCAGACGGAGGTGCGGGAGGGCGAGGAACTGGTGTGGGAGTCGCGGAGCACCTATCTGGCACGGCACCGGCGTGTGGAGCAGCCTGCCGCCTGCGACGAACACGAGGCGCTGCCACTGGTCGCCGAATGGCGACTCGGGGAGGACGTCGGCCGGCGGTACGCCGCCGCCTCCGGCGACCGCAACCCCATCCACCTGCACGCCCTCACCGCCCG
>NZ_JAAGLU010001131.1 GCF_010550245.1 Streptomyces sp. SID12501
TCTGTGGGCCGTCCGAGGGCGACCAATGACGACAGGCAACGACAGACAACGACGGCTGGATTGCTGGTCGGAAGCCCATCAGGCCCCCGCCACCGAGCCCAGATAGGCGGCCGTCTTCTCGGGCTCGGAGAAGCAGGCCCACGGCCCAACAGGCGTTCTACCAGCGGTTTCCCTCCAACTGGCGTGCCCGTAAGGGGCCGTGGGCCGTCTGTGGGCCGTCAGGTCGGGCG
>NZ_JAAGLU010001132.1 GCF_010550245.1 Streptomyces sp. SID12501
TCCCCCGTCGACATCAAGACCCTCGCCAAGAGATTCCCCGAGGGCCCCGACCGCATCGCCGCCGCCCTGCGCGAACTCGAAACCCACGGCTACCTGCGCCGAACCCGCGAACGCACCACCGGCGGCAACATCGTCACCCGCACCGTCTCCTGCAACCAGCCCGGACGCCACACCGAGGGCCACGCCGATCGCCGTACCAAGCCGGA
>NZ_JAAGLU010000113.1 GCF_010550245.1 Streptomyces sp. SID12501
CCAGGCCGAGTTCGCCGATGAGGATTTCTTCGGTGTGCTGGCCGAGGAGGGGTGGGGTGGTGATGTGGGTGGGGGAGTCGGAGAGTTTGATCGGGTTGCCGACGGTGGTGAAGGGGCCGCGTTCGGGATGTTCCACGGTGACGATCATGTTGTTCGCGGCGAGTGAGCGGTCTTCGATGATCTCTCTGGTCGACAGGATCGGGCCGCAGGGAATGCTGTGCGTGTTCAGCCGTTCCAGGACCTGCCATTTCGGCAGGGTGGATGTCCATTCCTCGATCAGCTGGAACATTTTCGCGAGTTGCGGCAGGCGGGCTTCGGGGGTGGCCCATTCGGGGTCGTCGGCGAGTTCGGGTCGGCCGATCAGCTGGGCGAGGGGTTTCCAGCCGGGTGGTTGGACGATGACGTACACGTAGTCGTTGGGGCCGCCCGGCGCGCACCGTACCGCCCAGCCCGGCTGGCCGCCGCCCGAGGCGTTCCCGGATCGGGGGACCTCGTCGCCGAAGTCCTGCGTCGGGTATTCCGCGAGTGGTCCGTGGGCCAGACGCTGCTGGTCGCGGAGTTTGACCCGGCACAGGTTCAGCACGGCATGCTGCATCGCCACGTCCACCCGCTGCCCCCGCCCCGTCGCCTCCCGCTGCAACAGGGCGGCCAAAATCCCTGCCACCGCGTGGATACCGGTCCCGGAATCCCCGATCTGTGCCCCGGTCGCCATCGGCGGCCCGTCCTGGAACCCGGTCGTCGCCATCGATCCGCCCATCGCCTGTGCCACCACCTCGTACGCCTTGAAGTCGGTGTACGGGCCCTGGCCGAAGCCCTTGATCGACGCGAACACGATCCGTGGGTTGATCTCCCTGATCCGTTCCCAGGGGAAACCCATCCGTTCCACCGCACCCGGCCCGAAGTTCTCCACCAGCACATCCGACCGCCGGATCAACTCGGTCAGAATCTCCCTGCCCCGCCCCGTCTTGGTGTTCAGAGTGACACTGCGCTTGTTGCAGTTCAGCATCGTGAAATACAGCGAATCCACGTCCGGAACGTCCCGCAACTGCCCCCGCGTGACATCCCCGCCCGGCGCCTCCACCTTCACCACATCCGCACCCAGCCACCCCAGCAACTGCGTCGCCGACGGACCCGACTGCACATGCGTCATATCCAGAACCCGAAACCCCTCAAGAGCCTT
>NZ_JAAGLU010000114.1 GCF_010550245.1 Streptomyces sp. SID12501
GGGGAAGACCATCATGCCGCCGGTCGCGAACAGCAGGAGCGGGAAGACCTCCGTCTGGCGCAGCCCGCGGCGGCGCGCGAGCTCCTCGTAGTCCGAGCCGGGCACGGCAGCGGCCGCGGGGGCGAACGCGTCCTCCCCGCCCGTGACGCGGTCGGCGACGACGAGCGTGGGCAGCAGCGCGAGCAGCGCGATCGTCGCCTGCAGCACCAGCGTGGGGCCGTCGACCACGAGCGAGCCGCCGAGCACGTCGGTGCCGCCCGTCCGCTCGGTGTCGGACCACAGCGCGGCGATCGCGACGATCGACCCTGCCAGCGCCGCGAGCGTGAGCGTGAGCTGCACCGCGCGACGGTGCGCGGCGGGCACGAACGCCTCGACGAGCACGCCGACGACGGCGGTCAGCAGCACGACCATCACGGGGACCATCGGTCCCCACGCGATCTCGGGGACGGTGAAGCCGCTCACTGGTCGCTCCCTTCGGCACCGGCGGTGGCGATCGACACGGTCGGCGCGACGTCGTCGACGCCGACCTGCTCGAGGCTCACGTGCGCGGGTGGCCGCACGAGGTCGAGCGCGGGGCCGGGCAGGAACCCGAGCACGAGCATGAGCGCGACGAGCGGGCCGATCACCCAGCGCTCGCGCGCGCCGAGGTCGGGCGTGCTCGCGAGCTCGGGACGGACGGGGCCCGTGAACACGCGCTGGTACAGCCAGAGCACGTACAGCGCGGCGAGCACGACGCCGAACGTCGCGGCCACCGCGACGCCCGGGTGCCGCGCGAACGTGCCGACGATCACGAGGAACTCGCTCACGAACGTCGACAGGCCGGGCAGCGACAGCGCGGAGAGGCCGACCACGAGGAACAGGCCGGCCATCACGGGCACGACCTTCTGCAGCCCGCCGAAGTCGCCGATCTGCTGCGACCCGCGGCGCGCCGCGAGGAAGCCCACGAGGAGGAACAGCCCACCGGTCGAGAGCCCGTGGTTGACCATGTAGAACGACGAGCCGGCGATCGACGTCGACGTGAACGCGAAGATCCCCAGGACGATGAACCCGAAGTGCGACACCGACGTGTACGCCACGAGCCGCATCATGTCCTTCTGCCCGATGGCGAGCAGCGCCCCGTAGAGCACCGAGACCACCGCGAGCACGACGATCACGGGCGCGGCCCAGCGTGACGC
>NZ_JAAGLU010000115.1 GCF_010550245.1 Streptomyces sp. SID12501
GGTCGGTTCGGCGAGTGGGCGATCTCGGAGGAGGTCGAGCCGTCGAGGCGAGTCGAGCTGCTCGGCCCCGCCTCAGAGGCGGGCGGGCAACCCGTCGACGCCCGCAGTCGTGCGCGTGCTCGGGGAGAGCTATCGCTAGGTCGGGCTCGGGGTCGTGCGCACGGCCGCTGGTGGTGGGGAACGGCTCGGCGGATGCGGCGACCCGCGTGGGGTGGTGCGTCGTTGCCTGGCGACGAGCGTCGTCTCGGTGCCCCGGATCGGGGTGTGCGCTGGCGGATGCGGTGACCCGCGTGGAGTGGTGCGTCGTTGCATCGCGACGAGCGTCGTCGCGGTGCCGCGGATCGGGGAGCGCTGCCGGACGCTCGCGCCGCGCCTCGCTCGTCTCGGTGGTGACCGGGGGTCGGTGGTGGGTGCGGTCAGGTGCTGAGTGGAGACGTGTCTTGTCCACAGTTCGTCGGCACGCTCAGGTCGACGCTCGCCACACCGGAGCTGACCGCGACGGCAGCGGTCTGTGGCTTGCGCCGCTGGCGTGAGAGTGGAGACCGACGCCGCGGATCGGACACCGGGTCGAAGGTCGTACTGAGCGCTCTCGTCCCGGTGTCTCGATCGTCGAGGTCGTTCTGCTCCGCCTCTGCGCGACGCCCGTCGGGCGGCGTTCGTCGGTCGGCGAGGTGGCGGCATGGGGGTGTCGCGCGGGTGGGAGTCCCGCGTTCGACGAGCGGTGGGTCGCTTTGGGGCCGTGTTTCACGTGGAACAGGGCGTTTGAGGGCCCCGTAAGTTCTCCAGGAACGATCCTCCTGGCGATCCGGAGCGGAGGATGGTGGCCTGACGAGCCTGCGAACGCTCTGAAGGGCGCTCCTGGAACGCCGCCGAGGCCCGAAATGAGCACTCAATGCGGCGGGACGCGTCGCGACCCGACCTGGTCGGGACGTGTCGTCCGGGGAGGACGGTCGAGAGTCGCACGCACCGGGTGCTGTGCGCCTGGTGCGGATTGCTGAAGAACGACCGCGAGCTCGTCGGTACGGGCATCGTCGCGACGATGGCGGGCACCCCGCTCGAAGGCACCCGGAGTTCCGAGCTGCTCGAGTCAGGCGGCCGCGGGCGGCGGACGCGACGTGGCCGTCTGGCCGGTTGCGGGCCCGATGAAGGGGTCAGCCGGACC
>NZ_JAAGLU010000116.1 GCF_010550245.1 Streptomyces sp. SID12501
ATGAGTGCTCTGTCCTTCAAGGTCCTGGATCTGGATTTCCCGGCCGGCAGCAAGAACAAGACTGCGACGCTGGTCACCGGTGAGAGTGAGGCGCTGCTGGTCGATGCGGCGTTCACCCGTGCCGACGGTCACCGTCTGGCGGCGGAGGTCCTCGACTCGGGCAGGACTTTGACGACGGTCTTCGTCAGTCATGCCGACCCCGACTTCTACTTCGGTGCCGAGGTGATCGCGGATGCTTTCCCCGACGCGGTGTTCGTGGCGACGCCGCTGGTGATCGAGCACATCCGTGACTCCTACGAGGGCAAGCTGAAGGCGTGGGCGGCGCTGGGTGCCAACCTGCCCACCCGGCTGGTGGAGATCACCCCGCTGAGCGGTGATCTCACGCTGGAGGGTCACCGTTTCGAGCTGAAGGGCGGTCCGGCCGCGCTGCCCGACCGCCATTACCTGTGGCAGGCCGAGGCGCGTGCCCTGCTGGGCGGTGTGCTGCTCTTCCAGCGGGAGCATGTCTGGGTCGCGGACACGGCCACCCCGGGTGACCGTGCCGCGTGGATCGCTCTGCTCGACGAGATGGCCGCGCTGGAGCCGGAGCTGGTCGTGCCGGGGCATCGTCTGCCCGGGACGGCGGCCGACGCGAGTGCGATCACGGCCACCCGTGAGTACCTTCTGGCGTTCGAGGAGGAGCTGGCGGCGGCTGCGGACGGTGCGTCGCTGACGGAGGCGCTCGTCAGGCGTTACCCGGACAACGGGATGCTGATCGCGGCGCAGATCGGTGCGAAGGTCGCCAAGGGTGAGATGAAGTGGGGCTGACCATGACCGAGTTCGCCGTGTCGACCGCGCCCGCCGATGTCGTGCGCCGTCAGTATCTCGCCTCCGCGGCCGGTGATCTGGATGCTCTGCGGGTGACTCTGGCTCCGGATGTGGAGTGGACGGAGATGGCGGGTTTCCCGTTGGCCGGGACGTACCGGACTCCCGAGGGTGTCACCGCCCATGTGATGGAGCAGTTGGGCAAGGAGTGGGAGGGCTGGACCGCTCATGACGACACGTATGTCGTGGACGGGGAGAACGTCGTGGTCCTGGCCCGTTACACGGCGGCCAACAAGGCCACCGGCAAGGCGATCGACGTCCGTGTCGCCCACCACTTCGTCGTACGCGG
>NZ_JAAGLU010000117.1 GCF_010550245.1 Streptomyces sp. SID12501
CACGTACCGCACGTCCACCAACCCGGCCGACGTGAACTCGTGGTCGGCGCCGCAGAACCTGTTCACCGGTTCGATCAGCGGCTCGGGCACGGGGCCGATCGACCAGGCGCTCATCGGCGACGACAGGAACATGTACCTGTTCTTCGCGGGTGACAACGGCAAGATCTACCGGGCGTCGATGCCGATCGGGAACTTCCCCGGCAACTTCGGCTCGTCGTACCAGACGATCATGACGGACACCCCCGAGAACCTGTTCGAGGCCGTGCAGGTCTACAAGCTCCAGGGCCAGCAGAAGTACCTCATGATCGTCGAGGCGCAGAACAGCCAGGGTCGCTACTTCCGGTCCTTCACGGCCACGAGCCTGGACGGCACGTGGACGCCCAACGCCACGACGTTCAACAACCCGTTCGCGGGCCGCACGAACACGGGCGTGACCTGGACCAACGACATCAGCCACGGTGAGCTGCTGCGCACCAACGCCGACCAGACCATGACGATCGACCCGTGCAACCTGCAGATGCTGTACCAGGGTCGCGCGCCGGGTTCGGGCGGCGAGTACCACACGTGGCCGTACCGCCCGGGGCTGCTGACGCTCCAGCGGTAGCCGTCCCGCCGGTCACCGTGCACGGGGCCGGGGCGGGGTCCTCCCGAGGGCCGCACCCCGGCCCCGTCCGCGTGCCCGGTTCCCCGCTGAGCGAACACGCTCGCGGAAGACCCGCGGATGGACGATGGTTCAGGTGAGCAGAACGCGGTAGGCCGTCGTCCCGACACCCGCCGCGGGCCCCGAGGAGACGAGGAGTCCGGCCATGTCCGTCATCACCACCGACGCCCCCACCGCCCAGCTCACCCGCCAGGACCGCTGCGACCGCTGCGGCGCGCAGGCGTACGTCCGCGCGACGCTCGCCACCGCGGGCGGCGCCGAGCTGCTGTTCTGCGGCCACCACTTCCGCGCGCACGAGTCCAAGCTGCTCTCCGCGGGTGCCGTCGTCCTCGACGAGCGCCACCTCATCGACGCGTAGCCGCACCCGCACCCGCGGGTGCCGGTCGGTCGCACGCACGGCCCGGGACGTCACCGACGTCCCGGGCCGTCGTCGTCCCGGGCCGTCGTCGTCCGGCGACCGGTGCGTCGGCGAGAGCGTCGCC
>NZ_JAAGLU010000118.1 GCF_010550245.1 Streptomyces sp. SID12501
TCTCGGTCGACAAGCGGCTGGGCGGCTCCAACTTCGGCTTCCCGACCGGCTCGACGTTCAAGCCGTTCGTGGCGGCGGCGGCCATCGAGGGCGGCGTCCCGCCGACCAAGACCTACGCCTCCCCCTACGAGATGGAGTACCCGAGCCCGGTGCAGACCTGCGGCGACAAGCCCTGGGTCAACACCGAGAAGGCCAGGGTGGAGAACGAGTCGGAGAGCGAGGTAGGCCCCTACGCCATGAAGGAGGCGATGGCCAAGTCCATCAACACCTACTTCGTGGAGATGATCTCGGAGGCCGGGCTCTGCCCGATCACCGAGATGACCGGCAAGCTCGGCGTGAAGCCGGCCGACGGCACCAAGCTTCCCGAGGTCCCGGCCATCGCGCTCGGTACCGAGGGCATGTCGCCGCTGACCATGGCCAACGCGTACGCCACCTTCGCCAACCGGGGCGTCCACTGCACCTCGGTCGCCATCGAGTCGACGACCGACTCGCACGGCAAGGCGCTCGCGGTGCCGAAGTCGAAGTGCGAGCGCGTGATGTCGGAGAAGACCGCCGACACCATCAACACGCTGCTGCTCGGCGTGGTCGACACCGGCGGTACCGGTGCCGCGGCCGGTCTGACCGACCGGCAGAGCGCGGGCAAGACCGGTACCACCGAGAACCGCTGGAACGCCTGGTTCGTCGGCTACACCCCCAACATGTCCGGCGCCACCTGGGTCGGATCGGGCGGGGCCAAGCAGGTGCAGATGGAGAACATCTCCATCGGCGGCGAGTACTACGACAAGGTCTACGGCGGTGGCCTGCCCGGCCCGATCTGGAAGCAGGCGGTCTCCGGCGCCCTCTCGGGCCGCAAGTCGCTGAGCTTCTCCACGGTGTCCATCCCGGAGACCTCCTCCCCGGCCGGCGGACCGCGCCGGAACAAGCCGAACCCGCCCGCCACGCCGAACCGACCCGGCAAGCCGAACCGGCCCGGCGGTGACAACAAGCCCGGCGACGGTCGGCCCGGCGGACAGACGGCCGCCGGCGCCACCGGCGGCAACCAGGGCGGCACCAACGGGGGCGACAACGGCGGCAGGACCGGCGGGTTCAGCTTTCCCCCCGGTCTGATCGGCGGACCCGAACCCCGCTGACCGCCCGCGCGG
>NZ_JAAGLU010000119.1 GCF_010550245.1 Streptomyces sp. SID12501
TGATGGAAGCCGCCGGCATCCGGGTCCCCCGACGAAGGCTCACCCATGTCGGGGCGCGCAGCGTGCTGATCCTGCGCAGGTTCGATCGCACGACGACCGGCGACAGGACCGGCTACATCAGCGCCATGACCGCCACCGGCTCCGTCGACGGCGAGCACCGCGACTACGCGGACATCGCCGAAGCGGTCCGAGACCTGTCCCTCAGTCCCCGGCGCGACCACCACGAGCTCTTCGACCGCGCCGTCCTCAACGTCGCGCTCGGCAACACCGACGACCACCTGCGCAACCACGGCTTCCTGGCCGAGGGCACCGCGTGGACGCTCAGCCCGGCATTCGACGTCAACCCCCACCCGGACCCCTGGCGGCCCCGCGCCACGTCGATCATGGGAGCCGACACCCTGCCCGATGAGGTCGACGGGCTGATCGGCCTCGCCGAGGAGTGCAGCCTGACCGTCCCGCAGGCCCTCGCGAGGATGGACAACACGCTCCGAGCCCTGACGGACTGGCGCGACGTCGCGCGCAGAAATGGGATCAGCGAGAAGGAGACCACCCTGATGGACGATGCGATCGGGAGACGACTGGAGGCCCTCCGGACCGCGCTCGGCACCGAAGGCTGACCGGAAAGGTCATGCCGTCGCGCAGCAGGACACGTCTCGCGAGCACCAGGAGTGAACGAGAATCGGGTTGGATGGCCGCGGATGCGCTGGTCACGAAGTGTCCCTTCCCCGCGTGCGGGGGTGAGCCCGTCGAGGCCCGTCTCGACGACTACGCCGCGCGTCCCTTCCCCGCGTGCGGGGGTGAGCCCGTCCTCGTGTGGGATGTCGACCCGGAGACCCGGTCCCTTCCCCGCGTGCGGGGGTGAGCCCCGCTCACCCGCGGCGCCGGCGGTGTACCCGGTGTCCCTTCCCCGCGTGCGGGGGTGAGCCCATGTATGGGACGGGGATGACGCCGGACGATCGGTCCCTTCCCCGCGTGCGGGGGTGAGCCGTTGCACGCCTTCGACTCGTGCGGCGACGACCCGTCCCTTCCCCGCGTGCGGGGGTGAGCCGCCCGCTGCGAGGTTCGCGACGCCGTCCGCCCCGTCCCTTCCCCGCGTGCGGGGGTGAGCCGGTGAAGGTCACGGCCAAGTCGGTCGACGGTG
>NZ_JAAGLU010000011.1 GCF_010550245.1 Streptomyces sp. SID12501
GAGCCAGGATCAAACTCTCCGTGAATGTCAACCCGTAATCGGGTCACACCACGAGAGCGGAACAGTCAAGCGGAATAAGCCCGACCGTTCACAGCGTCCTCGCTGTGTTTACTACTTCAAAGGAACCACAACCCACAGACAAAGCCCATGAGCCGGGGTATCAACAAACTTGGCGTTGATTTTTGGCACGCTGTTGAGTTCTCAAGGAACGGACGCTTCCTTCGTACTCACCCAAGAAACACTCTCAGGCTTTCCTCCAGGCGCTTCCCTTCGGTGTTTCAAACTCTATCAGTGATTTTCCGTCTCCCTGACCACCGTTCCGCAAGCATGCAGAAGGAGACCCCGGGATTAGGATCTGACAAGTTGAATGCTGCCAGGCTAGGACGCTTGATCGCGTCACTCCGCCCCAGGCAGGAGAACGACTGTACACGGGCCATCGGAGCGGGCGCAAATCGATTGCACGGTGCTGCCGTGATGCCAACCGGCGTCTCTCGCACGGAAACGGCACTTCATATGACATACGCTGCTCAACAGTGTGCCGTCCGGGAACAGGCAGTGACGGCCCCTATGGATCTCCACCCCCGGGAGGCTTCCCTTGACCATCGTGACGTCCCCTCTTGCAGGACGCGCCATCGGACTGGCCGCCGTGCCGGATCCGGTCTTCTCCGGAGCCATGGTCGGCCCCGGCACCGCGATCGACCCCGTGCGTGAGCCCTCGGAGGCCGTCGCCCCGGTGGCTGGAGTCATCGTCTCGCTCCACCCGCACGCCTTCGTCGTCGTTGACGACGAAGGCCACGGTGTACTCACTCACCTCGGTATCGACACCGTGCAACTCAACGGCGAGGGCTTCGAAGTGCTCGTCAACAAGGGCGACACCGTGACGCGTGGGCAGAGCGTCGTGCGCTGGAACCCTGCCGCCGTGGAAGCCGCCGGCAAGTCCCCGGTGTGCCCGGTCGTGGCGCTCGAAGCCGCGGCCGATTCCCTCTCCGATCTCGTTGAAGACGGCACCGTGAAGGCCGGCGACAGCCTCTTCGGGTGGCAGTGACGTCAGCGCCGTTCCGCGACCGTAAGCAGATAACCCACCGCGGCGGCGGGACCCGCCGCATTAACGGAGACGGTGAGATGGAGACAACTCTGCGAGGCGTCGGCGTGAGCCACGGTGTGGCGATCGGCGAAGTTCGGCACATGGGAACGGCTGTCCTCGAACCGCCTGCCAAGCAGATCCCGGCGGAAGATGCGGAGCGCGAACAGGGTCGTGCCCGCCAGGCCGTGGATGCTGTGGCGGCGGACCTGAACGCACGCGGCAATCTGGCGGGCGGCGAGGCCCAGGCAGTGCTCGAGGCGCAGGCCATGATGGCCCAGGATCCCGAACTGATAGCGGATGTGGACCGGCGTATCGCGGTCGGGAGTACGGCCGAGCGCGCTGTGTACGACGCGTTCGCCTCGTATCGAGCTCTCCTGGCGGGTGCCGGCGAGTACCTCGCCGGTCGCGTGGCCGATCTCGACGACGTGCGGAATCGTATCGTCGCCCGGCTGCTCGGGGTGCCCATGCCCGGTGTCCCCGACAGTGACGAGCCGTACGTCCTTATTGCTCGTGATCTCGCCCCCGCCGACACCGCGCTGCTGGACCCGACCCTGGTGCTCGGCTTCGTCACGGAAGAGGGCGGGCCGACCAGCCACAGCGCGATCCTGGCGAGAGCCCTCGGTGTCCCCGCTGTGGTGGCTTTGCCCGGTGCGGGTGAGCTCGCCGAGGGCACAGTGATCGCGGTGGACGGCAGCACAGGGGAGATCTTCGTCGAACCCAGTGCCGAGAAGAAGGCGCAGTTGCAGGCGGCAGCCGCCCAGCGCAAGGCGGCGCTGGGCGGCTCGACCGGGCCGGGTGCTACCTCCGACGGTCACAAGGTGCCACTGCTGGCGAACGTCGGCGGGCCCGCGGACGTACCGGCTGCTGTTGAGGCCGGGGCCGAGGGTGTCGGCCTCTTCCGTACCGAGTTCCTTTTTCTTGACGACAGTAAGAACGCGCCGACCGAGGCGAAGCAGGTCGAGGCGTACCGGCAGGTTCTCGAGGCCTTTCCCGAGGGGCGCGTCGTCGTTCGGGTGCTCGACGCGGGCGCGGACAAGCCACTGGACTTCCTGACGCCCGCCGACGAGCCGAACCCGGCTCTGGGTGTGCGCGGTCTTCGGAGCCTGCTCGACCACCCCGATGTCCTGCGTACGCAGCTGACGGCGCTCGCGAAAGCCGCGGAGGGGCTGCCTGTTCACCTTGAGGTCATGGCCCCGATGGTGGCGGACCGTGCCGATGCCAAGGCGTTCGCGGACGCGTGCCGTGCGGCCGGCCTGCGGGCGAAGTTCGGTGCGATGGTGGAGATACCGTCGGCCGCGCTGCGGGCGCGCTCGATCCTGCAGGAGGTCGAGTTCCTGTCCTTGGGGACCAACGACCTCGCGCAGTACACCTTCGCCGCCGACCGCCAGGTGGGGGCGGTTTCCCGTCTGCAGGATCCGTGGCAGCCCGCGCTGCTCGACCTGGTCGCGCTGTCCGCCGAGGCGGCGAGGGCGGAGGGCAAGAGCTGCGGTGTCTGTGGTGAGGCGGCGTCGGATCCGCTGCTCGCGTGTGTGCTGATCGGTCTGGGTGTCACCTCTCTTTCCATGGGCGCGGCTTCGATTCCTTACGTGCGGGCGTCGCTGGCCAAGTACACGCTGGCGCAGTGCGAGCGGGCCGCCGTGGCAGCCCGGGCTGCGGACAGCGCCGACGAGGCTCGCGACGCTGCTCAGGCGGTGCTGTCGGGCGAGTAGTCGGCCGGCCGAACCACGCCGTCGGGCGAGGGGCGTTCCACTTTGTGTGGGGCGCCCCTCGCCCGCTCTCGTTCAGTGAATGTGGCCCGTCGTCGGTTCCTCTCCTCCGAGGTCGGGGGGTGTGCAGTAGTCGACGTCCGGTTCCGGGGAGGTGAGGTCGCCTGATTCGGCGTCCGTGCAGTAGGCGTCGAAGACCTCGCCTGCGGTCAGCGGCTCGACACCGTTGCCGCGCAGGTGCCAGCCGTAGATGCGGTCGGTGGTGCCGGGGGCCGTGGTGCGCATGACCAGGCCTCCGGGGCTCTGGGTGGCGAGCCCGAGAGCCAGGACCGTGGTGAATTCGAGGGCTTCGGCCTCGTCGAGTTCTGTCGCGCCCTCACTGTCGTCGTCTGCGTGGAGGACGGCGACGAGTGTTTCGGCTGATGTTGTGACGCTGCAGACGAGGTGCCTGTTTCCCTGTGGAGCGGTGTCGAGGATGCGGACAAGGAGGTTCGAGGCACGGGCGAAGGCCGCGCGTCCGATGTCCTCACCGCAGGATGCGCAGGGGCCGATTCGTGCCAGGAGTGTGGCGGCGTACTCCCAGGTCGCCTGGCGGACGGCCTCGTCGACCAGGTGCGGAAGCAGTTCGGCGAGGGGTTGGCCGTCGTACGGAACGGTCGGGCCCGTGGTGGCGAGTTCCGCTGTGAAGCGGGTGCGGCTGGCCGGGGCGTCCGGGTCGAGGCCGGTGGAGACGCAGAACTCGGCGTACTCCTCGGGGTCGAAGAGCGCCACGGTGGTGTGGTTGCCCTGGGCGGCGAGGCTCTTCAGGAGAGCTTCCACCTCGCGGAGGTAGTCCGTGTGGTTCTGGAAGGTGAAGGTGCGGTAGCGCCGCATCGCCCGGAAGTCGTGCTCGTCGGTGAGCAGGCCGATGGTGCCCGCGATTTCGCGGCGCAGAACGCGCCGCATGGTCGAGTGGCCGGTGTTTGACATGGTTCCCCCTACGTGCAGCGATCAATGCTCACTCACGGTAACGGGAGCCACTGACAGTGGCTTTCGGGTCAGACGGTCACGGACGAGCCGGTGCTGGATCATGCAGGTCACAGCGATGCCGGCGCCGAAGCCGGTCCAGCCCAGAGGGCCGGTGGCGATGGCCGCAGTGACAGCCAGTGGCCCGATGGTGCGCTGGACGGCTTGCGCGAGTCCGTGGACCCCGAGGTACGCGCCCTGAGCGGTGTCGGGAGCGAGGGCGACGGAGAGTTCCCAGGAGACGGTGGTGTGGAGCATCTCGGCCAGGGTGAAGGCGACGGCCGAGACGGTGAGGAACAGCGTCGCGGAGGCAGCCGTACCGGTTGCCGACAGCGCCATCGTGACACCGCCCAGGGCGAAGACCGCGGAGAGCGGGCGCAGGAGTCTGCGAGCGGCCTTGGTGGTGGCGCCGAAGCGGGCAAGGGGGACCTGGAGGGCCACCACCATCACGTTGTTGAGCACCATCAGCAGCGGGGCGAGGCCGGTCGGTGCGCTGCTGGTGTGGGCGATCCAGAGGGGCAGGCCGACCTTGAAGACCGCGTCGTCGAGGAAGAGGACGGCCTCGGTCGCGACGTAGGCGAGGTAGGTGCGATCCCGCCAGGGATTCGCCGGTCCGGTCGCGGGTGTGGCGTCGGACGACGTGGCCACCGTGCGGGAGGGCGAGGGGGGTTCGGCGCAGCGGAGAGTGAGAATCGCGGTGGCGGCGAACGAGAGCGCGTCGCCGACGAGAAGCCACTGGTAGGCCACGGTGGTACCGAAGGCCAGGGCCGCTGCGGCGGCGAGGCCGCCGAGGGCCCATCCCGCGTTGGCGGCCGTCCGGTTGATCGCCTGGTACCGGACGCGGTCCGGTCCGGCGACGCGGGTGGCATAGAGCTTGGTGATGACGCTCGACGCGCGGTCGCCGAAGCCGCCGACGGCCGTGCACGCGAGGAGCACCGCGTAGTGATCGGTCGTGAGCAGGGCGAACGAGGCCAGGGCGCGTATCAGTTGGAGGGCGACCAGGACACGGGTGAGCGGAAAGCGGTCGGCAAGGTGGCCGCCCATCGGCGCTCCGGCGATGCCGACGGCTCCTGCGGCGGCGACAAGAGTGCCGACCTGCACGATGGAGAGGCCGGAGACATAGGTGAAGTACAGGACGGAGACGGATGCCCACAGACCGCTGCCGATGCGGTCGACGAAGGTGATCAGGAGCATTCTGCGGCCGTGGTGGCCTCCTGGTACGCGGTCGGTCCAGGCAGCCGCACGGCGCAGTGGATTCACGTTTCCCCCTTGCTTTAATTTATGTACTGATACATAATCGTCAACGTGGCAACACAATATAGGATCAGCGGTACGACGGCCAAGGGGATTGCCTCGTCCGTCGAAAGAGGTGTGTCCGAGGGGTCGTTGCGGCCGGGGGCCGCGCTGCCTCCCGTGCGGCGGCTCGCCGATGAACTGGAGGTGAGTCCGGGGACGGTCGCGACGGCTTACAAGGAGTTGCGGCGGCGCGGGATCGTGGTCACGCGTGGCCGGGGCGGGACCGTCGTGGCGGCTGCTCCCGCGGTCGCCTCGCGGCGGCCTCCCAGAGTCCCGGCCGGACTGCGCGACCTGGCCGGCGGTCACCCGGATCCGCAGCTGCTTCCGCGGCTGGTGCCGCCCTCGCACCTCTCCCCCGGCGCCCGGTCGCATCGTGCGACGCCCCGGGTGACGCGGCTGGAACATGTCGTCCGGGAGTGGTTCGGGCCCGACGGGGTGCCTACGGAGCACGTGGCCTTCGCCCACGGGGCGCTGGATCTGATCGGGCGACTGCTGTCGGTGGAGCTGAGACCCGGCGATGCGGTGGCCATGGAGGACCCTGGGTACCACCATCTGCTCGATCTGGTGACCGCGTTGGGGCTGCGCAACGTCCCTGTCGCCGTGGACGACGAGGGGCTCCTTCCGGAAGCGCTGCGAGCGGCGCTTCGGGCGGGTGTGCGGGCTGTTGTGTGCAGTCCGCGCGCGCAGAATCCGCGCGGTGGGTGCTTCTCGGTGGCGCGCCGGGACGCGCTTGTCGGGGTGCTCCGGGAGGAGCCGGAGGTTCTGGTGGTGGAGAACGATCACGCGTCCGCCGTCGCGGACGCTCCCTTGTACACGCTGACCTCGGGTGGACTGGCGCGGTGGGTGCACGTCCGCACGGTGAGCAAGTTCCTCGGGACCGACCTGCGGTGGGCCGCGGCGGCTTGTGACCCGACCACGCTGGCCCGGCACGACGGACGGATGCTGCTGACCTCCGGCTGGGTCAGTCATCTGCTCCAGGAGACCGTGTACGGGCTGATGACGGACGACGCCACGCGCGCGTTGGTCGCACGTGCGCGGGAAACGTACTCACAGCGGCGGACCACTCTGCTGCAGGAGCTCGAACGGCACGGGATCCCGGCCCAGGGAGCGAGCGGGATGAACGTGTGGGTGCCCGTGCCGGACGAATCCGCCGTGGTGAACGGGCTGCGGTCGTACGGCTGGTGGGTCGCGGCCGGGGCGCGGTTCCGGCTCGTGTCCGGGCCGGCGGTACGGATCGCGGTGGCTGACCTCCAGTCGGCCGACGCGGCGCGGCTGGCCTCGGACTTCGCCTCTGTTCTGGGCGAGTCCGAGGCCACCTACGGCGGTTGACCGCTGTTCCGGGGGCGCCTGTCAGGCGCGCTTGCGGGCCAGCTCTTCGTAGAAGTGCAGCAGGTCCAGGTTGTCGATGGAGCCGGGGTTGACGGCCTTCTCCAGGGGACTGCCCTGGAGAAGGCGCTTCACCGGGACCTCGATGCGTTTGCCTGTGAGGGTGTGCGGAACTCCGGGGACCTCGATGACCTCGTCGGGGACGTGGCGCGGGGAGAGCTGCTCGCGGATCGTCTGTTTGATGCGGTGCAGCAGGGCCTCGTCGAGGACGGCACCGGGCGCAAGGTGGACGAAGAGGGGCATCCAGTAGCCGCCGTCGGGCTGTTCGACGCCGATGACGAGGGATTCCTTGATCTCGGGGAGTCGTTCGACGGCTTCGTAGATGTCGGCCGACCCCATGCGTACGCCCTGGCGGTTGAGCGTGGAGTCGGAGCGGCCGTGGATGATCACGGAGCCGCGCGAGGTGACGGTGATCCAGTCGCCGTGGCGCCACACTCCGGGATAGGTGTCGAAGTAGCTGTCGTGGTATCGGCTGCCGTCGGGGTCGTTCCAGAAGTGGATGGGCATGGACGGCATCGGGTTGGTGACCACGAGTTCGCCGACCTCGTCCACGAGGGGTCTTCCGCTCGGGTCCCAGGACTGGAGGTCGGTGCCCAGTCCGGGTGCCTGGAGTTCACCGATGTGCACCGGGAGCGTCGGTACGGCTCCTGCGAAGCAGGAGCACACGTCCGTGCCGCCGCTGACCGAGGCGATCCACAGGGCGGCCCCGCTCGCCGCGAACTCGTCGTGCAGCCAGCGGAATCCGTCGGGGGGCAGCGGCGAGCCGGTCGTGGCGACGCACTGCACCTTGGACAGGTCGAAATCCCGGGCCGGGTGCACTCCGGCCTT
This sequence comes from Streptomyces sp. SID12501, assembly GCF_010550245.1. Taxonomy (GTDB): domain Bacteria; phylum Actinomycetota; class Actinomycetes; order Streptomycetales; family Streptomycetaceae; genus Streptomyces. The sequence continues at coordinate 7,306 of NZ_JAAGLU010000011.1, forward strand.
GTGGCAGGCCATGACGTAGGCCGCCGAGGTGCCGAAAAGGGTCGCCCCCGTACGTTCGGCGATCCGCCACTGGGCACCCGTGTCCGGGTAGCCGGGGCTGCCGTCGTAGAGGACGATCGTCGTGCCCGTCAGGAGGCCGGAGACGAGGAAGTTCCACATCATCCAGCCGGTCGACGTGTACCAGAAGAAGCGGTCCTCCGGCCCCAGGTCGCAGTGCAGGCCGAGTTGTTTGAGGTGCTCGACGAGGATGCCGCCCTGGGACTGGACGATCGCCTTGGGGAGGCCGGTCGTGCCCGAGGAGTAGAGCACCCACAGGGGGTGGTCGAAGGCGACCTGCTCGTAGGCCGGTGTCACATCGGCGGACGTGAGGGCGGACCATTCCAGGGCGCCTTCGGGCGGCTCGGTGCCCAGCAGCGGGATATGGACGACCGCGCGCAGGGTGGGCAGTTCCCGGCAGAGTTCGGCGACCGTGTCACGGCGGTCGTGCTCCTTGCCGCCGTAGCGGTAGCCGTCGACGGTGAACAGCACTACCGGTTCGACCTGCTGGAAGCGGTCGAGGACGCTGCGGGCGCCGAAGTCGGGGGCGCAGGACGTCCATACGCCGCCCACGGCGGCCGTGGCGAGCAGAGCGACCACGGCTTGGGGAACGTTCGGGAGATAGCCGCTCACGCGGTCTCCGGGGCGCACTCCGAGCGTACGCAGCTCGGCGGCGAGGGAGCCGACCTGGCGGCGCAGCTCGGACCAGGTCACCGGGCGGGGTTCGTGGGTCTCGTCGACGTGCAGGAGGGCCGGTTCGTCCGCGCGGGTGTCCGCGGCGCGCAGGGCGTGCTCGGCGTAGTTGAGTTTCGCCCCGGGGAACCATTGCGCGCCGGGCATGGAGCGGTCGCCGAGTACGCGCTCGTAGGGCGTCGAGAATCGCACGTCGAACCACTCGGTGACGGCCTGCCAGAACGTGTCGAGCTGGTCCACGGACCAGGCGTGCAGTGCTGCGTAGCCGCCGTCGGCGGGGGCTCCGTGGTGCTCGGCCGCCCATGCCTGGAACTTGGTGATCCGGGCCCGGGCGACGCGTTCTCGGTCGGGCTGCCAGAGAGGCGTGGGGTTCGTGGTGGACATGGGGCGGCTCCCGGACTGTGCGCGTGACACGGCTGACACGGACCATGCCATTTGATCGACTCCGACACCAGGGCGCGCCGCGCGGGGGTCGTGTCGTGGAGATGAAGATGTGGTCCCTACCAGGGTGAACGGCTGCTGAACTGTGCGCCTATCGGGCGAAGTCAGTGGCAGGCTGAGCAGCATGGAAGGTCGTGACCTGGTGCGTTCGGTGAAGGCGGTCGGTTCGGCGGGGGCGGCCCAGGGGTTGCGTACCGTGCGGGCCGCCTGGCGCCGGAGGCGTGCCGACGCCGCCGGGCTGCCGCCGCGGGGTGCCGAGCTGGCGCGGGTGCCCGGGCCCGTGCGAGACGTCGAGCCGGGGCCCGGTGGTGGTGTCGTCCGGTTCGCGAGGTCAGAGCTGCGGATCGTCGTCGCCGTCAACGGGGCGCTCTTCTGGGGCTGGGACGGGGCCGGTCCCGAGCCGTCGTACGCACTCGCCGGCCGCTGTCCGGAGCCGGATCCCCGGGCGTCGCTGGAGCCGGACACGGACGGCGGCTGGCGGGTCGTGGCCGAGCGGGTGACGGTCGTGGTCTCGCGGCACGGTGCGGTGGAAGTGCTCACCCCCGGAGGGGTGAGCCTGCGACGGGAGCTGCCGCCTCGCTGGTGGGAACCCGTGGGCGGTGGCACGAGCCGCTGGACTCAGCGCTCCGAGGTGGCCGCGGACGCGCGGTTCTTCGGGCTCGGCGGGCGCGCCTCGGGACCGCGGTTGCGCGACGGAACGTACCGCCTGTGGAACACGGATCCCGGTCGCGCCTTCGGTCCCGGCGACGATCCGTCGCCCATCACCATGCCGGTGCAGTTGGTGGTGGCCGACGCGGCGACCCATCTGGTGTTCCAGGACACCTCCTGGGACGGCACGGTGACACTGCGGGAGGGTGCGGAGGGCGCGGGTTCGGGGCATGACCGGGCCGGCACGTCCGAGCTGCGGATGGACGGCGGGCCGCTGCGCTGCTGGATGATGGTGGGCACCCCCGCGCGCGTGCTGCACACCTGGGCCACGCTCACGGGTGCGCCCGCGCTGCCGCCCTCGTGGGCGCTGGGCCACCACCACGCGCGCCGGGGCCTCGGCGGCGAGCAGGAGGCGCGGCGGATCGTCGCGGGCCATCAGGAGCACGACCTGCCGCTCGACGCGGTCCATCTCGGCATCGACCACTTCGACGGGCACCAGGTGTTCACCGTCGACGCGGAGCGGTTCCCGAAACTGCCGACCCTCGCCGAGGATCTGCGGCGCGACGGCATACGTCTGGTGTCGGTCGTCGGCCCCGCGGTCAGGGCCGAGCCGGGCGACACCGTGTACGACAGCGGGAGCGCCGAGGACGCGTTCGTACGGGACGCGTCGGGGCGGCTCGTACGGGGAGTCGCGTGGCCCGGGGACTCGGTCTACCCCGACTTCACGCACGCGCGCGTGCGTGCCTGGTGGGGCCGGCTGTACGAGGAGCGGCTCGGGCAGGGATTCGCCGGTTTCTGGCACGACATGGACGAGCCCACGTCCTTCACCGCTTTCGGAGAGTCGACCCTGCCGCGTTCCGCCCGCCACGGACTGGAGGGGCACGGCGGCGACCATCGCGAGGCGCACAACGTGTACGCCCTGTGCATGGCCCAGGCCGCCTACGAGGGGCTGCGTGAACTTGCGCCGGAGGAGCGGCCGTTCATGTTCTCCCGGTCCGGCTGGGCCGGTATGCAGCGCTACGGAGGGGCGTGGTCCGGGGAGGTGGCGACAGGCTGGCCGGGGCTGCGGGCGTCGCTGTCGCTGGTCATGGGCCTCGGGCTGTGCGGAGTGCCCTACTCGGGCACTGATGTGGGCGGCTTCGACGGGAGCCCGTCGCCGGAGCTGTATCTGCGATGGTTCCAACTGGGCGCCTGTCTGCCCTTGTTCCGCACGCACGCGAGTCTGCGGGCTGGGCGCAGGGAGCCCTGGGAGTTCGGTGCGGACGTCCTGGCACACGCGCGCGTGGCACTCGTCGAACGCCGGCGTCTGCAGCCGTATTTCATGACGCTGGCGCATCTGGCGCGCCTCACGGGAGCGCCCTATGTGCGGCCGTTGTGGTGGGAGGCGCCCGAGGAGCGCGCTCTGCGCGACTGCGAGGACGCCTTCCTGCTGGGTGACTGTCTTCTGGTGGCGCCGGTGCTCCACCCTGGTGCGGACCGGCGGGCGGTGCGGCTGCCGCGCGGGCGCTGGTACGACACGGTGACGGAGCAGGCGTACGAGGGGCCCTGTCAGGTGCTGGTCGACGCCCCCTTGTCGCGGATTCCGGTTCTCGCGCGCGCGGGCGCCGTCGTGCCTGTGCGGGGCGACGACGGCGGCCTGGAGCTGGAGGTCTGGGCGCCCGCCCGCGGACATACCGGGGGCGGGCTTGTGGTGCAGGACGCGGGTGACGGGTGGGCGGAGCCGGAGGTCGAGCGGTACGTCACGCGCTGGGAGGGGCGTCGAGTGGTCGTGGAGCGGGAGGGGGAGGACGGCGTGAGCGAGTCGCCCCATCCCGTGCGCGTACGAGGACTCGACGGGCGCTGAGCGGGCTCAGTATCGGCCCTCGAACCAGGCGCGTACGGCCACTGTGTGCAGCGGGAAGGCGAGCTCCTCCGGCCTGCGCAGAAGGTGCCAGCCGTCGGTCTCGTCCGTGGGTTCGGACCGCGGCAGCTGGTCGGCGGGGCGTTCCGGCAGGGTTCCGAAGAGCAGCAGGTGCCCGTCGGGCGAGCTCATCGCGTCGACGAGCCGGACGTCGCGGCTCGCCGCCTCGATGCCTGTCTCCTCCCTGAGTTCACGGACAGCGGTCTGCCGCCAGTCCTCGCCATGGTCGACGAACCCGCCGGGCAGGGCGGTGCCTCCGCGCGCGGGGGCGATGGTTCGGGTGATGACGACCAGGGCGGCCCCCTTGGTGTCGTACACGGGCTGGAGTGCCACTGCGACGGGCAGCGGGTTGCGGTAGGCCACGGTGCCGCAGGCGGGGCAGGTGCGGGGCCAGCCGGAAACGCCCTCTCCGTAGGGCGCTCCGCAGCTCGAACAGTGGGAGCCCGGCGCGGAGTTGTCGGTTGATAGTTGTTTTACGGACACGCGGCGGACTGTATCCGATCATGCGGACGGAGACCGTCCGGGGGCGCCTCGGGACCTTGCCGTGCGGTAGGGACGGCCGGAACCACCCCCGTGGACCCCGGCCGTCCCTACCGATACGACGACGCGCACAGGGCGTGCGCGGTTCTGTGCGACGGCTGCCCAATCCGGGGTGATCGTGCCACACTTCTGACGTTCCGTCAGATCCAGGTCTCTGGAGGGGATGTGGCACGCGTCCGTACACCTGTGGTCGCCGGGTGGTTCACGGAGGACGGGGACGGCTTCCGGCTCCTCGGCACCCGTTGCTCGGCCTGCGCCTCGGTCTTCTTCCCTCGCGAGGATGTCCACTGCCGCAATCCGGGCTGCCGGGGCGGCCAGTTGGACGAGGTTCCGCTGTCCAGACGTGGGCGCGTCTGGTCGTACACCGACGGTCGATACCGGCCTCCGTCACCGTATGTGACCGATCCGGAACTTCCGTGGGAGCCGTACGCGTTGATCGCTGTGGAGCTGGAGTCCGAGCGGATGGTGGTACTGGGACAGGCAGTTCCCGGGGTCACCGTCGCCGATCTGACGGTGGGCATGGAGGTGGAGGTCGTCCCGGGTGTGCTCCACGAGGACGCGGAGACGACCTGGACGACCTGGCACTGGCGGCCGACGGGGGCGGTGAGATGACCGGAGAGGTGGCAGTGCTCGGCGTGGGCATGCACCCCTGGGGCAAGTGGGGGCGCGGCTTCACCGAGTACGGCACGGCCGCCGCGCGCGCGGCGCTCGCCGACGCGGGGGTCGACTGGCGGAACGTCGACTCGGTCGTCGGGGCGGACACCGTGCGCGGCGGCTATCCCGGGTATGTGGCGGGGGCGACGTTCGCCAAGGCGCTGGGCTGGCAGGGCGCCCGGGTGACCAGCGTGTACGCGGCGTGCGCGTCCGGGGCGCAGGCGGTCGCCGTGGCACGCGCGCAGATCCTCGCCGGGCTCGCGGAGGTGGTGCTCGTCGTGGGCGCGGACTCGGCGCCGAAGGGATTCTTCCGGCCGGCCGGCGGGGACCGGTCCGACGATCCGGACTGGCTGCGGTTCCGGGTCCTGGGGGCGACGAACCCGACGTACTTCGGGTTGTACGCGCGGCGTCGGATGACCCTGCACGGCGACACCCTGGAGGACTTCGCGCAGGTCAAGGTGAAGAACGCGGCCCTGGGTGCCCTCAACCCGAACGCGCGCTACCGCAAGCGGGTGACCGCCGACGAGGTCGCCGCGTCCGCGGTGGTCGCCGATCCGCTTCGGCTGCTCGACATCTGCGCCACCTCGGACGGCGGGGCCGCGCTGGTGCTGACCGGCATGGAGTTCGCGCGCCGGCACGGGGTGGCGGAGCCGGTGCGGATCCGGGCGGTGTCCACGGTGACACCGCGGTACCCGACCACCGTCCTGGACCTGCCGGACATCGCCACGGACTCGGCGGCGACGGTGGAGCCGACGGGTGGGACCTTCCGGGCGTCGATCGCACGCGCGGCCTACGAGGAGGCGGGCATCGGCCCCGAGGACCTCTCCCTGGCCGAGGTCTACGACCTGTCCACGGCCCTGGAGTTGCAGTGGTACGAGGATCTGGGTCTGTGCGACGAGGGCGAGGCGGCGAAGCTGCTCCGGGAGGGCGCGACGGCCCTGGGCGGGCGCATACCCGTCAACACCAGCGGCGGCCTCGCCTCCTTCGGAGAGGCCGTCCCCGCGCAGGCCATAGCCCAGGTGTGCGAGCTGACATGGCAGTTGCGGGGCGACTCCGGTGACCGGCAGGTCGCGAGGGCGCGTGTGGGCATCACGGCCAACCAGGGTCTGTTCGGGCACGGTTCCTCCGTGATCGCGGTGCGGTGATGCACACATAGGTGTTCCCGGCCGTGCGCGGTACACGCACGGCCGGGAATCGCCACGCCGGACGGACACTCCCCGTTGCGCCTGCCCGCCGGTCGGCAACCGGGAGGCTGCTGCCGGTCCACGTCAACGTGTTCGCCGACGGCGACCCGCCGCGCACGGTCGTCGACCGGCATGGGCGGTATGTGGGCGTCGTACAGCCGGCGGCTCTCGTACAAGCGCTCGCCGAGAGCCGGGGCGAGGAGGCGGCGTGGCTCGATCCGCTGACGCGGCTGCCCGGTTCGGACGCGATCACCGGGTGGTGGACCAACGGATCGCGCACGAGCGGGCGTTCGCGCCGAGCCGACTGGACGTCGGCCACTTCGAACGGGTCAACGACGGTGCCGGGTTCGCGGCCGGTGACGAGCCGGGGCGAGTCCCTCGACGGAGCGGATTGGGTGCTCGCACGGGCAGGTATCCCGGGCACGGGATCCGGCAGGGTCCGGGAACGGCTCCCGCCCAGGCGGGGTGAGGGCGGCGGGACGACCGGCATCGGCGGAGAAGCCGCCGCACGGTGACCGTCGCCGCGTCCCCCGAGAACCGAGCGCCTCAACCATTGTCGTCGGCGACCTTGACGCCCACAGGACGTCGGAGAACACTTCCGGTGTCAGTCGGCATCGCCGCACATTCTCGGCGTATTCAGACAATGCGCCGTGCGGGCCCCCTCTGAGCCACGGGCCCTTCCCTGCGTGCGATTCGGCTGCGGCAGCATGCTCGTCACGGACGCCGGATGGGCGCGGGAGCTCCCCGCCCTCGGCTGAAGTAGCCATGGGAACGCACTCTGCAAGGTCGACCGGGGCCGGATCGCCCCGGGCGAGGGCCCAGGAGCCGCCATGAGCAATGGGGACATCTTTGTCGGCGAGATCATAGGTACAGCGATTCTGATCCTCTTCGGCGCCGGCGTGGTAGCCGCTGTCGTACTGAACTACTCCAAGGCGAAGGACGCCGGCTGGGTCGTCATCACGTTCGGCTGGGGCTTCGGTGTACTCGCCGGGGCGTACACCGCCGCGCCCCTGTCCGGAGGGCATCTCAACCCCGCGGTGACGATCGGGATCGCCGTCGACACCGGGGAGTGGGACAAGGTGCCCTTCTACATCGCCGGACAGATGGTCGGCGCCTTCCTCGGCGCGATCCTGTGCTGGCTGGTCTACTACGCCCAGTTCCAGGCCAACACGGAGGAGGAGATCGCCCAGCCCACGCTCGGGATCTTCTCCACTACGCCCACGATCCGCCATCCCGTGGCGAACCTCGTCACCGAGATCATCGCGACCATGGCGCTGGTTCTGCCGATCCTCGCATTCGGTCTGACCAAAGGGCTCGGCGAGTCCGGCACAGCGATCCTGATCGTCTCCTTCCTGGTGGTCGGCATAGGTCTGTCGCTCGGCGGTCCCACGGGGTACGCCATCAACCCGGCCCGTGACCTGGGCCCGCGCATCGCCCACGCCCTGCTCCCGATCCCCAACAAGGGGACCTCGGACTGGAGTTACGCGTGGATCCCGGTGGTGGGGCCGCTGATCGGCGGCGCGCTGGCGGGGATCGTCTTCAACGCGGCCTTCTGACGCGCACGCGCGTGCCGGGGCCGCAGACTTCCGGAGCTTCCCACGAAGGGGACGTCATGACGGACAAGTTCGTCGCCGCGATCGACCAGGGCACCACATCCAGTCGCTGCATCGTCTTCAACCACGACGGCGCGATCGTCGCCGTCGACCAGCGCGAGCACCGCCAGATCTTCCCCAAGCCCGGGTGGGTGGAACACGACGCCACCGAGATCTGGTCGAAGGTCCAGGCAGTGGTCGCAGGCGCACTCGCCAAAGCCGGGCTGCGCGCCGACCAGCTCAGCGCACTCGGTATCACCAACCAGCGCGAGACGACGGTCCTGTGGGACCGCGCCACGGGCAAGCCGGTGCACAACGCGATCGTCTGGCAGGACACGCGTACGGCCGCGCTCTGCCACGAACTCGGCGGCACCGACGGGCAGGATCGTTTCCGCGAGCAGACCGGGCTGCCCCTGGCCAGCTATTTCTCCGGCCCGAAGGCGGCCTGGCTGCTGGACAACGTGCCGGGCCTGCGTGCCCGCGCCGAGCGCGGCGAGATCGCCTTCGGCACCATCGACTCCTGGCTGATCTGGAACCTGACGGGCGGCACGGACGGCGGACGGCACGTCACCGACGTGACCAACGCCGGCCGCACCATGCTGATGGACCTGGAGACCCTCCAATGGGACGCGTCCATCCTGGCCGCGATGAACGTCCCCGAGAAGATCCTCCCCGAGATCAGGTCCTCGGCCGAGGTGTACGGCACCGGGGTGGGCCAGCTCGCGGGTGTCCCCGTGGCCTCCGCGCTGGGCGACCAGCAGGCCGCGGTGTTCGGCCAGGCCTGCTACGACGTGGGGACGGCCAAGAACACGTACGGCACCGGCAGTTTCCTGCTGCTCAACACCGGCAACCGGCCCGTTCCCTCCAAGAACGGTCTGCTGACCACGATGGGTTACAAGATCGGCGGCGAGGCTCCCGTCTACTGCCTCGAAGGGTCCATCGCGATCACCGGTGCACTGGTGCAGTGGTTCCGCGACCAGCTCGGCATCATCCGTACCGCCGACGAGATCGAGACGCTCGCGGCGAGCGTCGACGACAACGGCGGCGCGTACATCGTGCCCGCGTTCTCCGGCCTGTTCGCGCCCTACTGGCGCTCCGACGCGCGCGGGGTGGTCACCGGTCTCACGCGGTACGTCACCAAGGGGCATCTGGCGCGCGCGGTGCTGGAGGCGACGAGCTGGCAGACGCGGGAGGTCGTGGACGCCATGTTCCAGGACTCCGGGGTGAGCATCACGACCCTGAAGGTGGACGGCGGGATGACGAAGAACAACCTGTTGATGCAGCACCAGGCGGACGTCCTCGGGGTGCCGGTCATCCGTCCGAAGGTCTCCGAGACGACCTGCCTGGGAGCGGCCTACGCGGCCGGGCTGGCGACCGGGGTGTGGAACGACCTCGACGAGCTGAAGTCGCACTGGCAGAAGGACGTCGAGTGGACGCCCGCCATGGAGGCGTCGGTCCGCGACCGCGAGTACCACAACTGGCGCAAGGCCGTGGAGAAGAGCTTCGGCTGGGAGGAGGACGGCCGGGGCTAGGGTCACCCCTCGCAGGACACGTCCACGCGCGCGCGTGCCTTCGGACCGCGGCCCGTACCCCGGTCGGCGGGGGTACGGGCCGTGCACGTGCGGGGCGGTGAAGAGCTGTCAGGTGGTGACGGTCGCCCGGCGGTCGGCCGCGTACGCCATCGCGTGCTGGACGACTCCGATGAGGACCTCCTTGACCGACTCCCGGTTGCGCGCGTCGCACAGCACGAGCGGCACGTTGGGGTCGAGGTCGAGCGCCGCCCGGACGGAATCCGACGGGTAACGGGACGCTCCGTCGAAGCAGTTGACGCCGACCAGGAAGGGTATGGAGCGCCGCTCGAAGTAGTCGACCGCGGCGAAGCTGTCCTCCAGGCGGCGGGTGTCGGCGAGGACGACCGCGCCGAGCGCACCGGTGGCGAGCTCGTCCCACAGGAACCAGAAGCGGTCCTGTCCGGGCGTCCCGAAGAGGTACAGCACGAGGTCCTCGCGAAGGGTGATGCGGCCGAAGTCCATGGCCACGGTGGTGGTGTTCTTGCCCTCCACCCCTCTGATGTCGTCGACCGGGCGGCCCGCCTCGGTGAGCAACTCCTCGGTGCGCAACGGCTTGATCTCACTGACCGCGCCGACGAGGGTCGTCTTGCCCGCACCGAATCCGCCGGCCACGAGGATCTTGAGCGTGACGGGCTCGACCGGGGGCTTGCCGCGCTCAGAACGCCCGAAGATCATCGGTCTCTTCTCCTGCTTGTTCGGGGTCGGTCGGCGGTGGGCCTTGGCCCCCGCCGCCCGGGGTTTCGATGACGTACGTCGCCGGGACGGCGAACCGGCCCGTCTCCACCGCGCCATTCTCCCGTACCGATGCTGCCGCGCGGGACGGCGCCGTCGGCGGCGATGCGCGGCGCGTCGGTGGCGACGGTCGTACCCGTCCGGACGGCCTCGACGGGCTCCCCGGTGTCGGTGAGGTTTCCGCCGCGATCGTCCCAAAACTGTCGGCCTGTCACGTCTCTACCCCGCTTCCGCGCTGCTCAGAGCGCCCGGAGGCCGTTGATGACGTCGCGCAGAATATTCTCGTCCACCAGCTCGGCGGGGGGTACGGGACGCGTCACATGGACCATTTCCTCGTCCACGAGGTCCCCGATGAGGACCCGCACCACACCGATGGGGAGATTGAGTTCGGCAGCGAGTTCGGCGACCGACTGCGGGGTGTCACGACAGAGTTCGACGATGTCCACGTGTTCCGGGGACAGCGTGCGATCGGCTTCCGGGTCGTCCGCGTGCGCCTCCGTGATCACCACCGCGATCAGGTCCAGGCGGTGCTGGGCCGAATGGCTGGTGCGGCCTCGCGTCATGGCGTACGGACGGACGACCGGTCCCGCCTCGTCGTCGAACCAGTGGCTTCTGGGTTGGCCGTCTCCGCTCATGTCATCCCACTACCCGCCTGCGGGCAGATCGGTGCGCGGAGCAGACGCCAGATGCACACCGACACGCTTCACCAGGAGAGTCATCTCGTAGGCGACCTGACCCACGTCCGAGTCCGCGTCAGAGAGCACGGCCAGGCAGCTGCCGTCCCCGGCTGCCGTCACGAACAGAAAGGCGTCGTCGAGCTCCACGACCGTCTGGCGGACACTGCCGACGTCGAAGTGACGTCCCACACCCTTGGCGAGGCTGTGGAATCCGGAGGCGACCGCGGCCAGGTGCTCGCTGTCCTCCCGGCTGAGGTCCCTGGAGACCCCGGTGGGCAGTCCGTCGCCGGAGAGCACGAGCGCTCTGCGGATGCTGGCGACCCGGTCGACGAGGTCGTCGAGGAGCCAGTTGAGCTCCCCCGACGCCTTGTCGCTCGAGGTCTGGCCGGTCGGCTTCGGTGCGGTCATCGACCGTCCCCCTTACTCGTTCCTTGCGCTGTGCCGTCCTGGGCGCTGTCGCCCTCGGCGTTCTCGTCACGGCCACGCTGCCAGCCGCGCTGCAGCGAGGCCATGCGGCTGCGGACCTCGTCGGCGTCGCGGTCGAACAGGTCGGCCCCGTCCTGGGGACGTGGCTTCGTCCGTTCGGCGCGCCGCTCCGGGCCGTCCCTCAGCTGCGGAGCCAGGTTGGCCTGGCGTACCCGGCGGGGCAGCCCTGCCGCACCGGAGGCGGCGGGGTCGGCCGCCGCACCGGGGCGGGAGGCGGTCCCGCCGGAGCCACCACGCCGGTCACGCTGCGGAAGTGCCGGGACTTGTGGCGCCGGGTCACCGAGGCCGTTGCGTCCCGTCTCCGCTCGCCCGCCGACACCACGGGCGGGCCCGTCGGGACGGCTGCTCACGGATCGGTCTCCGAAACGCGAGGCGGACATTTCCGTACGGTCGGTGAAGCCCCTGGAAGCCGTTGAATCCGTACGGTCGTCGAGACCACGGCCGACGGTTTCCCCTCTGCCCTCCCAACGCCGCACCGGGGACTCCGTGCGGTCGCCAAAGGCGTCGCCCGGTTCCGTTTCGCGGTGGGTCGCTGTGTCGCCCCGGCGGCGGGCCGGAAGCGGGGCCAGCGTGTCCGGGTCCGTCGAACCCACACCCTCCGCCGACTGTTCGTCCGACGACGACGGGCTGCGCCGGGGCGGCTGTTCGGTGACCGGACGGCCGTGGGAGCTGACCAGCTTCGGGGTACGGCGGCGCGGCAGCGTCATGGGATCTCCCGAACGGCCGGCCACCCCGTCGGGGGCGGGTGCGCGCCAGCTTCCGGAAGTCTGCTGTTGCTGCTCGCCTGGGACGTCGCTCGTTTCGCCCGTCGCTCCGGGGATCGAGCGGTGCGGCCGGGAAAGTACGCCGGGTTCGCTGTCCGCGTCACCGAAGGAACCGGGCAGGTCGTTGAGGGCGTCCAGCTCGACCGGCGCCTCCAGTTCGACCGGCCCGTCGATGAGTGAGGCGGGCAGGCCGGGGAGGCGCACGGGTGCCGAGGAGAGCGCGGCCCTGCGGCTCTCCTCGAACTCGGTCTCCTTGGAGGGCCGGGCGCGGTCGAGGCGGAAGCCGATGCCGTTGGTGTCCGGGATGTCGTCCGTGAGGAGTGCGTCGGGGACGAAGACGACGGCCGTGGTGCCGCCGTACGGGGAAGGCTGGAGGGAGACCCGGACGTTCTGCCGCTGGGCGAGCCGGCTGACGACGAACAGGCCGAGCCGGTCCGTGTCGGACAGTTCGAACTCGGGTGTCTCGGCGAGTCGCAGGTTGGCGTCGAGCAGTGCTTCCGCCGCCATACCCAGGCCCCGGTCGTGAATCTCCAGGGTGAAGCCGTTGGCGACACGCTCACCCAGGACCTGGATGGCCGTGTGCGGGGGCGAGAACACCGTTGCGTTCTCCAGGAGTTCGGCCACGAGGTGGGTCAGGTCGGCGACGGCCGGACCGGTGACGGCCATCCGGGGCAGCCTGCGGACCTCGATGCGCTCGTAGTCCTCGACCTCGGCCACGGCGGCCCGTACGACGTCCATCAGCTGGACGGGTTTGCGCCACTGCCGGGAGGGCGCGGCCCCGGAGAGGATCACCAGGCCTTCGGCGTGCCGGCGCATACGGGTCGTCAGGTGGTCGAGGCGGAACAGGTCGGCGAGTTCGTCGGTGTCCTCGGTCCGGCGTTCCATGGTGTCGAGCAGGGTGAGCTGCTTGTGCAGCAGGACCTGGCTGCGCCGGGCGAGGTTGACGAAGACCTCCGAGACTCCGGAGCGGAGTTCGGCCTGTTTGACGGCGGCCTCGACGGCGGCGCGCTGCAGGGTGTTGAGGGCCTGGCCGACCTCGCCGATCTCGTTCTTGTCGTACTCCAGGCGCGGGACCTCGGTCTCCACGTCGACCTGTTCGCCCGCCGACAGACGGCGCATCACGCTGGGCAGCCGGACGCCGGACGCCTCGTGGGCCTCCAGGCGGAGTTGGCGCAGGTCGCGGATGAGGGCGCGGCCGATGCGTACGGACAGGAAGAGCGAGAACAGCAGGGCGACCAGTCCGAGGACGCCCGCGACGACGGCCTTGACGATGACGCCCATCACGACCGGACGGATCCGGTCCTGATAGCGGTCGCCCGACTCGTCGTTGAGCTTGCGGAGTTCGTCGAGGACATCGCCGGCCGTGGTGTCCCAGCTCTTCGCCGTGACGCCCCGCGGCTTGCCGGACTCGGCGCCGATGGCGGCCTGTTCGGCCACCCGGAGCGGCGCGGTGGAGGCGTTCTTCCAGAACCGCTCGTAGCGTGCGCGGTCCGTCAGCGGGAGCAGCGGCAGGCTGACGTCGTACATGACGGTGCGCTGCGCCACGAGGTCGGAGATGTCGCGGGATTCGTCGCGGGTGAGCTTGCCGACGACCAGTGCCGAGCCGAGCAGGGCGTCCTCGCGGGAGAGGAGTTCGCGGGCACGGGCGGCGTTGACGAGGGCGCGGGCCTGCTTGTCCATCTCCAGGTTGTCGATGATGTGCAGGTTGGCGAGCAGGACGTAACAGGGGTCGACCAGGTTGTTGTAGAGGTTCAGTGCCTGGGTCCGGGTGACGGTGCCTTCCTCGACGCTGCGGCGCAACGGGCCGATGCCGTCGAACGCCTCCAGGACGGCGGTGAGGCGCTCGCTGTCGCTGCCGCTGATCGAGTTGCGCACGCTGGACTTGTCGGCGTTGTCACGGATCTTGCCGATGACGTCGTCGGTGGCGGTGCGGCTGCGACGAAGGGCCGCCAGCGCATCGGAGGCACGGGGGTCGGCAAGATAGACGAGGGTCTGGCGCCGCTCCTGCTGAAGCACGCGTACCGCGTCCTCGGTGGGGTAGCTGACCTTCTCCACGATCGACGACACATTGAACAACTCGGCCGCCTCACGCCCCGTGAGTACGGTGGCGAAGCCCCAGATCGCGGTGAGGGACACCAGCGGCACGAGAAGCAGCGCCACGATCTTCCGGCGGATGGACTTCCCGCGAAAGCGCATGGCCTCCCCCAGCTCGCCCCCGTCGACGCGGGGGTACACATGTGCGTCAATAATCGGCGTGAGCCTACTACTGACCCACAGAGAACTCGAAGACCTGTCTGAGGTCTGAACTGCCGCGCTCCGGGCGAGACATGGCGAGTTGTCCGATCATTACGGGAGATTGCCTCCTCGAATCCGGCATGACCGCACGAGGCCAGTCGTCGGCCAACTTGGCCGTTTGGCTGGATTTTTACGTTTGACGGGAATCTTCGAGACACGTCGATCGTCTTTGTACACAGGAGATGGGTGGCGGAACCGTCAGCAGGGTCCGCATCCCGCGCACAGGCCGCGTAAAACAGCGTAAGCCGGGCAACCACTGGGGAGCCGGTGTCACCGACACCGGGACGGGCGGTCTGCTGGGCGGTGGGGAGTGACACGTGATGGGCACGGCGGAACGACGCGAAACGCTCGGGAACGGCGTTGCGGTTGCGGCACCCTTGGTGGTGCACGGGGGCGCCAGGAACAACGGCACGGGCCCGGACATGGGCGACGGCAGGGGCAGCGGCGGCACCGAACCATCCTCCGGCCGCGTCCACGCCTCCACCGCGGCCGAGCAACTCCCCACACCGGCGAGGGCGGAGGCGCAGCCCTCCTACCGACAGCTGTGGATCGAGGAGCCCGCACGTCGGCGCCGACTGCCGGACCCGGTGCGTACGGCGGCGGTGCGGGCGGTGCTCGTCATCTCCGTCACGCTGATCCAGGCGATGGTGGCCTTCCTGTCCACGCTGGCCGGTTCCTGGCTGGCTTTCCCGATGGTGATCAGCAGCGTGGCCAGCACGGTGTTGGCCACCTGGGCCGCGCTCGACGTGTGGGTGACGCGCCAGGTCTGGAGGCAGCGCAACGGCGTGGTGTCGACCCCCAGCAGCACGGCACGGGCGCTGCGGCGCGAACGCCGCAAGGCCCGACGACTCGCCCGGACCATCGCCCGGACCCAGGAGCGCATACGCAGGCAGGGCGGCGGGTCCTCTCAGTTGTCGCACCCCTGAGGGCCCTGGGCGGGCAGGACCCGCACAGGGCCGCGCCCTGAGCCATATGAACGAGCCCGGGCGGGCCGAGGGCTGCCGCGCCCCCTCCACCGTCGCACCGACCCGTCACTGACCCGGCGGCCCCGATGAGCGCCGCCTTCGGCCATGTCGGCCTCCCCCACGGGTTCTCTCCGGTCACCGATGTGGCGGAACCCGCGGGACACTTCCAGTAAGCGATCGAATGTTTATTCGGTTCCTGCGGGCATGTACGACCTCCAACTGCATCGCGGACGCGCCGGAACGGTGGTGTGCTGGGTGCCGACGAAGGGGTCCCGGACGGAGCCCCCCGGCCGTGACGCGTCGCCGAGCGCCCGATCGGGTGTGCCGAAGATCACATTCGGCATGAACCGTCTTCGGCCGGAAAGGCGCGCAACCGGAAGGGCGCCTTCGGTGTGGCGCTGACCAGGAGGAACGAGAACATGCCCGAACTCTTCATCGGCGGTACCTGGAGATCCGCGCTCGACGAGCGCACCCGCGAGATCCGCTGCCCCGCCGACGGCTCCCTGGTCGGTGTCGTCGACGAGGCGGACGGCAAGGACACGGTGGAGGCCATCACCGCCGCCCGCCGTGCCTTCGACGAGGGCCCCTGGCCCGGTACGCCGGCCGCCGAGCGTGGTGACCTGCTCCTGCGTGTCGCCGACCTCATGGTGCGAGACAAGGACGAGCTGGCCCGCGCGGAGTCCCTCGACACCGGGAAACGCCTGGTGGAGAGCGCCTACGACATCGACGACATCGTCAACTGCTTCCGCTACTTCGGCCGGCTCGCGGCGAACGAGACCGGACGCGTCATCGACACCGGCTCGCCGAGCGTGGACAGCCGGGTCGTCTACGAACCGGTCGGTGTCTGCGCGCTGATCACCCCGTGGAACTATCCGCTCCTCCAGACCGCCTGGAAGGTCGCCCCGGCACTGGCGGCCGGGAACACCTTCGTCCTCAAGCCGAGCGAGCTCACCCCTCACACCGCGATCCACCTGATGCGGCTCCTGGAGGAGGCCGGACTGCCGGCGGGCGTGGCCAACCTCGTCCTCGGCGCCGGCCCGGAGGCGGGCGCGCCGCTCGGTGACCATCCGGACGTCGACCTGCTCTCCTTCACGGGCGGACTCCAGACCGGCCGCCGCCTCATGGCCGCCGCGGCCGGAACGGTGAAGAAGGTCGCGCTCGAACTCGGCGGCAAGAACCCCAACATCGTGTTCGCCGACGCCGACTTCGACATGGCCGTCGACATGGCGCTCACCGCCGTGTTCCTGCACTCCGGGCAGGTCTGCTCAGCCGGGGCCCGGCTGCTGGTGGAGGACTCGCTGCACGACCGGTTCGTCGACGAGGTCGTCCGGCGGGCCCAGCTGATCCGGCTCGGCGGCCCGTTCGACGAAGAGGCCCAGACCGGCCCGCTGATCTCCGAGGCACATCGTGCGAAGGTCGAGGCGTATGTCGCCCAGGGCCTGGCCGAGGGTGCGGTACTGCGCTGCGGCGGGGCACGCCCCGAGGGGCTCGACGACGGTTTCTACTACCCGCCGACGGTGCTCGACGAGTGCGACGCCCGGATGACGGTCGTCCAGGAGGAGTCGTTCGGTCCGGTGCTCACCGTGGAGCGGTTCACGGACGAGGCGGAGGCCGTCCGGCTCGCCAACGACACCGTGTACGGGCTCGCCGGAGGCGTCTTCACCACCGACGAGGCCAAGGCGCAGAGGGTCGCGGCCCGCTTGCGGATCGGCACGGTGTGGATCAACGACTACCACCCGTACGTCCCCCAGGCGGAGTGGGGCGGCTTCAAGCAGTCCGGCTTCGGCCGCGAGCTCGGCCCCTCGGGACTCGCCGAGTACCGCGAAGCGAAGCACATCTACCGGAACACCGATCCTTCGCCGCAGGGCTGGTTCGCCTGACACCCCTTCCGCTCCTTTTGTGCGTCATTTGTGCGCCGTTCCCCTTGTGTACGTCCTGAATGTGCGCCCCCATTGATCCCGGCACCCGCAACGAGCCGCTCCCTCCCACTCCCCGGTCCCCCAGGAGTCCGCTCATGGCAACCACCGACCAACCGACAGGTTCAGGGAACACGGACGACGCCGAACTCGCCGAGTTCGGTTACAAGCCCGAGCTCAAGCGCACCCTCGGCAACTTCCACACCTTCGCGGCCGGGATCAGCTACATCTCGATCCTGACCGGCACCTTCCAGCTGTTCTACTTCGGCTACGGCAGCGGTGGCCCCGCCTACTGGTGGTCGTGGCCGATGGTGTTCGTCGGCCAGTTCATGGTCGCCCTCTGCTTCGCGGAGCTGGCCGCCCGCTATCCGGTGGCGGGCTCGGTCTACAACTGGTCCAAGAAGGTCGGCAATCCACACCTGGGCTGGCTGGCCGGCTGGATGATGCTGATCGCCTCGATCGTGTCGATCGCGGCGGTGGCGCTCGCCTACCAGCTCACGCTGCCGCAGATCTCCAGCGTGTTCCAGATCGTCGGGGACGGCACCGGCAAGTACGACGTGGCCACCAACGCGGTGATCCTGGCCACCGTGTTGATCCTCTTCACGACTGTGGTGAACGCCTTCGGCGTCAAGCTGATGGCCACGATCAACACGGCGGGTGTCTTCATCGAGCTCGTCGCCACGGTCGTACTGATCGTCCTGTTCGCCGTTCACATCACGCGCGGTCCGCAGGTCGTCATGGAGACGAACGGCACGGGTGCGGGCCACGGCGCCGGCTACCTCGGCGCGTTCCTGGTGGCCTCGCTGGCATCGGCGTACGTCATGTACGGCTTCGACACCGCGGCGTCGCTCGGTGAGGAGTCCCGCGATCCGTCCCGGAACGCGCCACGCGCCATCATCCGGGCGATCGTCGCCTCCTTCGTCCTCGGCGGCCTGGTCCTCCTCCTCGCGCTGATGAGCGTCTCCAGCCTCAAGGGCAAGGAGCTGTCCACGGACGGCCTGCAGTACGTCGTGCTCGACGTGCTCGGGCCGACTGCAGGCAAGGCGATGCTGTGGTGCGTGCTGATCGCGGTGACCGTCTGCGCGCTGGCCGTGCACACGGCGGCGATCCGGCTGGCGTTCGCGATGGCCCGCGACAACAACCTGCCCGCGTCCTCACTGCTCGCGAAGGTCAGCCCGCGCTTCCAGACGCCGGTACTGCCGGCCGTGATCGTCGGTGTGCTGGCGCTGAGCATCCTGGTGGTCAACATCCGCCAGCCGCAGATCTTCACCGTGGTCACCAGCATCGGCATCATCATGATCTACCTCGCCTATCTGGGCGTCACCGGACCCATGCTGGTGGCACGGCTGCGCGGCAGGTGGCAGCCGGCCGGCGACGGCAAGTTCTCACTGGGCCGCTGGGGCCTGCTCGTCAACATCGGGGCCGTGATCTGGGGCGCCGTCATGACGATCAACCTGATCTGGCCGCGAGCCTCGGTCTACAACGCCACCGCCCCCTTCCACTGGTACCTCCAGTGGGGCGCCGTGCTGTTCGTCGCGGTCATCGCGGGTGGCGGCTTCGCCTACTACTGGTTCGTCCAGCGGCACCGGACGGGTGTGCTCGCCGGACACCGTCTTGAGGAGAACCCGGCCACGCCGGCCGCTACCCTCGCCGCCCCGGCGGCCGACTGAAGGAGGTCAACCCCACATGGACCAGCCCCACATGGACCAACCTCACATCGCCCGGTCAGTCATGGACCGATCACTCATGAGCACCGACGAGTTCGACTACGTGGTGGTCGGCGGTGGCACCGCCGGCAACGTGGTGGCCGCACGCCTCTCGGAGGACCCGTCCGTCACCGTGTGCGTACTCGAAGCGGGCCCGAGCGACGTCGGCGACGACAACGTCCTCAGACTCGAGCGCTGGATGGGACTGCTGGAGTCCGGCTACGACTGGGACTACCCGGTCGAACCGCAGTCCAGGGGCAACAGCTTCATGCGGCACGCCCGCGCGAAGGTGCTCGGCGGCTGCTCGTCCCACAACTCCTGCATCGCCTTCTGGGCCCCGGCCGAGGATCTCGACGACTGGGCGGCGGCAGGCTGTACGGGCTGGAGCGCGGCCGACCTCTTCCCGCTCTACCGGCGCCTGGAGACCAACGACGCCCCTGGCGACCACCACGGCCGCACCGGCCCGGTGAAGCTCCGTACGCTGAAGAGCGAGGACCCGTGCGGCGGCGCCCTCCTGGAGGCGTGCGCGCAGGCGGGCATCCCGACCACGCCCTTCAACACCGGTGAGACCGTGATCCGCGGGGCCAACTGGTTCCAGATCAACTCCGACGAGAACAACATCCGTCAGTCGTCCTCGGTCGCCTATCTCCACCCGGTCATGGGCAGGCGGCCGAACCTGGAGGTACGGACGGGGGTGCGGGCGAAGCAGCTCGTGCTGGAGGGGCGCCGGTGCGTGGGCGCCGAGTACCTCGACCCGGATCTCATCCACACGAGGACCGTACGGGCGCGCCGCGAGGTCATCGTGTCGTGCGGCGCGATCGACACCCCGAAACTCCTGATGCTGTCCGGTATCGGACCGGCGGAGCAGTTGCGCGAGGCCGGCGTCGAGGTGGTCGTGGACGCGGTGGGCGTCGGTGAGAACCTGCAGGACCACCCCGAGGGCGTCATCATGTGGGACGCCAAGCAGCCGATGACCACGACATCCAGTCAGTGGTGGGAGGCGGGCATCTTCTACGACACCGAACCCGGCCTGGACCGGCCCGACCTGATGTTCCACTACGGCTCGGTGCCGTTCGACATGAACACGGCGCGTTGGGGCTATCCGACCTCGGAGAACGCGTTCTGCCTCACTCCGAACGTGACCCGGGCGAAGTCGCGCGGCACGGTGCGGCTGCGCACCCGCGACTACCGGGACAAGCCGATGGTCGATCCGCGGTACTTCACGCACGAGCACGACGCGCGCGTGATGACGTACGGGCTGAAGCTGGCGCGTCGGATCGCCGCCCAGCCCGCGCTGAGCGGCTGGGCGGGGGCGGAACTGGCCCCCGGGCCGGACGTCCGGACGGACGACGAGCTGCTGGACTACATCCACAAGACCCACAACACCGTCTACCACCCGGCCTGCACGGTGAAGATGGGTGCGGACGACGACGCGTCGGCGCCGCTGGACGCGCGGCTGCGCGTCAAAGGGGTCTCGGGGTTGCGGGTTGCCGACGGGTCGGTGATGCCGGATCTGGTGTCGGTGAATCCGTGCATCACGACGATGATGATCGGGGAGAAGTGTGCGGACCTTTTGAAGGAGGATGCGTAGAGGGGTGCGGGTGGTGGGGAACTGCGGCGCCGTCGTGGCTTGTCGCGCCCGCGCGGCGGAGCCGCAAATGTCACAGCCCCGCGCCCCTAGGGGGTTGCCCCTGAGGGAGTTGCCTGTGCCGGGCGTTTGAACATTCGTGTTGCCGTGATCTCGCTGTGCACCGCGTCTCCCTCCCCGTCCGGGGCCTGCTGGGGCAGTCCCGGGCGGAGGTGTTCCTCCACGCGGATGTACTTCAGGCCCGCCCGGAGGTCGGCGTCGTTGCGGAGGCGGATGACGAGGGGGAACTCGGCGAGCGCGGTCGTGTCGAACAGGCCGGTGGTGTAGAGGAGTTGGACGCCGAGCGCGTCGGACACGGCTCGCTGGAGTTCCAGCAGGTACGTCGCGTTGGCGCGCCCGATGGGGTTGTCGAGGAACAGCGTGCCGGCGTGCCGGTGCTTGTCGCGGCCCCGGTCGTTGCTGCGCAGCGCGGCCATCGTGCAGTACAGGGCGATGGCCGCGGTGAGCAGCTGACCGCCCGAGAAGACGTCGCCCATCTGTCCGACGGGTACGCGCTCGGCGCGCAGTACGGCGTCGGGCTTGAGGATCTCGACGGCGATGCCCTTGGGCTCGAGTGCGGCGCCGACTCCCCTCAGGAGCAGGGACATTCCGTCCCGGCGCAGGTCGGAGTTCTTCTTCACGGCCGACCGGGTGGCCTCGTCGATGACCTCGCCGAGCCGCTCGGTGAGCGTCGCCTGGTCGGGCTCCTCGAACCGGATCCGCACGAACTCCTGCCCCGACCACTCACCGAGCCCTTCGGGCAGCCGGGACAGCCGCTGCGCGGACCGCAGGGTGGCCAGCGCCGACTCCACCAGCCCGCGCAACCGGTCCACGATCGAGTCCCGGTTCCGCTCCAACTGCGCCAACTCGTCTGTCAGGACCCGGAGTCGGGGTGCGAAGGCGTCGGCCCACTTCTGCGCGTGCTCGGGCAGCGCGGACGCGGGCAGTTCACGGATCTGCTGGCGGGCGGGAGTCCGCACCGCCTCGTACCGCGTGGAGTTGGCATGCCGAACGAGGATGTCGCTCGCCTCGCGCACAGCGCCCTCGGCCGCGGACAGGTCGGTGGCGCAGCCGCGCAGGGAGCGGCGGGCCTCGGCGGCCGACTGCCGTGCTTCCTCCGGGCTGCCGGGGTAGGGCTCCGGGGCTTCCTGCTCGTCGTCGGTGGCGTGTTCGCGCATCAGGTCGCGGAGCATGGCGGCGATCTCGTCGAACCCGGAGGCAGCGCCCTCGGCCGCCCGGTGGGAGCCGAGCAGTTCGGCGTGCGCCTCCCTGGCCTGGGTCAACGCCTCGCTGCGGGAGGCGAGTTCGGCGGTGGCGGTGCGCAGCAGTACCTGGGCGTGCTCGGCGTCGCGCGGGACGAGTTCCTCGGCCAGCTCGGTGTGCGTCTCGCCGTCCTCGGGCGCGTGCCGCTCGGCCTCGCCGCGCAGTCGCCCGAGCTGCTCGCTGGCCGTGGACACCCGGGTCTCCAGGACCTGCACCAGTTCCTCGGCCCGGGCGGATGCGGCCTGCCTGGACGGTCCGTCCGCTCCCTCGGGCACCTGCAGCAACTGCTCGGCGCGCGTACGCACCTTGTTGCTCAGCCGGTCCAGGTCCGCGCGACTGGCGCTCTCCTCGCTCTCGGAGCGCGCCTGCTCCGCCCGCAGGTCGGCTCCGACGCCGACCTTCTCGTAGAGCTGGGATGCGGCACGGTAGGCCTCGCGGAGGGCGGGCAGCGACGACTTCGCGGCGTCCTCGTCAGGTTCCGGCAGGTCATCGGGGGCGCCCGCGATCTCCGCGCGCTCTGCGCGCAGGGCTCGGGCCGTGCGGCGTGCGTCGTCGGCGGCGCGCTGGGTGGCGCGCCGGTCCTCGTCGGCGGACCGGGCACGCTCCAGCAGGACCTGGGCACGGGCCTCCGACTCGACTGCCTCGTCGGCCAGTTCACGCACCTTGACCTGCCACCCGGCGCGTTCACGCAGCCGGAACGCCAGTCCGGCGAGCGCGTCGGCGGCGCGCCGGGCGCGCTGGGCGGCCTCCTGCCGCTCGTCCCGCACCCGGGACGCCTCGCTCATCACCTCGTCGGCCTCGGCCCGTACGGTCCGCGCCTCGGCCAGCTCGGCTTCGGCCTCCTCGGCGAAGGCACGCGCGTCGTGCGCGACCCGGGCCAGCTCGACGAGCCGCCCGGCCGGACAGCCCGTACGCCAGGAGGTGAGCCGCGCGGCCAGCTCGCGGTCCTTCCCGAGCCGCGCCGCGAGCGTGCGGATCTCCTCCTCCCGCTCACCCGCCCGGGCCCGCAGCGCCTGCCGTTCCTCGTCGGCGGCGTGCTCGTCGTGCATGGCCGGGTTCGGCGGTACGAGGAACACGTCGCCGTCGCCCGGTCCGGGGGCCGGGGTGGGGGCGAGCAGGGCGGCTGCCGTGCCGACCGCCACGGCCGACCGGGGCAGCAGGGCCGCGTCGGCGAGGGTCTCGCGGGCACGCGCGTGCGTGCCGGGGTCGGTGATGATGACGCCGTCGACGAGTTCGGGGCGGGCGGCCAGCACGCGCGCGTGGTCGGCGGGGTCGACGGCCTGGGCGAGATAGCGCCAGCCGGGCAGCGCGGGGATGCCGTGCTCGCCGAGGAACTCGACGGTGGCCAGCACGTCGGGGCCGGGCGGCAGCAGTCCGCCGTCGCCGAGCGCGCCGAGGATGCGGGCGTCGTCGGCGGCACCGGTGCGCAGCTCGAAGAGCTGGCGCTCGGCGGAGGTGACACCGTCGACGAGCAGCTCACGGAGTTCGTCGGCGAAGCGGTCCAGCTCCTCGGAGGTCAGGGGACCTTCGTCGACGGCGCGGGGGGCGCCCTTCCCGCCGTCCGCGGCCGTACCCCCGGCGCCGCCGGCCTCGCCCTCGCTCGCGCCGTGCTGGCGCGGCAGCGCGGCCCGGCCCCGCTGTCGCGCACCGCCGGCGGACGGCAGGTTCAGCAGTTCGGCGAGCCGTTCCTCTTCCGCCAGGGCCTCGGCGGTGCTCCGCTCGGCGTCGTACGCGCGCTCGGCCGCCGTGGCGGCATCCGCCGCGCGGGCCGCCGTCAGCTCCGCTCGGGACTCGGCGGACGCCGCCTCACGCGCGTGTTCGGAAGCCCGCCGGGAGGCCTCACGGGTGGTGTCCCAGGCCGCGACGGCCGTCTTCTCGGCGTCGCTCGCGGCAAGCGCGGCCCGTGCCGGATCCGCGTCGGGAGCGCTGTCGTCGAGCCAGCCCGCGCGCACCGCCTCGGCGGTCTCCTGCTCGACCTCGCTGAGCCGCTGCCGCAGATGCCCGACCTCGCTGCGGGCGCGCTGCGCCTCGGTGGCCGCGCCCGTCGAGTCGCGGTGGGCGACCTCGCTGACCTCCTGAAGGGCGACGGACCGCTCCTCCTCCTCGTTGGCGAGCGCCTCCGCGCCTTCCGCCGCCGAGTGCAGCGCCCGTACGAGGTCGACAGCGGCCTTGGCGCGGGCGGCGAGCGCAGGGGCGGCGTCCCGTTCGGCCTCGCGGATCGCGACAGCCACGCGCGCGGAGCGGTCGGCTGCGGCGCGGTGCCGCAGGACGACCTCGGCGGCCTGCCAGGCGGAGTGCATGGTGCGCGCGTCGGCGAGTTCGCGCTTCTGCGCGGCTGCCGTCTTCTCAGCCGCCGCGAGTGCCAGCGAAGCGTGCCGGAAGGCGAGTTCGGCGGCGATCAGCGCGCTGCGCTCCCGCCCGCCCTCGGAATGGGTGACGGCATACGCCGCGGCGGTGACCCGCTGGGCGAGATCGCCGGCCCGGACGCGTTCCTGCACGCCCCGTGCGGACAGCCGCCGGGCGAGGGTGCGCGTACGCCGCTCCGCACCCGCGTGGACGTCCCGCGCGCGGGAACGCGTCTGCGCGGCCTCGACGATCCGGCCGAGCAGGTCCACGGACCCGGCGGTGAAGTCCCGTTCGGCGATCAGTTCGGACCGTCGGCCCAGCTTGTTGCCGAAGCCGCCGACCAGGTCGGCGAGCCCGTCCGTGTCCCGGGTGTCGGTGACCGCGCGCAGCAGCAGGTCGGTGAAGTCGGAGTCCTTCTTGACCGCGAAGAGGCCGGCGGCCTCACCCTCGTCGGCGTTCATCTCCCGCTGGTAGCGGAAGAGTTCGGGGTCGAGCCCCAGCTCCCCCAGATGCTCGATCCAGCGGTCGTGGATCTCCTCCCAGTGCACTTCGAGATGCGGGTACGCCTTGCCCGCCTCGGTGATCGCGTCCCGGAAGCCCTTCATGGTCCGGCGACGTCCCTGAGCACCGGAGGCACCCTCCACCGGTGGCCGTACGGCGGTGGACTCGGCGACGGGAAGGTTGTCGAGGCTCAGCCCCGGGCCGGGCCGGAAGGAGTACCAGGCCTCGGCGAACTTCCGCGGATCGTTGGAGACCTGCCGCCCCCGCCACTCGCTCGCCTTGCCGACCACGACCAGTTCGCCGGTGAGCGTGTGCTGCCACTCCAGGATCACGTGCCCGCAGTCGTCGGCGAGCAGGAACTTCCGCAGCACACCGGAACTGGCGCCACCGAGCGTGTTGCGGTGCCCGGGCAGCATCACGGAGAAGATCAGCTTGAGGAGTACGGACTTGCCGCCGCCGTTCTCCAGGAAGAGCACGCCCGCGGGGGCGGGCCGGCGCGGCGGTCCGACGGGCTCGTCCTCGAAGAACTCCGCCTGGGTGGGCGCGGGGTCGGGCACCGGCTCGCCGACACCCCGCAGGTCAAGCACGGTGTCGGCGTAGCGCGCACCGGCAGGACCGATGGAGTAGAGGCGGACCCGGGACAGCTCGTACATGGCGGACTCTCGTAGTCGTAAGGAAGTAGTCGGGTGAGGGAGCAGTCGGGTTGGGTGTGGAGGGAGTCGGGGCGGCGGTCAGGAGTGGTGGAAGGGCAGTCCGGCGTCGGCCACCAGGTCCAGGTCCTCGGTGTCCTCGGCGGGCAGCAGCGTCGGTGTCCCGTCGGTGACCGGCACGACGCCCAGCTCCAGCAGCTCGGCCATGGCGGCGTTGCCGGCCATGTCCCGGACCTGGAGCTGGTAGCGGGCTGTCGTCCGATACGTGCCGCCGTTGTCGTCACCCGTGCGCTGGAGGAAGCCGGAGTCGGTGAGGAAGACGACGGCCTTGCCGACGATGCCGGTCGTCGAACCGGCCGGTCTCCGCGCGTCCTTGGTGGCCCCCGTGGCGCTGCGCCTTATCCAGATCCGCCAGGCGGCCTCGAGTCCCGGAGCGTCGCTGACCGGGTCGGTGTTCTCGCCCTGTGCCTCGGCCCGTTCCTCCAGTCGCCGACAGGCCTGCCGCACGAAGGCCTCGACCCCGTTGACGGTGACGCGCCCGATGTAGCCGTCGTCGGCGAGATCCTCGGGGCGCGGAAACGCCATGGCGGCCACGGCGAGATGGGCGAGCCCGTGCAGGAAACGGTCCGAGCCGTCGGCGGACGTACGCCGTGCGTAGTCCCCCATCCGCACGGCGAAGACGGAGTCCTCGGCGGCGGTGACCGCCATCCCCGCGCGCGGGGACACCTCCAGCACGACCAACCCCAGCCCGGCGGCCACGGCATCGGCGAGCCGTGCGAACGCCGAGTCCTCGCGGTACCGCCGCAACAACTCGGCGTACTCCTGGTCCCGCGCGGCCTGAAGCTTGGCCTGAAGCCCGAAGGCAACCAGCCGCGCCGCATCGGCGGCATCGCCAGGAGTGATGACGGCACCGGCAGCAGCCGGCGCGACAACAACCTCCGGCTCACTCCGGTCGACGTGCTCGTTCACGGCCGAGACTCCTTGGGGTTCTGATCATCGGACGGGCGGACAGGCACCCCTATGGGGGCACGGGGCTGTGACATGTGCGGCTCAGCCGCGTGGGCGCGACAGGCCCCCACTGGCCGCAAGCCGAAGAACAACCCGCGGAACATCACGCCGCCTCCAACCGGCCCGCAGCCATCCCGACCGCATCCAGCAACGCCATCCCCACGATCAGATCGGCGCCCCCGAACTCCGGATCGTCCAGCTCCGTCCCGTCATCCACGGCGAACAGCAACTTCTCCTCGCCCTGCCGATAAGCCGTACCGACCGGCGGACTGGCCGCGTGCACGGCCAACAGGGCCACCAGATACGGAAGTTCCGCATCCCGGAGACGCGCCTCGGCCAACAGCCCCGACAACCGCCGAGGCGCATCCGCGGGCAGGTCCAGCAGCTCCATCGCCGACGCCAGTTGCTCCTCGCTGAACCGGCTGTCGTCCGGTGTGGCGATGAGATCCGGCTCCGGCATCTCCGCCCCGAGATGTTCCCGCTCCACCGGTGGGGTCAGCAGTATGTCCACGAGGTCGCCGACCCGGACCGACACCGGCGTACGAAGCCCCGTCCCGCGCGCGAAGAACGCGTCGGTGACCCGCACCGCCGCCTCCAGGGGCAACGGCAGCACAGGGGCGACCAGATGCCCGTACAGATCGATCCCGGACGACGTCATCGGGGTCGCGAAAGCCTGCCGGTCCTGTTCCGCGCGGAACAGCGGGCCCGCCTCCAGCAGCCGGGACTGGAGCAGCGTGTGCCGCCGGATGCAGTCCTTCACGATGTCGACGAGTTCGGCGGCGCGCCGTTTCTGCTCCGGGTCCTCGGACTCGTCACGGGCCTTGCGGATGTTGGTCAGGATCGCGTTCTCATGGCGGTACCGGTCGGCGACATGGTCGAGCGCCTCGGCGATCATGTCGGGGACGGTCTGGAGCCAGTCCACCGCGCGCACGTTCCGCCGGGTCGCGTCCAGCGCCCGGCGCAGGATCTCCGAGTACTGCACGGTCCGGTAGCGGGCCTGCTCCGCGGCGAGCTGGGCGTCGGCCAGCCGGCCCCGGCTGATCAGCACCTCCAGCTTGACCTCGGCGGCGATCTGGGCGCTGGTGACGTCGGTGTCGAGGGCGCCGACGAGCACGTTGACCGCTTCGTCCGTCGTACGGAGGTAGACGCTTCCGCCGTACCCCGGGACCTCTTCGATCAGTTTGAAGTCGTAGTCACGGCGTACATACGTACCGTCCGGTGCGAACGTGCCGTATACGGCCCGGAAGCCGCGGTCGACGCTGCCGACGTTGATCAGGTTCTCGAGGACCCAGCGGGCGACGCGCTCGTGCTCGGTGACGGGCCGTTGCGGGGCCTGGGCGGCGATGCGCGGGATGAGGCGGGCGACGATCTGGTCGTGGTCGGCGCCGGTGTCGAAGTCCATGTTCAGGGTGACCAGGTCGATGGCCGAGAGGGCCACCTCCGCCATGCCGTACACCGAGTACTCGCCGGCGAGATTGGCCTTGCGCGCGTCCAGGTCGTGGAGCGGGGCGGTGCAGGCGAGCGCGCGCAGGCGACGTGCCAGTCCCTCGTCGGCGGCCGGGCCCGGAGCGGGGCGCGGCCCCGCGCTGAGCTGGGGCGGAACGCTGTCCGTCGATGCAGGCGAAGTCACGGTGCACAGACTAGGTCCTCGGTCTGACAACGGCCCAAACGACTCAGAAGCGACCCGCTGCCACCCCGCCACCGTGCCGTTCACGCCCTGCGGAAGACCGCAGGTCCCGACCCCCGTACCGGCTTACCCGTACCCGCTACCCGTCCTCGCCCACCCGCCGCCGGTAGACCTCGACAACCCGTTTGAGCGAGTCGTCGAGATAGACCGAAAGCAGGCCCCCGGCCCGCTCCCGGTCGCCTGTCTGGAGGGCCTGCAGTATCTGCTGGTTGCGCGCGAGATAGGGCTCGTGCAGGCGCCGCGGGTCGTCCACGACGTGGAAGGCGAGGCGAAGTTCGGCGAAGACGCTGCGCATCAGCTCGTCGGTGCGGGCGCTGCCGGCCAGCGCGACGAGTTCGCCGTGGAAGTGGATGTTGGCCGTACCCAGCTTTTTCCAGTCACCGTCGCGCGCCGCCCGCTGCCCCTCCTCGACGGCCGCGGCGAGGTTCTCCAGGGCGTACGGCGGCTCACCGAGGCCGCGGACCACGGCGCACTCGACGAGGGCGCGGGTGCGGTAGATGTCCTCGACGTCCTCGACGGTGAGGACCCGCACGAAGACGCCCCTGTTGAGCTCGTGGATCAGCAGGCGTTCGTGCGTGAGCAGCCGGAACGCCTCGCGCAGCGTGTTGCGCGAGACACCGAGGGCCCCGCCGATGCTGTCCTCGGAGAGCCGGGTCCCGGGCGGGAAGTACCCGTCGGCGATACGGCTTCTGAGGATGTCCGACACCCGCTCGGCCGTACTGGTGCGCCCGAGGAGCGCACGGTCGTCGGCCAGTCCCGTCAGCTGCTCTGCCATGCCCGGAATTCAATCGTAGATACAAGAACGAAACAACACGGGTATTGAAGGATCGTTCAACGATCCTCTACCTTGCTGAACAGACACCGCGGGATCCACGCGGTGCCGACCGCTCCCGCACCGCTCATTCCTCAAGCACTCTCCGTCCCTCATCTGCGAGGTGCACATGAGCACGACCCCTCCACCGCAGGCCCTGGCCGCCGAATCCCGCCCCGGAGCGGGTGAACCCGCTGTCGACGACGGCGCGTTCGCCTGGCTGCGGGCACTGGGCCCGCGCGGTCGCCGTGCCTTCGGCGGCGCGTTCGGCGGCTACGCCCTGGACTCGTACGACTACTTCACACTGCCCCTGACCATGGTGGCGCTGTCCGCGTACTTCGGTCTGGACAGCGGCCAGACCGGGCTGTTCACCACCGTCACCCTGGTCGTCTCCGCGGTGGGCGGCGCCGGCGCGGGGGTACTCGCGGACCGGATCGGCCGGGTCAAGGCACTGATGATCACGGTGATCACGTACGCGGTCTTCACCGTCGCCTGCGGCTTCGCACCCAACTACGAGACGCTGCTGGTGTTCCGCGCCCTCCAGGGCCTCGGTTTCGGCGGCGAATGGGCCGTCGGCGCGATCCTGGTGGCCGAGTACGCGAGCCCGAAGCACCGCGGCCGTACGCTCGGCGCGATCCAGAGTTCCTGGGCCGTGGGCTGGGGCCTGGCCGTGGTCGTCTACACCGTGGTCTTCTCGTTCCTCGACGACGACCTGGCCTGGCGCGTGATGTTCTGGACCGGCGCTCTGCCCGCGCTGCTGGTCATCTGGGTGCGACGCTCGGTGCAGGACGCGCCCCGGGCGGTCGCCGAGCGCGAGAAGAACCCCCAGAAGGGCTCGTTCGCCGCGATCTTCAAGCCCGGCACACCCGAGGCACCCGGACTGCTGCGCATCACGGTCTTCGCGGGCCTGCTGTCCACCGGTGTACAGGGCGGCTACTACACCCTCGCCACTTGGGTGCCCACCTACCTGAAGACGGAGCGCGGACTGTCGGTCGTCGGCACCGGTTCGTATCTCGCCTTCCTGATCTCCGGAGCCTTCATCGGCTATCTGACCGGCGGATACCTCACCGACCGGATCGGCCGCAAGCGCAACATCTGGCTGTTCGCGGTCCTCTCGGCGCTGTGCATCCTCGCCTACGCGAACATCCCCGACGGCGCCAACACCCTTCTCCTGGTGCTCGGTTTCCCGCTCGGGTTCTGTATGTCGGCGATCTTCAGCGGCTTCGGCTCCTATCTGAGCGAGCTGTACCCGACCGCCGTACGCGGCACGGGACAGGGCTTCACCTACAACACCGGCCGCGCCGTCGGCGCCGTCTTCCCCACCACGGTCGGTTTCCTGGCCGACAGTTGGGGCGTGGGCGGCGCGCTGGTCTTCGGCGCGATCGGATACGGCATCGCCGCCCTGGCACTGCTCGGCCTGCCGGAGACCCGCGGAAAGGAACTCCAGTGAACCGTACGGACGACCGCCCCCTGTCCCTCCTCGACGAGCACGCGCACGCGTGGAGCCCGAAATCCGCGCGAGCCCGGTTCCGCGCGGGCCTGACGGGCCCCACGGCGGGCGTCGCCGCCGGCCACACCCAGGTCAACCTGATCTCGGTGCCCGCCGACTGGGCGTACGACATGCTGCTGTTCTGTCAGCGCAACCAGAAACCCTGCCCGGTACTCGACGTCACGGACGCCGGTTCCTGGACCACCGTCCTCGCCGAGGGCGCGGACCTGCGCACCGACCTGCCGCGCTACCGGGTCTGGCGGGACGGCGAACTGACGGAGGAACCCACGGACGTGCTCGCCCACTGGCGCGCCGATCTCGTGACGTTCCTCATCGGGTGCAGCTTCACCTTCGAGTGGGCGCTCGCCGAAGCGGGCGTCCCGATCAGGCACATCGAACAGGGGCGCAACGTCCCGATGTACGTGACCGACCGTCAGTGCCGTCCCGCCGGGCGGCTGCACGGCCCCATGGTGGTGTCCATGCGTCCGGTGCCGCCGCAGCATCTGGCAGCCGCCATCCGGGAGAGCAGCCTGCTCCCGGCGGTGCACGGCAGCCCCGTACACTGCGGCGATCCGTCGGGGCTCGGCATCGACGACCTCGGCCGGCCGGACTTCGGCGAACCGGTGGACCTCGCGCCGGACGACATCCCGGTGTTCTGGGCCTGCGGGGTGACCCCGCAGGCCGCGGTGATGGCGTCCCGCCCGCCCTTCGCCATCACACACGCGCCGGGCCAGATGTTCCTCACCGACACCCGCGACGAGCAGTACCGCGTCGCCTGACCGGAGCGTGACAGGAGTCCGGAACATGATCGACCTCAACGCCGACCTCGGCGAGGGCTTCGGCCGCTGGCGGCTCACCGACGACGAACAGCTGCTGTCCGTCGTCACCAGCGCCAACGTGGCCTGCGGCTTCCACGCCGGGGACCCGGTCACCATGCGGCGGGTGTGCGACCTGGCGGCCGAGCGCGGCGTACGGATCGGCGCCCAGGTCTCCTACCGCGACCTGGCCGGCTTCGGGCGGCGCGCGATGGACGTGCCGCCCGACGAACTGGCGGCCGAGGTGGCCTACCAGATCGGCGCCCTGGAGGTGTTCGCACGCGCGGCGGGCACGCGCGTGTCGTACGTCAAGCCGCACGGCGCGCTGTACAACCGCGTCGTGCACGACGCGGAGCAGGCGGGGGCGGTGATCGCCGGCGTGCTTCTGGCCGGCAAGGGACTGCCGGTGCTCGGGCTGCCGGGCTCGCGCCTGCTGGAACTCGCCGAGGGGGCGGGCCTCCCGGCCGTCCCCGAGGCGTTCGCCGACCGCGCGTACACCGAGGAGGCCACTCTCGTGCCGCGCGGCCAGGAAGGGGCACTGGTGACCGACCCGGAGGCCGTCGTGGCGCGTTCGGTGACCCTCGCCCGGACCGGCGTGGTCGCGTCGCTCTCCGGGACGCTCCTAGCGATCAGCGCTCGCTCCCTGTGCGTACACGGCGACACACCAGGCGCGGTGGACCTGGCCCGCCGGGTCCGCGAGCGCCTGGAGGCGTCGGGCATCCGCGTGGAGGCCTTCGCATGAGCGCGACGAGCGGTACGACGCACGGGATGAGGGCGCTGCCCGTCGGCGACGACGCGCTGCTGGTCGAGGTCTCCTCCGGCGAACAGGCCCAGGCTCTGCACGCCGAACTGCTGCGCCGCCGCGCGGAGGGCACCCTGTCCGTACGGGAGATCGTCCCCGCCGCCCGTACGGTCCTCCTCGACGGCCTCGACGACCCCGCCCGGCTGGCCTCGGAACTGACCGCCTCCGAAGTGCCCCCGGCGCTCCCCCTGACCCAGGAGTTCATCGAACTCCCGATCCGCTACGACGGCCCTGACCTCGCCGACGTCGCCGCCCTGTGGGGCGTGTCCGAGGAAGCGGTGGCACGCATCCACGCGGCCACCGAGTTCCGGGTCGCCTTCTGCGGCTTCGCGCCCGGCTTCGGGTACCTCACCGGTCTCCCCGCGCGCTACGACGTACCGCGCAGGGCCACCCCGCGGACGTCCGTCCCGGCCGGTGCGGTGGGACTGGCGGGTCCGTACACAGGCGTGTACCCGCGTTCCTCGCCGGGCGGCTGGCAGCTGATCGGTACGACGGGCGCGGTCCTGTGGGACCACACGCGCGTGCCGGCCGCACTGCTGTCCCCGGGCACCCGGGTCCGTTTCGTCCCGGTGGGCCGCCCATGACGGATCGTGCGCTCGCCGTCGTACGGGCGGGGGCGCTGACCACCGTGCAGGACCTGGGGCGTCCCGGGTACGCCCATCTCGGGGTGCCGCGATCCGGCGCCCTGGACTCGCCCACAGCCGCGCTCGTCAACCGGCTGGTCGGCAACCCGTCCGGGGCGGCCGTTCTGGAGACCACCCTCAACGGCTGCGCCCTGCGCCCCCGTTGCCCGGTCACCGTCGCGGTCGGCGGCGCCCCCTGCCGGGTCACCGTCGACGGTCGCCCGGTGGCCTGGGGCGCTCCGGTGCGGGTGCCCGCCGGCGCGCTGCTGAACGTCGGAGCCGCCCTGACCGGAGTACGCGGTTACGTGGCCGTCTCCGGCGGAGTCGCCGTCGAACCGGTGCTCGGCAGCCGCTCCACCGACCTGCTGTCCGGCCTGGGCCCGCCGCCCCTCACGGACGGCGCGGTGCTGCCCCTCGGGCACGTGATCGGCGGGCACGCACGCGTGGACGTCGCTCCGCAGCCCGCGCCCCCGGCCGAACTCGTGCTCCGGGTCACCGTCGGGCCACGCGACGACTGGTTCACTCCGGCGGCGCTACGGGCCTTCACCACGTCCACGTACCGGGTGTCCTCCGCGAGCAACCGCATCGGGCTGCGCACGGAGGGCCCTTCCCTGGAGCGGGCCTTCTCCGGCGAACTCCCCAGCGAGGGCATGGTCCTGGGCGCGGTCCAGGTGCCCCCGGACGGCAGGCCGGTGGTCTTCCTCGCCGACCATCCCACCACCGGCGGCTACCCGGTGATCGCCGTCGTCCGCACCGCGGACCTGCGCGCCGCCGCCCAGGCGGCGCCGGGCACCCCGGTCAGATTCGT
Source organism: Streptomyces sp. SID12501 (assembly GCF_010550245.1). GTDB lineage: Bacteria > Actinomycetota > Actinomycetes > Streptomycetales > Streptomycetaceae > Streptomyces. Next base: position 40,536 of record NZ_JAAGLU010000011.1, read on the forward strand.
GCCCGCGCACCGCCGCTGAGCCACCCTGGGCCGGTCCGGCGGATCAGGCCGGAGACGCGGCGCTGCGGTGCCACCAGCTGCTCCGCGACGGGCGCCCGTCTGCGGCGGACGACGCGGTTGCCGACTCCCCGCCGCGTCGCCCGACGTGGCCACAGCTGATGTCGGCGTCCCTTCCGCCTTTCAGCCGGACCCACCGAATCCGCGCTCGCCCGTGCCTGTTCGGCGCCGTAGCCGTCCTCCACCCGATCCGCCGGCCAGGCCTACGCCACGTCCGGCTCGGCCCGGTGCTCCGCCACCGTCAGGGCGGCCAGCGCCGCCACGACGGCGTGGGACGCCCCCAGGTCGAGGCGGGCACTGGTGCCCCGCGCGCGGTGCCGGACCTCCTGAGCGGCGAGCCGGAGGAGCTGCGGCAACAGGTCCGTGCACCGCCGCGCCACCCAACCCGTGCCCGCGGTGGCCAGCCAGCGCAGACTCTCCGATCGGGTGGGCGCGGGATGTTCCGGCTCGAGCGACGGACCCGCCCCGCCCGTGACGCCCGCGTCCGCGAGCAGCGCGTGGAAGCGGACCGCGAGCTGCCGGTGCCCCTGCTCGCCGGGATGCAGCCGGTCCGCGCTCCACATCTCGCGCCCGCTGAGCCACTCCCCCTCGGCCGCGTGCAGATGCACGGCCCCGTAGCGCTCGGAGAGCGCGTGGACGACGGTGTTGACCGCCCGCTGCCGCCGGGCCAGCGGGTTCGCCAGGACACCGGGCAGCCCCAGCATCGTCCCGGGGTCGGGCAGACACGCCGTGAGCAGGAGCGCGCCCCGCTCGGTGAAGGCCGCGTACACCTCGTCCAGCCGGGCGGCCACCGCGTGGATGTCGAACGTGCGGCGCAGTGTGTCGTTCACCCCGATGACCACGGACACGACGTCCGGCTCCAGGTCGAGCCCGGCCGGCGTCTGCCGTTCCCGCACGTCACGCGTCTGCGCGCCGCTGACCGCGAGGTTGGTGAACTCCACCGGCGTGTCGCCGAACCCGTCGGCGAGCAGCGCGGCCCAGCCGCGCCAGGCGCCGTCCACGGGATCGCCCACACCCTCGGTCAGCGAGTCACCGAGCGCCACGAACCGCAGGGGTCTCATCCGACGCCCTCCGGTACGACGGGCCGCACGGGAACGTCACCGACGGACGGCACCACCGCGTCGTGCGCCGCGAGGAACGCCTCGACCGCTGCCGGCCAGCCGAAACACTCCGCACGCGTGCGTGCGTTCGCCCGGCGCTCGTGCTCGGGCCGCCCCAGCAGCAGCCGTACGGCGGCCGCGAACGCCTCTCCGTCGTCGGCGGCGACGGCCCCGGCGGACCCGATCACCTCGGGCAGCGCGGAGGACGCGCTGACGACCACGGGTGTGCCGCAGGCCATCGCCTCCAGCGCGGCGAGCCCGAACGTCTCCGCGGGCCCGGGCGACAGGCACACGTCGGCGGACGCCTGGAGTCCGCCCAGCAGTGCGCGGTCGGTGACGTGCCCGAGGAAGGTGACCGGCAGCCCGCGCTCCCGCGCCCGCTGCTCCAAGCGGGCCCTCAGCGGCCCGTCCCCGGCCACCACCAGCTTCGCCCGCTGTCCGCGCCGCAGGAGTGCCTCCAGGGCGTCCAGCGCCGTACCGGGCCGCTTCTCGACGGACAGCCGGGAGCACATCACCAGGAGCAGTTCGTCCCCGCGCGCGTGCGCGGCCCGCACCGCCGGGTCCCGCAGTGACGGATGCCGCCGCACCAGGTCGACGCCCAGCGGAGCCCGTACGACATTGCGCGCCCCGATCCGCACGAACTCCCGCTCGGCGAACTCCGTGGTGCACACCACGCGCGCGTAGGTGTGTGCCGTACGGACGTTGAGGGCGTCGGCGGCGCGCCGGGAGAGGTTCTCCGACAGGCCCCAGGTGCGCAGGACGCCGTCGGCGGTCTCGTGGGAGACCATCACCGCGGGGACGCGGGCCCGGCGCGCCCATCTGCCGGTCCACCTGAGGGTCGTCCGGTCGGACACCTCCAGGCGGTCGGGCGCGAGTTCTTCCAGGAGGGCGGCGACGCGCCGCTTGTCCGTGAGGACGCGGTAGCCGCCTGTGCCGGGCAGCAGCGGGCCGGGCAGAGTGATCACGCGCCCTTGTTCGGTGTCGCGGTCGCTCACCCGCTCACCGGGGACGATCAGGACGGGGTCGTGCCCGGCGGCCCGGTAGCCGGCGCCCAGTTCGCGCAGCGCGGTGCGCAGGCCGCCCGAGGCGGGGGCGACGAAGTTCGCCAGCCGGACGATGCGCAGCGGTCCGCTCGCGCCCCGTGGTGTCTCGCCGTTCATGCGGCCACCGCCGTCCGCGCGCTGAGGATGTCGGCGTAGTGCCCGACGAGCTGGTCGCCGACAGCCGCCCAGGTACGGCCCTCGACGGCCTCCCGGGCGGTGGCGCCGTAGGCGGCCCGCAGGCCCGGGTCACGGGCCAGGGACCACACCGCGTCCCGGACGGCGGCCGCGTCGCGCGGCGGGACCAGCAGGCCGGTGCGCCCGTGGGCGACCAGGTCCAGCGGTCCGCCGGCGGCGGGCGCGACGACTGGCACACCGCTCGCCATGGCCTCCTGCACGGTCTGGCAGAAGGTCTCGAACGGGCCGGTGTGCGCGAAGACGTCCAGCGAGGCGAAGATCCGGGCGAGTTCGTCGCCGGTACGGCGGCCCAGGAAGACCGCTCCCGGCAGCTGCTCGCGCAGTCCCGGCTCGCTGGGTCCGTCGCCCACGACGACGACCCGCACGCCGTCCAGCGCACAGACACCGGCGAGGAGTTCGACCTGCTTCTCGGGAGCGAGCCGGCCGACGTAGCCGACGATCAGCTCGCCGTTCGGGGCGAGTTCGCGGCGGATGGCCTCGTCCCGGAGTTCGGGGCGGAAGCGCGCGGTGTCCACTCCGCGCTGCCACAGCTTCACCCGGGGCACGCCGTGGGACTCCAGATCGTGCAGGGCCGCGCTGGAGGGCGCGAGGGTGAGGTCGGCGGCGGCGTGGACGGAGCGGATGCGCCGCCAGGCGGCCGCCTCGCCCGCGTGGACGTACGTACGGGCGTATCCGGCCAGGTCGGTCTGGTAGACGGCCACGGCGGGGATGCCGAGCCGGGCGGCGGCGGCCATGCCGCGTACGCCGAGGACGAACGGGCTGGCCAGGTGGACGATGTCCGCGCGGTGCTCGGTGATCGCGGCGGCGACGCGTCGGCTGGGGAGGGCGACGCGGACCTGGGGGTAGCCGGGGAGCGGCAGGGAGGGGACACGGACGACGGGGCACGGCGACGAGGCGTCGGGCCCGTTCCCGGCGGCGGTGGCCGGGGCGACGACGAGGGGAACGTGACCGCGATCGACGAGGTGCCGGGCGGTCTGGAGCGCGCAGTGGGCCACGCCGTTCACATCGGGGGGAAAGGATTCGGTCACGATGACTACACGCATAGGGGTGTTGTCGCCGTACTGGACGTGCTCGCGTCAACGTCGATCTTTCCGGACGGGGAACGTCCCATGAGCGTTGCGCACCGCCCCCTCCCGGGTCGGCGCGCGTCCACACGCTCCTGGTCCCCGGGTCATCCCCCGTTCATACGGCGGGTGCTGTCGGGCCCGATCCGGCTTCGTACGGCTGTCTGGACCTCGGCCTCCTCGGCCGGGTCGGCGGCGAGTCTGCGCAGTTGGTCGACGACCCTGGCGTCACCGGTCTCGGCGTGCCGGGCGGCGACCTCGCGAGTGGTCTCCTCGCAGTCCCACAGGCATTCGACGGCGAAGCCGGCGGCGAAGGAGGGGTCGGTGGCGGCGAGGGCCCGGGCGGCCCGGCCGCGCAGATGGGACGAGGCGGTCTCGCGGTAGACGTGACGCAGTACGGGGGCCGCGCAGACGATGCCGAGCCGTCCGGCGCCGTCCACCAGGGTCCACAGGGTCTGCGCGTCGGGCCCTTCGCCCCGTACGGCCTCCCTCAGCGCGCCGAGGACGAGGTCGCTGTCCCGGGTGCCGCCCAGGCAGGCGAGCATCCGTCCGGCGGCGGCGCCCAGGGGATCCGGTCGGTGGACCCACCCGCGCGCGCGGTCGACGGCGGCGATACTGCGCATACGTTCGAATGCGTCGACGGCGGCCTCCACGACGGCCGTCGTGCCGTCGGTGACCGCCCCCTCGACCAGGTCGAGGGCATCGGGATCATTGCTGTCCGCGAGATAGCGCAGGGCCGTACAGCGGGCACCGTCGCCACCGCTGCGGGCCGCCTCCAGGATCTGGGGCCGGTCCTCCGGGCCTGCCACGGCCGTCAGGCAGCGCGCGGCGGGCACATGGAGCACGGCACCGCGGTCGATGCCTTGCTGGGCCCACTCGAAGACGGCCTGCACGCTCCAGCCCGGGCGGGGCCCGGACGGTCGCATCTGGCGTTGCCAGCGGTCGAAACAGCCGGTCTCCTGGGCGACACGCACCCGCGTGGAGATCGATTCGCGCGGATCGTCGGCCCACAGCCGCCAGGGCCGGGGCTCGAAGGCGTCCCGCACGACGGCGGCGAGTTCCGCCTCGCCCTCCGCGTCGGTGCCGAAGCGGGCGAGCACGGGGGCGGCGAGGGCGCGCAGCCCCGCGTCGTCGTCCCTGAGCGCCAGCTCGTCCAGCGCCCAGGCCCAGCTGGTGCCGGTGGCGGCATACCTGCGCAGTACCGCGAGTGCGTCCCGCCTGCCATAAGAGGCGAGGTGCCCGAGGACCGCGAGGGCGAGCCCGGTGCGTGACTCGTCGGTGTCGAGCATGTCCTCGGCGTCGAAGAGATGGGCCTCGATCTCGTCGAGCCCGCCATGGAGGTCGACATAGAGACGGGCGTAGTAAAGGGAGCGGTTCTCCACCTGCCAGTCGTGGCGGGGGTCGTGGAGCACGCAGTGGTTCAGTGCCGCGAGCGCGTCGGCCCGCGGTGCGGTGAGCGCGTGCAGCGTGCCGTCGCCGCGGCCCCTCTGGAGCAGGCCGAGCAGCGTTCCGCTGGGCGCTATGACCGGATCGAACATGGGAAACAGCCTCACATCAAGCGTCGACGCAACCGGGATCCTGCTCTACCTGGCCACGTGACAACACGTCGGAGCGTCCGCCGTTTCCTGCTTGCTGTAGACCATCTTCCTCTGCCTCTCGTAGGTGGGCCCATGCGGACCGCATCACGGCCCGCGCGGTTCGGCAACATCTGCCCGGCCATCACGTCCATGAATCACGACGTCATGATGACCCGGCTGTTCAAGCTGCCGCGACCGTATTTCCGGCGGCCCCGTTCCGCCTCCCCCGTTTTCCTTGTCCTAGCTGGTCAGCGCGTACACCTCAGTGCGCGCCGAACAGCTCCAGCAGTTCCGTCTTGCCGAACATCCGGGCGGTGTCGAGAGCCGAGGGCATGCCCTCGGCCGGGTTGGCGCCACCCTCCAGGAGTGCCTGGATGACATCCTGCGCACCCTTGAAAACGGCCCCGGCGAGTGGTGTCTGGCCCCGGTCGTTGACCCGGTCCCCGTCAGCACCACGCGCGAGGAGCGCCCGGACCGCGTCGGCGTGGCCGTGGTAGGCGGCGAGCATCACCAGGGAGTCGCCGCGGTCGTTGGTGAGGTCGGCCGGTACGCCGGCGTCGACGTACGCCACGAGTGCTTCGGTCTGCCCCTTCCGGGCCAGATCGAAGATCTTCGTCGCCAGCTCCACGACCTCGGGGTCGGGGGCTTCACTCATCGGCCGGACCACCTCTCGCTACAACCGTACGGGTGAATCGCCAGAGTACTGGCTTAACAGGCGCATGACCCGACACCTCAGCAGCAAAGATCAGCCCGCCCGGACCACACCAAACAGGTACGCCACGCGAGTGAAATACGCCGAAATTCACCCGAGTGCACCTTTTATCGTATGGATACATGCTGTGATCCTGGAAGAACTCATGGTGACTGTCCCCACCACACCAGGAGATCCTCATGATCCTCTCCATGTCAGGCGTCGTTCTGCTCGGCATCATCGTCTTCCTCTTCTTCAAGAAGGACGGGCTCAAGGCGTCGCACGCCTTCGTCGCGGCGCTGTTCGGCTTCTACATGGCGAGCACCGCCATCGCGCCGAGCATCAAGGCCGGCGGCGAGAGCCTCGCGAGCCTGCTCGGCGGAATCAAGTTCTGACGCCCGTCCCGCCCACACGCACCCAGGAGACAGCAGTGGCCCGGCGCCCCCTCCCCCGCATCCTGAGCAACGGCAGCGCACAGATCGCCCGGAGCCGGGAGCTGGCCCGGACCGCTGCGGACAGCGCCACCGACGTCCTCCACCCGCTGATCGTGATCAGCCGGGGTCTTCGCCGACTGGCCGCGGCCGGGCGGCGCAAGTGGGCGGACACGCCCAAGGACAGGCGCGGGCCGCTGCTGTTCCTGGTGGCCTCGGTGGTCCTGGTCGTGGCCCTCGTGCCGTACGGCCCGCTGCTCGCCGTCATCTCGGTGATGGCGGCAGCGGCCTGGCACGGCCGCGACCGCGCCCCGGCGGAGCCCGATGGCCCCGACGATTCCCAGACCCAGCGCCTCCAGTCCCTGTACGACGCGCTGGTCCCCTACTTCTCCACCGCCGACGACCCCGCTCCCCTCTACGCCCACGGCGGCGAGTGGGAGAAGGCCTTCCCCACATACGAGTTCGACGGCACCAGCCGCGTCTCGCACCTGGTGGTGCGCTACCCGGCGTACTTCACCGACGGCGAGGCCGGCTCCCGCGCGCGGATCGAGCAATTGCTGCACGCCAAGTCGGGCCGGGGCCGTGAGTACCACTTCGCGTGGGACGAGGAGGGCAACCAGCTCACGGTGACCGTCCTGCCACCGCTGCCCACCGACATCGCCGCGCAGCGCTTCGTCACGTCCCCGGGCGAGACGGTGCTCGGCTTCACGGACCCCACCCAGGTACAGCGCACGCTGCCCCTCAACCACGGCGAGGAGCAGCGTGACGTCCCGCCGGTCGTCTGGCGCACGGGTCCTCGCTCCACCGAACCGCACCTCCTGGTGATGGGCGAGCCGGGCAGCGGCACCACGACCCTCCTGCGTTCGATCGCCCTGCAGGCCCTGCAGTACGGCGACGTCCTGATCGTCGACGGCAGCGGCACCGGTGAGTACGCGTGCCTGACCGGCCGCGACGGCGTACTGGCCGTCGAGTGCGCCGCGTCCGGCGCCGTGGCGAGCCTCGAATGGGCCGGCCAGGAAACGGAACGCCGACTGATCGCCGCCAACCACGCCCGTCAGGCCGGTCAGCCGATCCCCGACGACACCCGACGCCCCCTCTGGCTCCTCCTCGACCGCCCCGGAGCCCTCGCCCACCTGGCCGCCGCCGACGGCCGCCCCGACCCCCAGTCCCTGCTCCAGGTCCCCCTGCGGCACGGCCGGGCAGCCAACGTGACGGTCGTGGTGGCGGAACAGTTCGACAGCGCGGACACCCTGAGCGAAGCCGTACGGCAGCACACACGCGCGCGTGTCGTCCTCGGTCCCGCGCCCTCCACCCAACTGGAGGCGGTCCTGGGCGCGCCCCCGCACACGACACCGGTCCCGGTCATGCCCCCGGGCCGCGGCTACGCCCGCCTGGGCACGGGCCCGGTCCACCGCCTCCAGGTCCCTGCCACCCCGGACCCCCACGACGACGCGACGAACGACGCACAGCGCCAGGCGGTACTGGAACTGCTGCCGCCACGGTCGGCCCAGACACTCGTGAAGCAGGAAAAAGAACAGGAACAGGAGCCGGTGGCCTAGCCGCGCCCAGCAGCCCCGTCCCGCTCACCGCTCACGCCACGAAGGTACGGGGGGACTCTGCGCCCCCCGACCCCCCACTCGCCACGATCCGCGCCGCGGCGGCCAACCGGACAGCGGCCTCGTCGGCCACCGCTCCCCCCACCGTGAACGGCAGCCGCACATACCCCTCGAAGGCCCCGTCGACCCCGAACCGCGGTCCCGAGGGCACCCGCACCCCCACCCGTTCCCCCGCCTCGGCGATCCGCGACCCCGACAGCCCACCCGTACGGACCCACAGCGTGAGCCCGCCCCTGGGCACCGTGAACTCCCAGTCCGGCAGCTCCCGTCGTACCGCCGCGACCAGTGCGTCCCGGTTGCCGCGGGCCTGTTCGCGCCTCATCTCGACCGCCTGTTCCCAACCGCCCGTGCTCAGCAACCAGTTGATGGCCAGCTGTTCGAGTACGGGCGTGCCCAGGTCCGCGTAGGCGCGCGCGGCGACAAGGCTGCGGATCACGTCCGGAGCCGCCCTCACCCAGCCGATGCGCATCCCGGCCCAGAAGGCCTTGCTGGCGGAACCCACGGTGATGACCGTCGACCCGGCCGGGTCGAAGCCGCACACCTGACGTGGCATCTCGACATCCGGCTCCAGCCACAGCTCGGTCATCGTCTCGTCGGCGACGAGCACCGTCCCCGCCGAGCGGGCCGCCTCGACGAGTTGCCGTCGCTGGTCCTCGTCGGCGAGCGCGCCGGTGGGGTTGTGGAAGTCGGCGACGACGTACGCGATCCGGGGCGCGGCCTCGCGCAGCACCTGGCGCCAGCGGTCCAGATCCCAGCCGGCGAGCCCCTCGGCCATCGCGACGGGCACGAGCCGGGCGCCCGCCTCCCGCATCAGCTGAAGGATGTTGGCGTACGAGGGCGACTCCACCGCGATGCGCTCGCCCCGCCCGGAGAACAGATGGCAGATCGCGTCTATGGCGCCCATCGCGCCGGTCGTCACCATGATCTGTTCGGGCATGGTGGGGATCCCGCGCGCGGTGTACCGCTCGGCGATCGTCGCGCGCAGCGCGGGCAGCCCGGCCGGGTAGTCGCCGTGCGTGTGCGCGTAGGGGGGCAGTTCCTCCAGGGCGCCCTGGACGGCACGGGTGAGCCAGGGCTCGGGCGCGGGCAGAGCCGCCGTGCCGAGGTCGATCACCGAGCCGAGCGCCTCGGGAGGCAGGGGTTCGAGCCCGCGCGCGGGAAGTGGGTTACCCGCGGGCACAGCAGTCCAGCTGCCCGCGCCGCGCCGGGACTCCAGGAAGCCCTCGGCGCGCAGCGCCTCATAGGCGGCGGCGACCGTGGTGCGACTGACAGAGAGGGCGAGGGCCAGTTCGCGTTCGGCGGGGAGGCGGGCGGCTACCGGCACCCGGCCCTCGAGGACCAGCAGGCGGATGCCGTCGGCGAGTGAGCGGTAGGCGGGCGGGCGGCGGGTGCCGGGGCCCGCCGGGCGGTCCTGCTGGGAGGTGAGCAGCCGGGCGAGCTGCGCGGTACCCACCGCCGAAGTCCACTGCACCATGCAGATCAGTCCACCTTCCCCGAATTGGCCATGGATGGGATCCGATCCCAAGCCACAGGGTGTCATGTGTCAGGCCACTATCACCACAGGGGGCAGCTCGTGAGTTCGTTGTCAGCGCCGGACCGGCTCGGCCGACGGTTGATCCAGCTCTACGCCGGTCTCGCGCTGTACGGCGCCAGTTCGGCTCTGCTCGTCGAGTCGGGCCTCGGCCTGGAGCCATGGGGCGTGCTGCACCAGGGGCTGGCCGAGCTGACCGGACTGACGATCGGCGTCGTGTCGATCTTCGTGGGCGCCGCCGTACTGCTCCTCTGGATCCCGCTGCGTCAGCGTCCGGGCCTCGGCACGGTCTCGAACGTCTTCGTCGTCGGCCTCGCCATGGACGGCACCCTCGCCCTGGTCCCCGACGCGCACGACCTCGCCGCCCGCGTCCCGCTCCTGGTGGCGGGCATCGTCCTCAACGGTGTGGCCACCGGCCTGTACATCGCGGCGAGCTTCGGCCCGGGCCCGCGCGACGGCCTGATGACCGGCCTGCACCGGATCACCGGCCGCTCGATCCGGCTCGTCCGTACGGCGATCGAGGTGGCGGTGGTGGCGACGGGCTTCGCCCTGGGCGGCACGGTGGGGATCGGTACGGTCCTGTACGCGGTGGCGATCGGACCGCTGGCGCAGGTGTTCCTGCGCGTGTTCGCCGTCTCCGCGGCATCGGGCGGCAGCACGGCCGTTGCCGCCGGTCAACCGGCAGAGGCGATACTTCGACCGTGACCTCGCGGATACGTCATCCCTACCTCGACCACCCCGGCCCGATCCCCTTCGCCCACCGGGGCGGGGCGGCGGACGGGCTGGAGAACACGATGTTCCAGTTCCGGCGGGCGGTCGAGACGGGCTACCGCTACCTGGAGACCGACGTGCACCGCACGGCGGACGGAAAACTCGTCGCCTTCCACGACTCGACGCTGGACCGGGTGACGGACGGCGGCGGCCTGATCGCGGACCTGCCCTGGTCCGACATACAGCACGCGCGCGTGGCGGGCAGCGAGCCGGTGCCCCTCTTCGAGGACCTGCTCGAAGCGTTCCCCGAGGTTCGCTGGAACGTCGATGTCAAGGCCGAGCCCGCGCTGCGCCCGCTCCTGGACCTGATCGAGCGCACCGACTGCTGGGACCGGATCTGCGTCGGTTCCTTCTCCGAGGCGCGCGTGGTGCGCGCCCAGCGGCTCGCCGGTCCGCGCCTGGCGACCTCGTACGGCACCCGGGGCGTCCTCAACCTTCGACTGCGCTCGTGGGGAGTGCCCGTGGGGGTGCGCCGGTCCGCGGTCGCCGCACAGGTTCCGGAGTCCCAGTCGGGCGTACCGGTGGTCGACCGGAGCTTCGTGCGCACCGCCCACGCGCGCGGGCTGCACGTCCACGTATGGACGGTCAACGATGCCGATCGCATGCACCGGCTCCTGGACCTGGGAGTCGATGGCATCATGACCGATCACATCGACACGTTGCGCAAGGTTCTGGAGGACCGGGGCACCTGGTTCTGACTCCCCGCGCGCACCACCTTCACGGGGAGAGCAGGGGCCACGAGTGGGCATCGACACCGCGCGGAACGAGGCGGCCGACGAGGCCGCCGGGCGCCGCCGCGAGCAGCACGGCTGGTACTTCTACGACTGGGCGTGCTCCGTCTACTCGACGAGCGTGCTCACCGTGTTCCTGGGCCCATATCTGACCTCGGTCGCCGAGCAGGCGGCGGACGCGGACGGGTTCGTGCATCCGCTGGGCATACCGGTCCGCGCCGGGTCGTTCTTCGCCTACTCGGTGTCCCTGTCGGTCATCGTGGCCGTGCTGGTCATGCCCCTGGTGGGCGCAGCCGCCGACCGCACCGGCCGCAAGAAGCCCCTCCTGGGAGCCGCCGCCTACGTGGGCGCCACGGCGACGGCCGCCATGTTCTTCCTCGACGGCGACCGGTATCTGCTCGGCGGGCTCCTGCTGATCGTCGCCAACGCGGCCCAGTCCGTGTCGATGATGCTCTACAACTCCTACCTCCCCCAGATCGCCACGGTCGAGGAGCGCGACGCGGTCTCCTCGCGCGGCTGGGCGTTCGGCTACGCGGCGGGCTCACTGGTCCTCGTCGTCAACCTGGTGCTGTACACGGCCCACGACTCCTTCGGCCTGTCGGAGGGCATGGCCGTCCGCATCTGTCTCGCCTCGGCGGGCCTGTGGTGGGGCGCCTTCACCCTCGTACCGCTGCGCAGACTCCGTGACCACCGGGCCGCCCCGGAGGAGATCGCCGCGAAGAAGGCCACCTCCCCGGGTCTGCGGCAACTCGCGGCGACGGTCCGCGACATGCGCCGTCACCCGCTCACCCTGGCCTTCCTGCTCGCCTACCTGATCTACAACGACGGCATCCAGACCGTGATCTCCCAGGCCTCGGTGTACGGCTCCGAGGAGCTCGGGCTCGGCCAGTCCACCCTCATCGTGGCGGTGCTGCTGGTGCAGGTGCTCGCGGTGGCGGGGGCGCTGGGGATGGGCCGACTGGCCCGCGTGTACGGGGCCAAGCGGACGATTCTCGGATCGCTGGTGGCGTGGACGGTGACACTGGCGGCGGGGTACTTCCTGCCGGCCGGCGCACCGGCGTGGTTCTTCGTGCTGGCCGCCGGGATCGGCCTGGTCCTCGGCGGCAGCCAGGCACTGTCCCGGTCGCTGTTCTCACATCTGGTGCCGCCCGGCAAGGAAGCCGAGTACTTCTCGGCGTACGAGATGAGCGACCGCGGAATGAGCTGGCTCGGCCCGCTTCTGTTCGGGATCACCTACCAGCTGACCGGCAGCTACCGGGACGCGATCATCTCGCTCGTGGCCTTCTTCGTCATCGGGTTCGTGCTGCTCGCCCGGGTTCCGGTAGGTCGGGCGATCCGCGACGCGGGCAATCCCGTTCCCGAAAGGATTTAGCATCGGCGGCAAAAAAGCGGTAGTGTACGCCGTTGGCCTGCCAGGCGTACCGTTACTGCGCGTCAAAGATGACTGAGCGCTGCGTGATATCTGCTTGCAGATGTGACAAACCGGGCACTGGTGGGTACAACAAGGGACAGCTACGACGGCGACGCATGACCCCGAAACGGGACACGGGACGGGAATCTTTACCGCCGACCGGACGTTGAACCGGATGACGACGACAGCGACACCTGTCCTGTGGGCGACAAGCCCGGGAGGCACGATTCATGAGTGAGCGAGCTCTTCGCGGTACGCGCCTCGTGGTGACAAGCTACGAGACGGACCGCGGCATCGACCTGGCCCCGCGCCAGGCCGTGGAGTACGCATGCGAGAAGGGCCATCGTTTTGAGATGCCCTTCTCGGTCGAGGCGGAGATCCCGTCCGAGTGGGAGTGCAAGGTCTGCGGGGCCCAGGCACTCCTGGTGGACGGCGACGGCCCTGAGGAAAAGAAGGCCAAGCCCGCGCGTACACATTGGGACATGCTGATGGAGCGGCGCACCCGAGAGGAACTCGAAGAGGTCCTCGAGGAGCGACTGGCCGTACTCCGCTCCGGAGCGATGAACATCGCGGTACATCCGCGGGACAGCCGCAAGTCCGCGTAGTCCCTCCGGGGGCTGGGCGGCATACAACGCACGCGTGACACCGCGGGTGCCGTACGTGAATTCGGCGTACGGTGCCTGCGGTTTTGCGTTTTCCGGCGTCGGCGACCGCAGCAGGGGCAGGGGCAGGTAAAAACGTGACAGGCCCGCGCCTACTCGGCGCGGGCCTGTCACGTCCGGAGCCGTGTGTCAGCCGGTCAGCGGCGGGCGCCGCTCCCCCGCGGTCCCGCCCGTCCCGTGGTCCTGGATGACCTCGCCCTGGACCACCTTGCCGTCCGGGCGGCGGATCCTCGCCTGCTGGAAGGCGTCGCCCAGGGTGCCCGGGGTCGCCTCCCTCAGTTTGCGTTCGAAGGTGCGTTCCGCGTAGCGGCTGATCGCCTTCTGGAGCGGGGGGATCAGCAGGAGCAGGCCCAGGGCGTCCGAGATCAGGCCGGGCAGCATCAGCAGCAGACCGCCGAGCATCAGCAGGCCGTTGCCCTCGCTGCCGCCGGGGCGGTCCGTGCCTGCCGCCGGCGTGCCGCCCTGCTGCTGTTGCAGCGTCTGAGTGAGGTTGCGGAAGGCCCGGCGGCCCGCTCGCTTGATGACCACGGAGCCGAGCACGAAGCCGGCTGTCAGGAGCACGAAGACCGCGAGGCCGCTGGCCGCGCCGGCGACCACGGACAGCAGCCAGATCTCCAGCACCAGCCAGGCGGCGATGCTCAGCGGCAGGAACGTGCGCAGCCGGGAACGCCGCGGCCGGGCGGGGTGAGTGGGGGTCGGTGCGCCAGTCGTCATGCGTCCAGTGTGCCTGGACCGGGCTCAGCACAGGATAAGAGGACGATCAACAGGACCTGTGACTTCGCACGGGCATACCCGGACTGACCGCTACGGCTTCCTGGTCTTGCCGCGGGCCCGGTTCACTCGCTCCGCCACACCCCACGTCGTGACCCGCCACAGCGCCTCGACCAGGATGTCGCGGCTCATCTTGGAGTCGCCGTGCTCGCGCTCGACGAAGGTGATGGGCACCTCGACCACGTGGTAGCCCGCCCGGATCGCGCGGCGGGCCAGGTCGACCTGGAAGCAGTAGCCCTGCGAGGCGACCTCGTCGAGGCCGAGGCCTTCGAGGGTCTCGCGGCGGAAGGCGCGGTAGCCGCCGGTGACATCCCGGATGGGTACGTCGAGCAGGACCCGGGAGTAGAGGCTGCCGCCGCGGGAGATGAGCTCGCGCGACCTGGGCCAGTTGACCACCCGGCCGCCGGGCACCCAGCGGGAGCCGAGGACCAGGTCGGCGCCCTTGAGGGCGGTCAGCAGGCGGGGCAGTTCCTCGGGCTGGTGGGAGCCGTCGGCGTCCATCTCGATCAGGACGCCGTAGCCGTTGTCCATACCCCACTGGAAGCCCGCGAGGTAGGCGGCGCCGAGGCCCTCCTTGCCCTTGCGGTGCAGCACCTGGACCTGGTCGTCCCCGGCTGCCAGCTCGTCGGCGAGCTTGCCGGTGCCGTCGGGGCTGTTGTCGTCCGCCACCAGAACGTGGACATCAGGGACCGCCTCGCGCACCCGGCCGACGATCTTCTTGATGTTCTCCGCCTCGTTGTAGGTCGGAATGATCGCCAAGGCCGTACCGAGCGGGCCGAACCGCCGTCCCTGGGCTTGTGCCGCGAGGGTCCCGTCGCCGTCGTTCACTGCTGCCCCTTCAAGTCCGTACGCAGAGGTCCACCATAGTGGCCGCAGCCTGCGCCGACGTGTCAGCACGTGCGTACGGGGGTGTCTATTCGGCAAGAGCCGGGTAAGGGGGTCCGCTTCGTCGCTTTGCGCACACTGCGGATCGGGGCCCGGCGCCCTTCGGGCCGACCTGGGACCCGCTGGCTGCGGGTCGACCGAAAGCCGTTGTCTACTGGACGTCCGGGCCCCACCCGGGTCACACCTTGCCGACCGGGTGGAACGTTCCGTCGCAGCGGCGCGGGCGCTGAGCCTGGCTGCCAGTGGTGGTGCGCCGGTGCGGCACACCATCCCTGACCCAGCGGCGCTGCGGCGACTGCGCGGAGGTTCCCCGGTCGGGCGTCCGGTGGTGGACCCGGCCGAACCTACCGGCCAGCTGCCGTCGGCTGTCAACAGCTGCTTGAACTGCGGTTCTTTCACCGATCGCCTGGTCAGGGCCGAGGATGCGCAGGTCGTGCGGCGGCGTGTCGGCCACCGATCGGTACCGCGCCACCCCGGGAGATCACTCGCCCGGCCGTACGAACACCGTCCGTCCGCCCACCACTGTGCGCAGGCATACGGGAAGGTCGGCGCCCGGGGTGAGATCGGGCAGGCCCGGGGTGCCGGAGCGGGGGTCGGTGGACCAGCGGGCGACCCGGTCGTCGGGGGCCTGGACCACGAGGGCGTCGGTGCGCCAGAGGGCGTAGTCCGCGGGCGCGCCCGGCACCAGGACGCCCGCGTCGTCGCGGCCGACGGCCCGCCAGCCGCCGCGGGTATGGGCCGTGAACGCCGCGCGGACCGAGATGCGGTGTTCCGGGGTGCGGTGGAAGGCGGCGGCACGGACCGTGCCCCAGGGATCGAGCGGGGTGACGGGACTGTCAGATCCCAGAGCGAGCGGGACGCCGGCTTTCAGGAGGGCCGCGAAGGGGTTCAGGGCCCGCGCACGGCCGGCGCCCAGGCGCTGGACGTACATTCCGTCCTCGCCGCCCCACAGGGCGTCGAAGGCGGGCTGCACGGAGGCCGTGAGGCCCAGCTCGGCGAAGGCGGCGATGGTCTCGGGAGTGAGCATCTCGGCGTGCTCGACGCGGTGCCTGGCGGCTCGGACGCGGGCCAGACCGACCTTCTCGGCGGCTGCGCGCACGCCCTCGGCCACGGAGGTCACGGCGGCGTCCCCGATGGCGTGGAAGCCCGCCTGGAGGCCCGCCTCGGTGCAGGCGACGACATGGGCGGCGACGGCTGCGGTGTCCAGGTAGGCGGTGCCCGTGTGGCCGGCCCGGTCGCCGTACGGCTCGTGCAGGCAGGCGGTGTGCGAGCCGAGGGCGCCGTCGACGAACAGGTCACCGGCGGCGCCGATCGCGCCCAGGGCGCGGGCCTTCTCGATCCCCGCTTCGCCCTGTTCGGCCCAGTAGCCGACCACACGCGGGCCGGGCTCCTCGGCGGCGAGGCGCAGCAGGCCGGTGAAGTCGTCCTCCGAGGAGATCTCCGGTCCCCCGCACTCGTGGACGAAGCCGATGCCGAGCGAGGCGGCGCGTGCGAGAGCGGCCCGCTGGGCCTCGGTGCGCTGGGCCGGGGTGACCGCACCCAGGGCGGCGGCGCGGACCGTGTGGTGGGCGTCGCCGGTCAGCGGGGCGTCGGAGCGGCCGGTGTCGCCCCGTACCAGGTCGAGCAGTGCCGTCGTCACGACCGCCGAGTGGACGTCGATACGGCTGAGGTAGAGCGGGCGACCGCCGGTGGCCTCGTCCAGTTCGGCGCGGGTCGGCGGACGGCCGCCGGGCCAGCGGGCGGCGTCCCAGCCGTGGCCAAGGAGGACGCGGTCGGCGGGCCGGGCGGCGGCGAACGCGCGTACGAGGGTGAGGGCCGCGTCCAGGGAGGGCGCGTCGGACAGGTCGAGACCGGTGAGCGCGAGGCCGGTGGCGGTGGTGTGCACATGTGCGTCGGTGAACGCCGGGGTGACCAGGGCGCCGTCGAGGTCGATCACTTCGTCCGCCGCTCCTGTGAAGGCGTCTGCGGCGCCTTCCGAGCCGACCCAGGCGATGTGTCCGCGCTCGACGAGCATCGCGGTCGCGAAGGGGTCTGCGGGGCTGTGGACTTCGCCGCCTCGGAGGAGGACGGTGTCGGGCGGTGCCGGGCGTTCACTCATGGGGACAGTTTCTCGCGGGCGCCCGGCGGACCTGCACCTGGGGCGCCTCTGCCGGCCACCCGGAACACTGCTGAGCGGCCTCAGATCTTTGGCGGTCTCGCCTCGTAGGGTGTCGACAGGACGACCGTCGTACGGGTCGAGACGCCCGCGAGGGTGCGCACCCTCGCCAGCAGCTCCTCCAGCTCGTGAGGGGTGGCGACGCGGACCTTGAGGATGTAGTTCTCCTCGCCCGCCACGCTGTGGCACGCCTCGAGCTCCGGGACGTCCCGGAGGCGTTCCGCGATGTCGTCCGGGGCGCTGGGGTCGAACGGTTTCACCGAGATGAAGGCCGTCATGGGCAACCCCACGGCTGCCGGGTCGACCACCGCGGCATAGCCGCGGATGACGCCGCGCTGTTCCAGTCGGCGCACCCGCTGATGCACTGCAGATGTGGACAGGCCCGTGGCCTTGCCCAGGTCGGTGTAACTCATCCGCCCGTCCTTGACGAGCAGCTGCACGATCTGTCGGTCCAGCTCCTCCATGGCGCAGAACCTACCGTGCGGTTGATCTCCTCCGATACCTGAGCGGTGCAGGTCATGGCCTGTTCGTGATGTGACTGAAGGTGCGCCGCGGGCCGGACGAGGGACAAAAGCATCGCCACGGGCACCTGCGAACGGCATGTGACGAACGCCACAGCCCTCGAACGCGCTCCGTGAAGGTCTCGTGATTACGGCCGAGACCGGGCGGGAAGTGCTTGCTGTGGCCGAGGCCGCAGTTGCCTTGTCGGCCCAGCCCGAGGGGGAGTTACCCATGCAGAGTCTTAAGCGCCCTGGTCGCACCACGCCCAAGAGGCCCCAGTCGGTCGTCGACATCGAGCCGGAGGGCATCGAACCCGACGCGCTCGACAGCGAGGAACTCGACGACTACGACACGTTCGAGATGTTCCGGGTGATCTGCCCGGACTGCACACAGCCCATCGCGCTGCTCTCGGACGAGGAGATCCTGCCGGAGCACGCGCTGTGCGCGTCACCGTGGAACCCGTTCGGGCTCACGGTCTGCGCCGGTACGGGTCGCGCGGCGGCCGACGCCCGGTCCGCGGACGAGTCCGCGGAGCCCCAGGAGCAGCACACCGCCCTGCTGTTGACGCTCCCTCAGGGGCTCGACTGGCGGACCCAGCCCTTCTCGCACGTCGGCGGCCCTGCCTCACGCCCGATGCGGGTCCCCGTGCTGCGGCGCCACGCCGCCTGAGCGCATCCGCTCGAACCTCCCGAACGTCTCTGCGCCACGGCACACGCGGGCTGCCGCGGTGCGCGGTTCCGGTGCGCGCACGCGGCGTCGCGAACGCAGGGCCGAATCCGGCGCGCGGTGACCTGATCGACCGCCACCGCGTTGCCCTGGCATGACGACCCCCATGTACGCGGCGCAGGGGCGCCAGCTCTACGACTCCGGCCCGGCAGAATCGGTTCAGCGGGGTCTGCCGAACGAGGGCCGGCCGAGCCCGCCGGTACCGTCCGACCCGCCCATCTACCGCGCGCTGCTGCGCACCTGGGCCGACGGTGGCCGCACCCTGCCGGGGCGCTACGACCCGGAGTGGGTCCGGCTCGCGGCGCCGCCGCTCGGGCTCGGGATCGTGATGGACCCGTTCAGCGCGTCTCCGGGCCCGCCAGGTGACGGGCGATGACCATCCGCTGGATCTGGTTGGTGCCCTCGACGATCTGCAGGACCTTGGCCTCGCGCATGTAGCGCTCCACGGGGAAGTCCGCGGTGTAGCCGTAGCCGCCGAGTACCTGGACCGCGTCCGTCGTGACCTTCATCGCCGTGTCGGTGCACAGGAGTTTGGCCATGGCGGCCTGTTTGGCGAACGGCCGGCCGGCATCGCGCAACCGTGCCGCCGCGAGGTACAGCGCCCGGCCCGCCTCGATCTGCGTGGCCATGTCGGCGAGCATGAAGCGCAGCCCCTGGAAGTCGGAGATCGGCCGCCCGAACTGCCGGCGCCCGGTCGCGTAGGCCACCGCCTCGTCAAGTGCCGCCTGGGCCAAGCCGATTGCGCAGGCCGCGATACCGAGACGCCCCGAGTCGAGCGCGGACAGCGCGATCGCGAAGCCCTGCCCCTCCTCGCCGATGCGCCGGCTGCTGTCCAGCCGGACCCCGTCGAAGTTGATCTGCGCGGTGGGCGAGCCCTTGAGGCCCATCTTCCGTTCCGGCGCCGCCGCGCCCAGCCCGGCCGCGTCGCCCGGAGCCAGGAAGGCGGTGATCCCGCGCGGGCCCTCCTCGCCGGTGCGTGCCATGACCGTGTAGAAGTCGGCGATGCCGCCGTGCGTGATCCAGGCCTTGGTGCCGTCGAGCACCCAGAAGTCGCCGTCCCGTACCGCCTTCGTGCTCAGGGAGGCGGCGTCGGAGCCGGACGCGGGTTCGGAGAGGCAGTACGCGCCGAGGAGCCCGCCGCCGAGCATCGCGGGGAGGTGTTCGGCCTGCTGTTCCTTGGTGCCGTAGCTCGCGAGGGCGTGACAGGACAGCGTGTGCACGCTCGCACCGAGTCCGACGGTGAGGCGGGCCGCGGCGAGTTCCTCGAGGACCTGGAGGTAGACCTCGTACGGCTGGTCGCCACCGCCGTGGTCGGAGGAGTAAGGGAGGCCGAGCAGCCCCGACTCCGAGAGCAGGGCGAAGACTTCGCGCGGGAAGCGGCCGGCGTCCTCCTCCTCGGCCGCCTTGGGGGCGATCTCGCGCTCGGCGATGTCACGGACGAGCGAGATCAGGTCCCGGGCCTCGTCCGTCGGCAGTTGACGGTCCACCGGCTGCGGGGCGTGGTCGGGCATGTCGACGCTCTCCTCCCTGTCGGGCGCGACGGCACACGCGCGCCTGAGTAGGGTGGCGTCCGCCGGTCTCACTGGTCACGGCCGATGCCGGCCCTTCCGGGTCACGGAAGCGGTCGGCGAACGGCTGTGGAGCTGCGAGTATGCCCGATCGGCGGCACCACGTCACCGGTTAACGAGCGTTTATTCGATCACACCTCGGGGCAACGAGCCCGACCGGAGATTGGTCCGAACCATTGACCATACTGGTCTAGTCCTCTTACTGTGCCCTCGGTTCCTGACACCACCTCCCCCACTCTCCCCTCCCTCCCGAGGAGACAGCTCGATGCACCGACCGCATCTCCCCCGCGTCCGTTTCAAGGCGCTTGTGTCCGCCGCGTGTTGTGCCGTTCTCGGCGCCGGACTCCTGGCCGGCGCGGGTACCGCGACCGCCGCGCAATCGGCCTCGAAGGCCGCCGTGAAGCCCGTCCCGAAGGCCGCCGGCTCCAAGGTCGTCGGTTACTTCACCGAATGGGGCACGTACGACCGCAAGTACTACGTCAAGAACATCCAGACGTCCGGTTCGGCCGCCCGGCTGACCCACGTCAACTACGCCTTCGGCAACGTCACCGGCGGCAAGTGCGCGATGGGCGACGCCGATGCGGCGACCGGCCGGACGTACACCGCCGCCGAGTCGGTGGACGGGGTCGCCGACACCGCGAGCCAGCCGCTGCGCGGCAACTTCAACCAGCTGCGCGAGCTGAAGCGCAAGCATCCGAACCTCAAGGTCCTCTGGTCCTTCGGGGGTTGGACCTGGTCGAGCGGTTTCGGCGAGGCCGCGCAGAATCCGGCCGCGTTCGCCAAGTCCTGCTACGACCTGGTCGAGAACTCCAAGTGGGCCGACGTGTTCGACGGCATCGACATCGACTGGGAGTACCCGAACGCCTGCGGCAACACCTGCGACACCAGCGGCAGGGCGGCCTTCAGGAACGTGATGGCGGCGCTGCGGGCCAAGTTCGGCTCCGGCAACCTGGTCACGGCGGCGATCACGGCCGACGCCACCGCCGGCGGCAAGATCGACGCGGCGGACTACGCGGGCGCGGCCCGGTACGTCGACTGGTACAACCCGATGACGTACGACTACTTCGGCGCCTGGGCGGCGACCGGGCCGACGGCACCGCACTCGGCGCTGAACTCGTACTCCGGTATCCCGCAAGCCGGTTACTACACCTCGGCGACCATCGCGAAGCTCAAGGGCCTCGGCATCCCGGCCTCGAAGCTGCTGCTCGGCATCGGTTTCTACGGGCGCGGCTGGACCGGCGTCACCCAGGCGGCACCCGGCGGCACGGCGACCGGTCCGGCGGCGGGTACGTACGAGGCGGGCTTCGAGGACTACAAGGTGCTCAAGACCAAGTGCCCCGCGACCGGCACCGTCGGCGGGACCGCGTACGCCAAGTGCGGGAGCGACTGGTGGAGTTACGACACCCCGGCGACCATCGGGACGAAGATGGCGTACAAGAACCAGCAGGGGCTGGGCGGCACGTTCTTCTGGGAGCTGAGCGGCGACACCTCGAACGGTGAGCTGGTCAGGGCGATCAAGTAGGCCCACCCGGAAGGCGGTTGGGGGGCGGAGGCCACGAGCCTTCGCCCCTTCGCCGTCAGTTGTCCCGGCGCGCCGGCTCCGGTGTCACATACGTCGGGTCGAGTTCCTCGATGGCGCGCATGGCGCCGCCCAGCATCTTCACGAGGAGCTCG
Organism: Streptomyces sp. SID12501; assembly: GCF_010550245.1. Taxonomy (GTDB): domain Bacteria; phylum Actinomycetota; class Actinomycetes; order Streptomycetales; family Streptomycetaceae; genus Streptomyces. The sequence goes on from NZ_JAAGLU010000011.1 coordinate 61,696, forward strand.
CGCATGGTGTCGCGGGAGAGCTGGGGGCGGTCGATCCAGTCGAGGGTGGCACCCTCCACGCTGCACACCCAGCCGAACAGGCCCATACGGGCCAGCGGTCCGATGTCCTGTCTGCCGTACGCGCCTTCGGCGATGGTCCCGACGATCGCCTCGCGCACCCGTCCCGGATGGCGTGCACCTCGGCGTCGAAGCCGACACCGCCGCTGACGATCGTGCGGTAGGCGGCCTGGTTGTGCTCGGCGAAGCGCAGATAGGCGTCGAGTGTGCGGTGCACCCGGTCCACCGGCGCGTGGACGAGGCCGCTGGACGCGAAGGTGACCAGGTCGGCGACCGAGTCCTCGACGATGGCGAGGTAGTAGCCGCGCTTGGACTGGAAGTAGTAGTAGATCAGCCCTTTGGCGACCTGCGCCTGACGTGCGATGTCGTCCATCGACAGGGCGTCGTACGACCTGTCGGCGAACAACTTCCGTCCGATGGCGATGAGTTCGGCGCGTCGCGCCAGGGAGCGGTCGGTGCCGCGCGCCCGCGGGCGTTCGGTGGCATCCTGTCTACTACTGTTCAACTTGGGGCCCTGGTCTCCAACTGCGGGCGGGACATCCGAAGTATGGCAGACCTGAGCCACCTGCACGTTCGACTCTGATCGACAGGGCGAGCGCCCGTTCGTGGCGGATCGCACCGGGTCAGAGCAGCCCGAGTTGGGCGACGAGCATCGCGAGCACGATCACGAACGTCCAGCCCATGACGTGCTCGAAGATCTTCGGTCCGTTCTCCCGGGGACCCCCGGTACGGGTGCGGACGGTGGCTGCGGCAGTGCTCGCGGTCATGGCATCTCACTGAGGTCGGTGTGCGATGGACTCCCCCCACCGTTCTGTCCACCTTGCCATTCATCGGGGCTTTCGCGCCGGAGACGTTGGTCACATCCCGCCGGAAAACGGACAGCCCCCGGTCTCCCGGGGGCCGCCGCACGCCGTTACGCGTCCTGCTCGGCTCAGCGCACGCCCACCGCGGCCAGCGCGGCGAGCTGGGCGGTGCTCGGCCGGGCCGGGAAGTACAGGTAGCAGACGCCGCCGGTGCCGGACACGACCTTGCCGCTCGCGTTGTACCGCTTGGTCCGCAGCCAGATGTTCTCGAACTCACGCCTTGCATAGACCCGGCGTACGGCCTGGTCGGTCGGCGAGAACGGGTCGTTGGCGATCACGTCGCCGTCGGCGGTGAAGCCGATCACCGTCATCAGATGGCCGGAGGTGCCGTAACCCGCCCCCGTCAGCTCGGCCTTGAGGAACGACTGGGACGTTATGGCCGGAATGCCCGCCGCGACCAGCGTCTCCAGGTCCGTGAGCGAACCGAGCCGGGTGACCACGCCCTGGAGGTCCTTGTAGGTCGCCGCGTAGGCCGCGTTGAAGGGCCAGTTGCCGCAGCCGCCGTACTGGAAGTCGTAGGTGAAGCGCGCCGCGTGGCACACCTGTGGGTCGGCGTAGGCCGGGTCGACCCAGGCCAGTTGTGCCGCCGTGGGCTTCCGCCCCCAGTACTCGATGATCATCTGCGAGGAGGTGGGGCTGCACCAGGCCTCACCGCCGTTGTCGTACTCGGGGTACTGGCCGCTGTGGATCTCCTGCGAGTAGCGCGGGACGGTCAGTTCCCTGACCACGCCGGGCGTCGAGGCGGGGACGGTGAAGCGGTCCGGGACGTCGGAGCCCATCGCGCCGAGCCGCCAGACCGTGGGCGTGGCCGTGGTGCCGGGCTTGCGGTAGAGGGTCAGCCGCAGCCGGTACGAGTCCAGGCGCAGGCCCGTGGCCGGGTCGTCGATGGCGAAGGTGTCGGTCCAGACCGTGCTTCTGTCGTCGGTCTGGTCGTCGACGGAGGTCCGCTTGATGTCCTGGTCACCGGAGGCCCAGCGGCCCATCACGTACCAGGGTGTGGCCGTGCCGTCGGAGTACGTGCCGGTCAGCTCGACCTGGAGCCAGGTACCGGCCGGGGTGCGCGCGTTCCAGGAGGCGATGACCTCCGTGGCGGGCACCGTGAGCCGGTGCACGACGGACGTCCAGGTCGCGTACTCCCAGACCGCCGTCGTGCCGGTGTGCGGATCGGTGTAGTCGACCGTGCCGGCCGGAGCCCCGATCACGACCCCGGGCCGCGCCCCGGCGACGGTACGGGTGCCCTTGGCCGTGCCGCCGCACCAGTCCGCGTACGAGGTCCAGGCGCGGTAGTCGACGGGGCGGGCGGGGGTGACCGCGGCCTCGCGGCCGGTCACGTCCGGGGTGGCGGCGGCAGCCGGGCCGGCGCTGCCCGCGACGGCGGCGGCGACCGCCGCGGCGAGGACGGTTCTGCGGGACGGCTCTTCGGCTCTGCTCATGGGCGGGTGACCCCCAGGTGACCTAGGCGGGCGGGACAGTGCACGGCTGTGCGCCCACTATGGCCGCCGATGACCTGCTCCTGCCAGCTCTTCGGGCCATGCCACGCCCAGGAATTTTGGTCTCGACCATTGGCGTGACCTGGGGCGCGGCAACGGCTGCGCCCGACCGGTCCCTAGAATGCGCCCTGGCAATATGTCCGCATCCCTCACCCCCGTCACCCTCCGGGAACCGCCATCCACGACCTCGCACGCACCCTGCGCCGACTGCCACCCTCCTGCGGCCCGGTCCGGCTGATCGCCGTCGACGGACACGCGGGTTCCGGGAAGAGCACGTTCGCCGGACGACTGGCCGCCGCTCTCGACGGGGCGCCCGTGCTGCACCTCGACGACATCGCCACCCACGACGAGCCGTTCGCGTGGACGCAACGCCTGCTCGGTCAGGTGATCGAGCCGCTGCGGCGCGGCGAGGGCGCCTCCTACGCCCCCTACGACTGGACGTCCCGGCGCTTCGGACCGCCCCGGACCCTGCCGGCCTCGCCCGTGGTACTGGTGGAGGGGGTCGGGGCCGGCCGGAGTGCGCTACGGCCGTTCCTGGCGCGGCTGTTGTGGATGGAACTGCCGGACGAGGAGGCCTGGGCGCGCGGGCGGTCGCGGGACGGGGCGGAACAGAGCGAGTTCTGGGCCGGGTGGGTCGGCGCGGAACGGCGGCACTTCGCCGCGGACCCCTCACGTCCGTACGCCGAGCTATTGGTGCGGCAGTGTCGCGAGGGGTACGAGGTGCTCCCGGGGCCTGCCGGGACCGTTGGATCAGACCAGAATGTCACTCACCGTGATGGGCCGTCCGCTGTGTGCTGAACTTGTGAAGACCCTTGTCACTCAACTTCTACGAGTGCCTCAACTCGGCTTGACCGGTGAGCCGTACAGGACTTACGTTCTGAATGCGCGGCCATTCGGAGCCGCCCGCAGTCGCGAAGCCCCCGGTTGTTCCCCCGTGATTGGGGGCTTCGTTCTGCCCGCGGCCTGTTTTCCGGCCGCTCCGAGGCGCGATCCGCTCACCCTCGGTGACCGCGCCGTGTGCGCCCCATCTGCTCCCACCTCGTCAAACAGCCTGTACGGCACCCTGCTGCGGGCACGTGAAGCGCAGGTACGATGCCCTGGGTGCGACTCGGACGGCTGCTCTGCGCACCGTTGCAACTCCCGTCCGCGGCACAGCGGTTCGACCAAGCTGCCGACGGGCACCGGCCCGTCGGAGAGGCAATCGGGGGCACGGTTTGTGGGGGACGTGATGGACTTCGGCACGCAGGGCCCCGAGGCCCCGGCCGACCTCGTCTGGCTGCGAGGTGTGGACGCCTACACGATGGGCGCCTATCCCCAGGCGGAGGAGGAGTTCCGCACCGCGGTGCGGATGGATCCCGGGATGGCCGACGGCTGGCTCGGACTGCATGCGCTGCGCGTCGACACGACGACCGCGCTGCTACGGATGTTCCGGCACCGGGAGCGCTTCGGGGAGCAGCGCTCACGTCACCGCCGGACCCTCAACTCCTGGTACTGGCTCGGCTGGTGGGTGCAGCCCGTGCTGGAGAGCCCGCGCGATCTGCTGCTCGCGCACGCCTCGCACTGGCTGGACGGCCGCCATGTGCCGGAGCTGGACCGGGCGTTGGCCGGTCTGCCACCGGTGGACACCGATCCGCAGGTCCGTTTCCTGCACGCGTGCCGCGCCTATCTCGTCAAGGACTGGGAGCAACTGGTCCGGCACACCGACCCGTTGATCAACGACGCGATGCTGGGCATCGAGGCGGGTCTGTTCGGCGGCATGGCCCGGGTGCGCCTGGAGATGTACGGGCAAGCTGAGCCGCTGCTGTCTGCCGCGCTGATGCGCTGTCGCAGCGAGCAGCCGCAGCGCAAGGAGCTGCGGTACTGGCTGGCGCGGGCCCACGAGGGCACGGGCCGCTCGGCGGCGGCGCTCCCCCTCTACCGGGCCGTGCACCGCGTGGACGCCGCGTTCATGGACACCTCGGCACGGCTCGCCGCGATCTCCGAGGGCGACGGGTACGACGAGGCAGCCGACATGGCGGCGATCACGCTCTCCGGGATCGGGCAGGAGCTGCTGGAGAGCCCGGACGGTATCGACCCCCTGTTCGGTGGCGAGGGTCGCGACCTGAAGCTCTCGGAGCCCGAACTCCCTTCGCCGGGCAGCCCGTTGTCGTCCGCGACCGACTCGGTGCGGGAGAAGGCCGGCCTTCCGGTGCAGCCGCTGCCGACCGGCCCGACCGACCCCGCGCTGCTCGATGAGGCACTCGCCCAGCTGGAGTGCATGGTGGGCCTGGAACCGGTGAAGCGCCAGGTCAAGGCGCTCTCCGCCCAGTTGAACATGGCGCGGCTGCGGGCGGGGCAGGGACTGCCGGTACAGCCGCCGAAGCGGCACTTCGTCTTCTCGGGCCCGTCGGGCACCGGCAAGACGACGGTGGCTCGCATCCTCGGCCGGGTGTTCTACGCGCTCGGGCTGCTCGGCGGCGACCATCTGGTCGAGGCGCAGCGGGCGGACCTCGTCGGCGAGTATCTCGGCCAGACCGCGGTGAAGGCCAACGAGCTGATCGACTCCGCGATCGGGGGCGTCCTGTTCGTCGACGAGGCGTACTCGCTCTCCAACTCCGGGTACGGCAAGGGCGATGCGTACGGCGACGAAGCGCTGCAGGTGCTGCTGAAGCGCGCCGAGGACAACCGGGACCACCTGGTGGTGATCCTGGCCGGCTATCCGGAGGGCATGGACCGGCTCCTCGCAGCCAACCCCGGGCTGTCGTCCCGCTTCACGACCCGCGTCGACTTCCCCTCGTACCGTCCGCTCGAACTCACCTCCATCGGCGAGGTGCTGGCGGCGGAGAACGGTGACGTGTGGGACGAGGAGGCGCTGGACGAGCTGCGCTCGATCGCCGGGCATGTGGTGGACCAGGGGTGGATCGACGAGCTGGGCAACGGGCGGTTCCTACGGACGCTGTACGAGAAGAGCTGTGCGTATCGGGACCTGCGGCTGTCGGTCTATCCGGGGACGCTGACGCGGGACGACTTGTCGACTTTGCGGCTTCCGGACCTCATGCAGGCGTACGGGGAGGTTCTGTCGGGGCGGGGGCCGCAGGATCCGTCGGCCCTGTGACCGGACCAGTCCCCGGGCGCCTGTTTGTTCGGCGCCCGGGAACTGGTCCGGGGGCGGGGTGGGTCGCGCAGCCCGGCGCTGTACGGGGTGCCGCTCTCGGTGGGACGGGCGCCGCCCCTAGCGGCACGCGTGCCGCAGCTGGGCGAGTTGGGCGGGAGCCGCCAGGTCGGGCGTCGCCCAGCAGCACGCGCGCCCGCAGCGCGGTGCCTGCGAACTCCGGCCCGCTGGGGCGCCCCTTCGGGGGCGCGGGGAACTGCGCGATCAACCCCCACCCACCCGCAGCCGAACAACCCGCCCGTCCCGCGGAGCGTCAACTCGCCAGCGCCTCCTTCTGTGCCTCCGCCCTGGGTTCCGTCACCTTCGGTACCGGAGGTGACTGGCGGTGGGCCGGGTCGCGTACCTCGCCCACCAGGAGTTCCAGTACGTCCTCCATCGCGACCAGGCCGATCACCCGGCCAGAACCGTCCGCGACCTGGGCCAGGTGGGTCGCCGCCCGGCGCATCACCGTCAGCGCGTCGTCCAGCGGGAGTTCGGAGCGCAGGGTCGTCATGGCGCGCCAGATGTGCTGCGGCACCGCCCGTTGCGACTCCTCCACGTCCAGTACGTCCTTCACGTGCAGATAGCCCATGAAGGCGCCGTTGTCCGCCACCACCGGGAAGCGGGAGTAGCCGGTACGGGCGGTGAGGGCGACGACCTGGCCCGGGGTGACCGACGGGCCCACCGTCACCAGGGACTCGCGGTCGAGGAGGACGTCGGTGACCGGGCGGGAGCCCAGTTCCAGCGCGTCCTCCAGGCGTTCCTGCTCACCGGGGTCGAGCAGTCCGGCCTGGCCGGCGTCCTCCACCAGGCGGTTGAGCTGTTCGCTGGTGAAGACCGCCTCGACCTCGTCCTTGGGCTCGACGCGGAAGAGCTTCAGGATGAGTCGGGCACAGGCGCCCAGCCCCACCGTGACCGGCCCGCACACCCGGGCGAAGGCGACGAGGCCGGGGCTCAGCCACAGCGCGGTCTTCTCCGGTGCCGCCATCGCCAGGTTCTTCGGGAGCATCTCCCCCACGACCAGGTGGAGGAAGACCACGACCGCGAGCGCGATGACGTAACCCAGCGGGTGGATCATGCCCTCGGGCAGGTGGGCCGCCTCGAAGACCGGTTCCAACAGCTGGGCCACCGTCGGTTCGGCGACCGCGCCCAGGGTCAGCGAGCACATGGTGATGCCGAACTGGGCGGCGGCCATCATCTGCGGCAGCCGTTCCAGGCCGTACAGCACCTGGCGGGCCCGCGCCGTGCCGAGCGGTTCGATCTGGCTTCGCCGTACGGAGACGAGGGCGAACTCGGCGCCCACGAAGAAGCCGTTGGCGAGCACGAGGAGAAGGGCGAAGAGGAGTTGGAGCACGCTCATCGGGTCGCCTCCACCGCGAGGTCCGCCGTGTTCGTACTGCCCTCTGCCCTGATCAGGCGTACCCGCTCGGCCCGGTAGTGGCCGACCTGGCGGACCGACAGGCGCCAGCCCGGCAGTTCGGCCCGGTCTCCGGGGACCGGGATCCGGCCCAGCAGGTCGGCGACGAGGCCGGCGACCGTCTCGTACGGCCCCTCCGGCACGTCGAGGCCTATGCGCTGGAGGATGTCGACACGACAGCTGCCGTCGGCGTCCCAGGCGGGGCGGCCGTCCTCGGGCGGGGCGGCGGCGAGTTCGGTCGGTTCGTTGAGCACGTCGTCGTGCTCGTCGTGCACCTCGCCGACGAGTTCCTCGACGATGTCCTCCAAGGTGACCACGCCCGCCGTACCGCCGTACTCGTCGACGACGACGGCGATGGGCTGCTGGCTGCGCAGCAGTTCGAGCAGTGGCTGCACGGGGAGCGTCTCGGGGACCAGCAGCGGTGACTTGGCGATCCGCCCGACCGGTGTGCGCAGCCGGTCCCCGGCCGGCACCGCGAGGGCGTCCTTGAGGTGGGCCATGCCGACGATCTCGTCGATCCGCTCCCGGTAGACGGGGAAGCGGGACAGGCCGGTGGCCCGGGTCAGGTTGACGACGTCCTCGGCGGTGGCCGACGACTGCAGCGCGCTGACCCGCACGCGCGGGGTCATGACGTGCTGCGCGGTCAGCTCGCCCAGCGACAGCGTCCGTACGAAGAGGTCCGCGGTGTCCTGTTCCAGCGTGCCGGCCTGGGCCGAGTGCCGGGCAAGGGAGACCAGTTCGCCGGGGGTGCGGGCCGAGGCCAGCTCCGCGGTGGGCTCGACGCCCAGGGCACGGACCAGGCGGTTGGCCACCGCGTTGAGCCCGGCGATCACCGGGCGGAAGAGGCGGGAGAAGGCGTGCTGCGGGCCGGCCACGAAGCGGGCGACCTGCAGCGGCCTGGAGACCGCCCAGTTCTTGGGCACGAGTTCGCCGATCACCATCTGCACGGCCGAGGCCAGCAGCATGCCGACGATCACCGAGATGGTGGGGACGGCCCCTTCGGGCAGCCCGATCGCGGTGAACGGGCCGTGCAGCAGCTCCGCGAGCGCCGGTTCGGCGAGCATGCCGACGACGAGGGAGGTGATGGTGATGCCGAGCTGGGTGCCGGAGAGCTGGAAGGACAGCTCCTTGAGCGACTCGACGACCGTACGGGCCCGTCGGTCGCCCTCGGCGGCGGCCTTCTCCGCGTCCGGACGCTCGACCGTGATGAGGCCGAACTCGGCGGCCACGAAGAAGCCGTTGGCCAGGATCAGCAGGAATGCCGCGCCTAGGAGCAGCAGGGGGGTGGTCATGATGCCGCCGCCTCGATATGCCGGGAGGGGGCGGCGCAGGTACTACAGGACGATCCGTCCATCGCTGGAGGGAGTCACTCCTCGGGTAGCAGGGGGCCTCTGAAGACCGGGGGGAACATCAGTGGCGGAGGCGCGCGAAAAACGCCTCCGCCAACAGATTAATCAAGACATGGGCCTGAGCGGCAGGGTGGACGGCCCTGAGTCAGCCCTGATCTTGCTCGGAGGTACCCGCGGACCGCGCCTCGGTGAGCGCCCGCAGGGTGCGCGCGTCCTCGATGGCACGCTGTTTGGCGATGCCGGGCTGGATGCCGAGCGCGGGCAGACTCGTACCGTCACTGAGGTCGAGGAACACCCAGGGGTCGCCCGGCCGGAGGTTCACCCGGAGGATCTCCGCCCAGTCCAGACGCCTCTTGCTCGCGATGTTGACGACGGTGACTCCGGACTCGTCCGCGACCACCTTCGGCCGGGACAGGAGCAGGAGTACGGAGGACAGCAGCGCGCCGGTGAAGACGAAGCTGAGGCGCTCCCCGGGGCTGAGGTTCTCCAGGAGCAGCGCGATCGTCGTGATGACGGCGAAGATCGCGACGCTCGCGGTGCCCAGCACGGCCCGGGTGCGGCCCGGCCGAAAAGTGACGGGCAGCACGGGCAGCGCCGGTGGAACGGGTGCGGTGGGCGGATCCTGCATCGGTGTACGGTCCCTGTCGCTCACGGTGTCGGTGGCTTGCCGTGTCTCAGAGGCGGCAGGCGTGGATGGCCGTGGTCAGGATGGCCCGCGCGCCGATGTCGTACAGATCGTCCATGATCCGCTGGGCCTCCTTGGACGGGACCATCGCTCGGACGGCGACCCAGCCCTCGTTGTGCAGCGGCGAGACGGTCGGCGACTCGAGACCGGGCGTCAGGGCGACGGCCTTCTCCAGCTGCTCGACACGGCAGTCGTAGTCCATCATCACGTACGTCCGGGCCACCAGGACGCCCTGGAGGCGGCGCAGGAACTGCTGGACCTTGGGTTCCTCGGCCTCCGCTCCGACCCGGCGGATGACGATCGCCTCGGACTTCATGATGGGCTCGCCGAACACCTCCAGGCCCGCGTTGCGCAGTGAGGTGCCGGTCTCGACGACATCCGCGATGACCTCGGCGACGCCGAGCTCGATCGCGGTCTCGACGGCGCCGTCGAGGTGGACGACGGAGGCGTCCACGCCGTGGTCGGCGAGGTGCTTGGCGACGATCCCCTCGTACGAGGTGGCCACGGTCAGGCCGGCCAGATCCTCGATGCCCGCCGCGGTGCCGGGCTTGCCGGCGAAGCGGAAGGTGGAGCGGGCGAAGCCGAGCGGGAGGATCTCCTCCGCGTTGGCCCCGGAGTCGACGAGCAGGTCTCCACCGGTGATGCCGATGTCGAGGCGGCCGGAGGAGACGTAGATCGCGATGTCGCGGGGGCGGAGGTAGAAGAACTCGACCTCGTTCTCCGGGTCGACGATCCGCAGCTCCTTGGACTCCCGGCGCTGCTGGTAGCCGGCCTCATGCAGCATCGCCGACGCAGGGCCTGACAGGGAACCCTTGTTGGGGACGGCGATGCGCAGCATGAGACAAGCTTCCTTCGTTTCGTACGGAAAGGTGTGCGACTACGGCTTACAGGTGGGCGTAGACGTCGTCCAGCGAGATTCCGCGGGCGACCATCATCACCTGGACGTGGTAGAGCAGCTGCGAGATCTCCTCGGCGGCTGCTTCCTTGCCCTCGTACTCGGCGGCCATCCAGACCTCGGCGGCCTCTTCTACGACCTTCTTGCCGATGGCATGGACGCCCTTGCCGACCAGCTCAGCGGTGCGGGAGGTGGCGGGATCGCCCGTGGCGGCCTTGTGCTGGAGCTCGGTGAAGAGCTCTTCGAACGTCTTATTGGACATGATGGCCCCCACATTACGTGGTGAATGGAACTCCCTATCGCCAGGGTTCGGATACTGAGCGGAGGGTGGCCGCCGTCGCCACGGCCGCTGTCACCGCCTCGTGCCCCTTGTCCTCGTTGGAGCCCTCGATGCCCGCGCGGTCGAGGGCCTGCTCCTCGGTGTCGCAGGTCAGCACGCCCATGCCGATGGGGACTCCGGTGTCGACGGAGACCTGGGTCAGGCCCTGGGTGACGCCCTGGCACACGTACTCGAAGTGGGGAGTGCCGCCCCGGATGACGACGCCGAGGGCGACGATCGCGTCGTAGCCCCGCCCGGCCAGGACCTTGGCGACGACCGGGAGTTCCCAGCTGCCGGGGACCCTCAGCAGGGTCGGCTCGTCGATGCCCAGGTCGTGCAGGGCGCGCAGGGCGCCGTCCACCAGACCGTCCATCACCTTCTCGTGCCACTGGGCCGCGATGACGGCGACGCGCAGGTCACCGCAGTTGCGTACGGACAGTTCGGGTGCACCCTTGCCGCTCACGTTCTCGTCTCTCCTTGGCTGTCTCTACAACGTCTTCTGCAGCGTCTTCTACAGCGAGTTCTGCAGCGGTCTCTACTGGTTGCCGCAGGGGGACACGGGGGCCGCGTCCAGCCAGGGCAGGTCGTGTCCCATCCGGTCCCGCTTGGTGCGCAGGTAGTGGAGGTTGTGCTCGCCCGCCTGTACGGGCATCGGCTCGCGGCCGGTGACCTTGAGGCCGTGGCGGACGAGCGCGTCGGTCTTGTCGGGGTTGTTGGTCATCAGGCGCACGCTGCGGACGCCGAGGTCCTGGAGTATCCGCGCGCCGGCGCCGTAGTCCCGGGCGTCGGCGGGCAGGCCGAGCTCCAGGTTGGCGTCGAGGGTGTCGCGGCCCTGCTCCTGGAGTTCGTACGCCCGGAGCTTGGACAGCAGTCCGATGCCGCGCCCCTCGTGGCCGCGCAGGTAGACGACCACTCCCCGGCCCTCGTCCCGGATGCGTTCGAGGGAGGTCTCCAGCTGGGGGCCGCAGTCGCAGCGCAGGGAGTGGAAGACGTCGCCGGTGAGGCATTCGGAGTGGACGCGGACCAGGACGTCCTCGCCGTCGTCGGCGCCGATGTCGCCGTGGACGAGGGCGACGTGTTCGACGCCGTCGACGGTGGAGCGGTAGCCGTACGCCGTGAACGTGCCGAAGGCGGTGGGGAGCCTGGTCTCGGCCTCGCGGCGGACGGTGGGTTCGGCGCTCTTGCGGTAGGCGACCAGGTCCTCGATGGAGATGATCGTCAGGCCGTGCTTGCGGGCGAAGGGGATCAGCTCGGGCAGGCGCAGCATCCGGCCGTCCTCGCCGGCGATCTCCACGATGGCCCCGGCCGGGCGCAGCCCCGCGAGACGGGCGAGGTCGACGGCCGCCTCGGTGTGGCCGTTGCGGACCAGCACGCCGCCGGGCCTGGCGCGCAGCGGGAAGATGTGGCCCGGGCGGACGAAGTCGTCGGCGCCGGTGTCGCCGCTCGCGAGGAGCTGAAGCGTGGTCGCCCGGTCGGAAGCCGAGATACCGGTGCTCACACCGTGAACCGCCGAGGCGTCGACGGAGACTGTGAACGCGGTTTTCATCGACTCGGTGTTGTCGTCGACCATCTGCGGCAGCCGGAGCCGGTCGAGCTCGTCGCCCTCCATCGGGGCGCAGATGAGCCCGCGGCACTCGCTCATCATGAACGCGACGATCTCGGGGGTCGCCTTCTCGGCGGCGATGACGAGGTCGCCCTCGTTCTCCCGGTCCTCGTCGTCGACGACCACGACCGGGCGGCCGGCCGCGATGTCCGCGATGGCCCGCTCGATCGGGTCGAGGGACCAGTCCTCCATGTTGTCGGTGCTGTAGAGGACCGGCGGGATCGAAGGGGTGGCGCGTAGCGTCTCGTTCGGGGCGGTGGTGGGAGACGTGAGAGCAGTCATGCGGGCGCTCCTTCCAGGACGGGCCGCGTGTCCCTGCGGGAGCGCAGCCACCAGTCGCGCATGCCCCACAGGACGAGCGCGCCGTAGATGACGTAGACGAAGCCGGAGAAGGCGTAGCCGTTGGCGAAGTTGAGGGGGACGCCGACGAGGTCGACGAGGAGCCAGGCGAACCAGAACTCGACCATGCCGCGCGCCTGGGCGTACATGGCGACGATGGTGCCGACGAAGATGTAGGCGTCCGGCCAGGGGTCCCAGGACAGGGTCGGGTAGGCCTTGAAGAGCAGGGCCACGGCGACCGTGCCGACGGCGGCGGCGCCGATCATGGCCACTCGCTCGCGCCAGGTGGCGAACCGCGGGGTGATGTGACCGTCCGCGGAGTCGCCCTTGTGGCGGTTCCACTGCCACCAGCCGTAGCCGGCGACGGCCATGACGACGACCTGCTTGCCCGCACTGCCGGTGAGGTGGCCGAAGAAGGCGCCGAAGAGGATCAGGCCGGAGAGGAACTGCACCGGCCAGCTCAGCAGGGAGCGCCGCCAGCCGAGGGCGAGGGCGATCAGGCCGAGGATGTTGCCGATCATGTCCGACCAGAGGATGTGCTGGTCGAGGAGGGTGAACGCCTCGGTGTTCAGCCGGTTCACTTCGCCGCCCCCTGCGGTCCGAGCAGCCGCTCGACGTACTTGGCGATGACGTCGACCTCGAGGTTGACCGGGTCGCCGGACTGCTTGCGGCCGAGCGTGGTCAGGTCGAGGGTGGTGGGGATGAGGCTGACGGTGAAGTAGTCCGGCCCGGCGTCGACGACGGTGAGGCTGATGCCGTCGACGGTGATGGAACCCTTCTCGACGACATAGCGGGTGAGGTCTGCGGGGAGCGAGATCTTGACGATCTCCCAGTTCTCGGACGGCCTGCGTTCGAGAACCGTGCCCGTGCCGTCGACGTGGCCCTGCACGATGTGGCCGCCGAGGCGGGCTCCCAGGGCCATGGGGCGTTCGAGGTTGACGCGGGAGCCGACGGCGAGGGCGCCCAGGCCGGAGCGGTCGAGGGTCTCCGCCATGACGTCGGCGGTGAACTCGTCGCCCTCGTGTTCGACGACCGTGAGACACACGCCGTTGACGGCGATGGAGTCGCCGTGGCGGGCACCTTCGGTGACCACGGGGCCACGGAGCCTGAAGCGGGAGGCGTCGCCGAGGTTCTCGACCGCCGTGACTTCGCCCAGTTCTTCGACGATTCCGGTGAACACTTCCCGGGTCCTCCCTGCCTCTTCGGGCACGGACTCCGGGGCCTGTCGATGACGACAGCTGTGAACGGGCAGGAACATCGGGAGCGACGCCGGACGGAGCTCGACCCATGGCCGAGCGGTACGGCGGCGCGCACGAATGCCCGCCCGCCGCGCACTGCCTCCCATCCGGACTTTAACCGTCGGTCCAGGAATTCCACCTGGTCAACCGGCCACCGAAAAAAATGCGGACGGGTCGCGGACTGTAACCGCCGGTTCGGACTTTCACCGACCCCGGAGTGCGCTGCTTCTGTTAGAGGCCAGTGTGCCACGCCTGGCCATACTCCATGCGGGTGAGTTTTGTGGACTGGCTCACAACAACCGATGGGAATAATCGACGGGATCGGGCCACAGGCGAGAGGCGGGCAGCCAAGTCCCACAATTGGTCCATACCTATTGACCGTCATGGTCCAGACCTCCTAGCGTCGGTGCCGGACCGGTGGCGGTGTCGACGGCTCTTGCCCGCCGCCGGTCCCTCACGCCCTCCCGCGCTACCCGATCCGCGCCCCGAACAGCACCTCCTGCGCACCCTCCCGCGCCGTCAGCAACGCCCCGCGCAGTACTGCTCCACCGCCCAGCATGCTCGCGCGCACCTGGGCCGGGAGGGGTGACATCCGGGCGAGCCGTTCCTCGACACGGGCGGCGAGTACGTCGCCGCCCGCCCGGCCGACCTCGCCGCCCAGCACCACGCACCCCGGGTCGAGGACGGCGACGACGGACGCGGCGCCGATGGCGACGCGATCGGCGAGGGTTCCGAGAAAACGGGCGTGGGCCGGGACTCCAGGGGCCGCCACGGCCGCCCGGACCAGAGCCGCCGCGTAGGGCTCGTGGGCGGCGGCGTCGGCCACCAGGTCCTGCGTACCCGCCAGTCGGGCGATCGCCGCCGCTCCGGCCAGGGAGTGGAAGCCGCCCGCGCAGTCCGTGGCCGACGGCAGCTGCCCCGTGCCCGGCACCGGCAGGAAGCCGATCTCACCGGTGCCGCCGGAGGCCCCCCGGCGCAGGATGCCGTCGAGGACCACGGCCGCGCCGGTGCCGTGACCGAGCCACAGCAGCACGAAGGTGTCCCGGTCGCGGGCGGCGCCGTCGCGCTGTTCGGCGAGGGCGGCGAGGTTGGTCTCGTTCTCGACGATCACGCGGGTCCCGGGGAGCCGTTCCTGGAGCGCGGCGACCAGCCTGCGGTGCCACTCGGGCAGGCCCGTGGAGTCCCGGAGTTCACCGGTCGCCGGGTCGATCAGGCCGGGGGCGCCGACCCCGACCGTGTGCAGTTGCTCGGCCCCGGCCTCCTTGGCGGCCCGCTCGACGAGAGCGACCGCCTGTTCCACGGCGGGGCCGGTGCCGGTGTCACCCCCGATCGGCACGGACGCCTCGGCGAGCACCTCGCCCAGCAGGTCGGCGACGACGACGGAGACGCCTTCGGTACGGATGTCGAGGGCGGCCAGGTGGGCGAGGCCGGCGACGATCCCGTACACCTTCGCGTTGGGTCCTCGGCGCTGCTCTCCCGACTCCCCCACGATCGTGATCAGTCCGGCGGCGGTGAGGCGTTCGACGAGGTCGGCGACCGTCGGGCGGGACAGGCCGGTGAGCTGCTTCAACTGCCAGGCCGCCAACGGGCCTTCCTGCTGGAGCAGACGCAGGGCGAGCCGGTCGTTGATGGCCCGGGCGGTGCTCGGTGATGCGGGCATGCCGAGATCCTTCCAGATCGGCGGGGCCGTTCCCGCTGCGGACGGCCCGTATCTCGCTATCTATCAGGCAGGGTCCCTGATAGTTTACGGCGGCGCGCGGCGGAGGTTCCGCGGCACAAATGGAGACACGGCGGAGAGCCGACCCGGGGAGGGCCGCAGAATGAGTGCTGTGCTGTACGAACGAGACGAGGTGAAGCGCGCCCGGTACGCCGTGGCCGCGGTCTTCGCCGTGCACGGCGCCGTCACCGGCTCGTTCGCGACCCGGGTGCCGTGGATCCAGGACCACGCCTCGGTCAGCGCGGGGCAGTTGGGGCTGGCGCTGGCGTTCCCCGCGCTCGGCGCGTCCCTCGCGATGCCGCTCGCGGGCCGCATCAGCCACCGTTTCGGCGCCCGTACGGCGTTGCGCGGTCTGATCGCGCTCTGGACCCTGGCGCTCGTCCTGCCGGCCATGGCCCCGAACCTCCCCACGCTCTGCCTCGCCCTGTTCGTCTACGGCGCCACCGCAGGCATGGCGGACGTGGCGATGAACGCGCTGGGCGTGGAGATCGAGAACCGGCTGGGCAGGTCGATCATGTCCGGCCTGCACGGCATGTGGAGCGCGGGCGCCCTGATCGGCGCGGCCGGCGGCACCCTCGCCGCACATCTGGGCTCGGACGCGCGCCTTCATCACGTACTCGCGGCGGCAGCCCTCACGGTGCTCGGCGTGGCCGCCTGCCGCTGGGTGCTCGACCTGCGCCCCACCGAGGACGAGGAGCCGCCCCCGAGGTTCGCGCTGCCGCCCAGGTCAGCGCTGCTGATCGGCGCGATCGGCTTCTGCGCGGTGTTCGCGGAGGGCGCGAGCCTGGACTGGTCGGCGGTGTATCTGCGGGACGAGCTGGGGACCTCGGACGGTCTGGCGGCGGCTTCCACGACCGGCTTCATGCTGACGATGGCGGTGGCCCGGCTCGTCGGCGACGCGGTCGTGAACCGTTTCGGTGCGGTGCGCACGGTCCGCGCGGGCGGCGTGCTCGCCGTACTCGGCGGTGTGCTCATCGTGATCGCGGAGCGACCCGCCACGGCGATGACCGGCTTCGGGCTGCTCGGTCTCGGTATCGCCGTGGTCGTCCCGCTGTGCTTCGCGGCGGCGGGCCACAGCGGCTCCAACCCCAGTCAAGCCATCGCGGGCGTCGCCACCATCACGTACACCTCGGGTCTGGTCGCGCCGAGCGCGATCGGGACACTGGCCCAGGCGACGAGCCTGGTGGTGTCGTTCGGGCTGGTCACAGTGCTGGCGGGCGGGCTCGCCGGGTTCGCGGGAGTCCTGCGGGCAGGCGAGAAGGACCGCCCGAAGGTCAGTCCGCCGAGCGCAGCAGTTCCCGAGCGCAGGCCCTGAACCGGTCGCTCCACGGCGTGGGCCGCAGGGTGCCGGCGTCGAGCCGCACCAGCACCCGCGTGCCCCGGGCGTACGTCAGCTCGCCGTCGGCCGAGCAGAGCCGGAAGCCGTAGGTGAGGCCGGTGGTGCCGAGGCGCTCCACCCAGAGGTGCACGGCGTGGACGCCCGGCCGGTCGACCGGTGCCTCGTAGCCGATGAGCAGTTCCCTGACCACGTTGCAGAAGTCGCCGGCCGCCGCCCAGTCGCCGTCGAAGGTGAAGCCGTACCCGTGCAACAGCTCGTTCCAGGCCCGCTCCACCAGCAGCGGGTAGCGGGCGTTGTGGAGCATTCCGAGGGAGTCGAGGTCGTCGAAGTGGACGGTGACGGGCATCAGCCGCCCGTACGAGCCGTCCGGATCGGCGGAGGACATGGGCGCTGCGACTTCGGCTTCGGCGGTCACGGGCGGGGCTCCTGGGCGTACGGGACGAGTGGCGGATGCGGTTGTCCGCGCCTCACCATCCTAAGCGGACGCTCAGATTGCTCCCGGTGATCCTCCGCACATCCTCCCTGGCCCTTTTCCCGCAGGTCAGCGCGCCAGGTCGTAGGCGTACGACGCGGTGAACGTGCCGGGGGTGCCCTTGCAGCCGTCCGACTCCCCCGGCAGCTTGACCCACAGATAGGCGTCGATCCGCGCCTCGCCCGTGTTCGTGGTCGGCGCCCGGCCGAGTTTCCGGCCGTCCGGGTCGCACCACTCGCCGTCGGCCGGGGCGCCGTTGCCGTTGCGGCTGGTGTCGATCACGGCGCCGAGGCCTGCGGGGCCGCCGAGGGCGTCGAGTACCTGTCGGTCGTACCCGATCTCGTCGTCCGTGCGGTGGAAGTTGGAGACGTTGCTGAAGACACCGTCGGAGGAGGCGGCCGAGGCGGCGCCCGCCTGACGGAGGAGGGCCGCCTGTTTCGCGGGGGTGTTCCAGCCGGAGTGGCCCGCGTCGTAGTAGACGCGGGCGTTGGGGTCGGCGGCCTTGAGGGCGCGGCCCGCGCGGGCCAGCGAGGCGAAGCGGTCGGCGCGCTGCCCCGTGGAGAGACAGTCGGACTGGGCGATCGAGTCGGGCTCCAGGATCACGATGACCTCGTCGGAGCCCAGGCCCGCCGCGAACGCGTCGATCCAGCCGTCGTACGCGTCGAGGTCGGGCGCGCCGCCCTCGGAGGCCCCGCCGCAGTCGCGGTCCGGCACGGCGTAGGGCACGAGGACCGGGACCCGGCCGGCGCCCGCCGCGCCCGAGGTGACCGCGCGGACCCGGGAGGCGATCGTCGAGGGCGTGAAGTCGGCGAACCAGACCGCCGCCGGACGGTCGGCGATCTCCGCCTCGATGACGGGGCGGCGCGGATCGTCGCGGTGGGTGCCGACCCAGTCGAGGACCTGGGAATCCGGGTAGCGGTAGAGACGGGCGGACACCGCGGCGGGCGCCTGCTTCGCCTCCGGTCCGGGTTCCGTCGCGGCGGGCGAGGGGGTACGGCTCGGCTTCTTCGCCTTCGTCGTACGGGCGGACGGGGAGGGCGACTTCGAGACGCTCGGCGTGGACGAGGCCGACGTCACGGCCGGCAGCGGGGCGAGCAGGGGTGAGCTGGTCACCTCGGGCCTGGCCTCGTCGGCACCGCCACCGCGGCCGTCGTCGAGTGCGGAGAGCAGCCCGGTCGCCGTGCCCACGGCGACCACGACCGAGGCGGCGGCGACCATGACGGAACGCCGGGCGGCGCGCCTGCGTTCGACCCGGCGCGCGGCCAGGCGGTGGGCGCGCAAGCCTGACACGTACGACTCCTCTTCCTCTGCCTCGGCGGGCGCGTTCCCCCGTTCTGGGGAAGTGTCCGGCCCGGCGGCACGTGCGCCAGCCTAGGACTGGGACCCTGCCCTCATGGTGCAATTGGAACAGTTCACCACTTCTGTCGACCACGTCCTCTCCCGTATGCGCGCGCTGGAGGCACACCTGCCGCCGCGCGACGGGCTGGCGGTCTTCAACCGCGTCTACCTCGCCGTCACGGAGGCCTTCGACCGGCGTCTGGAGGCCGACGCCTTCCCCGACAGCGAGGCCGCGATCACCCTGGACGTACGGTTCGCCGAGCGGTATCTGCGGGTGGCCGAGGACGACCACGCGCCCGCCTGCTGGCGCCCGTTGCTCCAGTTCCGCCGCCACCCCGGCGTACGCCCGCTGCAGTTCGCGCTCGCGGGCATCAATGCGCACATCGGGCACGATCTGGCGCTCGCCGTCGTGGACGCCTGTCGTACGCTCGACTGCGAACCGGCCGATCTCGAGGATGAGTTCGAGCGCGTGGGTGATCTACTCGTTTCGCTGGAGGAGCGCGTCCGCGAAGAGCTGATGCCGGGTCCCGATCTGCTCCAGATCGCCGATCCGCTCACCCATCTGCTCGGCGCGTGGAGCATGGAGCGGGCCCGGGCCGCCACCTGGTCCGCGGCCCGCACCCTGTGGGCGCTGCGCCGGCTGCCCGATGTCGCCGATGAGTTCACCGACCGTCTCGACGCAGCGGTCGGCTTCGCGAGCCGCATGCTCCTCACGCCACTGCCGGACTGATCCGGCCACTCCTGCACAGGGCCTCCGCCATAGCTAGGTGAACGTTGTACGTTCGATGGCGAACGCATCTCTTGTGATCTCTAGCGATCTCTTGCGATCTCTTGCGAAGGAGCACGAGCATGGCCGTCCGCCTGGGTCTGGGTCTTCCGCAGTCACACCAGTACGAGATCGGACGGGACGTGCCGGACGTGGCACGCGCGGCCGAGCAGATGGGCTACGAGAGCCTGTGGGTGTTCGAACGCGCCCTGTACCCGGAACCCGCGACCCAGGGGCTGTACGGCATGGAGGGCGTCCCCTGGCCCGACGCGTACCGCGGTCTCGCCGAACCCCTGGTGACGCTGACGCTGGCCGCCGCGGCCACCGAGCGCGCCCGCCTCGGCACCAGTGTGCTGGTCGCCCCGCTGCACGGCCCGTTCCAACTGGCCCGCACACTCGGCACGTTGGACGCGGCGAGCGGCGGCCGGGTGGTGGCGGGCCTGGGCACCGGCTGGTCCCTCGACGAGTACGCCGCCGCCGGGGTTGCCCCGTTCGCCGAGCGCGGCAAGGTCCTGGACGAGATCCTCGACGTGTGCCGCGCGGTCTGGGGCCCGGACCCGGTCCAGTACGGGGGCAACCTGACGAACATCGCGTCGGCCGTCGTCGGCCCCAAGCCCGCCCGGCCGATCCCGATATTCCTGCCCGCCTTCAGCAAGAAGTCCCTGACCCGCCTCGTCGAACGCGGCGACGGCTGGAACCCGATCGCCATGGGCGCCGAGCAACTCGCCGCCCAGTGGCGGCAGGTGCAGGACTTCGCCGCCGAGAAGGGCCGCACGAGGCCGATCGAGACGGCGGTGCGGGTGAACCCCTCCTACACGGCGAAGGCATACGACGGCACCGACCGCCGGCCCTTCCAGGGCAACGTCGACCAGATCGTGACGGACCTCGCCGCCCACACCGAGATCGGCCTCGACGAGTTCTTCCTCGACTTCGGCGACACCCCGAGGGACGCCGGCGAACTCAAGGACCTTGCCGCCGAGTTGTACGAGGCGGCGCGAGCGGCCGGGATCTGACCGACCCCGGCAGCCCTGGTCCTGGACCTGGTACCTAGTCCTCGGGGAGTTCGACGGGCGCGATCTCGTCGTACACGTCACCGGGACCCGGGTTGGTCGGATCGGTGGTCCCGCCGAACTGGTGCATGACGCCCCAGACCGCGTTCAGCGCGGTCTGGACGGCACCCTCTGCCCAGCCCGCCGTCCAGGAGATGTCGTCGCCGGCGAGGAAGAGCCCCCGCTTGTCGGCGGGCAGCCGGTCCTGCATGAAGTGCGTGAACAGGCGCCGCTGGTAACGGTAGTGGCCGGGCAGGTTGGCCTTGAACGCGCCCATGAAGTAAGGCTCGTTCTCCCAGGACACGGTGACCGGGTTGCCGATGACGTGCTTCCGGATGTCGACCTTCGGATAGATCTCCCCGAGCGACTTCAGCATGACCTCCATCCGCTCGTTCGCGGACAGCGGCAGCCACTTGAGGCTGTCGTCGCACCAGGTGTACGAGAGGCAGATGACGGCGGGCTTGTCCGGGCCGTCGTCGAGGAGGTAAGTCCCGCGTGTCATACGGTCGGTGAGGGTCATCGACATCACGTCACGCCCGGTGTTCTCGTCCTTGTCGAGCCAGAACGGCCGGTCGACGGGCACGAAGAGCTTGCTGGACTCCATGTAGTGGGTCCGCTCGATGGCCGTCCAGTGGTCGATCGGGAAGAGCGAGTCGTCGCAGGCGATCTTCGACAGAAGCATCCAGGACTGGGCGGTGAAGACAGCCGCCGGGTACGTACGGATGTCGCCGCCCGCGTCGGTGACGGTGATCCGGTTGCCGGCCGTGCGGTGCAGGCGGGTCACGGCCGGGCGCGGTACGCCGTTCACGTGCAGGGACGCGAGGGAGGTCCCGTACGGCCAGTGGACGATCTTTCCCGGCTCACGTTCCCAGAGCCGCAGCGGCAGTTGCTGGCTGCCGCCCACGATGCCCCGGTGATGGTCGTCGGCCTCGGTGTAGACGACCCGCAGGATCTCCAGGATCGAGTTGGGGAAGTCGGTGTCCCAGCCGCCTGTCCCGAAGCCGACCTGGCCGAAGATCTCGCGGTGCCGGAACGACTTGAAGGCCTCGGAGTCACAGAGGAAGCCGTAGAAGGTCTGGTTGTCGAGCTTCTCGACGAGCCGTGCCCAGATCTCGCGGATGCGCGGGATGTCGCGCTCACGCAAGGCCCGGTTCATGTCGGAGAAGTCGGCGCCCTCTTCGAGGCACGTGTTCCAGGCCTCGGCGACATCACGGTAGACCTGCGGCAGGTCGCCGACCGTCTCGGCGTAGTGCGACTCGCCCTTGAGGTCGACGACCGTCGAAGGGGTGCACTGGGCAAGGGGGTTGGGGAACGGCCGGGTCTCCAGGTCGACCAGGTCGATGTAGTGCTGGAGGGCGGTGGAGGAGGGCGGGAAGCGCATCGCGCCCATCTCGGCGGTGAGCGAGGGGTCGCAGCCGTCGAACCCGACGGTCCGCAGCCGCCCGCCGATCCGATCGGCCTCGTACACCACGGGCTTGAGGCCCATCTTCATCAGCTCGTACGCGGCGACGATCCCCGACAGCCCGCCGCCGATGACGGCGACCTCGGTGCCGTGCTCGGTCGCGGGAACCTGCCCGAGGCCGGCCGGGTGGGCGAGGAAGTCGTCGTAGGCGTAGGGGAAGTCCGGCCCGAACATGGTGATCGGCGGCTGCTGCGCGTCGGCGTGCTGGACGGCGGTGGGCACCGTGGACGTCATGGGGTACGGACTCCTTGCGGGCGGAACAGGTGAGGGGGAGGAGAGGAGAAGGCTCAGACGAGGGAGCCGTACAGGCCGGGGCGCCGGTCCTTGAGATACGGGTTCGCCTCACGGGAGGCGGCGAGGAGAACGGGGTCGACGTCGGCGAGGAGGAGTTCCTCACCGCGGCCGGCCCGGGTGCGGGCGACTCCGTCGGGTCCGGCGAGCGTGGAGAGCCCGACGAAGTCGAACTCCCCTTCCTGGCCGACCCGGTTGACGTAGGCGACGTACATCTGGTTCTCGAAGGCCCGCACCGGTACGACGGACTCGGCGACGAACTGGAACGGGTGCATCTGCGCCGTCGGGACCAGGAGAAGGTCGGTGCCGGCGAGCGCGTGCGCGCGGACGTTCTCCGGGAACTCGACGTCGTAACAGATCATCAGACCGACCCGGAGCCCGTCCAGTTCGGCCTGTACGACGGGCTGCTCGCCCGGTGTGAAGTGGTCGCGTTCGAAGCGGCCGAAGAGGTGGGTCTTGCGGTAGTTGGCGAGTCGGTCGCCGTCGGCGGAGATCAGTTGCGCGGAGTTGAAGACCTGGTCGTCGGCCCGCTCGGGGTAGCCGTAGGCGACGGCGAGGCCGTGCCGGGTGGCGATGTCGGCGACCGCGTCGGCGGAGTCGCCGTCGGCGGGCTCGGCGAGGTGGCCGATGCCGTCGCCGATCGCGTACCCGGTGAGGAACATCTCCGGGGCGGCCAGCAGCGCGGCGCCCGCTGCGGCGGCCCGGCCCGCGGCCTCGTCGAGCACCTTGAGGTTCTCGACGAGGGAGCCGGGGCGGCCGGAGCTCTGGAGCAGGGCGGTGCGCATGCGCGGTCCTTGCAGGGGCTTAAGGGGTTGGGGATACAGGTAGACGGTACGGGGGGCGGGCTCGGCGGGACAAGGCGGAGCTGTTGCGCGCCGGTGAGCGATTCGTTGCGTGAGGCGAGGGCTGGGCGGCGATTCGTTGTTCTCGCCCCGCGAGGAATCCCTCTACCGGAACCCGAACGTCGTCAGTACCGCCGCGTGGTCCGAGGGCCAGACGTTGTCGGCCATCTCGGGCCACACCCGCACCACCCCGCTCACGACCACGCGCGAGTCCAGCACCCGCAGCCCTTTCCCCCTGTACAGCACGAAGTCGATCCGGTCCTGCGGCTCCGGCCGCCCACTCCCGTCCTCGTGCTCGACATGGATCGGGGACCAGGTGAGACCGGGGTCACGGACCGGGTCCGGGTGGGCCTCCCGGTACGAGTCTCGCAGCCCCGCCTCCTCCGCCGCCTTCGTCACCGGCCACTCCACCCCCGGCCAGTCCAGATGCGAGGGTGTGTTGAAGTCCCCGACGAGCACGACGGGCATGGAGCCGTGCTCGTCGGGGACGAAATCCGCGATCCGCAACAGGATCTCCCGCATCTGCTCCAGCCGCCCGCTCTCATGCGCGATCAGCTCAGCCGGCGGCAACCCGTCGAAGTGGGCCTCGTAGGGCCCGTACGGCGCGCAGTCGAGGTGGGCGCTCCAGACGTCCACCTCCTGCCCTCCGCCCAGCCGGATCCGTACCCCGGTCGCCCCGTAGAAGCCGACGTCCAGGCCGCCGAGCCGGGCGGTGATCGGGTAGCGGCTGATGACGCCGAGGTTCGGGCCCGCCTGATGGTGGTGCCAGCCGAGCGCTTCGGCAAGTTCCCGCGCCGAGTTCCCGTAAGTCTCCTGGAGGCCGACCACGTCGGCGCCCGTCTCGGTGATCACCTTGAGCTGCTTGTCCCGGTGGCCGTCGACCTTCGTACCGCCGAGCCAGAGGTTCCAGCTCATCACCCGTAGTTCGGGACGGAATTCACGGGTGACCAAGGCAGCGAGACTCGCCACCGTCACCCCCGCCAAGCTCGTCAGTACCGTCCGTCCTGGCGCCTCCTCGATCGGCGCCAGTGACGGCACCGCGAGCACCGTGCACCCCGCAGCCTCGGCGGACGCGACGCCCGTCTCGGTGTCCTCGACGGCCACACAGGCGGCCGGGGCGACGCCCAGGGCGTGGCAGGCGGCGAGGTACGGGTCGGGGGCGGGCTTGGTCCGCTCGGTGTCGTCGGCGGTGACGGAGACGGCGAATCGGTTCGTGCCGCCCAGGGTCACGAGGACCAGGTCGGCGACGGCTCGTGAGGACGCGGTCACCAGGGCCGTGGGGACACCCTCGCGGGCCAGGGCGTCGAGCAGGGCGAGCGCGCCGGGGCGGGGCACCGCGCCGGCGCGGACGCGATCCGCGAACTCCCGGTGGAGCGTGTCTGCGAGGTCCGCGGCGGAGGTTCCCGTGGCTGCGCCCAGCCACGCGGCGGTGTGCTCGACCGGCCGCCCGAGCACGTCGGGCCGGTCGGCGTCGGTCAGCGCGCGTTCCGCGACCTGCTCAACGGCCTCCCACCACAGCCGTTCGGTGTCGACGAGCGTGCCGTCCATATCGAACAGAACGGCCGCCAACGGAGTGTCAGGAATTCGACCCGCAAGGCTTTCCACGGAAACCTTCACTTTCTTTTCCACCAAGTCGGGAAATTATCGGCAAAGTCATCAAGAGATCGATTTCTATTCCTCACCGCCTGCTAGGTTGACGTGCGCCGACCACAACGAAACGGGGTTTCCATGTTTTCTCGCCTTTCCCGCTTTTCCCGCTCCCACCTCGCCGCACTCTCCGCAGCGCTGCTCTCGGTCACGGCGCTCGGCGTCCTGGAGGCCCCGGCAGCCGGCGCGACCACGGTGAACTGGACGTTCGAGGGCTGTACGTTCTCCGTCGGGGTACCGGTCCACCACTACTACGGCCGCGACGACCAGACCATCACCGTGAACGGCTCATGGAAATGCGAGTCCAGCCACACATTCCATATGACGTCGGAAATCAACTACGCACACCCCGCATTCGGCCGCGACTTGTACGAGAAGCGGGACTACGTCTTCCAGTCGAAGAAGTCGGCGAGTTGGAGCATCACCCACCAGTGCACATTCGACTACCCGAATTCAGGGGCGAGCCTGAAGACCTGGCAGACCGTCTGGCTCCGAGAAGCGGGCACGCACTGGGAGACGCCCAACGTCAATCTGTACTGCGGCATCTTCAAGTAGCCGTCCGCGGCCGCTCCACCACCAGCACCTCCTGGTCCGGGAGTCCGACGGCGACCGGCGTGCCGACGGGAAGCTCGGCGGTGCGCCGGGTGGGTACGTCGGCCTTGACCTCCACTCCGTTCGACAGCCGTACCGTGACGCGGGTGGTCGCGCCCAGGAAAGCGGTGGCGACCACCCGCGCCCCGGCGCCCGGATCGGGGGTGACGTCCACCCCTTCCGGGCGCAGCAGCACGTCGACGTCCGTGCCGGCGGCGATGCCCGCGCCGGTCGCGGGGACCCGGCGCCCCAGCACCTCGACGGTGTCCGGCGCGCTCATGACCCCGGGGATCCGGCTCGTCGTCCCGACGAACTCGGCGACGAAGGCGGTGGCCGGGCGGGCGTACAGCTCGGTGGGTGTAGAGCACTGCTCGACCCGGCCGGCCCGCAGCACGGCGACCCGGTCGGCCGTCGAGAGCGCCTCCTCCTGGTCGTGGGTGACGAACAAGGTGGTGATGCCGAGTTCCTGCTGGAGGCGGCGGATCTCCTCGCGCAGTGTGGTGCGCACCTTGGCGTCCAGCGCCGACAGCGGCTCGTCGAGCAGCAGGACCCGCGGTCGCAGGGCGAGCGCCCGGGCGAGCGCGACGCGCTGCTGCTGACCGCCGGAGAGCTGGTGCGGGAACCGCTCGCCCTTGTCGGCGAGCCCGACCAGCTCCAGCAGCTCCGCCGCCCGCGAGCGTCGTTCGGCCGTGGCCACCTTCCGCATGCGCAGTCCGAAGGCCACGTTGTCCAGTGCGTTCAGGTGCGGGAAGAGGCTGTACGACTGGAAGACCATCCCGGCGTCGCGCCGATGGGCCGGAACACCGGTGACGTCCTGTCCGTCGACCAGCACCGCGCCGGAGTCGGGCGCCTCGAACCCGGCGAGCATGCGCAGCGCGGTGGTCTTGCCGCAGCCGGACGGGCCGAGCAGGGCGATCAGTTCGCCGGGCCGGACGGTCAGGTCGTGGGCGTCGAGCGCGACCGTCGCCCCGAACCGGCGGGTCAGGCCGCGGAACTCGACGGTGGCGGCGCCGTCCTGGACGGTCCTGCCGTTCTCGGGAACCTCGTTCTCGGGGATTGTGATCGTCATGGCGTTGTCTTCCCTTGGGCGACGGTACGGGAGGAGGCGTGCCGTCCTCCGAGGGCGGCGAGGGCCAGCAGCAGCGCCCAGGTCACGAGCAGGCTGAGCACGGACACGGCGACGGACATCTGAGCCTGGGAGCCGGAGATGTCGACGATCCACACCGCGAAGGGTCGGAAGCCCAGGAGGTGGGCGACGGTGTACTCGCCGAGCACCAGGGCGAGGGTCAGGAAGGAGGCGTTGAGCAGCGCGCCGCGCAGGTTCGGCAGCACGGCCCGCAGCAGGGCCTGGGTCTGGTTCGCGCCGCAGCTGCGGGCGGCCTCGACGAGGGTGGGCACGTCGATCGCACGCAACCCGGCGTCCAGTGCCCGGTAGACGAACGGCAGCGCCATCACGACGTATGCCAGGACAAGAACGAAGGGGAAGTCCGGGTTCTGGACGGCCACGAACGTCTCGAAGAACGGCGTCCGCGAGAAATGGTCGGGGCCCCACTTCAGGACCGTGACGATCCCGGCGACGAACGCGATGGGCGGCACGACCAGCGGCAGCGAGCAGACCACCTCGACGACCGGCCGCAGCCGGGGCGCGCCGAGCCGCAGGGCGACCATCGCGGGCACCATGAGCAGCAGCACCAAGGCGATGGTGGCGGCGGCCAGTTCGAGGGCGAGCAGCAGACTGGAGACGAAGCCGTCGGTGCCGACGATCTGGCTGTAGGCGTCGAAGGTGACCTCGTCGTTGACGTCGACCGAGAAGATCACGGACGCGCCCAGCGGGACGAGGAAGTACAGCGCGGCAAGGCCGAACACGACCCACCGCCACGGGTTCAGGCGAGCCATCGCGCGCTCCGTCGTTGCAGGGGCAGGTAGAGGGCCATCACCAGGCCCGCGACCAGCACCATGTCGAGGCTGAGGGCGAGCGCCACGTTCTCCTGTCCGACCAGGACGTTGCCGGAGAGCGCGTCGGCAATCTGGAGGGTGACCAGCGGGACGGCGCTGCCCACCATGGCGGCGGCGGTCGCGTAGGCGGCGAACGCGCTGCCGAACAGCAGCACGAAGCCGCCGAGCAGGGACGGCGTGAGCACGGGCAGGGCCACGTGCCGCCAGTACTGGGCGTGGGTGGCGCCGCTGTTCTGGGCGGCCTCGCGCCACTGGACGCGCAGTCCCTCCAGGGCCGGGGTGATGGTGAGCACCATCAGCGGGATGAGGAAGTACAGATAGACCAGGGTCAGGCCCCAGAAGCTGTAGAGGTCCCAGCCCGCGTCCTTCAGATCGAGGTGCTGGGTAAGGACACCGGAGTTGCCGAGGGTGGCGACGAAGGCGAACGCGAGCGGTACTCCGCCGAAGTTGGCCAGTACCCCGGAGGCGGTCAGGATGGCCTCGCGCAGTGCCCGGAACCGCGAGGTCACCACAGCCTGCGCCAGGAACAGGCCGAGCACGGTCGCCAGGGCGGCGGAGAGGGCGGACAGCTTGACACTGCCGAGGAGGGCGGTCAGGTAGGCGCCCTGCAGGGAGTCGGTCAGGTTCGCCATGGTGTACGAAGTGGCGCCCGTCGCCTGGTCCTTGGCCGTGAACGCGCCGTTCAGCATGGCCAGCGCCGGGACGCCGAAGGCGATCGCGGTGACGGCGAGCAGCGGGACGACGGCGAGCCAGCCCGGCGCACGGCGCCGCCGCCGCGGTGCGGCGGCGGACACCGTGTCGACCCTCGGGAGGGCGGAGGTCATCCGGAGATCGCCTTCGCCCAGCCCTGGCCGAGGACCGTCTTGGCCTTGTCCTGCTGGGCCTCGGTCGGGAAGCTGGGCGTCCCGGAGACCTCGGGCAGCTTGGCCGCGGCCGTCTTGTCGAGGGTGCCGGCCTTCTCCATGGCGGTCATCAGAGCCGGGCGGGCGTACCCCTTGAGCCACAGGTTCTGGCCCTCGGCACTGTAGAGGTACTCCTGCCACAGGCGGGCGGCGGCGGGGTGCGGGGCGTCCTTGTTGACGGCCTGGGAGTAGTACTGCGAGAACTGGCCGTCGCTCGGCACCGACACCTTCCAGTCGAGGCCCTTGGACTTGAACTCGTCGGCGTACCCGGCGTTCAGGTAGTCCCAGTCGATGCTGATCGGCGTCTCGCCCTTCTCGACGGTCGCCGGGGTGGACTCGACGGGCGTGTAGTTGCCGTTCTTCTTGAGCTTGGCGAAGAAGTCGAGGCCGGGCTGGATGTCGTCGAAGGAGCCGCCACTGGCAAGGGAGGCCGCGTACACACCGCCGAAGGCCGAACCGGACTTGGTGGGGTTGCCGTTGAGGGCGACCTGGCCCTTGTACTGCGGCTTGAGCAGGTCGGCGAAGGTGGTCGGACAGGACTTGACCCGCTTCGCGTCGCAGCCGATGGAGATGTAGCCGCCGTAGTCGTTGTACCAGCGGGCCTGCACGTCCTTCTGCCCGGTGGCGAGGTCGTCGAACGACACGACCTTGTACGGCGCGAGCAGCCCCTGCTGGGCGGCGCTGATGGCGAAGGAACTGCCGAGGTCGAGCACGTCCGGCGCGCGGTCCTGTCCCTTGCGGGAGGTGACGGCGTTGATCTCGTCCTGGCTGGTCCCGTCGGGACTCTCCACGGAGATCTTGATGCCGTACTTCTTCTGGAAACCGTCGATCAGGGCTCCGTAGTTGGCCCAGTCGCGGGGCAGCGCGATGGCGTTGAGTTTGCCCTCCTTCCTGGCCGCCTTCACCAGGGCGTCCAGGCCGCCGAAGTCGGCGGCGGAGGTCGCGGTGGCCGCGCTCCTGCCGTTCGCGGTGGTCGACGTGTCGTCGGGGGCCGCGCCGCAGGCGCTCAGGGCGAGCGCGGCGACGACGGCGAGGGCGCCGCCGCGGACGGCTGTTCTCGGCAGGGTCACGATCACGGTCTCTCCAGGGGTGCGCACGAGGGTGGAGGTAGTGCGGAGAACTTGTCTGAACAAGTTGGCTTCAGTAGGACTTCCGCCGGTATCACGCCCGTAAACACTGGCGAAACACTGACCACTGATTCCCTGCACATTTCCGGCGCGCCCTGACCGCTCCCAGATGTCGATTAGGCTGCTCACGCTGTGCACAGCGACAAATCCGGAGGGGAAGCATGACGGCGCGACACGAGGAGATCGCCGACGAGCTGCGCCGCGCGATCGACCACGAGCAGTACACGGTCGGCAGCCGTCTGCCTCCGGAAACGGAACTCGCCGCCCACTACGGCGTGGCCCGCGGCACGATCCGCCAGGCCGTGGCCGCCCTGACGTCCGAGGGTCTGATCGGCTCCCGCCAGGGCGCCCGCCGGGTGGTCCTGGCCAGCCGCCGCAGCCAGACCTTCGAGGAACTGCGCAGCTTCGCCCAGTGGGCCCGCGCGATGGGCCGCGAGGCAACGGGCCGAGTGGTCCACCAGGAGTACCGTCCGGCGACGGCGGAGGACGCGATCCGTCTCCAACTCCCTGAGAAGGAAAGGGTGTTGTACGTCCTGCGCGTACGCGGCCTGGACGGCGAACCGGTCCTCCTGGAACGCACGGTCTACGCCGACTGGATCGCCCCGTCCGTGGAACCCATCGAACCGGACTGCCCCTCGGTCACCCAACGCCTCTTCGAGGACACGGGTCTGGTCTTCGCATACGGCGAACACGTCATCGACGCGGTGGCGGCCGGCGCCCAGGACGCCGAACTCCTCGACATCCGCCGCACCAGCCCTCTCCTACGCGTCCGCCGCGTGACAACAACCAGGGAGGGCCGCCCGGTCGAATGGTCCGACGACCGCTACCGAGGCGACGCGGTGAGCTTCAGCGTCCACAACTCGATCGGAAACAACGCCCTGGCGAGAAAACCGGCGGAATAAGGCCGGCTTGCAAACGGGGCTGGGGGCAGTGCCGGGAAGGGGCGCGGGGAACTGCGCGACAAGCCACAGCGAACCCGCACCCGCGAACTCACCCCCAGAGGCACCTACGTGGGCGACCCCGCAGAAAACCTCCGCAACAAGGGCGACAGCACCAGCACGGACTTCGTCCGCTCCACGAACGGCTCCCCCGCGATCCGCTCAAGCACCCGCTCGAAGTGCCGCATGTCAGAGGCGAAAACCTGCACCACCGCATCCGCCTCCCCCGTCACGGTGGACGCGGCCACCACCTCCTGATACCGCTCCAGCCCCCGCTGAATCGTCTCCGGCGAGGTGTTCCGCCGGCAGTAGATCTCGACGAACCCCTCCGTCTCCCACCCCAGCGCCGCCGGATCCACCCGCACGGTGAACCCGGTGATCGCCCCGCTCGCCCGCAACCGGTCCACCCGCCGCTTCACCGCCGGCGCGGACAGCCCGACCAGCTGCCCGATGTCCGCGTAGGAGCGACGCGCGTCCTCGGCGAGGGCGTGCACGATACGTTCGTCGAGATCGTTCAGCACGGTCGGGTCAGCTCCAGCTGGCGTGGAGCGGCTTGCCCTCCGCGTACCCGGCGGCGCTCTGGATGCCGACGATGGCCTTCTGGGCGAACTCCTCGAGGGAGTTGGCACCGGCGTAGGTGCAGGAGGAGCGGACGCCCGCGATGATCGAGTCGATCAGGTCCTCGACGCCCGGACGGGCCGGGTCGAGGAACATCCGGGACGTGGAGATGCCCTCCTCGAACAGCGCCTTGCGGGCCCGGTCGTACGACGACTCCTCCGACGTACGGTTGCGCACCGCACGCGCCGACGCCATGCCGAACGACTCCTTGTAGAGGTGCCCGGCGGCATCCTGCTGGAGGTCGCCCGGGGACTCGTACGTCCCCGCGAACCAGGAGCCGACCATCACGTTCGACGCACCGGCGGCCAGCGCCATCGCGACGTCACGAGGGTGGCGTACCCCGCCGTCCGCCCACACGTGCTTGCCGTACTTCTTCGCCTCGGCCGCGCACTCCAGGACCGCCGAGAACTGCGGCCGGCCCACGCCCGTCATCATGCGGGTGGTGCACATGGCGCCCGGTCCGACGCCGACCTTGATGATGTCGGCGCCCGCCTCGATGAGGTCCCTGACACCCTCGGCAGCGACGATGTTGCCCGCGGCGATCGGGACGTGCGGGTCGAGGTCACGGACCAGCTTGATGGCGCTGAGCATCGACTCCTGATGACCGTGCGCGGTGTCGATGACGAGCGTGTCGACGCCCGCGTCGAGCAGTTGCTGCGCCTTTCCGGCCACATCGCCGTTGATCCCGACGGCGGCGGCGATCCGCAGACGGCCGTTCACATCCGTGGCCGGCGTGTAGAGGGTGGCACGCAGAGCGCCCTTGCGGGTGAGGATGCCGGCGAGCCTGCCCTCGGCGTCGACAGCGGGCGCGTACCGGCGGTTGGCGCCGTCGAGACGGTTGAAGGCCTCGCGCGGGTCGATGTCTGCGTCGAGGAGGAGCAGGTCCTTCGACATGACCTCGGAGAGCTGGGTGAAGCGGTCCACACCGGTCAGGTCGGCGTCGGTGACCACACCGACCGGCCGCTGCTCGGCGTCGACGACCACACCCGCGTTGTGCGCCCGCTTGGGCAGCAGGGCGAGGGCGTCGGCGACGGTCTGGTGCGGGGCGAGCATGATCGGCGTGTCGAGTACGAGGTGCCGGCTCTTCACCCAGGAGACGACGTCGGTGACGACCTCGATCGGGATGTCCTGCGGGATGACGACGATCCCGCCGCGCCGGGCGACCGTCTCGGCCATCCGGCGGCCGGCGATGGCGGTCATGTTGGCGACGACCAGCGGGATCGTCGTACCCGAACCGTCGGGGGAGCTGAGGTCCACGGCCTGCCGGGAACCCACGGCGGAACGGCTCGGGACCATGAAGACGTCGTCGTACGTCAGGTCGTACGGGGGCTGGATGTCGTTGAGGAAACGCACGTGCTGCACAT
Source organism: Streptomyces sp. SID12501 (assembly GCF_010550245.1). Classification (GTDB taxonomy): domain Bacteria; phylum Actinomycetota; class Actinomycetes; order Streptomycetales; family Streptomycetaceae; genus Streptomyces. The sequence goes on from NZ_JAAGLU010000011.1 coordinate 93,500, forward strand.
CCCGGTCGATCAGAGGTGGCCCCCGGACAGGACAGCCAAGGGGAAGAGCACGTACCTCATTGTCCCATGCCGGTGACCTGAAACCGCCTGGTCGGATCGTCCAGACGAATCGTGGGACGGCTGGTGCCATCCTCCGACGGACCACCGCGGGAGAGGTCAGGCGAGCACCATCACCACCGCCAGCCCCGTCTCCGTCTCCCGCCAGCTCGCGGCGGCGTCGGCGAAGAGCTCCTGGAGCGTGTTCCACTCCTCGGGCCGGGCCGTCGCGTACGCCTGCCAGTTGCGGACCAGGAGGAGCCGGCCTCGGCTCGCGGGCCACCACTGCAGGTCGCCGAGACAGTCCGCCAGGGCGTCCCAGTTCGAGCCGAAGTGGTCCGGGAAGCGCATCGCGGTGGCGCAGGCCGTCATCAGCCCGGCCTTGTCGGACACATCGGCGAGGTCGAGGTCGACGGCCTCCCAGCCGGCTTCGCGGGCGGCTTCGAGCGCGCGGTCCGCCGGCAGTGCGGCGGGCCAGGACAGGACACCGGCGGGCACGCTGCCGGCGAACACCGGGACGAGGGGGTGGTCGGTCATCTCAGCACCGCCGTGTGGAGTCGCGGAAGGTCGAAGTGATCATCGCTGTAGTAGATCCCACCACCCGCCCCGTGACAACGAGGACCCGGGCGGGAAACCGGGCGAGAATCTGGGAGAGTTCCCGGGCGACAGCCTCCCGACAGGACACGTCGATCGGCGAGTCGTTCAATGAAAGGGCCGTTGAACAGAGCGGTGCCCGGGCTCCGAAGGGAACCCGGGCACCGTACGCACCTTCGCAACCCGTCAGATCCCGTCCGGGTCCGCCCTGTTGAGCGCCGGCTTCGGCGTCGGGCCCGCCGTCATCAGATAGTCCGCGGCCGAGGTGTCCGTGACCAGGCTGGTGACCAGCCCGGACCGCAGCACCGCGTCGATGGCCGCGGCCTTGCGCTGCCCGCCCGCGATCGCGACGACCTCGGGGACCCGGCGGAGCTGGTCCGTCTTGACGGTGATGCACCGCTCGCCGAGGTCACGGCCGACCCGGCGCCCGTCACTGTCGAAGAGGTGCGCGGACATCTCGGCGGCGACACCCAGGGACGCGTAGTGGCTGCGCTCCTCGTCGCTGAGCATGTCGTGCACCGTCGAGATACCGGCTTCCCAGGAGCCGATGGAGACGCAGGCGACGGTGACCTTGTCGAAGTACTCGAAGGCCCGCGCGATCCCGGTCTGGTTGCGCAGCGCGGCGGCGGTGGCCGCGTCGGGCAGCAGCATCGGGGCGTAGATGGGGTGGGCGTCGCCACCGGACACCTGGGCGGCACGACGGACCGCCTCGACGGAGCCGCGCTCGGCGGTTCCGGCGTCGTACACACCCGTCAGCTGGACCACCGTGCAGGGCGGCAGCCGGTCGAGGGCCGCGGCCATGTGGATGGTGGACCGGCCCCAGGCGAGACCCAGCACATCGCCTTCGTTCACCAGTTCGCCGAGCAGGTCGGCGGCCACTTCACCGAGGTTCTCAGGATCGGGTGACTCCTCGGAGGCCTCGGCCGGGGACTCGACCACGACCGCGTGCCTGAGGCCGTACCGGGCGCGCAGCGCGTCAGAGCGCTCGGCATCCAGTTCGGCCGGGACACGGATCTCGATCCGCACCAGATCCCGTTCGAGAGCGGTCTCCAGGACCCGGGCCACCTTGAAGCGGCTGACGCCGAACTCCTCGGCGATCTGGATCTTGGACTTGCCCTCCAGGTAGAAGCGGCGGGCCATGGCCGCCGCCTGCACCAGCTCAGCGGGTCCCATCCGCATGGCTGACCGGCCAGCCGACATACCCGACACGGCGATCTCCTCACTGCTCTTACATCGCTGCTGTTCACATTCTGGATTCGCCGTTCATCCTGTCAGATCCCGAGTACTTGATCTGCCCAGAAGTACGTCGTTCACGTTCCCTTGGCTCAGTGGCCGCACGCCCAGGACGCACCGGCGGTCGCCGTCTGAGCCTGGGTGCGCAGCGCACGTACCGCCTCCGCCGGGTCCGCGGCGCCGTAGACAGCCGATCCGGCGACGAAGACATCGGCGCCGGCCTCGGCGCAGCGCTCGATGGTGGAGGCGGCGACGCCTCCGTCGACCTGGAGCCACAGCTCAAGGCCGTGCTTGCTGATCAACTCGCGGGTGCGGCGAATCTTGGGGAGCATGATGTCGAGAAACGCCTGGCCGCCGAAACCCGGCTCGACCGTCATGATCAGCAACATGTCGAGTTCGGGCAGCAGATCCTCGTACGGCTCGATCGGGGTCGCGGGCTTGAGGGCCATGGAGGCCCGGGCGCCCTTCGCCCGGATCTCGCGGGCGAGCCGTACCGGAGCGGCGGCGGCCTCCACATGGAAGGTCACGGAACCGGCACCCGCTTCGACGTACTGCGGAGCCCATCGATCGGGGTCCTCGATCATCAGGTGGCAGTCCAGCGGGATGTCCGTCGCCCGGGCCAGGGACTCTACGACCGGCACACCCAGCGTGAGGTTCGGTACGAAATGGTTGTCCATCACATCGACGTGAAGCCAGTCGGCCCCGTCGACCGCCTTCGCCTCCTCGGCGAGTCGGGCGAAGTCTGCGGACAGGATGCTGGGGTTGATCTGCGCGGCCATGCCCCAAGCGTGCCATGCCCTCCGGGGGTTGCGCGGTTGGGTCCGTCTTGGCTTGGGTGGTGTGTAGTCCGCGGGCCGTCTGTGGCTGGTCGCGCAGTTCCCCGCGCCCCTGGGTGGGACCATGCGAGGTGGGTATGAACAGTCACCGCAGGATCGCGTATTTCGTCTGTGGGCGGCGGGCCAAGTGGCTGGTGTTGGCACTGTGGCTGGTGCTGCTGGTGTTTGTCGCGCCCTTCGCGCAGAAGCTCACCGACGCCCAGGACAACGACGCCGCCTCCTGGCTGCCGGGGTCCGCCGAGTCCACCCAGGTCCTTCATCTCTCCGAGGGTTTCCGGCCCGAGCAGATCCCCGCGATCGTCGTCTACGCGCGCGGGAGCGGCCTCACGGCGGCGGACCGGGCCCGGATCACCGAGGGCGCGGCGCGCATCGAGAAGCTGCGGGACCACGGCATCCGGGGCACGGAGACCCGGGGCCCGGTGTACGACCGCACCTCCGATCCACGGGCCGCGCAGATCTTCGTACCCATCACGATGGACGAGCAGGGCTGGGAGCAGATCTCGTCCGCCGTCGCCTCTGTCCGGGCCGCCGCCGGTACCGCTGCGGCCGGGATGGCCGTGCACATCACGGGGCCCGGCGGTACGTCGGCGGACTTCTCCGAGGCCTTCGAGGGCATCGACTCGACGCTGCTGCTCTCGGCCATGGGCGTCGTCATCGTGATGCTGCTGCTCACCTACCGCAGCCCCACCCTGATCGTCGTGCCCCTGCTGGGTGTGGTCGCGGCCCTGTTCACCGCGCAGGCGCTGATCTACTTCCTCGCCGAACACGCGGGCCTGACGGTGAACGGTCAGAGCGCCGGCATTCTCACCGTGCTGGTGTTCGGCGCGGGGACCGACTACGCCCTGCTCCTGGTCGCCCGTTACCGGGAGGAGCTGCGCCGTCACGAGGACCGCCACGAGGCGATGGCGCTTGCCCTGCACCGCGCGGGCCCCGCCGTCATCGCGTCCGGCGCGACGGTCGTGCTCGGCATGCTGGTGCTGGTGGCCGCCGAGATGAACTCGACGAGCGGCCTGGGCCCGGTGGCGGCGATCGGGGTGGCGGTGGCCCTGCTGGCCATGATCACGCTCTTCCCCGCTCTGCTGGTGATCTGCGGCCGCTGGATCTTCTGGCCGGTGATCCCGCACAACGGCTCGCCGGACCCGACCGAGCGCGGCCTGTGGGCCCGGATGGGCCGGGGCATCGCCGTCCGCCCGCGCATGGTCTGGGGCATCACGGCGGCGGCCCTGATCGCATGCTCGTTCGGCCTGATGCAGCTGCGCGCCGAGGGGCTGAGCAACGCGGACGCGTTCACCGACAAGCCGGACTCGATCGTCGGCCAGGAGGTGTCCGCGCGCTACTTCCCGGCGGGCAGCGGCGATCCGCTCGTCGTCATCAGCAACCAGGCGCAGGCCCAGCAGGTCGGCCGGGCGGTCGCGGAGACGCGTGGCGTGGTGCCCACCTCCCTCGGTCTGCCGCCGAGCACGAAGGCCTCCCACGAGGGCAAGGTGCTGTTCGAGGCGACAATGACCGCCCCGGCGGACAGCGAGGCCGCGAAACAGACAGTGGAGCGGGTCCGGGACGCAGTGCACGCGGTGCCGGACGCCGACGCCCAGGTGGGCGGCGGTACGGCGGCCCTGCTGGACATGGACAGGGCGACGACGCACGACAACATGCTGATCATCCCGCTGGTCCTGGCAGTGGTCCTGCTGATCCTCTGCGGCCTGCTCCGGTCCCTGATCGCCCCGCTGCTGCTGATCGGCACGGTGGTGCTGTCCTTCGCGGCGGCACTGGGCATCAGCGCCCTCGCCTTCCGTCACCTGTTCGACTACGCGGGCGAGTCGACGGACTTCCCGCTGTTCGTCTTCGTGTTCCTGGTGGCACTCGGCATCGACTACAACATCTTCCTGACCACCCGTATCCGCGAAGAGGCGGCCCGTCAGGGCACCCGCAAGGGCGTGGTGACGGGCCTGGCGGCGACGGGAGCGGTCATCACCTCGGCGGGCCTGGTCCTGGCCGGCACGTTCGCGGCCCTCGGCACGCTGCCCATGGTGGCGTTCGCGGAGATCGGCTTCGCGGTGGCCCTGGGCGTGCTCCTGGACACGTTCGTGGTCCGGTCGGTCCTGGTCACGTCCCTGTTCCTGGACGTCGGCCCGAAGGTGTGGTGGCCGCACCGGCCGGCCAAGGAGTCCGACGGAACCGAGGCCCCGGAGCCGGCCGCCACCCCGACGGTCAGCCGGTCCGGCGAATGAGGGCCAGATACATGGCGTCGGTCCCGTGCAGATGCGGCCACAGCTGTACGTCGGGACCCTCGCCGAGGTCGGTCACGCCCTCCAACAGCGGCCGGGCGTCGACGAGTTCGGTGTGCGGATGCTGCTTGAGAATGTCGTCGACGACGGCCCGGGTCTCGGCGAGGTGCGGCGAGCAGGTGGCGTAGCCGACGATCCCGCCGACACGGACCGACTCCAGCGCGGTGGTCAGCAGCGCGCGCTGGAGCGGCGCGAAACCTTCCAGGTCCTCGGGGCGTCGCCGCCAGCGCGCCTCGGGCCGCCTGCGCAGCGCCCCGAGCCCGGTGCACGGCACGTCCATCAGCACCCGGTCGAAACTGCCGGCCCGCCACGGCGGCCGGGTCCCGTCCCCCACGATGACCTGGTAGGGGCCCGGACTGCCGTTCAGCGCCTTCGCGACCAGACCGGCCCGGTGCGGCAGCTTCTCGGAGGCGAGCAGCAGCGCACCCCGCTCCGCGGCGAGAGCGGCGAGCAGCGCGGCCTTGCCGCCCGGCCCGGCACACCCGTCGAGCCAGGCCTTGTCGGGCCCGTCGATCGGAACGTTGGCCAGGGCGAGCGCGACAAGCTGGCTGCCCTCGTCCTGCACGCCCGCACGCCCGTCCCGTACGGCGTCGATGGCCCCGGGTTCCCCGCCTTCGGCGAGCCGCACGGCGTACGGCGACCAGCGCCCCGGCACCGCGGCCTCCTCGAGGAGCAGCTCCTCGGTGGTGGACCGGCCCGGCCGGGCGACCAGGGTGACCTCGGGCCGCTCGTTGTCGGCGGCGAGCAGTTCCTCGATCCCGGCGCGGCCACCACCCAGCGAATCCCACAGGGCGGAGACGACCCACCTGGGGTGCGAGTGCACCACGGCGAGGTGGTCCTCGGGATCGTCGTCGTAGGGCGGCGCGACCCGCTCGATCCAGGCGTCGAGATCGTGCTGGGCGACCTTGCGCAGCACGGCGTTCACGAACTTGGCCCGCCCGTCACCGAGCACGACCCTGGCCAGCTCGACGGAGGCGGACACGGCGGCGTGCGTGGGGATCCGCGTCCCGAGCAGCTGGTGAACGCCGAGGCTGAGCACATCGAGCACCGGCGGATCGACCTCGCGCAGGGGCCGGTCGACGCATTGACCGATGACGGCGTCGTAGGTCCCCTGCCGACGCAGCGTCCCGTACACCAGCTCGGTCGCGAGAGCCGCGTCCCGCCCGTCGAAGTCCCCCTTCGCCCGGGCCGCCCGAAGGAGCGGCGGCAACACCAGATTGGCGTACGCGTCCCGCTCGTCCACGGCCCGCAGCGCCTCGAAGGCGAGGATGCGGACGGGGTCCTTCTGGGGCCGACGGTACGGCTTGCCGGTCTTGTGGGGCCGGCTGGGCTGCTCGCTCACGAAAAAGGTGCTCCGGATACGGGAAAAGGGGTGCGATTTCCAGCGTACGTCGTGCCGGGCCGGCCGGGATCTCGCGGTACCGCACTGGAACGGGCCGCGAGAGCAACTCAGGCGCCGAGCATCTCGCCGTCGGTGATCCGCACGCCCCGGGCCCAGTCGGCGGCGCGCATCGGCTTCTTCCCCTGCGCCTGCACCCACAGCAGTTCGACGGCGTGCGATCCGGTGCCGACGTACACGTTGTTCTTGCCGACGGAGAGCACGCCGGGAGCGAGATCGGTGCGCTCGGGCACGGGCGTGACCTGGATGAGCTTGAGCCGCTCGCCCCGGAACACGGTCCAGGCGCCGGGCGCGGGAGTGCACCCGCGCACGATCCGGTCGGCCCGGAGGGCGGGCACGGACCAGTCGACGTGCGCGTCCTCGACGGTGATCTTCGGCGCGAGGGTGATGCCGTCGGCGGGCTGCGGTACGGCCTTCAGGGTGCCGTCCTCGATGCCGTCCATGGTCGCGGCCAGCAGCCCGGAGCCCGCGAAGGCGAGCCGCGTCAACAGGTCGCCGCTGGTGTCGGTGGGCCGGATCGTCTCGGTCACCGTGCCGTAGACAGGCCCGGAGTCGAGGCCCTCCTCGATCAGGAAGGTGGAGGCGCCGGTGATCTCGTCGCCACCCATGATGGAGTGCTGCACGGGCGCGGCGCCACGCCAGGCGGGCAGCAGCGAGAAGTGCAGGTTGACCCAGCCGTGGGCGGGGATGTCGAGGGCGACACGGGGCAGCAGGGCCCCGTACGCGACGACGGGACAGCAGTCGGGCCCGATCTCGCCCAGCCTCGCGAGGAACGCCTCGTCCCTTGGCTTGACGGGCTTCAGCACCTCGATGCCGGCCTCCTCGGCCCGCTGGGCCACGGGGCTGGCGACCAGCCTGCGTCCCCGCCCGGCAGGCGCGTCGGGTCGCGTGACGACGGCGACCACTTCATGCCGTCCCGACCCGATCAGGGCATCCAGAGCGGGAACGGCGACCTCGGGGGTACCAGCGAAGACAAGCCTCATGGGTGGGCGGGGGCCTCTCGGACGGGATTCTGCGGGCAGCGCACCAGTCTATGACCGCGCTTCCAGGGGGCGTACGCATATGCCCCTACGCCCCCGCACCGTGACCACTCACGCAAAATCGCGTTGGTCAAGAAAGAGTTGACCACAACGGGCCGCACACCGCGCGGCCCTTCCTTTTCAACGCCGGTTCGAGAGGCTTGTTCATGGCCGACCACGCAACCCACGACGCCCAGGCTCGGGCCAGCCTGCATTTGCTGGTACGGGACATCGAGCGGGTCCGCCGGCAGGTGGACGCACTGCGCACGCTCACCGCCCAGTTGGGCAATGTCTACCGCCCGCGCCGCTCCGGCCCCTCCACGGGCTTCGTCGTCTACGGACGCGCCCCCGCCCCGACCGTCCGCCTCGCCCAGGAACTGCGGGACAGCGTCGAGACCCTGGTCACGGCAGCCGTGGACTTCGACCGCTCGCTCGGCTTCTCGTGGGACGCGGTGGGCTCCGCGCTCGGGGTCACCAAACAGGCCGTCCACCGCCGTTACGGCGCCCGCCGCGCCGCCGCCCAGGCAGCGGCCGAGGCCGAGCGCGCCACGGAGACCTCGGCAAGCCGCACGGTCAGCGTCGGCACAGTCAGCGGCGTAGGCACCGCCATGCCCACGGTCCCCGCGGCCCGCTCGATGCCGACCCAGCCGACGGCGGGCAGCCCGACCCTCCGCGACGAGGCAAGGCCCACGACGTTCCCCCGCGACGAGTCGAGGCCCACGGCCTTCCCCGGCCCACGCAACGGCTGACCCGAACCACCACCCCACCCCACCCTCTGCCCTCCCGCCCACACCCGGGAGGGCAGCGGCATGCAGGCCCCCAGGCCCAGCCATTTCAGCCCGTCCGGGGGTCCCCCTCTGCGGGAGTTCGAGGACGGGCGCGTTCGGCGCGAACGGGGGTTCGGGGACGGAGCCCCCGAGGATGGGACGGGAAGGGGCGGCGGGGCCGAACCCCCGCACTCTCAGCCGCCGCAAGCGTCGGACCGACACCCTCATCCGCCCTCTCCTGACGCCCAGAGCCCGACACCCACCCCTCTGCCGAGCCCTGATCCCCCGCCGGCCCTCGCCCAACGCCCGATCCCCACCGGGCCTTCAGCTCCACCCCAGCTGACCTGCAGTCCCCCACCAACCCCTTCTCACCCGATGTCGGGCGGATCGATCCGCACCCACACGCTCTCCTCCCCGCCCCGCCCCGCGCGAGCCATCCGCGCGGCCTGGGCAGCCTTCAGCGCGGCGGCCAGCGCGGACCCGCTCCCCGGTGGCACCCGGACCAACGCCCGCTCCCAGTGCTCCCCCGGCGGAGGCGCGCCCGCCCGCCGGGGCCGTCCCGCCGGCGTGACCGGCATCGGCACCGGCCCCAACACCTGCGCGTCCCCCGGCAGTTCGGCTCCCGAGAGGAACCCGGCGACGGCCTCCGCGGTCCCGGCGACGGATGCCATCCTGGACACCGGCGGGAACCCGAGCTCGGCGCGCTCCGCGAGCTCCCGCACGGCATGCCCGACGGGATCCCATCGCACCAGCGCCTGCACGGGCCGCAGGGTGGGCTCGGCGACCACGACGACCGTCCCCCCCGGCGCACCCTCTCCTCGCACGCCCTGCCCCCTGACGAGGGCCGCAGCCGCCATCCACCGCCGCAGCGCATCCTCCCCGGCCCGCAGGTCGGGGCGCCCGAGCATGGCCCAGCCGTCCAGCAGCAGGGCAGCCGCATACCCGCCCTCGGCGACGGGCTCGGCGCCGGGCGTGCTGACGACGAGCGCGGGCGTCCCCGGCACCGTGTCCAGCACATGTTCACGCCCGGAGGTCCGCACCGGCACGGCCGGAAACGCCCGCCCCAGCTCCTCGGCGGTCCGCCGCGCGCCCACGACCTGCGCCCGTAGCCGGAACCCGCCGCACTCCGGACAGTGCCAGCCGGTCTCCTCCCGCCCGCACCACGCGCACCACGGCGCCCCGGCCTCCCGCGCCTCCATCGGCCCGGCGCAGTGCCGGCACCGGGCCGGTTCCCGGCATCGATCGCAGGCCAGCCGCGGTACGTATCCCCGCCGGGGCACCTGTACCAGCACCGGGCCGTGCTTCAGCCCCTCCCGCACCGCCTGCCAGGCGAGGGTCGGCAGCCGCGCGGCCCGGGCGGCCTCGTCCCGTGCGAAATCCCCGTCGCCGACGGTACGGACGAGCGGAGCAGCCGCCCGCACCTGCTCCCGCCCGGCGACCAGCGGCCGGGCCCACCCGCTCTCGACCAGCTGCGCGGCTTCGACCGTGCAGCTCCAACTCCCCAGCAGAAATGCGCACTTGTCCTGCGCGGCCCGCAGCAACAGCACCTCGCGCGCATGCGGCTGCGGGGCGTGCGGCTCACTGTGGCTGTCGTCGCCGTCGTCCCAGATCGCGACGAGCCCCAGATCCCGGACGGGCGCGAACATGGCGGCCCGGGTCCCGACCACGGCCCGTACGGCACCCCGCCGCACGGCGAGCCACTCCCGGTACCGCTTCTCGGGCCCGGCGTCGGCGGTGAGCACGGCGTGCCGCCCCTCACCCAGGAGGGCGGTCAGGGCTGCGTCGACCCGCGCGACGGCCCGTCCGTCCGGCACGACGACGAGCGCCCCGCGCCCGGAGGCGAGGGTCGCACCGACGGCCCGCGCCAGCTCCTCGCTCCACTGGGGCCCGGGCAGGGCGTTCCACACGGCACGCGGCGCACCCCCGGAGGCGAGCGCCTCGAGAAACGCGCCCCCCCGCTCGTACCGCCCCCAGGTGCCGGCGTCCGGCGCCCCGGTGACGGGCAGAGCCACGGCCGAGGCCGCTTTCTCCGCCCGGGCGTTGCGCGGTGGCACGGCCAGTTGCAGCACGTCGGCAAGGCTCCCCGCGTACCGATCGGCGACGGCCCGAGCCAGCGAGAGCAGTTCCTCGCTCAGCACGACCTCGGGGGACACGACCTGTGCCAGCGCGGCCAGTGGCCCGGAGTAGTCGGACTCGGCGAGCCGCGCGACAAGGAACCCGTCGATCAGCCCCCCGCCCTCACGGCGCCCGTCCCGCACCCGATGCCGCCCGGCTCCGAACCTGACCCGCACCCGCACCCCGGGCTGCGCCTCGGCATCCAGCTCTTCGGGTACGGCGTAGTCGAAGTACCGGTCGAGATGCAGCACACCCTTGTCGACCAGGACCCGCGCGACGGGCAACTCCTTGGCCAGCGCGGCCCCCCGCCAGGTCCGCGGCTTGGCCCGCGGCGCCTTGGCCTGCCGCACACTCTCCCGAATCAACGCAAGCTGCTCGGGCGGCGCCGCCCCATCGGCCCTCCGGTCCCCGCCGCTCCCCTGCCCGTTCTCGCTGCTCACGCCTGCATTCTTACCAAACGCCACTGACAACGGGCGGCGTCCGAACTCCCGAGATCAAGTCGGCAGCGGCACGAAATTCCAGATTCACCGCACGCCCAAGGGACGTACTCCACCGAAGTAACCGCGGCCTGCGCACCGGGAGAGCACCATAGTAGGAACCCGCGCCCCCACCCCGCCAGTCATTTCCCGACACGGCGAAGCCCGGCGCCCTCTACAGGACACCGGGCCTCAACGATCGATCAAGCAGTCCGCTGTGGGCCTTACAGACCGACAGCCTTCCGCAGCGCCTCCACGCGGTCCGTCCGCTCCCACGTGAAGTCGGGCAGCTCGCGGCCGAAGTGACCGTACGCCGCCGTCTGGGCGTAGATCGGGCGCAGCAGGTCGAGGTCGCGGATGATCGCGGCCGGACGAAGGTCGAAGACCGTCGTGATCGCGGCCTCGATCTTGTCGGCGTCGACCTTGGCCGTGCCGAAGGTCTCCACGAACAGGCCCACCGGCTCGGCCTTGCCGATCGCGTACGCGACCTGGACCTCGCAGCGCGAGGCGAGGCCCGCGGCGACGACGTTCTTGGCGACCCAGCGCATCGCGTACGCAGCGGAGCGGTCGACCTTGGACGGGTCCTTGCCCGAGAAGGCACCGCCACCGTGCCGGGCCATGCCGCCGTACGTGTCGATGATGATCTTGCGGCCGGTGAGGCCCGCGTCGCCCATCGGGCCGCCGATCTCGAACCGGCCGGTCGGGTTGACCAGCAGGCGGTAGCCCTCGGTCTCCAGCTTGATGCCGTCCTCGAGGAGGGCCTTGAGCTCGTGCTCCACCACGAACTCGCGGATGTCGGGGGCGAGGAGGGAGTCCAGATCGATGTCGCTCGCGTGCTGCGAGGAGACGACGACCGTGTCCAGCCGGACCGCCTTGTCACCGTCGTACTCGATGGTGACCTGAGTCTTGCCGTCGGGGCGCAGGTACGGGATCGTCCCGTTCTTGCGGACCTCGGACAGGCGGCGCGCGAGACGGTGCGCGAGGTGGATCGGGAGCGGCATCAGCTCCGGGGTCTCGTCCGTCGCGTAGCCGAACATCAGGCCCTGGTCGCCAGCGCCCTGCTTGTCGAGTTCGTCCTCATCGCCCTCGACGCGCTGCTCGTACGCCGTGTCGACGCCCTGCGCGATGTCCGGCGACTGCGAGCCGATCGACACGGACACTCCGCAGGAGGCGCCGTCGAAGCCCTTCTTGGAGGAGTCGTAGCCGATCTCCAGGATCTTGTCGCGCACCAGTTGCGGGATGGGCGCGTAGGCCTTGGTGGTGACCTCTCCGGCCACATGCACCAGGCCGGTGGTGATCAGCGTCTCGACGGCGACTCGGGACGTGGGGTCTTGGCGCAGAAGCGCGTCGAGAATGGTGTCGCTGATCTGGTCAGCGATCTTGTCGGGGTGACCTTCGGTCACGGACTCCGAGGTGAAAAGGCGACGGGACACAACGCTCCCTGTGGTTGCAGCGGCTGCTGGCTGATCATTGGCGGACGGCTCGGGAGCTGCGCCCGGTGTCGTCCAGGAACAGTTTATCGGTCGCACTCGGCCATCGGCCCATCCGTCTCGCCTCTCGGAAGCGTCGTGACCTGCGACACGGGCATTCTGCCCACCACGAGCGGTGGGCGCCAGAGGGCGCCACGCCCCGAAGCACGAGACAGGGGGATGTTAGGGGTCTGTCGGGGCGGCAGGAACATTCACCGACATTCACTCCAGGCGGCCGACTACCCGATCCCATACGACCTCGGCCAATGCCTCCTTCGGCCCGTGCGGCACAAGGGTCTCGCTGCCGTCGGCGCCCAGCACGACGGCCTCGTTCTCCTCCGAACCGAAGGTCCGGCGCTCCCCCACCTCGTTCACGACGAGCAGGTCGCACCCCTTGCGTCGCAACTTCTTACGGCCGTTGGCGAGGACGTCGTCCGTCTCGGCGGCGAAGCCGACGACCACTTGGCCCGCTCGGGCGCGGTCGGCCGAGATCTCCGCGAGAACGTCCGGATTCCGGACCAGGACGACGGGTTCGGGGTCCTCGCCGTCCTTCTTCTTGATCTTTCCGGTCGCGTAGGCCGCCGGACGGAAATCCGCGACCGCCGCGGCCATCACCACGGCGTCGGCGTCCGCGGCTGCCTTGAGCACGGCCTCGCGCAGTTGGACGGCCGTCCCCACGGGCACGACGTCCACGCCGGCCGGGTCCGGCAGGCCAGTGTTCGCGGCGATCAGGGTGACGCGGGCGCCCCGCGCGGCGGCCGTACGGGCGAGCGCGTACCCCTGCTTGCCGGAGGAGCGGTTGCCGAGGAAGCGGACCGGGTCGAGGGGCTCACGGGTGCCGCCGGCGCTGACGACGACGTGCCGGCCGACGAGGTCGGGTTCCGTCACGCCCCGGGCCAGGACCCGGCGGCAGACCTCGAAGATCTCGGCCGGGTCGGGCAGGCGTCCCTTGCCCGTGTCGACGCCGGTGAGGCGCCCCACGGCCGGTTCGATGACGAGGGCGCCCCGGCGGCGCAGCGTCGCCACGTTCTCCCGGGTGGCCGGGTGCTCCCACATCTCCGTGTGCATGGCGGGGGCGAAGACGACCGGACAGCGGGCGGTGAGGAGGGTGTTCGTGAGCAGGTCGTCGGCGAGACCGTGGGCCGCCTTCGCGAGCATGTCGGCGGTCGCCGGGGCCACGACGACCAGGTCGGCCTGCTGGCCGATACGGACGTGCGGGACCTCGTGGACGTCGTCCCAGACCTCTGTGGAGACGGGGTGGCCGGAGAGCGCGGACCAGGTCGCGGCTCCGACGAAGTGCAGGGCCGACGCGGTGGGGACCACGCGGACGTCGTGGCCGGACTCCGTCAGTCTCCGCAGCAGCTCACAGGCCTTGTACGCGGCGATGCCGCCACTGACCCCCAGTACGACCTTCGGCTTGCCCATCGGGCCTCCCCTGACTCGGTACGCGTCCATGACACACCACAGGCCCGACAGTCGCTCCCCCAGCTAACGCTGGGAGGTGCCCCCTGTCGGGCCTGTGGATAAGTGAGCCGAAAGTTGAAAATACTACTGCGCGGGGCCCTCAACGGCCTCGGACGTCAGCAGACCCGCGTTGATCTCACGCAGGGCGATAGAGAGCGGCTTCTCATGGACATGGGTGTCCACGAGCGGACCGACGTACTCAAGGAGGCCCTCGCCGAGCTGCGAGTAGTACGCGTTGATCTGGCGGGCACGCTTGGCCGCGTAGATCACCAGGCTGTACTTCGAGTCGGTGGCTTCGAGGAGCTCGTCGATCGGAGGGTTGATGATGCCCTCGGGCGTGGAGATGGAAGAGGACACGCTCTGCCTTCCGAAAGGTGGGATGGGATCGAAAACGATCACACAACTTCCATCAAGACTAGCAGTTCGCGTGCTACGTCCTCGACAGAGGTGTTGACCAGGGTCTCGTCGAACTCCGGCTCGGCGGCCAGTTCGATCTTGGCCGCGTCCAGGCGACGTTCGATCACCTCGGGCGGTTCGGTGCCCCGCCCGGTCAGTCTGCGCACCAGCTCCTCCCAGGAGGGAGGAGCCAGGAACACCAGCAGAGCGTCCGACATGGACTCACGGACCTGCCGGGCGCCCTGGAGATCGATCTCCAGGAGGACCGACTCGCCGGACTCCAGCCGCTCCAGCACGGCCGCACGCGGCGTGCCGTAGCGGTTGCCCGCGAACTCGGCCCACTCCAGGAGCTCGCCGTTGGCGATCAGCTTGTCCATCTCCTCGTCGGTGACGAAGAAGTAGTGGACGCCGTGCCGCTCACCGGGGCGTGGCTTTCGGGTCGTCGCCGACACCGAGAGCCACACCTCGGGGTGTGCCTTGCGCATATGGACGACGACCGTGCTCTTACCGACGCCCGAGGGGCCGGAGAGCACGGTCAGCCGCGGACGTACGTCCGGGGGCTCGGGGGTCGTCCCCCGGAATGTTGCAGCCATGCGGCGATTATTCCAGGAATCCCGGGGTGCCAGGACTCAGGAGCCGGTGCTGCCGAACTCGCGCTCCAGGGAGGCGACTTGGTTGGAGCCAAGGCCACGCACTCGGCGGCTCTCGGAGATACCGAGTCGCTCCATGATCTGCTTGGCGCGGACCTTGCCCACGCCCGGGAGCGATTCGAGCAGCGCGGAGACCTTCATCTTGCCGATGACGTCGTTCTCGCGACCCTGCTTGATGACCTCGTGAAGGGAGGCGCCGGAGTGCTTGAGTCGATTCTTGACCTCGGCCCGCTCCCGGCGAGCCGCGGCGGCCTTTTCGAGCGCGGCTGCGCGCTGTTCAGGGGTAAGGGGCGGAAGAGCCACGCCTACGTCACCTCGGATGTCGAACTGTCGGATACGGACCGGTGAGGAACCTGATCGCCCCTCACCTGGTGAGCTACGAGCAACACGCTCGCTCGTTGGCTCTGGTCGGAGACTAGCGGCCAAGTCCGCCAGAGTCAGCGAGAACAGCGGAAAAGTCCTGGTCAGCCTTCACCAGGTCGGATATTTCGGTCAAACTGCCCTGGATTTGAGAATGTATTCAGTCTCAGGGCGTCCGGAAGTCACTCATCGGAGGACTTCGCCGAACTGTGCGAATGCTCAGGTGGCGGCCACCGCGGCCCGGATCTCGTCCGCGAAGCGGTCCGACGCGTCCCGCAGGGCGACGAGTTCGGGACCGTGACGCAGAACACCCCGGCTGACGTTCGGAACCACGTTCCGCAGCGCCGCGCCGAACACCCCCCGAAGATCGGCCGGGGTCGCCCCCTGCGCACCGACTCCGGGCGCCAGGATGGGTCCGTTGATGTCGAGGTCGTAGGACGAGAGGTCGCCGAGCGTGGCTCCGACGACCGCGCCGAAGGAACCCATGGGCCGCTCCCCCGCGTTCTCCGCGGCGAGGTACGCCAGCATGGTCGCTCCGACGTTCAGCCCGTCCTCGCGGACGGCGTGCTGCACCTGACCGCCCTCGGGGTTGGAGGTCAGCGCCAGCACGAACAGGCCCACGCCGCTCTCCCGCGCGAGGTCGACCGCCGGCTGCAGGGAGCCGTAGCCGAGATACGGCGAGACGGTGAGCGCGTCCGAGAACAGCGGGGCGCCCTTCTCCAGGAAGGCTTCGGCGTACGCGGCCATGGTGGAGCCGATGTCGCCGCGCTTGGCGTCCGTCACGACCAGCGTGCCGGCCTCCCGCGCCTCCTGGACCGTCTTCTCCAGTACGGCGACGCCGCGCGACCCGAACCGCTCGAAGAACGCGCTCTGCGGCTTCAGCACCGCGACGCGCCCGGCCAGCGCCTCGACGACGGTGCGGCTGAACCGCTCCAGGCCGGTGACATCGTCGTTCAGCCCCCAGTCGAGGAGCAGGGAGGCGTGCGGGTCGATGCCGACACAGAGCGGGCCGCGCTCGTCCATGGCGCGGCGCAGCCGGGCACCGAAGGGTTCCAGGACTGTCATACGGTCTTCCTTACGTCGGCGCCGACCGCGTCGGCGAGGGTGGCGTACGGGCTCGTACGGAGGCGGGCGGCGAGCCCTTTGTGGATGGCGCGTCCCCAGAAAGGGCCCTCGTATACGAAGGCGCTGTAGCCCTGTACGAGCGTGGCGCCGGCCAGGATGCGCTGCCAGGCGTCCTCGGCGTTCTCGATGCCGCCGACGCCCACCAGGGTGATCCGGTCGCCCACGCGCGCGTAGAGGCGGCTCAGGACCTCCAGGGAGCGTGCCTTCAGGGGTGCGCCGGAGAGGCCTCCGGTTTCCTTGACCAGAGTGGGTTCGGAGGTCAGGCCGAGTCCCTCGCGCGCGATGGTGGTGTTCGTGGCGATGATCCCGTCCAGGCCGAGTTCGACGGCGAGGTCGGCTACGGCGTCCACGTCCTCGTCGGCGAGGTCGGGCGCGATCTTCACCAGGAGCGGTACGCGGCGCGCGGTCACCGTACGGTCGGCGGCCTCGCGGACGGCGGTCAGCAGGGGGCGCAGCGCCTCGGTGGCCTGGAGGTTGCGCAGTCCGGGCGTGTTGGGCGAGCTGACGTTGACGACGAGGTAGTCGGCGTACGCGGCGAGCCGCTCGGTCGATTTCACGTAGTCGGCGACGGCTTCGCCCTCGGGGACGGCCTTGGTCTTGCCGATGTTGACGCCGACGACGGTCCGGACGACCGCCTCCCGGCTCGCCAGACGGGCCGCCACGGCCAGCGAACCCTCGTTGTTGAATCCCATGCGGTTGATGAGCGCCCGGTCCGGCACAAGGCGGAACAGCCGCTTCCTGGGGTTGCCGGGCTGCGGCACCCCCGTGACCGTGCCGATCTCGACGTGGTCGAAGCCGAGCATCGACATCCCGTCGATCGCGACCGCGTTCTTGTCGAAGCCGGCCGCGAGCCCGAAGGGCCCGTGCATCCGCAGCCCGAAGGCCTCGGTGCGCAGTTCCTCGTACCGGGGCGCGAGGGCGGCGGCGACGAACGTCCGCAGCACGGGGACGCGGGCGGCGAGGCGGATCCAGCGGAAGGCGAGGTGATGGGCCTCTTCGGGGTCCATCCGTTTGAAGACCAGTCGGAAGAACAGCTTGTACATGGTGGTGTCCTCGCTACGGCCTCGCGGTGAGGCCTCATGAAGAGGGGGACACCGTTTCCGGTGTCCCCCTCAGGGCTGCTAGTCGCGGGCCGCGGTCAGCTGTTCGGCGTGTTCCTGGAGCGAGCGCACGCCCACGTCACCCTGTTTGAGGGCGTCGATGCCCTGGACGGCCGCGGCGAGCGCCTGGACGGTCGTCAGGCAGGGCACGGACCGCGCCACGGCCGCCGTACGGATCTCGTAGCCGTCGAGGCGGCCTCCGGTGCCGTACGGCGTGTTGACGATGAGGTCGACCTCGCCGTCGTGGATGAGCTGGACGATGGTCTTCTCGCCGCCTGGACCCGTGCCCTCGTTCTGCTTGCGGACGACCCTCGCGTTGATGCCGTTGCGCCTGAGGACCTCGGCCGTGCCGGAGGTGGCGAGCAGCTCGAAGCCGTGGGCGACCAGTTCACGGGCCGGGAAGATCATCGAGCGCTTGTCCCGGTTGGCGACCGAGATGAAGGCGCGCCCCTTCGTCGGCAGCGGGCCGTACGCCCCCGCCTGCGACTTGGCGTACGCCGTGCCGAAGGCGGAGTCGATGCCCATGACCTCGCCGGTGGACCGCATCTCCGGGCCGAGCACGGTGTCGACACCGCGCCCGGAGGTGTCGCGGAAGCGGTTCCAGGGCATGACGGCCTCCTTGACGGAGATCGGCGCGTCCAGGGGCAGTTCGCCGCCGTCGCCGGTCGCCGGCAGCAGTCCCTCGGCTCGCAGTTCGGCGACGGTCGCACCGAGCGAGATCCGGGCGGCGGCCTTCGCCAGCGGCACCGCGGTCGCCTTCGAGGTGAAGGGGACCGTGCGGGACGCGCGCGGGTTGGCCTCCAGGACGTAGAGGATGTCGCCGGCCAGCGCGAACTGGATGTTGATCAGACCCCGGACGCCGACCCCGCGCGCGATGGCCTCGGTCGAGGTCCGCAGCCGCTTGATGTCGAAGCCGCCCAGGGTGATCGGGGGCAGCGCGCACGCCGAGTCGCCGGAGTGGATACCGGCCTCCTCGATGTGCTCCATGACGCCGCCGAGGTACAGCTCCTCACCGTCGTACAGGGCGTCGACGTCGATCTCGATCGCGTCGTCGAGGAAGCGGTCGACCAGGACCGGCCGGGAGGGGCTGATCTCGGTCGACTCGGCGATGTAGGACGACAGCCGGGTCTCGTCGTACACGATCTCCATGCCGCGCCCACCGAGGACGTACGACGGGCGTACGAGGACCGGGTAGCCGATCTCGTCCGCGATCGCCTTGGCCTCGGCGAAGGTGGTCGCCGTGCCGTGCTTGGGGGCCGGGAGACCGGCCTCCGCGAGGACCCGGCCGAAGGCGCCCCGGTCCTCGGCGGCGTGGATGGCCTCGGGCGGGGTGCCCACGATCGGTACGCCGTTGTCCTTGAGTGCCTGCGCGAGGCCCAGCGGGGTCTGGCCGCCGAGCTGCACGATCACACCCGCGACCGGACCCGCCAGGGACTCCGCGTGGACGATCTCCAGCACGTCCTCGAGGGTCAGCGGCTCGAAGTACAGGCGGTCGGAGGTGTCGTAGTCCGTGGAGACGGTCTCCGGGTTGCAGTTGACCATCACGGTCTCGTAGCCGGCGTCGCTCAGCGCGAAGGAGGCGTGGACGCAGGAGTAGTCGAACTCGATGCCCTGGCCGATGCGGTTGGGGCCGGAGCCGAGGATGATCACGGCCGGCTTCTCGCGCGCGGCGACCTCCGTCTCCTCGTCGTACGAGGAGTAGAAGTACGGCGTCTTCGCCGCGAACTCGGCGGCGCAGGTGTCGACCGTCTTGTACACCGGACGCACGCCCAGCGCGTGCCGCACCTCGCGCACGACGTCCTCGCGCAGGCCCCGGATCTCGCCGATCTGCTGGTCGGAGAAACCGTGCCGCTTGGCCTCGGCCAGGAGTTCGGGGTTCAGCCGCTCCGCCTCTGCCAGCTCGTCCGCGATCTCCTTGATCAGGAACAGCTGGTCGACGAACCACGGGTCGATCTTCGTGGCCTCGAAGACCTCCTCGGGCGTGGCGCCCGCGCGGATGGCCTGCATGACGGTGTTGATGCGCCCGTCGGTCGGCCGTACGGACTCCGTCAGCAGCTCCGCCTTGTCGCCGGGCTCGCCGACGAACGTGAACTGGCTGCCCTTCTTCTCCAGCGACCGCAGCGCCTTCTGGAGGGCCTCGGTGAAGTTGCGCCCGATGGCCATGGCCTCGCCGACCGACTTCATGGTGGTCGTCAGCGTGGAGTCGGCGCTCGGGAACTTCTCGAAGGCGAACCGCGGAGCCTTGACCACGACGTAGTCGAGCGTCGGCTCGAAGGAAGCCGGGGTCTTCTCCGTGATGTCGTTCGGGATCTCGTCGAGGGTGTAGCCGACGGCCAGCTTTGCGGCGATCTTGGCGATCGGGAAGCCGGTCGCCTTGGAGGCGAGGGCCGAGGAACGTGACACGCGCGGGTTCATCTCGATGACGATGACGCGGCCGTCGTCCGGGTTGATCGCGAACTGGATGTTGCAGCCGCCGGTGTCGACCCCGACCTCGCGGATGATCGCGATGCCGATGTCCCGGAGGCGCTGGTATTCGCGGTCGGTCAGCGTCATCGAGGGCGCCACGGTGATCGAGTCGCCGGTGTGCACGCCCATGGGGTCGAAGTTCTCGATGGAGCAGACGACCACGACGTTGTCGTTCTTGTCGCGCATCAGCTCCAGCTCGTACTCCTTCCAGCCGAGGATGGACTCCTCCAGGAGCACCTCGGTGGTCGGAGACAGGGTCAGGCCCTGGCCGGCGATGCGGCGCAGCTCCTCCTCGTCGTGGGCGAAACCGGAGCCGGCGCCGCCCATGGTGAAGGATGGCCGGACGACGACCGGGTAGCCGCCGAGGGTGTCGACGCCCGCGATCACGTCGTCCATGGTGTGGCAGATGACCGAACGGGCGGACTCGCCGTGCCCGATCTTCGCGCGGACGGCTTCGACGACGCCCTTGAAGAGGTCGCGGTCCTCG
This sequence comes from Streptomyces sp. SID12501, assembly GCF_010550245.1. GTDB lineage: Bacteria > Actinomycetota > Actinomycetes > Streptomycetales > Streptomycetaceae > Streptomyces. The sequence goes on from NZ_JAAGLU010000011.1 coordinate 113,777, forward strand.
CCCTTATTGATCGCCTCGACGTTGGCACCGATCAGCTCGACACCGTACTTCTCCAGGACACCCTGCTCGTGCATGGAGATCGCGGTGTTCAGGGCCGTCTGGCCGCCCAGGGTGGGCAGGAGCGCGTCGGGGCGCTCCTTGGCGATGATCTTCTCGACGAACTCGGGGGTGATCGGCTCGACATAGGTCGCGTCGGCGATCTCCGGGTCGGTCATGATCGTCGCCGGGTTGGAGTTGACCAGGATGACCCGGATGCCCTCGGCGCGCAGGATGCGGCACGCCTGGGTGCCGGAGTAGTCGAACTCGGCGGCCTGGCCGATGACGATCGGGCCGGAGCCGATGACCAGGACGGACTGGATATCGGTGCGCTTAGGCACGCTGGCCCTCCATCTGGACTGTGCTCATCAAAGACGTGAAGCGGTCGAACAGGTAGGCGGCGTCATGCGGGCCCGCTGCCGCCTCGGGGTGGTACTGAACGCTGAACGCGGGCCGGTCGAGCAGCCGGAGCCCTTCCACGACCTGGTCGTTCAGACAGACGTGCGAGACCTCGGCGCGCCCGTACGGCGTCTCGGAGACCCGGTCGAGCGGCGCGTCCACGGCGAAGCCGTGGTTGTGCGCGGTGACCTCGACCTTGCCGGTCGTACGGTCCTGCACGGGCTGGTTGATGCCCCGGTGGCCGTACTTCAGCTTGTACGTGCCGAAGCCGAGCGCCCGTCCCAGGATCTGGTTTCCGAAGCAGATGCCGAACAGCGGCGTGCCGCGCTCCAGGACCGCCCGCATGACGGCTACCGGGTGGTCCGCGGTGGCCGGGTCGCCGGGTCCGTTGGAGAAGAACACACCGTCGGGATTGACGGCGTACACGTCCTCCACGGTGGCCGTGGCGGGCAGTACGTGCACCTCGATGCCACGCTCGGCCATCCGGTGCGGGGTCATGCCCTTGATACCGAGGTCGATGGCGGCGACCGTGTACTTCTTGGCGCCGATCGCGGGGACGACGTACGTCTCCTTGGTGGCGACCTCGGCCGAGAGGTCGGCGCCCGTCATCTCCGGGGCCTGGCGCACCTCGGCGAGCATGGTGCCGTCGTCGGGCAGCGCGTTGCCGGAGAAGATACCGACGCGCATGGCGCCGCGTTCCCGCAGATGACGCGTCAACGCGCGCGTGTCGATGCCGGAGATGCCGACCACGCCCTGGTTGCGCAGTTCCTCGTCGAGGGAGCGCCGCGAGCGCCAGTTGGAGGGCACGCGCGCGGGGTCCCGTACGACATAGCCCGCGACCCAGATCCGCTGCGACTCGGGATCCTCGTCGTTGACGCCGGTGTTACCGACGTGCGGGGCGGTCATCACGACCACTTGGCGGTGGTAGGACGGGTCGGTGAGGGTCTCCTGGTAGCCGGTCATACCGGTCGAGAAGACGGCCTCTCCGAAGGTCACCCCCACGGCCCCGTAGGCGCGACCGCGGAAGATCCGGCCGTCCTCCAGGACGAGTACGGCGGGAGTTTTCGTGGCTCCCCGGGTGGAGGTCGTCATCGTGCGCCTTCCGTTTCCGTCGTCTTGTTGATCATCTGGTTCAGGGTGCGGACCCACTCGTTGTGCTCGGCCGCGCGGTCGGAGCGGAACCCGGAGTCCAGCAGCTTGCCGCCGTGCTCCCAGGTGACGACCAGCAGGCCGCCCTCGGTGAGGACCTTGCCCGCGATGCCCTTGTCGAGCCGGGCCTCGCGCAGGGCCTCCAGGGGGACGTAGAAGTCGGCAGCGCCGGGGCGTACGACGTCCAGTCCCGCGTCCGTCAGTGTCAGCTCGACCCTGCTGCGGGTGCCGAGGCCGTGCGCCACGATGCGGTCGAGCCACTGACCGGCGGTGGTGGAGCCGTGGTAGCGGCCACTCATCGACAGCACAGTCAGTGTCGCCGCCCCGGGCTCGTCCGGCGCGACGAGCAGCTCGGGCAGATCGCCCTGGAGCGTGCCGCGCCACTTCCAGCCCTCGCGCATCAGCCAGTAGATGAGCGCGACGAAGAGCGCGAGCCCCACCAGCCAGCCCACCCGGGCGGCCCAGTCGGTCACCTCCGCCGACTTCTGTTCGGCGGCGACGTACGTCAAATGCGGCAGTGATGTCACGCGAGCTTCCCGTCGACGAGCGTGGCCTTGCCCCGGAGCCACGTGTGCGTGACACGGCCCGGCAGCTCACGGCCCTCGTACGGGGTGTTGCGGCTGCGGGAGGCGAAGCCCGCGGGGTCCACCGACCCACGGTATGCCGTGTCGACGAGCGTGAGGTTGGCGGGCTCACCTGCCGAGACGGGGCGGCCGTGGCCCGTCGCCCGCCCGATGCGCGCGGGGGCGAAGGACATGCGGTCGGCGACGGTCGCCCAGTCCAGCAGTCCGGTGTCCACCATCGTCTCCTGGACCACTGACAACGCGGTCTCCAGGCCGACCATGCCCATGGCGGCGGCGGCCCACTCGCAGTCCTTGTCCTCGTGCGGGTGCGGGGCGTGGTCGGTGGCGACGATGTCGATGGTGCCGTCGGCGAGCGCCTCGCGCAGGGCCAGTACATCGCGCTCGGTGCGCAGCGGCGGGTTGACCTTGTAGACCGGGTTGTACGTCCGGACCAGCTCGTCGGTGAGGAGGAGGTGGTGCGGGGTCACCTCCGCGGTGACGTCGATACCCCGGGACTTGGCCCAGCGGATGATCTCGACGGACCCGGCGGTCGACAGATGGCAGATGTGGACCCGCGACCCGACGTGCTCGGCGAGCAGCACATCACGCGCGATGACCGACTCCTCGGCGACGGCGGGCCACCCCCCGAGCCCCAGCTCGGCCGACACCACACCCTCGTTCATCTGGGCGCCCTCGGTCAGCCGCGGCTCCTGCGCGTGCTGGGCGACGACCCCGCCGAAGGCCTTCACGTACTCCAGGGCGCGCCGCATGATCACGGCGTCGTCGACGCACTTGCCGTCGTCGGAGAAAACGGTGACACCGGCCGCCGACTCGTGCATGGCGCCCAGCTCGGCGAGCTTCTTGCCCTCCAGGCCGACGGTGACCGCGCCGATGGGCTGCACGTCGCAGTAGCCGTGCTCCTGCCCGAGCCGGTAGACCTGCTCGACCACACCGGCGGTGTCGGCGACCGGGAAGGTGTTGGCCATGGCGAACACCGCCGTGAAACCGCCGCTCGCCGCCGCCCGGGTGCCGGTCAGCACGGTCTCGGAGTCCTCGCGCCCCGGCTCACGCAGATGCGTGTGCAGGTCGACGAGCCCCGGCAGCAGCACCTTCCCGTCGGCCTCGACGACCTCGGCACCCTCGTCGGAAAGCCCGGCGCCGACGGCGGCGATGGTCCCGCCGTCGATCAGGACGTCCTGCGGCTCGCCACCGAGCACCCGCGCACCACGAATAAGGATCTTGCCCATGTGTCTTACTTCTCCTCGGTACGGGTGTGGGTGACGGCTGGTTCGTTGCCGCCGAGCAGCAGATAGAGCACGGCCATCCGAATGGAGACACCGTTGGTGACCTGCTCGATGGCGGTGCAGCGCTCCGAGTCGGCGACCTCGGCGGTGATCTCCATACCGCGGACCATCGGCCCGGGGTGCATCACGATGGCGTGCTCCGGCATCCGCGCCATGCGGTCGCCGTCGAGGCCGTAGCGCCGCGAGTACTCGCGCTCGGTCGGGAAGAACGCGGCGTTCATGCGCTCCCGCTGCACCCGCAGCAGCATCACCGCGTCGGACTTCGGAAGGGTGCTGTCCAGGTCGTACGAGACCTCGCAGGGCCAGCTCTCGACGCCGACCGGCACCAAGGTCGGCGGGGCGACCAGGGTGACCTCGGCGCCGAGGGTGTGCAGCAGGTCGACGTTGGAGCGGGCGACGCGGCTGTGCAGGATGTCGCCGACCAGGGTGACGCGCTTGCCGGCGAGGTCCTGGCCGATGCCCGCGTCCCGGCCGACCAGCCGGCGCCGCATGGTGAAGGCGTCGAGCAGGGCCTGCGTGGGGTGCTGGTGGGTGCCGTCACCGGCGTTGATGACGACCGCGTCGATCCAGCCGGAGGTGGCGAGCCGGTACGGGGCCCCGGAGGCGCCGTGCCGGATGACGACCGCGTCGACGCCCATGGCTTCGAGGGTCTGGGCGGTGTCCTTCAGGGACTCGCCCTTGGAGACGCTCGACCCCTTGGCGGTGAAGTTGATGACGTCCGCGGACAGGCGCTTCTCGGCGGCCTCGAAGGAGATCCGGGTCCGCGTCGAGTCCTCGAAGAAGAGATTGACGACGGTACGGCCGCGCAGGGTCGGCAGTTTCTTGATCGGCCGGTCGGCGACCCGGGCCATCTCCTCGGCGGTGTCGAGGATCAGGACGGCGTCGTCGCGGGTGAGGTCGGCGGCCGAGATGAGATGACGCTGCATCTTTCAGGCTCCGTAAGGAAGTTCAGGAGATTCCGGGCAGTCAGGGGCATCGCGAGGGGACGTACGGCGCGGGGCCGCACGCGCACGCGTGCTACTGCTGGGCGGTCTGCTTCACTCCGAGCAGCACGGTGTCCCGACCGTCCTCCTCGGCGAGCTGGACCTTGACCGTCTCCCGCAGCGACGTGGGGAGGTTCTTGCCGACGTAGTCGGCGCGGATGGGCAGTTCGCGGTGCCCGCGGTCGACGAGGACGGCGAGTTGCACCGCGCGCGGGCGCCCGAGGTCGTTCAGGGCGTCGAGGGCGGCGCGGATGGTGCGGCCGGAGAAGAGCACGTCGTCGACGAGGACGACCAGTCTGCCGTCGAGGCCGTCACCGGGGATGTCGGTGCGGGCCAGCGCGCGCGGTGGGTGCATGCGCAGGTCGTCGCGGTACATAGTGATGTCGAGCGAGCCGACCGGGATCTTGCGGCCGGTGATCTCCGCCAGCTTGGCGGCTAGCCGCTGGGCGAGGAAGACGCCCCGGGTCGGAATGCCGAGGAGCACCACGTCGTCGGCGCCCTTGGCGCGTTCGACGATCTCGTGGGCGATGCGGGTCAGCACCCGCGCGATGTCGGGGGCTTCCAGAACGGGCCGCGCGTCGGCCTCGTACTGCTGCTTGTCCTGCTCAGAGTCCATAGGAAACGGACCTCCTTCTCCGCCTCACAGGACGGATCATTAAAGGACGTCGGAATTGCGCCAGCTACGGTACCAGTACGCGCAACGCACCTGATCACCCGCCTGGCGTCACGCGTCACCCGACTGCCGTAACCGCACGTCGCCCCGCATGGGAGGGCCGGGCGGGATCGTTCGGCTTGACGGGAAAGAGTAACGCTGCGTAACCTCACAGTGAGTCACCAGCCGCGCGGCTCGTCCGCACGTCGACACTGTGTCCGGGAGCTATATGTCCAGCGAATACGCCAAACAGCTCGGGGCCAAGCTCCGGGCGATCCGCACCCAGCAGGGCCTTTCCCTCCACGGTGTCGAGGAGAAGTCCCAGGGACGCTGGAAGGCGGTCGTGGTCGGTTCGTACGAGCGCGGCGATCGTGCCGTGACCGTGCAGCGCCTCGCCGAGCTGGCGGATTTCTACGGGGTTCCGGTGCAGGAGCTGCTGCCGGGCACCACGCCGGGCGGAGCCGCCGAGCCGCCGCCGAAGCTCGTCCTCGACCTTGAGCGGCTGGCCCATGTGCCGGCCGAGAAGGCGGGCCCCCTGCAGCGCTACGCCGCGACGATCCAGTCGCAGCGCGGCGACTACAACGGCAAGGTGCTGTCGATCCGCCAGGACGACCTGCGCACGCTCGCCGTCATCTACGACCAGTCGCCCTCGGTCCTGACCGAGCAGCTGATCAGCTGGGGCGTCCTGGACGCGGACGCGCGCCGCGCCGTCTCCCACGAGGAGAGCTGAACCCGACGGCTTTCGGCCGTTGAGCAGAAACGTGCCGCCGGGGTGGCCGGAACCTATGGGTTCCGGCCACCCCGGCGGCTTTTTGCGGGCCCGGAGGGCCCCAGGGGTACAGGCAGGTGAACGCCGGAGGGCCCACAGCGTGTCGCTGTGGGCCCTCCGGCGAGGTCCGCGCCCGAAGGGGCGCGGGGAACTGCGCGACCAGCCACAGGCGGCCCGCAGATCACATACGACCGCAGTTCCCCGGCGTATCCAGCGGAGCTATTCGCGGCGCAGCGTGGACTTCAGGTCCTTGAACCGGCCCAGGAGCCCGTTGACGAACGAGGGCGACTCGTCCGTGGAGAACTCCTTCGCCAGCTGCACCATCTCGTCGAGGACGACGGCGTCCGGGGTCTCGTCGACCCAGATCAGCTCGTACGCACCGAGGCGCAGGATGTTGCGGTCGACGACCGGCATCCTGTCGAGCGTCCAGCCGACCGAGTACTGCGAGATCAGTTCGTCGATGCGCCGCGCGTGCTGCGCGTAGCCCTCGACGAGTTGCATCGTGTACTCGCTGACCGGGGGCTGGCGGGTGTCGTCCCGGGAGAGCCGGATCCAGTCCCCGAGGACCGTCTGGACATCGGCCTCGCGCTGGTCGCCTTCGAAGAGGATCTGGAAGGCGCGCTTGCGGGCCGTGTTGCGGGCAGCCACGGTTAGCTGTTCACCCGGCCGAGGTAGTCGCTCGTGCGGGTGTCGACCTTGATCTTCTCACCGGTGGTGATGAAGAGCGGGACCTGGATCTGGTGGCCGGTCTCCAGCGTGGCCGGCTTGGTGCCGCCCGTGGAGCGGTCGCCCTGGACACCCGGCTCGGTCTCCTGGATGACGAGCTCGACGGCGGCCGGCAGCTCGACGAAGAGCACCTCGCCCTCGTGCTGCGCGACCGTGGCGGTGAAGCCCTCGATCAGGAAGTTGGCGGCGTCGGCGACGGCCTTGCGGTCCACCATGAGCTGGTCGTAGGTCTCCATGTCCATGAAGACGAAGTACTCGCCGTCCATGTAGGAGAACTGCATGTCGCGCTTGTCGACAGTGGCCGTCTCGACCTTGACGCCGGCGTTGAAGGTCTTGTCGACGACCTTGCCGGAGAGCACGTTCTTCAGCTTGGTGCGCACGAAGGCCGGGCCCTTGCCGGGCTTGACGTGCTGGAACTCGACGACGGACCAGAGCTGGCCTCCGTCGAGCTTGAGCACCAGGCCGTTCTTGAGGTCGTTCGTGGAAGCCACGGTTGCGGAATCTCCTGGACTGACGTGGACGACCCCGGGGCAGCCGCGACAGCTCGAAGCTAGAGCGCGAGCAGTTCCTTGGTCGTGATGGTGAGTAGCTCGGGTCCGCCGTCCGCCTCAGGGCGTACGACGAGCGTGTCATCGATCCGGACACCGCCCCGGCCCGGGAGGTGGACCCCCGGTTCGACGGTGACCGGCACGCAAGCGTCCAGTTTACCCATGGCCGCGGGGGCGAGCTGCGGGTCCTCGTCGATTTCGAGCCCGACACCGTGTCCGGTGAGCTCCGGAAGGCGGTCCGCGTACCCCGCGGAGTCCAGTACCTGGCGTGCCGCGCGGTCCACGTCACGGTAGGCGGCGCCGGGCGCCAGGGCCTCCCGTCCAGCGCGCTGGGCTGCGAAGACGAGGTCGTAGAGCTCGATCTGCCAGTCGGCCGGCGAGGTCCCGATGACGAACGTGCGGCCGATTTCACAGCGGTATCCGCGATAGACGGCGCCGAGACAAACAGAGAGGAAGTCTCCTTCTTCCACGCGCCGATCCGTGGGCCGGTGCCCTCTGCGGCCGGAGTGGGGCCCAGTGGCGACGGCGGTCGCGAAGGCGGACCCGTCGGCGCCGTGATCGACGAGCCGCCGCTCCAGCTCGAGGGCGAGATGCCGCTCCGTACGCCCGACGAGGATGGACTCCAGGAGCTCGCCGAGGGCCTGGTCGGTGATCTCGGCGGCGATCCGCAGACAGGCGATCTCCTCCTCGTCCTTGACCAGCCGGAGCTGCTCGACGGCGCCGCCGAGGTCCGCGAGGCGCAGCCGGGGCGCGACGGAGCCGATGGCGCGATGCCGGGCCACGGTCAGATGATGCTCCTCGACGGCGAGGGACTCGGCGCCCTGGGCGGCGGCGAGATCCGCGGCGGCGACGGCCGGATCACCGTCGGCCGCGGACAGCGCGTGCACGCGCAGGGCCTCGTCCGGACGGCTGCCCTCGGGGGGCCGGTCGTCCTCGGGCCCCGCCCACACGAGCAGGTCCTCACGCTTTCCCAGCAGCAGTACGGCTCCCTGCGGGGCCGCCCCCGCGAGGTACCGCACATTGGCGGCGCGGGAGACCAGCGCTCCCGCACTGCCGCCCGCGTGAATCCGCTCCCGAAGCCGCGCTCTGCGCGCCGCGTAAACCTCTGACATGCCCCGAGCGTAAGAGCGCGGCCGGATCGCCGCCGTTCGGAGAGAGCCGACTGGGCGGTGCCCGGCCGGGGCAGGCCTGGACAGCCTCCCCCGGAGCCTGGCGGGCGACGGAAGCCGACCGCGTGCGTGCGTCGCTCGCCCCGGCGGGGGCCGGGGGCCGGGGAGGCATGCCGTAGTCACCCAGGCACTGCCACCAAACAGCAGCACGGTGCAAGCTCCCACGGAACGGCAAGCCGCCTGCCGCGAGCGTCGCCCCACCGACGGCGATCACCGGGGCACTGCCCACCGACACACAGGGCGGGCCAGACCCCACCGGAACGGCAGGCCTCCCGCCGGGGAGCCGTCGCCCCACCGACGGTGACCACCGAGGCGCTACCCACCGGGCCTCGGGCAACCGACCGAGGCCCGACTCGGCTCGGCCACCCGTTCGGCCCACCCTGCCGTCTCCACGGCCCGTAGGACGGGTTACGAGGGCCTTGGGCGGCCAGGCGACGGGGGCGGGGCCCAGGCGGCGGTGGCACTCGCCTCTGCGGTCGTCGGTCAGTGACCGACGGGCGGGTGACCGCCGGCAGACGTACTCTGCCCCGCTCCCGGAGGACGGACGCCGTCTACCACTTGGGCGGGCTGGCCAGCAGGCGCGCGAGGACGTCGTCCAGGACCCGGGCCGTCGCCGGTACGTCGAGTTGGGAGTTGTCGATGATCGGGAGGCCGGAGCCGTACCAGCCCGCCATCCGGCCGTGGATGCGGGCGACCTCCTCGTCCGTGAGGCGGCGGTTGCCGGAGCGCTCGGCGTTGCGCTCCAGGACGACCTCCAGTCCGGGCAGCAGCACGACCGGCAGCAGGCCGGGCCCCACGTGCCGCTTCCAGCCGCCGAGGCCGACGACCGGACGGTCGGGGAAGACCGCGTCGTCGAGGATGCAGGAGATGCCGTTGGCCAGGAAGTTGCGCGCGGCGAATCCGCAGGTGCGCCGGGCGAGACGGTACTGCGCCTCGGAATGGTCGTTCCACCCCGACTGCGGGTCGGCGAAGCCCGAGCGGACCCATTCGCGTACGTCGTCGAGGCTGATGTGCGCGGTGGGCACCCGGCGATGCTCCGCCCAGTACTTCGCGACGCTTGTCTTCCCCGCGCCCGCGGGGCCGATCAGCAACACGGCGAGAGGCACAGAGGCAGGGTCGAGGGCGCCCGTGGCGGGCGGCGGACCCGGCGTCGGGACGAAGTCGCCCTGCGGCAGCTGCATATGGCCGGTGGTGTCGGGCGTGGGCGGCACCGGGGCATGCTGAGAAACGGGCGCGTGCTGCGGGAGGGGCGGATGCTGGGCCTGCGGAACCGGCCCCGCCGGGGCTCCCCCGGGGTAGACCGGGGCCGGTGGTCGGCTCAGCGGTGCGGAACCCGGGTGCGCGCCCGGGTGTTGCTGCCCCGCGTGCGGGGCGGCCGACGACCAGTCGGCGCCCGGTCCTTGCCCCGGCTGGTGGGGCGGCGGCAGCGGAGACCCCACTGCGTCCTGCATCCGGTGCCACTCCATCTCGTACAGGCGATTGGCGCTGGCCGGCGGGGCACGGACCCCGCTCGCCACCGAACGGTACCGTCCCGGGCCGCCGTTTGGTGAACGGCCCGGAACGGCCCGAAGTGCCCGTCGCCACAGGCGAATCGGGCCAACCGCCCGAGTGGGGAGCTACTCCCCCACTTCGCCGTAGGCGGCGAGGAGGACGGCCGGATCGGGTCCTTCCAGGACGGTCGGCTTGGCCAGTCCGTCCAGGACGATGAACCGCAGCAGGTCGCCCCGGGACTTCTTGTCGAGCTTCATGTTCTCCAGCAGCTTGGGCCACTGGTCGTACCGGTAGTGCAGCGGCAGACCCACGGACTCCAGGACCGTGCGGTGCCGGTCTGCCGTCGCGTCGTCCAACCGGCCCGCGAGGCGGCCCAGTTCGGCCGCGAAGTGCATGCCGACGGAGACGGCCGCGCCGTGCCGCCACTGGTAACGCTCGTTCTTCTCGATGGCGTGCGCGAGCGTGTGCCCGTAGTTGAGGATCTCCCGCAGGCCCGACTCCTTCAGGTCCGAGGAGACGACCTCCGCCTTCACCTTGATCGACCGCTCGATCAGCTCGGCGGTGTGCGGCCCTGCCGGGCTGCGGGCGGCCTGCGGGTCGGACTCGATCAGCTCCAGGATCGCCGGGTCGGCGATGAAACCGGCCTTGATGATCTCCGCGAGCCCGGACACGTAGTCGTTGACCGGGAGCGAGTCCAGCGCGGCCAGGTCGCACAGCACACCGGCGGGCGGGTGGAAGGAGCCGACGAGGTTCTTGCCCTCGGCGGTGTTGATGCCGGTCTTGCCGCCGACCGCCGCGTCCACCATCGCGAGGACCGTCGTCGGGATCGCGATCCAGCGCACCCCGCGCAGCCAGGTCGCGGCCACGAAGCCGGCCAGGTCGGTGGTCGCCCCGCCGCCGACACCGACGATGACGTCGGTGCGGGTGAAGTTGGACTGGCCCAGTGCCTTCCAGCAGTAGGCCGCCACCTCCGCGGTCTTGGCCTCCTCCGCGTTCGGCACCTGGATGGCGACCGTCTCGAAGCCCTGGCCCGCCAGGTCGGCGCGCAGCGCCTCACCGGTCTCCGCGAGCGCCTCGGGGTGGATCACCGCGACCCGCTTCGTCCTGGGCCCGATCAGCCCGCCCAGCTCCTCCAGGAGTTGGCGGCCGATCAGGACCTCGTACGGGTCGCTGCCCGCCGTGCCTCCGACCTGGATCCGCGTCACTGCCTCGCTGCTCATGCTGACTTCAACTCCAGTGCGTCCAGGACGGCTTGGGTGACCTCTTCGGGCGTGCGGCCATCGGTGGCGACGACCGCGTCGGCGACCTCCGTGTACAGGTGGCGACGGGCCTCCATCAGCTCCCGCCACTGCCGGCGCGGATTGACCGCCAGCATGGGGCGGGCCGCGTTCAGGCCGGTGCGCTGGACCGCTTCATCGACGTCCATCGACAAATAGACGACCCGGTGCCCGGCCAGCAGCTCGCGGGTGTCCTCGTCGAGGATCGAGCCGCCGCCGAGGGCGAGTACGCCGTCGTGCTCGGCCAGTGCCCGCCGGACCGCCTGCTTCTCGACGGCCCGGAACACCGGCTCACCCTCGTCGACGAAGATGTCGGCGATCGTGCGGCCCTGTTCGGCGACGATGTCGTCGTCGGTGTCCCGGTACGAGCAGTCGAGCCGCCCGGCCAGCAGCCGTCCGACGGTGGACTTGCCGACGCCCATCGGCCCGACCAGAACAATCTGCACCGCGCTCACCGGACGATCAGGTGTTCGAGGTAGGACTCCACATTGCGGCGCGTCTCGGGCACGCTGTCGCCGCCGAACTTCTCCACGACCGCGTCGGCCAGGACCAGGGCCACCATCGCCTCGGCGACGATCCCGGCCGCCGGGACCGCACACACGTCGGAACGCTGGTGGTGGGCCTGGGTGGCCTCACCGGTGACCACGTCGACGGTCTGCAGGGCCCGCGGCACGGTCGCGATCGGCTTCATCGCCGCCCGTACGCGCAGCAGCTCACCTGTGGACAGGCCGCCCTCGGTGCCACCGGAACGGCCGGTCGCACGCCGGATGCCGTCGTCGGTGGGGACGATCTCGTCGTGCGCCTTCGAGCCCGGCACGCGCGCGAGGTCGAAGCCGTCGCCGACCTCGACGCCCTTGATGGCCTGGATGCCCATCAGCGCGGCTGCCAACCGGGCGTCCAGGCGCCGGTCCCAGTGCACGTGCGAGCCCAGGCCCACGGGCACGCCGTACGCCAGCACCTCGACCACACCACCGAGGGTGTCGCCGTCCTTGTGGGCCTGGTCGATCTCCGCGACCATCGCCTTCGACGCGTCGGCGTCCAGGCAACGCACCGGGTCCGCGTCCAGCTTCTCCACGTCGGAGGGCTTGGGGTAGACGCCGTAGGGGGCCTTCGCCGCTGCCAGTTCGACGACGTGCGAGACGATCTCGATCCCGGCAGCCGCCTTCAGGAACGAGCGGGCCACCGCGCCGAGCGCCACCCGCGCGGCCGTCTCGCGCGCGGAGGCGCGTTCCAGGATCGGGCGGGCCTCCGCGAAGCCGTACTTCTGCATCCCGGCGAGGTCGGCGTGGCCGGGGCGGGGGCGGGTCAGTGGGGCGTTACGGGCGAGCCCGGCCAGGATCTCCGGATCCACCGGGTCGGCCGCCATCACCTGCTCCCACTTCGGCCACTCGGTGTTGCCGACCATCACCGCGACCGGCGAGCCCATCGACAGACCGTGCCGCACGCCGCCGAGGAAGGTGATCTCGTCCTGCTCGAACTTCATCCGGGCACCGCGCCCATAGCCAAGCCGCCGCCTCGCCAGGTGGTCCGCCACCAGCTCCGTGGTGATCGGCACGCCGGCGGGAAGACCCTCCAACGTCGCGACAAGAGCGGGACCGTGGGACTCCCCCGCGGTCAACCAGCGCAACCTGCTCAACGGTGCTCCTCATACTCGCGCCCTGGGACTGCCCTGCGTACGCGCGTCCTCGCGTACGGCGACGGCGTGACCGGGTGCGCGGCCCTGGCCCGCCACCTCCCGATCCTCCCACGTCCGGGCCGAATGCCTGATCGGCGGTCCAGCAGCCGGACGCGGCGCCGTATCGGGTCAGCGGTCGGCGAGTGCCTTCTCGCCCGCCCTGCGCATGGCGCCCAGCGGGCCCGGGACGCGCCCGGTCATCTGTTCCACCTGAAGCACCGCCTGGTGCACCAGCAGGTCGAGCCCGCTCACGACCGCCCCGCCGTACGCCGACCAGCGGGCCGCCAGATCGGTCGGCCAGGGGTGATAGAGCACGTCGAAGAGGGTCGCGGGCCGTTCCGGCACGACACGGGACAGTTCGTCCGTAGCCCCGGCCGGGGTGGTGGCGATCACCAGCGGGGCGTGCAGCGCCCGTGCCGCGTCCGCCCAGTCCGCCGTGCGGACCTCGACGTCGAGGCGTTCGCCCCACTGCCGCATCTCGGCGGCCCGGGCCTCGCTGCGGACGTAGACGACGACCTCGCCGGTGCAGATCCGCGCGAGCGCGGCGAGCGCGGAGGAGGCGGTGGCGCCGGCGCCGAGGATCGCGGCGGAGTCGACCTGTTCGATGCCGTGCTCGCGCAGGGCGCCCACGATCCCGGGGATGTCGGTGTTGTCCCCGACGCAACGCCCGTCCGCGTCGAACACGACGGTGTTGACGGCCTCGACCGACGCGGCCGTCTCGCTGACCTCGTCGAGCAGCGGAATGACCGCCCGCTTCAGCGGCATGGTGAGAGACAGCCCCGCCCACTCGGGCCCGAGACCTCCCAGGAACTCCGACAGCCCCGCCTCGTCGACCTCGAAACGGTCGTACGTCCAGTCGGTGAGCCCCAGTTCCTCGTACGCCGCGCGGTGCAGCACCGGCGAGAGGGAGTGGGCGATGGGAGAACCGAGCACGGCGGCCCGGCGGGTGTCAGCTGCCCTTGCTCTCATTGAACTTGTCCTTGAGCTTCTGGAATTGCGCGTGGGTCTTGGCAAATTCGGTCTTGCTCACGCCGTCGGTCGCCACGAAGTAGTACCAGCCATCGTCGGTCGGATTCAGCGTCGCCTTCATCGCCACATCACCCGGGTTCCCGATCGGACCAGGTGGCAGACCCTTGTTGGTGTACGTGTTGTACGGGTCCTTGTTGCTGTTGATCTCCGACTCGCTGATTTCGATGTTGCTCTCGTTCTTCACATAGTTGAAGGTCGAGTCGAACTGCAGGAAGCCGTAGGTCTCGGGGTTCGAGTAATCGAGGCGGTTGTAGACCACCTCGGCCATCTTGCGGTAGTCGTCGATGGTCTTGCCCTCGGCCTGGACGAGGCTCGCCACCGTGAGGACCTGAAGCGGGCTGTCGAGTTTGAGCGCCTTGGCCTTGGCTTCGAGGTCTAGCGCGTCGTACTTGGCGGCCGCCTGCGTGACCATTTCCTTCAGGACTTCCGCGGGTTTCATCCCCTTGGCGGCGGGATAGGTCGCCGGGTAAAGGAAACCTTCCAGCGGGTCCTTGATCTTCTTGTTGTCGTTCGCCCAGTCCGGCAGACCAAGGCTCTTGTAATCTTTTTTCGCCACCTTCTCGGTGGTACCGACGGAAAGCCCTAGCTGTTTGTCGATCTTCTCGTAGACCTGGACGTTGCGCAGTCCGGGGGCAACGATCAGGTTGTTCTGACTCTTGGGGTCGAGCATCATCACGACGGCACTCTTGGCGGACATCTCCTTGTTCAGGACATAGACGCCGGCCTGGATCTTCTTCCCGTCGGGATTCTCCGACTGCGCGGAGACAAAGGCGTCGACACTCTTGACGACACCTTTCGCTTTCAGCGCCTGGGCGATTTCGTAACCGCCCGCACCTTTGGGAATCTCGACGGTTACCGTCGCACTCGTACCGTCACCCGCGTAGTCGGGAGCCGCGCCGAAACGGCTTTGGTAGAACTGGTACCCGAAATACCCGACTCCGGCGATGCCGCCACCGAACACCAGAACGACCACCAGGCAGGCGGTCCCGGTGCGGCGCTTCTTGCTCTTCCCGTTCTTCCCGCCCTTGCCACTCTTGGCGCCGTCCCGGCCCTTCCGGTCGCCACGGCCCCGACGCCCCTCCGCCTCGTCCTCGGGCTCGTCGTCATCGTCACCGTCCGCGAAGAAGGCGTGTTCGCCCTGGTCGGGGCCAGGGTCCCAGCCGGTCTGCGGTTCCGGTTCCGGCGCCGGCGCGGGTTCCGGCTCGCCACCGCGCCTGGCCGGCGGCTCGGGAGGGGGGTAGGCGTCAGGCGTGCCGTAGTAGTCGGGCTGCTCACCGCCGTACACGGCGGCCTGCTGGGCGTACGGGTCCGTGGGGTCGGCGACGTACGGGACCTGCGCCTGCTGACCGGCGTCCCAGCCGCCGTTCGCGTACTGCTGCTGGCCCTGATCGCCGTACTGCTGCTGGTGGGCCTGATCGCCGTACTGCTGCGGGTACTGCTGGGGGTACTGCTGCGGCTGTTGGGGCTGCTGCTGATACTGCTGGTCCGGGTACTGCTGGCCCGGGTACTGCTGCTGCGCCTGACCGTAGGCGGCCTGCTGGCCGTCGGTGCCCCAGTCGCCGTACTGCTGCTGTTGCGACTGCTGCTGCGGGTATTGCTGCGGCTGGCCGCCGTAGGAGGACTGGTCGGCCTGGGCCTGCTGTCCTTCCCATCCGGCGTCCCCGTACAACGGGTCCTCCGGATGCCACGGTTCGGAGCCTGGGCCCCGGCCATACTCAGTCATCAATCCCCTAGAGCCGCGAGGCGGCCGATCACGCGGCCCCCACTCCGCCGCTACCGTTCCGCCTCTTACTGTGCGGCTACTGTTCGAACAGAGCCACAATCGCGCGGAACGTTACCGTATCGCGATCAGATGACCACTTCGACGCCCTCGCCGGGGGCTTTACCTGACACCCGTTCGGATTCCAGAGCCTGCTGCAGGATGATCACGGCCGCGGCCTGGTCAATGACCGATCTGCCCTTTTTCGATTTCACACCCGAGGCGCGCAGTCCCTGACTGGCCGTCACCGTCGTCATGCGCTCGTCCAGCAGCCGCACCGGGATCGGCGTGATCAGACCGGCCAACTGCTGGGCGAACCCGCGGACCTTCACGGCGGCGGGGCCCTCGCCCCCCTTGAGGGAGCGAGGGAGGCCGACGACGACCTCGATGGGTTCGTACTCCTCGACGAGTTGCTTCAGCCTGCGCTGAGCTGCGGGAACGTCCCGGCCCGGGACCGTCTCCACCGGAGTGGCGAGGATCCCGTCGGGGTCGCACGAGGCGACCCCGATCCGGGCGTCCCCGACGTCGATCGCGAGTCGACGGCCGCGACGCATGGTGTTGTCGTCGGCGCTCACTTGGCCGTTTCCGCCACGAGGCGCTCGACGGCGTCGACGGCCTCGCCGACAGCGGCCGGGTTCTGGCCACCGCCCTGGGCGACGTCCGGCTTGCCGCCACCGCCGCCACCGAGGGTCTTGGCGGCCGTACGAACCAGGTCGCCCGCCTTGAGACCGCGCTCGCGGGCGGCCTCGTTGGTGGCGATGACCGTCAGCGGCTTCCCGTTGGCCGTGGTGAAGAGGGCGACGACGGCAGCCCGGCCGCCCTGGATGCGGCCCCGCACATCGAGGACCAGCTTGCGCAGGTCATCGGCGCTCGTGCCGTCCGGGACCTGGCCGGTGACCAGGGCGACCCCCTTGACGTCCTTGGCGCCCTGGGCGAGACCGGCGGCGGCCTGGAGGACCTTCTCGGCGCGGAACTTCTCGATCTCCTTCTCGGCCTCCTTCAGCTTGCCGAGCATGGCTGAGATCTTCTCCGGAAGCTCCTCCGGGCGGCCCTTGACCAGCTCCTGGAGCTGGGCGACGACCGTGTGCTCCCGGGCCAGGAAGTTGTAGGCGTCCACGCCGACGAGAGCCTCGATACGCCGGACACCCGAACCGATGGACGACTCGCCGAGCAGCTTGACCAGACCGAGCTGCGAGGTGTTGTGGACGTGCGTACCGCCGCACAGCTCCTTGGAGAAGTCGCCGATGGTCACGACGCGCACGCGCTCGCCGTACTTCTCGCCGAACTCGGCGATGGCGCCCTGCTTCTTGGCCTCATCGAGGCTGAGGATCTCGGCGTGCACGTCCAGGTCGCGGGCGAGCACCTCGTTGATCTGCTGCTCCACGTCGGTCATCACGGCCGTCGGGACGGCGGACGGGGAGCCGAAGTCGAAGCGGAAGCGGCCGGGCTGGTTCTCGGAACCGGCCTGGGCGGCCGTCGGGCCGAGGGCGTCGCGCAGGGCCTGGTGGGTGAGGTGGGTGGCCGAGTGGGCGCGGGCGATGGCCGTGCGGCGGCGCACGTCGATGGCGGCCTGGGCCTTGGCGCCGACGGTCACCTCACCGACCTGGACGACGCCCTTGTGCACGTACACGCCGGGCACCGGCTTCTGGCAGTCGCGGATCTCGATGACGGCACCGGTGTCGATCCTGATGCGGCCGGTGTCGCCGATCTGACCGCCGCCCTCGGCGTAGAACGGGGTGCGGTCGAGGACGATCTCGACCTCGTCGCCCTCGGTGGCGGCCGGGGAGGACACACCGTCGACGAGGATGCCGACGACCGTCGACTCGCCCTCGGTGCGGTCGTACCCGAAGAACTCGGTCTCACCGGCGGCGTCGGAGATCTCGCGGTAGGCGCCCATGTCGGCGTGCCCGGTCTTTTTGGCCCTGGCGTCGGCCTTGGCGCGGTCCCGCTGCTCCTTCATCAGGCGCCGGAAGCCGTCCTCGTCCACGGAAAGGCCCTGTTCGGCGGCCATTTCGAGAGTGAGGTCGATCGGGAAGCCCCAGGTGTCGTGGAGCAGGAAGGCCTTGTCGCCGGCGAGGACCTTGCCACCGGCGGCCTTGGTCTCCGTGACGGCGGTGTCGAGGATGTTGGTGCCGCCCTTGAGGGCCTTGAGGAAGGCGGCCTCCTCGGCGAGGGCCACGGTCTCGATTCGCTTGCGGTCGGTGACGAGCTCCGGGTACTGCCGGCCCATCATCGCGATCACGACGTCGATGAGGTCCTGGACGACCGGGCCGGTGGCGCCCAGCAGTCGCATGTTGCGGATGGCGCGGCGCATGATGCGGCGCAGCACGTAGCCACGGCCCTCGTTGCCGGGCGAGACGCCGTCGCCGATGAGCATCACGGACGTACGCATGTGGTCGGTGACCACGCGCAGGGAGACGTCCGAGGCGTGGGCGTCGCCGTAGCGGACACCGGTCAGCTCGGTGGCCTTGTCGATCACGGCCATGGAGGTGTCGATCTCGTACAGGTTCTGCACGCCCTGCAGAATCATGGCGAGTCGCTCGAGGCCGAGGCCCGTGTCGATGTTCTTGCTCGGCAGGTCGCCGAGGATCTCGAAGTCCTCCTTCGAGGTGCCCTCGCCCCGCTCGTACTGCATGAAGACGAGGTTCCAGATCTCCACGTACCGCTCGTCGTTGACGGCCGGGCCGCCCTCGACGCCGAACTCGGGGCCGCGGTCGTAGTTGATCTCGGAGCAGGGTCCGCACGGTCCGGGGACGCCCATGGACCAGAAGTTGTCCTTCTTGCCCAGGCGCTGGATGCGCTCGGCCGGGACGCCGATCTGCTCGCGCCAGATCTGCTCGGCCTCGTCGTCGTCGAGGTAGACGGTGATCCAGAGCTTCTCGGGCTCAAGGCCGTAGCCACCGTCCGCGACGGAGTTGGTGAGCAGGTCCCAGGCGTACCTGATGGCTCCTTCCTTGAAGTAGTCACCGAAGGAGAAGTTGCCGCACATCTGGAAGAAGGTGCCGTGCCGGGTGGTCTTGCCGACCTCTTCGATGTCGGGCGTACGCACGCACTTCTGCACGCTGGTGGCGCGCGGGGCGGGCGGCTTCGTCTCACCGAGGAAGTACGGCTTGAAGGGGACCATGCCGGCGTTGACCAGGAGCAGAGTCGGGTCGTCCGCGATGAGCGACGCCGAAGGAACGACGGTGTGCCCGCGCTCCTCGTAGAAGCTCAACCAGCGGCGACGAATCTCGGCCGACTCCATCAGTGGTCCTCATTCCGGTTGTACGAGTGCTTGTTGTCCAGCATCCCGTAGAGCTTCTCGTCGTGCTTCTGGTTTTCCGGCCCGCGGTCGAGGGCGGTGAGCCGCCGCTGCGGGGGCAGGCCCCGGCCCGGGGGTTCGGCGATCCCGAGGGCCTCGCCCAGTTCGGCCTCGCGCTGGGCCATCCCGGCCCGCACGTCGAGGGCGAAGTCCTTGACCCGGTGGCCGGCCTCGATCGCCTTGTTGGCGGCCTGCGCGGCCAGGTGCTCGGGGGTCAGCTGCCGGATCTTGCGGTTGACCTTGGTGGTGGCCCACACACCGGCCGCGGCGCCCGCGGTGAACCAGAACGTACGGCGGAACATGCGGGGTTCAGCCCTTCTGCCTGCGGCGCTTTCGGCCCTTCGGGGCCGCTACGGTGCGGCCGACGATGACGGTGCGCCGGGCCCGCTCGGGCTCGGGCGCCTCGTCGGCCCTGGTACGGCTCATCGCCCGGCGTACGCCGTAGCCGAACGCGGCGACCTTGACGAGCGGGCCGCCGAAGGTCGAGGCCACGGTGGTGGACAGCGCCGACGCGTTGGAGGTGACCTCCTGGACGTCGGTGGCGATGGCGTCGACCCGGTCGATCTGTGTCTGCGCGGAGCGCACGGCCTGGGAGGCGTCGGCCAGCAGCGGCACCGCCTGTTCCGTCACCTCCGCGACCAGCTTGGTGGTCGCCCTGAGCGTCTGGGCCAGCCTCACCAGCGCCACGGCGAGGAAGGAGACCAGGATCGCCCAGAAAACGGCCACCAGGATCCCGGCAACCTCTCCACCGGTCACAACCGCACCGCTCTCTGCGCTCGTAGATCGACTGAAGTTCTGGGGGTCCTTCACTTCAGCTCCGGATACTTCGAAAGTCGCCCCCGACCCTATCGCGCCGGAGGTGGCTCTCCGTACCCGGACAGGGCCTGCCGGGACGGCGGTTGTACGGGAGCGAAGCCCTACGCGAAAGCCCGCCGCTCCCCCGCCGGTGAGGGCGGGGAAACGACGGGCCGAGGCGCGAAGCCGGTGGTACCGGGTACTACAACCGCTGGATCAGCGGGCGTAGTACTCGACGACGAGCTGCTCGTCGCAGATCACCGGGATCTCCTTGCGGTTCGGCTCGCGGTCCAGGCGGAAGGCCAGGGCACCGAGGTTCACCTGCAGGTAGCGCGGGGTCTCGCCGTCGGGGGCGAAGCCACCGGCGCGGGAGACCTCGAACAGCGTCTTGCTGCGGCTGCGCTCGCGGACCATCACGACGTCGTCGGGACGGACACGGAACGACGGCTTGTCGACCTTGCCGCCGTTGACCTCGATGTGGCCGTGAACGACCATCTGGCGGGCCTGGTAGATCGTGCGGGCGATGCCCGAACGCAGAACCAGGGCGTCGAGACGACGCTCCAGCTCGATGACCAGGGCCTCACCGGTCTTGCCCTGCGTCTTGGCGGCACGCTCGTAGGCGCGGACGAGCTGGCGCTCGGACACGTCGTACTGCGCGCGCAGACGCTGCTTCTCCAGCAGACGGACCTTGTAGTCCGAGTTCTGCTTGCGGCCACGACCGTGCTCGCCGGGCGGGTAGGGGCGGGCCTCGAAGTACTTGACGGCCTTCGGGGTCAGCGCGATGCCGAGGGCACGCGACTTCTTGACCTTGGGGCGGGGCTGGTTAGCCACTACTCTTCCTTTTCCTCTTCGGCTGCCTCAGGGTTACGGGAGGTCGCATCCGCAGCCGGGGATTCCCGGCAGGTCCACGAGGGACTTGCCAGGCAGCCGTTCCCCTGTGCTGGGCACATATGTGCAACACACGAACGGCCCACCGACCGTTCCCGGAAGCCGGGTGGTGGTGGGCTGCCCGCGACACCTACGAAGGTGCGCGACGCTCCTGGATCAGAAGATCCGGCTGATTGTCCCGCCTGAGGCGCCGACCGAAGCCGGACACGGGACGCAGCACTGCGCAGGATTCTACAGCGTGCTCAGGACCGCTTGCGACCAAGGTGTTTCCTGGTCCACTCGACCGCGTCCGCGTACCTGGCCTCGGCTCCGTGCCGGGTCGGTTCGTAGTACGTACGGTCCTTGAGTTCCTCCGGGGCGTACTGCTGCTCCGCGATTCCCTCCGGCAGGTCGTGCGGGTACACGTACCCCTGCGCGTGGCCGAGTTTCGCGGCGCCCTTGTAGTGCCCGTCGCGCAGGTGCATCGGCACGGGTCCGGCGTGGCCCTTGCGTACGTCCTCCATGGCGGCGCCGATCGCCGTGGTCGCGGCGTTGGACTTGGGGGCCAGGGCGAGGGCGATGGTGGCGTGGCTGAGGGTGAGGGCGGCTTCCGGGAAGCCGATCATGGCGACGGCCTGCGCGGCGGCGACGGCTATCGGCAGGGCGTTCGGATCGGCGAGGCCGATGTCCTCGCTGGCGGAGATCATCAGGCGGCGGGCGATGAAGCGGGGGTCCTCGCCGGCCTCGATCATCCGGGCGAGGTAGTGCAGGGCCGCGTCGACGTCGGAGCCCCGGATGGACTTGATGAGGGCGCTGGCCACGTCGTAGTGCTGGTCGCCGTCACGGTCGTACTTCACGGCCGCCCGGTCGACGGTCTCCTCCAGGGTCTGGAGGGTGATGGCCGCGTCGCCCTTGTCGAGCGCGGCTCCGGCGGCGGCCTCCAGGGCGGTCAGGGCCCGGCGGGCGTCTCCGCCGGCGATCCGCAGCAGGTGTTCCTCGGCGTCCTCGGGGAGCGTGACGGCGCTCTTGAGACCACGCTCGTCGGCGACCGCACGGCGCAGCAGGCTGCGCAGGTCGTCGTCCGTGAGGGGTTCGAGGGTGAGGAGGAGCGAGCGGGAGAGAAGAGGCGAGATCACTGAGAAGTACGGGTTCTCGGTGGTCGCCGCGATCAGGGTCACCCAGCGGTTCTCGACGGCGGGGAGCAGGGAGTCCTGCTGGGCCTTGCTGAAGCGGTGGATCTCGTCGAGGAAGAGGACCGTCTCCTTGCCGAAGCCACCGGTGGCCCGGCGAGCCCCGTCGATGACCGCACGGACCTCCTTGACGCCCGCGGTGATCGCCGACAGCTCGACGAAGCGCTTCCGGGTGGCCTTCGACACGACGTACGCCAGGGTGGTCTTGCCGGTACCGGGCGGCCCCCAGAGGATCACGGACGAGGGTCCGGCCGGTCCGCCCTCGCTCTCGCCGACGAGTCTGCGCAGCGGCGACCCCGGTTTCAGCAGATGCTGCTGGCCCACGACCTCGTCGAGGACACGCGGGCGCATCCGCACGGCCAGGGGGCTTCCGGACGGGTCCTTCTCCTGGCGTGCTTCCGCTGCGGCGGTGAACAGGTCGGGCTCCACGGACAAAACCCTATGTCACACCACTGACAGTCGGACCGGCGCCGTCAGCTGGTCCAGAACTCCCACCAGCGGGTCAGGATCAGCATCCCGATGATGCCGATGTGCAGGACCGGTACGACCCAGGTGAACTCGCCGAAGAAGCTCCTGAGCCACTTCGGTGCCGGGATGAAGCCGTTCCTGACGTTGAACGAGGTGACGTACCAGAACATGATGATCGTCGCGACCCAGGCAAGGGAGCACCACAGGCACAGCGCGTTGATCCGGTACAGGGACTGGAACTGCAGCCAGGTGCAGAATCCGACGCCGAAGAGGGTGCCCGCGTTGAAGGTGAGCCAGTACCAGCGCGGGAAGCGGGCCCGGCCGAGCAGGCTCATGCCTACGCAGATGACGATGCCGTAGGCGACGAGGCCGAGCATCGGGTTCGGGAACCCGAAGGCGGCGGCCTGCTTGCTCTCCATCACGCTGCCGCAGGACACCACGGGGTTGAGGCTGCAGCCGGGCGTGAACGTCGTACCCGCGACCTTGGCTTCCAGCAGCTTGAACTTGTCGATCGTGATGACCCACGCCGCCAGCAGTCCGGCCGCGCCGGTGAGCAACAGCATCACGGCGAACGCACGACTTCCACCCACGGAGCGCGAGGCCTCGGCGGGGGGCTCGGGCTGGTCGGTGGAGACGCCGTCCTTCAGCACTGTCGTCTTGGTCATCACGCCGTTCCGTTGCTTCGAGAGGGGGGCTGGCGGGCACGGTCATTGTGCCGCACGCGGACGCGTGTCCACCGTTCGGTGGACATAAGAAGGTACGCACGGTCGTCCCGGAAGGCTCGGTTCGGGGCGAGGCTCGACGGCATGACAACACACGCGAAGGAACTCGCGGTGGACGTACGGGGACTGCGCAAGCGGTACGGGGACGTGACCGCCGTGGACGGCATCGATCTCGGCATCCACCGGGGCGAGGTGTTCGGCCTGCTGGGGCCCAATGGCGCGGGCAAGAGCACCACCGTGGAGATCCTCCAGGGCAACCGGTCCCGGGACGGGGGCGAGGTGTCCGTGCTCGGTACGGATCCGGCGAAGGGCACACGCGCGTGGCGCTCACGTGTCGGAATCGTCTGGCAGGACGAATCCGCACCCGCCGAGTTGACGGTGCGCGAAACCGTACGTCATTTCGCCCGCTACTACCCGGGGCCGCGGGACCCGGAGCAGGTGATCGGGCTGGTCGGTCTGGAGCGGAAGGCGGGCAGCCGGATCAAGGAGTTGTCGGGCGGCCAGCGACGCCGTCTCGATGTGGCTCTCGGTGTGATCGGCGGCCCGGAACTGCTGCTCCTGGACGAGCCGACGACGGGTTTCGACCCGGCGGCCCGCCGCCAGTTCTGGGACCTGATCCGCACGCTCGCGGACGACGGCACGACGATTCTGCTGACCACGCACTACCTGGAGGAGGCGGAGGCGTTGGCGGACCGGCTGGCGATCGTCTCGGCGGGCCGTGTGGTCGCCGAGGGCGAGCCGGCCGCGCTGCGGGAGCGCCACGGCACGGAGGCGAAGGTCGAGTGGACGGAGGCCGACGGCACTCCGCGCGTCACCCACACGAAGACGCCGACCCACACGATCACGGACCTCACGCACCGCTTCGACGGCGAGATCCCCGGCCTGCGGGTGGGCCGCCCCACCCTGGAGGACGTCTATCTCCGGCTGACCGGACAGGAGCACGCGCGATGACGACGCGGACGGCGGAGATTCGGCTCCCCTCGGCCTGGAGCCTGGGTCTTGCCCGGGGTGCCATGGAGATCAGGCAGTTCTTCCGGATGCGCGACCAGGTGGTGTTCACCCTCGCCTTCCCGGTCGTCTTCCTGTTCCTCTTCGCGTCGATCTTCAGCGACGACATCGACTCGGCGGGCATCACCGCCTCGCAGCTGTACGTCCCGGCGATGATGGCCGCAGGCATCATGTCGACGAGCTTCCAGTCGCTCGGCATCTCGATCGCGATCGAACGTGACGAACGGGTGCTGCGCCGCCTGCGCGGCACGCCGATGCCACCGGCCGCGTACTTCCTCGGCAAGATCTGGCTGGTCCTGGTAACCGGCTTCCTGGAGACGCTGATCCTGCTCCTGGTCGGCACGACCCTGTACGACGTCGATCTGCTCTCGGACATCGCGAAGTGGGCGGAGTTCGCCTGGATCTTCGTCCTCGGTCTGACCGCGTGCGCGCTGCTCGGCATCGCGATCAGCTCCGTCCCAAAGTCGGGGAAGAGCGCGACCTCCGTGGTCGTACTCCCGTTCCTGGTGCTCCAGTTCATCTCGGGGGTGTACATCTCGATCGACACGATTCCCGACTGGATGCTGAACATCGGCGCCCTGTTCCCGCTGAAGTGGATGTGCCAGGGCCTGCGCGGGGTGTTCCTCCCCGACTCGGCGAGCGTCCTCGAACAGACGGGGAGTTGGGAGTTCGGACGGGTGGCTCTGGTCCTCGGGGCGTGGTGCGTCGGAGGATTGCTGCTGTGTCTGCTGACCTTCCGCTGGAAGAACCGGCGCGACGGGTGAACGGTTCCACGGCACGCGGCGCGAACTCCTGGGACCACTCGTTCCGGCTGTGGGACACGTACTTCGCCGTCGTATGGCTGGCCACCCTGGTGTTCGTGCTCGGCACGAACCACCCGGGGTGGCCGGTACGCGTGACGGCAGCGGCGCTACTGCTCCCCCTGGCCCCGTTGTACGTGGGATGGGGCCGCGTGATCCTCCAGGGCGACCCGCCGGACGAACAACGGTCGCTGCGCTACCTGCTGGCGGCCCTGGCCCTCTTCCTCCCCGCGGCGATCCTGGTCGGCGAGACCCGCCAGATGACCTTCGCACTGGTCCCCCAGTGCTTCATGACCCTGCGGCTGCGCTGGGCGCTGGCGGCCGTGACCGTCATCAACATCGCGCCGGTGGTGGGCTGGGCGCTGCTGTGGTGGCCCAGCGACCACGACGTGTTCTTCAGCGCGGTGTTCACGCTGGTGTCGCTGGTCTTCTCGGTGGCGGTCGGCTACTGGGTCATCAAGGTGATCGAACAGAGCCAGGAACGGGCGGAACTGATCGCAGAGTTGGACGCGAGCCGCCACGAGCTCTCCCGTCTGTCGGCGGCACACGGAGCCCTCACCGAACGGGAGCGCATGGCCAGGGAGATCCACGACACGCTCGCACAGGGCTTCACCAGCCTGCTGATGCTGGTCCAGGCGGTCGAGGCGGAACTCGACGACGACATCCCGCAGGCCCGCCGCCATCTGGCCCTGATGGCGGAAACGGCACGCCAGAACCTCGCCGAGGCCCGCGCTCTGGTGGCTGGCGGCGCACCGGCGGACCTGGAGGGGGTCTCGCTCCCGGACGCCCTGCGCCGCCTGGCCACCCGCACTGAGGCGACACTGACCGTGACGGGTCCGGTACGTCCACTACCGGCAGGCCAGGAGGTGGTGTTGCTGCGCGCCTGCCAGGAGGCCCTGGCGAACGCGCGGAGGCACGCGGGCGGTGGAGCGAGGGTCGGCATCGAGCTGATGTACGAGGAGGAGCGGCTCACACTCGCCGTACGGGACGAGGGCCGCGGCTTCGACGTGGACGCCGTACGGTCCGGCTACGGTCTGGCGGGGCTCAGCGCCCGGGCCACGGAGGCGGGCGGAACGGTGCGCGTCCGCAGCGCACCGGGCGAGGGCACGACGGTGACGGTCCGACTCCCCGCACTTCCCGCCGCCGTGAGGAGCGACCCGTGATCCGCATCATCCTGGCCGACGACCATCCCGTCGTACGGGAAGGGCTGCGCGCGATGCTCAGCGCCGAACCGGACCTCGAGGTGATCGCCGACGCGTCGAGCGGACCGCGGGCGGAGGCGCTGGCGGCGGAGTTGCGGCCGGACATCGTGCTGATGGACCTGCGGATGCCGGGCGGTGGAGGCGTGGACTCGATCGTACGGATGACGGAGGCGGGGCTGACCTGCCGGGTCATCGTCCTCACGACGTACGAGACGGACCGGGACATCCTGCGGGCGGTGGAGGCGGGAGCGGCCGGCTACCTGCTGAAGGATCTGCCGCGTGGCGAACTCGCGGACGCGGTGCGGGCGGCGGCGCGCGGCGAGACGGTACTGGCGCCGTCGGTGGCGGCCCGGCTGGTGGACCGGCTCCGGACCCGGCCGGAGCGGCCACGGCTGTCGGAACGGGAGACGGCGGTGCTGCGGCTGGTGGCCGAGGGGTGCACCAACGCGGAGATCGGGCGGCGGTTGTTCATCGGGGAGTCGACGGTGAAGACACATCTGCTGCGGGCGTTCGGAAAACTGGGGGTGGACGACCGCACGGCAGCGGTGACGAGCGCGATGCGACACGGGTTGCTGGACTGAGAACCCGTCCCGTCCCTGAGGGCACAACCCTCAGGGACGGGACGGGACGGGGAACGGTGGCGGGGGCGAAAGAACCCCCTACCACCTCAGCCCAGCCTCGACTCCAGTTCCGCCACGATCTCGTTCACGCCGATCGCCGTCTGCTCCCCCGACTCCATGTCCTTCAGCTGGACCACACCCTCCGCGAGGTCCCGCTCACCGGCGACGATCGTGTAACGCGCCCCACTGCGGTTCGCGTTCTTCATCGCCCCCTTGAGCCCCTTGGCCCCGTACGAGAAGTCCGCCGCGACCCCCACCTTGCGCAGCTCCGTGACCTTCGCGAAGAGCACCCGGCGAGCCTCCTCACCCAGCGGCACCGCGAACACACTTGTCGCGGACGGGAGTTCGAGCTCGACGCCCTCCGCCTCAAGGGCGAGCACCGTACGGTCGACGCCCAACGCCCAGCCCACCGACGGCAGCGCGGGACCGCCGAGCATCTCGGAGAGGCCGTCGTAGCGTCCACCGCCGCCCACCGCGGACTGCGAGCCCAGTCCGTCGTGGACGAACTCGAAGGTCGTCCGGGTGTAGTAGTCGAG
Source organism: Streptomyces sp. SID12501 (assembly GCF_010550245.1). Classification (GTDB taxonomy): domain Bacteria; phylum Actinomycetota; class Actinomycetes; order Streptomycetales; family Streptomycetaceae; genus Streptomyces. Next base: position 140,815 of record NZ_JAAGLU010000011.1, read on the forward strand.
GCCGCGGACCAGCTTCGGGTCGTCCTCGAAGGCGACGCCCGCCTCGGTGATCAGCTCGCGGACCTCCTCGTGGTACGCCTTGCAGGCGTCGCACAGGTAGTCCCGCAGAAGCGGCGCCCCCACCAGCTGCTTCTGGACGTCGTCCCGCTTGTCGTCCAGCACCCGCAGGGGGTTGATGTCGGCCCGTCGCAGCGTCTCCTCGTCCAGGTCGAGACCCCGGAGGAAGTCCTGGAGTGCCGTCCGGTAGACCGGGCGGCACTCCTGGTCGCCCAGCGAGTTCAGCAGGATGCGGAAGTTCCTGAGGCCCAACGCCCGGTACGCCTGGTCCGCCAGGATGATCAGCTCGGCGTCGAGCGCCGGATCCTCCGCGCCGATCGCCTCCGCGCCCACCTGCGAGAAGTGGCGGTAGCGGCCCTTCTGGGGGCGCTCGTAGCGGTAGTACGAGCCCGAGTACCAGAGCTTGACCGGGAGGTTGCCCAGCTTGTGGAGGTTGGCCTCCAGTGCCGCGCGCAGGACCGACGCCGTGCCCTCGGGGCGCAGGGCCAGCCTGTCGCCGCCCTTGGTCTCGAAGGCGTACATCTCCTTCGTCACGATGTCCGTCGATTCACCGACGCCCCGGGCGAACAGCTCGACGTTCTCGAAGCCAGGCGTCTCGATGTAGCCGTAGCCGGAGTTGCGCAGCGGCGCGGCGATGGCTTCCCGTACCGCCAGGAACTTCGCGCTCTCCGGCGGGATCAGGTCGTACGTGCCCTTGGGGGCCTTGAAGGTGCTCACGGGAGGTCTCTCGTCACATTCCTCGTCGGTGAGGGGGGTTCGATCCCTCGCCGCGATCTTGAAGGCCGGCCGCCACCTGCCGCAGATACGGGTTGGTGGCGCGCTCCTGGCCGATGGTCGTCTGGGCGCCGTGGCCGGACAGCACCACGGTCGAGTCGTCGAGCGGCAGGCACACGCGGGCCAGCGAGTCGAGCATCTCGGCCATGTCACCGCCGGGCAGGTCGGTGCGTCCGATGGAGCCGGCGAAGAGCAGGTCGCCCGAGAAGAACACGGACGGGATGTCCGCGTTCTCCGGCATCCTGAACGTCACCGACCCCTTGGTATGGCCCGGCGCGTGCGCCACGCTCAGCTCCAGTCCCGCCAGTTCCAGCCGTGCGCCGTCCGTCAGTTCCTTGACGTCGTCCGGTTCCCCGATGGTCAGCTCGCCCATCAGCTGCATGCCGATGGACCGGCCGAGCGCCTTCTCCGGGTCGCTCATCATGTAGCGGTCGTCGGGGTGGATCCACGCCGGGACACCGTGCGCGCCGCACACCGGGACGACCGAGGCCACATGGTCGAGATGTCCATGGGTGAGGACGACCGCGACGGGCTTGAGCCGATGCTTCCTCAGCGTCTCCTCGACTCCATCGGCGGCCTGGTGGCCCGGGTCGATGATCACGCACTCCTCACCGGCGGCGGGGGCGACGAGATAACAGTTCGTCCCCCAGGCGCCGGCCGGGAACCCGGCAATGAGCACGATCGTCCTTCGATTTGTGGCGTACGTGGTCGTACGGGGCGGATGGCAGTGCCACAGAGCCTACCGGCGCTGCCGTTTCCTCAGCGAACCCATATACGGTACGGGGCACACGCAGGCGATCGGTACCCAAGACGCAAGCGTCCCAGTTGACGTACGAGACGCATGAGGAGAAAACCCGGTGGTCACCCAGGAGCAGCGGCGGCGTCAGCTCGCCCGGGAGAAGTTCTTGCGGCAGCAGCAGCGGCGTACGGCCGCGCGGCGCAAGGCGAACGTGCGCAACTCGGTGATCGCGTCGGTCCTCGGCGTGATCGTCGTGGGCAGCGTGCTGTCCTATGCGACCGGGGTCTTCAAGAACGACGACAGCAAGTCGAACGCGAGCGCGGAGGTCACTCCGAGCGCCTCGCCCAGCAAGGCCCCCGACCCCTGCGAGAAGGCGGCTGCGGGGAAGGTGAAGTCGCTGAGCTGGAAGAAGGAGCCGGCGATGACCATCGACAAGTCGGCGAAGTACGACCTGAAGCTCGCGACGACCTGCGGCGACATCGACATCGCCCTGAAGACGGCCGCGGCACCGCACACGGTGAACTCGTTCAACTTCCTGGCGAGCGAGGGCTACCTCGATCACACCAAGTGCCACCGGCTCACCACGAACGGCATCTACGTGCTGCAGTGCGGTGACCCGAAGGGCACCGGTATGGGCGGCCCCGGCTACACCATCCCGGACGAGAACCTGAAGGACAAAACCCTCAAGAACAACATCTACCCGGCGGGCACGATCGCCATGGCGAACACGGGCCAGGCGCACACCGGCGGCAGCCAGTTCTTCCTGGTCTACCAGGACAGCCAGCTTCCGCCCACCTACACACCGTTCGGCACGATTTCCGCGTCGGGCATGAAGGTCCTGAAGAAGATCGCCGCGGCCGGTGAGGCCACGGGACAGGGCGACGGCGCACCGAATGCGACCGTTGTGATCAACAAGGCGACAGTAACGAAATCCTGACCGCCAACTGCGAAACTTCGGTCGCGCGGGATGCGGACAGCATCCCTGCCGGTCGCCTATGTTGACCGTGACGAAACTGTGGACGATGCCCGGGGGTGCAGAGCCCTCCGCCGGCATCATGTGGAGGAGGCGCTGTGAGCAGCGACCCGTGGGGCCGCGTCGACGAGACGGGGACCGTGTACGTGCGTACTGCCGACGGTGAGCAGGTCGTCGGTTCCTGGCAGGCCGGCTCCCCAGAGGAGGCGTTGGCCTACTTCGAGCGCAAGTACGAGGGCCTGGTTGTCGAGATCGGCCTCCTCGAAAAGCGAGTCAAGACCACCGACCTGTCCGCGAAGGACGCCCAGGTGGCGATCGACCACATCCGCGAGCAGGTGGACGCCCACCACGCGGTCGGCGATCTGGTCGCGCTGCGGGTCCGGCTGGACAAGCTCGTCGAGACCGTCGAGACCCGCCGTGAGGAGCGCAAGCAGCAGCGGGCCAAGCAGTCCGACGAGGCGCGGGGCGCCAAGGAGGCGCTTGTCGTCGAGGCGGAGGAGCTGGCGCAGTCCGACCAGTGGCGGTCCGCCGGTGAGCGGCTGCGCGCGCTGGTGGACACCTGGAAGGGACTCCCGCGGCTCGACCGCAAGTCGGACGACGAGCTGTGGCACCGCTTCTCGCACGCCCGCTCGGCGTTCTCCAAGCGCCGCAAGGCTCACTTCGCGTCCCTGGACGCGCAGCGCGAGGACGCCCGCAAGGCCAAGGAGAAGCTGGTCGCCGAGGCCGAGGGACTGTCGGCGTCGACCGACTGGGGTCCGACGGCCGCGCGCTACCGCGAACTGATGACGGACTGGAAGTCCGCGGGCCGTGCCCAGCGCGAGCACGAGGACGACCTGTGGAACCGCTTCCGCGGCGCCCAGGACGTGTTCTTCGCGGCGCGCAGTTCGGTCTTCGCCGAGCGGGACGCGGAGCAGACCGAGAACCTCAAGCTCAAGGAGGAGCTGGCCGCGGAGGCCGAGAAGCTCCTGCCGATCACGGACCTGAAGGCGGCGCGGGCCGCCTTCCGTTCGATCAACGAGCGCTGGGAGGCCATCGGCCATGTGCCGCGCGACTCGCGGCCGAAGGTCGAGGGCCGGATCCACACGGTCGAGCGGGCTCTTCAGGAGTCCGAGGACACCGAGTGGCGCCGGACGAACCCGGAGGCACGCGCGCGTGCCGAGGGTCTGACCGGTCAGCTCCAGGCGGCCGTGGACAAGCTCGGGGGCCAGATCGAGACCGCCCGGGCCCAGGGCAACAACGCCAGGGCCGACAAGCTCCAGAAGGAGCTGGACGGCCGTCAGGCGCTGCTGGACCAGGCGCTCAAGGCCGTGCAGGAGTTCGGCGGCTAGGTCTCTTTCGCTGGTCTGCCTGCACGCTGCTACGCAGAGGGGCTCCCGTACATCTCGTACGGGAGCCCCTCTGCGTACCTGCGTACCGCTTGTGGTTACGGCCTGCGGGCCGAGGTCACCCGGTACACGTCGTACACGCCCTCGACGCCCCTGACGGCCTTCAGGACGTGCCCCAGGTGCTTGGGGTCGCCCATCTCGAAGGTGAAGCGCGAGGTGGCCACCCGGTCCCTCGACGTCTGGACGGCCGCCGACAGGATGTTGACGTGCTGGTCCGACAGGACGCGGGTGACGTCCGAGAGGAGGCGCGAGCGGTCCAGGGCCTCGACCTGGATGGCGACCAGGAAGACCGAGGACTGGGTGGGCGCCCACTCGACCTCGAGGATGCGCTCGGGCTCCCGGTTCAGTGACTCGATGTTCACGCAGTCGTTGCGGTGAACCGATACGCCACTACCGCGCGTGACGAAACCGATGATGGGGTCGCCGGGTACGGGCGTACAGCAGCGGGCGAGCTTCACCCAGACGTCGTCGACGCCCTTGACGACCACACCCGGGTCGTTGTTGGTGCGCCGCTTGCGGCCACGGGCGGGCGGAACGGACTCGTCGATCTCCTCGGTGGCCGCCTCCTCGCCGCCGAGCGCCTGCACGAGCTTCTGTACGACGTTCTGCGCGGCCACATGGCCCTCGCCGATCGCCGCGTACAGGGACGAGATGTCCGGGTAGCGCATCTCGTGGGCGAGGGTGACGAGGGAGTCGCCGGTGAGGATGCGCTGGATCGGCAGGTTCTGTTTGCGCATCGCGCGCGCGATGGCGTCCTTGCCCTGTTCGATCGCCTCGTCGCGCCGCTCCTTGGAGAACCAGGCGCGGATCTTGTTGCGGGCGCGCGGCGACTTGACGAAGCCGAGCCAGTCGCGGGAGGGCCCCGCGCCGGCCGCCTTGGAGGTGAAGACCTCCACCAGATCGCCGTTGTCCAGGGTGGATTCGAGCGGTACGAGGCGGCCGTTGACCCGTGCCCCTATGGTCCGGTGGCCGACCTCGGTGTGCACCGCGTACGAGAAGTCGACCGGGGTCGCGCCCGCCGGAAGCGCGATCACGTCGCCCTTGGGCGTGAAGACGAAGACCTCGTTGCGGGACAGGTCGAAGCGCAGGGACTCCAGGAACTCGCTGGGGTCCTCCGTCTCCTTCTGCCAGTCCAGCAGCTGCCGCAGCCAGGCCATGTCGTTGAGGTGGTCGTCCTTGCCGGTGGTTCTCGGCTGGTCCGACCGCACCTTGGAGGCGCCGGCGACGGCCTCCTGCTTGTACTTCCAGTGCGCGGCGATGCCGTACTCGGCACGGCGGTGCATGTCGAACGTACGGATCTGGAGTTCGACGGGCTTGCCGTTGGGGCCGATGACCGTCGTGTGCAGCGACTGGTACATGTTGAACTTGGGCATCGCGATGTAGTCCTTGAACCGGCCGGGGACCGGGTTCCAGCGCGCGTGCACGGTGCCGAGGGCGGCGTAACAGTCACGAACCGTGTCGACAAGTACACGAATACCCACGAGGTCGTAGATCTCCGCGAAGTCACGGCCTCGGACGATCATCTTCTGGTAGACGCTGTAGTAGTGCTTCGGGCGGCCGGTGACCCCCGCTTTGATGCGGGCCGCGCGCAGGTCGGACTGGACCTCGTCCGTCACTATGGCCAGGTACTCGTCACGCTTCGGTGCCCTCTCGGCCACCAGCCGGACGATCTCGTCGTACATCTTGGGGTAGAGGATCGCGAAAGCGAGGTCCTCCAGTTCCCACTTGATGGTGTTCATGCCCAGGCGATGGGCGAGCGGCGCGTAGATCTCCAGCGTCTCGCGCGCCTTCTTCTCCTGCTTCTCACGCTTGAGATAGCGCATGGTGCGCATGTTGTGCAGCCGGTCGGCGAGCTTGATGACCAGGACGCGTGGGTCCTTGGCCATCGCGACGACCATCTTGCGCACGGTCTCGGCCTGTGCGGCCTCGCCGAACTTGACCTTGTCCAGCTTGGTGACGCCGTCCACGAGAAGCGCGACGGAGTCGCCGAAGTCGCGGCGCAGCTGGTCCAGGCCGTACTCGGTGTCCTCGACCGTGTCGTGCAGCAGGCCCGCCATCAGTGTCGCCGGGTCCATACCCAGTTCGGCGAGGATCGTGGTGACGGCCAGCGGGTGGGTGATGTACGGGTCGCCGCTCTTGCGCTTCTGGCCGCGGTGCCAGCGCTCGGCGACCTGGTAGGCGTTCTCGATCTGGCGGAGCGTCGCCGTCTCGATCTTCGGGTCGTTGCTGCGCACCGCCCGCAGCAGCGGTTCGAGGACCGGGTTGTACGGGTTGGAGCGCTGCACGCCGAGCCGGGCCAGCCGGGCACGTACACGGTTGGGGGAGCCGGAGCGGGCGAGCTGGCCGGAGGCCGCCGGACGGACCGCGGGCGCGGGGGCCGGGCCGGGGGCGGGCTCGGGCGTGGCCGGCTTGGGACGCGAGGGCTCGGGTGCCCGCTCGACAGGCGCTGCCTGGGCGTGCTCGACCGGCCCGTGCGCGTCGTCGTTCGCCGTCCGCTCGGGCGCTGCCGCGGGCTCCGAGCCGGGCTCGGGCTTGGCGGCGGTCAGGGGCTGGGCCTCGTCTGCCAAGAGGACTCCTCGTGCGCGATCCGGGTCCCCGGTCAGGCTCCGGAGACCCCATGGTAGCGATCCCGGGCACCGGCATCGCGTCCAGGCCGCTGCGACGGCCTTCTACCGGAGAAACGCGAGGGGCGGGCGCCGGATTCCTCCGGTGCCCGCCCCTCCGTCGCTCCATGTGTCCGCAGGCAGCCCTGTGGGTGCCTCAGACGGTGATCAGCGACTCCAGCAACGCTCCCGACAGAACGGGTTCGAGCCGCTGCCTGCCGCCGAGGAAACCGAGCTCCAGGAGGATCGCCAGACCCGCGACCTCCGCGCCCGTTCGCCGGATCAGCTGGACCGAGGCCTCGGCGGTGCCGCCCGTGGCCAGTACGTCGTCGATCACCAGGACGCGGTCTCCCGCGTTCAGGTCCTCGGCGTGCACCTCGATCTCGGCGGAGCCGTACTCCAGGTCGTACGCCTGACTGAGCGTGGCTCCGGGGAGCTTGCCCGCCTTGCGTATGGGGATGAAGCCCAGGCCGGCCCGGACCGCGACCGGGGCGCCCAGGATGAAGCCGCGGGCCTCCAGGCCGACGATCTTCGTGGCACCGCTGCGGACAGCGATGTCGGCCAGGGCGTCGGTGAGCGCGGTGAACGCCTCGGGGTCCGCCAGGAGCGGGGTGATGTCCTTGAACATCACCCCCGGCTCCGGGTAGTCCGCCACATCGCGGATACGGCTGAGCAGCAGCTCCTTGACCGCGGTCATCGGCGCTTGCCCGAGGGCCGCCCACGACCGCGATTGCGGGAGGCCGGCTGGTTGCGCGGCCCGACGACCGCCGGAGCAGCGTCGTCGTCCTCGTCGTACTGCTGCTCGTCGCTGACCCGGGACGCCGGGGCGTCACCCTGCGCGCCCTGCGCCCGCTTGGCCAGGACACGCTTCCTCAGGGCCTTCATCTGCGGCTCGCGCTCCTTGAGGTCGGCGACGAGCGGCGTGGCGATGAAGATCGAGGAGTACGCGCCGGCCGCGAGGCCGACGAACAGCGACAGCGAGATGTCGTTGAGCATGCCCGCGCCGAGCACACCGCCGCCGATGAACAGCAGGCCGGCGACCGGGAGGAGCGCGACCACCGTGGTGTTGATCGAGCGGACCAGGGTGCCGTTGATCGACCGGTCGGCGATCTCGCTGTAGGTCCAGCGGGTCTGCTTGGTGATGTCCTTGGTCTGCTCTTTGAGGCTGTCGAAGACGACGACCGTGTCGTAGAGCGAGTACCCGAGGATCGTCAGCAGACCGATCACCGTACCGGGCGTCACCTCGAAGCCGACGAGGGCGTAGATGCCGACCGTGATCGTGATGTCGTGGATGAGCGCCACGAGCGCGGCGATGGCCATGCGCCACTCGAAGGCGATGGCCAGATAGATCACCACAAGGATCATGAAGATCACCAGGCCCTGCCAGGCCTTGTTCGCGACCTGGTCACCCCAACTGGGGCCGACCAGCTCGCCGGTGATGTTCTTCTCCGGAATGCCGAGGTCGGTGGCGAGCTTCGCCGAGACCTTGTCCGCCGCCCCGGTGTCGATGGTGGCGACCTGGATGCGCAGGCCGTCCTTGCCGAGCTTCTGGACGATCGCGTCGTGGCCGGAAGCCTGTTCCGCGTATTTCTCGGCCTGGCTCACCGAAACGCTGGTCTTCTCGATGGTGAAGACGGCACCGCCCTCGAACTCGATGCCCATGTTCAGGCCGCGCACCGACAGGCCGAGGATGGCCGTGATGGTGATCAGGATCGAGATGCCGTACCAGATGAAACGCTTGCCGACGAAGTCGTAGCCGATCTCGCCGCGGTGGAGCCGGGCGCCGAGGGTGCCGAGTTTCGACATCTCACGCCTCCTTCATGTCGACGGGCGCGGACGCGCGACGGGTGCGACGGAGCGGCGGTTGGGCGCCCAGGCGCTGCGGGTCGAGGCCGGACCAGCGGTGGCCCTCCGCGAAGAACTTCTTGCGGGCGAGGATCGTCATCAGCGGCTTGGTGAAGAAGAAGACGACGACCACGTCGAGCAGGGTGGTCAGACCGAGCGTGAACGCGAAGCCCTGGACCTTGCCGACGGTGACGATGAAGAGCACCGCGGCGGCCAGGAAGGACACGAAGTCGGAGACCAGGATGGTGCGCCGGGCGCGCGGCCAGGCACGCTCGACGGCGGGCCGCAGGGTACGGCCCTCGCGGATCTCGTCGCGGATGCGTTCGAAGAACACGATGAACGAGTCCGCGGTGATACCGATCGCGACGATCGCGCCGCAGACGGCCGGCAGGTTCAGCGCGAAGCCGATGGCCGGACCGAGCAGCGCCATGATCACGTAGGTGAGGGCGGCGGAGACCAACAGGGAGGCGATGGCGACGGTCGACAGGCCCCGGTAGTAGACCACCAGGTAGATGACGACCAGGGCCAGGCCGATCGCGCCCGCGATCAGACCGGCGTGCAGCTGCTCGCCGCCGAGTGCAGGGCTGACCGTGCTGACGCTCGACTCGTGGAAGGTGAGCGGAAGCGCACCGTACGACAGCATGTTGGCCAGGTCCTGGGCCTCGGTCTGGGTGAAGCTGCCGGAGATCTGTGCGGAGCCACCCGAGATCGCCGCGCTGACATACGGGTTGGAGACGACCTCACCGTCCAGGACGATGCCGAACTCGTTCTGCGGTTCCTGGTTCTGAGCGAGGCGACCGGTGACATCCGCGAACTGCTTGCTGCCCTTGGACGTGAAGTCCATGTTGACCTGCCAGCCCGCGACACCCTGGGTGTCGAAGACCGCCTGGGCCTTCTTGACCTCGGTGCCGGACACCTCGGCCGGGCCGAGGACGAACTTCGTCCACTGCCCCTTTGAGTCCTTGCCGCAGGCCACCGTCGGCTCTGTGGGCTTGACGCCGTCACCGGTGACGGCGCGGACCGCCTTCTTGGTGCAGTCGAGCGCCAAGTACTTCGCCTGGAGCGCCGCGGTCGCCGCGTCGGGGGTGGCGCTCGCCGAGGCCGAGGCACTGGCGGACGCGGTCGCGGTCGCGGACGACGTGGTGCTCGGCGTCGGGGTCGCGTCGGCCTTCAGCGCGTCGGTGACCGGGCGACCCTGCGAGGTCGTGCTGGCCGACGGGCTGGGCGAGCCGGACGACGTCGAGGTCGCCTTGTCGCCCGTCTCCGAGGCCGACGGCGAAGGACTGCCGGACGTGCTCGCGCTCGGCGTGGGGCTGGCCGTCGCGGCGACACCCTGGGGGTCAAGGGCCAGAACCGGTCGGAAGTAGAGCTTGGCGGTGGTACCGACCTGGTCCCGGGCCTGCTTGGAGTTCGTGCCCTTGGGGATGTTGACAATGATGTTGTCGGATCCCTGGGTCTGCACCTCTGCCTCGGAGACGCCAAGACCGTTGACACGGCGGTTCATGATGTCGACCGCGATGTCCATGTTGGTCTTGTTGATCGCGTTCGGCTGGCCCGGCTCGTTCTTCGCCGTGAGCGTGATGCTCGTACCACCGGCCAGGTCGATGCCGAGACGCGGAGTCGTGTGCCCCGAGAGGAACATGCCTCCGGTGAGCGCCACGATGGCGATCAGAATGAGGGCCAGCGAGCGTCCTGGCTTGCTCTGGGAGCTTGCGCTCCGGCCCTTCTTAGGTGCTGCCACCTTCTCGTACTCCCTCTCGGGCCGCCTCGCGCCGGGTCAGCGCGGTCGGCGGCCATGACATGGTGTCGGGACTCCCTGCGAGAACCGCACGTGCCGGGGGTACGGGACGCGAGCGGATCGCGCCGCGCTCCTCCCCCGGAACACGGCTACTTCGCGTCGGACTCGCCGTCGATCTTCTTCGGCTCTTCTTCCGCCTTCACCTCGGCGGCCTCGGTCTCGTCGGCCGGTTCGTCGGCCGCGTCCTTCTTGCCGAGGTCGATGGGCTTGTCGTCGGAAGCGGCGGAAGCGTCGTCGGAGGGCTCGTCGGTCTCGGTGAGGGAGGAGGCGTCGTCCGGGACGACGGCTTCGTCGGTCTTCAGGTCGTGCTCGATGCCGTGAACGATGCGGTTGTACTCGTCGTCGCCGAGGACGGCGCCGATGGAGTTCTTCGCGAAGAGAAGCTCCACACCCGGGCCCGCGTCAAGAAGGACCGTCTCCTCGTTGACCTCCTTGACCGTCGCGTACATGCCCCCGATCGTGCGGACACCGGTGCCGGGCTGCATGTCATTGCGCATCTGCGCGGCGGCCTGCTGCTTGCGCTTGGCCGAGCGGGTCATCAGGAACATGGCCCCGATGAGCACGATGAACGGGAGGAGGGTCACAGGATTCACGGGACGGAATTTCCTTCGCACTACCGCGTCGGTGAGCGGCCTGGTGGATGGGGGTGTGGTCGGCGCCACCTACGAAGTTACAGAGGCGGCATCGGCGGAGTCTAAGCGAGTCCGCGCTCAAGGAACAACGCTCAGCATGGCACCACGGTTCCTGAGCCCGCGAGCAGCCGCGCCCTCACGCCCCGAACAGGTCCTGTTGTCCGCTTCCCCCCGTTGTGGAACGGGGGGGCGTGAGGCCGAGATGCGCCCATGCGGCGGGCGTCGCGACGCGTCCGCGCGGGGTACGGGCCAGCAGTCCCTCCCGTACGAGGAAGGGCTCGGCGACCTCCTCGACGGTCTCCCGCTCCTCTCCCACCGCGATGGCCAGCGTGGAGAGCCCGACCGGTCCGCCGCCGAACAGCTTGAGCAGCGCTTCGAGGACACCTCTGTCGAGGCGGTCGAGACCGCGGGCGTCGACCTCGTAGACCTTCAGGGCCGCCCGCGCGATGTCGGGCGTGATGACGCCGTCGGCCTTCACCTGCGCGTAGTCCCGGACGCGGCGCAGCAGGCGGTTGGCGATACGGGGGGTGCCACGCGAGCGGCCGGCGATCTCGGCGGCGCCGTCGGCACCGATCTCCACGTCGAGGAGGTTCGCGGAGCGGTGGATGACGCGCTGCAGCTCGGCCGGTTCGTAGAACTCCATGTGCGCGGTGAAGCCGAAGCGGTCGCGCAGCGGGGGCGGCAGCAGCCCCGCGCGCGTGGTGGCGCCGACCAGCGTGAACGGGGGCAGTTCGAGGGGGATGGCGGTGGCGCCCGGGCCCTTGCCGACGATCACGTCGACGCGGAAGTCCTCCATCGCCATGTAGAGCATCTCCTCGGCGGGCCGGGACATGCGGTGGATCTCGTCGAGGAAGAGGACCTCTCCCTCCTGGAGGGAGGAGAGGATCGCCGCGAGGTCGCCGGCGTGCTGGATGGCGGGGCCGCTGGTGATGCGGATGGGGGCGCCCATCTCGGCCGCGATGATCATCGAGAGAGTGGTCTTGCCGAGGCCTGGGGCACCGGAGAGCAGCACGTGGTCGGCGGTGGCGCCACGCGCGCGTGCTGCGCGCAGGACGAGGTCGAGCTGCGCGCGGACCTTCTCCTGGCCGATGAACTCGTCCAGGTCCTTGGGACGCAGGGCGGCGTCGACGGCCTGGTCCTCGCCGTCGGCGGACGCGGCGACGAGCCGCTCGGGGGCGGTGCTCTCGTCGGTCGTGTCGTCCCAGTTCATGCGTGTGCCTCGCGGTAGCGGTCGGTTGTGTGGTTCGTGCCGCCGGCCAACTCTGCTGGTCAGCGGGCTCTGTTGAGGGTCTGCAGGGCCGCCTTCAGCAACTGGCCGATCTGGGGCGCGCCTTCGGCGGCCTCGGCCTGGGGTGTCACGGCGGCCACGGCCTCGTCGGCCTCACGGGTCGCGTACCCGAGTCCGATCAGGGCGGCGTGCAGCTGGTCGCGCCAGCCGGTGGTGACCGCGGAGCCGATGGCGGGGCCGGTGCCGAGAGGTGCGCCGAGGCGGTCCTTCAGCTCCAGGAGCAGTTTCTGGGCGCCCCTCTTGCCGATACCGGGCACGGCGATCAGCGCTTTCTCGTCCGCAGTGGACACCGCGCGGCGCAGGGCGTCCGGCGAGTGGACGGCCAGCATGGCCTGGGCCAGGCGGGGGCCGACACCGCTCGCGGTCTGGAGCAGCTCGAAGGTCCGCCGCTCGTCGTCGTCCTGGAACCCGTAAAGGGTCAGGGAGTCCTCGCGGACCACCAGGGAGGTGGCGAGTCTGGCCTGCTGTCCCATCCTGAGTCCGGACAGTGTGTTGGGGGCGCACTGGACGGCGATGCCGATCCCGCCCACCTCGACCACCGCGGAGTCGGGAGCGAGGGCGGCGACCGGGCCGCTGACGAAGGCGATCATGCGGGGCGGCCTTTCGAGGCGGGTGCTGTGGTCGATACGGGTGCTGTGGTCGGGGCAGTCGCTCCAGCGGCCTGCGCCTTGTGGAGAGCGACAGCCTGCTGGAACCGGTTCTGCGCGACGGCCTGCTGAAGGCGCGTCTGGGCGGGTGCGCGCCAGATGTGGCAGATGGCGAGCGCGAGGGCGTCGGCGGCGTCGGCCGGTTTGGGGGGCGCGTCGAGCCGGAGCAGCCGGGTCACCATCGCGCCGACCTGGGCCTTGTCGGCTCGTCCGCTGCCGGTGACGGCGGCCTTGACCTCGCTGGGGGTGTGCAGGGCGACGGGAATGCCGCGCCGGGCCGCACACAGCATCGCGACAGCACTGGCCTGGGCCGTGCCCATCACCGTACGGACGTTGTGCTGACTGAACACCCGCTCCACAGCGACGACTTCGGGCCGATGCTCGTCGAGCCACCGCTCGATGCCCTGCTCGATCGCGACGAGACGCATGCCCAGTTCGGCATCGGCGGGCGTACGGACGACACCGACGCCCACCATCGTCAGCGGGCGCCCGGGGACGCCCTCGACGACGCCGACCCCGCAACGGGTCAGTCCCGGGTCGACTCCGAGTACGCGCACCCGCCCCACCCCTCTGTCCGGTCGCGGTCCGTCGACGGTGATCTTTGACTGCCGTCAGGCTATCCGCTGCCACTGACAACAGCGGCGGGCCGGTGGGACGTGTCCCACCGGCCCGCCGGAACCGCTCGCTTCGAGCCGGCGCTACGCGTCGACCTTCTCCATGACCTCGTCGCTGACGTCGAAGTTGGCGAAGACGTTCTGCACGTCGTCGCTGTCCTCGAGCGCGTCGATCAGTTTGAAGATCTTCCTGGCGCCGTCCTCGTCCAGTTCGACCTGCATGGTCGGGACGAAGTTGGCGTCGGCCGAGTCGTAGTCGATGCCGGCCTCCTGGAGCGCGGTGCGCACCGCGACCAGGTCGGTGGCCTCGGAGATGACCTCGAAGGACTCACCGTGGTCGTTGACCTCCTCGGCGCCGGCTTCCAGCACGGCACCCAGGACGTCGTCCTCGGCCAGCTCACCCTTGGGGACGACGATGACGCCCTTGCGGTTGAAGAGGTACGAGACGGAGCCGGGATCGGCCATGTTGCCGCCGTTGCGGGTCATGGCGACACGGACGTCCGAGGCGGCGCGGTTGCGGTTGTCGGTGAGGCACTCGATGAGCACCGCGACACCGTTGGGGCCGTAACCCTCGTACATGATCGTCTCGTAGTCGGCGCCACCGGCTTCGAGGCCGGCGCCGCGCTTGACCGCGGAGTCGATGTTCTTGTTCGGAACCGAGCTCTTCTTGGCCTTCTGGATGGCGTCGAACAGCGTGGGGTTGCCGGACACGTCGGCGCCGCCCGTACGTGCCGCAACCTCGATGTTTTTGATCATCTTCGCGAAGAGCTTGCCGCGCTTGGCGTCGATCACGGCCTTCTTGTGCTTCGTCGTAGCCCATTTAGAGTGGCCGGACATCTGCCTGTCTCCTTCGCGTAACCCATCTCTGTACGAACCCCAGAGATCCTACAAGGACTCCGCTGTACGGTCCGCGCCCACCGCGCGTGCCATGTCGGCCCGCACCATGCCGACGAACAGGGAGTGGACGCGGTGGTCGCCGGTCAGTTCCGGGTGGAACGACGTGGCGAGCGCGTTGCCCTGGCGTACGGCGACGATGTGACCGGCGTGCTCGGCGAGCACCTCGGCCTCGGCGCCCACGGACTCGACCCAGGGGGCACGGATGAAGACGCCCTCTACAGGATCGCCCGCTACGCCCTTCACGTCGACCGCCGCTTCGAAGGACTCGTTCTGGCGTCCGAAGGCGTTGCGGCGCACGATCATGTCGATGCCGCCGACGGTCTCCTGACCCGAGCGCGGGTCGAGGATCTTGTCGGCGAGCATGATCATGCCGGCGCAGGTGCCGTACACGGGCATTCCGGCGCGCACGCGCGCGCGGAGGGGCTCCATCACGCCGAAGAGGACGGCCAGCTTGGAGATGGTGGTGGACTCACCGCCCGGGATGATCAGGCCGTCCACCTCGGCCAGTTCCTCGGGGCGCCGCACCGGCCTGGCCAGGGCGTCCGCCTCGGCCAGGGCGATGAGGTGCTCCTGTACGTCGCCCTGGAGGGCCAGGACACCGACGACGGGGGTGTCGTACATGGGTGACATGGCTGCTACCAGCCCCGGTTCGCGTAGCGCTCGGCTTCGGGGAGGGTGTCGCAGTTGATGCCGACCATGGCCTCGCCGAGGTTGCGGGACGCGTCCGCGATGATCTTCGGGTCGTCGTAGAAGGTGGTCGCCTTCACGATGGCGGCGGCGCGCTTGGCGGGGTCGCCGGACTTGAAGATGCCGGAGCCGACGAAGACACCCTCGGCGCCCAGCTGACGCATGAGCGCGGCGTCGGCGGGGGTAGCCACACCACCGGCGGAGAACAGTACGACCGGCAGCTTGCCGAGTTCGGCGACTTCCTGGACGAGCTCGTACGGGGCCTGCAGGTCCTTGGCGGCGGCGTACAGCTCGTTGTTGTCGTAGCCGCGCAGACGGGCGATCTCGTTCTTGATCTGCCGCAGGTGGCGGACGGCCTCGACGACGTTGCCGGTGCCGGCCTCGCCCTTGGAGCGGATCATCGCGGCGCCCTCGGCGATACGGCGCAGGGCCTCACCGAGGTTGGTGGCGCCACAGACGAAGGGGGTGGTGAAGGCCCACTTGTCGGAGTGGTTGACCTCGTCGGCGGGGGTCAGCACCTCGGACTCGTCGATGTAGTCGACGCCGAGGGACTGCAGGACCTGGGCCTCGACGAAGTGGCCGATGCGGGACTTCGCCATGACCGGGATGGACACGGCCTCGATGATGCCCTCGATCATGTCCGGGTCGGACATCCGGGCCACGCCGCCGTCCTTGCGGATGTCCGCCGGGACACGCTCCAGGGCCATGACGGCGACGGCGCCGGCGTCCTCGGCGATCTTGGCCTGCTCGGCGTTGACCACGTCCATGATCACACCGCCCTTGAGCTGCTCGGCCATGCCGCGCTTCACACGGGCGGTGCCGGTTTCGGGCGTCTGGGCGAAGTTGGAGAGCGTGCTGGACACGGTTTGACCTCACTCGGTGAAAGAGGGTTGCTGCAGTACCGAGGAAACTGGAGGGAACCAGTCCACAGCAAGAGCCAATGGGGAGCCGGTGGATCGTTTTCGCCCCCGAGGCCGATTTTCGGTCCGCCCGGGGGCGGGGAAACCGCGTTTACGCCGGCGCACGCTCCGACAGTGCCGTCGGCGCCTCGTCGTCCATCTCGAACGCCAGCGGGAACGCCGCGTGCCCCGCCAGCCGGAACCAGCGCACTTTGCGATGCCGCCGCAACGCCCGCGCCGCCCGCACCGCGTCGTTGTGGAACCGCCGGGCCATCGGCACCCTGCGCACCGCCTCGGTCAGCTCACGCGCCGCCGCCTCCCCGCCGGGCACCTCCCGCACCGCCTCGACCTGTGCCGACTCCCCGAAGACGGCCCGCAGCGCCTGGCTCAACTCGCTCTCGGCGACCTCCCGCTGCTCCTCCTCGGCCTGCCGCGCGGCGTGCGCCGCCTCGTACAGCACGATCGAGGCGGCCGGGTCGAGGACGCCCGACGTCGCCAGTTCCTGGGCGACGGAAGCCCGACGCAGCAACTGGGCGTCGAGACCGGCGCGGGTGGCGTCGATGCGGGCGTGCAGACGGTCGAGCCGCCCTGCGGTCCAGCTCAGGTAGAGGCCGATCGCGACGAGCCCGACAAGGATCCAGATGAGGGTTGGGGTCACGGGCGGCAACGCTACATGGGCGCTCCGCTGGTTCCGCGGAGTCCCTCACCTGGGCGTCCTCTGGGGGCTGCCGCCCCCAGGCCCCGCTTCGGCCTGAACGGCCTCGTCCTCAAACGCCGGACGGGCTGGATGGTCCCGCCCCGCTCAGTCCCGGGCCGCCAGCCCCAATCGCGCCCGCAGCCCCGTCGCCGTACGCTCGTCCGCCGCGACCGCTGTCGTGCCGTCCGTCACCGTCTCGTACACGGACAGGATGTCCGCCCCCACCGTCGACCAGTCGAACCGCCGCACATGGGCGCTGCCCCGCTCCCGCAGCTCCGCCCGGCGGGCGGGGTCGCCCAGCAGCCGTACGGCCGCGTCGGCCAGGGCGTCCGCGTCCTCGTTCGTGAACAGTTCGCCGGCCGCTCCCTGGTCCAGGACCTGGGCGAAGGCGTCGAGGTCCGAGGCCAGGACCGGTGCGCCCGCCGACAGCGCCTCGACCAGGATGATGCCGAAGCTCTCTCCGCCGGTGTTGGGGGCGATGTACACGTCCACACTGCGCAGCAGCCGTGCCTTGTCCTCGTCGCTGACCATGCCCAGGAACTCGACGCGCGAGCGCAGCTCCGACGGCAGGCCCTCCAGCGCCTCCTCCTCGTCGCCGCGGCCCGCGATCAGCAGCCTCGTCTCGGGGCGGGCGGCGAGGATCTTCGGGAGCGCCTTCATCAGGACCGGCAGACCCTTGCGGGGTTCGTTGATACGGCCGATGAAGCCGATCGTGTCGCCCTGCCACTCGGGCTTCGGCTTGGCCCCGGCGAAGGAGTCGACGTCCACACCGTTCGGGATGACGACCGCGTCGCCGCCCAGGTGTTCCACCAGCGTGCGCCGGGCGTACTCGCTCACCGCGATCCGGGCGCTGATCTTCTCCAGGGCGGCCTGCAGCATCGAGTACGCGGCGATCATGGCCCGGGAGCGCGGGTTCGAGGTGTGGAAGGTGGCCACGATCGGACCCTGCGCCGCCCAGCAGGCCAGCAGGCCGAGCGAGGGCGAGGCAGGCTCATGGATGTGGAGCACGTCGAACTCGCCGTCGTGCAGCCACCGTCGTACTCGTGCCGCCGACAGGAACCCGAAGTTGAGGCGGGCCACCGAGCCGTTGTACGGCACCGGGATCGCGCGGCCGGCCGAGACGACGTACGGCGGAAGGGGGGTGTCGTCGTCGGCGGGGGCGAGGACGGAGACCTCGTGGCCCAGACGGATGAAGTATTCGGCCAGGTCGCGGATGTGGAACTGGACGCCGCCCGGCACGTCCCAGGAGTAGGGGCAGACGATGCCGATCTTCACGAGGTCCCCTTCTCCGGATCATCGGCGGAATCCTTGACGGGATCCTTGGCGGGGTCGAGATCCGCGAGCCACAGCCGCTGCAGCATGTGCCAGTCCTCCGGGTGGTCGGCGATTCCCGTGGCGAAGGCATCGGCCAGCGCCTGTGTCATGACTGACGTCTTCTCGGCCTTCGTACCTGTCTCGGGTACCTCGATCGGGGGATGAATCCGTCCGCGCATGATCGGCGAGTCGTCGTACCACAGGGTCACCGGGATCAGGAGTGCGCCGGTCTGCTGGGCCAGCAGGGCCGGTCCGGCAGGCATCCGGGCAGCGTCGCCGAAGAACTTCACCTCGACGCCCGAGGCTGACAGGTCCCGGTCGGCGACCAGGCAGACCAGGCCGCCGTCCCTCAGCCGCCGCGCCAGGGTGCCGAACGTGGTGCCGCCGGTGTGCGGCAGGACCTCCATGCCCAGGCCCTCGCGGTAGGCGACGAAACGGTCGTACAGCGTCTCCGGCTTCAGGCGCTCGGCGACCGTGGTGAACGGTGTCTCCAGTTCGGTGGTGACCCAGGCACCGGCCAGGTCCCAGTTGCCCAGGTGCGGAAGCGCGATGACCACACCCCGGCCCGAGGCCAGACCGTCGGTCAGGTGGTGCCGGTCCTTCGGCTGGAAACCCGCCTTCACCCGCTCCGGGCTCCACGCGGGCAGGCGGAACGACTCCATCCAGTAGCGCAGGTACGAACGCATGCCCGCGCGGGACAGTTCGGCGAGGCGCTCCGGTGTCGCGTCGGGCACCACGCGCGCGTAGTTCGACTCGAGCCGCAGCACGCGCTCCCCGCGCCGTTTCCAGGCGAGGTCGGCGATGGTCCGCCCGAGCCGGACGGCGACAGGCTCCGGGAGCTTCTTGACGGCACTCCAGCCCACGGCGTACGCACCGTCGGTCAGCCGATCCCGCAGGTCGCTCACGATGCCGTCCCGCTGCTCTGCGTGGTGCTACCGCTCTCGGCTGCCGCGTCGGCCTCCGCGGACTCCCGGCGGACCGTGACGACACGCTGGATCAGCGTGACCAGGCTGCCGACGGCGACGATCCACAGGGCGACCGGCAGCAGGTACTGGATGCCGGGCACCCCGAACTTGTGCATACCCGAGAGACCGGCCGCGACCAGGGAGATCACCAGGCGCTCGGCGCGCTCGATCAGGCCGTTGACGGCGACCGGCAGGCCGATCGACTCGCCGCGCGCCTTGGTGTACGAGACCACCTGGCCGCTGGTCAGACAGAAGATGGAGACCGCGCACAGGACGATGTCGTTCCCGCCGCCCGCGTACCAGAGGGCGAAGCCGCCGAAGACCGCGCCGTCGGCCACCCGGTCGAGGGTGGAGTCCAGGAAGGCGCCCCAGCGACTGGAACGGCCCAGCTGGCGGGCCATGTTGCCGTCGACGAGGTCCGAGAAGACGAACAGCGTGATGACGATCGTGCCCCAGAAGAGCTCGCCCCTGGGGTAGAAGACCAGCGCGCCCGCGATCACTCCGGCGGTGCCGAGGAGCGTGACCGTGTCGGGGCTGACGCCCCGGCGGATGAGAAACGCTGCGAACGGTGTGAGGACACGCGTGAAGAATGCACGCGCGTACTTGTTCAGCATGGCCTTCCCGAGGGTCGGTGTCGCCGTGCGGCCCCTACTGGCCACCGGCTGGCCCATCGTAGCCACGCGCGCGCGTGTGCGACGTTCGGGCACCCGCGCCCCCGTGTCACGGCCTGACGCCATCCGGGTCACAGCGGGATGTCGGCAGCCCGGATCACCCCACGCACACCGTCCCGTGCGCGATCGCGTCCGTCGTATGGACGCGACGTGAGGCGAGTGCAAAGCTCGAAAGCACCGCGGGCGCCACCGGAGCCGCCACCGCACGCGGCTTCGGCACGTCCGCGCCCACAGTGACCTCACCGTGCACGGGAGGCAGGACCATGGGCGACAAGGCGAACGCACACCCCGGAGCCGCCGGCAGGGCTACGGCGGCCGACCACCCCGCATCCATACGGAATGTGGTGCTGGTCGGCCACTCCGGATCGGGCAAGACGACTCTGGTGGAGGCTCTCGCGCTGACCGCGGGGGCCGTCAACCGGGCGGGCCGTGTGGAGGACGGCGGCACCGTCTCCGACTACGACGAGATCGAGCACCGGCAGCACCGCTCGGTACAGCTCTCCCTGGTGCCCGTCGAATGGGGCGGGTACAAGATCAATATTCTGGACACTCCCGGATACGCCGACTTCGTCGGGGAGCTCAGGGCCGGTCTGCGCGCGGCGGACGCGGCCCTTTTCGTCGTCTCGGCCTCCGACGGGGTGGACGGCTCGACGCGGATGGTGTGGGAGGAGTGCGCGGCTGTCGGCATGCCGCGGGCCATCGTCGTCACGCATCTGGAGTCCGCGCGCGCGGACTTCGACGACATGACGCGCACCTGCGCGGAGGCCTTCGGCGCGGACGACCCCGACGCCGTCCTGCCGCTCTACCTGCCGCTGCACGGCGCGCCCGGGCCGGACGGGCACGCGCCCGTGACCGGGCTGACCGGGCTGCTCTCACGGAAGCTGTTCGACTACTCCACCGGGGAGCGCAAGGAGGCCGAACCGGGCCCCGACCAGCTCCCGGCCATCGAGGAGGCACGCAACCGGCTCATCGAGGGGATCATCGCGGAGAGCGAGGACGAGACCCTCATGGACCGCTATCTGAGCGGCGAGGAGATCGACTTCGGCACGCTGGTCGAGGACCTGGAACGCGCCGTCGCGCGCGGGACCTTCTTCCCCGTGCTGGCCGCCGCCCCCGCCGCCGAGGGTGCCCGGCAGGGCCTGGGCACGGTCGAGCTGCTGGAGCTGGTCACCGGGGGCTTCCCGACCCCGCTGGAGCGCGCGGCACCAGGGGTCACCACGGTGGACGGGCGCCCGCGCGAGCTGAGGCTCTGCGATCCGGACGGCCCGCTGGTCGCGGAAGTCGTGAAGACGGCCAGCGACCCCTACGTGGGCCGGGTGTCGCTCGTCCGCGTCTTCTCCGGCACCCTGCGGCCCGACGAGACGGTCCATGTCTCCGGGCACGGACTCGCCGACCGCGGCCACGAGGACCGTGCCCTCCACGAAGCCGACGCCCGCATCGGCGCCCTGTCCGCGCCCTTCGGCAAGCAGCAGCGCGCGCTCACGCACTGCATCGCGGGTGACCTGGCCTGTGTGGCGAAGCTGAACCGGGCGGAGACCGGCGACACACTCTCCGCGAAGGACGACCCACTGCTGATGGAACCGTGGGAGATGCCCGACCCGTTGCTGCCACTCGCCATCCAGGCGCACAGCAAGGCGGACGAGGACAAGCTCTCCCAGGGCCTCGGCCGGCTCGTCGCCGAGGACCCCACCATGCGGCTCGAACAGAATCCGGACACCCACCAGGTGGTCCTGTGGTGCCTGGGCGAGGCCCACGCGGACGTCGCCCTGGAACGGCTGCGCAACCGGTACGGCGTCCAGGTGGATGTCGTACCGCACAGGGTCTCCCTACGGGAGACGTTCGGTGGCCGGTCGGCGGGGCGCGGACGTCATGTGAAGCAGTCGGGCGGGCACGGGCAGTTCGCGATCTGTGCGATCGAGGTGGAGCCGCTGCCCGGCGGTTCGGGCATCGAGTTCGTGGACAAGGTCGTCGGCGGCGCCGTGCCCAGGCAGTTCATCCCGTCCGTGGAGAAGGGCGTCCGGGCCCAGGCCGGCAAGGGCGTCGCCGCCGGGTATCCGCTCATCGACGTACGGATCACACTGCTCGACGGCAAGGCGCACTCGGTGGACTCCTCCGACGCCGCGTTCCAGACCGCCGGCGCGCTCGCGCTGCGCGAGGCCGCCGCCGACGCGAAGATCCATCTTCTCGAGCCCGTGGCCGAGGTGACGGTACTGGTCGGCGACGGCTACGTGGGGTCCGTGATGAGCGACCTGTCCGGGCGGCGCGGCCGGGTCGTCGGCACCGAGCAGGCCAGTGGCGGGCGGACCCTCGTACGGGCCGAGGTGCCCGAGATCGAGATCGGCCGGTACGCCGTCGATCTGCGCTCCCTCTCGCACGGCACCGCCCGCTTCGACCGCAGGTACGCGCGGCACGAACCGATGCCACCGCAGATCGCCGAGAGGGTTCGCGAACAGGCCCAGGGCGCACCGTAGTTGGCAACCGGGACCCGGCAAGAGGCCTTTACGGAACGCTCACCTCCACATCGGTGGACGGCTTGTGCCATCCGCCGCCCAATTGTCGGTGGCTGCGGATACGCTGATCACCTGATCAAGTTGTGACTCGATCAACGTGATGACCTGTTCAACAGGTGTGCGGAGCAAGGAAGTCGGGAAAGGCCGCAGAAGCGGGTACGGCGGCGAGGGGGCGGCACAGTGGCGGACGACGGTTTCGATTTCAGTCCCGGGGCACAGGTGCCCCTGTCGGGCTCCGCAGGCCAGACGGCGGCGACCTTCGCGTTGGCCTCGGCGGCCTACCGGGAGGACGACGAGGTCACCAAGATCCTGGAAGCCGACAACGAGTGGCACAAGTCGACGGTCAAGCCGCCCCGGGGCGCATGGGGGAAGATCTTCCGGCCCAAGCTCGGTGAGGCCTTCTCCCGGGCCGTGATCGACCGCATGCTGGGCGCCGGCCGCAAACCGCTCATCCAGTCCTTCGGCACCGAGCCGCAGGTCATCGTCGAGCACGCACTGGCGGCCCACCGCATCCGGCGCGACCGCGACAACCTGCTCTCCGCGGTGACGGTGCTGTGCGGGGTGCTCTTCCTTCCCGGCCTCCTGTTGTGGCTGCTGGTCTTCGTCGGCCGCGCGAACGTCTCCAAGCGCGCGGACAAGCGGGCCTCCGCCCTCGCCACCACCCTGCTGGTCGCCGTGGGCGCCTTCGCCGTGATCTTCCTGATCAAGATGCCGTTCACCGGCTTCTGGGCCTGGTACGCACGCGCGTGCGTCGTCCTGCCGGTGGTCGGCTGGCTGTGGGCCAAGCAGATCTGCGAACGCACCGCGCAGGACCTCCGCGACCGCTGGGCCGGCCTGCTGTCCGGCGGTGGCGTCGGCGCCAGGATCCCCGAGGCGGTGCCCGGCAGCCCCGGTGAGACGGCCGCCGAACACCTGCGCAAGGAACTGGCCCGGCTCAGCGCCGAGCAGCAGTCCAACTCCGTCTTCTACGCCGGCCCCAAGGGCATACTCGGCATGGGCACCCGGTGGGGCAGCTGGCAGCTCGCCGAGGACCTGGTCCCCCGGGACGCGGCCAAGGAGATCCACCCCTTCCGCAGCTGGGACGTCATACGTTCCATCCACGACCAGCTGCGCATGCTGGAGCGCGGCCCGCTCAACACCGGCGGGTTCACCAAGCCGTCCCTGAAGCACTGGATCGTCACGCCCGTCGGCGAGGGCGCGAAGGAGGTCTCCCGGCCCAGCGGCACGGACGTGGACGCCTACATGATCAAGAACCACGCGATACAGGACATCTGCAACAAGCAGCAGTTCGGCAGTGGTCAGCGCCACTACCTCGGGGTCCAGTGGACGCTCTGGGACGGCCAGTTGATCATCACGATGCTCATCACGGTCACCGTGCTGCACGAGACCCTGCGCATCGAGGTGACCGGGCACGCGCTCGGTCCGGTGCACTCCCTGTTCACCAGCAAGCCCGCGGCCAAGGAGAAGGAGGTCCAGAAGTCGGTCAGGTTCTGGGAGACCCGGAAGGTCAAGCTGCCCCTGGTCGACGCGGACGAGGTCGTACGGCTCGCCGCGCGTGCGCCGCTGACCTGGTATCCGCCGCTGCTGAACTGGCTGGGCGGCTCACTGGGCCTGCCCGAACCCTTCGGGCTTCGTCACTCGTGGGCGGACCAGCCATGGCGGCACCGCTTCATGGCCGACGACGCGTTGCGGGCGGCCACGCCGGTACTGCGCGTCGTGCACGCGGCGGCGATGAAGGTCCTGGAGGAGAACGGCGTGGACACGGAGAAGTTCGGAAACCGCTCGTCGTTCCTCAGCACGGCGGTACAGGACCCGATGCCCCGCAAGGCCGACGTGTACGACGCGTAGGCCTCCGGCGGTTCGGCGGTTCGGGTCGGTGGGGGTTGCCGTCAACTGGGGGCTGCGCCCCCAGACCCCCGCTACGGCCCTGAACGGGCCTTGTCCTCAAACGCCGGACGGGCTGGGGGCGCCCGGGCCCGCACTGGACGGCCACGCCTCCGCCAGCATTTTCCTCGTGTCCCCCAGCAACTGTGGCAGCACCTTCGTGTGGCCCACCACCGGCATGAAGTTCGTGTCGCCGCCCCAGCGCGGGACGATGTGCTGGTGCAGGTGGGCCGCGATACCCGCGCCCGCCACCGTGCCCTGGTTCATCCCGATGTTGAAGCCGTGCGCGCCGGACGCCCTGCGCAGGGCCGTCATCGCCTGCTTGGTCAGCTCCGCCAGTTCCGCGGTCTCGGAGTCCGTCAGGTCCGTGTAGTCGGCGACATGCCGGTACGGCACGACCATCAGATGGCCGCCCGTGTACGGGTACAGATTGAGCACGGCGTAGACCTGCTCGCCGCGCTGGAGGATGAGGCCGTCCTCGTCGGACTTGGCCGGGATCGAGCAGAAGGGACAGCCGTCGTCGGCGCCTGGACCCGTGGGCTTGTTCTCGCCCTGGATGTACGCCATTCGGTGAGGCGTCCACAGGCGCTGAAACGCGTCCTGCGTCCCGACTCCGATCTGCTGCTCCGGCTCACTCGTCATGCCATGCAGCATATTGCTTCGCCCATATGGAGCGTATCGCCGGGGCACGCACCGGGACACCCACGGCCAAGCTTGCGGAATGGACGACGACAGCCGCACGGAACGCTGGGAGCGGCGTACCGAGGTGCCGCTCGGGGTGGCGTCACTGCTCTATCTCGCCGCGTACGCGGTACGCGTACTCGCCCTCGGTCTGTCCGGCACCGGACAGGTCTCTGCCTGGCGGTGCTGCTGGCCGCCTGGGCGCTCTTCGCTCTCGACTACGCGGTCCGCCGGCGGCTGAGCGGCGCCGGCGCGCGGTTCGTACGCACGCACTGGCTGGACACCCTCGTCCTGCTGCTGCCCCTGCTGCGTCCGCTGCGCGTCGTCAGGGTGCACCAGGCCGTACTGCACCGGCGTGGCAGGCCGCGGCTGACGCTGCACGCACGCACGCGTGATCGTGTACGCCGGTCTGTCGGTGGCACTGCTCGGGTTCGCGGGTGCCCTGGCCGTGTACCAGCAGAAGCACGCCGAGCCCGGCGCGACGATCCGGACGTTCGGCGACGCCGTGTGGTGGACCTGCGCCACGCTCGCGACCGTCGGGTACGGCGATGTCTCTCCCGTGACTCCGGTCGGCCGGCTGGTCGCGGTGGGCCTGATGGCGTGTGGTCTCGCGCTGTTGGGAGCGGTGACGGGGTCGTTCTCGTCGTGGCTGTTGCAGGTGTTCTCGCGGGAGGACCGGCCGACGCGGGACTTGCCCGGGGACGCCGAAGGGCCCCCGGGGAAGTGACTTCCCCGGGGGCCCCGGTCAGCGACCCATCGGCTACCGATCAGACCTGCGCCCGCTCCTCGACCACCTTCGCGATCTTCGCGATGGCCTCCGTGAAGGGAATGCCGTTCTCCTGCGAGCCGTCCCGGTAGCGGAAGGACACCGTCTCGCCGTTCATGTCGTCGTCGCCGACGATGACCATGAACGGCACCTTCTGCTTCTGGGCGTTACGGATCTTCTTCTGCATACGGTCGGACGACGAGTCGACCTCGACCCGCAGCCCCTTCTTCTTCGCCTCCGCGGCGAACTTCTGCAGGTACTCCACATGCCCGTCGCCGATCGGGATACCGACCGCCTGGACGGGCGCCAGCCATGCCGGGAACGCGCCCGCGTAGTGCTCGAGGAGCACGGCGAAGAACCGCTCGATGGAGCCGAACAGGGCGCGGTGGATCATCACCGGGCGCTGCTTCGACCCGTCGGGGCCGGTGTACTCCAGGTCGAACCGCTCGGGCAGGTTGAAGTCGAGCTGAACCGTCGACATCTGCCAGGTCCGGCCGATCGCGTCCTTCGTCTGGACGGAGATCTTCGGACCGTAGAAGGCAGCGCCGCCCGGGTCGGGAACGAGCGGCAGCCCCTGCTTCTCGGCCACCTGTCGCAGCGTCTCCGTGGCCTCTTCCCAGACCTCGTCCGAGCCGACGAACTTCTCCGGATCCTTGGTGGACAGCTCAAGGTAGAAGTCGGTCAGACCGTAGTCCCGCAGCAGGCCGAGGACGAAGGTGAGCGTCTTGTCCAGTTCCTCCGCCATCTGCTCACGCGTGCAGTAGATGTGCGCGTCGTCCTGGGTGAAGCCCCGGGCACGGGTCAGGCCGTGCACGACGCCGGACTTCTCGTACCGGTACACGGTCCCGAACTCGAAGAGGCGCAGCGGGAGTTCACGGTAGGAACGGCCACGCGCGTCGAAGATCAGGTTGTGCATCGGGCAGTTCATGGGCTTGAGGTAGTAGTCCACGCCCTCGTCGAGCTGCATGGGCGGGTACATGCCGTCGGCGTACCAGTCCAGGTGGCCCGAGGTCTCGAAGAGCTTCCCCTTCGTCGCGTGCGGGGTGTAGACGAACTCGTAGCCCTCCTCCTCGTGCCGGCGGCGCGAGTAGTCCTCCATCACCCGACGGACGACGCCACCCTTGGGGTGGAAGACGGCGAGGCCGGAGCCGATCTGCTCCGGGATCGAGAACAGGTCCAGTTCGCTGCCCAGCTTGCGGTGGTCGCGCTTCTCCGCCTCGACGAGGAAGTCGAGGTGCGCCTTCAGCTCCTCCTTGGTGGGCCAGGCGGTGCCGTAGATGCGCTGGAGCATCGGGTTCTTCTCGCTGCCCCGCCAGTAGGCGGCGGCGTTGCGCATCAGCTTGAACGCCGGGATGTTCCGGGTGGTGGGCAGGTGAGGACCGCGACAGAGGTCCTTCCAGCACAGGTCGCCGGTCTTGGCGTCGAGGTTGTCGTAGATGGTCAGCTCGCCGGAGCCGACCTCGACGTTCGCGCCGTCGTCGGTCGAGGCGGAGCCCTTGATGCCGATCAGCTCCAGCTTGTACGGCTCCGACGCCAGCTCCTCGCGAGCCGCCTCGTCGGTCACCACACGGCGGGAGAACCGCTGCCCGCGCTTCTGGATCTCCTGCATCTTCTTCTCGATGACCTTGAGGTCCTCGGGCGTGAACGGCTTCTCGACGTCGAAGTCGTAGTAGAAGCCGTCCTTGACCGGCGGGCCGATACCGAGCTTGGCCTCCGGGAACAGCTCCTGCACGGCCTGGGCCATGACATGGGCGGCGGAGTGGCGCAGGATGTTCAGGCCGTCCTCGGAGGAGATCTCGACCGGCTCGACCTCCTCGCCGTCCGCCACCGCGTACGCGAGGTCCTTGAGCTCCCCGCCCACCCGCGCGGCGACGATCGAACGTTCGCCCGCGAAGAGGTCGGCGGCCGTAGTCCCCGTCGTCACCACGCGCTCTTCCCGCTCGGAATCGCGATGGATGATTACACGGACGTCTGACACCGGTCTCTCCTGACTGCAGGTGGGTGCGGCGCCATACCGAGAGCGCGCGCAAGGGAGGATCGTACCGACCCAGGCCCGCCCACCGCGAAACAGATAAACCGGAAGCCCTCGTCACCGCCACCCTCAGTCGTCCCCGCTGCACGCCTCCTCGAAGAAATCGAGGTTCTCCTGCAGCGACTTCATCAGCCTGTCCCGCTCCGCCTCGTCGACCTGTACGGGTACGACCCCGGAGGCCTGGGTCAGCCTGCGGAAGCCGCCCCGGCTCTCCAGCCGGCCGTGCACCCGCACCGGCAGCCCGACGAGGTGCGCGTGCCCGGCGATCCGGTACGCCTCCTCGTCCAGCGTCATCCGGACGTGCGGGATCTCGGCGCCGGCCAGCACCCGCAGACGTACGGCGCCTTCGCCGCGCGGCCCCGACCTACGCATCCTTACCACCGTGCCGGTGATCCGGACAGGCACCGACGGTTCCTCGCGCAGGTAACGGCCACCGGCCGCGCGCAGGGCGGGCAGGTCGCCGGGGGAGAACTCGACGGGTTCGGTGCGGGCCGAGCAGCCTTCGGGGACCTCCGCGCCGGGTGCCCACTCGACGGCGATCCGAGCACCTTCCGCACCGCGTACGAGGGCGACGAGGGCCTCCGTCAGTTCGTGGCTGACGCCTGCCTCGACGGCGCCGTCGAAGGCGTCCATGCCGCCGGTGGCCCGGTGGTAGTCGATGGCCTCGCGGGCCGCGTACAGGGCCTGGTGGAGGCGTACGGCGAGAGGGCGTCCCGTGTCGACGGGGACGAACGCGGTGAGGCTGCGCCCCGCCGGGGCGGCGCCGACGAGTACGTGTTCGAGGAGGGCGTCGGCGGTCCTGCGGTGCCGGGCGCCGTAGTAGCCGGCACGCGCACGCGTGGCGAGCGCTCCGGCGAGCATCATCCGGCGGGCGGCTGAGCGCAGTTGTTCCTCGACGGGCCAGGAGGCGACACCCGCGGGGCCGGTCGGGACGTCCCGCCACCAGCGGATCTCGTCGCTGGGCACGGCGAGGCCGACGAGCACCTC
The DNA here is from genome assembly GCF_010550245.1 of Streptomyces sp. SID12501. Lineage (GTDB taxonomy): Bacteria > Actinomycetota > Actinomycetes > Streptomycetales > Streptomycetaceae > Streptomyces. The sequence continues at coordinate 169,160 of NZ_JAAGLU010000011.1, forward strand.
GCGTGCGGAGGGCGAACCGCTGCGGGCGAGCGCGACGAGGGCCTCAGCGAGCAGGTCGTCGCTGTCGGGGAAGGCCCGGCTCTCGGGCACGAGGAGGCTCGTGCCGTTGCCGCCGGGCCCGGGTGGGGTCCAGCGGCCGTAACGTCCGACGGCTCCCCCGCGCCGCTGCCAGCCGTGCCGGCGCAGGAGGGCGCCGAGCACGGCGGGGTCGACCTGTTCGGGCGCGGGCGGTTCGTCGTGCCAGGGGGTGTCCACGGGGTGCGGCCTGACGGGCCGCAGGGGGTCCTCGGTGGGCCGGTGCGTCACGGTCTGCCTCCCGTCCCGACGCGCGTCATGATCTCGCACAGCGCGCGGTCGTCGAAGATGCGTGAGGTCGGTATCCGCACGGTGGTCCGGTACCGGCCGGTGGTCCGCTGGCCGGCGAGGTTGATCCAGTAGCAGCAGTGCCGCAGGTCGAGGCGGTCGTGGCCGGCGCGCAGCCAGTCGTCCTGCGCGCGCGGTACGAGCATCACGACCAGGATCTTGTGCACCGATACCGGGGTGCGGGCGAGTTTCGTCAGGTGGGCGTTGTCGAGCGTGAAGGAGAAGTACGGGCCCGGCGGGTTCGGTGCGATCTGGTACGTGCACTTCAGCTGGACCTTGATGGTGACCTCGTCGTCGACCGTGTGCCCGGGGGCGCCATGGCTGACGTGCCAGTCGATGCCGTTGTCGGGGAACGGCTGGGACAGCGAGCAGCCGGCCGCCGCGGCCACGGCGTGCAGATAGCCCACCTGCAGTGTCTCCATGCAGGCGGTGGTGGCGAGGTTGCCTCGATGGGGTGCCGTCCGCTCGGGCAGCAGCCCGCCCCGTTCGGGCTGCGCTATCGCCATGACCAAGTGCCTTCCAAACCAGGTGAATTACGGTGACAGGCTGGTGAAGTGCGTAAACCTGTATCTCTGTTGTCTCCTTCCGGCGTACGGCGCAAACAGCCCGGGTATCACCAAACGGGCAGAAGACGGTGCGTCGGCTGCCGCGGGTGAACGAGGAGTTGCATAGGTATGACGTGCTGGTACGAGGGCCCCTTGGCCGCGTTCGACACGGAGACCACGGGTGTGGACGTCGAGACCGACCGGATCGTGTCGGCTTCCATCGTGGTCCAGGAAGGTCCGGCCATCCGGCCGCGGGTCAGCCGATGGCTGATCAACCCGGGTGTGCCCGTGCCCGCTTCGGCGACGGCGGTGCACGGGCTGACGGACGAACATCTGCAGCGCAACGGCCGCTGGCCGGCCCCTGTGATGGAGGAGATAGCCCGGGCGCTGGCGGAGCAGGCGGCGGCGGGCCGCCCGCTGGTCATCATGAACGCGCCCTTCGATCTGACCATGCTGGACCGGGAGTTGCGCCGCCATCGCGCCTCGTCGCTCGACCGCTGGTTCGACTCGACACCACTGCTGGTGCTGGATCCCCGGGTCCTGGACAAGCACCTGGACCGCTACCGCAAGGGCCGCCGCACCCTCACGGACCTGTGCGCGCACTACGGCGTCACCCTGGAGGGCGCCCATGACGCGGCGGCGGACGCGACGGCCTCACTGGAGGTCGTACGGGCGGTCGGGCGCCGTTTCGCGACCCGGCTGGAGCGTCTCTCCCCCGCCGAACTGCACACCCTCCAGTCGGTGTGGCACGCGGCGCAGGCGCGCGGCCTGCAGGCATGGTTCGCGAAGAGCGGTACACCGGAGGCGGTCGATCCGGCGTGGCCGCTGCGTCCGGACATGCCTGCGGCGGCATAGCCGTACGACGGATAAGTCGTACGACAGATGGCCGTTCGGCAGACGTGCGGGCGCATGAAAAAAACCGGTCCGTCGATGACGGACCGGCCTTCTCCCGGTGGGCGATACTGGGTTCGAACCAGTGACCTCTTCGGTGTGAACGAAGCGCTCTCCCACTGAGCTAATCGCCCGGGAACGCACCGAACAATACAGGTCCGGGCGGGCTTCGTTCAAACCGCTTGGAGATGGGCGGCCAGTCCGCGTCGTCCCGCGCGCATCATCAGGGCGTGGTTGGCGCGGAAGAGGGGCCGTCCGGGGACGGCCAGGCGGCGCATCAGCGGCTTGGTGACGTCGACCTCCTGGTCGTAGCGGGCGAGGGTGCCGGAGCCGGCCACGGTGAGTGTCCAGCGCGCCCAGCCGTCGAGGTCGCCGGTCATGGCGATCTCCAGGACTCCGGCCGCCGGATCGCGGCGCACCTCGCGTGCGGTGAAGGTCAGGTCGTACGGAAGGAGGGAGCGGATGCGGACGACACCGGTGGTGTCGTCGACGCGGTTCACCTCTCGCACCTGGCGCCACCAGCGCGGATACTCCTCGGCCCGTTCAAGGGCGTCGTACACGACGGTGGGGGCCGCGGGCAGCCGCCACCGGCTGTGGAAGCGGTAGTGGGTCCATTCCATGAGCGGATTGTGCCCCGGACGCGGGCAAAGCGGCGCACATCCGAGGCAGATCTGAGTACGTGCTGAGTACGCGGACTCATGCCGCACGAGGTGACGCGAACCACACTCGGCGGCATGACGTATTTCCCGCCCCCGGCCGAGGAGCTGCGGCTCATCGACGCCGAGCTGTGGCAACTGGACGCCCGCCGGACCCAGTTGCTGACGCGCCGCACCTGGCTGGTCGCAGCCCTGCACCAGGCACGACCGACGCCTGTCGCGCCGCCCCGCCCCGAGTCGTCCGTACCGAGCGTCCAGAACGTGCTGCTCCTGCTCGGCGGTGTTCTCCTCACCATCGCGGCGATGGTGTTCACACTGGTCAGCTGGGGTCATCTGGGAATCACCGGGCGAGCCCTGGTGCTGGGCGTGGTCACGCTGGCCGCGCTCGCCGCACCGGTGGTGCTGCTGAAGCGGGGGCTGAGGTCGACGGCCGAGTCGGTGGCGGGCCTCGGGCTCGCACTGACGGTGCTGGACGCCTACGCGCTGCACGCGGCGGCGCTCGCGGGCACCGACGGCACAGGGTACGCGGCGGTCGCGTCGGCCCTGCTCGCGGTCGTGTGGGCCGGGTACGGCCTGCTGCCCGCCACCCGCGGCCTGCGGCTGCCCCTGCCCGCCGCCCTGGCCGCGGCCCAACTCCCTCTGCTGCTCTGGGCGCTGGCCGCCGCCGCGGTGCCCTACGGGGTCACGTCCTCACTCCTGCTCACGGCTGTGTTCAACACGGTTGTGGCGCTCCGGGTGACGGCCCGGTCCGTACGGGTCGTCGCGGCGATCGGCGGGTACGGAATGGGTGGCTGGGGCGTACTGGCCGCCGGCTGGCTGTCCTGGACGGCCACCGGCCCGAGCGCCGTCGCCCGTGCGGCGGCGCTCCTCCTCCTCGCGGCGGCGACAGCGCTGGGCGCCGCCTGGCACGACGGCATCCGGGAGGCGCGCACCGACGAGCACGGCCCCGGCCGGAAGGACTCCCTCGGCCTCGCGGTGGCCGCAGGACTGCTCGTCGTCGCGGCCCTCGGCGGTGCGGTGCGCCCGGCGCTGCCGGAGGCGTGGACCGTTCCGGTCCATCTGGCGTGCGGGATCGCCCTGTTGGCAACGCTGCGGGCCGGGCGGCTGCCTGCGACGGTCCGGCACGGCTTCGCGTGGGCCTCGGGCACCGTACAAGCGCTGGCCGTGCTGTGGGCGCTGCCCGTCGTCGGTCTGGCGCTGCTCGGGCCGGTCGGCTGGGCGGAACGCGCATGGACGGGCGCCCCGTCGGACGCCCGTGCCGCGGTGACGCTCGGCACGCCCTGGCCGCAGCACACGGAGGCGGCTCCCGTCGCCCTGGCCGCCGTCGCGGCCGTGCTCCTCCTGACCGCCCGGGCCGGCATCTGGCGGCCTCAGGCGCGGTGCGGCGCGCCGGCCCTGCTGTGGGCGACGCTGTTCGCGCTTCCGGCGGTACTCGAACTCCCTTATGCGGTCGCTCTGTCGACCCAGGGCGTCATGACAGCCGGGGCGCTCACGGCGACGGTTTACGTACGCCGGGGCACGCACGCCCCGCCAGAGGAAGCACCGACCCGTCCGTTCACTCCGCCTCGGCTCACCGCCCTCGTCCTCGCCCTGGCCGGCTCCCTCAGCCTCGCCTTCCTCTCCCTCGCCTCGCAGTCGGCGACCCTCGCCGTGCTGTCCGCCCTGACCGTGCTGTTCACGGCGGCCTCGTGGCACCCGCGCCTGGCCCCTGTCACAGCGCCGGCCGCACTCGGGTACGCCGCCGCACTCGCCTGCGCGACCGGCGCCGCCCTGGACTGGCAGCCCTCGCACACCGCGCTGCTCGTGCTCACCGTCCCCGCGGCCGCGGCCCTGTCGGCCGCACGCCTGGGCAACGCCCGGGCCGTCGTGCCGGTCGAGGTCGCGGGCGCGGTCGGCGGGCTGCTCGCGGTCGGGCTCGCGCTCACCGACCCACCGCTGCTGGCCCTGGTGCTGGCCCTGTGCGCAGTGATCTCCGGGGGCACGGCGATCCGCCCGGACCGCCGCCCCGTGGGCTACCTGGCCGCCGCCCTGTTCGTGCTGGCCACCTGGGTACGCCTGGCGGCCTGGGACGTCGGGACGCCCGAGGCGTACACGCTTCCGGTCACCGTCCCTGCGCTGCTGCTCGGTGCCCTGCGCCGGCGCCACGACCCACAGGCGTCCTCCTGGACGGCGTACGGCCCCGGCCTGGCCGCCACCCTCGTGCCGAGCCTGGTCGCGGCCTGGGGCGACGCGCACTGGACCCGCCCCCTGCTGCTGGGCCTGGCGGCACTGCTGGTCACCCTGATGGGCGCCCGGCACCACCTCCAGGCCCCCCTCCTGCTCGGCGGTTCGGTGCTGGCCCTGGACACGCTGCACGAACTCGCGCCCTACCTCATCCAGGTCACCGACGCCCTCCCCCGCTGGGTCCCTCCCGCCCTCGCCGGACTGCTGCTGCTCTCACTCGGAGCGACGTACGAGCGTCGGATCCGCGATGTCCGGCGGGTGCGGGAGGTCCTGGGAGGGATGAACTAGCCGTCCGCTACGGCATCTTGCCGCCCAGCAGTGCCAGGTTCTCGATGGCGGCGAGGCCATAGAGGGCGGTGTCGTTGGTGTACACCCAGTTGGCCTCGCTGCCCGGGACCAGGGTGACCGGGCCGCTCACCGGTTCGGTCTTCCAGGGGGCCGACTCCTTGTAGCCGTCGGAGTTGTAGAACTTGTCCCACGCGCGCGTGACGAGCTTCGCGTCACCGGTCTGTACGGCCGCGTACGCGTCGAGCCGCGAGTGGCCCTGGAAGAGGAGCAGCGTGCCGAAGTTGGAGCCGTAGCGGGCCGCCTGTTCGGCCTTGGTGGCGTTGAAGTAGCGGCAGTAGTCGAGGTACGCCTCCTTGAACCTCGGCATCTCGACCAGGTCGATCAGTTCGGCGCACAGTTCGTTGAGCCCGAAGACCGCGGAGAGGTGCGAGACGCCGACGACGGGCGCCGCGGCGACGGCGAACTTCCCGGTGTCGAGGTCGTACAGGCCGCTGCCCTGCACGAACCCGTTGGGCTGGGCGGCGATGGTCTCCATGGTGGACAGCACCCGCGCCTTGGCCTTCTCCCACTTGGGGCCCTTGCGCTCCCACTCGGTCAGCCAGGCCGACACGAGCCCGCTCCAGTCGGTGCCGAAGCCGATCGACAGGGCGTGCCGGTCGGGGGTGTACGGCTCGGTGCGGATCTTGCGGATGGGGTCGAGGATGAGGAAGGTCTCGTCGCTGTCGACGTTGGCGTGCATGAGGTCGCCGACGCGTTCGTCGCCGGTGAGGAAGTAGTAGTAGCGGCGGTAGGTGGTGTTGGCGATGCGCTGCTGCTTGGCGCTGTCGGCGTAGTGCTGGACGCCGTGCCGGGTGCCGAGGCCGGCCCACTGCCCGAGATGGTAGACGTCGACCTCCCCGGTGTGCCGGGTCATCGCCTCGGCGAAGCGGAAGATGTCGGCGCGGCCGGAGCGCAGGTACGCGAACCAGAGCCAGAGGTCGGGCGACAGCTCAGAGTTGTCCCACGCGTAGCCGCCGACGTCGTACCGCCACTGGTGCCTGACGGGGTCGTACGAGTGCATGATGTCGCCGTAGTCCCAGAAGCCGTACCAACGACGCATCTCCACCTGATCCTTGTAGTAGGTGAAGAGGAAGTCGAGGTGGTCCTCGATCTTGGCCTTGGCCGGGGTGGAGCGGTCGGGCTCGGAGTACAGTCCCGGGCCGAAGACCTGGGCCTTGATGAGCTGCCTGGGCGGGGCGGCGAGCTGCGGCAGCACCCGTACGGCTTCGACCTGTTCGGCGAGTTTCTCGGCGGTCGGGGTCGACTCGTTGGCCCAGAAGAGGAGCTCGGAGGTGCGGGCGATGCCGTAGGGGGTGCCGAAGCCGGGTTCGTAGTCCTCGTAGGTGATGTTGAGGCCTTCGAGCTGCTTCGCGTACGTGTCCTGGCCCATGCCGTCGTGGTAGAAGCGCAGGTCCATGGGCTGGGCCTCGGGCGACCAGAGCCAGAGGGTGACCTCGGCCTCGTCGGTCTGGGCGTCGCGGATGTCGAGCTGGGCGGGGTGCTTCTCCCAGAAGTCCCGCAGGCCGAAGGAGAATCCTCCGCTCGCCCCGCCGACGTAGCCGAACCCGGAGGCGCGTTTGCCGCCGCCGGCACCGATCCAGCCGTGCCCCTTCTTGGTGCGCTTGCGGAGGGTGAAGCCGTCGGCGGAGAGCTGGGAGAGGGTGTAGTCGCCCCACTCGGGGATGTACTGGAGGCGGGTGGTGACGCGCTGGTCCCAGGTCGACGGGTCGGCCAGCTTCTCCCCCGCGAACTGGGCGGCCTGGACGGTCGCGCCGGGGTCGCGCCGCTGCCCGGTGATGCCCTTGACGGCCTCGCGCAGCAGTCCGGTGCCGTCGCCGCCGATCCGGATGTGCCGGTCGTACGAGGCGTCCCGCATCGGCACGGTGAAGCGGACCCCGATGCCGCGGATGAAGTCGCCGCTGGCCTTGCCGGGCTCCTGGGTGCCGTCGAACGTGATGGTGTGGACCATGCGGAAGGAGTCGGCGCCGGCGTAGAAGTAGAGGCGGACCGAGAAGGGGAGCCAACTGCGGCTGCCCTTGCGGTGCTTGCCGTCGATGCGGACAACTGCCCTTACGGGGCCGTCCTGTTCGACCTCGACCTTGCCGATGGCGCTCTCGAAGCGCTCGAACTTGGTGGTGCCCTGGTCCTCGTCCTCGATCTCGGGCTGGCGGATGAGGACGAGCCGCCCGTTCTTCGCGATCTCGGTGGAGCCGCGTCTCACCGACTTCACCAGCGTGGAACCGGACTTGCCGATGCGCGCGGTGATGACTCCGGTCGATATGTCGATGGTCCCGCCGCTCCTGTCGACGGTGACCTTCGCTGCGGGGGCCGTGGGCGCCCCGGCGGCGAGCGTCAGCTTGCCGGAGCCCGAACTCACGGCGTGCGCGGTCCACTTGAGGGAGCCGTCGGGCCAGTAGGCGAGCGGCCAGGACTGTACGGGTACGGACGTGCCGGTGGCGTCCGTGAGCGCGAAGGTCTGGCCCGCGTCGTAGGTGCCCTTCGGCCAGGGCACGCCGACCGTGGAGCCGGGTGCGGCGCCGAGGCCGCCGTCCTCCAGCCAGTCCAGGGTCACGGGATCGGAGTCGGCCTCGGCGGCTGTGGGCGCGGCCTGCGCGGTCGAGCCGAGGGCCCAGCTGAACTGGGCGGCGGCTCCGGCGACTGCGGCGGCCTTGAGGAGTGACCTGCGGGGGATGGGAGACATGAGGGACCAGCCTTTCCTTTCCGTGCGGATGCAGGGTTGATGGTCAGGGGTGGTGGTCAAGGGTGACGGTCAGGGGCATGACAGAGAGAGGTGCGGCGCCCGGGGCGCCGACCTTGTGCGAGGGCACCGCCCGTCAGCGGCGCCGGTACCGCTCTTCCACGGCGACGGCCGCCGCCGCGACGGCCCCGAGGACGGGAACCGCCAGCGGCGGAAGGAACCCTGCGGACAGCGCCACCACGGCCAGCCCGCAGACGACCAGGAAGGATCCGGCGGGATCGCGCAGCGTCCGGCGACCGGCGTCCACGAGCAGCGCCCGCCAGGGGGCGCCCGGTGTCCAGACGGCCGCCGCCCGGAGCAGGGCCACGGCGAGCCCGATCAGCGCGAAGATGCCGACGGCCCCGACGAACCGCCCACCGGGAATCCCGGCCCGCGCGGCCAGGACGTCCACCCAGACCGCGGCGGCCACCGCCCAGCCGACGAGCCCGACGGCCCACCCGCCGCGCACGGCCGCCCGGAAGTCCGCGACGAACTCCCGCCAGCCGCCGCCCTCATGGGTCGTACGACGCCGCAGATGCCGTGCGCCGGCGGCGAAGGCCGCGGGGTAGGTGACGACCCCGAGACAGGCCACGGCGATCCACACCCCGGTGAGCAGACACTCGGCGAAGAGCGCGAAGCGCTCGCCGAACACGGACTCCTTGCGCTCCTTGCGCTCCCTGTGCGGGGAGCGGGCCTTCACACGTGTTTGGGCCATGGTGGCCGCCTCAGCCCTTCAGTCCGGAGGTCGCCATACCGTCGATGAGATAGCGCTGGAAGGCCATGAAGAAGGCGACGACCGGCACGAGCGCCACCAGCGACATGGCGATCATGCTGCCGTAGTTGGAGATGCCCTCCTGGTCGCGGAACATCATCAGGCCGAGTGAAACGGTGTACTTGGAGGGGGTGTTGAGGTAGATCAACGGCCCCATGAAGTCGTTCCACGCGTTGATGAACGTGAAGATGGCGCTGGTGATGATGGCGGGCCGGCTGAGCGGCAGCACGATGGACCAGTAGGTCCGCAGGTGTCCGCACCCGTCGAGCTTGGCGGCCTCGTCCAGCTCGCGCGGCAGCCCGCGCATGAACTGGACCATCAGGAAGACGAAGAACGCCTCCGTGGCGAGGAACTTGCCCGCGACGAGCGGCACGAGCGTGTCGATGTAACCGAGGTTGCGGAACAGCACGTACTGCGGGATGAGCAGCACGTGGTACGGCAGCAGCAGGGTGCCGATCATCAGCGTGAACAGCAGGTTCCGTCCGGCGAACCGGATCTTGGCGAAGGCGTACGCGGTCAGCGAACTGGAGATCACCACACCGACCACGGCCAGGCCCGCGTACATCAGCGAGTTGCTGAAGAAGCTGCCGATGGAGATGCCCGAGATGCCGTCGGCGAGCCCGGAGAAGTTGGCCCAGACCGGCTTGGTGGGCAGCAGGTCGAGGCTGGCGACGATGTCCTTGCTCGGCTTGAACGAGGCACCGAGCACCCAGATCACCGGGTAGAGAACGACCGCGAGCACGAGGAGCGCTCCCCCGTGCCAGACGAGGGATCCGACGCGCCGCCGCTCGTGCGGGGCGTGTGCGACAGGGCTGGTGGCACTGGTCACTTGGCGGCCTCCTCGTAGTGCACCCACTTCTTCTGCGACCAGAACAGGACCGCCGTGACGAGCGCCACCGCGATCACCAGCGTCCAGGCCATCGCGGAGGCGAAGCCCATCTGGGCCTCCTTGAAGCCCTTCTGGTAGAGGTAGCAGGTGTAGACGAGGGTGGCGTCGGCAGGCCCGCACCGGGTGTCGGAGACGACATAGGCGGAGCCGAACACCTGGAACGCGTGGATGGACTCCAGCAGCACGTTGAAGAACAGCACCGGGGAGATCATCGGCAGCGTGATGTTCCAGAACCGCCGGAAGGGACCGGCTCCGTCCATCTCGGCGGCCTCGTACAGTTCCTGCGGCACCTGCTTGAGCCCGGCCAGGAAGATGACCATCGGCGCGCCGAACTGCCAGATGCTCAGCGCCACCAGGGCGTACAGGACGTAGTCCGGGTTGCCGATCCAGCCGCCGACATCGAGCCCGAAGATCTTCTGCGTACGGTCCACGACGGCGTCGTCGGAGAACAGCGCCCGCCAGACGAAGCCCACGGACACACTGGCGCCGATGAGCGACGGCAGGTAGAACGCGGCCCGGTACAGGGCCTGTCCACGTCGGCTCTGCGCGAGCAGCAGCGCCACGCCGAGCGCGAGGAGCAGCTTCAGCGGGGTGGCCACGACGACGTACTTCAGCGTGACCTCGACCGACTTCTGCCAGCGCGGGTCCTGGAACATCGTCGTGAAGTTGTCCAGCCCCACCCACTTGGGCGGCGTGAACAGGTTGTAGCTGGTGAACGCGTAGTAGAGCGACGCGATCATCGGCCCCGCCGTGAGCAGCAGGAACCCCGCGATCCACGGCGACATGAAGAGATAACCGGCGAGGTTCTCGCGGCGCCGCCCGCGCCGCCCGGCGACAGGAGCGGCGGACCGCTTCTGCGCCGGGCGCGCGGGCGCTTCTTTGACGAGCGTCATGGTGGTACGTCCCCTCAGCCCGCGAACGCGGCCTTGGCCTCACTGAACAGCGCCTTCGCGCCGTCGGCCGGCTTGGTCTTGCCCTGGGCGATCTCGGCGCCGATACGCAGGAAGGCCGACTCGACGACGTCCGCGCCGGACGGGTGCGGGGTGATCTTCCCGAGCACGCCGGCCTTGGCGACCTCGTCCTCGTAGGCCGAGACACCCTTGTTGTTGGGGTCGGTCGGCTTGAAGGCGTCGTACTGCTCGGTCGTGGCGAGGATGCCGCGGTCGTAGCCCATGATCTTGCCGACCTCGGGGTCGTGGACCATGAAGCTGATGAACTGGGCGACCTCCTTGGGGTGCTTCGTCCCGGAGAAGGCGCTGAGCATCAGCGAACCGAGGTACTGGCCGGTGTCCTTGCCGTCCGTGGTGGGGATCGGCGCGAGCCCGTAGTCGGACTCTCCCTCGCCCTGGTAACGGATGGAGAAGTTGTCCCAGGTGAATTCGGACGCGGCGAGCCCCGCCGACAGACCGGACTTGGGCGCGACCTGCTCGATCTTCTTGGGGTCGGCGACCAGACCGGACTTCACGCGCTTGTAGCCGTCCGCCCACCACTGCGTCACATCGTCCTCGGTGAAGCCGAGACCGGTGTCGGTGAAGAAGGCCTTGCCGTTCTGGCGCAGGTACAGGTCGTAGAGGTACATGATGCCGAAATAGCCCGTGTCACCGGCGATCTTCAGCTTGTCCTGGATCGTCTGGAGGGCGGCGAAGTACTCGTCCCAGGTCCAGCCGAACTTCGCCTCCACGCCCGCCTTCTCGAAGGCCTTGAGGTCGATGACGAGCGCCATGGTGTTGGCGCCGACGGGTATGCCGAGCTGCTTGCCGTCGACCTGACCGTTCGCCAGAACGCCGTTGCGGAAGTTCTCCAGGCTCAGATTCCCGGCGTCAGCCTGCGCCTTGAGATCCAAAAGAACGCCGCGCTTGTCGTACTTGCGCAAAAAGCCGACAGCATTCTGGAAAACGTCCGGCGGATTACCACCGGAGGCCTGCGTCTGGAACTTCTCCCAGAACGCCGCGTAGTCGGTGAATTCCGGCTTGATCTTGATCTTCGGGTACTTCTTCTCGAAGAGCGCGATCGACTTCTTGATGGCGATGGTGCGCGGTTCGCCACCCCACCACGCATAACGGAGCGTCACCGAACCGTCCCCGGCGGCGCTGTCACCACCACATCCGGTCGTCGTCGCCAGCCCCAGCGCGGCCGCCGAGGCTCCGGCCGCCTTGAGGATGGTTCGCCTCTCAACATTCCCGTTCTTAGGCACAGTAGGGCCCTCCCCGCGACGTCGTTGGCGCCTGCGTGAATCGTTTCAAGTAAGCGCTTGCTGGCACAAGCTACGGAGGGCCTCGGAATGCGTCAATGATTCGGACAGGATTTTTCTGTGAGCGGGCTGGGCGTGGGCGGTGCGCAGGTCGACTCGGGCCTCCAGAAAGGAGGTTGACGTTGCAGGTGAGGCGCCTGGGGTCGGCTGGTCGAACATCGGCGGGCCGCCGGTGTTTATTTGGAACGGGGCCGGAATGCGCCTGCTGGATGGAAAGTTGACGCCGGGCAGGGTGTGCGCTCGAACAGGACGATGCCGGGATCGACGGCAACGGGAGGGCACTCGCCGGAAGGCTCACGGCGGTTCCGCGGGGTCTCGCGACGCGGCCCCGGGGAACATGCGGGAGGGCCGCGAGGGTATACGGGGCGGAGTCGCCGGGCCGGGTCGTACAGGGCTCGACCGGTCTGCGCCGAACAGGCGACACCGAACGACAAATACGGCCCGTGTCCACGTTTCCGTGGATACGGGCCGTACTCGATCCGGTGGGCGATACTGGGTTCGAACCAGTGACCTCTTCGGTGTGAACGAAGCGCTCTCCCACTGAGCTAATCGCCCGGACGCAGGGAGAACATTACCCCATGTCAGGGGGTGCCCCGGACATGCGCCGGATCACTGATCCTTGATCTTCCAGGGCATTTCCAGCCCGAACTTCCACACGTAGATCCCGACGAGGACCGACACGATCACCAGGCCGACCGTCGTCAGAATGATGTTGCGGCGGCGCACCCTGGGATCGAGTGCGCGCTGTGTCGCCTCGGTGACCTTGCGCTTCGTCCAGCGCAGTACCAACTGGGCCCAGACGAACTCGGTCGCCCAGATCGCCATACCGCCGAAGATCACCAGCCAGCCGGGCCCGGGCAGCGGCAGCATCACGATGCCGGCGCCCACCACCGCGAGGCCCACGACGAAGACGCAGACCTGCCAGCTCACATGCAGCATGCGGCGCGCCTTGATGAATTCCGGCGCTCTCGACCCGAGCTCACGCTCACCCGCGGCCTCACCGGCCCCGGCCTCATCTGGTGTCACGACAGCCTCGACCGGCTTGTCACTCCCCGTATTCATACAGCCAAACCCTACCGGACAGAAACCGGTCACCGGAATGGTCGAAGCCGACGAACCGGACCTCGGCCGGAAGAGTTACGTAAAGGCACGCAAAACACTCAGAGGGGTTTACAACGGCACCGTAGGTGGCATGTCGATTTCGCCGACGTGCGAATCCCCGAGCGCACACTGAGCGAAAGGCCTTGGCGCTTATGAACACCACGGTCAGCTGCGAGCTGCACCTGCGCCTCGTTGTGTCGAGCGAGTCCTCACTGCCCGTTCCCGCAGGACTGCGGTATGACACGGCCGATCCCTACGCCGTGCACGCCACCTTCCACACCGGAGCCGAGGAAACCGTCGAGTGGGTGTTCGCCCGCGACCTGCTCGCGGAGGGCCTCCACCGGCCCACCGGCACCGGTGACGTCCGAGTCTGGCCGTCCCGGAGCCACGGTCAGGGTGTTGTCTGCATCGCCCTCAGCTCCCCAGAGGGCGAGGCCCTGCTCGAAGCCCCCGCACGAGCCCTGGAGTCCTTTCTGAAGCGAACGGACGCCGCCGTGCCACCCGGCACGGAACACCGCCACTTCGATCTCGACCAGGAACTGTCACACATCCTGGCGGAAAGCTAGGACGAGGGTCCCCCACTGAGCCGCCCGGCGCCGTCCACTCGGGGAGACGGCTCGGGTGACAACCGCATATGCACACCGCCGCCGCCCCGCGGGTTCCCGCGGGGCGGCGGCGGTGCGTCCGCATGTCCTTCCCGGGCCACTGCCCCCACCCTCGCCGGCCGTCGGCGCCCACCTCCGTCGCTGTGAGCCACTACCATCGGCCAGCATCGGCGGCGGGCGCCCGCCCGACCGCCCAGGCAGGCCAGGGAGAGCAACGTGCTGATCACCCACGACACCCGGTGCGCCCTCGACACCGTGGTCGATCTGGTGAACACCGCGCCGGAGGACGACTCGGCGGACGGGCTGCCCGATGTCGACGCGCTCGAAGATTTCGTACGAAACCACAACATCAGTGACATCGGTGTGCTGTCGGAGTTCGATCTCGCCGCCGTGCGCAGGATCCGCGGACGGTTCGCCGGGGTGTTCGCGACCCAGGAGGCCCGGACCGCCGCCGCTGTCATCAACGAGCTGGTCGCCGCCGCGGGCACCACGCCCCGGCTCACCGACCACGACGGCTACGACTGGCACGTGCACTACTTCGCCCCCGGCGCGTCCATCGCCGACCACCTCGCCGCCGACTGCGGAATGGCGCTCGCGTTCTTCGTGGTCGCCGGCGAACAGGAACGGTTGCGGCGCTGCGAGGCCCCGGACTGCCGGCACGCCTTCGTCGACGTCTCCCGCAACCGGTCGCGGCGCTACTGCGACAGCCGGACCTGCGGAAACCGGCTCCACGTGGCGGCCTACCGGGCGCGCCGCAAGGAGTCGGCGGGCTGACGAGAGGGAGAGCGGACGGGCAGGAGACCTGACCCAGGTGCTGACGCAGCCCCCGGCGGGTGGCGCCGGGGACTGGCGTGTACAGCTCATAGCAACAGCAGATCATGCAACGAAGCCATGAGCAGCAGACACCCGATCACCGCAAGGAAGATCATCAGCGGTGGCTGGGAAAGGGCGAAGAGGCACCCGCGCGGCTCGTCCTTCGGCGGCACGGCCTCGCTCTGTGTTGTGTCCAGCATCTCGCCGCGATGATGACGCAGCCGACACCCTCTACGCGATCAACACGCCCGGAATGCGCGGTAGTTCGCCGAATTCCGCAATGTCCGCAGCGAGTCATGATCGCTTCCGAGCGGCCTCCGTCGCCTCCCGGCCGTTTGTGTCGTTTCAGTACGTCACCTGTCGTACCCCGTCATACGCGGCAATTCTTCATATCCCGTGCTTCTTCAGGATCGCCTCAAGGTCACTGAAGTCGTCCCCGGCACCACCACCGCGCGGCTTGGCCGCGGGCCGGGCCGCCGGGCGGGAGGCCTTGCCCCGCTCCTGCCCCAACGAGGGCGCGGAGGCCGCCGGAGCCACCGCCTCGCGCCGCGCGGCCTGTATCTCTCCGTGCTCCTGCCGGATGCCGCCCCTTCGCCGCTCCACCGCGCGGGTGGTCGTGAAGAGCAGCCAGGCGCCGCCGAGCACGCCGAAGCCCGCCCAGGCGGAGGGGCTGAAGGCGGTGTCGGCCGCCCAACCGACCACGCCGGTCATCACCAGGCCGACGGGAACCAGCGAGTACGCGGCGATACGGGCAGCCGCGAGAAAACGCTTGCGGTACGCCGTGACCACCGCGATGCCCAGGCCGGCCGCGGAGACGGCGGAACAGACGGTCTCGGCAATCATCCGGTCCTCCAGGCAGGGTTCGGTCGCGCAGGGTGCGCTTCGTCCCTTCCATCCTGCACCTCCCGGTCCTCCGGATGCCATGCTCCGGCCCGACATCAGGGACATCTCCGGGTCGGCTCCTCCACAGGTCCCTGTGCCCCTCGTACGACGGACCCGGCCGCGGCTGGGAAACTGGTGTCCATGAGCGACTCATCCCCCGCGCCCACCGGCACTCCTGCCCCGGCCTCCGTCCCCGTCCTGGACATCTGGTGCGAGCTCCAGTGCCCGGACTGCCACACCGCCCTGGACGACGTACGCGCGCTGCGTGCCCGCTACGGCGACCGGCTGGAGCTGCGGCTGCGGCACTTCCCGCTGGAGCGGCACAAGCACGCCTTCGCCGCCGCGCAGGCCGCCGAGGAGGCGGCGGAGCAGGGGCAGGCGTGGCCGTACGTCGAGGCCGTGCTCGGCCGGGTCGAGGAGCTGGACCGTAAGGGCGAACCCTTCCTGGTCGCGGTGGCCGGTGAACTCGGCCTGGATGCCGAGGAGTTCGACACCGCGCTGATCGACGGCCGGCACATCCTGATCGTCGACGCCGACCAGGCCGAGGGCAAGGCCATCGGCGTGACCGGCACACCGACGTACGTCATCGCAGGTGAGCTTCTCGACGGCGGCAAGAGCCAGGAAGGGCTGCGGGAGCGGATCGAGGGGATCGTGGACCGCCTGCTGGCCGGGCAGGACGCCTGACGCTGCCCACGCCCGGAGGTGGGCGACCGTGGGCCTACAGCAGGTCCTTGTACATGTGGTGGGTCACCGTCGCGTACCCCAACGACTCGTAGAGGCGTTCCGCCGGGCTGTTGCCCGCGAAGACGTTCAGGAAGATGTCCGGCCGGCCGCCGGCGATCGACTGGGCCTCCGCCAGGAGCATGAGGGTGCGGCCGTGACCTCTGCCCCGGTGGTCTTCGTCGATCAAGACGTCGTAGACGAAGCTCACGTTCTCGCGGGAGCCCAGCCACAGGGTGCCGACCCGGGTGCCCTCGTGTTCCAGGACGCTGAGTGTCATGCCCTCGCTGGCCACGCCCCGCGGCAGCAGTTGCTCGTGGTCCCGTGCCGCCTTGGCGTGTGCCTCCGCCGGCGGCATGCCCCGCTCGATCCAGCTCTGCGCGTAGCTCAGCCGGCCCGCCGCGTCCCACACCACGAACTCGGCCTGTGTCATGGGCCGACCGCGGCTACCGGCGGGCAGTTCGGGCGGGCCGGCGCCGAGCGCCTTTTCCATGTGGCGGTTGCGCAGCACGTAGCCGAGCGCGGTCGCGAGCCGCAGGGCCGCCGGTGCGTCGCCCGGGACGGCCACCTCGAGGCGCCGGCATCCCCAGCCGCGCGCCACCTCCTCCGCGGCGAGCGCGGCCACTGTGGCCCGGCCGCGCCGTCGGTCGCGTTCGTCGATGTGGAGATCCAGGATCTTCGCCACCGAGTCGCCGAAGGTGGGGTTGGTGGCGAGGTGGATCGAGCCGGCGGGACGGCTGTTCACGCACACCTGGTAGCGGCGTGAACACCCCCCGTCGGCCTCGCGCTGCAGCGGCTCGGTCGGCCGCAGGGTGGTGGTCATCAGGGGTGTTCTACCCGCTGCGGAGTCCGGTGTCAGCTTCTTTACATGCGGCTTTCCCCAAGCCTCCCCGTCGATCAGGGGTCGAGGTCGTCCGCGGCCCGCTCGTCGAAGACCCGCATCGCCTTGGCCGTCACCGGGCCCGGTGCGTCCGGGAGTTGGCGGTCGTCGACGCGCCGCACGGCCTGCACGTCCCTCAGGGTGGACGTCAGGAAGATCTCGTCGGCGTCTTCGAGGACGGCGAGCGGCAGGTCGGTCTCCTTGGCGCCCGTCCACTCGACGACGAGGGCACGCGTGACACCGGCGAGGCAGCCGGAGGCGAGCGGCGGGGTGTGGATCTCGCCGTCCAGGACGACGAAGACGTTCGACCCCGTCCCCTCGCACAGCCGGCCGACCGTGTTGCCGAACAGCGCCTCGGACGAGCCCTGTTCGCGCGCCCTGGCGAGAGCGACGACGTTCTCGGCGTACGACGTGGTCTTCA
Source organism: Streptomyces sp. SID12501 (assembly GCF_010550245.1). Classification (GTDB taxonomy): domain Bacteria; phylum Actinomycetota; class Actinomycetes; order Streptomycetales; family Streptomycetaceae; genus Streptomyces. The sequence goes on from NZ_JAAGLU010000011.1 coordinate 186,236, forward strand.
GGCCGGTGACGGCGCCGCGTTCGTTGCGCGTCCAGGGGACCGTGATCACTGCGGTCGAGTCGGGCCACCGGGCGGACTCACCGACGGCGACGACCAGGGTCGGGCCGTGCTCCCCGCGGTCGGAGCCGAGGGGGCCGTGACCGCCGGTGTACGTGATGCGCAGGCGGCCCAGTGGCATCGGATTGGCGTCGAGTACGGCCGTACAGGCGCGGCGGACCTCGTCGAGGTCGGGGTCGGGCAGGCCGAGGCCGCGGGCCGAGCGGGTCAGCCTGTCCAGGTGCCGGGTGAGCGCGAACGGCCGGCTCTCGACGGCCTTCACCGTCTCGAAAATGCCGTCGCCCACGGTCAGTCCGTGGTCGAACACGGAGACACGGGCGGTCTCGATGTCCTGCAACCCGCCGTCGAGCCATAGCTTCACGTCAACGATCCCTCTCCACTGGCCGCATACGCCCCCGACGCTACCGCGAGCAGCCGGGAAGCCTTGAGCTCGGTCTCCCGCCACTCCGCCTCGGGGTCCGAACCCCAGGTGATGCCCGCTCCGGTGCCGAAGCGCAGCATGCCCTCGGCCCGGTCGATCCAGAACGTGCGGATACCGACCGCCAGTTCGCCCGTGCCCCGGTCCGCGTCGACCCAGCCGATGCCTCCGCAGTACGGCCCCCGGGGTGCCGTCTCCAGGGCGTCGATGATCCGCAGGGCGCTCGACTTGGGCGCGCCGGTGACCGAGCCGGGCGGAAAGGCCGCCGCCAGCAGTTCAGGCCAGCCGGTGTGCGGGCGCAGCTCGCCCCGTACCGTCGACACGAGATGGACCAGCCCCGGGTGCTTCTCGACGACGCACAGTTCGGGGACGGTCACCGAACCCGTCGCGCAGACACGCCCGATGTCGTTGCGGACCAGGTCCACGATCATCACGTTCTCGGCGTAGTCCTTCTCCAGGAGGTCCGCCTCGGTGCGTCCGGTGCCCTTGATCGGGCCCGATTCGACGGTTCGGCCGGCGCGGCGGAGGAAGAGTTCGGGGGACGCGGTGGCGATCTCGACGCCCTGCGCGGGCAGGCGGATCGTTCCTGCATACGGTGCCGGGTTGCCGTACGCCAGCAGTGAGGTCAGTGCGTCCACATCCGCGCCGGGCGCGACGGGCGCGGACAGTACCCGGCAGAGGTTCGCCTGATAGACCTCGCCGGTCGCGATGTGCTCCCGGATCCGGCGCACCCCCGCCGTGTACGCGGCGCGGTCGAGGGATGACGTCCAGTCACCGGCGGCCGGACCCCGCCACTCCCCCGGTCCCGGCTTCGGCGCGGGCACCGGTTCCGCTCGTACGTCCCGGAAGCGGGCGCAGGTCAGACGGCCGCCGTAGTCCGCCGACACTGCCCAGAAACCGGTGGAGTCGAGGGCAGCGGGATCGCTGGTGACATCGAGGAGACCGGTGGCGACGAGACCGCCGAAGCGGGCGAGAGGAGCGAGATCGGACACACCGCCGAGTCTATGGCGGGTGTCCTGCGGGTGCCCTGACCATTGCTTCGAGCGGGCACAGCGCAGCACGCTGCACAAACGCGTTTTTGTGCTGGCACCGGAATCCGCTAGAGTTCAACTCGTCGCCGGGTCGCGAGAGCGCACCGAAACGATATGCGGACGTAGCTCAGTTGGTAGAGCGCAACCTTGCCAAGGTTGAGGTCGCCAGTTCGAACCTGGTCGTCCGCTCGCAGGAAGAGGGGGATCTTCCCGAACCCCCGCACTCCTGGTGGAGTGGCCGAGAGGCGAGGCAACGGCCTGCAAAGCCGTCTACACGGGTTCAAATCCCGTCTCCACCTCCAAGGACGATTAGCTCAGCGGGAGAGCGCTTCCCTGACACGGAAGAGGTCACTGGTTCAATCCCAGTATCGTCCACTGGTCCGCAAGGACCTTGATCCGCAAGGGTCCCCGCGCGATTAGCTCAGCGGGAGAGCGCTTCCCTGACACGGAAGAGGTCACTGGTTCAATCCCAGTATCGCGCACGCGGTAAGCACGAACCACGGCCTTCGGGTCGTGGCCCCGAGGACGATTAGCTCAGCGGGAGAGCGCTTCCCTGACACGGAAGAGGTCACTGGTTCAATCCCAGTATCGTCCACACACCGAAGAAGCCCCCGGCCGTCTCGTACGGCCGGGGGCTTCTTCGTGGTTCAAGCCAGTTGTTCTGGCCAGTCGTTCCGGTCAGCTGGAGAACAGCATGTGGCCGAAGCTCTTGTGGCGCTTGTTGCCGTGGTGACCGCCATGGCCGCCGTAGTGGCCGCCCTGCGGGGCACCCCAGGCGGGGGCGGGAGCGGACGGGTAGGCCTGCGGGGCCTGGGGCGGCGGCGCGGCGGGCCCCGCCCACTGGGTCTCCACGCGGGTCAGCGCCTCCAGCTCGCCGTAGTCGAGGAAGATCCCCCGGCAACCGCTGCACTGCTCGATCTGGACTCCGTTGCGGTTGTACGTGTGCATCGGCGCATGGCACTTCGGACACTGCATGCTCGGCTCAACTCCTCGCCGTCGGTACTGCTTCTTGATCAGATACTGCTTCTTGATCCGGTTTTGCTTCTCGCCAGGACAGACTCGGTCCGGCTCCGGTCGGTTGCACCCTACTTCGTGTTTTCGTGGGCCAACTCGGGTGGTACCGAACCCATTCGGGCACAGGCGTCGACCACGGCCTGCTGTACGTCGTCCAGCGGGCGGTCCGCCGCCGTCGCCTTGACGATCGCCAGGGCGGCCGTCTGCACGGTGAGGGCGCGGGCGGCGATGTCCAGGGCCGGCCAGGGGTCACCGTCGGCGGGGACCGCCGGGCCGCCCGCTGTGCGGTAGGCGGTCAGGAAGCGGGTCCACTCGTCGGGCGGGAGCAGTCCGCAGGCGTACCAGGCGGCCGGGCGGGCCAGGTCCCAGGCGGGGGCACCTACGCCGAGGTCGTCCACGTCGATGAGCAGCCAGGGCCCGTCCGGGGTGGGGTGGCGCACGAGCTGGCCGAGGTGGAGGTCGCCGTGGCAGAGGGTCGTGGGGGCTCCTCGGCCGGGGAGGTCGGGGGCGGGGGCCTCGGCTCTGGCCCAGGCCGGGAGGCTCGCCCAGGCGCGCAGGACGGGCTCGGTGGCCGGCTGCGGGGTGGTGGCCCGGAGGCGGGCGATGGCGCGGGCCGCCTTGGCCGGGCCACGCATGGGCGGCAGGCCGGGCGGGGCGGGGGTCCGGTGGAGGCGGGCGAGGAGGGTGGCGGCCTCTTCCCAGGGGGCCGCGTCCGGGTCCTCCGGGTCGACCGGGTCGCCGTACGGCCAGAACGTCACGAGTCTGCCGTGCAGGTCGACGGGCGTCGGGCTGAGCGGGGGCAGGAGTACGCCGGGGAGGCGGGCGGCGAGGGTGAGGCGGGCGGCGAGTTCGATGGGGGCGGTGTCCGGGGCATGTGCTTTCGCGACGGTGTCCGCGTGGCGGACGACGGTGCCGTCGGGGCGGTCGGTGAGGGTGGCTGCGCCGCAAGGGCAGGGGCGGGGGTGGCTGCGTGAGTGGGCCTTGGCCTTGGCTCGGGTGGTGAGGTCGGAGAGCAAGGGGGTGGCGGTCACGGGGCTCCCTGAAGCGTGGGTGGGTCTGGTCGCGAGGGTACGGGCCGGTTGCGGTGGGTGTTTCGCCCCCGCCGCCCCTACCCGTCCCGTCCCCAGGGGCTCCGCCCCTTCGACCCCGCCGGGGGCTGCGCCCCGGACCCCCTTCGGCCTGAACGGCCTCGTCCTCAAACGCCGGACAGGCTGATATGCCTGGGCCAGGGCTGAGAAGGGCAAGGCAATGCCCGCGCAGCTCCCCAGCTGCGCGGGCATTTTTTGCCGTCCGCCGCACCCCCGTCCCCACGGGGTTTCATGGGTGGATGTCCCCGCCCGGACCGCTCTTCCGGGCCTGGGGTCGCCGCTCAGCGCCCCAGCATCACTCCCACGGACGACGCTTGTGTGACCACTGCTTCCCAGCCGCCGAAGACGACCACGAGCAGGGCTGCCAGGGGGAGGACCATGGCCGTCGCCACCAACGGGTGGCGTTGGCCCTGTCGGCGCGGACGGAACGCGGCGATGTACGCCTTGCGTCCCTGTGTGCGGAGCGCCGTCCGCGATGCCGTGTGGGCCATTGGTCCCTCTCCTGACCGTTCTTCTGTTGGTTGGCAGCGGCGGGTGTCTGACCTCGGGGGACGAGTGCTGCCACCCGCCGCTTGACCTCAAATCTAGGCTGCCGACGCGTACCGGTCGTCATGCCCTCGTACCGATTGCCGGGCCTCCCGGAGGATGACCTGTGACCTGCGGAGTACTCCCCTGGGTGGAGACGGGGTCCCAGGTCTCAGGGTCTTCCCGGAAGGGGCGCCCGGTGTGTCCCTAGTGTTCCGAGCTGTCCTCCCTCGGCACGGGCTGCTCGACCAGCGCCAGGACACGGTTCGCCATGAAGCGGGCAGTGCGGACAACTGTTCCGTTCCTGGTGACTTCGCTCACTTCCACGACACCTCGGCGTACCGCCGTCTCCACCCTGCGGCCCGCCCTGCTGGCCACCACCTCATATGTACGTGTCGTGTCCCCGGCATCCACCACTATCTCCACGCGGTCACCCTCCACGGGTCCAATCCCCCTTCTGCGACGGGTGGTTGGGATCACACGCGCCGTCAAGCCGCCCTGTTCGCGCGTTCCCTGACCACCTTTCAAGTCTCCCACCCGGCACTGACAATCCATCGGGACGAGAGGGCGCGGCCTCTGCGCGCACCCGGCCATGGAAACGTAAGCTGTCGCTCGTCAAACGGACCGGGCAGCGGGGATGAACATGGCGATGATGCGCCTGAGGCGCGAGGACCCGCGCGTCGTCGGCTCGTTCAGGCTTCACAGACGGCTCGGCGCGGGCGGGATGGGCGTCGTCTACCTGGGCTCCGACAAGCGGGGGCAGCGGGTCGCGCTGAAGGTGATCCGGCCCGATCTGGCGGAGGATCAAGAGTTCCGTTCCCGGTTCGCGCGCGAGGTCTCGGCGGCCCGGCGGATCAGGGGCGGGTGCACGGCGCGGCTCGTCGCCGCGGATCTGGACGCGGAACGGCCGTGGTTCGCCACGCAGTACGTGCCCGGGCCCTCCCTGCACGACAAGGTCGTCGACGAGGGATCGCTCACCGCAGCCGACGTCGCCTCCATCGGCGCCGCCCTCGCCGAGGGGCTGGTCGCGGTGCACGAGGCCGGTGTCGTGCACCGGGACCTGAAGCCGTCCAACATCCTGCTGTCCCCGAAGGGGCCGCGGATCATCGACTTCGGCATCGCCTGGGCGACCGGGGCCTCAACACTCACCCATGTCGGTACGGCGGTCGGCTCGCCCGGCTTCCTCGCACCCGAACAGGTGCGCGGCGCGGCGGTCACACCGGCCACGGACGTGTTCTCGCTCGGCGCCACCCTCGCGTACGCCTCGATGGCCGACTCGCCCTTCGGGCACGGCAGTTCCGAGGTGATGCTGTATCGGGTGGTGCATGAAGAGGCCCACCTGCAGGGCGTTCCGGACGCGCTGGCACCCCTCGTACGGGCGTGTCTGGCGAAGGATCCGGAGGAGCGGCCCAGCACGCTCCAACTGTCGCTGCGGCTCAAGGAGATCGCGGCGCGCGAGGCACAGGGCATGGCGGACTCACGGCCGCCCGGGCCGCGTGCGGCCGAGGCGGAGCGGCCGACGGGGCGGCTCACCGAGAGCTATCCGGACCAGCGGCCGCCCTATCACTCCCAGACCCAGCACCACTCGCAGTCCCCTTCCCCGTCACAGTCCCAGCGACGTCCGCAGGGGCCGGCCTCAGGGGCATCCGGGTCGCGCGGCGGCGTGCCGTCACGGGGTGGCGGCGGTGCTTCGCGGGGGGACAGTCCGTCGCGGGGTGGCGGGGCCTCGCGCGGTGGTACCGCGTCGTCGCGTTCCGGGGCACGGCCGGTTCCCGGGGCGCGGAACACGAACCGTCCCGGTCCGCGCAGTGGCACCGGGCGTCCGGCGCCGCGTGGCACGGGGACCGGGCGGCGGCCCGCCAATCCGCGGCTGCTGCGCCAGCGGCTGTTCGTGTTCGTCGTGGTGACTCTGTTGGTGGCCCTGGGGATCGCGGCGGCTCAGGGGTGCCAGGGGCCCAGCCGTGGGCTCGGGGACGACAGCGGCCGTGGCGGAGGCGGGCAGCAGCGGCAGGTGCAGGTGCGGCCGGACGACAAACCCGGTGGTGCCGGGGGGCCGTTGGTATCCGCTCCGCCCCGGTCCAGCTCGGACGCGAACTCCGACTGACGTCCACCGGGGCTTCGGATTCGGAGCCCTGCCCGTCGGCCCACCCGGCTAACTCGGCCCAGGGGTGGGCCGGCCCGTCGCCACCGCGTAGAAGGCGACCGCAGCCGCCGCGCCCACGTTGAGGGAGTCGACGCCGTGGGCCATCGGGATGCGGACCCATTCGTCGGCTGCCACCAGGGCCTGGGTGGAGAGGCCGTCGCCCTCCGCGCCGAGCATCAGGGCGACGCGGTGCATCTTGTGCGGGGCTGTCTCGTCGAGGGTCTTGGCCTTCTCGTCCGGGGTGAGGGCCAGGAGCGTGAAACCCGCCTCGCGGACCGAGTCCAGGCTCTTGGGCCAGGTGTCCAGACGGGCGTACGGGACGGAGAAGACCGCGCCCATCGAGACCTTGACGCTGCGTCGGTACAGGGGGTCCGCGCAGTCCGGGGAGAGCAGGACCGCGTCCATGCCGAGGGCGGCGGCGCTTCGGAAGATCGCGCCGATGTTGGTGTGGTCGTTGACCGACTCCATGACCACCACCCGGCGTGCGGTCTGCAGGAGTTCGTCCGCCGTCGGGAGCGGTTTGCGCTGCATGGAGGCGAGGGCGCCACGGTGCACGTGGTAGCCGGTGACGCGTTCGGCGAGCTCCGGGCTGACCGCGTACACCGGGGCCGGGAGTTCGTCGATGACGTCGCGCATGACGTCGACCCACTTCGCGGACAGAAGCATCGAGCGCATCTCGTAACCGGCGTCCTTGGCCCGTCTGATGACCTTTTCGCCCTCGGCGATGAAAAGGCCTTCAGCGGGCTCGCGTTTGCGGCGCAGTTCGACGTCGGTCAGGCCCGTGTAGTCGTGCAGGCGCGGGTCGTCGGGGTCCTCGACGGTGATGAGATCGGCCACAGGGGTGATACTGCCTTGTCCTGGGTGCGGTGCCAACGGTTGGGAACGGATTGTGTTACCCGGGGTTACACCGATGCCTCCGGGCCTACGTTCACGACGGCGCCGATCACGATCACCGCGGGGGGCTTCACGTCCTGCGTACGGACCGTCTCCGCGACCGTCGCGAGGGTCGCGTCGACGCGGCGCTGGGCCGCTGTCGTGCCCTCCTGGATCAGGGCGACCGGCGTGTCCGCGGACTTGCCGTGCGCGACCAGGGTCTCCGCGATCCGGCCGATCTTGTCGACGCCCATGAGGACGACCAGCGTGCCGGTCAGCTTCGCGAGGGACGGCCAGTCGACGAGGGAGCGTTCGTCGTCGGGGGCGACATGGCCGCTGACCACCGTGAACTCGTGGGCGACCCCGCGGTGCGTGACCGGGATACCGGCGGCGCCCGGGACCGAGATCGAGCTGGAGACACCGGGGACGACCGTGCAGGCGATGCCCGCCTCGGCCAGCGCCTGGACCTCCTCCATGCCGCGGCCGTAGACGTACGGGTCGCCGCCCTTCAGCCGTACGACCCGCTTGCCCAGCTTCGCGTGTTCGATCAGCGCGTTGTTGATGGCCTCCTGGGCCATGTAACGGCCGTACGGGATCTTCGCGGCGTCGATCACCTCGACGTGCGGGGGCAGTTCGGCGAGGAGGTCGCGCGGGCCGAGCCGGTCCGCGATCACCACGTCCGCCTCGGCGAGCAGGCGGCGGCCCCGGACCGTGATCAGGTCCGGGTCGCCGGGGCCGCCGCCGACCAGGGCGACACCGGGGGCGCGGGTGCGGTGGTGGGGCGCGACGAGCGTGCCGTCGCGCAGGCCCTCGACGACCGCGTCACGGATGGCGGCGGTGTGGCGGGGGTCGCGCCCCTTGACGTCCGTGGTGAGGACGGCGACCGTGACGCCCTCGCTGTGGCCGGTGGCCGGTGTCCAGGCCGTCGCCGCGTCGGCGTCGTCGGAGCGGACGCACCAGACGCGGTGGCGTTCGCCCTCGGCGGAGGCCTGGGCGTTGGCCTGCGCGTCGCTGGTCGCGATCAGGGCGTACCAGGCGTCCGCCAGGTCACCGTCCGCGTAGGGGCGGCGCTCCCAGGCGAGTTCGCCCGCGTCCGCCATCGCCTCCACCGAGGGGGTTGCCTCCGGCGATACGAGGAGGATGTCCGCGCCCGCAGCGATGAGGGCGGGCAGGCGGCGCTGGGCGACCTGCCCGGCGCCCAGGACCACCACTCGGCGGCCGGTGAGGCGGAGGCCTACGGGGTAGGCGGGGTGTTCGGCCATGGGGGTGCGGCTCCCTCGTGCGGCGGTTCTGATCGGAGCCCTGTGTCTTTGTCTCGGGCACGGTTCCTGACGTGCGCATTTTACGGTGCGGGTGGGAGTTCTTCTTCCTCCGGGCCCGCCCCTTCCCGATGCCGGCGGGCCCGCGTGCGGCTACTTCTCCGTCACTCCCGCCGAGTCGAACGTCGCCACCTCGTGCATCGCCCTCGCCGTGCTCTGGACCATCGGGAGGGCCAGTAGCGCGCCCGTGCCCTCGCCCAGGCGGAGGTCCAGGTCGATCAGGGGGCGCAGGCCCAGCTTGTTCAGGGCCGCCACATGGCCCGGTTCCGCGCTGCGGTGGCCCGCGATGCACGCGGCCAGGACCTCGGGGGCGATCGCGCGGGCCACCAGGGCAGCGGCGCCGGCGCTGACGCCGTCCAGGATCACCGGCGTACGGAGTGAGGCGCCGCCGAGGAGCAGGCCGACGATGGCTGCGTGTTCGAAGCCGCCGATCGCCGCCAGGACGCCGATCGGGTCGGTCGGGTCCGGCTGGTGGAAGTCGATGGCACGGCGGACGACCTCGGTCTTGCGGGCGAGGGTCTCGTCGTTGATGCCGGTGCCCCGGCCGGTGACCTCGGCGGGGTCCGTGTCCGTGAAGACCGAGATCAGGGCCGCCGACGCCGTGGTGTTCGCGATGCCCATCTCGCCCGTGAGCAGGGCCTTGTTGCCGGCCGCCACCAGGTCGCGGGCCGTCTCGATGCCCACCTCGATGGCCGCCTTGGCCTCCTCACGGGTCATCGCGGGGCCGGTCGTCATGTCGGACGTGCCCGCGCGGATCTTGCGCGGCAGCAGACCGGGGGTGGCGGGCAGGTCCGAGGCGACGCCCACGTCGATGACGCAGACCTCGGCGCCCACCTGGTTCGCGAAGGCGTTGCAGACCGCGCCGCCACCGAGGAAGTTGGCGACCATCTGGGCCGTCACCTCCTGCGGCCAGGGGGTGACTCCCTGGGCGTGCACTCCGTGGTCGCCCGCGAAGATCGCGACCGCGGCGGGTTCAGGGATCGGGGGCGGGCACATCCGGGACAGCCCCGACAGCTGCGCGGAGATGATCTCCAGCATGCCGAGCGCGCCCGCCGGCTTCGTCATGCGCTTCTGGCGCTCCCACGCCTCGCCGAGCGCCTTGGCGTCCAGCGGGCGGATGTTGGCGACGGTCTCGGCGAGCAGGTCGTGCGGCTCCTCACCGGGCAGCGCCCGACGGCCATACGTCTCCTCGTGCACGACCCATGACAGCGGGCGGCGCTTGGACCAGCCCGCCTGCATCAGCTCGGGCTCCTCCGGGAACTCGTCGACGTAGCCGACGCACAGGTATGCCACGACCTCCAGGTGCTCGGGCAGGCCAAGCGCCCGGACCATCTCGCGCTCGTCGAAGAAGCTGACCCAGCCGACACCGAGGCCCTCCGCGCGGGCGGCGAGCCACAGGTTCTCGACCGCGAGCGCGGAGGAGTAGGGGGCCATCTGCGGCTGGGTGTGCCGGCCGAGGGTGTGACGACCGCCGCGGGTCGGGTCGGCGGTCACGACGATGTTCACCGGGGTGTCGAGGATGGCCTCGATCTTCAGTTCCTTGAACTGCTTCGCCCGGCCCTTGGGCAGCGACCTGGCGTACGCCTCCCGCTGTCGCGCGGCCAGTTCGTGCATCGTGCCGCGTGTCTCCGCCGAGCGGATCACGACGAAGTCCCAGGGCTGCGAGTGGCCGACGGACGGTGCCGTATGGGCCGCCTCCAGCACGCGCAGCAGTACGTCGTGCGGGATCGGGTCGCTGCGGAAGCCGTTGCGGATGTCCCGGCGCTCACGCATCACCCTGAGCACGGCCTCGCGCTCGACGTCGTCGTAACCGGGGGCGGCGGGGCCGGTGGACTGTCGTACGTCTTCCAACGGCGCCGTGCTCTCTTCGCTCCCTTCGCTCCCTTCCTGGTCGTCCTGGTCGGCGGCCCTCGTGTCCAGGTCCTCCGCCTGCTGTGCCATCTCCACGACGTCAGGGTTGGGGGCGAGGGCGGGTTCGGGCTCCTCGGCCAGGGCCGCAGCCACTGGTTCGGGGGTCGCTTCCTCCTCCTGCAGGGCCGGGTCCTCGGTTTCCGCCGCTTCCGGCTCCGGTTGCGGAGTCCGGAGGGTGAGCGCCGGTGCGGGCACGGGTTCCTCCTCCGGGGGAAGGACGAGCGCGTGCGGGGGCGTCGGGGCCAGGTACGGGGCGGGGAGCACCGCGCCGTCCACCGGGACGAACTCGCCGACCTGCTCGACGAACGGCTCGGCGAACGGCTGCTCGGCCGGCAGGTGGGTCTGGTCGGCCGGCTCGGCGAACAGGGCGGGTTCCTCGGCGGGCTGCGCGTACTGCTCGGCGACGGGGGTTGCGGCGACAACGGGTTCCGGGGCAAACGCCTCCGCCGGTACTGCCTCGTACAGGGGTTCCGCGAGCGTGGCGGCCTCGGTCACCTGGGCAGCCGTGTCCGCCAGTTGGGACGCCGGGTCCGCGAGCTGGGCAACCGGGGGCTCCTCCTCGGCGGGCGGGGCCGGGAACTCCCCTACGGGGACACCCGGAGCCTCGACCTGCGCGCCGGGGTCCACCATCTGCGGGTCGCTCTCGGGGACGGCCTGCGGGGCCATGTGCGTGGCGGCCTCCTCGTAGGCCTCGGGGGCGAACTGAGCCTCCGGCGCCATCGGGACGTCCGGCACGAACTGCTCGTCCGGTACGACCGACTCTTCCGGAACGACCGTCGCGGCCAGTACGGGCTCCGCCTCCGGAAGCAGGGGTTCCGCCTCCGGTACGACGATCGGGGCGTCCTCGGGCTGCGTGACAGCGCCCTCGGTCTCCTGCTGAGCGTGCGGCGGCTCGGGGGCCGCCGGGAAACCCACGGCGCCGGCCTCGGGGCCCCCGGCTGCGGGGAACTCCACGGCGGGGTCCGGGATCCGGGGGGCCTCGAAGGTGTACGCGTTCTCCGGCGAGTGAGCCGCTGAGGGAGCGGCGGGCTCGGGCGTCTCGTAGGTGTTCTGCGGCTCCTCGTACGAGGCTTCCGGAGTCGCTTCCTGGAACACCGGCTCGGGCTCCGTCGACTCCGGGACCTCGGCCGTCTCGGACTCCGGTTCCGGTGTCGGGGTCTCCGCCAGAAGTGGAGCAACCGTTTCCGCGGGGTGCGCCGCCTCGCTCACCAGCGGCTGGGCCGGCGCGGCCTGCACCGCTGTCCGAGCCGGAGCCTGGGCGCCCCACGGAGATGCGCCCTGAGGGGCCGCTTCGGCGAGCAGAGGAGGCGCGTCGAGGTATTCGGGGCCGGCGGTCTGCGCGGGCGTTCCGAACTGGCGTACCGGTGCGGGCATGCCCGCCGGGCCGCGGTCGGCGAGGGAGCGGACCGGGCTCGCGGAGGCGTCGGGGGTCGGCGGGCCGAGGTGCAGCGGGCGGCGGGGCGTGATCGGCGTCGGCGCCGGGGAGACGGCGGTCTGGGTCGCCAGCCGGACGGCGCTCAGGTCGACCGAGCCGCTGTCGCGGCCACCGGTCTCGTGCGGGCCGGGCTCGTGCACGGCCTCGACGACGGGCGCCGGGACGGGTGGAGCGACCTCGTTGCCCCACGCGCTCTGGGCGCCCGGGAGCAGCAGCAGGTCTTCGTCCTCGGCGGTGGTTTCGGAGAGGTAGGTGTACGCACCGTGCGTGGGAACGCCCGGCTGTTCCACCATGCCTGCGTTCTCCGGCAGCCCCTCGGCCGGGACCTGGCCGGTGTCGGTCATGCGTACCCCTCGCCCATCGGTTAGTGCTTCTACGACCAGCTCACCCGTCACGGCTCACCGATCGCCCCGTAGTGAAGAACGAGCATGCGCGCCCAGCGGCACGAACGACCCGTCCCAGAAAGACGACAAAGCCACTAACTGGCATTGTCGCCATCAACTGGCATTCTTGCGGTCGTTCCGCCATAGCGGCACCTTGATCCGCCACGGACCGCTGTGGACTGCGCCACGTTGCGCGCCCCAACGGTTCCGCCGTACCACACTCACCCCAAAACGGGCGCGCTTTCCGGACATTGGGCTACGAAGTGCCGGGCTGCCGAGTGCGGTGCAACGGTCGGCCAGCCTACCGCGCGCAGTACGACAACAGGATCACGGGACTGCAACCGGCCTCAGGGGGCGCGGTCGGGCAGGGCCCGCCCGTCGCCCGACCACCACCCCTCAACGAGGCGCTTCGCGCCGCAGCAATTCTCCGGTGAGCAGGAACGCGACGCTCCGTTCCTTCTCCGTCCAGGCCCGGATGTCGAGCTCGACGGACTGGAGGAGGGCGCACTCGACCTGGTAGCCGTGCTCGGTCAGATCGCGGCCGACGAGTTCGGCCGCGTCACGGGTCGCCGCGTGCGTCACGATGCGCTGCGGGCGCCGGTCGGCGACCGCGGAGACCACCGCCGCTCCCCCGCCGCCGACACGGACGACGTCGGGCTCGGGGAGGTCCTCCAGGACGTGGGGGGCCTCGCCGCGCACGATCTGGAGCTGGACGCCGAAGCGGCGGGCGGCGAAGTCGGTGCGGGCGCAGGCGTCCACGTCCCGGTCGACGGCGATGACGGCGGCGCCACTACGGGCCGCGTCGGTGGCGAAGGCTCCGCTGCCGCAGCCGATGTCCCAGACGAGGTCGCCCACGCGCGGTCCCAGGCGGGCGAGTTGGGCGGCCCGCAGCAGCTCCGTCTCACCCTCGGCGTACCCGGTGGAGCCGTGCCCGTACGCCTCGGTGGGCAGGGTCCAGCCGCGTGGACCCACCGCCGGGTCGCGGCCGGCGATCCAGTCGCTGTCGGTGCCGGCGACCGGGCCGCCCATGACGATGACGACGTTGGGGTTGCGCCAGGCGCGGTCGGCGGCCTTGTCGGAGGTGAGGATCGAGATCTTTTCGCGCGCGGTGCCCAGTTCCTCGCAGATGACGAAGGTGCGGTGGACTCCGTCGAGGAGCAGGCCGAGTTCGGCGGGGCCCGCGCCGGGCGAGGTGAGGACGGCGACCTTGGTGTGGGCCCGGCACACGTTGACCGCGCGGCGCAGGGTGCGACGGTGGGCGACGACGATCTGGGCGTCGTCCCAGGGCATGCCGGCGCGGGCGAAGGCGGTGGCCACCGAGGACACGGCGGGGACGACCTCGACCTCCAGGCCGAACTCGGGGTTGCGCAGGGTGCGTACGACACCGAAGAAGCCGGGGTCCCCGTCGGCGAGGACGACGGCGGTGCCGCGATGGCCGGCGATGCGGGGGGCCGCGAGGTCGACGCTGCCGAGGCGGACGCGTTCGGCGGCCGGGGGCACTTCGGGGAGTGCGAGGTGGTGGGCGGAGCCGGCCACCAGCGTGGCGGCGCCGAGGGCGGCGCGCGCCGTGGAGCTCAGCGGCGAGCCGTCCCAGCCGATCACCGTGACCCGGTCGGCCATCGTCGTCAGTCTCCAGAGGGTTCGGCGCGGTCGGCGGGCGGCTGGGGGAACCAGGGGTGATCCCGTAGGGAGTCGGCCGTGTCGGGGCTCCGTGAGGGTATCGGGTGTTCCCGTGGTGTCCGGTCGCGTACCCCTCGGTTCAGTTCCAGTCCGAGTACGACGTGAAACCGCCGGTGTCGGCCAGTTCCTCGCCGGCTCCTTCGAGGTCCTCGGGGAGCAGACTCCAGATGATGAAGTCGGTGCGTACGTCGGTCCAGGTGTCGTCCTCGGTACGGACGTGGGCTATGCAGGCGCTCCGCAGGACGCCCTCGCTGATACAGCCGATCTTCTGGGCGACCTGCTGGGAGGCGGTGTTGTCGGCGGCCGTGCGCAGTTCGACGCGCTCGAACTTCTGGTCGCCCAGCACCCATTGGGAGGTGGCCAGCGCGGCCTCGGAGGCGTAGCCCTCGCCGCGCGCCCAGGGGGCGATGATGTACGACAGCTCGGTGGACCGGATGTGCCAGTCCGTCTTGGACAACTGGACGATGCCGACGAGGCGTTGGGTGAGGAACTCGGTGACGGCGAAGTCGAGGCCACGGCCTTCGGTGCGTTCGGCGGGCGCGTACTCGGTGATCCAGGTGTGGGCCGCGTCCTCGGTGAAGGGCTGGGGGACGTCGGTCCAGGCGGCGACCTGTTCGTCGTTCATCATCTCGGCCAGCGCGGGGATGTCGTCCTCGTCAAGGGGGCGCAGTACCAACCGCTCCGTGCTGATGGAGATGTTGGGGAAGGTGCTCGACATGCGCCACTCCGTAACCTTCGAAACCTTCGAACCTGCAAGGCCTGATGAACTGCCCAGCATGCAGCATGCGGCCGCGCAACCGCATCACGGGGTCCACACCCGGTGAGGGAGCGGACCCCGTACGTGTCGGTACGTACCGAGGTGGCGGATACCGGACGGTGGCCGGATCAGAAGGAGGGCATCAGAAGGACGGGATCACGGAGCCCTCGTACTTGTCCTCGATGAACTTCCTGACCTCGGCGGAGGTGAGCAGCTTCGCCAGCTTCGCGACCCGGGGGTCGCCCTCGTCGGTCTTCCTGACGGCGAGGAAGTTGCCGTACGGGTTGTCCTTGGGGGACTCCGAGACGAGGGCGTCCTTCGCGGGCGAGAGATCGGCTTCGAGGGCGTAGTTGCCGTTGATCACCGCGGCGTCCACGTCGTCCAGGGAGCGCGGGGTCTGGGCCGCCTCCAGCTCCTTGAACTCGATGTTCTTGGGGTTCTCGGCGATGTCCTTGGGGGTCGCGTCGTTGCCCACGCCGTCCTTGAGGGTGATGATCCCGTTGGCGTCGAGGAGCTTGAGGGCCCGCGCCTCGTTGACCGTGTCGTTCGGGACGGCGATGGTGGCGCCGCTCTTCAGCTCGTCGGCCGACTTCAGCTTCTTCGAGTAGAGGCCGAGCGGCTCCAGGTGCACGGTGACGACGGGCACGATGTCGGTGCCGTTCTTCTGGTTGAACTCGTCGAGATACGGCTGGTTCTGGAAGTAGTTGGCGTCCACGGACCCGTCCTCGGTCGCCGGGTTCAGCGTGGTGTAGTCGGTAAACTCCCTGACGTCCAGGTCGAGGCCCGCCTTCTCGGCCAGGTTGTCCTTGATGTAGGTGAGGATCTCGGCGTGCGGGACGGTGCTCGCACCGACGACCAGTGGGCCGCTGGTGTCGGAGGCGGAGTCCTTGTCCGAGCCGCACGCGGTCAGACCCAGGGTGAGGGCTCCGGTGGCGAGGGCGGCAGCGGTGAACTTTATGGCGTTACGCACGAAAAGTGCCTTTCCAATTGGGTGTGGCTGTCCCCGTGATGGGTGGTACGGGGAAATCTGCGGGTGGGTGGGAGTGGTACGGAGCGGGTGTTCGGCGGCTCTCAGGCAGCCTTGCCGACGTCCGCGGCAGCCGATTCCTCGGTCGTCGAGCTCACTTCGGGCCTCGCCTTCAGCAGCCGGAACGCGGGCGCGGAGCCGTAACCGCCGCCGCGCCGGTACAGCCTGCGGGCCGCGAGGTCGCCGGCGAACTGGATGACCGAGATGACGACCGCGAGGATCGCCACGGTGATCCACATCAGGCCGGTCTCGAAGCGCTGGTAGCCGTAGCGGATGGCGATGTCGCCGAGGCCGCCCGCACCGACCGTGCCGGCCATGGCGGAGTAGCCGATGAGAGCGACGACGGTCGTGGTGGCCGACGAGATCAGCGAGGGCAGCGACTCAGGTACGAGGACCCGGCGGACGACGGTCCAGGTGTTGCCGCCCATGGCCTGCACGGCCTCGACGAGCCCGTGGTCCACTTCGCGGACAGCTGTCTCGACGAGGCGGGCGAAGAACGGGATCGCGCCGATGGCGAGCGGCACGATGGCGGCCTCACGACCGATCGTCGTGCCGACGACGGCCCGTGTGAAGCCCATCAGCGCGACCATCAGGATGATGAACGGCATGGAGCGGGCGACGTTCACGACCTGCCCGATGACCTTGTTGGCGAGGACGTTCCGAAGGAGCCCGCCACGGTCGGTCAGGACCAGCAGGATGCCCAGCGGAAGCCCGGCGACGACGGCGATCAGCGTGGACCAGCCGACCATGTAGAGGGTGTCCCAACACGCCTGCTCCAGCAGGGGCCGCATTTCGGACCAGGTCACTTGGCACCGTCCTTCACCAGCACGGACTCGTGGTCCGCCCGCTCGACGACATCGATCTGCAGACCCTGCTCGCGCAGGAAGCCGACCGGCACGACGTTCTCCTCGTAACCGCCCGGCAGTGCGATGCGCATCCGGCCTACCTGCCTGCCTCCGACGGTGTCCATCGCGGCGCCGAGGATCGAGATGTCGATGTTGTACGTGCGCGAGAGCTGCGAGATGACGGGCCTGGCCGTCGCGTCGCCGTGGAAGGTGACGTCGATGACCGTGCGGTCGTCCCCGGAGACGTCGCCGCCGACCGGGAAGAGCGAGGCGGCCAGTTCGGAGCCGGGGGTGGCGAGCAGCTCGCTGACGGTGCCGGACTCGGTGATCCGCCCGTTCTCCATGAGGGCCGCCGAGTCGCAGATGGACTTGACGACGTCCATCTCGTGCGTGATGAGCAGCACGGTGAGCCCCAACTGCCGGTTCAGGTCGCGCAGCAACTGGAGGACGGAGCGCGTGGTCTCCGGGTCGAGGGCGCTGGTGGCCTCGTCGGAGAGCAGCACCTTGGGGTCACCTGCCAGGGCGCGGGCGATGCCGACGCGCTGCTTCTGGCCGCCGGAGAGCTGGGCCGGATAGGCCCTGGCCTTGTCGGAGAGGCCGACGAGGTCGAGCAGCTCCAGCGCCTTGCGGGACCGCTCCCTGCCCGACGTACCGAGGATTTCGAGCGGCAGCTCGACGTTGTCCTGGACGGTACGGGTGGAGAGCAGGTTGAAGTGCTGGAAGACCATGCCGATACGGCTGCGCGCCCGGCGCAGTTCCCGGCCCGCCCTGGCTCCGCTCCCGGCCAGGGCGGTGAGGTCCTGCCCGGCGACGGTGACCGTGCCCGCGGTGGGGCGTTCCAGGAGGTTGACGCAGCGGATGAGCGAGGACTTGCCGGCGCCGGACTGGCCGATGACGCCGTACACCTCCCCTTCGCGGACGTGCAGGTCGACGCCGTCGAGGGCGGTGACTTCACGACCGCGCGAGCGGTAGACCTTCGTGAGGCCGGACGTGGTGATCACAGGGGTTTCCGTCACTGTCGAGTGCGCGGGCGTGGGTGTGCCCGGACGCGGGAAGAGGATGTGCGCGGCACGGACCGGTCACGTACGCGAATGCCGGTGTATGAGTCGGAGGAGTCATACGGCTGCGGCGCACGGACATGCCACGGCGGCTCGCTTCGGGGCGCGAGGCTCAGGGGTGGTGCGAGGGCCCTCTAGAAGGCGCACATTCGACACGTACAACGAGCACCGGGCGTCAGGGTCGCCTCGGTCGCAGGAGTGCGGCTGCGCGTCGTGGTCATGCGATCAGTAAAGCAGACGTATGGGCGAGGCCAAGAATGCCCGTCTCATGTCTGTCCATATTCCGGACAGGCCCGCTCCACGGCAGTGATCTCGAGGCGCGACTCCACGGGGCCGACCGCACCAGGCATTTTGAGCCGTAATAGGGTCGCGGCATGCTTGATGCCCTGACGGTCGCTACCGCCGTCGCCGCTCTCGCGCTCGCCGCCTGGTGCGGCTGGGCCGCCTCTCGCGATCAGCCCACCAAGGACTGGCACTTCATCGGCATGGGCGTGGTGACCGTGCTCACCGTGGTCCAGCTGGTGGTCGGCATCGTCCAGCTCGCACGAGGCGAGAAGCCGGAGCAGGGTACGACGATCTTCGTGGCGTATCTGCTGGGCGCGTTGGCATGCGTGCCGGTGACGGGGTTCATGTCGCTGGCGGAGCGCACCCGTTGGGGTTCGGTGACGGTTGCCGCCGGCGGTGTGGTGCTGGCCGTGCTGGAAGTGCGGCTCTATGACATCTGGGGAGGGTGAGATGGCCACGACCGAGAAGACACGGCTCATCAGCGGGCCGGGCACGCTGCTGGTCTGGCTGTACGGCGTGATGGTCGTCGGCGCGGTGTCGCGGTCCGCCGTGCAGATCTCGACCGAGTTCGGCCATGCGCCGCTCGCCTACTCGCTGTCGGCTGTCGCCGGTGTGGTGTACGGGTTCATCACGTACTCGCTGGTGCGGGGTGGGGAGAGAGCACGTCGCGCTGCGCTGGTCTGTTGCGCCGGGGAGCTTGTCGGGGTGTTGGTCGTGGGTACGTGGACCTTGGTCGAGCCGTCCGCGTTTCCCGACTCGACCGTGTGGTCCGACTACGGGATGGGGTACCTGTTCATTCCGGTACTGCTGCCCATCTCCGCCATGTACTGGTTGCGCCACGCGCGTGCGCCTCAGGGGGAGGTTGGCTGAGGTTGTTGCGCGACCGCAGGCCACTTGTGGCTGGTCGCGCCCACGCGGCGGAGCCGCACATTCAACACAGCCCCGCGCTCCTCACAGCATCAGGCCGTTGCCGCGTACGTCCCCGCCGGCTTTTCCAGGACGATCATCGGTACGCCGTCGGTGCCCTTGTCCGTGCCCACCGTTTCGTAGCCGACGCGGCGGTACAGGCGCAGGCCCTTGTCGCTGCGGTGGCCCGTGCTGAGGCGGAACCTCTTGGCACCGCGTTCCTCCGCGAGTGCCGACTCGGCCGCGCGCAGGAGGCGGGCGCCGATGCCGTGGCCCTGGAGGCGTGGGTGGACGCAGAGCTTGCCGATGGCCGCCGTGCCGTCGGGGTTCGGCGTGCCGCGCACCGAGCCGACCACCTCTTCGCCCAGGCGGGCCACGAAGACGCAGTCCGTGCCGACTTCCTCCCGCACGGAGTCCAGGGTCTGGACGAGCGGATCGATCCGGTAGTTGCCGTACAGAGCGGCCTCGCTCTGGAAGCACAGGTACTGCAACCGGAAGATCTGTTCGACGTCCCGTTCCGTCGCCACGGAGATGGTCACGCTCATGCCCATGTGTGCACGCCTCCCGCTCACCTGCTCAGTCGTATGTCCTCACTCCTATCCCCGTGCTTCGCGGGCCGCAACCTCCGGCGTCAGCAAACGACGGAGACATCCCAGGCATCTGGAACGTTCCGGACCAAGACTTCCCTGTGAGATACCCAACTCCCCCGCGATTTCCCGGTAGGTGAGGTCCTTGGGCGACAGCAGCGCCTCCAGCAGGCTCGGGCAGCGGCCGGGCAGCCTGCGTACCGCGTCACGCAGGGCACGGTGCCGGGCGGCCGTGAGGGCGAGCTGCTCGGGGCCCGGTCCCTCGTCGGCCGCCGGCGGGTCGCCGTAAGGCCGTTCGATGCGGGCGGTACGGCGACTGCGGCGGGCCTCGGAGCGGACGGCCCGGCGGAGCCAGTTCCGCGGATCGGCCGGCGGGCCGTCCGAGTCGAGACGTTCCAGGAGGCGGAGCAGGACAGCCTGTTCCAGGTCGCTCGGCTCCGCGCCGTAGGCATATGCCTCCGCCGAGGCCTCGGCGGCGAGCAGGGGACGCAGGTCGGAAACCAAGTCATGGGTCATATGCGGCACGACGCGACCGCCCCGGCGGGAGGTTGCCGGAACGGCCGGTTGTCACCCCAACCGGGGCCGGGCGTTCAGCCGTTGACGAGGCCCCTCGGTCGTCTCGGTCGCCTCAGCCGTCTCAGTCGTTCAGGAAGTCCGCGCGGGCCAGCACACCCGTGTCCGCGTTGTCCGTGAAGACTCCGTCGATACCCGTCGCGAAGTACGTCCGGTACGCCCCGAAGACGTCCCCGTAGGCGTCCACGTCCGTGCCCTTGCGGAAGTTCGCCGGCAGGAAGGGGTTCTCGTTGCGCATGGTGTACGGGTGCAGGATCAGGCCCGCCTTGTGCGCGTCCGCGACCAGGGTGGTCGGTGAGGTGAGCGCGCCCGTCGAGTCCTTGGGGATGACAAGGTCGAGGGTCGGGCCGATGCCCTGCGCGTACGAGGCGATCTCCTTCAGACCGGCCGGCTTGATCAGGTCGGCGACCGTACGGGGGTCGCCGGCCGTCACGAAGTCCCAGGGGCGGCTGTTCGCGGCCGAGAGGAGCACGACGAGCGGGTTGCCCACCAGCCGGTTCAGCCGCTGGATGCCGGTCGGCTCGAAGGACTGGATGATGACCGGCGAGTTCTTCTGGTCCTTGCCGTGCTTGCGCAGCACCTTCGCGACCCGCTCCTCCAGGCCCAGGCCGAGGGCCCGGAAGTAGGTGGGGTGCTTGGTCTCGGGGTAGATCCAGACCTGCTTGCCGCGCTTGCGGGTCTGCTCGTCCTGCCAGCGGAGGACCTCTTCGAAGGTGGGGATCTCCCAGCGGCCGTCGTAGAGGCTGTTGTGCGGGCGGTTGGCCGGAATGCGCTCGATCGCGCGCAGTGTCTTCAGCTCGGCGAGCGTGAAGTCCTCGGTGAACCAGCCGGTGAGGGAGACGCCGTCCAGAACCTTGGTGGTCCTGCGGCTCGCGAACTCGGGGTGGTCGGCGACGTTCGTCGTCCCGCCGATCTCGGGTTCGTGGCGGCAGACGAGGTGACCGTCCTTGGTGGGGACCAGGTCACCGGCCTCGACGATGTCCGCGCCCAGGTCGAGGGCGAGTTGGTACGACCCGAAGGTGTGCTCCGGGCGGTAACCGCTGGCACCCCGGTGGCCGATGATCGTCGGTACGGGCAGGCTCTTCAAGCCACCGCCTCCATGCTTCGCGTCCCGGTGCACGGCCTGCCCGGCGTCCTGGGCGTCGGCTCTCGCCGCGCCGGGCAACCCGACGACCGCGCCGCCCGCACCGAGCATCGCGGCTCCGAGCAGCGTCCGCCGCCCCGTCCCCGCCGACTCCCCCTGCGTATGTCCGTTCGACTCCAGCGTGCCCATGAGCGCCTCTCCTGCCGCACCGATCTGTCCAAACGGACCGATCGTAGGTGCGTGTACATGTCGACAGGGAGACCTGGGACGGAACACGCGGGTCACGCTGGATGTCCGCATCGACTCGGGCGCGGTGGGTACCCGGTCGGTGTGTCCTGTCGACTCGCGCGATCTCCGTCACATTCGTGGCGGACCGTCACCTGCCCGCAACACCGCGCCACCGCAGGTAAACGCGGGTCAACAGTACGTAAGCAGTCGGTGAACCCGATGTGCGTTACCCCCCGAGGCGCGAGTATCGTCCTCACCTGCACAGACTTATACCTATCCCTTGACACCGGAGGGCCTGTTGTCCCGCTTCGCGCTCATCAAGGCACTGCTCGGACCGATCATGCGCCTGATGTTCCGCCCACGGGTGGAGGGCATGGAGCACATCCCCGGAGACGGCCCGGTGATCCTCGCCGGCAACCACCTCACTTTCATCGACTCGATGATCCTTCCCCTGGTCTGCGACCGGCAGGTCGTGTTCATCGGCAAGGACGAGTACGTCACCGGCGCGGGGCTCAAGGGTCGCCTCATGGCCTGGTTCTTCACCGGTGTCGGCATGATCCCGGTCGACCGGGACGGGGCCAACGGCGGTGTCGCGGCGCTGATGACCGGTCGCCGGGTGCTGGAGGAGGGCCGCATGTTCGGGATCTACCCCGAGGGCACGCGCTCCCCCGACGGCCGCCTCTACCGGGGCCGCACCGGCATCGCCCGGCTGACGCTGATGACGGGCGCGCCTGTCGTGCCGTTCGCGATGATCGGCACGGACAAGCTGCAGCCCGGCGGGGCGGGGATGCCCCGGCCGGGGCGGGTCACGGTGCGGTTCGGTGAGGCGATGGAGTTCTCTCGGTACGAGGGGATGGATCGGGACCGGTATGTGCTGCGGGCCGTGACCGACTCGGTGATGACCGAGGTCATGTTGCTGTCCGGGCAGGAGTACGTGGATATGTACGCGACGAAGGCGAAGGCCGCGTAACGGGGGCTGCGGGTTGTTCGTCGGGTGCGGGTCCGCTGTGGCTTGTCGCGCCCCGCCGCGGAGCCGCAGATAGATACAGCCCCGCGCCCCTAAGGGGCGCCCCAGGCGCCCCTCGTGACCAACGCCCCGTCAGGGGTGGTCGCCCCGGCCCTCCAGCCGTTGTCCCTTCAGCAGTACCCAGGCCGCGCCCGCCGCTGCCAGGAGGACCACCGCGCCCGCGCCCGCTGCCAGGGCGATTCCGTCGGTGAAGGCCTCGCGGGCCGCGTTCAGCAGGGCCTCTGCGGTGTGCGTCGGCAGGCCTGCCGCTGTCTCCACCGCGCCGCCCAGTGATTCGTGGGCCTCGGGCGGGGTGCCCGGCGGGGCGTCGAAGTTCCGGTAGGCGCCGGTGACGATCGAGCCGAGCAGGGCGATGCCGAGGGCGGCGCCCAGTTCGTACGCCGTCTCCGACACCGCCGCCGCAGCACCCGCCTGCTCCTTGGGAACGCTGCCCAGGATGACGTCGGAGGTCACGGTGAACGAGAGGCCCGCGCCCACACCCACGACCAGCAGCGCGGTGCCGAGCAGCGGATAGCCGGTCGACCGGTCGACCACGGTGAGCGCCGCCAGGGCCAGGCCGATCGCCGCGAGGCCGCCCGAGACCACGGCCCGTACCGAGTAGCGTCGGGCCGCCGCACCGGCGAGCAGACCCGCCACCACCGCGCCGATCGCAGCGGGCAGTTCGGCGAGGCCCGCTTCCAACGGCCCCCGGCCCTGCACCAGTTGCAGATACTGCGAGAGGAAGAACACCAGCCCGGACAGTCCGAGGATGGTCAACAGGTCGGCGAGTACGGCCCCGCTGAACCCCCGGTCGCGGAACAGCCGCATGTCCAGGAGGGGTATGGGGAGCGTGAGTTGACGGCGCACGAAGCCGTACAGAGCCGCGCCGCCCAGGGCTGCCGCGCCCAGCGCCGGCCACGAGATGCCGTGTGACGCCGCCTCCTTGATGCCGTACACGATGCCGATCATGCCGACGAGCGACAGCACGACGCTTCGCAGGTCCCACGGGCCCGGCGCCGGGTTGCGCGACTCGGGGAGCAGCTTGATGCCGACGAGGACGAGGACCACCATCACGGGCAGGTTGATCAGGAAGACCGAGCCCCACCAGAAGTGTTCGAGCAGGAAGCCGCCGACGACCGGGCCGACCGCGGTACCGGCGGAGGCGGTCGCGCCCCAGATACCGATGGCGAGGCTGCGTTCGCGCGGGTCGTGGAAGAGGTTGCGGATCAGGGCGAGCGTGGCCGGCATCAGGGTCGCACCCGCGACACCGAGCAGCGCCCGCGCCAGAATCAGCAACTCCGGTGTCGTCGCATAGGCGTTGAGCACCGACAGCGCGCCGAACGCGGTCGCGCCGAACAGCAGCAGCCGCTTGCGGCCGATGCGGTCGCCGAGACTGCCCATGGAGACGAGCAGGCCCGCGATGACGAACGAGTAGACGTCGCCTATCCACAGCAACTGGTTGCCGGACGGCTTCAGGTCCTCGCTGATGTAGGGGGTCGCGAGACCGAGAACGGTCGCGTCGACGGCCACCAGCAGCACGGCCAGCACGAGGACGGACAGCGCGAGCCAGCGGCCCGGACGCTTTCCTTCCTCCGTCGCGTGGGCCGGCTGCAGGGTGCTGGTCATGATTCCTCTCTCCGTAGCGCGCCGCCGAGCAACAGCTCGACGATCATGTGGTTGAAGTCCTTGGGGGCACCCTTGCCGCTCTGCACCATCCAGGCCCCGGAGGCCAACAGGCCGAACAGGGCTTCAGTGAGCCAGGCGGGTGTCAGGTCGATACGGAACTCGCCGTTCTGCTGTCCGCGCCGGAACAACGCGGAGATCCGGGCGTCGGTCCGGGCCCAGCCGTCGTTCTGTTCCTCGCCCTCGAACAGTTGGTTCTCCGTGTAGAGAAAGCTGAGCAGCCCCGCGGCAGGCTCGATCTCACGCACGAGGCGCCGTACGGCATCGCTCGCCGCCCCCTCTTCCAGGCGGGCGGCATCGAGCGCCGCCTCGCACTCCTTGATGCCGAGCGACTCCAGTGCCCGCACAAGCGCGTCACGCCCGGCGAAGAGGCGGTGCAGCGTGGCCCGGCTTATCCCGGATGTTCTGGCGACCTCGTCCATGGTGGACGTGGATTTCCGGGTGAGGAGGGCGGCTGCGCTGCGCAGCACGTGTTCACGATCGACAGCCATGAGACAACACTAGACCATATGAGACATGATTGTCTCATCCAAGGCACGTGCGTATCAGGGCTGCTCGTTCAGCGAAGTGCCTCAGTGCCAGGGCAGCCGCGCTCGGCGTTCCCAGTAGACGTGCGGCTCCTCCACCAGCGCGGCCAGGCCCGACAGGTGGTCCTCGTCGAGGTCGACGGCCGCCGCGTGCAGATTCGAGGCGAGCTGGCCCAGCGTGGCCGCGCCGGACAGCACGACCCCCGCCCAGGGCTGCCGTAGCACCACCGCGAGGGCGACGGCGTCCGCGCCGAGGCCCGTCTCCTCGGCGACCGCCCGTACGCCGTCCGGCGCCTGCCCGGCGGCGAGGCGGCCGTTGGCCATGCCCTCCTTGACGATCACCGTCAGTCCGGCGTCGTGGGCCTCGGCCAGCGCGGGCCCGGCGGACGTCTCCAGGACGTTGTACGTCGACTGGACGGTACGGAAGAGGGGCTCGCCGTCGACCGTGACGGCGAGGGCGGCGCGGACGGTGTCGGCCTGGGCCGGGCCGCTGGTGGAGAAGCCCACGGTCAGGCCCTCCGCGGCGGCCTCGGCGAGACGGGCGTGGAGTTGCTTGTCCGACAGGGCCGGGCTGTCGGGAGTCAGCGAGTGGATCTGGTAGAGGTCCAGTCGGGCGCCGAGCAGTTGATCGGTCTCGGCGCGCTGACGCTCGTACGTCGGGAGACTGTGGTCCTTGACCTCGTGCCGCTCGGCGTCGGTGGTCCAGCCGGCGGTGTAGGTGTAGCCCCACTTGCTGCCGATGACCACGTCGTTTCGGCCGGGGGTCTTGTTGAGCCAGTCCGCGAGGAACTCCTCTGAGCGGCCGTAGGAGCGGGCCGCGTCGAAGTAGCGGACGCCTTGGGCGTAGGCGGCGTCGAGGAGTTCGTGGGTTCGGGTGCGGAGTGCGTCTGCCGTGCGGTGCTCTGCGAGGCCGAGGTCGTGGTCTCGGCCCAGGTTGATATAGCCGGGGCGGCCGACTGCGGCGAGGCCGAGGCCGATGTGACAGGTGGGGGTGGTGGCGGTGGCGAGTCGGGCGAAGGGCATGCCGACAACGTAGCGCGGGATGCCCTTCGCCTCCGGGAGTGGGTTGTGCGGATTCTTTGGCGGGTGCGGCGCCGTCGTGGCTGGTCGCGCCCACGCGGCGGAGCCGCAAATCGATACAGCCCCGCGCCCCTTTAGGCCTGCTGCCGAGCCGTTGCCCAAGCGTGCTGGTCGGCCACGTTCTGCTTGACCTCTGCCAGCTGGATCGCCACCGCGCTCGGGGCCGTGCCGCCGCGGCCGTTGCGGGAGGCCAGGGCGCCGTGGACGTTCAGGACCGTGCGGACCTCGGGGGTGAGGTGGGCGCTGATCTTCGCGAACTGGTCGTCGGTGAGGCCGTCCAGCTCCACCCCGTCCGCCTCGGCGGCCTTCACGCACTCGCCGGCGACCTCGTGGGCGACCCGGAAGGGGACGCCCTGCTTGACCAGCCACTCGGCGATGTCGGTCGCGAGGGAGAAGCCGGCCGGGGCCAGTTCCTCCATGCGCTCGCGGTGGACGGTGAGCGTGGCCATCATGCCGGTGAAGGCGGGGAGCAGGACCTCCAGCTGGTCGCAGGAGTCGAAGACCGGCTCCTTGTCCTCCTGGAGATCGCGGTTGTAGGCGAGAGGCAGGGCCTTGAGGGTGGCCAGGAGGCCCGTCAGGTTGCCGATCAGACGGCCGCTCTTGCCGCGCGCCAGCTCCGCGATGTCCGGGTTCTTCTTCTGCGGCATGATCGACGAGCCCGTGGAGAAGGCGTCGTGCAGGGTCACGAAGGAGAACTCCTTCGTGTTCCAGATGATGATCTCCTCGGCGATCCGGGAGAGGTTGATCCCGATCATCGCCGTGATGAAGGCGAACTCGGCGACGAAGTCGCGCGAGGCCGTGCCGTCAATGGAGTTGCCCACGCTGCCGTGCTCGAAGCCGAGGTCCTTGGCGACCGACTCCGGGTCCAGGCCGAGGCTGCTGCCCGCGAGCGCGCCCGAGCCGTACGGGGAGACCGCCGTGCGCTCGTCCCACTGGCGCAGCCGCTCCGCGTCCCGCGACAGGGGCTGGACGTGGGCCAGGACGTGGTGGGCGAACAGGACCGGCTGGGCGTGCTGGAGGTGGGTGCGCCCGGGCATCGCCACGTCCGGGTGGGCTTCCGCGAGGCCGATCAGCGCGTCCTGGAGGTCGGCGATCAGACCGCCGATCGTCCGGGCGTGGTCCCTCAGGTACATGCGGAAGAGCGTGGCTACCTGGTCGTTGCGTGAGCGGCCGGCGCGGAGCTTGCCGCCGAGGTCGGGGCCGAGGATCTCCAACAGGCCGCGTTCCAGGGCCGTGTGGATGTCCTCGTCGGCCATCGTGGGGGCAAGGGTGCCGTCGGCGAGGTTCGCTTCGAGCTGGTCGAGGCCGCCCAGCATGCGCGTCAGCTCGTCGTCCGTGAGCAGGCCCGCCTTGTGCAGCACGCGCGCGTGGGCACGCGAGCCGGCGATGTCGTAGGGCGCGAGCCGCCAGTCGAAGTGGACGGACGCGGACAGCTTGGCCAGGGCCTCGGCGGGACCGTCGGCGAACCGGCCGCCCCAGAGCCGTACGTCACCGCTGTTGCTGCTCACTTGCGTTGCTCCTCGAAAAGCAGGGGGTTGATGTGCGACCGCCTCCCCGCCCGTACCCGGGAGGGGAGGCGGTGGCAACGGTATCGGTTACGCCTGGTCGCGCTTGGCCGCGATCTTCGACGACAGGCTGTAGATGTCGATGAAGCCCTTGGCCGCGGCCTGGTCGAAGGTGTCGCCCGTGTCGTACGTGGCGAGGTTGAAGTCGTACAGCGAGGTGTCGGAACGCCGACCCGTGACGACCGCGCGACCACCGTGCAGGGTCATCCGGACGTCGCCGTTGACGTGCTGGTTGGCCTCGTTGATGAAACCGTCCAGGGCACGCTTGAGCGGGGAGAACCACTGGCCGTCGTAGACCAGTTCGCCCCAGCGCTGCTCGACCTGGCGCTTGTAGCGGGCGAGTTCACGCTCGACCGTGACGCTCTCCAGCTCCTGGTGGGCCGTGATCAGGGCGATCGCGCCCGGAGCCTCGTACACCTCACGGGACTTGATGCCGACGAGACGGTCCTCGACCATGTCGATCCGGCCGATGCCCTGGGCGCCGGCGCGCTCGTTGAGCTGCTGGATCGCCTGGAGGACGGAGACCGGCCTGCCGTCGATGGCGACCGGGACGCCCTCCTTGAAGGAGACGACGACCTCGTCGGCCTCGCGCGGGGTGGCCGGGTTCGAGGTGTACTCGTAGATGTCCTCGATCGGGGCGTTCCAGATGTCCTCCAGGAAGCCCGTCTCGACCGCGCGCCCGAAGACGTTCTGGTCGATGGAGTACGGGGACTTCTTGGTGGTGGCGATCGGGAGCTGCTTCTCCTCGCAGAAGGCGATCGCCTTGTCGCGGGTCATCGCGTAGTCACGGACCGGGGCGATGCACTTGAGGTCGGGGGCGAGGGCGACGATGCCGGCCTCGAACCGCACCTGGTCGTTGCCCTTGCCGGTGCAGCCGTGGGCGACCGTGGTGGCGCCGTGCTTCTGGGCGGCGGCCACGAGGTGCTTGACGATCGTCGGCCGGGAGAGGGCGGAGACCAGCGGGTAGCGGTCCATGTAGAGGGCGTTGGCCTTGATCGCCGGGAGGCAGTACTCCTCGGCGAACTCGTCCTTGGCGTCCGCGACCTCGGCCTCGACAGCGCCGCAGGCGAGCGCGCGCTTGCGGATGACGTCCAGGTCCTCGCCACCCTGGCCGACGTCGACCGCGACGGCGATGACCTCGGCGCCCGTCTCCTCGGCGATCCAGCCGATGGCGACGGAGGTGTCCAGACCGCCTGAGTAGGCGAGTACGACGCGCTCGGTCACGGATTCTCTCCTCACACTGCATTCGCTGACATGCATGAGTATGCAGAACTCTGCATGATTCGTCAATCTCGGGAAAATTTCTTACGGATGTTTGACGAGTCTTTGAACACGCGAAACCGCTTACCCGTACCTCACGCCAGACGCAGGCGCCGCGTCTGTACAGCGAGTTGAACCACACAGCCACCCCTGACCCGAGTGAGGCATCCGCATGTCCAGGGCTCTTCCGAAGTACAACAAGCGTCGCGTGGGCATCATCGGCGGCGCCGCCGCAGTGGCTCTGTCCGGTGCGATCGTCGCCGGCTCCGCCCTTGCCGGGGAAACGTCCAACAACAAGACCACCACCCAGGCGACCACCAAGGCCGCGGTCGCGACGGTGAACTGCCCGGCGGTCGCGAACAGACTGCCCGCGATCCCGGCGTCGGCGCAGGCCGAGGTCACCCGCAACCTCGCCCTGCTCAACACGCAGATCGCCGAGGCCAACAAGCGCATCGTCGACACCCAGGGTCAGGGTGGCCCCAACTTCATCCAGAACGCGATCGTCGGCCCGCTCAAGGACAAGCGCGTGGCGACCATCAACCGCATCGCCACCGCCATCGGCCGCACGGCCGCCAAGCCGGTCGGCCTCGACGCGCTGGCGCCCTGCACCCTGAACGCGGCCGGTGTCGTGCCTGCCGCCACACCGAGCGCGACGGCGACCCAGCAGGCGGGCGGCAACGCGGGGAACACCGGTAACACGGGGAACACCGGCAATGCGGGCAACACCGGCGCCGGCACCATCAGCTGCCCGGACGTGGCCTCGCAGCTGCCCGCGATCCCGGCGTCGGCGCAGGCCGAGGTCACCCGCAACCTCGCGCTGCTGAACACGCAGATCGCGGAGGCCAACACGCGGCTCGTGAACACCCAGGGTCAGGGTGGTGCGAACTTCGTCCAGAACGCGATCGTCGGCCCGCTCAACGGCAAGCGTGAGTCGACCATCGACCGCATCGCCATCGCCATCGGCCGCACCGCTGCCAAGCCGACCAACCTGGGCTCGCTGGCCGCCTGCACGTTCACCAAGTGACGTGACAGGCACTGTGGCCGCCCCGACGCAAGCGCCGGCCGGGGCGGCCACGGGCCTGTACAGACCTGAAGCGCTGTAGCTCCACAGCCGCAGAGGCGTCACCAAAAACCTTAGACGGGCGAACGACTTTCCCGGACAATGACCGGTCATGGGAAAAACCTACGAGCGCATCGACGGCCGCCTGCGTACCTTCATCGAGGCGCAGCCCCTCTTCTTCACCGCGACCGCCCCACTGGCCGGCGACGGAACGGTAAACCTCTCCCCCAAGGGCCTCAAGGGTTCCTTCGTGATCCTCGACGAGCGAACCGTGGCCTATCTCGACTTCGCGGGGAGCACCGCCGAGACCGTCGCGCATCTGCGCGAGAACGGCCGGATCACTCTCATGTGGTGTGCCTTCGAGGGTCCGCCGAACATCGTCCGGGTGCACGGCCGCGGTGAGCCCGTCTTCCGGGACGGCCCGCGCTTCCCGGAACTCCTCGCCCGCTTCCCGGACATCGACGCCACCGCGCACGGTCTGCGCGCGATCATCGTCGTACGCGCCGAACTCGTCCGGGACAGCTGCGGATACGCGGTGCCCCTCATGTCGTACGACAGCGACCGCGATCTGCACGGCAGGCGCTTCGCGCGCGAGGACGACGCCTCGCTCAGCGCCTACTTCGAGAAGAAGGACCACATCGCGACGAGCCTGGACGGACTCCCGGGGCTGCCGTTGCCGCTACCGCCCAGTACCCTCTGAGCCATGCGTCCCGGAGCCGCCGTCGTCCTCGCGTCCGCGTCCCTTCTCATGCTCGCCCCCGGTGCCCCTGCCACGGCCGCGCCGCCGCTGCCCGCCCTGTTGGCCGACACCGGCGGCGGCACCCAGCTGATCACGGCTCAGGCGCCGCGCGCCAAGGCGACCTCGGGCACGCTGACCTGGTGGGACCTGCGCGACGGGACGTGGACGAAGGCCGGTTCCGCGCCCGCGCGCTTCGGTGCGAACGGGCTCGTCCAGGGTGACCACCGCAGACAGGGCACGAACACCACTCCCGCCGGGCTGTACGACCTGCCGTACGCCTTCGGCATCAAGGAGGCGCCGGCCGGCACCAAGGTCACGTACCGGCCCGTGCTGCAGAACTCCTGGTGGTGCGAGGACAACGACTCGCGCTCCTACAACCGCTGGACCGAGCCCCGCCCCGCCGACTGCCGGGCCACCGAGTCCGAGCACCTGATCGCGTACCCGCAGCAGTACGCGCAGGCGTACGTCATCGGCTTCAACTACGCCACGCCGGTACGGCAGCGCGGTGCGGGCATCTTCCTGCACGTCAACGGGCGGGCGGCGACGGCCGGCTGTGTGTCGGTGCCGGCGGACGCGATGCGGGCGATCCTGGCGTGGGCCGATCCGGACCGTCGGCCGCACATCGCGATCGGTACGTCGCGCGGGCCGACGGCCATCGTCCGCTACTGAGCACCACCGACTGCCGCCCGGTGGGTGTTACCGGCCGTCACCCCATTTAACTGGCATTTAACTCTGGACTTGTCGGGTCTCTGAACACTCGGCGGTCGTGGCACGTATCTGAGGGCCAAGGGGCCAAGCCTCTCGACTAGACCCCGTCCCACGGAGGAACCGTGACCACCACGATCCAAGGCGGACGTGCCGCGCGGCGCCAGACGATGCGTCGCATCCGACCTCGCCGCTCGCCCGCCGTCCCGCTGCTGCTCGTCGTGGCGGCGGGTGCGGCCGGAGTGATCTGGCTGTGGTGGAACAACACCGCCTCCCTGGCCGACACCACCGCCCAGATCATCGCGGCGGGCCGGATCACCGGTCTGCTCGCCGGTTACCTGATGGCGCTGGTGGTGCTCCAGATGGCCCGGGTGCCCGCGCTGGAGCGCCGGGTCGGCTCGGACCGGGTGGCACGCTGGCACTCGATGAGCGGCCGGTACACGCTCTGCCTGGTCGTGGCGCACGTCGTCCTGATCATGTACGGGTACGCCCTCCAGGCCGGGAAGACGTTCGGCGACATCGTCCAGCAGACGGTCGACTCGGTGAACCAGCTGCCCGACATGGGCAAGGCTGCCATCGGCACGGGCCTGCTGGTGGTCATCGGGCTCAGCTCCATCGGCCCGGTACGGCGGATGATCCCGTACGACCTCTGGTACCACGTGCACCTGCTGACGTACGCGGCCACGTTCCTGACGTTCTGGCACCAGCTCTCCACGGGCAACGAGTTCGTCGTGGAGCCGGCCGCGAAGACCGCCTGGTACGCGCTGTACGGCTCGGTGACCGCGCTGGTCCTCTGGTACCGCATCGTCACGCCGATCCGGCTGAACATGCGCCACCGGCTGCGGGTCGAGGCGGTCATCGAGGAGACCCCGGGCATCGTGTCCGTCCTGATGAGCGGCCGGAAGCTGCACCGGATGGGCGCCGAGGCGGGCCAGTTCTTCCGCTGGCGCTTCCTGGCCCCCGGTATGCGGTTCAGCTCGCACCCGTACTCCCTGTCGGCGGCCCCCCGCCCCAACATGCTGCGCATCACCGTGAAGGCGATCGGCGACCACAGCTCGGCCCTGCGCGAGCTGGAGCCCGGAACCCGGGTGTGGGCCGAGGGCCCGTACGGCGCCCTGACCGCCGCCAAGCGCAGCCAGGGCAAGGTGCTGCTGGTGGCCGGCGGTGTCGGTATCACCCCGATGCGCGCCCTGTTCGAGACCCTGCCCGGCGCGGCGGGCGACCTGACCCTTCTCTACCGGGCCAACAGCACCCAGGACCTGGCCCTGTGGGACGAGCTGGCGATCATCGCCAACGAGCGCGGCGCCCGTCTCATGTACGCGGTGAACAGCCCCGACGGAGAGCGCCCGGACATCTCGCCGGAGTCGCTGCGCCGGAAGCTGCCGGACATCGACGACCACGACGTCTTCCTGTGCGGGCCTCCCGGCTTCGCGCAGGGTGTGTACGAGGCTTTGCGCGGCGCGGGTGTTCCGGCGCGCCGTATCCACCACGAGTCGTTCGAGATGTGAGCGACGGGAGCCAGGAGCGATGAAGAAGAGTCACCCCTTTCGGCGCGTCATGCTGGCGAGTGCCGCCACAGTTTCCGGAATCGTGCTGCTGCTGACGCTGAAGCCGTCGTCGGACCCCGGGTCCGCGCAGGCTGCCGGCGCTCTGCCGCAGCAGACGGCGGCGGCACAGGAGTCGGCCCAGGGCGGCGCCGCCGCCAAGGACGGCACCTTCACCGGCGACACCGTCCAGACCCAGTACGGCCCGGTCCAGGTCCGCGTCACCGTGAGCGGCGGCAAGATCACCAAGGCGGAGGCGCTCCAGCAGCCCAAGGGCGGCCAGAGCGACCAGATCTCCGGCAACGCGATCCCCAAGCTCAACCAGGAAGCGGTCACCGCCGGCCTCGACGGCAGTATCGACGCGATCTCCGGCGCCAGCTACACCAGCGCGGGCTACGGGAAGTCGCTCCAGTCCGCCCTGGACAAGGCCAGTGCGGGTACGGGTACGGGCGCCACCGGCGGCGGTGCGGCCCAGGCCGCCACGGTCACCGGCGACGCGGTCGACACCCAGTACGGCCAGGTCCAGGTCCGGATCACGGTGAGCGGCGGCAAGATCACCAAGGCGGAGGCCGTCAAGGCCCCGAGCGGTGGCCAGAGCACCACGATCTCCGGCAACGCCGTACCCAAGCTCAACCAGGAAGCGGTCGCCGCCGGCACCTCGGACATCGACGCGATCTCGGGCGCCAGCTACACCAGCGCGGGCTACAAGAAGTCGCTGCAGTCGGCCCTGGACAAGGTTCCCGCCGCGGAAGCGGACAAGGGGACGGGCGCGGGCGCGGCTCCGGCCGACCCGACACCCAGCCCGACACCCAGTTCGGCAGCGGGCTCAGGCGGGGCGGCGGCAGGCGGGGCGACCTCCAACGGGGGCGGCACGTACACCGGGAGCGTGGTCCAGACGGAGTACGGCCCGGTGCAGGTCCGGGTCACGCTGACCAAGGGCAAAATCACCTCTGCGTCCGCGGTCCAGGCGCCCAGCGGCGGCCGGAGCGACCAGGTCTCCGCGGACGCGATCCCCAAGCTCAACCAGGAAGCGGTGACGGCGGGCGACGGCGACATCGACGCGGTGTCGGGCGCCAGTTACACCAGCGCGGGCTACAAGAAGTCTCTCCAGTCGGCCCTGGACCAGGCCGGTGGTTGATCCCGCGGAAGCTCCCGTAGCGGTACGTCATGCGGAGGAGGTCATGGGGACCGTCTTCTCTTTCGACGTCCGCGGCGGGGACCCCCGTGCGGTCCAGGTGGCGCTGGCAGCGGCGATCGCCGGACTGCACAAGGTCAACGAGGTGTTCAGCACCTATCGCGAGAACAGCCAGATCTCCCGGCTCGCCCGCGGTGAGATCTCCCTCGCCGACTGCGACCCGGAGGTCGCCGAGGTACTCGACCTGTGCGCCGAGGCGGAGCGGGTGAGCGAGGGCTGGTTCAGCCACACCTACCAGGGGCAGATCGACCCGACCGGCCTGGTCAAGGGTTGGGCGGCTGAACGCGCGGCCAGAACCCTGATGGCGGCCGGGGCGAGCGGCGTCAGCGTCAACGGCGCCGGAGACGTCCAGCTGTGCGGCGCGCCGGGCCCTCAACGCCCTTGGCGGGTAGGCGTGTCGGACCCGCTCCGCCCGGGCGGCCTGGCGGCGGTGGTCTCGGCGGCGGGCGCCGACGAACTGGCGGTGGCCACCTCCGGCACGGCGGAACGCGGCACCCACATCGTCGACCCCCGCACCGGCAAGTCCGCGGTGACGGACCTGGTGGCGGTGACGGTGGTCGCCCCGAAGCTGACCTGGGCGGACGCCTGGGCGACGGCGGCGTTCGCGATGGGGTCAAGACAGGCGCTGAGCTGGCTGGAGTCGCTGCCGGACGTAGAGGCGCTGCTGATCACGGCGGGCGACGAGGTGAGATGCACGGGGGGCCTGGCTAGACGCTTGGGGTGAGGGGAGTGCTTTCAGAGGCGCGGGGCTGTATCAATTTGCGGCTCCGCCGCGTGGGCGCGACAAGCCACAGCGGACCCGCACCCAAAACTCAACCGCTCAATGCCCCTTCTGAGCCAACCCCAACAAATGATCAGCCAACGCCTGACCCCCCGCAGGATCCCGACTGATCAGCATCAACGTGTCGTCCCCGGCGATCGTCCCGAGGATATCGTGCAGTTCGGCCTGATCGATCGCCGACGCCAAGAACTGCGCGGCCCCCGGAGGGGTCCGCAGGACCACGAGATTCGCGGAAGCCTCCGCGGAGATCAGCAACTCCGCGGACAGTCGCCGCATCCGCTCCTCCTTCGCCGACTCCCCCAGCGGAGCGCGAGGCGTACGGAACCCGCCCTCGCTCGGCACCGCGTAGATGAGATCGCCGTCGTTGTTACGGATCTTCACCGCGTTCAGTTCGTCCAGGTCCCTGGAGAGCGTCGCCTGCGTGACGGTGAGCCCGTCGTCCGCGAGCAGCTTCGCCAACTGACTCTGCGACCGCACCGGTTGCCGGTTGAGGATGTCCACGATCCGGCGGTGGCGTGCGGTGCGGGTCTGCGGTACGGCAGGCCCCGCGTGCTCGTGTTCCTGCGCCTGCGTCATCGTCGTCGTCTCATTCCCCGGCTAGTCCTTCCCGTCAACGGCAACCGCGTCGAGAACTCCGGGAAGTGCCTGGAGGAACGCGTCCACTTCGGCGTCACCGATGTTCAGCGGCGGCATCAGCCGTACGACATCGGGAGCGGGCGCGTTCACCAGGAACCCGGCGTCCTGAGCCGCCCGCTGCACCTGGGGCGCGAGGGGCTCGCTGAGCACGATACCCAGGAGAAGTCCCGCGCCCCGGACATAATCGATCAACGGGTGGCCCGCACCCTCGATTCCGTCCCGCAACTTCTCGCTCTGCCGCTTGACGTTCGCCAGCAGCCCCTCGTTGTCGATGGTGTCGAGTACGGCGAGTCCGGCCGCGCAGGCGACCGGGTTGCCGCCGAACGTCGTACCGTGCTGGCCGGGCTGGAGCAGGTCGGCGGCGCGGCCGAAGGCGACGGTCGCGCCGAGGGGCAGTCCGCCGCCGAGGCCCTTCGCGAGGGTGACGACGTCGGGCAGAACGCCCTCGTGGGCCTGGTACTCGAACCAGTTCCCGGTACGGCCGATGCCGGTCTGCACCTCGTCGAGGACGAGCAGCGCGCCGGTCGCGGCGGTGATCGCGCGCGCGGCCTTCAGATAGCCGGCGGGCGGGACCACGACACCGTTCTCACCCTGGACGGGCTCGATGATGACGAGGGCTGTCTCATCGGTGACGGCGGCGGCCAGCGCCTGCGCGTCGCCGTACGGGACGAACGTGACGTCACCGGGCAGCGGCACGAAGGGCTCCCGCTTTCCGGGCTGGCCGGTGAGCGCGAGGGCGCCCATGGTGCGCCCGTGGAAGCCGCCCTCGGTGGACACCATGTGACCGCGTCCGGTCAGCCGGCCGATCTTGAACGCGCCCTCGTTGGCCTCTGCGCCCGAGTTGCAGAAGAACACCTTGCCGTCCCGGCCGAAGCGCCGCAGCAACTGTTCGGCGAGCGCGACGGGCGGTTCGGCGACGAACAGGTTGGAGACATGGCCGAGGGAGGCGATCTGGGTGGAGACGGCCTCGATGATCGCCGGGTGGGCGTGGCCGAGCGCGTTGACCGCGATGCCGCCCACGAAGTCGACGTACGCCTTGCCGTCGGCGTCCCACACCGTGCTGCCCGCGCCGCGGACGAGGGGAAGCCGGGGGGTGCCGTAGTTGTTCATGAGTGCGCCCTGCCAGCGCGCGGTCAGTTCCTGATTGGCGCTGTCGGCGCCCAGTTCCTGACTGGCGTCCAGCTCCTGGCCGGCGTTCATGCGGCATCCCCTTCTTCTTCCGCATCGGGCACGACCATCGTGCCGATGCCCTCGTCGGTGAAGATCTCCAGCAGGATCGAGTGCTGGACGCGGCCGTCGATGACGCGGGCGGTGTTCACGCCGTTGCGTACGGCGTGCAGGCAGCCCTCCATCTTCGGCACCATGCCGGAGCTCAACTCCGGGAGCAGCTTCTCCAGTTGGGAAGCGGTGAGGCGGCTGATCACCTCGTCGGAGTTGGGCCAGTCCTCGTAGAGGCCCTCGACGTCCGTGAGGACCATGAGGGTTTCGGCGCCCAGCGCAGCAGCGAGTGCCGCAGCCGCCGTATCAGCATTGACGTTGTAGACATGTCCGTCGTCCTGGCTACGGGCGATCGACGAGACGACCGGGATACGGCCGTCGGCGAGCAGTGCCTCGATCGCGCCCGTGTCGATCGCGGTGATCTCGCCCACCCGCCCGATGTCGACCAACTCCCCGTCGATCTCGGGCAGATGCTTGGTGGCGGTGATGGTGTGCGCGTCCTCGCCGGTCAACCCGACGGCGAGCGGCCCGTGTTGGTTCAGCAGCCCGACCAGCTCCCGCTGGACCTGCCCGGCCAGCACCATGCGTACGACGTCCATGGCGTCCTCGGTGGTGACCCGGAGGCCCGCCTTGAACTCGCTG
Source organism: Streptomyces sp. SID12501 (assembly GCF_010550245.1). GTDB lineage: Bacteria > Actinomycetota > Actinomycetes > Streptomycetales > Streptomycetaceae > Streptomyces. Next base: position 223,104 of record NZ_JAAGLU010000011.1, read on the forward strand.
ACGATGCCGTGCCTGTCGAGGGCGGCGCTGATCTGCGGGCCGCCGCCGTGCACGACGACGGGCTTGAGGCCGGCCTGACGCAGGAAGACGACGTCCTGGGCGAACGCACCCTTCAACTCGTCGTTCACCATGGCGTTTCCGCCGAACTTGATGACGACGACCTTGCCGTTGTGACGGGTCAGCCAGGGCAGCGCTTCGATGAGGATCCTGGCCTTGGGCAGGGCGGTGTGCTTCCGCGTGGTGCTCATGAAGAGTACGCGCTGTTCTCGTGGACGTAGTCCGCGGTCAGGTCGTTGGTCCAGATGGTGGCGGTCTCGGTGCCGGCGGCGAGGTCGGCGACGATGTGGACCTCGCGGTAGCGCATGTCGACCTTGTCGCGGTCCTCGCCGACGCCGCCGTTCTTGCAGACCCAGACGCCGTTGATGGCGACGTTGAGCCGGTCCGGCTCGAAGGCGGCCCGCGTCGTGCCGATCGCGGAGAGGACGCGGCCCCAGTTGGGGTCCTCGCCGTGGATGGCGCACTTGAGGAGGTTGTTGCGGGCGATGGAGCGCCCCACCTCGACTGCGTCGTCCTCGCTGGCCGCGCCCACGACCTCGACCTTGATGTCCTTGCTGGCGCCCTCGGCGTCCCGGATGAGCTGCTGCCCGAGGTCGTCACAGACGGCCCGTACGGCCTCCGCGAACTCGGCCTGTTCCGGGGCGACCTGGGAGGCGCCGGAGGCGAGCAGCAGCACGGTGTCGTTGGTGGACATGCAGCCGTCCGAGTCGACGCGGTCGAAGGTGGTGCGGGTGGCGGCGCGGAGCGCGCTGTCCAGGCCCTCGCTTTCGACATCCGCGTCCGTCGTCAGGACGACGAGCATGGTGGCGAGGCCGGGGGCGAGCATGCCCGCACCCTTGGCCATGCCGCCCACGGTCCAGCCGCCCCTGCTGACGACGGCCGTCTTGTGGACGGAGTCGGTGGTCTTGATGGCGATGGCGGCCTTCTCGCCGCCGTGCTCGGAGAGTTGACCGGCCACGGTCTCGACTCCCGCCAGCAGCTTGTCCATCGGCAGCAACAGGCCGATGAGCCCGGTGGAGGCGACCGCGACCTCCCCGGCGTTCAGACCGAGGGTGCCCGCGACCTTCTCGGCGGTGGCGTGGGTGTCCTGGAAGCCCTTCGGACCCGTACAGGCGTTGGCGCCACCGGAGTTGAGGACGACGGCGGAGACGATGCCGCCCTTCAGTACCTGCTCGGACCACAGCACCGGTGCGGCCTTGACGCGGTTGGAGGTGAAGACGCCGGCGGCGGAGAGGCGGGGCCCGTTGTTGACCACGAGGGCCAGGTCCGGGTTGCCGTTCTCCTTGATCCCGGCGGCGATGCCCGCCGCCGTGAACCCCTTGGCTGCCGTGACACTCACGGTGCTACTCCGATCGTGGAAAGCCCGGTGGTCTCGTCGAGCCCGAGGGCGATGTTCATGCTCTGGACGGCACCGCCCGCGGTGCCCTTGGTCAGGTTGTCGATGGCGCTGATCGCGATGATGCGGCGCACGGACTCGTCGTACGCGACCTGCACCTGAACGGCGTTGGAACCGTAGACGGACGCCGTGGCGGGCCACTGCCCCTCCGGGAGGAGGTGCACGAACGGCTCGTCGGCGAACGCCTTCTCGTAGGCGGCGCGCACGGACTCGGCGGTGACGCCGGGCCGGGCGGCGGCCGTGCAGGTGGCGAGGATGCCGCGGGACATGGGGGCGAGGGTCGGCGTGAACGAGACGGCGACGGGCGAGCCCGCCGCGCCGCTGAGGTTCTGGACGATCTCGGGCGTGTGCCGGTGGCCGCCGCCGACCCCGTACGGGGACATCGACCCCATGACCTCGCTGCCCAGCAGGTTCGTCCTGGCCGCCTTGCCGGCGCCGGAGGTCCCGGAGGCGGCGACGATCACGGCCTCGCTCTCGGCGAGGCCGGCCGCGTACGCCGGGAAGAGAGCGAGCGAGACGGCGGTCGGATAGCAACCGGGCACCGCGACACGCCTGGACCCCTCCAGCGCGGCGCGGGCACCCGGCAGTTCGGGGAGGCCGTAGGGCCAGGTCCCGGCGTGCGCGGAGCCGTAGAACCTCTCCCAGTCGGCCGCGTCGTGGAGCCGGAAGTCGGCGCCCATGTCGACGACGAGGACGTCAGGCCCGAGCTGCTCGGCGACGGCGGCGGACTGCCCGTGCGGCAGCGCGAGGAAGACGACATCGTGCCCGGCGAGCACATCGGGAGTGGTCTCCTGGAGGACACGGCCGGCCAGCGGCAGCAGATGCGGCTGCAGGGCGCCGAGCCGCTGTCCGGCGTTGGAGTTGCCGGTCAGGGCGCCGATCTCGACCTCGGGGTGGACGAGGAGCAGACGCAGCAGTTCCCCGCCCGCGTACCCACTCGCTCCGGCCACCGCCACACGTACCGCCATGGAAACCCTCCTCCTTGATGGCATGACTATACGTTTCAATGCACGTTTATGCAATACGGTGGATCAATATGCGGAGCCGGGGCGGGTGTGACCGAGCGCTTCAGCCGGCGAAGCCGCGGAAGACTCCGTCGGGATCACCCTTGGCCGCGTCCGCGAAATCACCGAAGTCCAGGTTGGCGATCATCAGGTTCGCGTTCATCTCGTGGATCCCGTACGGCGCCACGCGGAACGCGCCACCGTACGCCGCGAACTCCTCGTCGTCCTCACACTGCTCCCTGGTCAGCAGGGACAGCGCGAGCAGGGTGACAGGGGTGTCCCGCATCGAGGTGTGGTCGGCGAGGTAGGCGACATTGCCGCTCTCCGAGTGCGGGGATGCCTCGGAGAGCGCCTCGGCGGGCGTGATTCCGGCCCACTTCGGATCATCGACGATGTGGACGTACGGCTCGACGTCGTCATCCTCGCCCCAGGTCGTCAGCAGTGCCGCCTTCACCGCCGCCCACGCAGGCTCATCGCCGAAGTCCGTCCTGATGATCAGCGCGGCGTCCCTGTCCCGCCCCGCCGGCCACTCCACACGGTCACTCATGCCGCTCCGCCCTCCCATACGCGCAGGTCATCACTGCCTCCCACATTCGTTCGGCATGCACGCTACGCGAGAGCAGCGGTGAGCCGACGGGGTGATCGTGGCGATGACGGGAGAGGCGATCAGCTGAACCCGGTACGGGCGGCCCAGGCGCCCTCCGGCACCCGAGCCGCCCGTCCGGTCAGCCGCTCTCCGCTCTCCCCGTCACCCCTTCTTGATCCGCAGGAAGGTGACCGAGTTCGCCGGGAACGTGTACGTGAACTTCCTCGCGACACCCGTGAACGTCGACCTCACCGGCGCCACCGGCGCTGCCGTCTCGCTGTTCACCGCGTCCGGTGCGGCGGCCAGCGTGGTCACCGCGGCCCTGGACCTGACCCTCACCTTGCCGAGGTCGATCGTCGTACGGGCCTGCGCCGCCTGGGCGTTGACGACCTTGACGATCAGGTCGCCGGTCTTCGCGTCCTTGGTGACGATCTGACGGAACGGCTCGGCCGGCTTGTCGTCGGTGAAGCTGCCCCACTCCTGGCCGTCCAGGTAGAGGGTGACCTGGCGGCCCCGCACCTTGACGTCGATGTCGTACGCGCGGCCCATCTCGATCGAGCCGGCCTTGGACACGAGCGTCGACTTGCCGCCGTCCGTGGCCTGTTCGACGGCGGACAGGGTGTTGTTCCAGCCGCCCAGGTTCCACCAGTAGTAGTTGCCGGTGTCCTTGACACCGAAGGCGACGAGGAAGCCCTCCTTGCCGGACTTCTTGGTGGCCTTCACATGCAGGTCGTAGTCGTGCCAGGCGGGGTCGCCCGCGGAGACCATGGTGTTCTCGGCGGCGACGTCCGTCTGGACGTACTGCCCGTCCTGGACCGCCCAACTCCCGCCACCGGTATGGGTCCACCGGGAGGCGTCACCCGAGAAGTCGTCGGTCAGCAGCGCCGTGCCGTCCGCGCCGGTGACCTGCACATCGTCGTACGCCGCCGTGGTCGCCCACGTCGACAGGCCGACGGCGCCCGCGATCGGGCCGCTCACCGAGGGCGTGCCGGTGGCGGTGGTGGGCACCACGCGGTCCCCGACGTTGTTCATGAACAGCTTCTGCACCTCGTACGAGGGCGAGCCCCAGGACGCGTGGTTGTTGAACCAGATCATGTCCGGGCTCCACTGCACGTAGTCCTCGTTGGACAGCAGCGGGGCGTACGAGGCGAGCTTGACGACGTCCGCGTTGCGCTCCAGGCCGGTCATGAACGCGGCCTCGGAGAGGGCGTTCTTGAAGGTGTTGCCGCGGGAGGCGTACTCACCGAGGAAGACCTTGGGGCCGTTCCTGTCGTACGAGTCGTAGCGGTCGTTGTTCTGGAGGAACCAGTTGGTGCTGTTGTAGTAGTGCTCGTCGACCATGTCGACGTCGGCGTCCCGATTGAGTTTCCAAGCGGTGTCGAAGGTCGAACCGCTGTCGTCCGGGCCCGAGTTGGAGATGATCGTGATGTCCGGGTACTTGGCCTCGATAGCGGTGCGGAACTCCGTGAAGCGGGCGAAGAACTCGTTGGGCAGGTTCTCCTCGTTGCCCACCTCGATATGGGTGAGGTGGAAGGGCTTGGGGTGGCCCAGCTGCGCCCGCTTGCGGCCCCACTCGCTCTTCACCGAGCCATTGGCGAACTCGATGAGATCCAGGGTGTCCTGGATGTGCCGCTTGAGCAGCGCCTCGTCGACGACGGCCTTGTCCTGCCCGCAGCCGGTGACCAGCGCCGGGACGACGGGCAGCGGCATGGCGCCGATGTCCTCCGAGAGCTGGAAGTACTCGTAGTAGCCGAGTCCGTAACTCTGGTTGTAGCCCCAGACGTTGGAGTTGGTCGCACGCTGCTCGACCGGCCCGATGGTGTCCTTCCACTGGTACGAGCGCTTGCGCTCCCAGTTCGAGGCCTCGCTGTAGTCCTGCATGGACCCGGTGTTGACCAGGCAGCCGCCCGGGAAGCGGACGAAGCCGGGGTCCAGCGCGGCGATCTTCTTGGCGAGGTCCTCGCGCAGCCCATGACCCTTGTAGGTGTCCCTGGGCAGCAGCGAAACCATGTCCAGGGCAACGGAGTTGTCCGTCGCGACAGTCAGCCGACCGCCGGTGCTGGAGCGGGTCGCGGTGAACCGCGCCCGGTACTTGGCCCAGCCGCCCTTCACCGCGACCTGGCGGACCTCGGCGAGGGAGCCCTCCGCGTCGGCGAGGGACACGGTGAGCGCGGTGGCCTGATCGGCGCGCGCCCAGACGGAGAGGTCGTACTTCTTGCCGCTCTCGACCCTTATCCCGGTGTTGTAGCCGGAGTTGGTGACGGACGAGCCGGCGCCCAGGGAGAGGTAGGTGCGGTTGCGGGCGTTCAGGCGCCCGTCGTCGTTCGGGGTCGTCGCCGTGCCGCTGACGGCCCAGGAGGTGAGGGGGGTGTAGGAGCGGTTGTCGGCGGTGGAGTACTCGAAGGACCGGTTCTGCACGAGTTCGGCGTACAGACCGCCGTCGGCGGCACGGTTGATGTCCTCGAAGAAGACGCCGTACATCGTGTCGTCGATCTTGGCGCCCTTGGCCGCCGGGTCCACTGTGATGGCGTAGTCGGTGACGTCCTCGGCGCCGGCCGGGACGGGGACGACCGCCGAGACCACCAGGAGTGCGGTGGTGGCCGTGAGGCCTAGTCTCCAGCGGGTGCTTGTGCGTGACATGGATACTCCGCGGCTCTGTCGATGCAGTTCGGTATATCGGACAACGATCAGCACTTCGAACGGCAACATAGGTATGTGACTGGAGTGCGTCAATGGGGCGTGCGACAACTCGAGGGTTTCGGAGAAGGTGGCAGCGTGGGCGAGTTCCGGCCAGTGCCTGATGCCTTGCTGTATCTGGCGGGGAGCTGGCTGCTGGAACGGTCGGTACGGGATCTCGCGAGCACGGACGAGGGGACCTTCACCGGCACCACGACGTTCAGCTCCTTGCAGAGCGGGGGCCGAGTCGGTCTGCTGCACCACGAGTCCGGCACGTTCGTGTGGCAGGGCGTCGCCCGCCCCGCCGAGCGGACGCTCCGCTTCCTCCCGGGCACCGCGCCGGGCACGGTGGACGTACGTTTCGCGGACGGTCGCCCGTTCCACGACCTGGACCTGACCTCGGGCCGATGGGTCACCGGCCACCCCTGCGCGGCCGATCTCTACCGCGGCGAGTTCACGGTCCTCGACGCGGACCACTGGCGGACGGTGTGGCGGGTGACGGGCCCCGCCAAGGACCTCGTCCTCATCACCGACTGCACCCGCGACCAGCCGGGCGGTCAGCCGCGCGCCGTCTGAGGGAACGCACCCTCGAAGCGCAGGTTCCAGCGGCCCGTACGGCCCGTGACGACGGTCGTGGACAAGGGGCGGACGTCGAGGTTCCAGTAGGTCGACGGCGGCGCCTTCAGGGCGTAGACGAGGGCGGCCCGGATGACCGACGGCTCGGCCACGGCGACGATCCGGCCGTTGTCGTCGGCGGGCCGGGTGTCGAGCCAGCCGCCGACGCGCGAGATGAAGTCCGCCAGCGACTCACCACCATGGGGCGTCGCGCGCGGTTCGGCGAGCCAGGCATCCACGGACTCGGGCTCCCGGGCCATCGCCTCGCCGAGGGTGAGTCCGCGCCAGCGGCCCATGTCACAGTCGCGCAGGGCCAGCTGGACGAGCGGCCCGTAGCCGAGGGCATCCCCGGTGGCCCGGCTGCGGGGTGTCGGCGAGCAGTAGCGCAGCTCGGCCGCCGCCAGCGGCACCAGATCGTGCGCAGCGTGCTGCACCTCCTCCCAGCCGGCCTGGTCGAGCGGCCGGTCGTCGTCGAAGCGCTCGGCGAGCAACGGGGAGCTGCGCGCGGCGGCGACGAACGTGACCCGAAGTTGCATGCGGCGATCGTCAGCCGGGAAAGAACGCAGGTCAAGGGCTGTTACTTGGTGTTACTCAGGAGTTATCGAGGGTGCGCGCCGACCACTGCCCGATCATCACAGAGGCTTTACACCTGCTCCACGAGGGCTTCACTCGAAGTGGAGCGCCATCCACCGATCGGGCTTGTCGAGCGGCCGGAAACCGATCCGCTCGTAGACGCCGTGCGCGTCGTGCGTGGCGAGCAGGATGCGGCGCACCCCGAGCGCCCCGAGGTGATCGCGCACCGCACGCACCATCGCCGTACCGATGCCCGTACCCCGCACCGACGGGTCCACGTACACATCGCACAGCCATGCGAACAGCCCGTGGTCGGTCACCACGCGCGCGTAGGCCACCTGCTCCCCCGAAGCCGCTTCGTACACCCCGAAGTTCAGCGAGTGCGGGATCACCTCTTCGACCTTGGCCCGGGGCCGGTCCAGCGCCCAGTAGGCGTCGGTCGACAGCCACCGGTGAACACGCTCGACGTCGACCCGGGCGGGGTCGACGGAGATCTCGTAACCCTCGGGGAGGGCGGGTGCGTCGTCGCTCATGCCGGGAGGTTCACAGGTCGGGCGGCGGCCTGTCGAACCGTTTTCGTCCTTCGGACAACGGCGTTGTCAGTGGTGGCTGCGATGCTGCGCACATGACTGGAACGACGGCTGCCGCCGACTACGCATGGCTCTACGAGCGGTACGAGGGGCTGATGGAGGCGTACTGCGTCACGCTCGTCAAGGGCGTCGCTCCCGACGGGCTGCTCCGGGAACTGGGCACCGAGTCGGTACTGCGGGTCACCGGCGTGGAAGAGCTGTGCGAGCCGTCGTACGACGCGTGGGACGAGCACGGGGGCGGCCGGCTGTTCGTCTGTGCCGCCGCTGTCGGCGACTGGTCGCTGATGGTGGAGTACAACGGCTACCTGGGCGTCACGGAGGCGGCCATGGCCCCCGTCTCCCGAGGGCGCACAGTGGTCTCCCACTTCCGCAACGTCAACGCGGTGGACCACTTCTGCTGGTTCGAGGACGGGGACCTGCGTCTGCACTTCGAGCCGTTGTTCCCGGACTCCCGGGACGGCAGCCACCCCGACGAACTCCTCACCGAGATGCGGGAATCGGGCTTCGACCTCACCGAGGGCGGAGACTATGAAGGCCACACCCAGGCCGCCTTCGCGCTCGCCCATCGCCTGACCGGCGTGCGTCTGACCCCAGAACTCTTCGAGTCCCTGGAATTCACCTGCGGCCTGATACCGCGGCCCTAGACCACCGTGTCAAGGGCCGTACGCAGCCTCCGTACCCCCTCCCCGATCTCCCCCACCCCTGCCACCGCCGCGAAGCTCAACCGCACGTGGGCGGCCGGGGGTTCGGCGCTGAAGTAAGGGCGACCGGGGGTGATCGCAACGCCCGCGCGCAGCGCCGCCGCGACGAAGGCCGAGTCTCCCCCAGAGCCGAAAGCCTGGGAGGTGCCCCCAGTGCCGTCGGGAAGGCGGAGCCAGAGGTGGTAGCCGCCCGAGGGGATGTGAGGCAGCGACAGTTGGGGGAGGGCGGTCAGCAGCGCGGACGTCATGGCGTCCCGCCGGATCCTCAACTCCGTCGACACGGCACGGAGATGGCGGGGCCAGGCCGGTGATCCGACGAGTTCCAGGGCCGCTTCCTGCAACGGCCGCGGGACGAAGAAGGTGTCGACGATCTGGATGGCGCGCAGCCGTTCCAGTACCGGGCCCCGGGCCGCGAGCGCGCTCACCCGGAAGCTCGGCGAGGTCGCCTTGGTGAGCGAGCCGACGTGGACGACCACACCGTCGGGGTCCTCCGCCGCGAGCGGACGAGGCAGCGGCGCCGCGTCCTCGTGCACCAGCCGCCGTACGAAGTCGTCCTCGACCACGAAGGCACCGGCCTCGCGCGCGATCCGCAGCACCTCCGCGCGCCGTCCGGGCGCGAGCACGGCCCCGGTCGGGTTCTGGAACAGGGGCTGGCAGACGAACACCCGGGCGCCGGTCGCCCGGAACGCGTCGGCCAGCAGCGGCGTACGGACCCCGTCCGCGTCCACCGGGACCGGCACCGGGCGCAGGCCGGCCGCGCGGGCGATCGCCAGCATGCCGGGGTAGGTGGGCGACTCGACCAGTACCGGGGCGCCGGGCGGGGCGAGGGCGCGCAGGGCTGTCGTCAGGGCCGCCTGGCCGCCTGCCGTGATCAGCACCTCGGCTGCCGTGACGGCGCCGCCGATGCCCCGCGCGAACCACTCACGCAGCTCCGGCAGCCCGTCCAGGTGCGGCCGCCCCCACGCGCCGGGACGGCGTCCGGCACGCGACAGGGCCGCCGCCATCGCGCCCTCGGGCTGGAGGGAAGGGTGCAGATAGCCGCCGTTGAACTCGATCACGCCGGGCGGCGGCGCGGCCAGCGAGACGACGACACCGTCCGCGTTCACCGTGCGCGGTACGAGGTCGGCGGCGCCGTTCGCGCTCAGGGCGACCTCCTGCCAGGAGGTGTCCCCGGCGGTGGTGGACGCGGGGCGGGCCTCCGCGCGGTACGCGCCGGCCCCCGGGCGGGTCACGACCAGACCCTCGGCGACCAGTTGCGCGAGCGCCCGGGAGACGGTCACCGGGCTCACCCGGAAGCGCTCCACCAGCACCCGACTCGATGGCAGCTTTCCACCTGGAGAGTAGCGGTTCAGCTCCTGTCGCAGCCGATTCGCCAGTTCACCGACACTGCTACGCTCTTGCATGAGAGCACACGATAGCGCTACCGCACCGACTCGGATAGCGGTCAACAGGCGCAGGGAGACTCCGGGAACACCAGGGACCCACACCGGTCCGCCGCCCGAGCAGTCCTCGGCCCGTCGCGCCGGGACCCTGCAGGCCGCCCTCGGTGTCACCGCCTTCTCGCTCACCTTCCCGGCCACCGCCTGGGGCCTGGAGGGCTTCGGCCCGTGGTCGCTGGTGGCCGTGCGGTCCGTCCTGGCCGCGGTCATCGCGGGTGGCTGTCTGCTGGCGCTTCGCGTGCCGCTGCCCGCCCGCCGCAACTGGGCGGGGCTCGCGGTCGTCGCCGCCGGGGTCGTCCTCGGGTTTCCGCTCCTCACCACGCTCGCCCTTCAGACGTCGACCACCGCGCACGCCGCCGTCGTGGTCGGGCTGCTGCCGCTGACGACAGCCCTCGGCTCGGCGCTGCGCATGGGCACCCGCCCCTCGCGCACCTTCTGGGCAGCGGCCCTGGCGGGCGCGGCTGCCGTCCTCGCGTTCACCGTCCAGCAGAGCGGTGGCGCCCTGACCAGCGCCGACGCCTACCTCTTCGGCGCCCTGCTGGTCTGCGCGGCCGGTTACACCGAGGGCGGCCGACTGGCCCGGGTCATGCCGGGCTGGCAGGTCATCGGCTGGGCGCTGGTCCTGTGCCTGCCGCTCACCTTGCCCGCCGCCGCACTGGCGCTGTCGTACGAGCCCGTGCACCTCACCATCCACAGCGTGCTCGGGCTGCTGTGGGTGGCGGCGGGGTCGCAGTTCTTCGGCCTGGTCGTCTGGTACCGGGGCATGGCGGCGATCGGGATTCCGAAGGCCAGCCAGTTGCAGTTGGCGCAGCCCCTGCTCACACTGGTGTGGTCGGTCCTGCTGCTGGGCGAGCAGCTGACGCCGGCCGCTCCGCTGACGGCGGCGGCCGTGCTCGTCTGTATCGCCGTCACCCAGCGGGCCCGTGGCTGAAAGCCGAGAGGAGACCCGCAGATGCGCGCAACCGTGGGCGACCAGCTTGTCCAGCACGGCAGGGTGGTCGGCCAGCACGACCAGGTCACGGAAGTCGTCGAGGTCATGGGCCAGGAGGGCACTCCCCCGTACCGCGTCCGCTTCCCGGACGGGCACGAGGCAGTGATGTCCCCCGGCCCCGACTGCCAGGTCCGCCACAAGGGCGAGGACCGTTAGAGAACAACAGTTCAACAACCGCTCGAGAACCGCTCGAGAACCGCTCGAGAACCGCAGGAACCGCAGGAACCGCAGGAACCGCTGAACATCAGCGCGGTGGCATCGCCGGCTGCTGATAGTGGTCGGCGACCACTCGCGCCATGGCCCCGATCCTGTCGGCGCCCACTTCCTTGGCGGAGAAGAAGACGTGCCCCTTCGCCTCGGGGTAGCCCTGGGCGAGGGTCAGATGCCGGGACAGCTCCGCCGGGTCCTGCCAGGCCGCCGGCTGCGCCGGGTCGCCCGCCTTGTACAGCGCCTCACCGACGTACAGCTTCGTCCCCGTACCCTTCGCGACCCCCGCCCACCAGGGCAGCAGCTTGGCGTAGTCGGCGGCGGCGAACCCGATGTTCCAGTAGATCTGCGGGCAGATGTAGTCGATCCAGTTCTGCCGCACCCATTTCCTGGTGTCCGCGTACAGATCGTCGTACGTCTCCACACCCGCCCGGGTGTCCGAGCCGAGCGGGTCGGTCGCCGCGTTGCGCCAGACGCCGAAGGGGCTGATCCCGAAGTCGGCGCCGGGGCGTACGGCCTTGATGCGGGCGGCTGTCTCCTGGACCAGTCTGTCGATGTTGTCGCGCCGCCAGGAGGCCCGGTCGGGGAAGGCGCCGCCGTACTCCGCGTACTCGGCGTCGTCGTCGAAGGTCTGGCCTGCGACCGGGTACGGGTAGAAGTAGTCGTCCCAGTGGACGCCGTCGATGTCGTACTTCCGCACCGCGTCGAGCATCGCGTCCTGGACGAAGCGGCGGACCTCCGGCAGACCGGGGTTGTAGTACAGCTTGCCGCCGTAAGGCACCACCCAGTCCGGATGCCTGCGCGCCGGGTGGGAGGCGATGAGCTTGGTGGGGTCGGTGTGGTTGGCGATGCGGTACGGGTTGAACCAGGCGTGGAGTTCGAGACCGCGGGCGTGCGCCTCCTGGACCGCCGTGCCCAGCGGGTCCCAGCCGGGGTCCTTGCCCTGGGTGCCGGTGAGGACCTGTGACCAGGGCTCGTACGGCGAGAGCCACAGGGCGTCGGCGGTCGGGCGGACCTGGAGGAACACCGCGTTCAGGCGGCGGCTCACCGCCGTGTCGAGGTGGGTGATCAGCTCGGCGCGCTGCTGGGTGGCGCTCAGCCCCTGCTTCGACGGCCAGTCCCGGTTGGAGACCGTCGCCAGCCACATGCCCCGCAGTTCACGGGTCGCCCGCTTGCCCTCGCCCTTGCCCTCACCGTTCGGCCGGCTCGGTTCCGCGCCGGCCAGGGCGGCTCCGGCAACCGCCCCGCCCGCCACGAGGGTCGACAGGGCGGTCACCGCGAACGCCCGCCGTGACATGCGCGCGTGCCGCGCCTTCCCGCTCATTCCCGTACCTCCGATATGCGCTGTGTCGGACAAGTCACAGACCGTCCCGACCCGTCCCGGGTCACACTCCCATGTGAGGCCCGGACAATTGGGCAATGGCCGCCGCAGGTAACGTGCAGGTTTGGCGCAGGCCCCGGACGGACGGAAGATCCCGGACGACGGCCGGCCCGCGAAGGCCGGACGGCCGGTGACGAAGATCTGTGAAAGGGACGATGTGACGGACAGCCCAGCGGGAGAGATCTCGCGCGTCGGAGTTGTGGGCTGCGGCCAGATGGGAGCGGGCATCGCCGAGGTGTGCGCCCGCTCCGGGCTGGACGTGAAGGTCGCCGAGACCACCGGCGAAGCCCTGGAGTTCGGCCGCACCCGGCTGTTCAACTCCCTTTCCAAGGCGGCCGAACGCGGCAAGATCAGCGCGGCGGAGCGGGACGAGACGCTGGCGCGGCTCAGTTTCACCACCGACCTCGGCGAGTTCGCCGACCGCGACCTGGTGATCGAAGCCGTCGTCGAGAACGAGCAGGTGAAGACCGAGATCTTCCAGGTGCTCGACCAGGTGGTCACCCGCCCGGACGCGATCCTCGCCTCCAACACCTCCTCGATCCCCCTGGTGAAGCTGGCCGTCGCCACGTCGCGGCCGGACCAGGTCGTCGGCATCCACTTCTTCAACCCGGCCCCGGTGCAGCAGCTCGTCGAGCTGATCCCGGCGCTCACCACCTCCGAGGGCACCCTCGCCCGCGCCCAGCTGTTCGCCGAGAAGACCCTCGGCAAGCACGCGATCCGCGCCCAGGACCGCTCGGGCTTCGTGGTGAACGCCCTGCTGATCCCGTACCTGCTCTCCGCGATCCGGATGTTCGAGTCGGGCATGGCCAGCCGTGAGGACATCGACAACGGTATGGAGATGGGCTGCGCCCACCCGATGGGCCCCCTGAAGCTCTCCGACCTGATCGGCCTGGACACGGTCGCCTCGGTCGCGTTCAGCATGTACGAGGAGTACAAGGAGCCCCTGTACGCCGCTCCCCCGCTGCTCCAGCGCATGGTCGACGCCGGCCGACTGGGCCGGAAGTCGGGCTCGGGCTTCTACACCTACGCATAAATATCACCCAGCGTCACGCTGAGGCTGCGCGGGCCCGGCACTCTTCGGAGTGCCGGGCCCGCGGCATTCACACACCGTGTGCGCGCCGGACGCGCATATGCCGCTCGCACACTCTCCCCACGCGCCCACCAGGCGAGTTGACTCATCATGCACATTCAAGGGATGTGACGACTACGGAAAGGAGCGGACAAGTGACCGCCGATCCCGAACATCCCACGGCCCGTGGAGAACTCGCAGAGTTACGCCGTCGCCTCGATGTCGCGTACGCACGCGTCGAAGGAGGGCTGGCCCTGCTCAGTCATCGCACGAAGGAGACGGACAAGGAAGTCGACGACCTGAGCACACGCCTCGTCCACCTCGAACACGCCCGATGGCCGCTGCCGGCCGTCACGGCCCTCACTGCCCTCGGAGCACTGGCCGTGACGGTCTGGCAGGCCCTCGGACGCTAGAACGCGCCCTAGGCGTCCTCACCGAGCCTGAGATGGTGCAACAGCAGTAGCGCGGCCGCCATGTTGGCGGCCGGGACCTCCCCGCGGGCGACCATGTCGGGGACGAGTTTGAGAGGGATCCACTCCCGGCGGTCCGACTCGAAGTCGTCCACGGGGTGGCCGATGTACTCGCCCTCCTCGGCCCAGTAGATGTGGTGCCGGGCGTCGGTGAGCCCGTTGGACGGCTCGACGCTCATCAGATGCCGCAGCGGTCCCGGTCGCCAGCCCGTCTCCTCCTCCAGTTCCCTGGCGGCCGCGAAGGCGATGTCCTCGCCGTCCTCCACGACCCCGGCCGCGAGTTCCCACCCCCAGCTGTCGGTGATGAACCGGTGCCGCCAGAGCAGAAGCACCTCGTTGGCCTCGTTCACCACCGTGGCCACGGCGACGGGCCTCAGCCGTATGAGGAAGTGGTCGAGATGCCGCCCGTCGGGCAGCTCGACATCTGCGAGATTGACCCTGAACCAGCGGTTTTCATACACAGTTTGTTCGTTCTGTTTCGTCCACTGCACGGTTCTGCCACCTTCCGCCGAGTAGATGGCAATATGGCAGCAGGAACGTTCTGACAGCAGGCGCACAGAATGCGATTCGGCGCACGGGTACCCGAGAATCCGCGCGCCAAAGGTGCCTGCCGAAGGATGTCTAGAGCGGTACGCGCAGGGCCCCGTCGATCAGTTCGGCCGCCTCGGCCGTGCCCGCGCAGCCGTTGCGCACCAGGTGTTCGCGTACCTCCCGGAGTCTGTCACGCAGCCGCTGGGACTCCATTCCGCGTGCCTGCTCGGCCATCTGCACCGCGGTGGCCACGGCCTTGTCGGCGTTGCCCCGGCGCAGCTCGATCTGACTGAGCATGGCGAGCCGGTGCACTCTGCCCCGGTCGTGCGCCGGAGTGTCCACCGCGGCCGTCGCGTGCTCCCCCGCCGCCGCCAGATCACCGAGGCTCAGCAACGCCTCCGCCACCTGGACGTTGACCAACCCCGGCTGGACATAGCCGGTTTCGTCGGGCTCGTAACCGCGCCGGATGCGTTCGGCGGCCTGCTCGGCCCGCCGGATGCAGGACAGTGCGCTGCTGCCGTCGCCCAGGTGCGCGTACGCCTTGGCCTGCATCGCGTAGAGGTCGGAGGCGAGCGCCGGCGTGATGTGCTTGCCCGCGGCGCGCAGCGCGGCCTCCGCGAAGGCGACGGCCTGCCTGAACTCCCGCATGAACAGCGCCTGGTTGACCAGCAGCCCGATGACGTACGCCCCGAGTCCCTGGTCCCCGCTGGCCTTCGCCAGCCGCAGCGCCTGGTGAAAATAGCGCTGGGCGAGCCCATGGGCGTCGGAGTCGTACGCGCAGATGCCGGCGATCGCCACCAGCCCTCCGGTGGCCCGGTGCAGTTGGCGGCCGGTGGCGTCGGTGTAGCTGCCGCGCAGCAGGGGCGCGGTCTCGGAGTTCAGGAAGCCGACGATCCGGGTGCGGGTCGCGACGCCGCCCGCCTTGCGGTACATCTGCTCGTAGTGCGCGCGGGCCGAACGGAGCATCTCGATGTCGGCCATGCTGACCCGGTGCCTGCCGCCGCGCGACACGTCGACGTCCTCGGGCGGGTTCTCCCACTCCCACACCGGCATCACGGCGGGCGTACCGGTGACGGCGGGGGCGCCGAGGATGTGCGGGCGCTGCTGTTCGTCGGAGCGCCACAGCGCGGTCGCCCGCTCGACGAACCCGGACAGCGAGGTACCGGCCGAGCCGATCGGGCCGGCGGTGTCGCCCGGCACCCCGAGGCCGATGTCGTCCAGTCTGACCGGGCGGTGCAGCCGGGTGGCGAGCACCTCGCAGATCAGGTCGGGCACCTGGCCACGCGGGCGCTGACCCTTCAACCACCGCGCCACAGCGGTGTGTTCGTACCTCAGGGCCAGGCCCCGCGCCCGGCCCGCCTGATTCACATGGGCGGCGAGTCCCGCGTGCGAGATGCCCGCCTCGTCGAGGATCGCGTCGAGCAGGGTGTTGGGCTGCATGGAGGCCCTCCGGTGGCTCGGTGCCGACGGCGCACCTACCGTGCCCGTCAGCGTAGTGTGTCCGGGTTCACACGGGGTGTGATCAAAGTGCGCGAACTCATAGCGTGTGCACGCTGTTGCGCAGAGTGTCCGTCCGGTTGACTGAAATGCCTCGCAAGAGGCCGCCGGGCCGCCGGCTCCCCCTCGTACAGTGCGGCGGCCTGGCTCCGCCGGTTCAGCAGGATCGGTGCGGCTCGAATGTCGGCTGCAGGTGCTTCGTGGCTGGTCGCGCCCACGCGGCGGAGCCGCAAATCGACACAGCCCCGCGCCCCTAAGGGGCTGCAGCTCACGTGACTTGATGGGCCACCGGGGGTTCCTGTTGCTGCCTGGGGATTTGGGGGCGGTCGTTTCGCAGTACCAGTACGGCCACGTCGTCCGTCGGCGGACCGCCGGTGTGGCGCAGCAGGCGGGAGAAGACCGCCCCCAGCACCGTCTCCGGGGAAACCGGTTGGGTGCGGACCGCCTCCGCCAGGACAGCGGGCAGGGGAAAGAACCGGCCACGAGCGTCGCGGGCGTCCTCGACGCCGTCCGTGTGGAGCAACAGGGCTTCGCCGGGCAGGAGCTGGCCGCAGTGTTCGGCCGAGAGTTCGACCGGCAGGGGGAACGGACCCAGCGGGGGCAGCGGTTCACCGACCGTGAGTACGTCGGCACGGCCACCGCTGAGCAGATACGGCGACGGATGGCCGCAGTTGAGGGCACGCACCTCCCCGTCCCCGCGGATCTCCAGGAGCAGCACGGTGACGAACTCCTCGGCGACCGGACTGTCGGGGTCCAACGCGGCCGAGGGCCCCGCCGAGGGGTGTTCGGCACGTGACCGCTCGCCCAGATGCCGGGCCAGCGCCCGCTCCAACCGCCGCAGTACGCTGCCGAGTTCGGCCTCGTCGTGCACGGCCTCGCGGAAACTGCCGAGAACGGCGGCGACGGTCCCGATGGCGCCGATGCCGTGTCCGCGCACATCGCCCATCACGACCCGTACGCCGTACTCGGTGGCGATGACCTCGTACAGGTCCCCGCCGATCAAGGCACCCCGGTCCGCGGACAGTTGGGCGGCGGCGACCCGCAGACCGTCGATGCGCTGCGGCAGCGGACGCAACAGCACACTCTGCGCCGCCCCGGCGACCTGCCGGGCCAGCCTCAACTCGCGCAGGAGCGCCCGGCGGACGTGGAGTACGAGCCCGGTCCCGACAGCGAAGAAGACGGCGCTGGTGACGATCCGCGCGCCCAGCCCGTTCTGCTGGGCGACCGGACAGGCCAGTTTGTACGTGATCGCCGTGGCACCCCACACCGTGGGCAGCGCGATCGAGAACACCCGCCGCAGGGGCTGCCGCTCGATACGGCGGGCCGCCTGCCGTTCGGGCGGCCGACGCCGCCGCCGGCACCGCGACCCCGCTCCCCCGATCCGGAACCTGCACCCCCGCCCCACGAACGCGGCCCGCAGTCGCCCCGTCCGGAGCCGAGCCCCGCAGGAAACCCCAGCCTTGATACGGATCATGCCGATGGCCCCCCAGTCAGGCCCTGACAACACAAATCGGACCGGCCCCGAAAGACCGGTCCGATTCTGTCGACCACATGCCCCGAAGGGACCAGATCACCCCAACTTGTCACCCAAAGGAGTGAAGTGACCGATGGGGGGTGTGAGGGGCGCGGGGCGGCGCTAGCTCCGCAACACCGCTCCCGTTCGCTCACCCGCGAGAGCGACAGCCGCGTCCCGAGCGGCGGAAGCCTCATCAACGGTCAGCGTCCGATCAGCGGCCCGGAACCTCAACGCATAGGCAAGAGACTTCCGCCCCTCCCCCAACTGCTCGCCGCTCTCGTACACATCGAAGAGCCGAAGGGACTCAAGCAGCGCCCCCGCACCTTCCCTCAGCGCCGCCTCGACGTCCGCGTGCGGCACCTCGCGCGCGACGACCAGGGCGACATCCTGCGTGGCGACCGGGAACGTCGAGATCTTCGGGCCCTTGGGCACACCCGAACTCGCCGCCTCCAGCGTGTCCAGGTTGAGCTCCATCGCACAGGTGCGCGCGGGCAGATGCAGGGCCTTCAGGACGCGCGGGTGCAGCTCACCGGCGTACCCGATGACCTGCTCGGTGCCGTCGACCACGACCGCCAGTTCGGCGCAGCGGCCGGGGTGCCACGGGCCGTACCGGCCCGCGCGGACGAGGAGTTCGGTACCCGCCTCGTGGGCCAGGCTCCGTGCCGCCTCGATCGCGTCGGCCCAGTCGGCCGGGCGGCCCTTGCCCCACCAGCCGGCCTGCTCGCGGGCGCCCGCGAGGACGACGGCGGCGTGCCGGGGCTGGACGGGGAGCGCGGCCGTGATCGACGCGATCTCCTCGTCCGTGGGACGCCGGTCGACCGGAAGACGCCCGGCGATCAGCAGCTCGTCCTGCGGATGGAAGACGAGGCCCGTCTCGAACAGGGCCAGGTCGTGGCTGCCCCGCCCGTCGTTGCGGCGCAGCGCCTGGAGCAGGCCCGGCAGCAGCGTCGTACGGAGCGCCGGCTCCTCGTCGGAGAGCGGGTTGGCCAGCTTGACGACCTTGCGGTTCGGGTCGTCGGCGGCCAGGCCGAGCTGGTCGAAGGCGTGCTCGCCGATGAACGGGTAGTTCAGCGCCTCGACGTAGCCCGCCCCGGCCAGTGCGCGGCCGACGCGGCGGTGCAGGCGCTGCCGGTCGGTCAGGCCGCGGCCCGCCGGGGGCTTGGGCAGGGTGGAGGGCAGGTTCTCGTAGCCCTCCAGGCGGATGACCTCTTCGGCGAGGTCGTTCGGGTCCGTCAGGTCGGGGCGCCATGACGGGACGGTGACGATCAGCTCGTCCTGCCCGTACACGTCGCAGCCGACCTCCTGGAGGCGGCGTACGACGGTCTCGCGGCCGTACTCGACGCCCGCGACCCGGTCGGGGTGGTTCGCCGGGATGGAGATCGTGCGCGGCGCGGACGGTGAGATGACCTCGGTGACGCCCGCGTCGGCGGTGCCGCCGGCGAGGAGGACCAGGAGGTCGACCGTGCGCTGGGCGGCGGCGGAGGCAGCCTGCGGGTCGACACCGCGCTCGAAGCGCTTGGACGCCTCGGAGGCCAGCTTGTGGCGGCGGGCCGTGCGCGCGATGGTGATCGGGTCGAAGTGGGCGGCCTCGATGACGACCTCGGTGGTGGTGCCCTCGGTGTCGTCGATCTCGGTGTTGGCGCCGCCCATGACGCCCGCGAGGCCGATGGCACCCCGGTCGTCGACGATGAGCAGGTCCTCGGCGTCCAGCTTGCGCGTGACGCCGTCGAGGGTGGTGAGCTTCTCGCCCGGCTCGGCCCGGCGCACGCCGATCGCGCCCTGGACGCGGGAACGGTCGTACGCGTGCAGGGGCTGGCCCAGCTCCAGCATCACGTAGTTGGTGATGTCGACGGCGAGCGAGATCGGGCGCATGCCCGCCTTCTGGAGGCGGCGCCTGAGCCAGATCGGGGACTGCGCGTCGGGGTCGATCCCGGTCACCGTACGGGCGGTGAAGCGGTCGCAGGCGAACGGGTCGGCGACCTCGACCGGGTAGCCGTAGGCGTTCGGGGCGGGTACGTCGAGCAGGGCCGGGTCGCGCAGCGGCAGGCCGTAGGCGATGGCGGTCTCGCGGGCGATGCCGCGCAGGGACAAGGCGTACCCGCGGTCGGGGGTCACGGCGATGTCGAGGACCTCGTCGACGAGCTGGAGCAGCTCGATGGCGTCGGTGCCGACCTCGTGCTCGGGCGACAGGACGATGATGCCGCCGGTGCCGTCGTCGCCCATGCCCAGCTCGTCGCCGGAGCAGATCATGCCGTGCGAGGTGTGGCCGTACGTCTTGCGCGCGGCGATCGCGAAGTCGCCGGGCAGGACGGCGCCCGGGAGGACCACGACGACCTTGTCGCCGACGGCGAAGTTGCGGGCGCCGCAGACGATCTCCTGGGGCTCACCGGTGCCGTTGGCGGTGCCGACATTGACCGTGCAGAAGCGGATCGGCTTCTTGAAGCCCTCCAGCTCCTCGATGGTCAGCACCTGGCCGACGACCAGGGGGCCCTTGAGGCCTGCGCCGACCTGCTCGACGGACTCGACCTCCAGCCCGACCGTGATGAGCTTCTCCTGGACGTCCCGGCCGGTCTGAGTCGCCGGCAGGTCGACGTACTCCCGCAGCCAAGAAAGCGGGACCCGCATCAGATCTCCATCCCGAACGGCCGGGTGAACCGGACGTCGCCCTCGACCATGTCTCGCATGTCCTCGACGTTGTGGCGGAACATCAGCATCCGCTCGATGCCGAACCCGAAGGCGAATCCGCTGTACTTCTCGGGGTCGACACCGCACGCGACGAGCACGCGCGGGTTGACCATGCCGCAGCCGCCCAGCTCGATCCAGCCCTCGCTGGAGCAGGTCCGGCAGGGCCGGTCGGGGTTGCCGACGGACGCGCCCTTGCAGACGTAGCAGAGCATGTCCATCTCGGCGGACGGCTCGGTGAAGGGGAAGTAGTTGGGCCGCAGCCGCGTCTTCATGTCCGAGCCGAAGAGGGACTGGACCATGTGGTCCATGGTGCCCTTGAGGTCGGCCATGGTCAGGCCCTCGTCGATGGCGAGGAGCTCGATCTGGTGGAAGACGGGGGTGTGCGTGGCGTCCAGTTCGTCCGTGCGGTACACGCGGCCGGGGCACACGATGTAGACCGGCGGCTCGCGGTCGAGCATCGAGCGGGCCTGCACGGGCGAGGTGTGCGTCCGCAGCACGACACCGGACTCGTCGCCCTCTGTCCCCTTCGGGCCCTCGACGAAGAAGGTGTCCTGCATCTGCCGGGCCGGGTGGTCCGGGGTGAAGTTCAGGGCGTCGAAGTTGAACCACTCCGCCTCGACCTCGGGGCCCTCGGCGACCTCGTACCCCATGGAGACGAAGACGTCCGCGACGCGCTCCATGAATGTGGTCAGCGGGTGACGGGCGCCGGCCTGCGCGCGGTCGTACGGCAGTGTGACGTCCACCGCCTCCTCGACCAGCACGCGGGTGTCCCGCTCGGCCTCCAGCTCGGTCTGGCGGGCGGCGAGCGCCTTGCTGACGGTGCCCCTGGCCTGGCCGACGAGCTTGCCGGCGGCGGCCTTGGCCTGCGGGGGCAGCGCGCCGATCTCGCGGTTGGCGAGGGCCAGCGGCGAGGTCCCGCCGGTGTGGGCGACCTTGGCCTCCTGGAGGGCGTCGAGGGAGTCCGCGGCGGCGAAGGCAGCGAGCGCCTCGTCCCGCGTGCGCTCGATCGCTTCCGGTTTCAGGGCCTCGACCTCTACAGGGTCGTACGACTTGTTCGGTGCCGACATCTCTTCCCGTGCTTCCGGTTGGCTGGCGGATGGTCCCCGTACTACGGCTCGGAGACGAATGGTCCACAGAGAGGGACGCAAAGGTGCCAAAGGCCGAGTCTAACGGGGGTGAGGTGGGGGAACGCGCCCGTGGGGCCTCGTCGGCGTTACTGCAGGTACGCCGGGGTGCTCACGGGCAGCATAAATCGGAACTCGGCGCCGCCGCCGGGGGCGCGGCCGACCGTGATGGAGCCGCCGTGGGCCTCGACGATGCCCTTGACGATGTACAGCCCGAGGCCCGTGCCGCCGCGCTTGCTGCCCCGCCAGAAGCGGGTGAAGACGCGGTTCATGGACTCCTCCGGGATGCCGGGCCCCTCGTCGCTCACCGTGACCGACGTGGCCGTGTTCTGGTCGGCGTCCTCTTCACGCGGGGACAGCGCGGCCGTGACCTCTATGGTGACGGTTCCCTCGCCGTGGCGCACCGCGTTTTCCAGCAGGTTGCTGAGCACCTGGTCGACCTTGTCGGGATCCGCCCACAGTGCCGGCAGCGGATGCTCTATCCGGAGCAGGAACCGGTCGGCGGGCTGGCCCGCGGCCACGTACGCCTGGATGTGCCGTCCGACGGCAGCGCCCATGTCGACGGGCTGGCGGCGCAGTTCGAGCCGTCCGGAGTCGATGCGCGAGATGTCGAGCAGCTCGGCGATGAGCCGGGTGACGCGGTTGGCGTCGGCGTCGACCGTCTCCAGCATCAGTTTCTTCTGGTCGTCGGTGAACCGTTCCCACTTCGCGAGCAGGGTCGCGGTGAAGCCCTTGACGGAAGTCAGCGGCGAGCGCAGTTCGTGGGCGACGATGGCGATCAGTTCGGCGTGGTTGCGCTCGGTGCGGCGGCGGGCCTCGGTGTCACGCAGGGAGACGACGACCCGGCGGACGGGTCCGGTGGGATGTGTACGGAGGTAACGCGCCGAGACGAGTACTTCGCGTCCGCCGGGCAGCAGCAGGTTCCGCTCGGGCTGGCCGTTCCTGATCGCGAGCCCGCCGTACGGGTCGGTGAGCTGCCACCAGCGGCGCCCTTCCAGGTCTTCTAACGGAAGGGCGCGTTCGAGCCGCAGGCCGAGGGCGTCGGCGGCGGTGACGGCGGTGATGCGCTGGGCGGCCGCGTTGAAGCAGATCACCCGGCCGTGCTCGTCGGCGACGACGAGTCCGTCGGGCAGGTCGTCGGGGTCGATGCCCAGCTCGGCTCCAAGTCCGGCGCCGAGTCCGTCTCCGGGCCCGGCGGGATCACCGTGCGGGGAGGCGGGTTCGCTCCGCAATTCCCATGCCCCCAGTGTTCCGCTCGTGCCGACAGTCATCCCCGAACCCCACCTCTCGGACTGGCGCAGTGGGCCCCCGAGCCCGTCACCCTACTAGCTCTCGGTGACGGAGCGGCACCCTCCGGAGGCGCGCTGTGCACGGGCGGACGCGTAGAGACATACGGCGGCGGCGGTCGCCAGGTTCAGGCTTTCCGCCTTTCCGTGGATCGGAACGCGCACGACGGCGTCGGTCAGCGCGCGCGTCTCCTCCGGGAGCCCCCAGGCCTCGTTCCCGAACACCCAGGCGGTGGGCCCGCCCATGGTCCCCTTGTCCAGCTCGTCGTCGAGGTCGTCGGGGCCCGCGCCGTCGGCGGCCAGAATCCGTACGCCGGCCACCTTGAGCCCGGCCACGGCCTCCTCGACGGGCACCCCGACCGCCACCGGCAGATGGAACAGGGAGCCCACGGAGGCGCGTACGGCCTTCGGGTTGTACAGATCCACGGAGGCGTCGGTGAGGACGACCGCCTCGGCGCCGGCGGCGTCCGCGCACCGCAGTACGGTTCCGGCGTTGCCGGGGTCGCGCACGTTCGCGAGGACGGCGACGAGCCGGGGCCGCGCCTTGAGGATGTCCTCGAAGGGGGTGTCGAGGAACCGGCAGATCCCGACGAGTCCCTGCGGGGTGACGGTGGTGGAGATGTCGGCGATGACGTCCTCGTCGGCGAGGTGCACCCGGGCTCCGGCGGCGCGGGCCTCCCCGATGATGTCGGCGTACCGCTCCGCGGCGTCGACCGTCGCGAACAGCTCGACCAGGGTGTCCGCGTGCCCGGCCGCCTCCCGCACAGCCTGCGGCCCCTCCGCGAGGAACAGCCGGTCCTTGCTACGGAAGTTCCGCCTGGCGAGGCGCCGCGCGGCGGAGACGCGGGGCGAGCGCGGGGAGATCAACTCGGGGACCGCGGGCATGGGGCACCTTTTCGAGGGTTTGGTTCGCTGTCGGGTGCGGGTGGGTGGGGGCTGGTCGCGCAGTTCCCCGCGCCCTGAAAAGCAGGGGCTGCGCCCCATGCCTTTCGGCCCGCAGGGGCCGTGTCTTTTAGGGGCGCGGGGAACTGCGCGACCAGCCCCCACCTACCCGCACCCGACAACGCACCCAAAAAACGCCCGGACCCGCAGGCGCCAAGCACCTGCGGGTCCGGATCACATCACACGCGGCTCAGGCCAGCGCGAGCGTCACGCAGCCTTGGGCGCGTTGACGTCCGACGGCAGGGCCTTCTGCGCGACCTCGACGAGCGCGGCGAACGCGGGGGCGTCGTTGACGGCGAGCTCCGCGAGGATCTTACGGTCCACCTCGATGTTGGCGGCGTTCAGACCCTGGATGAGGCGGTTGTACGTCATGCCGTTCTGGCGGGCAGCGGCGTTGATGCGCTGGATCCACAGCCGACGGAAGTCGCCCTTGCGCTTCTTGCGGTCGTTGTAGTTGTAGACCAGGGAGTGGGTGACCTGCTCCTTGGCCTTGCGGTACAGGCGCGAGCGCTGACCGCGGTAACCCTTGGCGGCCTCGAGGATCGCCCGGCGCTTCTTGTGGGCGTTTACTGCCCGCTTGACGCGTGCCACTTTTAACTCCTTGCAGCGGGGCCGTGGGTGTCGTCACACGGCCCGATTTCGATGGGGTCCCGGTCTTCAGACGTACTTACGGCGCACAGACGCCGGTACGTCACTTGCCGAGAAGCTTCTTGATCTTCTTGGCGTCGCCCGGGGCCATCTCGGCGGTGCCGGTGAGGCGGCGCGTCACGCGGGACGACTTGTGCTCGAGCAGGTGGCGCTTGCCGGCACGCTCGCGGAGCACCTTGCCGGAGCCGGTGATCTTGAAGCGCTTGCTGGCACCGCTGTGCGACTTGTTCTTCGGCATAGCGCCGTTCTCTCCTCGTCAGTGGCGTTCCGGTGCCCGGTCGTGAAACCGGGCACGGTGGAACGTCATATGTATGGGTTGGCATCCCCGGGCGTGAGCCCCGGGATCACACCTCGGCGGATGCCGGGGCCGGGGCCTCGGCGGTCTCCTCGGCGATGTCCACGTCGTCGTCGGTGTCCACGTCGTCGGCGAGGTCCTCGTCGACAGCGAGGTCCTCGTCGATTCCGTCGACTCCGTCGCTCTCCGCGGCGTTCTGCGACTTGCCCGGGTTGGCCTTCGCTTCCGCCTTGCGGACCGCCTGGGCCTCACGGGCCTCGGCCATCGCTTCGGTCTTCTTCTTGTGCGGACCGAGAACCATGATCATGTTTCGGCCGTCCTGCTTCGGGTTCGACTCGATGAACCCGAGGTCCTCGACGTCCGAGGCGAGCCGCTGCAGCAGTCGGTAGCCCAGCTCGGGCCGGGACTGCTCGCGACCACGGAACATGATCGTGATCTTGACCTTGTCGCCCTGCTTGAGGAACCGGACGACGTGACCCTTTTTGGTGTCGTAGTCGTGCGGGTCGATCTTCGGCCGGAGCTTCATTTCCTTGATGACCGTGTGCGCCTGGTTCTTGCGCGCCTCACGGGCCTTCATGGCCGACTCGTACTTGAACTTCCCGTAGTCCATGAGCTTGCAGACCGGCGGGCGCGCACTCGCCGCCACCTCGACCAGGTCGAGGTCGTACTCCTGCGCAAGCTCCAGGGCTTTGGCAAGCGGAACAATCCCGACCTGCTCGCCGCTGGGACCGACAAGTCGCACTTCGGGAACGCGAATCCGGTCGTTGATACGGGGTTCAGTGCTGATGGATCCTCCTCGGTAGCACCACACGGCGGTCTGGCGGACAGCCGTGTATGTCTCTGATGACATTGGGACCAACTACCGGGGCACATGAAAAATGCCCCGACGGGACACAGGCGGGGCTCCAAAGGCATACCGGAGCACCGCCGCGGTCAACCGCGGGGCGCACATCGGGCGACTCCATCGTCCGTACGGAACGATGGTGGCCGCCTGACCGGGTGACCCGCCATCCGTGAGGACGGTCGGGTGGGAGATCGGAGCCTCCACTTGTGGGCCGGGCACGCAAGTGCCCAGCCGGTCGTTACAAAAGGTTAGCACCAAGTAGGAGGTGGTGCTAACCGTCGGGCAGACGGGCTCCCGCGCGACCGCCCGCGCAAAGGGGCCGGAACCCCGGGGCCTATCGTGTGGGTCATGAGTGAGACCCCTCCCCAGAGTGCTTCCCGGACCGCCGACTTCGACGCCATGACCCGCGACATCGCCGAGGTCCCGGCGGTCGAGGTGATCGTGACGGTCGCCGTGAACCTGATGAGCGCCGCCGCCGTGAAGCTCGGTCTGACCGACGAGGGCGACAAGTACAAGGACCTGGACGAGGCCCGCAAGCTGGTGCACGCCCTCGCCGGTCTGCTCGACGCGAGCACGACGGAGATCAGCTCCTTCCACGCGGCCCCGCTGCGCGACGGCCTGAAGTCGCTCCAGCTCGCCTTCCGCGAGGCGTCCCTCGTGCCGGACGACCCGGGCCAGGGCCCCGGCGAGAAGTACACGGGCCCGATCTACGGCTAGGGAGCCGGTCAGGAACGCACGTAGAGGGGCTCGCCGGGTGGCGTCGCTCCGGCCGGCAGGAGCGCCAGGTCGAGGCCGCGCACCAGACGGGCCCTGAGCGTTTCGTCGGCGGCGAGGCGACCGGCGACAGCCCGGGCGGCCTCGGCCGGGGCCGCTCCCGGGTCCAGTACGAGCGCGAGGGTGCCGTCGGCCTGCCCCGGGCCCAGGTGGGCGCGGGCCACGGCGGGCTCGGCGGCCACGGCGGCCCGTACGGCGTCGACCACCGCGGGATCGGCGAGCGGGTCCGCCGTCGTACGCCCCTCGGCGAGCGCGAGCAGCGCGGAACCGGTCAGCTCGTAGGACACGGGTCCGGCCAGGTCGAGGACGATCGTGTCCGCCTTCTCGTGCGCGGCGGCTCGGATGGCCTGGTGCAGGGGTACGGCGATGGGGCGTGCGGCCGGGTCCCAGCGGGCGAGCGAGTCGGTGGACGTGAAGGCCGGCAGGGCGGTCCGGCCGCCGGCCTTGAGGGTCGGTACCGCCATGTCGCTGGTCTTCTCGTGGCGGAGCCCGTTCTCGTCCTCTTCCACCTCCCCGAGTACGGCGACGACGGGGACGAGCAGCCGGGCGCCCTTCAGGGCCTCCAGGACCGGTCGCACCGCGGTGCGGTCCTCGGCCCAGGCCGCCAGTGCGGCGCTCAGCCGGGGGTCGGCGCTGCCGTCGTCGTCGGGGAAGCCGGAGTCGGGAATGTTCTTGTTCGCCACGGTGACCGACCCTATCGGGGGATCGCTCCTGGACTTTCGCCACCCCGGAAACCCGCCGTTCACCGGATTCACGGGATTCTCAGTCAGCGCTGACACACATCTAACATTCGCCTAATCAACCGCACAGTCAGGGCCGCCAGCATCACGACATGGCCTCTGAGAGAGCTCCCCGCCGTCGGTCGCTCGTCTACACCGTCCTCGCCTCCGCGATCGTCATGGGCGGTACGGGCGTGGGCACCGCGTATGTGAAGGCACACGCTCACACGGACGTGGACCGCGTAACGTCGGCGGCGGCAGCGGCGCCCGTCCGGGCCGAAGCGAGCGAGGAGGCGTCGGTGGAACCGGTCGCGGAGCCCACGGTGGAAGCGACTCCCACAGTGGAACCGGACACTCTGCTGTCCGCGGCGATGAAGCCGGTGACCGCGGCGGCCGAGGACGGGGCCGAGGTGTCCGTGGCCGTGCTCGACGTCGAGTCGGGCGACAGCGCCACGTACGGGGACGGGACGTTCGACACGGCGAGCATCGTCAAGGTGGACATCCTGGCGACGCTGCTGCTCCAGGCGCAGGACGAGGACCGGAGCCTCACCGCGCAGGAGAAGCTGTACGCCACCTCGATGATCGAGGTCAGCGACAACGCCTCGGCGTCGGCACTGTGGACGGCGATCGGCAAGGCCAAGGGTCTCGCCGCCGCGAACAAGCGCTTCGGGCTGACGGACACCGCGGGCGGCGCCGGCATGCTGTGGGGCCTGACCCAGACCACGGCGGCCGATCAACTCACCCTGCTCCAGCAGGTGTTCGCGAAGAACGGGAACAATGGAGACAGCGGGGAGGCGTCGGAGCTCAGCGCGGCGTCCCGGACGTATCTCCAGGGACTGATGGGCTCCATAGCCGAGGACCAGGACTGGGGAGTGTCGGCCGCGGGTGCCACGAGTACCACCGATCGTCAGTTCGCCCTGAAGAACGGGTGGTTGCCGCGTACCGCGACCGGGCTGTGGGACATCAACAGCATCGGGCGGGTGACGACGGCGGACGGGCGGGAGTTCCTGGTCGCGGTGGTGTCGAACGGCAACACGACCAAGGCGAAGGGGATTTCGCTGGTGGAGTCGGCGGCGCGGGCGGCGGTTTCGACGTTCGCCGTGAAGTCCGGTACCGCTGACGAGTCCTGACGGGCGGTCAGGTCGGGTCAGGTCACGCCCGGGAAAACACTCAGAAGCTGTCGCCGTACGAGTCGTACGCATCGTGGGTGGAGTGGTCGGCCGTCCTGCGGCGACCGCGCCACAGCGGCACCGCCGCGACCAGGAGCACGACACCGAGGCCGCCGGCGACGGGTCCGGCCCAGTTGAAGCTGTCGTCCTCCTCGGGAACCGGGTCCGGGCCCGCACCGAAGTACTCCTTGCCGTACGCGGTCGACCTCAGCCCTTCCGGCTTGAGCTTGGCCGCCGCCTTGATGGCCGCCGCGGGGTCGATGAAGCCGAAGCCGCGGGAGTCGTCCCGGCCGCCGTTCGGGGCGTTGCGGGCCGTGTCCTCCAGGAGCTTCTTGATCTGGGCCGGGGTGAGTCCGGGATGGGCGGCCTTGATGAGGGCGACCGCGCCGGAGACGAACGCGGCGGCGGCGCTCGTGCCCCAGCCCTCGTAGTAGCGGTGGTCGGGGGCCGCGATGACGACGTTGACGCCGGGGGCGCTGACCGTGGCGTACCAGCGGCGGGTGGAGAAGGAGGCGCGGGTGCCGTACTTGTCGACGGCGGTCGCGGCGATGACGCCCGGGTAGGCGGCCGGGTAGGAGATGTGGTCGCCCTTCTCGCCGCCGTTGCCGGCCGAGGCGACGACGACGACGCCCTTCTCCAGGGCGTACTGGACGGCCTCGTCCTCGGCGGGCTCGGGATGCGCGGACTTGGAGTCGTCGCCGAGGGAGAGGTTGATGACGTCGGCGCCCTGGTCGGCGGCCCAGCGGATGCCTTCGGCGAGGGCGTTGCCGCGGGTGTTGCGGGCCTTGGCGCGGGCCGAGTCGGCGTCTTCGAGGATCACGCGGATGGGCAGGATCCTGGCCTGGGGAGCGATGCCCAGGACGCCGTCCTCGTTTTCGTAGCCGTGGCCGTGACCGGCGATGATGCCGGCCATGGCGGTGCCGTGCTTGGCCCAGGACGCGTCGCCCTGGCTCGCCCCGAAGCCGACCATGTCCTTGCCTTCGAGGACGTTGCCGACGAGGTCGGGGTGGTCGGCCTCGACGCCGGTGTCGAGCACGGCGACCGTGATGCCCTTGCCCTTGGTCGTCCGCCAGGCCTCCTGCGTGTGCATGGCGTCCAGCGCCCACTGCTGGGCCCGGATGCTGTCGGCGTACGCGCTGGTGGCGGGCAGAAGGGTGAGGGAACCGGCGAGGAGGAGGACGAGGAGCCCGCTTCGGGCTGTGCGGGTGCGGGTCATGACGGCAGCTTCGCGGCCGAGCCGACGGTCTTCCGCAGGGCCCGTTCGACGCGGTCGGCCAGGCCCTGCGCCTCGTGGCCGAGGCCCGCCTGGGCGAGGGCCGTGGTGGCGCCGGACGTCATGGCCTCCTCGGCGGGCTGCGGGGCGTCGACGGTGCGGCCGTCGGCCCAGCCGGAGACGGCGTAGGCGACGACGGGAGCGTCGGTGAGGACGGAGATGGTCCAGGAGGCGCGCTGGGCGTCCGTGAAGTCGTCGGCGACGGTGTTCTTCGCGGCGTAGGGGCGGGGCATCAGGTCGGTGCGGCGGTCGAGGTTCTCGTTGTTGAAGCGGGTGCGCAGGGCGCGCATCGTGGTGGCGTCGGCCTTGGTGAAGAGGAGGCCGACGGTGGTGACGTAGCTCTGCGTCTCGTCGGTGTAGGTGGCGCGCAGGAGACGCTGGCAGCCGACCGGCGCGAGGGCTTTGCGCAGCAGCGGGTCGAAGGCGTCGGCGCAGCCGGTGTCCGGGGCGACGGCGATCCGGGTCCAGGTCCGGTCGGCGCCGCCGGGGCCGGCTCCGTCGCCCTCGATGGTGGGCGGGAAGAGCTGGTCCACGGGGACGCTGTGCCAGAGCGTCCCGGCCGCGGTGAACGCGGTGCTCGCACCGGCGTCCCCCGTTTCGTCGCCGGTCAGCCAACTCCCGGTCAGTGCACCGCCGATGAGCCCGAGCCCGAGCACGGCACAGGCGACGGCCAGCAGCGCCCGACCACTGAAGGAGCGGGCTCTCGTCCCACCGACGTAGACATCGGGTTGCCCGAGCGAGACGACCGGCCGCCCGGAACCGACGGGCCCGGTGTCGCCGTAGGAGGCGCTCCAGGAGAGGGCGGGGTCGGGCATGCCGGGGGCGGGGGGCCCGCTCGCGGTTCGGGGAGGGTCGACGGGCGCCGCAGGCATACCGGCGGCACCCGGCACCTTGGGCGAATCGGCCAGCGGCGGGTTCGGGCGACCGGACGGAGTGCTCGCCGGACGCGAGGGACCGACGGGTGCCGGGGGCGTCTCGGTGGTGCCCGGGCGGCCGTTCGGTGCCGGAGTCGCGTCCGGGAGATACGGGCGGCCGACGGGAGCGGAGGGAGCGTTCGCCGGACGCGGCCGTTCGGCGGGTGCCGGCGGCGTCTCGGCGGTGCCCGGACGGCTGCCCGGCACCTTGGGCGGGGGGCCCGCCGACGTGTTCGACAGGTACGGGCGGCCGGACGGGTTGTTCGCGGGACGCGGAGGGTCGGCGGGCGCCGACGGTGTCTCGGCGGTGCCCGGGCGGCCGTTCGGCGGCTGGGGCGAGTCGGTCACCGGCGGGTTCGGGAGATAGGGGCGGCCGGAGGGCGCGTTCGCGGGACGCGAAGGGCCCGCGGGCGCCAGCGGTGTCTCGGCGGTGCCCGGGCGGCCGTTCGGCGGCTGGGACGAGCCCAGGCGGTACGGGCGGCCGATGGGGGCCAGGGGCTGGTCCGGGGTGGGCGGTCCGGT
>NZ_JAAGLU010000120.1 GCF_010550245.1 Streptomyces sp. SID12501
TATTTCGAGGTATCGCCTCCTCTTCTAGCTCTCGGATCTGCCTCTGAAAAAACTCGGCATGATTTTCAGGAGGTTCCATGTTCTTTAGCCGCGTGAGCATGCGGTTCAGCGAATCTTGATGCCAGAGCATGAACTCAGTGAGGCGGCAAAGGAGCACCTCTACAGCATTGTCTAGCAAGATGAATGCGAGGCGTAGTTGCGGGACACGCCCGATCTGAATGAGACGTTTTGCCTCCTCCAGCTGTACGACGATCAGCTCTGTACGTTCCATGACGGGCTTCCGTTCGGCCAGCAGGAGGGACTCAGGAGAATGCAGCCTCAATGCGTTCTGCAAGGCGGCGGACGCGTGCGCTGTGCGGGCCTGCCGATCCTTCTTCTGGGGTGGAAAATTCGAACGCAGGTATGGAGCAGGAGATGGCGATCCGTTGCGTTACGGAACTATGGTCTCCCCGATGTTTGTCACACCAGTCGAAATAAAATTCCGCCACCGTGAGCGACGAAGCAAGAAGCTCGACTGCCAAATTTCTCAGCATGTCAGCCCTCTTGTTCAGTCCGAAGCCGTACGGATTTTCTCGGTTGGTGACGCCGTCGTAAGCCTCATCGTCATAGCCGAATCCTTCATACAGGGCTTGATGTCTCAAAGAAGCGAGAGCTGGAATGCCTGCATTCATCAGCTCGTGCAGATCTTCGTTGGGGTTGCGATGTGATGCATAGGCGAGAGCCGCCAAAACCTGATCAGGCAGGGCAGGGTTGCGCGATGTGATCAGCTGCTTCAGCTCTCCCCAGCGGTTTACGTGGTTCCGCCTGCGAGATTCGAATGACCATTTCCCGGCCCGTGCCATAATTGCACAGATTACGTGGGGATCACCGGGAAGTGATTCGTGTTGTAGCAGCTCACTGGAGTCCGTCGTGTAGGCACGCGCCTGCCCTCGCGCCGGCTGGATCATCACTCGCCCACGCGTCGCTAGAAACCCATCGAGGCCGTGGAATGCCCCGGTGTAGAACATTGCGGAGCTAGCTGCTCGAAACCCGTGCTCGATGAGCAAGTCCCCGGCCATGATAGATCTGGCACACAGGAAGGTGCTGCGAATGGCATTTCTGATCGCCAGGATTC
>NZ_JAAGLU010000121.1 GCF_010550245.1 Streptomyces sp. SID12501
GATGTCCATCATGGAGAGCATGGGGAAGAAGAAGCCTCGGCCTCGCCGTTCGTTCACGCCGGAGTTCAAGGCTGAGATCGTCGAGCTGTGCCGGCGCGGTGACCGTTCGGTCGGTCAGATCGCCAAGGACTTCGACCTGACCGAGACCGCGGTGCGGCTGTGGGTCAGCCAGGCCGAGGTCGACGCGGGTGAACGCGACGGCCTGACCAGCGGTGAGCGCGAGGAACTGGCCGCGCTGCGGCGGGAGAACCGCCGGCTGCGCGAGGACGTCGACATCCTCAAGCGGGCCACGGCTTTCTTCGCGAAGGAGACCCGGTGACGGCGCACCCGTTCATCGAGGCGGAGAAGCGAGACGGTCACAACGTCAAGCGCGTGTGTGAACTGCTGGAGGTCTCCCGAACCGCCTTCTACGCCCGCCGCACCGGCAAGCCCGGACCGCGGGCGGTCCGCGACGCCGAGCTGACCGGGCAGATCACCGCGGTCCACGCCACGTCGCGCGGCACCTACGGCGCTCCACGCATCCACGCCGTGCTGAAGCGCGAGGGTGCCCTCTGCGGACGGCGCCGCGTCGCCCGACTGATGCGGGCGGCGGGCCTGGAGGGCCGCCACCGCAGACGCCGGCACCTGACCACCGTCCCCGACCCCCGCGCCGCCACCCGGCCCGACCTCGTCCTGCGGCAGTTCGAGCCCGACCCGGCCGGCATCGACACCCGCTGGTGCGGCGACATCACCTATGTCCCGACCGAGGAGGGCTGGCTCTATCTGGCCACCGTCATCGACATCGCCTCCCGCCGGGTAGTCGGCTGGGCGACAGCCGATCACCTGCGAACCGATCTGGTCGCCGACGCCCTCACGGCGGCCTGCCGACAGCGTCGTCCCACCCGGCCGGTGATCTTCCACTCGGATCGCGGCTGTCAGTACACCAGCCAGCAATTCGCCACCCTGGCAACGCAGTTCGACGTCCGCCTGTCCGTCGGCCGCACCGGACAGTGCTGGGACAACGCCCTCGCCGAGTCGTTCTTCGCCACCATCAAACGGGAGTTGCTCGACACGAGAACCTGGCTCAACCGGGCCGCGGCCCGCACCGCGATCTTCGACTTTGTCGAGGG
>NZ_JAAGLU010000122.1 GCF_010550245.1 Streptomyces sp. SID12501
CCACCACTGGCCGGACGACCACCGCGGTCATCCTGACGGTCGTCCCGACGCACAAACCCACCGCCCGCAGGACGACCACCACGGTCATCACTGCGCCCACGGAACCCACCGCCGCCTCCCGCGGGACGACCACCACGATCATCATCGCGCCGAACGGAACCGCCGCGGTCACCACCGCCACCACCACGGTTGTCATCCCGCCGGAAAGCGGGACGGTCCCCACGGTCGTCACGACGGGGGCCCGCAGGACGGTCCGAGCGCTCCGGCCGGTCCGAACGGTCGTCACGCCGGAAAGCGGGACGAGCACCACGATCTCCGTCGCGGTGGTCATCACGGCGCGCAGGACCGCCACGCTCACCACGGTTGTCGTCTCGGCGGAAACCGCCGCCGGCGGGCCGATCGCCCCGGTCGTCACGACGGGGAGCTGCAGACCGATCATCACTGCGACCGTAACCACCCGTCGGCCGGCCACCACGGTCGGAAGAACCACCACGGTCGTCACGGCGATCATTGTCGCGGCGCGGAGCCCCTCGGTACCCGCCGCGGTCGCCGCGGTCACCACTGTCCCGGCGGCGCTGGTCGCGCTCCGGGCGCTCGTCGGGAGAGTTGGTGGACATGATGGGTGACTCCTGTCATCGGTACCGCAAGTCATTCTCGCGCAGCCGACTAGTCGGCGCGCTCCGGGCAGTGTGCTTGCTTGAAAAACAAAAGGACCCCTGGTCCCAGCATGAACGCTGGGACCAGGGGTCCTCCAAAGATTGTTCGGCGGCGTCCTACTCTCCCACAGGGTCCCCCCTGCAGTACCATCGGCGCTGAAAGGCTTAGCTTCCGGGTTCGGAATGTAACCGGGCGTTTCCCTCACGCTATGACCACCGAAACCCTATTGGTTTCGAGCGAACAAGCACACTTTTCAGTTAGATGTTCCAGCTCAAAAGCCGACAACTGTTCGTTGTCTCAGAACTAACACAGTGGACGCGAGCAACTGAGGACAAGCCCTCGGCCTATTAGTACCAGTCACCTCCACCCGTTACCGGGCTTCCAGATCTGGCCTATCAACCCAGTCGTCTACTGGGAGCCTTACCCCATCTA
>NZ_JAAGLU010000123.1 GCF_010550245.1 Streptomyces sp. SID12501
AGACCCCGCGGCTGTATCTGTCAGGGCCGGCCGATGCTCTTGCCGCCGTGGCCCTGCTGTTCTATGGCACCGCCGTGGGTCCGCACCTTTTGGAGGGCGGAACCGGGAAGGCCTCCGCTCTGAAGCTCTCCTACACCAGCTACCAGAAGAGCAGCCGGGTGCTGGCAGCCGTCGCCTATGCCCTCGCCGATGACCACGGGGTGGGCGAGGAACTCCTCGCTATCGCGCAGGGTCGCTCCACGAGCTACCTGGCTGAGACCGCGTACTTCCCGAAGGTTGCTGCAAGGTCGTGGAGGTGGGCCCCGGAGATGCAGGAAGCCGCAGATGCGCTCGATGAGGCAGGCCTACCGAGCCACCTCGCCACAGCCTCAGCGCTGGTCATGGAGCGCTGGGCAGGTTCGCGGGAACAGAAGCTGGACATTGGTGAGGCCCTCGCAAGGCTTCACACCGCACCAGAGGCGTGATGCGCGTTTTGCTCCAGCAGCAGACCGATTGCCTCTGAGGCAGTCCTCGACTCCAGGTCGGGGCTGCGGACACCTGCCGGCCACTGCCGCCCGGCGGAAATCCATGCCGTCCGCAGCCCTGCCGCGCGGCCACCTTCAATGTCTGTCTCGGGGTTGTCGCCCACCATCCAGCCCCCCTCGGCGAGGGTGGTGCCGCAGCGCTCTGCGGCGGCTTGGAAGACGGCCAGGGCGGGTTTCCGCACTCCGACGTCTCCCGACGCGCAGACACCGTCGAAGAGGCCCGCCAGCCCCGCGCTCTCCAGCTTGGCTCGCTGGATGTCCGCAGCACCGTTGGTCACCACTCCGAGCGTCCAGCCGATCGCCCGCATCCGGCTGAGGGCATCAGGCAGCCCGGGGAGGCAACGGGCGCGGGCGGACATGCCCGAGACGTACTCGCTCCACAGGGAGGCGGCGGAGCCGCTCAGCCCGAGCGGGCCCCTGAGTTGAGCGAAGTCAGCTGGGTAGGCCCTCGCGCGCAGCTTGTCCCCCAGCAGAAGCTCAGCGTCAGGAGCGAGGCCCCGGGACGCGCTGAAATCCCTGACCCACCGTTTGAGCGCAGCCTGTCGATCGATCAAGGTGTT
>NZ_JAAGLU010000124.1 GCF_010550245.1 Streptomyces sp. SID12501
CTCCCGCCAGCGGTCGCGCGCCGCCAACTGCGGATGCGCCGCCACCTGCGCCACCGAGTTCAGCCGCGCGCAGGCGATGCCCGCCGCCTCCAGCCTCCGGATCGCCTCGTCCGCGTCCAGTGCGGCCAGCGCCCCGGCCACCACCGCGTCGGTCCGCTCCCGGCCCAGGGTGCGGGCCGCGTTCGTCGCGAACGCCGGATCGTCCGCCAACTCCGGCCTCTCCAGCACCTGTTCGGCCAACCGTCGCCACTCGCGGTCGTTCTGGACCGACAGCAGCACCCGGTCCCCCTCCGCGGTCGGGTAGGCGTCGTAGGGTGCGATCACGGCGTGGGCGAGACCGGTCCGCACGGGCTGCTCCCCGCCGTGCATCGTGTGGTGCAGCGGGTGCCCCATCCACTCGGCGAGGGCGTCCAGCATCGACACCTCCACCCGGCCCCCGCGCCCCGTGATCCCGCGGCGCAGGAGCGCGGCGAGCACCCCCGAGAACGCGTACATGGCCGCCGCGATGTCCGCGGCCGGAATCCCCGCCTTGACCGGTCGCTCCGGGGTTCCGGTCACCGACACCAGCCCCGCCTCGCACTGCACGAGCATGTCGTAGGCGCGCTTGTGCGCGTAGGGTCCCTCGGCCCCGTAGCCGGAGACGTCCACGGCCACCAGCCGCGGGTACCGGGCGCACAGCGCGGCCGAGTCCAGCCCGAGCCGGGCGGCGGCCCCCTGGGCGAGGTTCTGGACGAAGACGTCCGCGCCGGCGAGCAACGCGTGCAGGACCTCCCGGCCACGCGCGTCCTTCAGGTCGAGCGCCAGCGACTCCTTGCCCCGGTTGGCCCACACGAAGTGCGAGGCCAGGCCCTTCGCGGCGGTGTCGTAGGCACGCGCGAAGTCGCCGCCGTCGGGGCGCTCGACCTTGATCACCCGGGCACCGAGGTCGGCGAGCTGGCCGGTGGCGAAGGGGGCCGGGACGGCCTGTTCGACGGCGACGACGGTGACACCGTCGAGGGGGAGCGGATCCTGGGGGCGTGAGTCGGGGGTCATGGCAGCCTGCCTACCCGGTCCGACCCGGATCTGTCACCCCCCGCCCGG
>NZ_JAAGLU010000125.1 GCF_010550245.1 Streptomyces sp. SID12501
CTAGGGCCTGTGTGGAGTTGTGATCAAGGCTGTGATCCGAGGTGTCGGATCCAGAGGAGGCCGGCACATAATTCGAGTCCGGCCTGGTAGCTTTCAGGCTTTTTGTCGTAGCGGACGGCGAGACCGCGCCAGTCCTTGATCTTGTTGATGGTGCGTTCGACGCTGTTGCGGAGCTTGTACAGCTGCTTGTCCCAGGTGACGGGCCGTCCGCCGCGTGAGCCGCGGTTCTTGCGGTGGGCGGCCTGATCCCTCTTCTCGGGGATGACCGCTTTGATCCCGCGTTTGCGCAGGTGGGAACGGTTCTGGCGGGACGAGTACGCCTTATCTCCCGCGACTGCGTCGGGCCGGGTGCGGGGTCGGCCGGCCGGGCCGGGGACGCGGATCTTGTTCAGGACGGGGATGAACTGCGGACTGTCTCCGGCTTGTCCCGCAGTGATCCTGAGCGAGAGGGGCAGGCACTGCGGCACACAGGACAGATGCGTCTTGGTGGTCAGTCCGCCGCGGGAACGTCCCAGGTCGGCGGCGGCGAGTCGGGCCCTGCGGCGACGCCTCACGCGTCGTCGTTCTTCACGCTCCGGGTCCAGTTGCCCGTCTTGGCCGGCGCCCCTTTTTCCGCGGCGGCCTTCTCCAACGCGTCCAGGATCCCGGGCTCCACGATCATCCCGGCAGCATCATGATGGGCCCGGACCGTGGTCGAGTCCACGCTGACCAGCGACAAGTCCACCAGACCCCGCTTCGCCGCCTCGGCGATGGCGCCCTGGAACACCGCGGTGAACACCCCGGCATCCCGCCACTGCCGAAACCGGCCGTAAACGGTGGACCAGTGCCCGAATCGTTCGGGCAACTCCCGCCATTTCGCACCGTTCCTGAACCGCCACACGACGCCCTCGAAGTGCGCCCGCAGGTTCTCCGGGTACGGCCCGTACTCACCGACCGGCAGGAACGGGGAGATGAACTCCCACTCGGCATCCGAAAGTTGAGGTCGAGACACCCCACCGTTTTACTCCAGGACCCCCGGCTTTCCCACACCGGGGGCTCACCAGATCACGACTCCACACAGGCCCTAGG
>NZ_JAAGLU010000126.1 GCF_010550245.1 Streptomyces sp. SID12501
GTCACGGCCGGTGGTCGTTCTCGTCCCAGCAGGCCACGCTGCGCCGCCTGGACAAGGCATTCCAGGCTTTCTTCCGCCGCGTCAAAGCCGGGGAGACGCCCGGTTACCCGCGGTTCCGTGGGGTGAACTGGTTCGACACGGTCGAGTTCCCCAAGGACGGCGACGGCTGCCGCTGGGACTCCACCCCCCATGACCCGGTCACCCGGGTCCGGCTGCAAGGTGTCGGGCACGTCCGCGTCCACCAGCACCGTACGGTCAGGGGCCGGGTCAAGACCGTCAGCGTCAAGCGTGAGGGCCGCCAGTGGTACGTGATCCTGGCGTGCGACGAGGTCCCCACCGAACCGCTTCCCGCGACGGGTGCGGTGACCGGCATCGACATGGGTATCGCCCACTTCCTGACCACCTCCGAGGGCGAGCACATCGCGAACCCCCGCCACGGCCGTAAAAACACTGAGGCCCTGGCCGACGCACAGCAGGCACTGAGAGCGTTCCCCCGCCGGAATCGGGAGAACCGCACGGCCCGCCACCGCCGGGCCGTGGAGAAGGTCGCTGGCCTCCACCGCAAGGTCAAGCGGCAGCGCACCGACCACGCCCACAAGACCGCCGTCGTCCTGGTCCGGGACTATGACACGATCGCGCACGAGCAGCTCCGTATCGCGAACATGGTCCGCGCCCCCAAGGCCAAGCCGGATCCCGACCAGCCCGGCACCTTCCTGCCGAACGGTGCGGCGGCCAAGGCCGGGCTGAACAAGAGCATCCACGACGCGGGTTGGGGGGTGTTCCTGGGCATCCTCGCGCACAAGGCTGAAAGCGCCGGTCGCGTACTGATCCCGGTGGACCCCCGCAACACCTCCCGCACCTGCCCCGCCTGCGGGCACGTGTCCGGCGAGAACCGCACCACGCAAGCAGAGTTCGCATGCGTCTCGTGCGGCCACACCGCGAACGCGGACCAGGTCGGCGCACTCAACGTCGCTGTCAGGGCCGGGCTGGTCCTTCCCGACGTGGCCTAGCCACCGACAGGAGAAGCCCGCGCGTTCACGCGTGGGAGGAGTCAC
>NZ_JAAGLU010000127.1 GCF_010550245.1 Streptomyces sp. SID12501
AGATGACGTGAGTCTCACGTCGCGTCGTCTTCCGGCCGGGGCAGTTCGAGTAGCGCTCTCCGCCAGCTGGCTTTGCCCGTGACAGTTGTGGTCTGTCACAGATCTTGGTTGCGCCGTGAGGCGCTGTTGGTTCGAGTGGAGGTGGAAGACCTGCACCAACCTGCTGTCGCAGCAGTCGGGTTGAAGCTGAGGGCAGCCTGATCCGGGTGATGCTGGGGAGGGCGAGAGCGGCCCTGACAAAGCCGGGACGTATCCAGTACTGCCAGATGGGGCGGGTCCGGCGAGCGTGATGGAGAGGAGTACACGAGGAACCGGCGTTTTACGTCTCTTAAAGTGACTCCGGCTCGAACCTGGCGGATCAGGGCCGGTAGCGGTGCGTATCCAGGTCATCCTTTCGGGTGGTCTGACAACTCCTGGGTCGGTCTTCAAGAGCTGGCCGGGAGGCCACGAGGAAAGCCTGCGGCGTACTCGTGGCGATGCCGCAGGGACACAGTCGGGCTCCTACTCCATCGAGCGAACCACAGTGAACACGGGAACCGTCCCGAACCTCGCCCCGTCGCCTGCCTCCAGCATGCCGGCCGGGCTGAGCGCATCGACCGCTGATCGGACCGGGACGGGGCGGAGCCGCCGTAGTACTCGGAGCCGGGGAAAGCCCGGAACAGGGGGAAGGGCGGCAGCAGTTACGAGAAGGGAAGGAGACTGCAATGCCAGAAGACGCACCGCCGAACGGCGGCGCTCCGGTCGGACCGGCCCCGCTGGGGTCCTCGGGTCGGGTACTGGAGATGCAGACCAAGCCTCACCGTTGGACGGTGGCCGATCCCGGCCGCCGGTTCGATGGCCTGTTCAACTTCGTGCACGACCCGGCGACGCTGATGATGGCGTTCGACCGGGTCGCGGGCAACAAAGGAGCCCGGACAGCCGGCGTGGACGGCCTGACGGCCGCCGACGCCGCCTCGACTCCGGGATTCCTGACAGCCCTGCGTGCGGCCCTGAAGACCGGATCGTTCCGGCCGCTTCCGGTGAGGGAACGCAAGATCCCCAAGCCGGGCGGC
>NZ_JAAGLU010000128.1 GCF_010550245.1 Streptomyces sp. SID12501
GGTGTGAGGGGGCTGCCTTGGGTGCCGGGGAGGTGGAGTGGGGGTGCGGTGAGGAGGAAGCGGCTGCGGTGGTGTTCGCGCAGCCAGGCGGCGAGTTCTTTGAGGTACCAGAGTTCGCCGAGGGGGATGCCGAGTTTGAAGAGGCAGAGGTGGTGGATGGGCAGGAGCGAGTGCCGGCCGGTTTCGTTGCCGACGCCGACTCCCTCGACGGCGTAGTTGTCCGCGACCAGGCCCGCGAGTTGGGAGTCGGTGATCCACTGGAGGATCTCCGGGTCGTGGGCGTCGAGGTAGGCGGCCGTCTGATGGATCGCGACCGGATCCGGATTCTTCTCCCAGGCGAGGATCTGGGTGGCGAAGCCGGTGTGGAGCAGGACGATGTCGCCGGGTTCGACGGTGACGTTGTCGGCGTCCATGATGTCGCGGAGCTGTCGGTAGTTGACGGGCTGGTATTCGGTGCCGAGGTGGTGGGCGATGTCGATGAGGACGCCGCGTCCCTGGACGCCGTGTTTGGCCATGTGTTCGAGGCCGAGGTGGCGGGCGAAGCCGAGGCTTCCGCTGCCGTCGCCCTTGGCGTCCTGTTTGGGTCCGACGAGGTCGGTGTCGGCGCGGTAGCCGTTGTAGTAGACGGCTTCGTCGATGCCGTCGGCGTCGGCGTCGAACTCGGCGCCCTGGTGGGCGAGGGCGTCCCACTGGGTGGAGTACTGGAGCCAGAGGGTGACCACGTCGTCGGACCATACGTCGATGAGGTCGGGGGAGAAGTGTTCGCTGGCTTTGATGTTGTAGAAGACGTCCTGGTTGTGCTGGAGGTCTTCGGTGGGGCGCAGGATCGGCGGGTAGCGGCGCTGGTTCATGGCCGTACCGCCGGGATAGTCCAGCGGCAGACTGAGGCTGAAGGCGATGCCGTGCTCGACCTCGCGCACACCTTGGAGGACCTTCTCCCGGGTGAGCAGGTTGATCCGGCCCAGCTCGTCGTCCTCGCCCCAGTCGCCCCAGGTCGAGCCCGGCGGACGCTGCTTCCAACGCTTCGTC
>NZ_JAAGLU010000129.1 GCF_010550245.1 Streptomyces sp. SID12501
CCACCAGAGCTTCGGTGGCGTGCACTGCGTCCCGGCCCATATCCGCCAGATTGGAGCCGGTGGAAGTATTACGGGGCTTCAGACACTGGTTCCTCTCGTACGGCGTCTCGTCTCGCTTGCCGAGCCCGCACCGTCTGGAAGTACCGACGCGTCCCAGCTTTGTCAGGGCTGCTCTCACCTCGCCGTGCGACTCCACGGTCCGGCTGCCCTCAGCTTCACCAGACTGCTGCGACAGCCCGGCGGCAGGGGTCTCTCACCCCTGCCCGGTAACAGTGGCGCCTCGTGGCGCACCTCGATCCGGTTCCATTTCGAGGTGCCTGGCGGCATGTGGCACACCGTGATTGCCAGCCCCATCTCCTGCGCCAGCGCGGCCAGTTCCTTCTTCCACAGTCGCAGACGGTAGCCGTTCGATCCGCCCGCGTCGGCGGTGACCAGAAGTCGGGTGGCCCGGGGGTAGGCGGGGTGGCCGACGGTGGTCCACCAGCGGCGGATGGTCTCCACGGCGAACTGCGCGGTGTCGCCGTCGCTGCCCACCGACACCCAGCCGGCGTTCGCGGCCAGGTCGTAGATCCCGTAGGGCACCGCCGTGCCCTGCTCGCCGGGGAAGTCGTGCACACCGACCCGGCGGGGATCGCCGGCCGGTCGCCAGTCGAGGCCCTTGTTGGCGTATTCGCCGACCAATTCCTTCTTCTTCGCATCCACGCTGATCACAGGCTGACCGTTCGTCAGGGCCGTGGTGACCTGGTCGTTGATGTAGCGGAACTGCAGGTCGCGGTCCGGATGCTGCTTGCCCTCCACCGTCTTGGCGTTGCCCTGCAGGCTGTACTGCAGCGGCCCGGTCAGCAGCCGCCCGACACTGTGGTGAGAGACCTGATGGCCCTGCCTGCCCAGCTCGTCGGCCAGGTTGCGGGTCGACTTGGTGGTCCACCGCAGACGGTTCATCGGATCGCCCCGGGTCTCGGGTTCGACCAAAGCATCCAGCGCGTCCAGC
>NZ_JAAGLU010000012.1 GCF_010550245.1 Streptomyces sp. SID12501
CCGGACAGTGCTGGGACAACGCCCTCGCCGAGTCGTTCTTCGCCACCATCAAACGGGAGTTGCTCGACACGAGAACCTGGCTCAACCGGGCCGCGGCCCGCACCGCGATCTTCGACTTTGTCGAGGGACCCCGTTGCCCAATTGCTTATGCGGCGAGGTCGAGGGCAGCGAGGTGTGATGTCCGAGTGGGGGCGAGTGGTTGTCCGGTCCACCAGGCGTCGAGTCGGAGCAGGTTGACGGCGGTGGCTGTGAGGATGTGCGCGAGGGCGGTCTTCCCCAGTCCTGCGTATCGGGTTCTGCGCGCGCCGGTGGCTGTGACCGCCTGGTGGATTGTGCCCTCAATACCGGAGCGGATCGCGTAGACGGCCTTCCATTCCTCTGTGGACTGCTCGGCGCGGGCGTGTTCGAGAACGGCGTCTTGATCTTGCGGGCGGACGGTGAGCTGGCGACCGTAGCGTGTCGAGTTGGTGCACTGTCCGCGGGAGGGGCAGGGCGCGCAGGTCTCGGTGGCGAAGCGGATGCGGATCGCGGGTCGCTGGTTGTTGTCGAGGCCCTCGGTCCAGTAACGGCTATGGGAGCCGTCGGGGCAGATTGCCCGATGAGCGTCCCAGTCGATGGTGAAGGATGCTTTGTCGTAGCCGCTTGCTTGGACGGTGCGGCGGGTCATGGGTCGGACTGGGCCGATAACGCGGACGCCTCGCTGGCTGGGCGCCGTGAGCAGGAGTTCCGCGGAGATGTAGCCGGCGTCCATGAGGTGTTCGCCCGGCAGCAGGCCCTTGGCGTCGAGCCGGTCGTGGATCTCGTCGACGACCACGGGGTCGCCGACCGTGGCGTCCGTGGTCACCACGTGAGTGATCAGGTGTGGTCGGCTGGTCTCCCGGGCGTCGCAGGTCTCGGTGAAGTGGACCTTGTAGCCGTCCCAGGCCGAACCGCGCTTGACGGAGTTACGGGCGTCGGGGTCGTAGGGCGAGGTGATCCGTGCTCTGCTGGGCGGGAGATTGTCCTTCCCCCGCCAGGCCACCTCCTGCCCTGCGTCCGTGATCGTGCGTTGGAACTGCTGGAGCCATACCGTCCGCAGGATGCCAACGGCAGGGACCTGCCGCAGCCAGGCGGGGGCACTGGTGGCGAAGGCCGCTTCGAGGAACTGGTAGCCGTCGGCCGCGACGCGCCAGGTCAGTTGGGTTCGCTCGTTTTCGTCGCTGGGCAGTCGGTAGGAGTCGACGCGGGCTCCGTACCTTTCTTGCCAGCCTCGGGGAATCCAGGAGGTGAGCCACTGGGGTGCCGTGACGGCAACCGCCTCCAGGGCGGCCCGCAGGGTCTCGCCGACGAACTCCAGGCGGTTGAGATCCCTCACCGCGGTGAGCACGTGCGTAGAGTCAGTGCGCTGTCGGCCCCGGCCGGACACGAGCCCCAGCTCGTTGAGCCGTTTCAGCAGCGAGTCCAGGATCTTCTCTTCCAGCCCGTGGGCCAGGAGTCGGTCGCGGAAGCCCGTCAGTACGGTGAAGTCGAAGCCAGGGTCGGCCAGTTCGAGGCCGAGCAAGTACTTCCAGTCGATTCTCGCGCGTACGGCGTGGGCAGCCTGGCGGTCCGTCAGGTTTTCCGCGAACTGCAGAGCACCCGCCCCGGCTTTCTGTGTATTTCGTGGTTTCTGTGGCGGCCCGCAGACGCTCCGCTCCCCACCTGCTTGCTCTCTCGCCCAAGGAGGAGTCGTGGCCAAGCCCCGCGACGAGAAGTTGACCATCCCTGAAGTCATCGAAGAGATCGGCGTACCGCTCTCCACGTTCTACCGCTGGCGGCAGCTCAGGAAGGGCCCCCAGGCCATCAAGCTCCCGAACGGCTCGGTGCGCATCCGTCGCTCCGAATTGGATCGCTGGATGGAGACCTTGGAGGAATCCGCGTGAACCACCGCAAGGCCAGCGAGACCAAGGCCGCCCGCAACGGCGGGCGCCCGTCCGGGCCTGAGACACCGGCCCCCACCCTTTCCACCGACGTACGGGTGTGGAAGGTCAACAAGGTGAGGAGCAAGAAGGCGCCGTATCAGCTCCGTTGGACGGTCGCGGGCAAGGTGAAAGCGTCCAGCTTCACCACGGTCGCACTCGCTGAAAGTCGCCGCTCGGAGTTGTGGCAAGCCATGCGCAAGGGCGAGGCGTTCGATGTGGACACCGGCTTGCCAGATTCCGAACTCCGGGCCGCAGCGGCGAAAGAGAACACCAGGCCGGATCCGTCATGGTGGGACTTCTGCCGCGAGTACATGGCAGCGCGGTGGCGTACCACAGCAGCGAAGACGCGTGAAGGCATCGCCGATAGCCTGGCCACAGTGGCGATCGCCATGATGGGCGACGGAGCGAAGGCACCGACACCCGAGGAAGTGCGGCTGGCCGTGCGCTGGACTGTCGTACCGGCCCACAAGGGCGAAGAGCCCCCGCCCGACCTCGTGGCCGTCTGCACGTGGCTCGCCAACCGTTCTCTTCCGCTGTCCGCGTTGACGGACCCGAGAATGCTCCGGGATGTCCAGTACCGGCTTTCCTTCAAGTTGGACGGCACCCCAGCGGCAGGGGAGACGTACAAGCGGCGCCGCCGCGGCTTCAACACCGCAATGGAGCACGCGATCGAATCGGGCTACCTGGACGAAAA
The DNA here is from genome assembly GCF_010550245.1 of Streptomyces sp. SID12501. GTDB lineage: Bacteria > Actinomycetota > Actinomycetes > Streptomycetales > Streptomycetaceae > Streptomyces. The sequence goes on from NZ_JAAGLU010000012.1 coordinate 2,635, forward strand.
CCCGCTCGCCAACGTGAAGCGGATCGGATCCACGGGTGGTGAGGTGGTGGATCCTCGGGTCCTGGGCAATGCCGTTCAGGGGAATTCACTTCTCACGGCCGTCTCGTACGTGGGGTCCGTGCACCGCAATCGTGGCCGTCGACTGGTCGCGTTCTTCGGCTGTCAGCTCTACGCCGCAATGCGGCCGGCGGAAGCGGTCGGGTTGCGAGAGAAGGACTGCTATCTGCCCGAGACGGGATGGGGGACCCTCACCCTTCGGGAAACCCGCCCGGTGTCCGGCAAGAAGTGGACCGATTCGGGGCAGCGCCACGACAAGCGGGGGCTCAAGTCGCGTGAGGTCAAGGCAGACCGGCCTGTGCCCGTACCGCCGCTGTTGGTCGCGATGCTCCGTGAGCACGTCAAGGAGTTCGGTACGGCCAAGGACGGCCGGCTCTTCGCCAACGAGCGCGGTGGCGTGCTGGGGACGTCCAGCTACTGGAGGGTGTGGCAGGAAGCAAGACCCATCGCACTCCCACCGGACAAGGCGGATTCTCCGCTCGCGCACCGGCCCTACGACCTTCGGCATACCTGCATCACGAACTGGTTGACCGCTGGTGTCCCGGTGGCCGAGGTCGCCCGTCGTGCGGGCAACTCCCCGGAGGTCATCCACCGGCGTTACGAGGGCTGCATCGACGGCCACGAGGAGGTGAACAACAAGAAGATCGAACAGGCGATGGGGTGGGGTGAGGCGCCCAAGAAGAAAAGCGCCGAAGGGTGATCCTTGCGCGGTGACCGCTGCTGGGGTGTAGCTCCGTTGGAGGGACAGGCTGAGCTGGGGCGTTGGCAAATCGACCGTGCTCGGTGCGGCTGTCCCTCGCTGGAAAGTCGCAGGTAGGCGTGTCGGCCACAACCAAGTCGACCGAGCGGTCGTCTGGTGAGCGGCAGAGCGACCGGAACCGCGATGGGCTGTTCGGCCTAGTCCGTGCCCGGCTAGGAATGCTGCCTATCGCCCCTCCCGCTACTGAGGACTCGCCTCAACCGATCCGTCTGCCGACGCTGCCGCTTGTGTTCCATTTAGCTCACGCTGTCCGGGCGCGACGGAATTTTCCGCAAGTGACGGCATTGATGATGAAGCAAGCTTCATGATCAAGCCTGCCTGCAGTCGCACCTTGATTTTCGGATCGCCCACATCAGTCAGCAGGGCGAGCGCTTGTTCGGTCGATCGTTCGGCTCTCATGTCATCACGAAGTCCGTCTGTCTGAGTGGCCATATGGCGCAGTGCAATATCTGCTCTACGGTGAAAAAGCTGGCCAATCAACATCGTTACAACGCCTGCCGAGCTAGTCACAACGCCAAGGTACAAATCACCCGACGTTTCAGCACGCCAGACGGCAATTGCAATTCCGATCAGGAGGATAGAAGCGCCAAACCCAGCAAATCGCTGACTTGTCACGAAGCTACTTCGCGCCTGCGTCAGCCCGTACGCGTAATATTCGATAAGTAGCTCAGCGAACTTATCGTCATCCACTCTCTGCGTGAGTGTCTGAGGCGACATGCTAGGTTTATTGCTCGACTTCTCAACGAGATTCCTTGGTTTCTCGGAGTCGTCAAGGTCTGCATCCTGCTCGGACTCATCCGGTTGATCTTCTTTTTCAGTGTCACCTGCTTCGGAACTTTCAGCAGCAGCTGGCACAACCAGGGAACGCAAACGCTCTCGTTCCAAACGCAGTTCATAGTCGAAGCGGTCTCGCCTCTGCCGCGTGAGCGACTGCATAGCAAGGCCGGTGAGGAAAGTTGCAGCGAGGAGAGTCGTCTGCAAGTAGTCACCCATCTGTCCCCCGATGGTCCGTGCGAGGTGGGGAGTCTACCGGCCTCTATTGATCAACTTGCATCAATCGCCAAACATGATGATTGAGGCTGTTGCAGGCATAACGGTGGGTGCGCCCGCCATCTTCGCTGTGCCCGCACGGTCTCCACGTAGCCAGCGGGTCCGTGCGACACACCTCTGACACAGATGATGATTGCGTTGCGTCCTGATGCGCTCCCATGCAGGGTGTTAGTTCCTCTAGAGGGACGGCCGCACCAGCACAGAGCTGCGAGTTCACACTTGGGGTGTGACCCTTCCGGTGGGTGTGACACGCCTACCTGCGGCTTTTCAGTGAGGGGCAGCCGCACTGGGCACGGTCGATTTGCCAACGTCCTAGCTCAGCCTGTCCCTCCAGAGGAACACCCCCGCTGCTGAGATCTCACTCGCCACTCACTCGCGAACAGTGACAGACAACGACAAAGAGCCGGACTCAGTGAGACTGAATCCGACTCTTCATACGTGGCACTCGTGCAGGTCAGCGACTTGATCGTGCTGGTAGCTGCAAGGTGCCCCCGGCAGGATTCGAACCTGCGCACACGGCTCCGGAGCACATTCGGAGTTCGGCTTACGAATGGGCTCTGACCAGCTGTTTCCTTGATCACGGACGGAGGGCGGAGCTGTCCTGTATCGCAGATAGTGCGAAGCAGGAGCGACCTACCGCCGTGCGCGGTCGGAGAGGGCCCGCCACGCGGGGCTACAGGTCGTACGGCAGTAGCTCGAACGCGGGTACGTGGTTGGGTCGTACGACGCTGAAATGCCGCCGGTCGACGGTGGCCACCTGCTTTGCCTGCCAGCGTTCCGCGATGGCGACGACGCACGCGTCCGTGCCCCCGAGCGGCAGACTGGCGTACTGCCGCACGAGGTGCGCCATGCGCTCGATGTCGTCGGGCATGATGCCCGTGACCGTGCCGAGCTGTCCGGACGCGAGCGCGTCCAGGAATGCGGCCTCCACCTGGGCTCCGCAGCGCGTACCGATGAGGTGGCATGCTTCCGCGATGACAGGCGCCGGGATCACGAGGTTGCGGGGGTGGACGCTGTCGTACCAACGGGCGCATGCCGCGTGGTGGTCGTCGTCTGCGTCCGCGAGAGCCACGAGCGGGCCCGTGTCGACCACGATCACTCGCCGAACCCTGTCTCCCGCAGAATCTCGTCAGCACGCGCTGACGTGTCGGAGTGCCCGGACCGGCCCATGCCGATGAACGAGGGTCGCGCCGGGCGGGACGCGGGCCCTACGAACGGCCGCAAGGTCTGCACCACGGCGTCGAGGTCGTCATCCGGCACGCGATCGATGAGCGCGTGAAGCTCTTCCCGAGTCGTCATGGTCCCAGGGTAGCCATGGGGCCCGCCGGCGATTCGGCTCTCCCCGCTGAAGAGCCACCGCGACAGCTATCGTTTCGCCCTCGAACCGGTCGCGACAGGTTCCGTTTCTACGGGGAGGCGGCGGGGGAGGCGCCAGGGAGGCGGGGAGTTCTCCCTGAGTGCCTCCCTGGGGTGCCTCCCCGTATCTGACCTGCATAGATCAACGATCAGGGAGGCGGGGAGGCGCGCAGGTCAGACCTCCAAAACCCCCTTTTGAAGGCATCCGCCAGGGGGTGTCTTTGCCTCCCTGGATAGTCCTCCAGATGATTCCGCTTACCCCCGTGCGGCGCCCCCGGTTAAGAGGGGCCGCCCCGTCTCCTCCAGGGTCCGCCACGTCCGCCACGCCGCCACAGTGCAGGCCAGAGGGGGTGATCGCGTGGCGGATCGCTCCCGTGTGGCGGATCGATACCGCCACGTGGTGGTGGAAGAGCTGAAAGGACCGCCCTGCGGGCGGGCGACCTTCGGGCGCCTCAGCGGTCGGGGGTTCCGGCCGGACGGCGGCTGCGGCGCCGCCGGGCATCAGAGCGGCTCTTAGGAGGGGGGCGCTCCCCACCCTCTCCAGAGTCCGCTACCTGCGCTACCGCCGCTACCGTGCAGGTCAGGGGCCTGTTTTGAGGTAGCGGACGGGGTAGCGGTAGCGGATACACCCACACCCCGCACCAGGTTCCGCACACATTGCGCTGAGTCGCGACTCAAGCGACTCAGCGCGTCTCAGTGCAGGTCAGAGAGGGTGTGCCTGAGATGCGCATCGCGACTCACGGACTGCTGAAGACACCACCCCCGCGCCCGGCGGGGGGTGGTGTCTTCTCTTCACCGCCGACGTGCGTGCAGACGGCTTTTACCTGGGGGGCAGGGCAGGGCCCCCGCAAGGTAAAGGCCGTCTGCGGCAATCCAGGCGGGCAGACGGCGACATGGGGCAAGCACAGTCGACGGCTGTCCGTCTCGTGGGGTCACCACAGCTCTTCAGAGGGGGAGCGAGTGGGGCGCCGGCGGGACCTCCCCCCTGAAGAGCCAGTGACGCCTTCCAAGGGGGCGTGGCCCGACCGCCGGCCCTGATGCCCCCTTGGAAGGCGTCACTGACCCTACGGACCGCATTGCCCTGAGTCGCGATACCTGCCCCACGGGTCCCCTCCTGACCTGCACTGAGACGCGCTGAGTCGCTTGAGTCGCGATAGATCAGAAAGTAGGTCCAGCAGTGTCCGGCGGCGAACAGGCCAGCTCGGCATCAAGCGCGCGGACATCGCCGCCACGATTACGCAGCGCAACGAAAAGCAGGACGCCGGATAGCCCTCAAGGGTCGCTAACGCTAGCGGTAGCCGTCGCTAACGTTAGCGACCCTGCTAGCGACCGAAACCATGTCTGATCAGGTTGCTAGCGGCTAGCGGCTCACCTGCGGAAACCTCCGGAACCCTGCCTGAGAGGCCCTGATGGGCCTTGCCCTCCTTGCTATCGCCTGCCTACTCGCTATCACACTCTGTTACAGTTCTAAGCGTGGGCTGAGCCCGTTCGGCGACTGCCGCAAGTGCGACGGCATGGGCCACGCCTTCAAGACCGACCGCAAAGGCAAGACCAAGCGCGGCGGGGTGTGGGTGTATCCGCTACCGCTACCCCGTCCGCTACCTCAAAACAGGCCCCTGACCTGCACGGTAGCGGCGGTAGCGCAGGTAGCGGACTCTGGAGAGGGTGGGGAGCGCCCCCCTCCTAAGAGCCGCTCTGATGCCCGGCGGCGCCGCAGCCGCCGTCCGGCCGGAACCCCCGACCGCTGAGGCGCCCGAAGGTCGCCCGCCCGCAGGGCGGTCCTTTCAGCTCTTCCACCACCACGTGGCGGTATCGATCCGCCACACGGGAGCGATCCGCCACGCGATCACCCCCTCTGGCCTGCACTGTGGCGGCGTGGCGGACGTGGCGGACCTCCCGGAAGAGGGCGGGGAAGGACCGCCCGTCGTTCCACAGGTGAGGTTGGCGCAACAATGCTGTGGGTCGCGGACCATCGCGGACCAAAGCTGTGACCTGCGGTTTTGTGCCGTCTCCGTGCGGACCATTGCGGACCACTCCCCGGCGGCAGGGTGGTCCGCGATGGTCCGCATACGGGTGTCGGTAAAACCGCAGGTCAAACGGGGTGGTCCGCGATGGTCCGCGACCCACAGCATTGTGGGCGCAACTACTGCGGGCCCCATCCGATCTGCTCTTCTTGTCCGAGGCGGCACCGACACAGAGTCACTACGTGAGGGGCAGCGACTGAGGGGCGGGTGTCGCGTCCACGAATCCATGCTCCGCTGGCCGAGCGGGGCGCTGGGCCAGCCACCCCGAGACGCGCGGTCCGCCGTTTACGGCTCCGCCCTCGCGGACGGTGCGGACGTGCTCGAACCCTTGACGAAGGTAGTACTGCTGGAGTCCCTCGTTCGTCGTCCAGGCATCGAGCCTGAGCCACTTCGCCTGAGCCTGGTACGCGCGATCCCCTGCCCAGTCCAGCAGTCGTTCGCCGAGGTTCCGCCCTGCGTGCGTCCGCGCCACGGTCAGCTTGTTGACGAACATGGACGGCTCACTGAGTTTCTCTTCTGCCCAGAGCCCTTCCTCAGCGTCAGGCGTCAGGGTGATGGTCGCTGCGGTCACCTCGCCATCGCGCACCATGAACACGGCACCGGATTTGATGGTGGCCAGCAGTAGGTCAGCCGGATAGGGGCGGCTCCACTGGTCAGTGCCGAGCTTGCCGAGCCAAGCAGCCGCCTCTTGGCGGAATGCGAGAAGCTTGGGCAAGTCGTCCGGCGCGGCTGGGGTGATCTTCACTGAGGCTCGTTCTCGCTCCTGGCGGACAGGTCGCCGATCTCGTAGTTCATCCGGTTCAGGTCGCCCCGGAACGTCGTAACCGTGCATCGGATGGGCCGCTCCTGCGAGTAACCTGTGCGCGTCCACAGCAGCACCGGTACCCCTGCCCCGATCTCCAGCAAACGGGCTTCATCCGGCGTTGGCATACGTGTAGCAATCTCGTCGTAGTAGCCGACTTGCTCGATGCCCAACCCCGCCAGATAGCGGGTTGTCCCCTCGGCGATGTCGCCGGGTTCGGTGAGTCGCGGACCCTTGGATACGAGCCACTCGGGGTATTGCGTGGCCTGAGTCGACCACGGCACGTCATCTACGAATCGGTGACAGAAGCGCAGCACCGACGTGTCTCCCGCTTCGACCTTGAGCCGCTGAGCGATGTACTCCGACGCGGGAGTCATCTCCACCCGGAAGGTCTGATGCGGCCGGCGCCCGGCGTTCGTCACGTCGGTGCTGTACGAGTCGCCGTTCTGCGGGAAGTTCAGGTTCTCGAACCGAGAGGCGTTCAGCTCGAACACCTCGTGCTTCCGGACCTCGTACCCGAGTCCCTGACTCGATGAGATCAGCCCTTCACTGGCCAGCAGTTTCAACCCAGCTCGCACCGTGTTCCGGGACGCGTCGAAGCGTTCCTGAAGGTCGCTCTCTGAGGGCAGACGAGCCCCCGGCGGATACGTGCCGCCGACGATGTCACGGCGCAGGACATCGGCTACCTGGTGGTACTTCGGCTGCTGGGTCATACCCCCATCATGACGCACTCGTGCAACTTGTTGGTACATGACGCACCTCACCTCTTGACGCTTCACGCTCCGGCAGGGCAGCATCAGCACATCGGCTTGTACCAACAAGTTGAGCAGGTGGACCAATAGGCCTAGGCCTGCTCATCTGTGCCGACAGGGAAGCCCCGGCAGCAAGCTCACCGGGGCTCAGAACAGGGGGCGGCTCCCTACCGCCAAGCAGTCAGCCGCCCCCCGACCCTCGAAGGGGCTCTTTCATGTTGCCTGAATTGACCGTGACGGTCGTAGGCACGGTGCCGCGTCAGCCGTCGGAGTTGCAGTCGGCGGATTCGCCGTTGGGGCGGGCGCGGGTAGCCCGTGGCTGGTCACAGGACAAGGTCGTGCGGGCGCTGCTGCTGCTCGCGGACAACTGGGACTGGCAGATCGCTTCCGAGTCGTCGCTGAAGGTGTACATCTCCGACTGGGAGCGCGGGGCGCGCCGTCCGGGCGAGACGTACCGGGTCCTGCTGAGCACCCTGTACCGGGCTACCCCGGAGGAACTCGGCTTCACCGCGCAGCGGCGCGACACCGCCGGGGACGACCTGCGGGCCCGCGTGAATGACCTGGCCGCCATGGTGGAACGCCTCACGTCCGCCCTGAGCGCGGCGCAGGGGGCCACCGCGTGAACGTCGCTCTGAGCGCGCTGTACGCGCAGGTGGCGCCCGCACCGACGCCGGTCATCCCTCTCGTGGAGAGGGACCGGTGTCGGGCGGGGGCGACCCTGCCCACTATCCCCGCCGTCGGGCGGGAACTGACGACGGAGCAGGCGGCGGGCGCACTGTTCGAGGCGTGGGCGGATGAGTTCGCCGTGCCCGTGCCGGACACCGACGTCGTGCACACGGCGCTGAGTGCGGCCGTACGCAAGTTCGGTCCGGCCCGTGTCGACTCCGTCACCGCCGAATTCGTCGAGATGAACCCCCGACAGTACGGGGAGGTGGCGCTGTGCTGGGTGCTCGCCTACCGGCTGGCCCTGTCGTTCTGGTACGAGGGCGCGCGATCGCGTCCCATGACGGTCGGGGAAGCGGCCGTGGCCCTGTACCTGTCGGACGCCTACCGCCACCAGGTCGACCCCGACACCTTCCGGCGCTCCCCGTTGCTGGTCTCCCGCGCGATCCGGCAGGGCGCCGCCCTGGTCCCCACCGAGACGTTGATGCGGCTGGGTGCGGCCATGGGGTGGGAGTTCGTCCCGGCGCTGACCTGCGTGACGCCCGGCGTCACGGACGCGTCACACCAGGACGTGACGGCCATGGCGCCGGGGCGGGACTGGCTGTATCGGCAGGCCCTGCCCGACTGGCGCCGTCGCCGGTTCTGCTTCGATCTGATGCGTGCCGACAGGCGCCAGCCGTCCCCGCTCATCGTCCGTCTGGACGGCGGCGGCTACGAGGTGGGGGCGACCCCTCCGGCGGGCCCTGACGGCACGTGGACGCGGTCGCTGCGGGCGCAGTGGTGACCGTGACCACGGCCGCTCGCCGGATCAAGAGCGAGACGCGCCGCCTGCGTCGGCGGCAACTCGCTGAGCGCCACGGACTGCGCTGCGCCTACTGCCGTCGCCCGTTCGCCACCGAGGGGGAAGCGACGCTCGACCACATCGTGCCCAACTCGCTGTGGCGCACGGCCACGGTCACCGCGCTCGTGCTGGCCTGCCTCGACTGCAACCACCGCAAGGGCGACCGCTTCCCGCTCTCCCTGGCCCTGTTGCTGCTGCGCCAGATCGACCCGACCCGCCCCGTCATCCGCCCGACCGATCTACCGCTACTGGCCCGACTCGCACACGCCAACCACCCGATCCACGCGGCCAGTTGGCCGCCCGACTCGGCCGCGCGTCGGTCGCCCCGTGGCCTGCCCGAATCGACCCCGCACGACCCGATCGAATCCGAGAGGACGGCGGCATGAGCGCCCGCCCGATGGACGAGAAGATGACCGTTTCTGAGGTGCTCGCTGATCTGAAGGTTGCCCCGTCGACCTTCTACCGGTGGCGCCAACTCGGGAAGGGCCCCCGCGCCATCAAGCTGCCGAACGGTGACGTGCGTATCCGCCGATCCGAGTACGAGCGCTGGCTTTCCGAGCGGGAGGACGCTGCGTGAGCACGACTGAAGACACCACCCCCGCCGTTCGCCCGCACGGGTCGGCCCGATCGGGGTACTCCCTCGATGTCCGGCTGTGGAAGGTCACGAGGGTCGACCGGAAGGCGCGTCCGTACCAACTCCGTTGGGTTGTAGGCGGGAAGGTGAACAGCGCGACGTTCGCCACGTCGGCACTTGCCGAGAGCCGACGTTCGGAGCTCCGGCAGGCCATGCGCCGGGGGGAAGCGTTCGAGATCTCCAGTGGACAGCCTGAGTCCGAAGTCCGCGCGGCGGCAACGGCGGCTGAGGCCGAGCCGTCGTTGCGGTGGTTCGAGTTCTGCCGGAAGTACCTGGCAGGGCGGTGGCGCATGAGCGCCGCCAAGACGCGTGAGGGCATGGCGGACGGGCTTGCGGCGGTGGCGCTGGCCATGGTGAAGCGGGAGGGGGCCCCTGACGACACGCACCTACGGCTGGCATTCCGGTGGGGAACCGTTCCCGCGAACGCGGGGGACGATCCGCCGGCCGAACTGAAGGCCGCGTACGAGTGGCTCACGACGGAGGACCGGCCGGTTGCCGACCTGGCCGACGCGGGGGTGTTCGAAGACGTGCTCTACCGCCTCAGCTATCGACTGGACGGCACTCCGGCAGCGGGGGAGACGCACAAGCGGCGCCGCCGCGCCCTGAACACCGCCCTCGAACACGCGGTGGCCACAAAGGAACTCCCGGAGAACCCACTTCAGGGGGCCCACAAGAAGCGCGTGGGTTCCGGTGCGGTGGTGGACCGACGTGTCCTCGTGAACGCCGTACAGGGGCGCCAGTTGCTGACTGCCGTCTCGTACGTCGGCTCATGGGACCGCAATCGTGGGCGGCGCCTGGTGGCGTTTTACGGGGTGCTCTACTACGCGGGGCTGAGGCCCGCTGAGGCGGTGGGGATGAGGCTCTCCGACTGCGACCTCCCGGAGTCGGGTTGGGGCACGCTGACGCTGCGGGAGACGCGTCCCGTCTCAGGCAAGCAGTGGACCGACTCGGGGGAGCGGCACGACCGCCGGGGGCTGAAGGCGCGCGAGGCGGACACGGACCGTCCGGTCCCGATCCCTCCCGTCCTCGTCGCCATCCTTCGGGCCCACCTGAAGGAGTTCGGGACCGCCAAGGAAGGGCGCGTGTTCGGGAACGAGCGCGGGGGAGTCGTCGGCTCATCCACGTACTGGCGTGTGTGGGAGGAAGCACGACTGTTCGCCCTCCCGCCGGACCGTGTCGAATCGCCGCTCGCCGGACGCCCGTATGACCTACGGCACGCCTGCATCACGCGGTGGCTGAACGCAGGGGTCCCGATCGCTGAGATTGCCCGGCGGGTCGGCAACTCGCCAGAGGTGATCCACCGCCGGTATCACGGCTGCATCGACGGACACGAGGAAGCGGCCAACGCGAAGATCACAAAGGCTCTGGAGGAAGAGGGCGACGCGGCCTGAGGGGCGTATCGGGGGTGTATCGCAGATAGTGCGTGAACAGTGAGAGAGAGCAAGAAAGAGCGGGAGTCAGTGAGACTGACTCCCGCTCTCTCATGTCGGCATCCGCACTGGTCAGAGCATGATTCTTGCTGGCTGACTGGCGAGTGCCCCCGGCAGGATTCGAACCTGCGCACACGGCTCCGGAGGCCGTTGCTCTATCCCCTGAGCTACGGGGGCGTGTCCAGCGCGTTGCGCGGTGACGAGTAGAACCCTACCAGCTCGTTCGGGGTGATCAGGAACGGGTTTTGGAGGTCGTGGCGGACCTGGCCGGAGCTCGATCGCGCCCGTGGAAGTGGGGAAAAGCCGGACGCGGTGGCCGGTCTGGACCTACCCTCGACTTGTGCCAGGCGTGTCCGGCCGGGTGCTTGTTGTAGACGACAACAAGGTCATCCGGCAGCTGATCAGGGTCAACCTCGAACTGGAGGGTTTCGAGGTCGTGACCGCGGCTGATGGTGCCGAGTGTCTGGATGTCGTTCATCAGGTGTGCCCCGATGTCGTCACCCTCGATGTCGCGATGCCTCGCCTCGACGGTCTGCGCACCGCCGCCCGGCTGCGTGCCGACCCCCGGACGCGCGACCTGCCCCTCGCCATCATCAGCGCATGTACGCAGTACGAGGTCGAGGCCGGTCTCGAGGTCGGCGTCGACGCGTTTCTCGCCAAGCCCTTCGATCCCGCCGAACTCATCAGCCTCGTACAGGAGTTGGCCGCGCGTGGGCGGGACGACGCTTCGTTCGGGAGCGCCCTCGGACCGCCCCTCGGACCAGCCATCGGCTCCCTCGGCACCCCCACTGAGGCCGAGCGCGCCGGCCGAGGCGCCGTCGGCTGACCCGGGTACCGCCCCGCCCCCCTGTACCTGGGCACTTCTCCGCCGGGACCCAGGACCCGGGCACCGTTCCGCCCCGAACCCGGCACCGCCCCGCCGGCCCCCGGCACCGTCTCCCCGCACCCCCTGTCCCCGTCCGCCCCCTCCGTCCACATGCCGGAACAGCCGCCCCCACCCGCAAACCCAGTCGCCTACCCACCCCCCTCCTCCCATACGCTTGTCCCGTGACCCCCGTCGAGCTCTCCCGTACCGTGCTGTGCGCGGTACGTCGTGCTGTCGACGCGGGAGAGCTGAGTGTCGCCGTCCCCGAACGTGCCGTCGTCGCCGCGCCAGGACCCGGTGGTTCCGGGGACTACGCCACGAACATCGCGCTGCAGCTGGCCAGGCCCGCCGGGCGCACCCCTCGCTACGTCGCCGAAGTGCTGCGCGAGCAGATCAGCGCCGCCCCCGGCGTCCGTGGCGTCGAGATCACCGGGCCCGGATTCCTCAACATCAGCCTCGACAGCGCCGCCCCCGCCGCCCTCGTACGCGAGATCCTCACCCAGGGCCTGCGCTACGGACACAGCGACGCCCTCGCCGGCCAGGTGCTGTCGGTACGGCTGCCCGTCGCGTACGAACCCCGGGCCGAAGTCGTCGCCGACGCGCTCGCACGCATCGTCGCCACCCAAGGCGCCCGCATTCATCTCCATCGAGGCACCGGTGAACAGGGCGAACAGGGTCACCAGGGTGAACAAGGTGGAATGGAGGTCGAGATCCTCGACCTCCGCACGCTTCCGCCCGCCCCCCGCGACCCCGCCACCCTTGGTCCCGACGCCGCCCGCTGGGCCCTCCTTCATCCCGCGCCGCACGACCGGCCCCGTATCGGCGCCGAGCATCTGGTCCAGCGGGAGGGCAACCCCCTCTTCCGGGTGCGTTACGCCTACGCCCGTACCCGCGCCCTCGGTCGCAACGCCGCCGACCTCGGCTTCACCGCGTACGCCGGTGACCTCACCGACGTACCACCTTCGCTTCTTGCTTCCCTCGCCGACCACCCCCGCGTCCTCCTCGGCGCCGCCACCCATCGCGCCCCTGACCGGCTCGCCCGGCATCTCGTCACCCTTGCCGATGCCACGCTCGCCTTCCTTCCCACCGTGCTGCCGCTCGGCGACGAGAAACCCTCGGCCGCCCACCGGGCCCGGCTCGCGCTCGTCGAAGCCGCCGGGACGGTGCTGGCCGGCGGCCTGTCCCTGCTCGGTATCGACGCACCCGAATACCTTTGACATCGAAATACCTCTGACATCACCGAGGAAGCCGCACAGCCATGAGCCGTTCCGCACACCCCGCCGGGCCCCGCCACGCCGATGTACTCCCCGAGGGGCACCCCTCCGCGCCGCCCGCCGACCTCAACCACCTGGACCGGAAGGTCTGGGCGTCGACCGTCACCCGTACGCCCGACGGGGTCGTCAGTGTCGGCGGGATCGAGGTGACCCGGCTCGCCGAGGAGTTCGGGACCCCCGCCTATCTCCTCGACGAAACCGACTTCCGTGAGCGGGCCCGGGCGTGGCGTACCGCCTTCGGGGACGACGCCGACGTCTTCTATGCCGGCAAGGCGTTCCTCTCGCGTGCCGTCGTGCGGTGGCTCCACGAGGAGGGGCTCAACCTTGATGTCTGTTCCGGGGGGGAGCTCACCACCGCCCTCTCCGGCGGTATGCCCGCCGACCGCATCGCCTTCCACGGCAACAACAAGTCCGTTGACGAGATCGAGACCGCCATTCGCGCCGGGGTCGGGCGGATCGTGCTCGACTCCTTCCAGGAGATCGTGCGCGTCGCGCACGTCGCACAGTCCCTCGGCAAGCGGCAGCGCGTGCAGATCCGTATCACCGTCGGGGTTGAAGCTCATACGCACGAGTTCATCGCTACCGCCCACGAGGACCAGAAGTTCGGTATTCCGCTTGCCGGTGGGCAGGCCGCCGAGGCCGTGCGGCGGGCGCTTCAGCTCGATGGGCTCGAGCTGATCGGTATTCACTCGCATATCGGGTCGCAGATCTTCGACATGTCGGGCTTCGAAGTCGCCGCGCATCGTGTTGTGGGGCTGCTCAAGGACATTCGTGACGAGCACGGGGTCGAACTGCCCGAGATCGACCTCGGGGGTGGGCTCGGTATCGCCTACACCAGCGACGACGACCCGCGCGAGCCGCACGAGATCGCCAAGGCGCTCAACGAGATCGTCGGCCGGGAGTGCGAGGGGGCCAAGCTCCGTACCCCCCGTATCTCCGTCGAGCCGGGGCGCGCCATCGTCGGGCCCACCGCCTTCACCCTCTACGAGGTCGGCACCATCAAGCCGCTCGACGGGCTGCGTACGTACGTCTCCGTGGACGGCGGGATGTCCGACAACATCCGGACCGCGCTGTACGACGCCGAATACAGCGTCGCTCTCGTCTCCCGGACCTCCGAGGCGGCGCCCATGCTCGTGCGGGTCGTCGGCAAGCACTGCGAGAGTGGGGACATCGTCGTCAAGGACGCCTTCCTGCCCGCCGACCTGGCACCGGGTGACCTGATCGCGGTGCCGGCGACCGGTGCGTACTGCCGGTCCATGGCCAGTAACTACAACCATGCGCTGCGCCCGCCTGTTGTCGCCGTACGCGAGGGGGAGGCCCGAGTGATCGTTCGGCGGGAGACCGAGGAGGATCTTCTCCGGCTCGACGTGGGGTGACGTGGGGATGACGGCAGAATCGCGGAAGGCGGCGAAAGATCTCCTGTCTTCCGCCGCCCGGAAAACGAAATAGACATCTCACGATCCGGACGATGGGTAGAAACTTCAGTCCGGTGAGTGAGACTTATGAACCGTAGACGGTATGAGGAAACGAGGTCCGATGATGCGTACGCGTCCGCTGAAGGTGGCGCTGCTGGGCTGTGGGGTCGTCGGCTCAGAGGTGGCGCGCATCATGACGACGCACGCCGACGATCTCGCCGCGCGCATCGGTGCTCCCGTCGAACTTGCCGGTGTCGCCGTGCGGCGGCCCTCCAAGGTGCGTGAAGGCATCGACCCCGCCCTCGTCACCACCGACGCCACCGCCCTCGTCAAACGCGGTGACATTGATGTGGTCGTCGAGGTCATCGGTGGTATCGAGCCCGCGCGCTCCCTCATCACCGCCGCCTTCGAGCACGGCGCGTCGGTCGTCTCCGCCAACAAGGCCCTCCTCGCCCAGGACGGCGCCGCGCTCCACGCCGCCGCCGGGGAGCACAACGCGGACCTCTACTACGAGGCCGCCGTCGCCGGTGCCATCCCGCTCATCCGGCCGCTGCGCGAGTCCCTCGCCGGTGACAAGGTCAATCGGGTGCTCGGGATCGTCAACGGCACCACCAACTTCATCCTCGACAAGATGGACTCCACCGGCGCCGGGTATCAGGAGGCCCTCGACGAGGCCACCGCCCTCGGGTACGCCGAAGCCGACCCGACCGCCGACGTCGAGGGGTTCGACGCCGCGGCCAAGGCCGCCATCCTCGCCGGAATCGCCTTCCACACGCGCGTGCGTCTCGACGACGTCTACCGCGAGGGCATGACCGAGGTCACCGCCTCCGACTTCGCCTCCGCGAGGAACATGGGCTGCACCATCAAACTGCTCGCCATCTGCGAGCGGGCCGGGGACGGCCAGTCCGTCACCGCGCGTGTGCACCCGGCCATGATCCCGTTGACGCACCCGCTCGCCTCCGTGCGCGGCGCCTACAACGCGGTGTTCGTCGAGTCCGACGCCTCCGGGCAGCTCATGTTCTACGGGCCCGGGGCCGGCGGTGCGCCGACGGCCTCCGCCGTGCTCGGTGACCTCGTCGCCGTGTGCCGCAACCGGCTCAGCGGGACGACCGGGCCGGGCGAGTCGGCGTACGCCGCGCTGCCCGTTTCGGGCATGGGCGATGTGGTCACTCGCTATCACATCAGCCTTGACGTCGCCGACAAACCGGGTGTTCTCGCCCAGGTGGCCACCGTGTTCGCCGAGCACGGTGTTTCCATCGATACGGTTCGGCAGACCGGCAAGGACGGCGAGGCCTCCCTTGTCGTCGTCACCCATCGTGCGTCCGACGCCGCCCTGGGCGGAACGGTCGAGGCGTTGCGCAAGCTCGACACCGTGCGGGGTGTCGCAAGCATCATGCGGGTTGAAGGAGAGTAACCAGCAATGACCCACCAGTGGCGCGGAATCATCGAGGAGTACCGGGACCGGCTGCCCGTCTCCGACAGCACGCCTGTCGTGACGCTCAGGGAGGGCGGCACGCCCCTCGTCCCCGCGCAGGTGCTCTCCGAGCGCACGGGCTGCGAGGTCCACCTCAAGGTGGAGGGCGCGAACCCGACCGGGTCCTTCAAGGACCGCGGTATGACCATGGCCATCTCCCGGGCGAAGGAGGAGGGCGCGAAGGCGGTCATCTGTGCCTCCACGGGCAACACGTCTGCCTCCGCGGCCGCTTACGCCGTGCGCGCGGGTATGGTCTCGGCCGTTCTCGTACCGAAGGGCAAGATCGCCCTCGGCAAGATGGGGCAGGCGCTGATCCACGGCGCCAAGATCCTCCAGGTCGACGGCAACTTCGACGACTGCCTCACCCTCGCCCGCTCGCTGAGCGACAACTACCCTGTGGCGCTGGTGAATTCGGTCAACCCGGTGCGTATCGAAGGGCAGAAGACGGCCGCCTTCGAGATCGTCGACATGCTCGGCGACGCGCCCGACATCCACGTCCTGCCGGTCGGCAACGCGGGCAACATCACCGCGTACTGGAAGGGCTACACCGAGTACGCCGTCGACGGCATCGCCCGGCGCACCCCGCGCATGTGGGGGTTCCAGGCGGCCGGCAGTGCCCCGATCGTGCGCGGCGAGATCGTCAAGGACCCCTCGACGCTCGCCACCGCGATCCGCATCGGCAACCCGGCCTCCTGGAAGCAGGCGCTGGCCGCGCGTGACGAGTCGGGCGGTTTCATCGACGAGGTGACGGACCGTGAGATCCTGCGCGCCTACCGGCTGTTGGCCGCACAGGAGGGTGTTTTCGTCGAGCCGGCGTCCGCCGCTTCCGTCGCCGGTCTGCTGAAGGCGGCCGAGCAGGGCAAGGTCGACCCGGGCCAGACCATCGTCTGCACCGTCACCGGCAACGGCCTGAAGGACCCGGGCTGGGCCACCGAGGGCGCACCGAAGCCGGTCGTCGTCCCGGTGGACGCCGCGACCGCCGCCGAGCGACTCGGACTCGCGTAGACCGGGTACTGATCGCCTAACCGGGGTACTCCCTACGGAGTCCCTACGGCGGGTGCACAGGGGGCTTACGACACGCATCGTGCGCCTCCTGTGCGCCCTATGTCGCCACAGAACCTTCCTTCGATAAGCTGGGGTGAACCCGCCCGCCGCATATGCCTCCGCGCGTATGGCGCGGCGCCGCGTTGCCCCAGCGGCCCTGAGGGTCTCCCTGCAGGCCCTCAGCCGTTTTTCAGTAGCCGTTCTCCAGTGTCGTATCGCATGTCATCGAATGTCTTCGACGAAATCGCAGCTCAAGGAGAGTCATCGAGCGATGGCCGGTCCAGCGTTCCGAGCCGCCGCCGTCCGGGTGCGCGTCCCCGCCACCAGCGCCAATCTCGGTCCGGGCTTCGACGCCCTGGGCCTGTCGCTGGCGTTGTACGACGACGTGGTCGTCCGGGTGGCCGACTCCGGGTTGCACATCGACATCGCGGGTGAGGGCAGCGAGACCCTCCCACGCGACGAGAACCACCTCCTCGTACGGTCTCTGCGCACCGCCTTCGACCTGCTCGGCGGACAGCCGCGCGGCCTCGAGATCGTGTGCGCCAACCGCATTCCGCACGGGCGGGGACTCGGGTCCTCCTCGGCCGCCATCTGCGCCGGCATCGTCGCGGCGCGGGCCGTCACCATAGGTGGCGACAGCCGCCTCGACGACGAAGCCCTGCTCGAACTCGCCACCGAGATCGAGGGACACCCCGACAACGTGGCCGCCTGTCTCCTCGGTGGGTTCACGCTCTCCTGGATGGAGGCCGGAGCCGCCCGGGCGATCAGGATGGAACCCGCAGGCTCCGTCGTTCCGGTGGTGTTCGTGCCCGGGAACGCGGTGCTCACGGAGACAGCGCGCGGCCTCCTGCCGCGCACCGTCCCGCATGTCGACGCCGCGGCCAACGCGGGGCGTGCCGCCCTGCTCGTCGAGGCTCTGACCAGGCGTCCCGAGCTGTTGCTGCCGGCCACCGAGGACCGGCTGCACCAGGACTACCGCGCCCCGGCCATGCCGGAGAGCGCGGCGCTGGTGGAGCGGCTGCGGGCCGACGGCATCCCCGCGGTGATCTCCGGCGCGGGACCCACGGTCCTGGCGCTGGCCGACGAGGCGACCGCCGACAAGGTCTCCCGACTGGCGGGCGACGGCTGGGCCGCCAACCGGCTCGGACTCGACGCCCGGGGAGCGAGCGTTCTGCCGCTCGCGGCCCCCGGAGAGAGTTAGGCGACGACATCAACGGGGCACGCACCAGGGGACTTACGACATCCGGCGTTGTCGCGTTCGGCGC
This sequence comes from Streptomyces sp. SID12501, assembly GCF_010550245.1. Lineage (GTDB taxonomy): Bacteria > Actinomycetota > Actinomycetes > Streptomycetales > Streptomycetaceae > Streptomyces. Next base: position 20,341 of record NZ_JAAGLU010000012.1, read on the forward strand.
CGCATCCGACAGCGCGTGCGGCGCCGTATCCGGCGCATCGGCATTCAACGCTGCCACATTCAACGCTGCGACATTCAACTACATACGGTTGCCGGATTTGGAGAGGGGGAATGTTTGTTGGATCCGGTAGTGTTAACCTCAAGTCTGCACCCGACCCCACCATGGCGAGGTGCTTTTTGTCCCCGTCCGGGACAGACTTTCTTCCGGGAGCCCCCCAAGCCACTGTGTGTTTCATGCGGCGTTCGTTTCGTCGTGTGCAGGCGCTGAGCGGCATTCAGGGCACGCTCCGGAACCGGTGTGACCAAGCCACCTGACACAGAACTCAGTGTCACGGCTTTGGGAAACGCCATCACCAGAACCTCTTCCGCCGCTTCGGCGGACCACCGCCCCGGCACGGTCCACTCATGAAGGACCGCAGCCGGACAGCAAAACCGGTCGCCGTGCCAGACAGGCCGACGTCCGCTCCAGGGAAGGACCCTTCGTGAGCGACACCACCGATCTGATGGGCGCACGTGTCGAGGAGACCGCTGCGGCGCCCTCCACGGACGCCTCCGCGCCTGCCACGGGTGCCGGCTCCCGGCGGCGCCGCGGTACCGGCCTCGACGGCATGGTGCTGGCCGAGCTGCAGCAGGTCGCATCCGGCCTCGGTATCAAGGGCACCGCGCGGATGCGCAAGAGCCAGCTGATCGAGGTCATCAAGGAGGCGCAGGCCGGGGGCGGGACCCCCAAGGCCGCCGCTGCCCCCGCCGGGGACGCCGCCGAGACCAAGCCCAGGCGCCGCGCCACCTCCAAGGCCCGTACGGGCGAGGACGCCGCGCCCGCCGCCGCCGAGAAGAAGGCGGCCGTGCAGGTCGTCGAGGCGCCCGCCGAGAAGGCCGTCGCCCAGCAGCAGATCGAGATCCCCGGCCAGCCCGCCAGCGAAGACGCCCCGGCCGAGCGCCGTCGGCGTCGCGCCACAGCCGAGGCCGGCAGCCCCGAGACGATCGTCGCCGAGGCGCAGAGCGAGTCGAAGGCCGAGACGCAGGCCGGCGATGCCGACGCCGACGGCCGCCAGGGCCGCCGCGACCGCCGGGACCGCGGCGACCGCGGCCGGGACCGCGACCGCCGGGGCAACAAGACCGACGAGCAGCAGGGCGCCGCCCAGCAGCGCGGGACCCAGCAGAGCCAGCAAGGCCAGCAGGGTCAGCAGCCGGCCGGTGGCCGTCAGGACCGCCAGGACCGCGCCGAGCGCCAGGACCGTCCCGAGCGCCAGGACCGTCAGGACCGCCAGCAGCGCGACACCGGTCCACGCGACAACGGGCCGCAGGACGACGACGACTTCGACGGCGGCCGTCGCGGCCGTCGCGGCCGCTACCGCGACCGCCGGGGCCGTCGTGGGCGCGAGGAGTTCGGCCCGAACGAGCCGCAGGTCGCCGACGACGACGTCCTGATCCCCGTCGCGGGCATCCTGGACATCCTCGACAACTACGCCTTCATCCGCACGTCGGGCTACCTGCCGGGCCCCAACGACGTGTACGTCTCCCTCGCCCAGGTCCGCAAGAACGGCCTCCGCAAGGGCGACCACGTCACCGGCGCGGTCCGTCAGCCGAAGGACGGCGAGCGCCGCGAGAAGTTCAACGCGCTGGTCCGTCTCGACTCCGCGAACGGCATGGCCGCCGAATCGGGCCGTGGCCGCCCGGAGTTCAACAAGCTGACGCCGCTGTACCCGCAGGACCGCCTCCGTCTGGAGACGGACCCGGGCATCCTCACCACCCGCATCATCGACCTCGTCGCGCCGATCGGTAAGGGCCAGCGCGGTCTGATCGTGGCCCCGCCGAAGACCGGCAAGACCATGATCCTGCAGGCGATCGCCAACGCGATCACCATCAACAACCCCGAGTGCCACCTGATGGTCGTCCTGGTCGACGAGCGTCCGGAAGAGGTCACCGACATGCAGCGGTCGGTGAAGGGCGAGGTCATCTCCTCGACCTTCGACCGCCCGGCCGAGGACCACACCACGGTCGCCGAGCTGGCCATCGAGCGCGCCAAGCGCCTGGTGGAACTGGGCCACGACGTCGTCGTACTCCTGGACTCGATCACGCGTCTGGGCCGTGCGTACAACCTCGCCGCCCCGGCCTCCGGCCGCATCCTGTCCGGTGGTGTCGACTCGACCGCCCTGTACCCGCCGAAGCGCTTCTTCGGTGCGGCCCGCAACATCGAGGACGGCGGCTCGCTGACCATCCTCGCCACCGCGCTGGTGGACACCGGGTCCCGCATGGACGAGGTCATCTTCGAGGAGTTCAAGGGCACCGGCAACGCCGAGCTCAAGCTCGACCGGAAGCTCGCCGACAAGCGCATCTTCCCGGCGGTGGACGTCGACGCGTCCGGTACCCGTAAGGAAGAGATCCTGCTCGGCAGCGACGAGCTCGCCGTCACCTGGAAGCTGCGCCGGGTGCTGCACGCGCTCGACCAGCAGCAGGCGATCGAGCTGCTTCTCGACAAAATGAAGCAGACGAAGTCGAACGCCGAGTTCCTGCTCCAGATCCAGAAGACGACGCCGGGCGGCAACAACAACGACTGACGGTCGGTAAACGGTCGGCAAGCAGTTCCCAAAGGGCCATCCTCTGTTATGAGGGTGGCCCTTTGGGGTGTATGGGACAGGTGTAGGATCGCGCTCTTCGGGCCGATTCTCGTGGTGTGCCCGAACTGACGATCCCTAGGGGGGACTTGAGTGGGTATATCCCTGTCCGGAGAAGGCCGCCACAGACGACGTGTGCGAATCGTTGTTCCCGTGATCGCCGCCGGCCTCGCCGCCGCGGTCACCGGTGCGCTGATGATGTCGTCCGCGAACGCCGCCACCGCCCTGCCGAAGCCCACCGCCGACCTGAGCCGCAGCGCGCACAGCACCGCGGAGCTCGAGAAGCGCGTAGCCGGCGCGGCCACCGGTGACGACACCCTGGCTTCCAAGAAGACGACGTTCACCGCCGGCACCGTCGCCGGCACCAAGGACGCGAAGATCATCGGTGGTTCGACGACCACCCTCGCGGCAGCCCCGTACATGGCCCAGCTCTGGTACGACGACACCAGGGGCACGGACACGACGGACGACGACATCAGCTTCTTCTGCGGCGGCTCGGTCATCGCCCCGACGAAGATCCTCACCGCCGCGCACTGCGTCAAGGGCTACAACTGGAACGCCAACGGCGCCGTCATCACCGGTACCGCGACGCTTCCGGACGCCGACGGGAACACCGACGGGACCGTCTCGGGCGTCTGGCGGCAGTGGAACAACCCGTCGTACAGCTCGGTGACGTTCGACAACGACATCGCCGTCCTGACGCTCGCGTACCCCGTCACGGCGCCGCCGATCCGGATGACGACGGCCGGTGACACCGCCTCCTACAAGGCGCTCACCAACGCCAAGGTCTACGGCTGGGGGCGCACCAGCTCCACCACCAAGGACATCTCCGCGACCCTGAAGACGGCCACGCTGCCCATCCAGTCCGACGCCACCTGCAACGGCAAGTACGGCAGCGACTTCATCAAGGGCCACATGGTCTGCGCGGGCAATCCCGCCACCGGCAGCGACACCGGTACCACCACCGCCTGCAACGGCGACTCCGGCGGCCCGCTCGTGGTCGCGGGCAAGGTCGTGGGTGTCGTCTCGTGGGGTGTGACGGACTGCGTCGAGAAGGGCGCCTACAGCGTCTTCTCGAAGGTCACTTCGTACGTCGGCGCCGTGTACCCGCGGGTCGAGGACGCGAACCTCAGCGGTGACCACCTGGCCGACCTGTGGCTGCGCCGCGCCTCCACGAAGATCGCCTACGAGAAGGACTCCAAGGGCACCAGCTTCGGTGCGAGTGAGCCCTGGGGCAACTGGGACGGCGTCAACGTCGTCCTGCAGACCGACCTGAACCGGGACGACTACCAGGACCTGGTGGTCCGTGACAGTGGCTCGGGTGCCGTCTACTGGATGCACTACGTGCCCGAGCCCGACGGCAGCGCCGGAACCTGGGCCACGAAGACGATCTTCGCCAACTGGAAGTCCCGCACCCGGATCATCACCCCGGGCGACGTCACCGGCGACTACAAGCCCGACGTCCTCACCGTCGACTCCGCAGGTGCCCTGTGGATCTACCCGGGCAACGGCAACGGCACCTTCGGGGCGCCGTCCAAGGTCTCCACCGGGTGGAACCAGTACAGCTCGATCGTCGGCCACGGCGACTTCAACGGCGACGGCAAGGCCGACCTGCTGGCCCGCACCAAGACCGGCTCGGTCGGTTACCTCCTCAAGGGCAACGGCAAGGCCGGCTCCCAGGCCTTCGCGGCCCGGGTCAAGGTGCGCACCTGGGGCGGCTTCAACACCCTGCTCACCCCCGGCGACGTGACCGGCGACGGAAAGGCCGACTTCCTGGCCCGTACGCCTGCCGGGACGATGTACCTCTACCCGGGCACCGGCAAGGGTACGAGCGAGATCTTCGGCACACCGAAGTCGGTCGGCACCGACTACAAGCAGTGGGACATCATCAGCTGAATCCGCAGGTGAAAAGGGTCTTCTGAGCGATTCGCGAGGAACATCCCGTCCGTTCGGTCACACGCTGTGCCCTTCGCACCACGCGAAGGGCACAGCTCGTTGTGCAACCCTTTTTCCGTAATGACCGTCTGACCATCCGACCGACCGGGTTACGACGGAAACAGGACTGACCCTGAAAGCAAGGGGTAACCGACCGGAACGAAACCGAAGGAAGCGCATGTCCGCCGAGAGCAATCCGCTTGATCCAGGGAAGCCGTCGAAGTGGCCCAGCCGCCGCGAGCCCGGCGGCAAGCGCTCCAGGGCGCTGCTCGTCACGGCCTGGATCGCCGCCGCCATCGTCGTGCTCGGCGGCACCGGCCTCGGGTACGTGTACTTCAAGCTCAACGGCAACATCAAGAGCGTCGACATCAACCAGGTCCTCGGTACGGACCGACCCACCAACGTCGACAACGGCTCCGAGGACATCCTGGTCCTGGGCTCCGACACCCGCTCCGGCGCCAACAAGAAGCTCGGCGGCGGCGCGGACGACGGCAGTGCCCGCTCGGACACCGCGATGATCGTCCACGTGTACGAGGGCCACAAGAAGGCCAGTGTGGTCTCCATACCCCGGGACACCCTCGTAGACCGCCCCCTGTGCACCGACACCAAGGGCGTCACGCACGACGCGGCCACCGGCGTGATGTTCAACTCCGCGTACTCCACGGGGGGCGCCGTCTGTGCCGTGAAGACCGTCGAGGCGCTCACCGGGATCCGTATGGACCACTACGTCGAGGTCGACTTCACCGGCTTCCAGAAGCTCGTCGACGAGCTGGGCGGCGTACAGGTGACCACGACGAAGGACATCAAGGACTCCGACAGCCACCTGAACCTGAAGGCCGGTACGCACAAGCTGAACGGCAAGCAGGCACTCGGCCTGGTCCGTACCCGTCACGGCGTCGGTGACGGCTCCGACCTGGGCCGCATCCAGCTCCAGCAGGCGTTCATCAAGGCCCTCGTCGACCAGATCAAGGACGTGGGCGTCCTGTCGAACCCCAAGAAGCTCTTCGACCTGGCGAACACCGCCACCAAGGCCGTCACGACCGACTCCGACCTGGGCTCGGTCCGCTCCCTGACCTCCTTCGCGACGGGCCTCAAGAGCATCGGCTCCGCCCACATGGCCATGATCACCATGCCGGTCGAGTACGACCCCGCGAACCCCAACAGGGTCATAGTCGACAAGGCCAAGGCGCGCTCGGTCTGGAACGCCCTGAAGACGGACCGCCCCATCCCGGCAGCCGCGACCAAGGGCACGGCGAAGGGCGACGCGGCGGGCGTGGTGAGCTGAAAGCAGCGGGGCGCAGCCCCCTGCTTTCAGGGGCGCGGGGCTGTGACATTTGCGGCTCCGCCGCGTGGGCGCGACAAGCCACAACGCACCCGCACCCGCCCGCGAACGGCATCCCAGCACCCCCTCCCGCGCCCTCCGGGAATATCCAACCCCCGCCCCCGGTTTTGGGGGATGCGCCCAGTCCTGGCAGACTGGTACGTCGGCCCCGGTTCACGCACCCGCATCCCGCGGAGGCGACCCGGAGCCCTCCCGAAACTAGGAGAACCCCTTGAAGCGCGAAGTCCACCCCGAGTACGTCGAGACGCAGGTCAGCTGCACCTGTGGCGCGTCGTTCACCACCCGTAGCACGATCACGAGCGGCAACATCCGCGCCGAGGTCTGCTCCGAGTGCCACCCGTTCTACACGGGCAAGCAGAAGATCCTCGACACCGGTGGCCGCGTGGCCCGCTTCGAGGCCCGCTTCGGCAAGGCCGCTGCCGGCTCCACGAAGTAGCGAGGCACCAGCGCCGGTCCATGGATGCCCCCCGGGGCGTACCTGGACCGGCGTTTTTGGTCGCCCGCCTTCCCCCACGCACCACACGTTTTCAGGAGCCCCCATGTTCGAGGCCGTCGAGGATCTGCTCACCGAGCACGCCGACCTGGAGAAGAAGCTCGCCGACCCGTCGGTCCACGCCGATCAGGCCAACGCGCGCAAGCTCAACAAGCGCTACGCCGAGCTGACCCCGATCGTCGGGACCTACCGCTCCTGGAAGCAGACCGGGGACGACATCGGCACGGCGAAGGAGTTCGCCGTCGTCGACCCCGACTTCGCCGCCGAGGTCAAGGAACTGGAGAAGCAGCGCGACGAGCTCACCGAGAGGCTGCGCCTGCTGCTCGTTCCGCGTGACCCCAACGACGACAAGGACGTCATCCTGGAGGTCAAGGCCGGCGCCGGCGGTGACGAGTCCGCCCTGTTCGCCGGGGACCTCCTGCGGATGTATCTCCGCTACGCCGAGCGCGTCGGTTGGAAGACCGAGATCATCGACGCCACCGAGTCCGAGCTGGGCGGCTACAAGGACGTCCAGGTCGCGGTGAAGACCAAGGGCGGCCAGGGTGCCACCGAGCCCGGCCAGGGCGTCTGGGCCCGTCTGAAGTACGAGGGCGGGGTGCACCGCGTGCAGCGCGTGCCCGCGACCGAGTCCCAGGGCCGTATCCACACCTCCGCGGCCGGTGTCCTGGTCACCCCCGAGGCGGAGGAGGTCGACGTCGAGGTCAACCCGAACGACCTCCGTATCGACGTGTACCGCTCCTCCGGTCCCGGCGGCCAGTCCGTCAACACGACCGACTCCGCGGTGCGCATCACGCACATTCCCACCGGAGTCGTCGCCTCCTGCCAGAACGAGAAGAGCCAGCTGCAGAACAAGGAGCAGGCGATGCGTATCCTGCGCTCCAGGCTCCTCGCGGCAGCCGTGGAGGAAGCGGAGAAGGAGGCCGCGGACGCCCGCCGCAGCCAGGTCCGCACCGTCGACCGCTCCGAGAAGATCCGTACGTACAACTTCCCGGAGAATCGCCTCTCGGACCACCGCGTCGGCTTCAAGTCGTACAACCTCGACCAGGTGCTGGACGGCGACCTCGACGCCGTCATCCAGGCCTGTGTCGACGCGGACTCCGCAGCGAAGCTCGCGGCGGCGTAATCCCCGTACGAGGACCGTAGCCCCGTACGAGTAACCAGTACCGGAGGACCAGCGTGCAGCAGAACATTGGGGGACGGCCCCCGAGCCCCCGCAGCTTGCTGCTCGCGGAGGTGGCCCAGGCCACCCAGCGGCTGGCCGCCGCGGGCGTGCCCTCGCCGCGCAACGACGCGGAGGAGCTCGCCGCGTTCGTGCACGGTGTGAAGCGCGGCACGCTGCACACCGTCAAGGACATCGACTTCGACGCCCGCTACTGGGAGGTCATCGCCCGCCGCGAGGCCCGCGAGCCGCTCCAGCACATCACCGGACGCGCCTTCTTCCGCTACCTGGAACTCCAGGTCGGGCCGGGCGTGTTCGTCCCCCGTCCCGAGACCGAGTCGGTCGTCGGCTGGGCGATAGACGCCGTACGCGCGATGGACGTCGTCGAGCCGCTGATCGTCGACCTGTGCACCGGTTCCGGCGCCATCGCGCTCGCCCTCGCCCAGGAGGTCCCGCGCTCCCGGGTGCACGCCGTGGAGCTGTCCGAGGACGCCCTGGCGTGGACCCGCAAGAACATGGAGGGGTCCAGGGTCGACCTGCGGCAGGGCAACGCCCTGGACGCCTTCCCGGACCTCGACGGCCAGGTCGACCTGGTCGTCGCCAACCCGCCGTACATCCCGCTCACCGAGTGGGAGTACGTCGCCCCGGAGGCCCGGGACCACGATCCCGAACTCGCCCTGTTCTCGGGCGAGGACGGCCTCGACCTCATCCGGGGCCTGGAACGCACCGCCCACCGTCTGCTGCGCCCCGGCGGCGTCGTCGTGGTCGAGCACGCGGACACCCAGGGCGGCCAGGTGCCGTGGATCTTCACCGAGGAACGGGGCTGGGCCGACGCGGCCGACCACCCGGACCTCAACAACCGCCCGCGCTTCGCGACCGCCCGCAGGGCCACGCCGTGAGCATCACCCAGACTCTCTACCCCCAGCAGTACGTGTACGAGGAGGCCCGCTAAATGGCTCGGCGATACGACACCAACGACGCGACCGACCGCACGACCGGTCTGCGCGAGGCCGCGTCCGCCGTCCGCCGCGGCGAGCTGGTGGTCCTCCCGACCGACACGGTGTACGGCATCGGCGCCGACGCGTTCTCCTCCGAGGCCGTCAACGACCTGCTGGAGGCCAAGGGCCGCGGCCGTGGCATGCCCACGCCCGTCCTGATCGGTTCCCCGAACACCCTGCACGGCCTCGTCACGGACTTCTCCGAGATGGCCTGGGAACTCGTCGACGCCTTCTGGCCGGGCGCCCTCACACTCGTCGCCAAGCACCAGCCGTCCCTCCAGTGGGACCTGGGGGACACCCGCGGCACGGTCGCCGTACGCATGCCGCTGCACCCGGTGGCCATCGAGCTGCTGACCGAGGTCGGCCCCATGGCGGTCTCCTCCGCCAACCTGACGGGCCACCCGTCCCCCGAGGACTGTGACGCCGCCCAGGAAATGCTCGGCGACGCCGTCTCCGTCTACCTGGACGGCGGCCCCACGCCCGGAATCGTCCCGTCGTCGATCGTCGACGTCACGGGCAAGGTGCCGGTCCTGCTGCGCGCGGGCGCGCTGTCGGCCGAAGAGCTGCGCAAGGTGGTCCCCGACCTCGAGGTGGCGAATTGACAGCCCCTGACGCGGGGCGTGGCATAGGCATGCGTACGGGGGGCACGGGGGCTCAGCACTGGAACGGGGCCTCGCGGGACGCCTTCCGCATCCTCTATGTCAGCACCGGCAACGTCTGCCGCTCACCGATCACCGAGCGGCTGACCCGTCATGCCCTGGCGGACCGGCTCGGCGACCCGCTCTGGGGCGGCCTGATCGTGGAGAGCGCCGGTACGTGGGGCCACGAGGGCGCGCCCATGGAGGCCAACGCCGAGGCGGTCCTCGCGGAGTTCGGCGCGGACCCCTCCGGCTTCACTGGGCGCGAGCTGCTCGACGAGCACGTGATCCGGGCCGACCTGGTGCTGACGGCCACGCGGGACCACCGCGCGCAGGTCATCTCCATGGGCCACTCGGCGGGCCTGCGCACCTTCACGCTGAAGGAGTTCACGCGCCTGGTGAAGGCGATAGACCCGGCGACCCTGCCCCCGCTGGACGACGGAATGATCGAACGGGCGCGCGCACTGGTCCGCGCTGCGGCGGCTCTACGCGGGTGGCTCCTCGCGCCCACCGCGGAGGCGGACGAGGTGTACGACCCGTACGGGGCGCCCCTGACGTTCTTCCGGTCGATCGGGGACGAGATACAGCAGGCGCTCGACCCGGTGGTGACCGCACTGACGGGAGTCGCCGCGCGTACGTAGCCGGTTCGCAGGTGCACCGGGCGCACCCGCTCTCCCCGGCCTACATTGGACGTACGTCACCGTCGACGCCCGGAGTCCACCATGTCGGTCACGCGTGCCCCCGAGGGCGATCTCGCTGTTGATGTGCTGCGCCGGCAGGACCCCGAGCTGGCCGAGGTGCTGCTCGGGGAGGCCGAACGGCAGTCGACGACGCTCCAGCTGATCGCCGCCGAGAACTTCACCTCGCCCGCCGTGCTGGCCATGCTCGGCTCACCGCTCGCCAACAAGTACGCCGAGGGCTATCCCGGCGCCCGGCACCACGGCGGCTGCGAGATCGTCGACGTCGCCGAGCGCGTCGCCGTGGAGCGCGCCAGGGCGCTTTTCGGCGCTGAACACGCCAACGTCCAGTCCCACTCCGGGTCTTCGGCCGTACTGGCCGCCTACGCCGCCCTCCTGCGCCCCGGTGACACCGTCCTCGCCCTCGGGCTGCCCCACGGCGGCCATCTCACGCACGGGTCGCCCGCCAACTTCTCCGGGCGCTGGTTCGACTTCGTCCCCTACGGGGTGGACGCGGAGAGCGGCCTCATCGACTACGGGCAGGTGCGCGCCCTCGCGCATGCGCATCGCCCCAAGGCCATCGTCTGCGGGTCCATCGCCTACCCCCGGCACATCGACTACGCCGCCTTCCGCGAGATCGCCGACGAGGCGGGTGCCTACCTCATCGCCGACGCCGCCCACCCCATCGGGCTCGTCGCCGGGGGAGCGGCGCCCAGTCCGGTGCCGTACGCCGACATCGTCTGCGCGACGACCCACAAGGTGTTGCGCGGACCGCGCGGCGGGCTGCTGCTGTGCGGCGCCGACCTCGCGGAACGGGTCGACCGGGCGGTTTTCCCGTTCACGCAGGGGGGCGCGCAGATGCACACGATCGCCGCCAAGGCCGTCGCCTTCGGCGAGGCGGCGACCCCGGCCTTCACGGCGTACGCCCATCAGGTGGTCGCCAACGCGCGGGTGCTGGCGGCGGGGCTGGCCGCCGAGGGGTTCGTCGTCACCACGGGCGGAACCGATACGCACCTCATCACGGTCGATCCGGCACCCCTGGGTGTGGACGGACGTACCGCTCGGGGCCTGCTTTCCGCCGCCGGAGTGGTTCTGGACTGCTGTCCGCTGCCTCACGGGGAGGCACGCGGACTGCGGCTCGGGACGGCGGCGCTGACCACCCAGGGCATGGGGGAGGCTGAGATGGCACGGATCGCGGTGCTGCTGGCGGGGGTGCTGCGTGGGGCTGCCGAGAGCGGTGGGGTGCGTGAAGAAGTGCGGGAGCTGGCCGGTAGATTTCCGCCGTATCCCGGGCGATGAGGGGTAGTCGTCAAACGTGCACAGGCGCCCGTGCAACCATCGTCGATACCCGGAAGTCCCCATCCTTATGCGTCCCTCGCTAGGGTGTGGGACCTGGGATGGCCAGCGAGACCTGTGGGGAAGCCTGTGCGTGAATACCTGCTGACGCTCTGCATCACGGCCGCGGTGACGTATCTGCTGACCGGGCCGGTACGGAAGTTCGCGATCGTGGCCGGAGCGATGCCGGAGATCAGGGCCCGTGACGTGCACCGGGAACCCACTCCGCGGCTCGGCGGGATCGCGATGTTCTTCGGGCTGTGCGCCGGACTGCTCGTCGCCGACCACCTCACCAACCTCCACGAGGTCTTCAAGAACTCGAACGAGCCGCGGGCACTGCTCTCCGGTGCCGCGCTCATCTGGCTGATCGGCGTGCTGGACGACAAGTTCGAGATCGACGCCCTGATCAAGCTGGGCGGCCAGATGATCGCCGCCGGCGTCATGGTCATGCAGGGTCTGACGATCCTGTGGCTGCCGATCCCGTCCGTGGGCAACGTCGCGCTGACCCAGTGGCAGGGCACCCTGCTGACGGTGGCGCTGGTCGTCATCACCATCAACGCCGTCAACTTCGTCGACGGCCTGGACGGTCTCGCGGCCGGCATGGTGTGCATCGCCTCGGCGGCGTTCTTCCTCTACGCCTACCGGGTCTGGGTCTCGTACGGCATCGAGGCCGCCGCCCCGGCCACCCTGTTCTCGGTGATCCTGATGGGCATGTGCCTCGGCTTCCTGCCGCACAACATGCATCCCGCCCGGATCTTCATGGGCGACTCCGGGTCGATGCTCATCGGCCTGGTGCTGGCCGCCGGCGCGATCTCCATCACCGGGCAGATCGACCCCGACGCGATGAACCTGTTCTCCGGGTCCGAGCGCAACACCGTGCACCAGATGGTGCCGGTCTACATCCCGCTGCTGATGCCGCTCACCATCATCGCGATCCCGGCCGCCGACCTGGTGCTGGCCATCGTGCGGCGCACCTGGCGCGGACAGTCGCCGTTCGCGGCCGACCGGGGGCATCTGCACCACCGGCTGCTGGAGGTCGGGCACTCGCACAGCAGGGCCGTCCTGATCATGTACTTCTGGTCGGCGCTCATCGGCTTCGGCGCCCTGTCCTACTCGGTCAACAACGCGTCCATGTGGATCGTCCTCAGTGTGGTGGCACTGAGCGCGATCGGACTCGTACTCCTGCTGCTGCCGCGCTTCACGCCGCGCACCCCGCGCTGGGCCGAGCGGTTCGTGCCGCCGCGCTACCGACGCGGCCGTCCGACCGAAGAGGCCGGGGCCGCGGCGCCCGCCGCCTCGGTGCCGGCCATGGCCGATGAGGAGGCCACTCCGGAGCACCGTGCTCCGGTGCGGGCCGGCGTCTCGGGAGTCAACGGGGCGACGGCGATCGGCCCCCGTTCGCGGCTTCTGGACCGGCGTAAAGCCGGGTCGTCGCGTTGAGGCAAGGTAAGAATCTGACTAATGCTTTGCTTGAAACAGAGAGAGCACAGGGCGGCTAAAGCGCCCTAATACCAGACAAGTCGGCGCTGATTCTGCACAGGTGGGCAGGTTCACTCTCATGTGTGACACCGGGCACGCCATCCAGGTAAAGACCTCATCAAATAGTTTGTGATACGGTTCACGAGAACCCCGGACAGAGCCGAAGGACCGCAGTGCGACGGTCCATTGGCGCGAGTTTCTCTGCTCGAACCGGGGACTACGCTCGTCCATGACGACACCCCACGCCCCCTGCGAAAGCGGAGTTGCCGCCATGCCGTCCAATGACGTCCGGATCCTGCTTCAATCCGCTGTGCCCACAGCCGCCGTCGGCGCTCTTGCCGCCATCGTCAGCGCTGTGGTCGCCGGTGTCGAAGGAGCGATCGGGGCGGTCGTCGCGACGCTGATCGTGATTCTCTTCATGGGTATCGGGCTTTACGTTTTGCAGCGCACTGCCAAAACGCTTCCGCATCTGTTCCAGGCAATGGGCCTGATGCTGTACGCGGCCCAAATTCTTCTGCTGTTCATCTTTGTCGCGGCGTTCAAGAACACGTCGCTGTTCAACCCCAGGGCTTTCGCGCTCACGCTGCTCGCAGGCACGCTCGCCTGGATCGCGGCCCAGGCGCGTGCCCACATGAAGTCGAAGATCCTCTACGTTGAACCCGACTCCACGTTGGGGGACAGGCCCGAAAAGACGGGGCACTCCTCGTGAGAGGTAGGGCCGGGATAAGCGGGTGTGAGAGATCCTGCTATCGTCCGGTGCCAACTGCGGCATCGCGGGCGCGGGCATCTGAAGCTGACGCCTGCTCAATCGCGAGGCTTGATGCCCCACAGCCGCCCTCACATCCGTAACACCAGTCCAGTGCCGAACCGCGGCTGCGCGCCGCGCCGACACAACGAGGTTGCCGTACCCATGCGTCACGCCGAAGGAGCCCGTGGTGAGTGCTGACCAGACCCAGCTCGCCTTTGACTGGAGCTGTCGGATCATGTCCGACAACGGCTGTGGCTTCCCGGCTCCGGGCCTGCACTCGTTCCTCTTCAAGCCGATCGCCACGGTCGGCGGGTTCGAGTTCAACAAGGTGATGCTCCTCGCGATCGTCACCAGCCTCCTGGTCGTCACCTTCTTCACGCTTGCCTTCGGCAAGGCGAAGGTGGTCCCGGGCAAGCTGCAGATGATCGGCGAGGCCGGCTACGACTTCGTACGCCGTGGCATCGTCTACGAGACCATCGGTAAGAAGGAGGGCGAGAAGTTCGTCCCCTTCATGGTCTCGCTGTTCTTCTTCATCTGGATCATGAACATCTGGTCCGTGATCCCACTGGCACAGTTCCCGGTGTCCTCGGTCATCGCCTACCCGATGGTGCTGGCCGTCATCGTCTACGTGGTGTGGGTCTCGCTGACCTTCAAGAAGCACGGTTTCGTCGGCTTCTTCAAGAACGTCACCGGCTACGACAAGTCGCTCGGCCCGGTGCTGCCGCTCGTGATGGTCATCGAGTTCTTCTCGAACCTGCTGGTCAGGCCGTTCACGCACGCCGTGCGACTGTTCGCCAACATGTTCGCCGGCCACCTGATGCTGGTCATGTTCACGGTCGCCTCCTGGTACCTGCTCAACAGCTGGATGGTGCCGGCCGCAGGTGTCTCCTTCGTGATGGCCGTGGTCATGATCGGCTTCGAGCTCTTCGTTCAGGCCGTCCAGGCATATGTGTTCGTGCTGCTGGCCTGCACCTACGTTCAGGGCGCTCTCGCAAAGCACCACTGAGCCGCCCCCCTCAGCCCCAGAACGTCCGGTGGCCAACCCCCACCGGTCCTGAAAGAGAAGGAAGAATCAGCATGGCTGCCCTTGAGACCCTCGCCGCTGTCGAAGGCAACATCGGTTCCATCGGTTACGGCCTCGCCGCGATCGGCCCCGGCGTCGGCGTCGGCATCATTTTCGGCAACGGCACCCAGGCGCTGGCCCGCCAGCCCGAAGCGGCCGGTCTGATCCGTGCCAACCAGATCCTCGGTTTCGCGTTCTGTGAGGCGCTCGCCCTCATCGGCATCGTCATGCCGTTCGTCTACTAGACCGACGTATCGACGATCGAAACCTTTCAAGGAAAGGCACTGATGTGATCGCCAACCTGGTACAGCTGGCGGCCGAGGAGGAGCAGAACCCGCTCATCCCGCCCGGCCCCGAGCTGCTTGTCGGCGCCATCGCCTTCGCCATCGTGTTCTTCTTCTTCTGGAAGAAGCTGCTTCCGAACATCAACAAGGTTCTGGAGGAGCGTCGCGCGGCGATCGAAGGCGGTATCGAAGAGGCCGACGCCATGAAGGTCGAGGCCCAGAGCGTTCTTGAGCAGTACAAGGCTCAGCTCGCCGAGGCCCGGCACGAGGCCGCGCGACTGCGCCAGGAGGCGCAGGAGCAGGGTGCCACGCTCATCGCCGAGATGCGCGCGGAAGGCCAGCGGCAGCGCGAGGAGATCGTCGCCGCCGGTCACTCCCAGCTTGTCGCCGACCGCAAGGCCGCCTCGTCCGCGCTCCGCCAGGACGTCGGCAAGCTCGCCACCGAGCTGGCCGGCAAGCTCGTCGGCGAGTCCCTTGAGGACCACGCCCGGCAGAGCCGCGTGATCGACCGTTTCCTCGATGACCTCGAGGAGAAGGCCGAGGCGACTCGATGACCGTGCACGGAGCCAGTCGCGAGGCTGCCGCCGCCGCACGGGAGCGTCTCGACGCGCTGACGGACTCGACGTCCGCCGACGCGAAGAAGCTGTCCGAGGAGCTGGCTTCGGTCACCGCGCTGCTGCACCGCGAGGTGTCGCTGCGTCGGGTCCTCACCGACCCGGCGCAGTCCGGAGAGGCCAAGGCCGAGCTGGCCCAGCGCCTCTTCGGCAGTCAGGTCGGCGGGCCCACCACCGACCTGGTGGCCGGCATGGTGCGCTCCCGCTGGTCGCGTTCGCGCGACCTGGTGGACACGCTGGAGGAGCTGGCGGACCTCGCCGACCTCACGTCCGCCCAACAGGCGGGCACGCTCGACAACGTCGAGGACGAGCTGTTCCGGTTCGGCCGGATCGTCTCCTCGAACACCGAGCTGCGCGCCGCGCTGACCGACCGTGCCGCGACCACCGGCGCCAAGGGCGAGCTGCTGCGCAGCCTGCTCGGAGGCCGGGCCGAGGCCACGACCGAGCGGCTGGTGACGCGCCTTGTGACCGCGCCGCGGGGACGTAGCCTGGAGGCGGGACTCGAGTCCCTGTCCAAGCTCGCCGCCGAGCGCCGGGACCGCATGGTCGCCGTCGTCACCTCGGCGGTTCCGCTGAGCGACCCGCAGAAGCAGCGCCTCGGCGCCGCCCTCGCGAAGCTCTACGGCCGCCAGATGCACCTGAACCTGGACGTGGACCCCGAGGTCCTCGGCGGGATCCGGGTGCTGGTCGGCGACGAGGTCATCAACGGCAGCATCGCGGACCGCATCGAGGACGCAGGCCGCCGCATGGCGGGCTAGCCCGCCCGGCAGCCGCACAGCACGCAGCAACTCAATACTCGTAGTACGTACTTGAATGCGGCCCTGGTTGGGCCGTGCAGAGGATTCACCTCTTTTTGGGGGGAGTCCCCATCCCCCCAAGTGAAACTTCGGGCCCAACAAGGAGAGCAGGGAACCCAGATGGCGGAGCTCACGATCCGGCCGGAGGAGATCCGGGATGCGCTGGAGAACTTCGTCCAGTCGTACAAGCCGGACGCGGCCTCGCGCGAGGAGGTCGGTACGGTCACCCTTGCCGGCGACGGCATCGCGAAGGTTGAGGGTCTCCCCTCGGCCATGGCCAACGAACTGCTGAAGTTCGAGGACGGCACCCTCGGTCTCGCGCTCAACCTCGAAGAGCGCGAGATCGGTACCGTCATCCTCGGCGAGTTCAGCGGCGTCGAAGAGGGCCAGCCGGTCACCCGTACCGGCGAGGTCCTGTCCGTGGCCGTCGGCGAGGGCTACCTCGGCCGCGTCGTCGACCCGCTCGGCAACCCGATCGACGGCCTCGGCGAGATCGAGACCAGCGGTCGTCGCGCCCTGGAGCTGCAGGCTCCGGGCGTCATGGCGCGCAAGTCGGTGCACGAGCCGATGGAGACGGGCTACAAGGCCGTCGACGCGATGACCCCGATCGGCCGTGGCCAGCGTCAGCTGGTCATCGGCGACCGTCAGACCGGCAAGACCGCGCTGGCCGTCGACACGATCATCAACCAGCGCGACAACTGGCGCACCGGTGACCCGAAGAAGCAGGTTCGCTGCGTCTACGTCGCCATCGGTCAGAAGGGTTCGACCATCGCCTCCGTGCGTGGCGCCCTCGAAGAGGCCGGCGCGCTGGAGTACACGACCATCGTCGCCGCCCCGGCGTCCGACCCGGCCGGCTTCAAGTACCTTGCGCCGTACACCGGTTCGGCCATCGGCCAGCAGTGGATGTACGAGGGCAAGCACGTCCTCATCATCTTCGACGACCTCTCGAAGCAGGCCGACGCCTACCGCGCCGTGTCCCTGCTGCTGCGCCGCCCGCCGGGCCGTGAGGCCTACCCGGGTGACGTCTTCTACCTGCACTCCCGTCTGCTGGAGCGCTGCGCGAAGCTCTCCGACGAGCTGGGCGCCGGCTCGATGACCGGTCTGCCGATCGTCGAGACGAAGGCCAACGACGTCTCGGCGTTCATCCCGACCAACGTCATCTCCATCACCGACGGCCAGTGCTTCCTGGAGTCGGACCTGTTCAACGCCGGTCAGCGCCCCGCGCTGAACGTCGGTATCTCCGTCTCCCGAGTCGGTGGTTCCGCGCAGCACAAGGCGATGCGCCAGGTGTCCGGCCGACTGCGCCTCGACCTCGCCCAGTACCGTGAGCTGGAGGCGTTCGCCGCCTTCGGTTCCGACCTGGACGCCGCGTCGAAGTCGCAGCTGGAGCGCGGTATGCGACTGGTCGAGCTGCTCAAGCAGGCTCAGTACCAGCCGATGGCCACCGAGGACCAGGTCGTCTCCATCTGGGCCGGTACCACCGGCAAGATGGACGAGGTGCCGGTCAACGACATCCGCCGCTTCGAGAAGGAGCTCCTGGAGTACCTGCACCGCAAGGAGCAGGGCCTCATGACCTCCATCAAGGAGGGCGCGAAGATGTCGGACGACACCATCACCGCCATCGCCGACGCCGTCGCGGAATTCAAGAAGCAGTTCGAGACCTCGGACGGCAAGCTTCTCGGCGAAGACGCTCCGGCCGCCGCGGCCAAGTGACGACGGAAGGGACCTGACTCATGGGAGCCCAGCTCCGGGTCTACAAGCGTCGTATCAAGTCTGTCACCGCGACCAAGAAGATCACCAAGGCGATGGAGATGATCGCCGCCTCGCGCGTCGTCAAGGCGCAGCGCAAGGTGGCGGCCTCCGCGCCGTACGCGACCGAGCTCACCCGCGCGGTCACGGCGGTCGGCACGGGCTCGAACACCAGGCACCCGCTGACCACCGAGGCCGAGACGCCGACCCGTTCCGCGGTTCTGCTCCTCTCGAGCGACCGCGGTCTGGCCGGCGCCTTCAACTCCAACGCGATCAAGGCCGCCGAGAAGCTGACGGCGCGACTTGAGGCGGAGGGCAAGGAGGTCGACACGTACATCGTCGGCCGCCGCGGTCTGGCCCACTACAACTTCCGCGAGCGCAAGGTCGTGGAGTCGTGGTCGGGCTTCACCGACCAGCCCACGTACGCGGACGCCAAGAAGGTCGCGGCTCCGCTCATCGAGGCCATCGAGACGGAGACGGCGGACGGCGGCGTGGACGAACTCCACATCGTCTACACCGAGTTCGTCTCGATGATGACGCAGAACGCGGTCGACGGCCGCCTGCTGCCGTTGCGCCTCGACGAGGTCGCGGCAGAGACGACCGGGAAGGGCGAGATCCTTCCGCTGTACGACTTCGAGCCGTCGGCGGAGGACGTCCTCGACGCCCTGCTGCCGCGGTACGTCGAAAGCCGTATCTACAACGCGATGCTCCAGTCGGCCGCTTCCAAGCACGCCGCCACGCGCCGCGCGATGAAGTCGGCCACCGACAACGCGGGAGACCTCATCACGACGCTCTCCCGACTTGCCAATGCGGCCCGACAGGCCGAAATCACCCAGGAAATCAGCGAGATCGTCGGTGGCACCGCAGCCCTGGCCGACGCGACCGCGGGGAGTGACAGGTAATGACGACGACAGTTGAGACGGCCGTTGCCACGGGCCGCGTCGCCCGGGTCATCGGCCCGGTCGTCGACGTGGAATTCCCCGTCGACGCCATGCCGGAGATCTACAACGCCCTTCACGTCGAGGTGGCCGACCCGGCCCTCGACGGCGCGAAGAAGACGCTGACCCTGGAGGTCGCCCAGCACCTGGGTGACGGCCTGGTCCGCACCATCTCCATGCAGCCCACCGACGGTCTGGTCCGCCAGGCCGTGGTCACCAACACGGGTTCGGGCATCACCGTCCCGGTCGGTGACTTCACCAAGGGCAAGGTGTTCAACACCCTCGGTGAGGTACTGAACTCCGACGAGACGTACTCGGGCGAGCGCTGGTCCATCCACCGCAAGGCCCCGCGTTTCGACGAGCTCGAGTCGAAGACCGAGATGTTCGAGACCGGCGTCAAGGTCATCGACCTTCTCACCCCGTACGTCAAGGGTGGAAAGATCGGCCTGTTCGGCGGTGCCGGCGTCGGCAAGACGGTGCTCATCCAGGAGATGATCTACCGCGTCGCCAACAACCACGACGGTGTCTCCGTGTTCGCCGGTGTCGGTGAGCGCACTCGTGAGGGCAACGACCTCATCGAGGAGATGTCGGAGTCCGGCGTCATCGACAAGACCGCGCTGGTCTTCGGCCAGATGGACGAGCCCCCGGGCACCCGTCTGCGCGTGGCCCTGGCCGGTCTGACCATGGCGGAGTATTTCCGCGATGTGCAGAAGCAGGACGTGCTGTTCTTCATCGACAACATCTTCCGCTTCACGCAGGCCGGTTCCGAGGTCTCGACCCTGCTCGGCCGGATGCCCTCCGCGGTGGGTTACCAGCCGACCCTGGCCGACGAGA
Source organism: Streptomyces sp. SID12501 (assembly GCF_010550245.1). Classification (GTDB taxonomy): domain Bacteria; phylum Actinomycetota; class Actinomycetes; order Streptomycetales; family Streptomycetaceae; genus Streptomyces. Next base: position 40,041 of record NZ_JAAGLU010000012.1, read on the forward strand.
TGGGTCTCCTCCAGGAGCGCATCACCTCGACCCGTGGTCACTCGATCACCTCGATGCAGGCGATCTACGTCCCCGCGGACGACCTGACCGACCCGGCCCCGGCCACCACGTTCGCCCACCTCGACGCGACGACGGTTCTCTCCCGTCCGATCTCCGAGAAGGGCATCTACCCGGCCGTGGACCCGCTGGACTCCACGTCCCGCATCCTGGACCCGCGCTACATCACGGCGGACCACTACAACACCGCGATGCGCGTCAAGACGGTCCTCCAGAAGTACAAGGACCTTCAGGACATCATCGCGATCCTCGGTATCGACGAGCTGGGCGAGGAAGACAAGCTCGTCGTCCACCGTGCCCGTCGCGTGGAGCGCTTCCTGTCCCAGAACACCCACGTCGCCAAGCAGTTCACCGGCGTCGACGGGTCGGACGTACCGCTGGACGAGTCGATCGTGGCGTTCAACGCGATCATCGACGGCGACTACGACCACTTCCCGGAGCAGGCGTTCTTCCTCTGCGGTGGCATCGAGGACCTCACGGCCAATGCCAAGGAGCTGGGCGTCTCCTGACCCCCGAGCTCTTGTGAGAGGGGCAGGGGAGCACCCTTCGCGGGGTGCGTCCTGCCCCTCTCTCCACACCCACTAGAATTAACCCCAACACCCGGCACAACAGGCCGGGTGGTGACCCGAGGAGCCAACCTTGGCTGCTGAGCTGCACGTCGAGCTGGTCGCTGCCGACCGTAAGATCTGGTCCGGCGAGGCCACTCTGGTCGTCGCGCGCACCACGTCCGGCGACATCGGCGTCATGCCCGGTCACCAGCCGCTGCTCGGTGTGCTGGAGTCGGGCCCGGTGACCATCCGTACGAGTGATGGTGGAACGGTCGTCGCCGCGGCGCACGGCGGTTTCATCTCGTTCGCGGACAACAAGCTGTCGCTGCTGGCGGAGATCGCCGAGCTGGCGGACGAGATCGACGTCCAGCGCGTGGAGCGGGAGCTCGAGCGCGCGAAGGCGGAGGGTGACGCCTCCGCCGAGCGGCGTGCGGACGTCCGACTGCGGGCCGTGGCGGCGCGCTGAACCACAGGGGGTACCTCCCAGGCCCTTTAGGCACTGGGGGAGCTCCAGTGTGATGCTTTGCCTCAGCCGCGGCTGGGACCGGTTTGCGCCGGTCCCAGCCGCGGCTGAGGCAAATCCGGGTGTTTTTTCCTTTCCGTTACCTAGGAGACGAGGAGGTCGGTGTCGATGATCCTCGCTCTGACTGTGTGCGGCTTGGTAGTGGCGGTCGTGGTGGTCGGCCTGGGTGTCTTCGGGCTGCGCCGCCGGCTCATCCAACGCTCCGGCGGTACGTTCGACTGCAGCCTGCGCTGGGACGTAACCGAGAAACCCGACCTCAGCGGCAAGGGCTGGGGCTACGGTGTCGCCCGCTACAACGGCGACCGCATCGAGTGGTACCGCATCTTCTCGTACTCCCCCCGGCCGCGCCGCGTGCTGGATCGCTCGGCGATCGATGTGGCCGGCCGCCGGATCCCAGAAGGCGAGGAGGTGCTGGCCCTCCTCTCGGACGCGGTCGTGCTGGCCTGTCTCCACCGGGGGACGAGACTGGAGCTGGCGATGAGCGACGACGCGCTGACCGGTTTCCTCGCCTGGCTGGAGGCGGCGCCTCCCGGGCAACAGGTGAACGTGGCCTGACGCTGACACACGAGGGCGGCGGGGCGGGTCCGTACGGACCCGCCCCGCTGCCTTTGTCATGAGCTTGAGCTACGCGAGGCCGCCGCTGATCGCGTTCACCAGCTCCCCGTTGCTCGTGTCGCCGCTGAACTCCCAGAAGAACGCGCCGCCGAGGGCCTGGTTCTTGGCCCAGGTCATCTTCCCGGCGATCGTCGCGGGAGTGTCGTACGACCACCAGTTGTTGCCGCAGTACGCGTACGCGGTGCCGGCGATCGTGCCGGTGGCCGGGCAGGACGTCTTGAGGATCTTGTAGTCCTCGATCCCCGCCTCGTACGTGCCCGGTGCCGCGCCGGTCGCCGTGCCGCCTGGGGCGGCCTGGGTGACGCCGGTCCAGCCACGGCCGTAGAAGCCGATGCCCAGCAGGAGCTTCGCCGCCGGGACGCCCTTCGCCCTCAGCTTGGCGATGGCGTCGGCGGAGTTGAAGCCGGCGGCCGGGATACCGGCGTACGAGGTGAGCGGCGAGTGCGGGGCGGTCGGACCGTCCGCGTCGAAGGCGCCGAAGTAGTCGTACGTCATCACGTTGTACCAGTCGGCGTAGGCGGAGGCGCCGCCGTAGTCGGCCGCGTCGATCTTGCCGCCGGAGGAGCCGTCGGCGGTGATGGCCGCGGTGACCAGGTAGTTCGCCCCGAATGCCGAACGCAGCCCCGACAGCAGGTTCTTGAAGGACGCGGCACCCGACGTGTCACACGTCAGGCCACACGCGTTCGGGTATTCCCAGTCGATGTCGATGCCGTCGAAGACGTCCGCCCAGCGCGGGTCCTCGACGACTGCCTTGCAGGAGGCGGCGAAGGCGGCCGGGTTGGCGGCGGCCTGTGCGAAGCCGCCGGAGTAGGTCCAGCCGCCGAAGGAGTACAGCACCTTGATGTTCGGGTACTTGGCCTTCAGCTGGCGCAGCTGGTTGAAGTTGCCGCGCAGTGGCTGGTCCCAGGTGTCGGCCACGCCCGACACCGACTGGTCGGCGGTGTAGGCCTTGTCGTAGGCGGCGTAGGTGTCGTCGACGACGCACTTGCCGTCCTTGACGTTGCCGAACGCGTAGTTGATGTGCGTGATCTTGGATGCCGAGCCCGAGGTCACCAGGTTCTTGACGTGGTAGTTGCGGCCGTAGACGCCCCACTCGGTGAAGTAGCCGAGCTTGACCTTGTTCCCGGTCGGCGGCGTGGTGGTGCCGCCGGTGGTGCGCACGGCGACCGCGCCGCTCACCGGGCCGGTCTGGTCGGCGGTGTCCCGGGCCTGGACGGTGTACGAGTAGTCCGTACCGGCGGTCAGGCCCGTGTCCGTGTACGTGGTGGCCGTCACCGTCGCGACCTTGGTGCCGCCGCGCAGGACGTCGTAGTTCTTGATGCCCTTGTCGTCGGTGGCCGCGCCCCAACTGAGCTTCGCCGAGGTGTCGGTGATGCCGGAGGCGGTCGGAGTGCCGGGCGTCGAGGGGGCGTTGTCGCCGGGGACCGAGCCGCCGTCACAACTGCCGCCGTTGAGCTTGCAGTTGGCGGGGGAGCCGGAGCCGGCGCCGTTGAAGCCGAAGGAGACGGCGGCGCCGGGGGCGAGGGTGCCGTTCCACGACTTGTTCCTGGCGGTCCAGTGGGCGCCGCTGGACGTGACGTCGGCGTCCCAGGCCGAGGTGACGGAAGTACCCGAGGGGAAGTCCCACTCGACCGTCCAGGAACTGATCGACGTGGTACCGGTGTTGGTGACCGTCCACTTGCCCTCGAAACCGGTGCCCCAGTCCTGGGTCTTCGCGTAGGTAGCGGTGGCCGAGGTGGCCGCCTGTGCCGGGCTCGCCAGGCCCATCAGGGCGGCGAGGGGGAGCAGCAGGGTTGTCAGGCCTGCCGTACATCTTTGTCCGAAGCGCATGCCGCGCCTCCTTGGAGGTGTCAGGGGGGCGCGACTGAGCCTTCGCACCCACAGTGCCGCGAGAATAGGAAGGTCTGGACCACAGGTCAATAGGTCTGGACCACTTCGCGGAAAGCCTCCACCGATTCGCCGAACCCCCAACTCCTGTGCCGCCACCGCCGTTTGGGCGCGACTGCACAGCTCAAGCCTGTCCGGCAACCGGCTGACGTGCGTCTTCGTCGTCACCTCGGCCGTGTGGAGGCGGGTGAGGGTGCCCAGGACGGCGGGGTCGGCGTTCGGCTCCCTGTCGGCGTCCACGGGGTGGCCGCGCCGACGTGCGCGATCCGGCCGAAGAAGCACTCGAACGCCGCGACGGCCCTGGGGTCAGCGCTCCCCGCCCGGGACCCAGAGCACGTCCCCGATCTCCTTGTTGGCCGTGCGCGCAAGGATGAACAACAGGTCCGACAGCCGGTTGAGGTAGGTCGCGGTGAGTGGGTTCATCACCTCGGCGTGGACCTCCAGGGCCGCCCATGTCGAGCGCTCGGCCCGGCGTACCACCGTGCACGCCTGGTGCAGCAGGGCGGCGCCGGGGGTGCCGCCGGGGAGGATGAACGAGCGCAGTTTCTCCAGGTCTTCGAGGAACCGGTCGCAGTCCGCCTCCAGCTTGTCGACGTAGGACTGCTCGACCCGCAGCGGAGGGAACTCCGGGCTCTCGGCCACCGGCGTCGCCAGGTCGGCGCCCACGTCGAACAGGTCGTTCTGCACGCGGGTCAGCACCTTGACGACCTCCACCTCCAGCCCGCCCAGCGCGACGGCGGTCCCGATCACCGCGTTCGCCTCGTTGGCGTCGGCGTACGCCGAGATCCGCAGATCGGTCTTGGCGACCCTGCTCATGTCACCGAGGGCGGTGGTGCCCTGGTCGCCGGTCCTGGTGTAGATGCGCGTCAGATTGACCATGGGGCCAGCGTAATGACGACCTTCCGCCACCGCTCAACTAGGCCGCACGAGGGGCCGAATGAGACACGTCGGTGTGATGTCCGTCTGATGAGACGTGACGCGCATTACTTACCGGTCACACAGCACCCTCACGACCGCTAGGGTCCGCCGAAGAGGTCCAATGCACGAGGCCCACCTAAACGGCGCGTCAGGGGAGTCGCACAGTGGCACGGAAGCTTGCCGTCATCGGAGCCGGCCTGATGGGTTCCGGCATTGCCCAGGTCTCCGCCCAGGCGGGCTGGGACGTCGTACTGCGCGATGTCACCGACGAAGCGCTCACCCGTGGCACCGACGGCATCAAATCCTCGTACGACCGGTTCGTGGGCAAGGGCAAGCTGGCCGCGGCCGACGCCGAGGCCGCCCTCGGACGCATCACCGCGACGACCGACCTGGACGCGGTCGGCGACGCGGACATCGTCGTCGAGGCGGTCTTCGAGAAGCTGGAGATCAAGCACGAGATCTTCCGCGCGCTCGACAAGATCGCGCGCGACGACGCCGTGCTCGCCTCCAACACCTCCGCCATCCCGATCACCAAGATCGCCGCTGTCACCGACCGCCCGGACCGGGTCGTCGGTACGCACTTCTTCTCGCCGGTGCCGATGATGCAGCTCTGCGAGCTGGTCCGCGGCTACAAGACGAGCGACGAAACCCTCGCCACCGCACGGGAGTTCGCCGAGTCCGTGGGCAAGACCTGTGTCGTCGTCAACCGGGACGTCGCCGGTTTCGTGACGACCCGGCTGATCTCGGCGCTGGTCGTCGAGGCGGCCAAACTGTACGAGTCCGGTGTCGCCTCCGCCGAGGACATCGACCTCGCCTGCAAGCTCGGTTTCGGGCACGCCATGGGCCCGCTGGCCACCGCCGACCTCACCGGGGTCGACATCCTGCTGCACGCGACCAGCAACATCTACACCGAGTCCCAGGACGAGAAGTTCGCTCCTCCTGAGCTGATGCGCCGGATGGTTGACGCCGGTGACATCGGCCGCAAGAGCGGGCAGGGCTTCTACAAGCACTGAGCGGTATCGCACGTAGTCAACAGGTAGGGAAACCGCACGAACCCCTGGGGTATCACCCTGTGGGGTGAATTGAGTATCGGTTCGCTCACAGACGGCAACCTGACCGCCCCTCAGGCAGTCAGACGTTGCATCACCTACCGACGCGGAGCACGACACGCACTCACGGGAGCGCATATGCACATCAGGGGCGACCACGCCGAGCTGGTCGTCGGGGGCCGCCTCGACGTCCGCAGCGCGGCGGACGCCCGTACGGTCCTGCATACGGCCGTCGACACGGGCGTCGGCGATCTCGTGCTGGACCTGTCCGAGCTGGACTCCTGGGACGCCACCGGACTCGGGGTGATCATGGGAGCCCACCGGCGGTGCGGGCGGTGCGGCAGACGACTCGTGCTGCGCGACGTACCACCGCAGATGCAGCGCCTGTTGGTGGCCACCCGGCTGCACCGGATCCTGGCGATCGAGGGCGGTATCGGGGTGGAGTCGCTGCCCAGAGTGTGAACCAGCGGGTGTGAAAACGCGCTTCACTCGCAATCCTCACGAGACTGTGACGTCTCGGACGGCGCGGTACCCCGGCCTGTCATAGATACTGTGCGAAGGTTTAGGGTTCGGTCGCCCGCTGCCTGACATCCCACGAGCGGGCCCGGACCAGAAGCGACAGCGCAGTGTGCAGCAAGGCCGGGAGGGGCCTGGGTCCTGTCGACCCGCACACGACGCTTTTGGGGGGCTTGAACCTTATGGACCCGAACAACCAGGGATCCGAGGAGTACGGCCATGACGCCGACGGCAGCACGCCGCGTCAGCGCCCGCCTCGCGACGCCCTCACAACCGACTTCGGCCAGCACACGCCGGCGCTCGCCCGCACCGCGCAGCTCGTCTCGGGCGACTACCTGCTCACGGTCAACCCCGTCGACGGCAGCGAGATAGAGGTCTGCCCGCCCGGCGAACGGCCCGGCAGGCCCTTCAAGCTCACGACGGTCGAGCGCGCCGAGATCTCCCGCGCCGCCAAGCCACCCGTACCGCCCGGGCCCGCGCAGCCCGAACTGCCGCTCCTGGAGCGCGACGGCGAGCGCGAACGGCTGGTGCGGCTGCTGGCCCGCGGCCGTTCCGTACGCCTCACCGGCCCGGCCGGCGCCGGCCGCACCACACTCCTCGACGCCGTCGCCGCGGACTGTGCGGACCTCGCACCCGACGGCGTGGTCCGCCTCACCGGCTTCCACCGCACCCAGACCGATCTGCTCTACGACCTCTTCTACGCCGTCTACAGCGCGCCTCTGTACCGGCCGGAACCGGACGAACTGCGCGCCCTCGTCCGGGAGGCCGGCGCGGTCGTCGTCCTGGACGACGTGGAGTTCGGCGGCGCCGCGCTCGACGAACTCCTCGACGCGACCCCCGAGTGCGCCTTCCTGATCAGCGCCACCCCCGACGTGCCCGCGCCGTCCGCCGACGCGCTGATCGAGGAACTGTTCCTCGACGGGCTCGACCGGGCCGGCGGTCTGGAGCTCCTGGAGCGCGCCGTCGGCCGTGTCCTCACCGAGGAGGAGTCCAACTGGGCCGGTGACCTCTGGTTCGAGTCCGAGGGCCTGCCCCTGCGGTTCGTCCAGGCCGGCGCCCTGCTCAGGCAGCGCGACGGCCTGCGTGCCGGCGCCGACGCCTTCGACGAGTTCGGCGTCTTCGACGACACCCCGGTCGACGCCCCCTTCGACACGGGCGACGAGGACGACGTACCGCTGCCCTCGCTCGCCGAGGGTGCCGCGCCCGCGCCGCTGCTCGCGTCCCGGCTCAGCGCGTCCGCGCGGGAGACCCTGCGGTTCGCCGTCGCCCTCGGCGGTGAGGTGCCCCACCAGGCCCATCTGCCCGCTCTGGTCGGCGACACCCACGCGGACGCCGCCCTCGGCGAGCTGCTCGGCTGCGCCCTCGTCTCCCCGATCGGCTCCCACTACCGGCTCGCGGCCGGGGTAGGGACTCAGCTGGAGGCCGCCGGATACGGCGAGGGCGCCCAGGACCGGGCGTTCGCCGCCGCCCGGCACTACGCCTGGTGGGCCGGACACCCGTCCGTGGCCCCCGAGCGGGTCTGCGCCGAGGCCGACGCCCTGCTCGCCGCCCTGGACGTGCTGGTCCCCGAGACCGTGCCGCCGGGGGAGGACGAGGAGAGCACGGCCGTGCAGCTGGCCCGCACGGCGGCGCCCGCCTTCGCGGCCGGCCTGTACTGGAGCGCCTGGGAACACGCCCTGCACTCCGGCGCCGAGGCCGCCCGGCTCGCCGGGGATGTTTCGGAACAGGCCTATTTCCACCATGAGTTGGGGATCCTCGCGATCTGCGGCGAACAGCTCGACCGGGCCCGTAGCGAGCTGGAGGGCGCCATCGAGCTGCGCGGCGCCGTCGCCGACAAACGCGGCACGGTCGCGGGCCGCCGTGCCCTCACCCTGGTCGCCGACCGGTCCGGCGACACTCCCGGCTTCGGCTCCGGCTCCGGCCCGGGTTCCACGGCGGGCGAGGAGTTGCCGGACGCGCGGCACGAGGAGTCGGCGTCGCCGCCCGGTGGTGTCCCGGCCGTCTTCGGGGCCGCGGGCTACCCGCCGCTCAAGGCGTCGCCCATGGGTTCCGGTTCGGCTTCCGGTTACGGGGGCGCCGGCGGGGGCGGCGACTTCGCGCCGACCGTGATCGCGTCCCGGTCCGGGGGCGGCGGGGCGCACAAGGTCTCGGGCGTCCGGCGGCTCGTGGGCGGTGCCCGGCGCAACCTCGTGGCGGTCGGCGCGGGCGCACTGCTCGCGGCGGTGCTCGGCACGGTGGTGACGCTGGGCGCGACCTCGAACCACAACGACGCGCCGTCCGACCAGGTCGGCGTCAACCCGTCCGCCAGTCCGGGCAGCGACGACGACGGTCTGGGCGCCGACAAGGCCGACAACGGCGGCAGCGACAGCAACGGCGACACCGGTACGGCCACCAGCCGCCCGACCGACCCGGGCCCCGACGGTACGATGGGCACCTCGGACGACCCGACGCCGCCGCCGACGGAGGGCGAGGAGCCGTCGGACGACCCCACGGGGACGAAGACGCCGGGAGGCGGGAGCAGCACAGGGGGGACCACGCCGTCCACCTCCACGTCCCCGTCCCCGACGCCCAGCTCCAAGCCGTCGACGTCGACCTCCCCGACGACGACGCCGTCCCAGTCGGCCTCGCCCACTCCTTCGGCGTCCACGTCGCCCGAGCCGACCGTGGATCCGTCGGCCTCGGACACCCCTGCCACGGCCAGTGGCTCGGCCACCAGCCCGGTCCAGACCGAGACGGCGAGCGAGCCTGCGAGTGCCCCGGTCGACGCCGACGCGCCGACGCCGGTGATCTGACAGCACGTCGAAGGGGGCGGGCCCGTAACCACGGGCCCGCCCCCTTCGACGTACAGCCAAGCCGGACAGCCAAACCGTGCCGCCGAGCCGTAAAGCCGTGAACCGGCGTCAGAACAGCCGGAGTTTGTCGTCCTCGATGCCGCGCATCGCGTTGTAGTCCAGGACCGCGCAGCCGATGCCCCGGTCCGTGGCGAGGACGCGGGCCTGGGGCTTGATCTCCTGGGCGGCGAAGATGCCGCGGACCGGCGCGAGGTGCGGGTCGCGGTTCAACAGCTCCAGATAGCGCGTGAGTTGCTCCACGCCGTCGATCTCGCCGCGCCGCTTGATCTCGACCGCGACCGTCGCGCCGTCGCCGTCCCGGCACAGGATGTCGACCGGGCCGATGGCCGTCATGTACTCGCGGCGGATGAGGGTGTAGCCGTCGCCGAGGGTCTCGATGCGGTCGGCGAGGAGTTCCTGGAGGTGCGCTTCCACGCCGTCCTTGATCAGGCCGGGGTCCACGCCCAGTTCGTGCGAGGAATCGTGGAGGATCTCCTCCATCGTGATGATGAGCTTCTCGCCCGCCTTGTTGATGACGGTCCAGATCCCCTCCTCTTCTCCGGTCCCCTCCTTCAACGTGCAGGGCGGAGACATCCAGTTGAGAGGCTTGTAGGCGCGGTCGTCCGCGTGGATCGAGACGCTGCCGTCAGCCTTGACCAGGATGAGGCGGGGGGCCGACGGGAGATGAGCGGTGAGCCGGCCCGCGTAGTCCACGGAACAGCGCGCAATGACGAGACGCATGGTCGGCAACGCTACTCGACGCGCGGTGGTCCACGCGATTCGCCCACCTCAGAAGTGCTGACGGGGACTTCTTGGGCCGAGGGAACATGCCAGAGGCAACTGTTCGTTGTTGGCTGATTGTGTGCCTACGGGGACGGTTCTGACCGGTCCTGTATCCGCGTTTTCCTGGTGCCGTCACGGCCCGTTGCCTACGGTAGTAACCGGGAGGTCGCGATGCCTGTACGGAGCGTGCTCAGTGTCGCGGGCTCCCATTTCCCTGTCCGGCAACCCCCGCGACCCCGGGGGTGCGAGAGGAGAACTCATGTCGCTCGACGTCTCACCGGCCCTACTCGAACAGGCCGAGCGAGGCGAGGTCGACGAAGCTGAATTCGTCGACTGCGTCCGGACCTCCCTGCCCTACGCATGGGAGATGATCAGCTCCCTGGTGGCCCAGCTGAAGGTGGACGGCGGAGACTTCGCCGACAACCAGACGCCGCCGCCGGACGAGCAGGCACGGGGCCAGCTGCTACGTGCGCTGGCGAGTGACGCGATACGCGGCGCGCTGCAGCGGCACTTCGGTGTGCGGCTGGCCTTCCAGAACTGCCACCGGGTGGCGGTGTTCCCGCTGGACTCCTCGGTGGACGTCAAGCTGGCCCGCTTCACCTCGGTGCGCAGTCAGCTGCTGAACCAGTCTCCGGAATTCCGGGACTGCTGAAGCGATTTGGGGCAACGGCTTGCCGCTCCGTACGCGGGAGGTGTTTCAGTACGGGGCGGCAAGCTCCCTGCGGCAGCCGGGTGTTCAGCGCAGCTGGGTGACCACCTCGGTCCCCAGCCGCCGTACGTTCTCCTCCGTGGCCGCCAGATCGCCGGAACCCTCGACGAGCAGGGCGAAGCGTGAGATGCCCGTGCGTTCGGAGGTCGCCGCGAGCCGGTCGGCGCAGAGCCTGGCCGTGCCCACCGGGTGCAGTCCGCAGAGGAGTTCGGTGTACGCCACCGGGTCGCGCATCGAACGCTGCCGGCCGTCCACCGTGACATGCGCCTCCAGTCCCTGCCGCAGCCAGCCCGGCATCGCCTTCATCAGGATCTCGACCGCGTCCGTGCGCGTGTCCGCGATCTGGCAGACGCCGGCCGACACATGGGCGGCGCCCCGGATCTCGTCCCCCGGACGTCCCGCCGCGCGCGCGTACTGCCGCCACAGGGCGACCATCTCGGCCTTCTCCTCGTCCCCGACATGCATCCCGAGGAGCATCGGCAGCCCGCGCTCGGCGGCCAGCCGCACGCTCGACGGCGAGGTGCACGCGACGACGACCTCCGGCCCCGCGGTGTCCGTCAGCGACTCCGACGGGCTCGGTACGACGGCCACGTCACGGAACCTGAACCGGTCGCCGTCGGCCGACACGGACGGTTCGCGCAGCCAGCGCAGCAGCAGGTCGAGTGATTCCGGGAACGCCTTCTCGTACGCCTCCAGACCCGTCCCGAACACTTCCAGGTCGACCCACGGCCCGCCGCGCCCCACGCCCAGCGTGAACCGCCCGCCGGACGTCAGATGCAGCAGCGCCGCCTGTTCGCCGAGCGCCACGGGGTGGGTGGTGGGCAGCACGCTCACCGCCGTACCGATCCGGATGCGCCGGGTGCGGCCCAGCAGCAGGGCGGCCAGGGTCGTCGCGGACGGGCAGGTGCCGTACGGCACGAAGTGGTGCTCCGCCAGCCAGACCGTGTCGAGACCCGCCTCCTCGGCGACCTCGGCGGACCTGACCGCCCGGTGCAGCGCCTCCCCCTGGCCCTGGCCCGGGAACTGGGCCGCCAGCACAAAACTTCCTACGCGCATGCTCTTTCCTGCTTCCTAGGCCCCGACACGGAGCTCCCCCGCACGGCATAACCGCTCGACACGTGCCGAAGTCACGGCTTGGCGGAGAGATAGGCGGATTGTCTGCAGAATCGAGCAACCGGGCGGAGAGAGGCCGGGGTGCCGATGGTGAGCCGACAGGGGATTCGAGAGTTCGAGAGGAGGTTCGAGCTGGGTGATGCGGAGGGCCCTGACTTACCTCTACCCCGGATCGCGCCGCGTAGGCTGGAGGGGACTTGTGCCCCCTGAACCGCTCCGTGAGGTGTCCTGTGTCCCCGCGCCGCAACCGACCCCAAGATCCCGGCGGCACGTTCGGCCGGAGCGCCGACGAGGACGATACCGGCCGCTACGGCGGCTTCCAGTCCTCGGTGAGCTGGCGGGGCGAGAACTGGAACGTCCGGCATGTGGCGGGCGCCGGCACCCAGGGCAAGACGTACCGCTGCCCCGGCTGCGACCAGCTGATCCCGTCCGGCGTCCCGCACGTCGTCGCGTGGGCCGAGCACGCGGGCGTGGACGACCGGCGGCACTGGCACAAGGCGTGCTGGAACGCGAAGGACCGCCGCACCACGCGGGTGCAGCGGTCCCGTAACGCACCGAAGTTCTGACCGAAGTTCTGACCGGATTTCTGAACTTGCCCAGCAGCCGGGCCAGTTCACGCGTCCGGGTGAATCACACGTCCCGGCGGTCGAGCAGCACGAAGGCGCCGGCGATCGCCGCGACGGTCACCCCGGCGAGCAGGCCGAGCTGAGGACCGCCGTTGCCGTTATCGCTGTCCAGCTGGAAGATCCTGGCGAGGGCGTTGGGCGCGTTGTACTCCATCATCTTCTCGCCGATCGTCCGCATGCTCTCGGACAGCATCAGGAAGGCGGGCAGGATCGCCGGCAGGAGTACGAGCCCCAGCATCGCGGTGATCGCGCCCGCCGAGTGACGCAGCATCGAGCCGACCGCGATGCCGAGCACGCCGAGCAGCGAGACGTACAGGGCGCCCATGACGACCGTGCCGCCCCACGCCTTGCCCTCACCGCCGTTGTGTATGGACTCGGTCACCAGACCGACGAAACCGATCGCGAACGCGGACACGACGAACGCGACCCCGAAGAAGATGATCAGCTTGGCGGCGAGCACCCGGTGGCGCTGCGGCGAGGCGGTGAACGTCGTACGGATCATGCCCGTGCCGTACTCCGACGAGATGACCAGCACGCCCAGTGTGATCAGGCAGATCTGCCCGAGGATCAGCCCGAAGAACGCCGGGAAGGTGTACGGCACCTCGCCGAAGTCCTCTTCGGTCGTCTGCGCGGCGACGAGCAGGCCGATGCCGACGACGAGGAGCAGGAAGACCCCGAGCGTCCACAACGTGGAGCGCACCGACTTGATCTTCGTCCACTCGGAGGCGAGGGCATGACCGAGGTGCGTGCGCGTGACCGGGATCGGCGAGGTGTAGAGGGCGTACGAAGTTCCGGGCGCCGCCTGCCAGTTAGGCGCGGCCTGCGGTGCCAGCTGCTGCGTCGGGGGCTGCTGGGGCGTGCTCATCGGGCGTCCTCGGGCTTCGTCAGGGCGGGAGCGGAGGGAGCCGCGGGCGCCTGCTGAGGGGCGGCGGCGGGCTGCGCGTACGGGTTCACGTGGCCGCCTGCGGGAGCGCCGGGGCCGCCAGGGGCGCCGTACGGCCCCGCGGGCTGTCCGGGCTGCCCGGGGTTCGCGAACGGCGGCTGACCGCCCTGCTGGGGCGGCGGCGGGGCGTACCAGCCCGGCTGGCCCTGCCCCGGGACCGGCATCTGCACCGGCGGCTGCGCGCCCGGCGGCAGCGGCTGCTGGAGCCCGGCCTTCTGGTCGACGGTGGAGCGGTAGTCGACGGCGCCCTGCGTCATCCGCATGTACGCCTCCTCCAGCGACGCCTGGTGCGGCGACAGCTCCCACAGGCGTACGTCGGCGGAGTGCGCGAGGTCGCTGATGCGGTGCAGCGGCAGGCCCATCACACGCAGCGCGCCGTCCTGCTCGGGCAGCACCTGCCCGCCCGCCTCGGTCAGCGAGGCCGTCAGCTTCTCGCGCTGCTGCGGCTCGGTCTCCGGCGTGCGTACGCGCGCGAAGTCGGCCGAGTTGGTGGAGATGAAGTCCTTCACGCTCATGTCGGACAGCAGCTGGCCGCGCCCGATCACGATGAGGTGGTCGGCGGTCAGCGCCATCTCGCTCATCAGGTGGGAGGAGACGAACACGGTCCGCCCCTCCGCCGCGAGCGCCTTCATCAGGTTGCGCACCCAGAGGATGCCCTCGGGGTCGAGGCCGTTGACCGGCTCGTCGAAGAGCAGCACCTGGGGGTCGCCGAGGAGCGCGGCGGCGATGCCGAGCCGCTGTCCCATACCGAGCGAGAACCCCTTGGAGCGCTTTCGGGCCACATCCTGGAGCCCGACGACCCCCAGCACCTCGTCCACGCGCCGCGCCGGGATGCCCGACAGCTGGGCCAGGCACAGCAGGTGGCTGCGGGCGGACCGGCCGCCGTGCACCGCCTTGGCATCGAGCAGCGCACCGACCTGGCGGGGGGCGTTGGGCAGCTTGCGGTAGGGGAAGCCGCCGATCGTCACCTGGCCCGAGGAAGGCTGGTCCAGGCCGAGGATCATCCTCATCGTCGTCGACTTGCCCGACCCGTTGGGGCCGAGGAAGCCGGTGACGGCCCCCGGCCGCACCTGGAAGGAAAGGTTGTACACGGCCGTCTTGTCGCCATAGCGCTTCGTCAGGCCGACTGCCTCGATCATGCTCCGCACCCACCGAAAAATTCAGGACAGCAGGGCACACGCCCCCGTAAGGGTTAGGAGCTTATCCGGACGCTGACGGTTCCCCCCAGCAAGCATCAAAAATGTCGGGTCCATGACCGAGCGAGGGAGATGCGAGGTGGATGGGAGAGCGGACGGGAGGAGGGGCGGGAGGCGGGGCGGGAGGAAGGACGTGGGTGGGGGACATGAGGGGACCGGCTCAGGCGTCCCGGTTCTTCAGCAGCACATACCCGCCGAGCAGGGCCACGGCAACCCAGGCCAGCATGATCGCGAGCCCGCCCCAGGGACCGTACGGGGTGAGGTTGTCGACCGGGGTGACCACCTGCATGATCTTGCTGCCGGCCTGGTCGGGCAGATAGCGGGCGACCTTCTTCGTCGTCGAGACGGCGCCGAGGATGTTGGAGATCAGGAAGAAGAACGGCATCAGCACACCGAGCGACAGCATCGGGCTGCGCAGCATCACGGCCACGCCCATGGAGAACAGGGCGATGAGCGTCATTTGAAGTTCTCTCCCCTGTTTCATGAGGGAGATTCCTGCCTACCTTGCGGTGGCGGGTTTGACGCCGTGTGTAGCGCGTCTGACGACTGCCCTCCCGGCAGCCGGGGCGAGCGCGTGGCCCGTCCGGTATCGGTGGAGCACGGTGCGGGCGGCGTTCAGGTCGGCGTTGCCTTCCCAGCCGCACGCGGGGTTGTTGCATACGAACTCGTGCTGGCTCCTGCGGCTGCCCGGGGTCACGGTGTGGCACTGGGAGCATTCCTGGGAGGTTCCCGGAGCGGGGACCTCCGCCAGGGTGCCGCCACGGTGGGTGAGCTTGTAGGCGAGGAGTTGCACGGTGCGTCCCCAGGCTTCGCCGAGGATGGCGCGGTTGAGTCCGGCCTTCTGGGCGGCCTTCGTCCCTGGTTTGTCGGCGGTGCCTTTGGCGGAGCGGGTCATGTTTGTGATGCGGAGTGCTTCGACCACGACCGTGCCGTAGGTGTCGGCGAGGGCGGTGGTGGTCCGGTGCTGCCAGTCGTCGCGTCGGCGTTTGGCTGTCGCGCGGATGCGGGCGATCTGGTTGTAGGTGTGGTGCAGGCGGCGGCTGGTGCGCTCGCCCTTCTTCCGGTGGGCTTTGCGGCGGGCGGCCTGCTGCTCGTAGCGCAGCAGACGGGCCTCCTCCTTCTTGGACAGCCACGGCCCGTGTTCTGCGGTGTTCCCGTCGGACAGGGCCAGCGGGACGGTGATCCCGGCGTCGATCCCGACCGCCGGCCCCGGATGCGGGGCGGGGGCCGCCTCCAGGGTTTGGACGCGGAAGGCGATGTGCCATCCCAGAGCGTCCTTGACCAGCCGGGCACCGGTGATCCTTTGATCCGTGTCGGCATGCTTGCCGACGGGCAGTTCCCGCGTCCAGCGGAACTTCACCCGGCCCAGCTTGGGAATGTTGACCATGCCCCACCGGCGGTGCACCCGCACCACCTGCAGATCACGGCCCTGAGGGATGTCGATACTCATCCTCGTGCGCAACCGGGCCTTGAACTCCGGCGCCTGCGCCCGCTTCTCCCAGCAGTTCTTCCACGCCTGGAAGTAGGACTTCAAGACCGCCTGGGCAGCCTGCGCGGGCAGCACCCCCAGCCAGGCCAGTTCCTTGCGGCCCTGCCGGATGACCGCGTCTGCCGCCACCAGGGTCCGTTTCGCCTTCGGCAGCATCAGCCACCAGTCATGCAGCAGATTCCACGTGGTGCGCGCCGCATGCGCCTGGGCATCAAGGACCGCCACCTGGTCAGGGTCGAGCGCCAGCCGGGCACGGTGGCCGAACTGCCGTTTCACCTGGCCCGGTTGGGCATCCTGTCGCCTCACACCGGGAAAGCTAGCATTGGTTTATGTCACCTCGATGGGAAGCAAACAAGGATGTCAGAACCGGTCGTCATGTGTTCCACAACCTCCATGTCCATTTGGTGTTCGTCACCAAATACCGCCACGGAGTGTTCACGGAGGCGATGCTGGACCGCTGTGAGGAGGTCATGCGGGAGGTCTGTACGGACTTCGAGGCCGAACTGCGCGAGTTCAACGGTGACCACGACCATGTCCACCTCCTCGTCCACTACCCGCCCAAAGTGGCTCTGTCCCGGCTGGTGAACTCCCTCAAAGGCGTCTCCTCACGCCACCTACGCCAGGACTTCGAACCCCACGTGCGCCGCTACCTGTGGGGCGGACGCTTCTGGTCCGGCTCCTACCTCGCCGCCTCCAGCGACGGCACACCTCTCACCGACGTCAAGCAGTACATCCGTCAACAACAACGCCCGACCTGACTCCCCCCGGCTCCACCGGAATGCCTCCCCGAACCTCCGCGTCGGCCCATGACACGACTTGCATCCCCAAAAAAGCCGAAGCCCGTACCCCCTGTCCAAGGGGTACGGGCCTCGGGAGCCGTTAGGCGACCGTTACTTGATCAGCGGGACTGCTGGGCCGGGACCCCGCGGGTGATCGGCTCGTCGTCCGCGACCGGCGCGGTGGCGGCGGCGACCGCGGCCCCCGTCAGGGTGGCGAGCATCTCGCGGACGTTCGTCAGCTGGGCGTTGATCGAGTCGCGGCGGTTGGTGAGAGCCGCCAGCTCGCGCTCCGATTCCGAACGGATCCGGTCGGCCTTGGCGTTCGCGTCGGCCACGATGTCCTCGGCCTGGCGCTGGGCCGTCTCGACGGTCTGGCGGGCGCGCCGCTCGGCGTCCGTGCGCAGCTTCTCGGCCTCCAGGCGGAGCTGCTCCGCGCGGTGCTCGATCTCCGCGAGGCGCTTCTCGGCCTTGGCCTGGCGGGATGCGAGGTCGCGCTCCGACTGCTCACGGCGCTTGGCGAGGTTCGTCTCGAAGTCCGCGGCGGCCTGAGCGGCCTTGGCGCGGGTCTCCTCGAAGAGGGCGTCCGCCTCCTCGCGCTTGGACTGCGCGTCCTTCGTAGCCTCCTGACGCAGCTGGGAAGCGTCGCTCTTGGCCTTCTCGACGATCCGGACGCCCTCGTCCTCCGCCTTGGACTTGCGGTCCGCAGCGAACGATTCTGCGTCGTTGCGCACCTGCTGGGCCGCCGACTCGGCGAGCTCACGGTGCTGCTCGGCCGCGCGACGGGCCTCCTCGCGCAGGTCCTTCGCTTCCTCCTCGGCGAGACGGAGGATCTTCTCGACACGCGCGCCGAGACCGGCGTACGACGGCTCTGCGTCGCTGACCTGGGCCTGGGCGTTCTGCGTTTCGAGGTGGAGCTCCTCGATGCGCTTTTCCAGAGCAGTGATACGAGCCAGAGCGCTGTCACGGTCGGAGACGAGCTTCGAGATGCGTTCGTCCACCTGAGCGCGGTCGTACCCACGCCGCACAAGCTCGAAGCCGTAGGGGGAAGTGTCGCTCATGGGGTTCCTGTCGAATGAGACCGGTGAGGTGATAGGTGGAATCCTAGGGGGCCAAGCGGCGTGTCATAGAGCAGAAGCCCGATTGATATGGAGAATCGGACCCCTTTTGAGTGGCTGACCGGCGTGCCGCTTGCCAAAGAATTGGTCAAAGACCCCAGAAAGCCCCACAGAATGCACGCAACGCGCCCTCCGTGCTAGCCCTCTGACGACTTGCCACCCGAACGAGTCACGCCGACGGTAGCGCCCGCCTTGACGCCGCCGTCCTTGGTCGTCGACGGGGCCTCAAAAGACTCCAACGCGTTCAGGACGTCCTGGACACGGGAGATCTCCGCCTGAATGTCCTCGCGGCGCCGGACGAGGACCTCGAGCTCGCGCTTGCCCTCCTCGACCGTGCGCTTCGCCTCGCGGATCGCCTCGGCCCGCAGTTCCTCGGCCTCCCGGATCAGCGAGGCCTTCTTCTGCTCGGCCTCCTTCAGGAGCCCCTCGGCCTTCTTGACGGCGGCGATGCGGACCTTGCCCGCCTCGGAGCTGGCCTCAGAGACCAGGTCCTTGGCCTTCGTCTCCGCCTTGACGAGCTGCTCCTCGGCGGCCGTGATCAGCGCGTCGCAGCGGTCGCCGGTCGACCTCATGGTCTCGGCGGCCTCACGGCGGGCCCGCTCGTGCAGGCTTTCGATCTCGGCCGTGATGCGGTCGCGCAGCTCCTCCGCGCGCTCCCTTATGGCGGTGGCGTCCCGGCGCGCGCCGACGAGCAGCTCGTCCGCGTTCGTGCGGGCCTTCTCCACCGTCGAGTTGCCCTGCGCCGTCGCCTGGGACAGCAGCCGGTCGGCCTCGGTGCGGGCCGCGCCCACCATCGAGTCGGCCTGCGCCTCCGCCTCCGCGGTCATCTTCTGCGCTGCCTGCTGCGACTCGGACAGGAGCTTGTCGGCCTCGGCAGCCGTCTCCGTGATGAGCGTGTCGACCTGTTCGGCCGCCTCGGAGCGCCGCTTGTTGGCCTCCTTGCGGGCCTCGTCCAGCGTGCTGTCGGCCTCGTCGCGCGCGGTCGACATGAGCCGGTCGGCCTCAGCTGCCGCCTCGGCCCTGACCCGCTGCGCCTCCGTACGGATCCGCTCCGCGTGCTGCTGCGCCGAACCGACCGTGTCGGCGGCCTCGGCCCGCAGCCGCTCCGCTTCCCCGGTCGCCTCCGAGAGCAGCTGCTCGGCAGCGGCCACGGACTCGGCCCGGACCCGCTCCGCCTCGGCGTTCGTCTCCTCGGTGAGGCGCTCCGCCTCCGCCGTCACCTCCGTGATCAGTGTGTCGGCCTGCGTCGCCGCGTCCGAACGGATCCGGTTCGCGTCCTCGCGGGCCTCCGCACGGCTGCGTGACGCGTCCTGCTCGGCGCCCGCGATGGTGTCCGACGCCTCGGTACGCACCCGCTGGGCGTGCGCGGAGGCCTCCTGGCGCAGCCGCTCCGCCTCGGCGATCGCCTCGCCCACCGTGCGCTCGGCGAGCGCCTTGGCGTGCTCCGACGCCTCCGACGCCTCGCGCCGCACCCGGCCGGCGTCCTCCGAGGCCCGCTCCCGCTCGGAGTAGGCGTCGGCCCGGACCCGGTCCGACTCCTCGGACGCCTCGCGGCGCATCCGGTCGGCGACGTGCTCGGCGGCGGAGCGCAGCCCCTGGATCTCCTCCTGGGCCTGCTCGTGCAGCCCGGACACCGACTCCCGCACCTGCTGGGCGTGCTGTTCGGCCGCCGACACCATCTCGTTGGCCCGGCGGTCCGCCTCCTCGACCAGCCGTACGGCCTCGGCCTGGGCGTCCTCCACGCGCCTGCGCGCGGACGCCAGCAGCTCCTCGCTCTGCTCGCGGGCCCGCTCGCGCTCCTGGTCGGCCTCCTGGCGGGCGGAACCGAGGGTCTCCTCGGCCTCGCGGCGACGCCGGGTGGCCTCCTCCTGGGCGGCGGCCAGCGTCTCCGACGCCTCCGTCGCCAGTCGCTCGGCAGCGGCCTGCGCCTCCGCCCGTACCCGGTCGGCGGTGTCCTGGGCCTCCGTCTTCAGCCGCTCGGCCTCGGCCGCCGCCTCGGACCGCAGGCGTACGGCGATGGCCTCGCCCTCCGCCCGGGACGCGGACGCGTCCGCCGCCGCCTCGTCGCGCAGCCGCTGGATCTCCGCGTCGGCCTGCGCCTGGAGGCTGCGGATGCGCTCGGCGGCCTCCGAACGAAGCCGCTCCGCCTCCTCGGACCCCTCGCGGCGGGCACGGTCGGCCTCCGCGCGGGCGTCGCTGAGCGCCTGCTCGGCGGCGGTGAGCCGATCCTCGGCCTCGGTGTGCAGGCGGGTGAGCTCTGCGGCGGCCTCGTCGCGGCGTACCGCTATGGCCCGCTCGGTCTCCTCGCGCAGCTCGCGCGCGGCCTGGTCGGCGTCCGCCGCGATGCCCTCGGCCTGCTCGACGGCCTCCGCGCGGTGCCGCTCGGCCTCCTTGCGGGTGCGCTCCAGGGTCTCCTCGGCCTGCCGGCGCAGCGTCGTCGCGCGCTCGATGGCCTCCGTACGGACCTTCTCGCTGTCCGACTGGGCGGTCTGGCGCGTCTCGTCCGCGTCGGCCTTCGCCTTGGCGAGCAGCTCCTCGGCGGTCCTGGCCGCCTCCTCGATCTGCTGGACGGCCTCACGGCGCGCCTCCGCGCGGATGCGCTCGCCTTCGGCTACCGCGTCGGCGCGCAACTGCTCGGCCTCACCGCGCAGCCGCCGGGCCTCCTCCTGGAGTTCGACGGTCTTGGCGCGGTACTCCTTGGTGTCGTCCTTCGCCGTGCCCTTGAGTTCCGTGGCGATGTCGTGCGCCTCGGCGCGCAGCCGGTCCGCCTCCGACTCGGCCTCGGCGCGGATGCGCTCGGCCTCCTCGGTGGCCGCCCTGGTGGTCGCCTTCGCTTCCTCGGACGCCTTGTTCAGGACGTCCTCGGCGGTGCGGGCAGCCTTGGCGAGCTGGGAGGCGGTCTCCTCGGCGGTGAGACTGCGGGCGGTCTCCTCGGCGTCCGCGACGATCTTGTCGGCCTTGGCCTTGGCGTCGGCGACGACCTCTTCGGCGGACGCCTTGGTGGCCTCGGCCTCCTGGCTGGCCTCGGTGACCAGCCGGGCGACCTGTTCCTTCGCCGTACGGGTGCGCTGCTCGTTGGCCGACTCGGCGCCGGCGATCGCCTTGGTCGCGGTCTCCTTCGCCTCGCTGAGGACCTTCTCGGCCTCGGCGCGCGCCTCGCGCAAGGCGGCCTCGGCCTCCTGCATCCGCTGCTCGGCGGCGCGGCTCAGCTCGGTGGCCTGACGGCGGGCGCTGTCCGACTCGGTCACCGTGGAGCTGCGCAGCTGCTCGGCGTGGTCGGAGGCCTCGCGGGCCTCGGAGGTCGCGCTGTTCAGGAGGCGCTCGGCCTCGGCACGCGCCCGGCGCAGCAGCTGGTCGGCCTCCGCGCGGGCGGACTCGGCCTCGCTCTGCAGCCGCTGCCTGGCCTCGTTCGCGACCCGCTCGGCCTCGCCGCGGGCGGCGGCCAGCGCCTGCTCGGCCTCGGCGCGGGACTCGTCGACGAGCCGGCGTGCCTGGGACTCGCTGCGGGCCCGCAGCTGCTCGGCCCACGCCACGTTCTCGTTGACGTGCGACTCGACGGTCTGCCGCCGCTCGCCCAGTTCCTGATCGAGCTGCTGGCGACGGGTGACCGCCTCCTGGTGCAGCTCGGCCTGCAACCGGGCCGCCTGTTCAGCGTGCTCCTGCAGGATGCGCTGCGTCTGGGCGCGCGCCTGGGACATCTCGCGCTCGGCGTCCTGGCGGAGCTGGTCCGCCTGGATCTGCGCGTTCCGCAGCAGCTGCTCGGCCTGATAGCCGATGTCACCGCCCTCGTAGGCGGGCCGGGACATGAGGGTTCGGCGCGCCTCGTGAAGCTTGGCGCGCAGTACCTCGACCTGGTAGCCGAGGTCCTCGGCGTGCTGAATCGCCTTTTCCCGCTCGGTCTTCAGCCGCTCCATCTCGGCCTCGAACCGAGAGAGGTGGTCGACGTCAGCCGCCGGCTCTCGCTCCTGGCGTTCGTAGCCCCGCACTGCGCGGTCCCATCCGTCCCCTGGTCGCAACCTTCTCCGAACGAGCCACGTCCATCCGCCGGACGGTGCTCCCGGGGAATGGTGTCAGATCAACGGCGAGGCACGGACTCCCGCCCGCACCCTCGGCCCCCGAAACCTGTACCCCGGCCCTCGGATCCCGCACCTCCACACACCGGGACCCGGACCGCTTCCCGACAACAGGAGAGCGGCCGTGCCCAACCCTACCGGCCCATATGTACGAGGGTCAGTGCTCAGGTGACTCAACAGGCGCCGAAGTGACCAGTTCTGTCAGTACTCCGTGGCAATCCTTCGGGTGCAGAAAAGTGATCCGCGACCCCATGGAGCCGCGCCGTGGCTCCTCGTACAGAACGCGTACGCCCTTGCCGCGGACATCCGCGGCGTCCGCGTCCACATCTGCCGTACCGAAAGCGATGTGATGCACTCCCTCCCCGTTCTTGGCGAGCCACTTGCCCACGGCGGAGTCCTCGCGGGTCGGCTCCAGGAGCTGGAGGTAGGAGGCGCCGCCGTCGTCCGTGTTGTTGATCTTCAACATGGCCTCGCGTACGCCCTGCTCCTCGTTGACCTCGGAGTGGTACACCTCGAAGCCGTACGTGGCCCGGTAGAACTCGACAGTCGTGTCGAGGTCGAAACAGGCGATCCCGATGTGGTCGATTCGCGTCAGCATGGTGTCAGTGCAGCGCTCCCGCGGTGGTTACGCAACGTGCGCGCTGTCACACCGACGGCCCGATGACGCCAGGGGCTACCGCTCAGTACATTCAGGTAAACCCTCGTTCACACACTCCTCAGCTCTCCAGCTGAAAGGGGATCGCACCTCATGTCAGGAACGAACAGCAGTACCTCGGTGATCGTCGCGGGCGCGCGTACGCCCATGGGACGGTTGCTGGGCTCGCTGAAGACCTTCTCCGGAGCCGACCTCGGCGGCTTCGCGATCAAGGCCGCCCTCGACCGTGCGGGTATCGGTGGCGACCAGGTGCAGTACGTGATCATGGGCCAGGTCCTCCAGGCCGGTGCGGGCCAGATCCCGGCCCGCCAGGCCGCGGCCAAGGCCGGCATCCCGATGAACGTCCCGGCGCTGACCATCAACAAGGTGTGTCTGTCGGGCCTGGACGCGATCGCGCTGGCGGACCAGCTGATCCGCGCCGGCGAGTTCGACGTGATCGTGGCCGGTGGCCAGGAATCGATGACGAACGCCCCCCACCTGCTCCCCAAGTCCCGTGAGGGCTTCAAGTACGGCGCGATCGAGATGCTCGACGCGATGGCGTACGACGGCCTGACCGACGCCTTCGAGAACATCGCCATGGGCGAGTCGACGGAGAAGCACAACACGCGTCTGGGCATCCTGCGCCCCGAACAGGACGAGATCGCCGCCGTCTCCCACCAGCGCGCGGCGGCGGCTCAGAAGAACGGCGTCTTCGAGGCGGAGATCACGTCGGTGGAGATCCCGCAGCGCAAGGGCGAGCCGATCGTTTTCAGCCAGGACGAGGGCATCCGGGCGGAGACGACGGCGGAGTCGCTGGGCAGGCTGCGCCCGGCGTTCACGAAGGACGGCACGATCACGGCGGGCACGTCGTCGCAGATCTCGGACGGCGCGGCGGCCGTGGTCGTGATGAGCAGGGCGAAGGCCGAGGAACTCGGCCTGGAGTGGATCGCGGAGATCGGCGCCCACGGCAATGTGGCGGGCCCGGACAACTCCCTCCAGTCCCAGCCCTCCAACGCCATCCTGCACGCCCTCAAGAAGGAGGGCCTGAGCGTCGAGGATCTTGACCTGATCGAGATCAACGAGGCCTTCGCGGCGGTCGCTGTCCAGTCAATCAAGGACCTCGGCGTGTCCACGGAACGGGTGAACGTCAACGGCGGTGCCATTGCCCTGGGCCACCCGATCGGAATGTCCGGCGCCCGGCTCGTACTGCACCTGGCCCTGGAACTGAAGCGGCGCGGCGGCGGCGTCGGCGCGGCGGCCCTGTGCGGGGGCGGCGGCCAGGGTGACGCGCTGATCGTGCGGGTACCCAAGGCGTAGCGGTCGCGAGGCCGGCCGTACGTCTCGTACGTCTGTGATCGGAACGGAGTTGTGATGCAGGACGTCCCCACGCTGGTGGCCCAGGCCAGGGAAGGCCGGCCGCGGGCCGTGGCCCGGCTGATCTCCCTGGTGGAGGGGGCGTCCGGACAACTCCGCGAGGTCATGGCCGCGCTGGCCCCGCTCGCGGGCAACGCGTACGTGGTCGGCCTGACGGGATCACCGGGCGTGGGCAAGTCCACGTCGACGTCGGCACTGGTCACGGCGTACCGGCGGCAGGGCAGGCGGGTCGGCGTACTCGCCGTCGACCCGTCGTCGCCGTTCTCCGGCGGCGCACTGCTCGGCGACCGGGTGCGGATGTCGGACCACGCGTCGGACCCGGGCGTCTACATCCGCTCGATGGCGACCCGCGGCCACCTCGGCGGCCTGGCCTGGGCGGCCCCGCAGGCGATCCGCGTGCTGGACGCGGCGGGCTGCGACGTGATCCTGGTCGAGACTGTGGGCGTGGGCCAGTCGGAGGTGGAGATCGCCGCACAGGCCGACACCAGCGTGGTGCTTCTCGCGCCCGGGATGGGCGACGGCGTCCAGGCGGCCAAGGCGGGAATCCTGGAGATCGGCGATGTGTACGTCGTCAACAAGGCGGACCGGGACGGCGCGGACTCCACCGTCCGCGAGCTGAACCACATGCTCGGCCTGGGCGCGTCCAGATCCCCCGGCGACTGGCGCCCCCCGATCGTGAAGACGGTCGCGTCGAGGTCGGAGGGCATCGACGAACTGGTGGAGGCCCTGGAGAAGCACCGCGCATGGATGGAGGAGCACGGCGTCCTCGCCGACCGCCGCCGCGCCCGCGCGTCCCACGAGGTCGAGACGATCGCCGTCACGACCCTCCGCGAACGGATCGGCGACCTGCGCGGCGACCGGCGGTTGGGTGCGCTGGCGGAGCGGATCGTGGCGGGGGAGCTTGATCCTTACGGGGCGGCGGACGAACTGGTGGCGGGCCTGACGGAGGGGTGAGGCCGCCGCGGGCGGCCTCAGTCGTTGTCGGAGTGGTCCCGCGTGATCTTGCCCGTGTCCAGGGCGACCTTCCATTCGCTCGCCCTGCCGTCCTTCACGGTCTCCACGCTCCACGCGACCGTGCCGTTCTCCCCGTCGGCGCCGACCTCGGTGACCGTGCCCTTCGCGGCGGCGGCAAGGGCGGCCTCCCGGGCGTCGAACTTCGCGCCCTTCAGCGCGGCCGACTCGGCGCGGTCCTCACCGTCGCGGTCGGTGTCGTCGTCGGTGTCACGCTGCGCCGCCAGCACCTTCCCCGCGCCCGAGACCTCGACGTCGTACTCGGCCCCGTCGCCCCGCACGACCTCCACGCCCCACGTGCCGGCGTCGGCACCGTCGTCCTCCAGTTCGGCGGAGACCGCGGTTCCCGGGGT
This sequence comes from Streptomyces sp. SID12501, assembly GCF_010550245.1. GTDB lineage: Bacteria > Actinomycetota > Actinomycetes > Streptomycetales > Streptomycetaceae > Streptomyces. Next base: position 65,183 of record NZ_JAAGLU010000012.1, read on the forward strand.
GTGCCGCAGCGCTGCCGTGATGGCCTCGGCCGCGGTGACGGCGCTGCTGTGAACAGCTGTACGGTCGTCCGTGGTGGTGGTGTCGTCCTCGTCGTCTGAGACCACCTGCACGTTGGCGCCCGTCCGATGCCGCGCCGCCGACTCGTCGTCGCCCGCAGCGAAGGCCGCGACGGTGCCGCCGGCCAGGGCGATGGCGGTGAGGGTGGCGATGACGATGTTCCGCTTCATGGAATTTCCTGCCTCTTCGCTTGCTCGCTTCGATGACGAGAACCAAGCTGCCCGACGCCGCCTGAAGCGGGCCTGAAGGCACCTGAAGGCGTCTTCAGCTTCGGTTTGCGACGCTGTACGCATGCGACTGTTGATCGTCGAGGACGAGAAGCGACTGGCCCTGTCGCTCGCCAAGGGGCTGATGGCCGAGGGGTACGCCGTGGACGTCGTCCACGACGGCCGCGAGGGTCTGCACCGGGCCACCGAGACGTCGTACGACCTGGTGATCCTCGACATCATGCTGCCCGGCCTCAACGGCTACCGCGTCTGCGCGGCCCTGCGCGCCGCCGGTCACGACGTGCCGATCCTCATGCTCACGGCCAAGGACGGCGAGTACGACGAGGCGGAGGGGCTCGACACCGGCGCCGACGACTATCTGACCAAGCCCTTCTCCTACGTCGTCCTGGTCGCCCGGGTGAAGGCGCTGCTGCGCCGGCGCGGGTCGGCGGGAGCCTCGCCCGTTCTTGTGGTCGGCGAGCTGACGGTCGACACCGCGGCCCACCGCGTCCACGTCGGCGAGAGCGAAGTCACCCTCACGGCAAAGGAGTTCGCCGTACTGGAGCAGCTCGTCGTGCGGGCCGGCGAGGTGGTGTCCAAGGCGCGGATCCTGGAGCATGTCTGGGACTTCGCGTACGACGGCGACCCGAACATCGTCGAGGTGTACGTCAGCACCCTGCGCCGGAAGCTCGGCGCCCCGCTGATCCGGACCGTGCGCGGCGCCGGGTACCGGCTCGAGGTGCCGCGGTGAGACGCGCTCTCGGCTCCGTACGGGCCCGGGCGACCCTCGGGGCCACCGTCGTCGTCGCGGTCGCGCTGGTCGCCGCCGGGACCGCCGTACTGCTCTCCCTGTGGTCCAACCTCAGCGGCCAGGCCGGTACCCAGGCGGAGCGGACCGCGCGGGCGGTCGCCGCCGACCTGGCGGCCGGGACGGCGTACGACAAGCTGTCGCTCGACGCCGACGACCGGCCCGTCCAGGTCGTGGACGCCGCCGGACGGCTGGTCGCGGCCAGCGAGGACCTGGAGCGGATCAGCGGCACGGGTGTGGCGGCGGTACGGCCGCAGCTCCCGGCGGGCGACGGTGCCGCGGAGGACGATGACGACGGCTCCCTCTCGCCCGGCGAGATCGACGAGGACGTCTCCTTCACCGACGGGTCCGCGGCCGTCGAAGGCGACGAGGCCGACTACCGGTTCGCCGCCGTACGGGTCGAGGTCGACGACAGGGGCACCCTCACCGTGCACGCCGGGGCGCCGCTCTCCGCCGAACAGAGCGCCGTCAGCACCGCGTTGACCGTCATGCTGATCGGGTTCCCGCTGCTCCTCGGCGTCGTCGCGGGCGTCACCTGGCTGGTCACCCGGCGTGCGCTGCGCCCCGTCGAGGGCATCCGGGCCGAGATGGCCGCGATCACTGCCTCCCAGGACCTCGCCCGGCGCGTCCCGGTGCCGGACACGCACGACGAGGTGGCCAGGCTCGCCCGGACCACCAACGAGACGCTGGCCGCCCTGGAGGCCTCCGTGGAACGCCAGCGCCGGTTCGTCGCCGACGCCTCGCACGAGCTGCGCAGCCCCATCGCCTCCCTGCGCACCCAGCTCGAAGTCGGCTCCGCACACCCGGAGTTGCTGGACGTCGAGGGCGCCGTCGAGGACACCGTGCGGCTGCAACGCCTCGCCGCCGACCTGCTGCTGCTGGCCCGGCTGGACGCGGGGGAGCGGCCCGCCGGCGCGCGCTTCGACCTCGCGGAGCTGGTCCGCGAACAGGCGGAGGGCAGGGCAGGGCTGACGGTTGAGGCAGGCGCCGTGGAAGTGGCCGGGTCCCGGACGCAGCTGGGGCGGCTGGTCGCCAATCTGCTGGACAACGCGCAGCGGCACGCCCGGTCGGCGGTCACCGTCTCCGTGCGGCGGGAGGGGGCGCGGGCCGTGGTCGAGGTCGGCGACGACGGGGACGGGGTGCCCGTGGCGGACCGGGAGCGGGTCTTCGAGCGGTTCGTACGGCTCGACGCCGCCCGCAGTCGTGACGACGGCGGAGCCGGGCTCGGGCTCGCCATCGCCCGGGACGTCGCCGTACGGCACGGCGGCACGCTGACCGTGCGTGAAGCGACCGCGGGCGGAGCCCTGTTCGAGCTCCGCCTGCCGATCACCTGATCCGTCGAACTGGTTGCATAGATTGCGCGGATTGCACGGGTTGGACGGGGCGCACAGGTCCTACGGACGGCCCCGGTGGCCGCGCAGGTGCTGCGCGACCGGCTTGAGCGACGTGCTGAGCTCGGCCAGGGCCTCCGGGGTCAGCAGCTCGATGAAGTGCCGCCGCACGGACGCCACATGATGGGGCGCGACCTTGTTCATGGTCTCCATGCCCTGCTCGGTGAGCACCGCGAACAGGCCCCGCCGGTCGGACTCGCAGTTCTCGCGGCGGACCAGGTTCGCGTTCTCCATACGGGTGATCTGGTGGGAGAGCCGGCTCTTGGACTGGAGGGTTGCGGACGCGAGGTCGCTCATCCGCATGCGCACATCGTCGGATTCGGAGAGGTTCACGAGGATCTCGTAGTCGTTCATCGTCAGGCCGAACGGTTGCAGGTCCTTTTCGAGCTGGTATGCCAGCAACCTGTTGACCTCAAGGTGGGTGCGCCAGGCGCACTGCTCCGCGTCGGTCAGCCAGCTTGTGGCCGTCTCGGTCTCCATGAATGAAGTCTACCTAAAAGGTTGAAAGGCGAACTAGTGAGGGTGGCGTGACGGCGCGCACACGTTCGACGTCACACTCCGCAGACTACCGCTCACAGCCCGAAGCGACGCTGGAGGTCACCGAGCTGTCCGGGAAGGCGCGGTACACCCGGTTGCTGTGGATGACCTGCGGGAGCCCCGCCACCACCCGGCACTCCGGGCTCGTGCGGAACCACCCCCGTGGCCTGCTCGGCCATGAGTGTCTCGGAGGACTGGAGCAGTACCGTGCCGGCCCCGACGAACTCGAACTGGTGCTCTTCGCCGGAGGCCCCGCCGATGCCCGTCATCGCACGTAGACCACCCATCAGGCCCGTCATGTACCCATGGTCGTAGTGGTGGCAGGGGGAGGGGCAGTCGGCCCAGCCGACCAGGGCCTGCGGGTCCACCCGGATCGGGGGTTCCATGAACACCACCGGGCCGTTCGACGCGGCCACGAACTTGCCCGTTCCGATGAGAGTCAGGAAGCCCGGCACGATCGACTGCTTGAGCGCGAGAGTTGGCTGAAAAGCGAGAAGGTTGCCCGAGCGAATGGTCAGGTTGCCCTCCTCCAGATCGTATGAATTCACGTCGAAGGCCCGGTCGGCGAGGAGCATCTTGCCCGAACCCTCGGCCACGACCCAGTCGCTCGCGTGCAGAGGCGAATGAAAAGACGTACGGACAAGGCGGTCCAGACGGCCGTGCCCGATGCCGTTGAAGTCGATCGACCCGTAGTAGGCGATCATCTTCCCCTTCTGCAGGAACCACTGGCTCCCCTTGAGCTCCACGCAGAAGGTGTAGTTGTTGACGTTGTCGTCGGACGGCAGCGTCATAGGGTCGTGGACGACGGGCCCCGCGCCCGGGTAGGTGGTCACAGTTTCTCCTCGGACGCCTGGACGTACACCGCACCACTGCCGCTGAGCTCCAGCTGGAACGCCTCGCCCGAGCCGCGGCCCACCATGTCGCGCCAGCCGAGCGCGGTGGACAGCTTGTTGCGGACGTCGCCGTGGTGCGCGACGTACGCCTGCGGGTCGACGTGGACCGGGCGCTGGGGGGTGATCGGCACCTCGATCACCCCGCCGTGGGCCATGACGGCGACCGCGCCCTGCCCCTTGAGGGTGGTGGTGAACAGACCCTGGCCCGTCACCTGCCCCCGGACCATGCCCATGACGCCGCCCTGCGAGCCCATGAACATCGTGCCCTGCTGGAGTGTGCCGTCGAAGGCGAGGAGGCGGTCCGCCTCGACGCACAGCGTGTCCCCGGTGAGGTTGATGACCTGGACGTGGTGGCCGCCGTGCCCGAAGAGGACCGTGCCGCTGCCCTCGACGGTCATCAGCGGGGTGGCCTCATTGGCGACCCGGCGGCCGATCATCGACATGATCCCGCCCTGGCCGCCCTGCATGTTGGGTGTGAAGGACACCTCGCCCTTGTAGGCCAGCATCGCCCCGCGCTGACTGAAGACGCGCTGGCCGGGCATGAGGGTCGCCTCGACCATCTTGGAGTTGATCTCACGGAAGGGCATGTCACACGTCCCCGGCGATCGTGTTGCGCTCACTGGGCTGGACGTACACCAGGCCGTCGCCCTCGAAGCGGATCTGGAAGGCCTCGCCGCCGCCCTCGCCCATGAGCGTGCGGAACGTCACGCCGGACTGGAAGGACTGCCGGACGTTGCCCTGATGCGCGATGTACGCGCCCGGGTCGACGGTCAGCGGGAACTGCGGGCTCACACGCAGCACCACGGCCGGTCCGTCCGACATGATCGCCGCCTGGCCGTGCCCCTCGACGGTCGTCGTGAACAGGCCGTTGCCCTGTGAGGCGCCGCGCATCCCCGTGAAGGACGTGCCCGTGCGCAGGCCCGAGTCGGTCGCCAGCAGGTTGGTCGACTCGACGTACAACTTGTCCCCCTGGAGGCCGACAAGGTTGATCTCGGAGGCGCGGTCGGCGAACCAGCACGTCCCGTGCCCCTTCACCTCCATCAGTGTCATCTGCTCACCGGTGATCCGCCGGGTGACCATCCCCCGGATGCCCTCACCGCCGCCGCTGAGCTTCTTGAAGTCCATCTGGCCGTCGTACGCCACCATCGAGCCGTTCTTCGCCTTTACGGCGTCCCCGGTCATGTCGATGGCCAGCACCTTGCTGCCTTGAAGTCGAAACATCGCCACGGGGCGAAGGTAGCCCGCCGGGCACCCCCGGCAACAGATCCCGAAGGTGGAGATCGCCCCTGAACCTCCCCCTAGGGGCCGAACACCCGAACACCCGTCCATACCTCCGCACTCCCGCACCCTCACACCCCCGTCCCGGTCGCCCGGGCCGCCGATGTCACAATGGGCGAACATTTGTGCATCCATTCACAAAGCGACCCCCTCGCACCCACCGAAGGTGACCCGTGGACATCAAGACCGCCTCCGCCCTCCGCCGCCTGCGGCTGGTCTCGGCGCCCGAAGCCGTTTCCTTCCTCCTCCTGCTGGTCTGTTCGGTGCTGAAGCGGACCACGGACTTCAACGCGGTGCCCGTCATGGGCGCGGTCCACGGATTCCTCTTCGTCCTCTACGTGATCTTCTGGGTGGTCGCCTGGTACCGCGCCAGGTGGTCCCTGAAGACCGCCGCCCTCTACTTCGTCCTCTCCGTCCTGCCGACCGGCGGTTTCTTCGCTGAGCGCAGGCTGCGCCGCGAGGCCGAGGACGCGGTCAACGCCGCCATCGCCCTCCGGGTCCGCCAGGAAGAGGCCTACAAGTCATGATCGTCGCCTTCTCCGTGACGCCCCTCGGTGTCGGCGAGGACGTGGGGGAGTACGTCGCCGACGCCGTTCGCGTCGTCCGTGAATCCGGCCTCCCCAACCGCACCGACGCCATGTTCACGTCAATCGAAGGCGACTGGGCCGAGGTCATGGACGTCGTCGGACGTGCCGTCGCCGCTGTGGAGGCCCGCGCGCCGCGCGTCTCCCTCGTCCTCAAGGCGGACATCCGCCCCGGCGTGACCGACGGCCTGACCTCCAAGGTGGAGACGGTGGAGCGGCACCTCTCCGCGTAAACCGGCGCGGCCCGCGCTCACCCGTCCGGACGCACCCAGGTCGACTCGCCGTCATATCTCCACTTTGGTGGGGATATCGGCTTGTTCGATCACTGGAGGGCACTGTGCGGCCGGAGGGCTACGACTACGACACCCACAGCCGGCTCGCCGGACCCCTGACCGAGGCGCCGGACGGATCCCCGTACCAGGTGCGGTACACCTCGCTCCTCTCCCGCGAGCCACGCCGAATACGCGCCGTCCTGCTCATGACCCTCGCGCCCCTGCTCACCGGCGCCCTGCTCGTCTACCTCGTCTGGCCCACCCACTGGGTGGAGCGCGAGGCCGGTGAGAAGTGGATGGTCGATCTCGACATCGTGATGCTGATCGCCATCGGGCTGATCGAGCTGTTCATGGTCGTCAACGTGGTGTCCATCGCCCACGCCACCATGGTCGCCCGCGACCCCGTCCCCGTCGTACCCGAGCCCGGCACCCGCGTCGCCTTCCTCACCACGTACGTCCCCGGCAAGGAACCCCTCGCGATGGTCCGGGCCACCCTCGAAGGCGCGATCCGCGTCCACCACACCGGCCCCCTGGACGTCTGGCTCCTCGACGAGGGCGACGACGACCAGGCCTGGGCGCTCTGCGCCGAGCTGGGCGTACGGCACTTCAGCCGGTACGGGGTCCCCGAGTGGAACCGGGCCAAGGGCGTCCACCGGGCCCGTACCAAGCACGGCAACTACAACGCGTGGCTCGCCATGCACGGCGACGAGTACGACTTCTACGCCTCCGTCGACACCGACCACGTGCCGCTCCCCAACTTCCTGGAGCGGATGACGGGCTTCTTCCGCGACCCGGACGTCGCCTTCGTCGTCGGCCCCCAGGTGTACGGCAACTACACCCACCCCGTGACCAAGGCCGCCGAGTCGCAGCAGTTCCTCTTCCACGCGCTCATCCAGCGTGCCGGAAACCGCTACCGCGCCCCCATGTTCGTCGGCACCAACAACGTCGTACGCATCGCCGCCGTCAAACAGATCGGCGGACTGTACGACTCCATCACCGAGGACATGGCCACGGGGTTCGAGCTGCACCGCCGCCGCAATCCGCGCACCGGGCACTACTGGCGGTCCGTCTACACGCCCGACGTGCTCGCCGTCGGCGAGGGGCCCGCCTCCTGGACCGACTTCTTCACCCAGCAGATGCGCTGGTCGCGCGGCACGTACGAGACGCTCTTCAAGCAGTACGGGAAGGCACTCTTCACCATGCCCCCGGGCCGGCTCTTCTCGTACACGCTCATGCTCGTCTACTACCCGATGACCGCCGTCAACTGGTTCCTCGGCATTCTGAGCTGCTTCCTCTTCCTCTGGTTCGGGGCCTCCGGCACCCAGGTCGCCGCCTCCGTCTGGCTGATGCTCTACAGCGACGCAGCCGCCCTCCAGATCGGGCTGTACCTGTGGAACCGGCGGCACAACGTCTCGCCCCACGAGCCCGAGGGCTCCGGCGGGCTCGCGGGCATGGCGATGTCGGCGCTCTCCGCGCCGATCTACCTGAAGGCCTTCGGTGCGGCCCTGCTCCGCCGCCCCAGCCGCTTCGTCGTCACGCCCAAGGGCGGGGACGCCAGCCCCGACCGGTTGCTCACCTTCCGCGTCCACCTCTTCTGGGCCGCGTTCCTGGCGACCTCACTCATCGCTTCCGTCCACCTCGGCCACACCCATGTGGCCATGCGCACCTGGGCGGTCCTCGCGATGGCGATCTCCCTCGCCCCGGTCGGGGTGTGGATCGCCACCCGGCTCAAGGACCGCAGGGAGAGCAGCGAGAACACGGAGAACAGAGAAGGCAGAGAGCGCGAGGAACCCGTCGTCGCCACGAACACCGTCGCCCCGGTCTCCGGCACCCCGACAGGAGGCAACTAGGCCATGGCCTTCCAACCGTCGAAGAAGACCAAGAAGACCGTCCTGGGCATCGGAGGCGTCGCCCTCCTCGCCGGTCTCAACGCCCCCGCCGTGCTCGGCTTCGCCGGCGAGCGCTACCACGAATACAAGATCGCCCAGCCCGGCTACCGGGCGAAGTACGGCTCCTGGAGCTCGATCGACATCCCCGAGGAGTTCCGCACCAACGCCATCCACGCGGCCCTGCTCCACACGGGCAAGGTCCTGATCGTCGCGGGCTCGGGGAACGAGCAGAAGAAGTTCGACAAGGGGTCGTTCGACACGATCCTCTGGGATCCGGAGACGGACACCTTCAAGAAGATCGCCACCCCCGACGACTTCTTCTGCGCCGGACACGCCCAACTCCCCGACGGACGGCTCCTGGTGGCCGGTGGCACCGCCCGCTACGAACTCCTCGACGGCGAGGTCGAACGGGCCGGCGGCGGGATGCGCGTGAAGAACGAGAACCCCGACAAACCGGTGGTCCTGAAGAAGGGCACCCGCTTCCGCTCGCCCGCCGGAGTCGAGTACGTCAGCCGGTTCGACGTCACCGTCCCCGAGGCCAGGCGCACCCAGAAGATCACCTACAACGCGGCCGGGGTCATGCAGCCCTGGGTGACGAAGGTCGTCCCGAGCGAGGCCCGGGTCTTCGTCGAGGCGGCCGAGGCCGGGCCCGTTTCGATCACCGCCAAGCAGGCGCAGTACGAGATCGTCGGCCTGAAGGGCAAGGACGCCGACAACACGTACGGCCTCTCCGAGAAGATCACCATGGACAAGCAGGACTTCCAGGGGATCAGGGCGGCCTACGAGTTCGACCCGAAGGCGGAGAAGTACCTCCCCGTCGATCCGATGGACAAGGCCCGTTGGTACCCGACGCTCGTCGGCCTCGGCGACGGACGGGTGCTGGCCGTCTCCGGGCTCGACGACGTCGGTGCGATCGACCCCGGGGACAACGAGATCTACGACCCGAAGACCAAGAAGTGGACCCCGGGGCCGAAACGTTACTTCCCCACCTACCCCGCCCTCTTCCTCACCAAGGGCGGCAAGCTGTTCTACCCGGCTTCGAACGCCGGTTACGGCCCGGCGACGATGGGCCGCGCGCCGGGCCTCTGGGACCTGGAGAAGAACACCTTCGAGAAGGTGCCGGGCCTCACGGACGCCGACAGGACCGAGACGTCCGCCTCGGTCCTCCTCCCGCCCGCGCAGGACCAGAAGGTGATGATCCTGGGCGGCGGAGGCGTCGGCGAGTCCAAGAGGGCGACGCGCCGCACGGCCGTGGTCGACCTGAAGAAGGACAACCCGGTCTTCGAGGCCGGTCCCGACCTCCCCCAGGGCACCCGCTACCTGAACAGCGTCCTCATGCCGGACGACACGGTGTTCACGTCCAACGGCTCCACCGACTACCGGGGCCGCAGCGGCAGCAACATCCTCAAGGCACAGTTCTACGACCCCAGGGCCAACGCGTTCCGTGCGGCGGCCTCCCCGAAGGTGGGCCGCAACTACCACTCCGAGGCGCTGCTGCTGCCCGACGGCCGGGTCGCCACCTTCGGCTCCGACCCGCTCTACGACAACCAGCAGAACACCAAGCTCGGCCACTTCGAGCAGCGGATGGAGATCTTCACCCCGCCCGCGCTGCACAGGAACGGCAAGAACCGGCCCGTACTGGGGGACGGCCCCCAGGAGACCGACAAACTCGGCCGCGCGACCTTCGCCACAGCCCATCCCGAGCGGGTCGCGAAGGCCCGCCTGATGCGCCCCAGCGCGGTCACGCACTCGACGGACGTCGAACAGCGCTCCATCGACCTCCCCCTCAGCAAGGACCGCACCTCGGTGACGGTCGACGTACCGAAGGACCGGACGCTCGTACCGCCCGGCTGGTACATGCTGTTCGTGACGGACGCGAAGGGAACGCCGTCGGAGGCGAAGTGGCTCCAGGTGAGATGACCGGTGACCAGGCCTGCCGGGTACGCGGAGAAGGTGACGGATCCGCCGAGGTCCCGCCCGGCCGGACCGAAGGGCGAGACGGGGCTGACCGCGATATGACCGGCCGGTAAGGTCTGGTGCCGTGCCGAAGCCGCTCAGTCTCCCCTTCGACCCCATCGCCCGCGCCGACGAACTGTGGAAGCAGCGCTGGGGAAACGTCCCGTCCATGGCCGCGATCACCTCGATCATGCGCGCGCAGCAGATCCTGCTCGCGGAGGTCGACGCGGTGGTGAAGCCGTACGGTCTGACGTTCGCGCGGTACGAGGCGCTGGTGCTGCTCACCTTCTCCAAGGCGGGCGAGCTGCCGATGTCCAAGATCGGTGAGCGTCTGATGGTCCACCCGACGTCGGTCACCAACACCGTGGACCGCCTCGTGAAGTCGGGCCTGGTCGCCAGGCGCCCCAACCCGAACGACGGCCGCGGCACCCTCGCCACGATCACCGACAAGGGCCGGGAGGCGGTCGACGCGGCGACCCGCGACCTGATGGCGATGGACTTCGGCCTCGGTGTGTACGACGCGGAGGAGTGCGCGGAGATCTTCGCGATGCTGCGGCCGTTGCGGGTGTCGGCGAGCGACTTCGACGAGGAGTAGGGCCGCAGGCCGGTGGAAGTGCGGGGGTGCCGGGGTCGCCGGAAGATCGCCGGAAACGGGTGGTTACGCTCGTACGCATGAAGAAGAGCGTGTTGACCCGCTACCGCGTCATGGCCTACGTCACCGGTGTGCTGCTGGTTCTGCTGACCCTCGGGGTGATCGCCAAGTACGCGCTGAAGCTCGACGGCGCCGACGGCTTCACGAGCGTCGTCGGTATCGCGCACGGCTGGCTGTACGTCGTGTACCTGGTCTTCGCCTTCGATCTGGGCTCCAAGGCGAAGTGGCCGGTCCGCAAGCAACTGTGGGTCCTGCTCGCCGGCACCATCCCCACCGCCGCGTTCTTCGTGGAGCGGAAGGTCAGCCACGAACTGGCGGCACAGCTCGCGGAGCCGACTCCCGTGGCCGCCAAGGCGTAACCGCCACGTACCCGCTACCCGCTACTGGTTGCGGATCAGCCCCAGCACCAGTACCCGGGTGAACGCTTCCGCCCACTCCGGGTCCACCGGCTCCGCGCTCACCAGCGTGCGGTGCACCACCGCGCCCGCCACCATGTCGAAGATCAGGTCCACCGTGCGGGCGGCCTCCTCCGGGTCTGTTTCCGGGGGGAGTTCGCCGCGCTGCTGGGCGCGGGCGCGGCCTTCCAGGACCAGGCGCTTCTGCCGGTCCACGATCGAGGCGCGGATGCGCTCCCGCAGCGCGTCGTCGTGCGTCGACTCCGCGACCACCGCCATCAGGCCGCTCTTCGTCTCCGGGCGCACCAGGATCGCCGCGAACTGGAGGACGACGCCCTCGATGTCGGCGGCGAGGCTGCCCCGGTCGGGCATCTCCAGTTCGTCGAAGAGGGCCGCCACCGCGTCGACGACCAGTTCGTTCTTGCCGGGCCAGCGCCGGTAGAGGGTCGTCTTCGCCACCCCCGCGCGCGTCGCCACGTCCCCCAACGTCAGCTTGGACCAGCCCAGTTCGACCAGCGCGTCCCGTGTCGCCGCCAGGATCGCGGTGTCCGCGGTGGCGCTACGGGGGCGTCCCGTACGGCTGACAGGGGTGCGGCTCTGCATGGCATGACCATAACCGGCCATTCCTCTCCTGCGGGGGTCGTGAGGGAGGTCACTCGGAGATGCTCCAGGGGCGCTTCCCAGGAGGCCACCTTGGCCATTACGCTACGACTCGTAGCGAAAGCAGTGTCCGTCGACCAGGACCGCATTTCACTACGCCTTTCACATGTGCGCGCCGAACGGGGGAGGATAGACGCATGCAGCCACGGAACATGTCCATGAGCGGGGTCGTCGACCTCGCCGCGGTGAAGGCGGCCCAGGAGGCCAAGTCGAAGGCGGAGCAGGCGCGCGCCGAAACCGCCCGGCAGGGCGGTGGAGAGGCCGTCTCGCCGACCGACCTCGTCATCGACGTCGATGAGGCCGGGTTCGAACTCGACGTCCTGCAGCGGTCCACCGAGGTGCCCGTCGTCATCGACTTCTGGGCCGAGTGGTGCGAGCCGTGCAAGCAGCTGAGCCCCGTTCTCGAGCGGCTGGCCGTCGAGTACGACGGGCGCTTCGTCCTCGCCAAGGTCGACGTCGACGCCAACCAGATGCTGATGCAGCAGTTCGGCATCCAGGGGATCCCGGCCGTCTTCGCCGTCGTCGCCGGGCAGGCCCTGCCCCTCTTCCAGGGCGCCGCCGCTGAACAGCAGATCCGCCAGACCCTCGATCAGCTCGTACAGGTCGCCGAACAGCGCTTCGGCCTCACGGGCCTCGTCGTCGACGCGGACGCCGAACCCGGCGACCGGCCCGCCCCCGCCCCCCTGGACCCGGTCGGGCCGTACGACGCGCTGCTCGAAGCCGCCGTACAGGCCCTGGACGCGGGCGACTTGGCCGGTGCGGTGCAGGCGTACAAGAACGTGCTGAGCGACGACCCCGGGAACATGGAGGCCAAACTCGGCCTCGTGCAGGCCGAGTTGCTCCAGCGGGTGCAGGGGGTCGATCCGCAGCAGGTCCGCAAGGACGCCGCCGAGAAGCCGGGCGACCCGACGGCGCAGATCATTGCCGCCGACCTGGATCTGGTGGGCGGCCATGTCGAGGACGCGTTCGGCCGGCTCATCGAGACGGTGGGGCGTACGGCGGGCGACGACCGGGATGCCGTACGACTGCGGCTGCTCGAGCTGTTCGAGGTCGTCGGCGCGGATGATCCACGGGTCGCGTTGGCCCGGCGGGCGCTGGCGCGGGCGTTGTTCTGACCGGTCGGTCGGGGTGGGCGGCGGGTCACGGTTCGATCAGTGGTCTGACCTGTCGCTAAACACCACGACGCGTGTTGTCAGCGTGAAGAATTTGTCGATCCGGTGCTCCTGAGGCCACACTTTGCCAAATCTTGGTAATTGCGGCCGCTGTTACTTGGAGTAGCCCGGAAGCGTCGGACTGTCGGGTTTGGGGCACGAAGCTGCCGGTTTGTCACCCCTTTGAGGGCCACCCAGCGTTGCCGAGCGACACTCGCTGGTCGCTGCTCGGTTATCTGCCCGTTACTAGCCAGTAACGAACCCCCTTGTGCGGGCGGCGAGAATGCACCACGATCGGCGTCGCTCGGTCCTATCCCGTACACCGACAGCCAGTCGGGCGAACGGGAGCTGTTGGGTCCCCACCGGGCAGAGTCGGCGGCAGTGGCGCCGGCTCTCGGACAGGGGGGTCTTCACCTTCTGGTGGAGCCTGTCCGGCAAGGTTGTGCGTGATGTGCGTCAGGCGCGACCAGTGGTTGTCGCTCGGGGGTGATCGCCGGTGAGCTCGGGCGCTGTTCGCGCCGTCGAGCGCGGGCGCTCTCCTATACCGAGGACGTAGCACTTCTCCCATCCCTGCCCGGCTGAGCCGCCGTTATGGGGCAGTCAGGGCCAGGAGATGTACGTCCGAGAAGGAGGAAATATGGAGTCCCAGGTGCGTGGCGGGACAAGATGGAAGCGCTTCGCTGTGGTCATGGTGCCCAGCGTTGCCGCTACGGCATGTATAGGTGTTGCCCTCGCGCAGGGTGCCCTCGCCGCTTCGTTCAGCGTTTCTGGCCAGTCGTTCAAGGTCAGCGCTGACTACATCCACGGCGATGGCTTCTCGCAGTACGGCGCCATCGACGCGGGCAAGACGCTGGACGGCAAGGACACCATTCACCCGGTTGCGGTGTCGGCGTTCACTGATGCCACTATCCAGAACATGTGCCAGTCGGTCGTCACGCCGAACATCCCGCTGCTCGGCTCTGTCACTCTGCAGCTGACCGCGGGTAACAGTAGTGACGAGACCAAGCAGGTCAGTGCCCACAACCTTTATATCGACGTCGAGGACCTCGCCGCCGAGAAGGCTGTGTTCAATGGCATGAACATCGGCGTCGCCGCCGGTTCCCTGACCGACCCGCCCATGAAGGGCGGCTCCGAGAAGTCGAACCCCTACGGCTTCGGCCAGTCGGCGGACACCGTGGATCTGTACAAGGTGAAGCAGACGGCGTGGGCCACCACTGCCGGAACCTTCACGCTGCCCGGTCTGAGCATGAAGCTCTACTCGGGTACCAAGGAGTGCTACTAAGCACTCGGTGACGGGCGGGGGAGGCCGTGAGGCGCCCCCCGCCCGTTCCTCTCCTACCGGGTCTTCGCGTACCGCCCCAACGGGCTGACGGAAGACCTCTCACCACAGCAACACCGCACCAGGGAGCTGTTTCCATGAGCGCCGAGACTCCTGCCGCCGCCAGCCTGTTCGTCCGGTTGAGGCTGCAGTTCCGCGCCTGGCGGGGTACGAGGCCGTTCTGGGCCGGTCTGTTCGTCCTGCTCGCCGGTGTCCCGATCATGTACTTCCCTTACGCGCACCTCACGATCGGTCAGCTCACGATCCGCATGTCCACAACGGCAGGCGCGGGATCGCTGATCATCGGAGTCCTGCTCGTCGTCCTGGGCATCAGCCTCTGGTTCCAGAAGCACGTACGGACCTTCGCCGGCACCGCCGCGATCCTGCTGGGACTGGTGTCCCTCCCGGTCTCCAACTTCGGCGGGTTCATCATCGGCTTCCTGCTGGCCCTGGTCGGCGGCGCGCTGGCCATCGCCTGGGCGCCCGGTGAGCCGGAGCCGGACACGAAGTACGGAGAGCCGGCGGGCGGCGGTACGGAAGCGGCCCCTGTCGCGGAGACCGCTGAGGCCACTGAGGCCCCGGTGTCTGCCGAGGCCACCGACGGAGCGGACCCGACGGCGGAGCCGGGCGCACTGGACATGAGCAAGTCGAACGAGCCGTACGAGCCGAACGATCTGTCAGGAACGAGCCCGGTGAACGGGGCGAACGGGAGGCGCAGTGCCGGCTGACAAGGTGACCCACGGGACTGATGTGGAAGAGTCCCGCGGGCGAACCGGGCCGAGGCACGCGGCCCCGAGGAAGCCGCTGTTCACCAGGTTCCACATGCCTGCCGGAAAGGCGATAGCCCTGGCGGCGATGCCGACCGCGGTGCTCATGGGCATGGGGTTCACGCCGACGCTCGCCAACGCTGATGAGCAGCCGACGTCGAACGCTCAGCAGGCCGAGGAGTACAAGGCCTGCGTCGCGGCGATGACGGACGACGCCTCGACCTCGGCGAGCCCGTCGGAGACCTCCTCGGAGAGTTCGTCCGACGAGGACTCCAGCGAAGCGACGGCGACTCCTTCGGCCTCTGCCGGCGACTCGGCCTCGGACGGCTCCTCTTCGTCGGATTCAGGTTCCGACGACGAGGCCACGCCGACCCCGACGCCTTCCGCGAGCAAGACGACGTCCAGTAGCAGTACCGGCGGCGGCAGCGACACGGCCACGCCCACCCCCTCGGCGAGCGCGAGCGCCACCGAGGAGAGCGGCAACCTGCTGGAGACCATCGGCGACGCGATCGTCGACATCTTCACGGGCGGCAGCGACTCGACGACCGACACGGCGTCCACGACGACGACCTCCACGGCGACCACCGAGGCCGCCGACAGCGCCACTCCGACGCCGACGGCGTCCCCCGCCGCGACCACGGAAGCGGCCGACAAGACCACGACCGACACCACCACGGTCAAGAACACGACGCCGAAGGTCACCGAGGTCCTCAAGGACACCACCGACACGGCGGCCAAGGCGACAGAGGTGACCACGGAGGCGGCCGATGAGGCAGCCGACGAGGCCACCGCGTCCCCGAGCCCCTCGGCGAGCGCGACGACGGACGTGGACGACTGCCTGGTCGCCACCGAAGACGAGGGCGGTGTCGACAACACCATCCGGCTGCCCGTCGAACCGTGGACCCTGGAGGCGAGTTCGCTGCTGCTCACGGGCGCGGACTACCAGGGCATCGTCAAGGTGCGCACCGCCGACGGCACGGTCAAGGAAGTCCTGAAGTACGTGATCTCCGGTGGCACGGAGATCAACGACCTGCACCAGATCGTCAAGGACGACCTGTCCGGCAAGACCTACCACGCGCAGGCGGCCAAGGGCTCGAAGTCCACGATCGACAACGGCAAGACGGTCATGTACACCGAGAGCATTTCCGGCAACCTGTTCGGCCTGATCCCGGTGACCTTCACCCCGAAGAGCCCGCCGCCCCTGAACATCCCGCTGATCTACTTCACCAACGTGAAGGTCATCCAGGCGGGCCAGTTCGGCGGCACGCTGACGATCCCGGGCCTGCGCCAGTACACGACCTGAGCACTCACCACCCCGTTCGGGAGCCGCACCGGGGCCTGTGGCCCGGCCGTACCGCCTTCGGCGAGGGCCGGGCCACAGGCCTGTGCAGGGGGTGGGATTTATGTTCGAACAAAATGACTAATTAAAGGTTCCTTAAAAGCTTTCTCATATCATGATGATCCGGTCCCTGCGGGAAGAGGGGCACGGGGGGCGCGTGTTGACCGCACGCGCAGCAGGGACGGGGGTCTCAGAACTTCCTGACTTTCCTACACGGCAGGCCGCCGGTGACACCACTCGTCGGCCGCGGCCGAGTGTTCGTTGTGCCTTCTTCCTGTCGGACGAGACCGAATCCGGACCGACCATCCAGGCAGGCATAGACGTGCGAACAACTCCAGGAAGACCTCAACGAAGCCGTCCACAAAGAGGGTTCGCGGCCATCGCGTTGGCGACTGCCGCCGCTGTGCTCGGCGGACTGGTGTTCGCCGCCCCCGCGGCCTCCGACGAGCCGGGGGATAACCCGGCCAACCCATACGAGCGCACTCTCCGCATCAGCCTCGGTGAGCAGGCCCGCAAGGACCGCTGTCAGGCAGGACGGGCTGTGCACTTCGGCGGGCCCGAGCTGGACTCGGTCGCGAGGGCGAAGCTCACCGGCACGGACGCCGGGCTGCGCACGTTCGTGACCCCGGACGCCCTCTTGGGCGAGTGGGGTCAGGCCAGCATCCGGGACAGAAACGCGGCCATCGCCGACGTCAATGTCTTTCGGGACCGCCAGGACAAGCTGAACACCGCCAACAAGCCCTACGCCGCAGAGAACTCCTCCGGCGGTCGGGACTACTGGGCGCCGGAGTTCGGCAAGGACATCGTCGCCTTCACCCTCGGCACTCAGCAGGATCTCTACAACCAGGCGTCGGAGAACCCGACTCCGAGACCCGGCCAGGCCGCGCTGGACCAAGCCAAGAAGGTGCTCGACGCGTTCGACACTGGCGACGACACCTGGGCAGCCGCGTACAAGGACTTCGCCGGGACGGCACTGCTCGATACGACCAACCTGAGCTACTCCTCGGCCAACGACGTAGCGACCTTCCTGCGCTTCGGTGGCTTCCCGACGAAGGCCCCCGAGCCGGACTCGTTGGAGTTCCGTACCGAGGTCGAGGCGCTGAAGACGGCCTGGGCGGCCTGTGACAGTGCCAACCCGATCGACCACTACCGGATGCTGACCGGACCGGTCCTGGTGGCCTACTCGGAGTGGGAGGCGGAGTACTCCGGACAGGCCGAGCAGCGGAAGGCGATTGTTACCGCCAAGGCCACCGCGGCGAAGGAAGTCCGGGTCGCCACGGACGCGATGATCGAGGCGGTCCGGCAGGCCTGGCAGGCGGACCAGATCCTGTACTGGCAGAAGTACTGGGCCGCGAACAAAGGATCCGCTCTTTATCCGAAGCCCGCGGCCTTCACCAAGGCGACGGCGGACCTGAACGCGGCGAAGTCCAAGGCTGCCGCGCAGGTGGCCGTGGCGGACGCGGCGGCCACCCGGGCCAAGACGGCCGCGGATGCCGCAGGCACCCAGCAGACCAAGGCGTGGACGATCGCCGACGCCGCGAGGCTTCCGCGCGGCCGGGGTCTCTTCTACGCGCAGCAGTCCGTGCAGGTAGCCAAAGCATCGGCCTCGGCCACCCAGGCGGCGGCGAAGGCCACGCTGACGGCGTCGAACGCCGCGAAGGCCACGGTGGCTGACTCCCAGACGCTGCTGGCGCTGGCGAAGACCCAGACGCACGCGCTGAACACCGAGTTCCGTAAGACGGCCGCGCTTGAGGCGAAGGCGCAAGCCAAGGCAGCGGCCGAGTCCGCCGCCAAGCTGGCCACGGAGGCCGCGGCCAACGCCGCCACCGCGAAGACCGCCCGCGCGACCGCCGAGAAGGCGGAGCAGACGGCCAAGACCCAGGCCGCCGAGGCGAAGCGTCAGCGCGGCATAGCGGAGGCCGAGAAGGCCACCGCGGAGCGGGAGCGCGACCTCGCGGCGAGTGAGCGCGCGAAGGCGGGCGCGGCCGAGGAGCGGGCAAGGACCGAGCAGGCCAGGGCCGGCCAGGCGCGCACGGCTGCGGAGACGGCCGGGGCGACGGCGACGGAGAAGCTGGCGGCGGCGGAGGACGCCGAGGTGCGTGCGTTCCTCGCCCGCAACAAGGCGGTCACGGCCGAGCGCGACAAGAACGCCACCGAGTCCCACGCGGCAGCCCTGGAGTCGGCTGCCGCTGCGGCCGAGGGCACCAGTGCCGCAGAGGAGACCCGGCAGGCGGCAACCGAGGCGCGCTCCGCCGCCACCGACGCGGCGGGCGCTGCGACCCGGGCGCGTACTGCGGCGAACGAGGCGACCACGGCGGCGGTGAACGCCCGAGCTGCCGCCACCCGGGCCGAAGGCGCGGCGAAGCGTTCCCGCTCCGCTGCCGACGCGGCCCAGTCGGCGTACGCCAAGACGCACGCGGCTGCCACGACCGCGCACGCCGCCGCTGCCGAGGCGATCGACGCGGCAGCAGCTGCGAAGGAGAACGCCAAGCAGGCGGACGTCGAGGCGAAGAAGGCTCAGGCCGCGGCGATCACCGCGCGCAAGGAGGCCACGGCGGCGGTCGCCGAGGCGGTCAAGACGGCCGCCTGGTCGGCGAAGACCGCCGGGTACGCCCTCGCCACGGCCCAGTACGCGCAGGGCGCCCGGGACGCCGCGACCGCGACGACCAAGGCGGCCGACGAAGCGATCACCGTCGGCTCCCCGTACCGCGAGACAGACACCTCGGCGGCGTACGCGGTGCTGATCGGGCAGACCTCCAAGACCCTCGCCGAGCAGCAGGCCTCCGCGGCCAAGGCGAAGTCGGACGAGGCGAAGAAGGCGGCGGCCCAGGCCAAGGCCCTGGCTGACAAGGCCGCCGGCGACGCGAAGATCGCCCTCCAGGCGGCGGCTGACGCAGCGGACTACGCCGTGCAGGCGGTTAACTCCGCCGCAGCGGCCAACGCTTCCGCAGCCGCAGCGGCGACCGACGCGGCAGCCACGAAGAAGGCCGACGCGAACGCCCAGAAGTACGACGCGCAGGCGGGCACAGACGCCTTCTACGCCAACTCCGCAGCGAGCGACGCCGAGTCCGCGGCAGCCCAGGCCGATCGTGACGCCTCGGAGGCCGAGACGGACGCCGCAGGCGCCCGCTCGGCGGCTTCCGCGGCCGAGTCCGACGCAGCCGCAGCGGACCGAGCCGCCACCGACGCCGAGTCGGACGCGGTCAAGGCCGAGGAGGCCGCGGTCAAGGCGGAGGCGGCCGCGGCCGAGGCTAAGGAGGCCGCGTCCAACGCGGAGAACAACGGGCAGATCGCGACCGGGACCGTCCCCGAGGGCTCCGCCGAACTCATTGGTGGAATTTTCTACGTCGTCGACCACATCGAGAAGGTCGGCGAACCGCAGGTCCTCAAGAAGACCGAGAGCTGTGACGACTGGTGGGACCAGCTCTTCTACGTCGGCGACTGCACGATGACCCAGAGGATCAGTTACAAGGCCGTCCTCGACCTGTACCTGTGCCCTACGGAGGTCTGGAACAACTCGTGCTTCTCCGGAGACCCGCTGTACCTGGGCGAGCAAAAGACGGAAACGCAGTCCACCGACGTCACGCACACCATCACGATCGCGGAGTACCAGCAGAGCATCGACCCCGTCGACATCCTCTTCGGCCACTGGATCCAATGCGCTCAGAAACTCACCTCCTTTGGTGAGAACGGAAGCTGGGGCGGTTGCGCCTGGGCCGTCGTAGATGTGGCGTCACTGTTCGCCACCAAGATCATCCGCCCCATCGCGGACGCTGTCCGGGCGATGGACGCGGCCGTCAGGACCGGAATCGGTTTCAGGGAGGCGTACGCGGCCCTGCGCTCCTTTCGGTTGTCCGAGGCCGTCGTCGCGACCGTCACCAGCAAGTTCATGCAGGCGGTGTACGAGGCGTGTGCATCAACCCCTTCGAGGGCGTCGAGGGCCGCTGGCGCTCGGGCGTTTGCTGCCCAGAGCTCGAACGAGGAGTGCGTACGGCAGGTCCTCAAGGACCTGGTGAAGGACGGAGACCACGTCGTCCTGGGCATCAACCCAGGCGCCGACGACCTGGCGGAGGCTATCGGAGCCAAGACGTTCAACGGTGACCGCTACAGCCCGGTGCTTCCACACGTCTTCGGTATGGGCGAACGTCCGATCTGGACGGTGGGTGTCGATTGGACAGTGACCAACCCCAACGTGCGGCTGACGGTCTCGCTGGACGGCGTCGCAGGCGCCGCTAACGCCGACGAGGCACTCAAACTGCTCCTGCAGCGGGGTGAGACCATTCCCGCAGGCACCTGGGACTTCGTAGAGATCGGGGGATACGGCACCGCGTGGGAGATGACGAGGTTGCGCACCGCGGTCAGGAGGGGCGAACGCTCGTGGTCGTCGATCGAATGGCGGATGGGTGGCAAGGAGGTCTTCCCCGAGCGTTTCAAGCTGGCCAACGGGAAGCCGGTGCCGTAACTAGGAAAGGGCTTCGGACATGACCGATTTCATCCGCACCGGAAGGCTGTTCCGGGTGGCCGGGTTCAACCCGTCCCACCGGTATCTCCTCCTGCGGAGCGAAGCCACGCTGGTCGACGGGACTTCGACGCATGTCGAGGTCACCATCGGCCACGTGAGGCTGATGCTTCTGCAGCCCTACTACCGCAACGGCCTGCACATCCGCCGCGCCAGTCCGCAGGAGTTCGCGGTGCTGGCGGAACGGCACGGGCTGGAGCCCGCCGATGCTGACTACACCTGGATGCTGGACCCTGACGGCGACAGCTTCGTCGTAGGTGGCAATCCGAACTGGCGCGAGGCGGAGTACGCGCTGATGGGTGGCCGGGAGTCGCTGTGGACCGGGCCCTGGCCGCCGGACTTCCCGGCGGAATCGGGGGGCGTCTTCTGACGCCTCGTCGCTGCGGCCGTACAAGGTGAGGGCGGCGCCCGTATCGTGGGCGCCGCCCTCACCTTGTCACCTATTGTCCAGCATCGAACGCGACTTGAACTCGGAGCAGACAGTTCCGCTGATCAGCCAGCCAGCTGGCAGACGCCGGGCAGCCCGACCGGCCCTGCCCGACCGGAACGGTGCTGCGAAGTGGCTGGTGCGGGGCGGGCCTGTGTGCGTTTCGGTGAGCGAGGTTTGGGGCGGCGCCAGCAGCCGTCCCGCCCCAGGTCACCCCCGACCTCACCTCACCTCCGCATACGCCCGAGCGCCTGCCCAGGGCAGCACAGCCCACATCCGAGTCCCGCCCCCCGGTTCCCGAGCCTCCCCGAACCCCCACTCCCCGCCGCACCCTTCCACCACGCACCCCAATACCCGTAGCGCATCCCCCCTCCGCTCATCGCAGGCCGCAGTCAGCCGGGGATGCACATGCCGCCGGTGACCGTCGTAGAGCACCACTTGCAGCTCCCCCTCCCACCACCGCAGCGACACGTACACCGACGCCTCCGCAGCGAACCGGAAAGCACAAGCCGTCAGCTCCCCCACCACCTGCACCGCAGCGTCCGTCATCTCCTCCAGCCCATGCGTCTGGAGAACAACCCGAGTGGTGGCCCGGGCAACCCGCGAACTCACCGCCTCGGCAGGCAGCGTGAACCCGTACGTGAGCGTGTCGGGACCGGGCGGCGGAGCCTTCGTGAGATCGGCCGAGATGGGACAAGCCGAGACGGCGAGCGAAGCGGACATGACGAACTCCCTTGCTGGACAACGAACTTGACGCAGCCGACGTACACCCGACCGGTGGCCTGTCTCCCTGGCGCGAGCACGCCCCTCCCAGGGAAGGAGAACTCGGGCAGGCTCACGCGATGCGCTTCCGAGTAATGCCGGGCCGTAAGCGACTCGTCACCAACTGTAGGTCTCGACGGGGAACGTGTGCCACATACTCTTGCGTATTGCCTCCATCGAAGTGGACTGGCGCACAGCGAACGCGGCAGACTGGCCCCGGACCAACCGGGGAGGAAGGTGCAGATGCCGACACGGCCCGCGCCGACAGAACGTCAGAAGCGCCTGGGTGCCGAGTTGCGCAAGATGCGGCTCGCGTCCGGCCGGACCACGGAGTGCGCCGCCGGGCTGCTCGGGCTGGACCGGACGAAGGTGTCCAATATGGAGTCGGGCGTCCGAGCCACCTCGCCCGAGCGGATCCGGATACTCGCCAGCAATTACGACTGCGCGGACGAGGCCTACGTCAACGCGCTCATGGCCCTGGCCAACTCACGCACTCGCGGCTGGTGGGAGAGGTTCAGGGGTGCACTTCCCCAAGGCCTCCTGGACGTCGCCGAGTTGGAGTGGTTCGCCACCCGGCTGCGCAGCTACCAGACCGTACACATCCCGGGCCTGCTCCAACTCGGCAGCTACGCCCGAGCCGTCTTCGACTCAGCGCTGCCTCCGCTGCCCAAGTCCGAGGTGGAACTACGCGTCGTGCAGCGACTGCAACGTCAGCAGGTGCTCGACCGCGACAACCCCGTCGACTACGTCGCGTATGTGCACGAGTGGGCGCTGCGCATGCAGTTCGGCGGGCGTCGGTCCACCCGCGAGCAACTCACCCACCTGTGCGAGGCGTCCGAGCGCAAGCATGTTGACGTACGCGTGCTCCCTGTCGAGGCCGGCGCCTTTCCCGGTGCCGGGCATGCCGTTCTGTACGCCGACGGGGCCGTCCCTCAACTGGACACCGTGCAGTTGGACTCGGCGCACGGCGGCGAGTTCACCCACGCCGATTCGCAACTCGCCAAGTACCGCGCCCACATGGATTGGTGGCACACCCACACACTGAGCCCTCAGGACTCGCGCGACCTCATCCATGCCATCGCCCAGCAACTTTAAGGAGAGCCGCCATGCCCGACATCACCTGGGAAGAGCCCTTCTGCGCTGAGGGAAACAACTGCTTCCGCATAGGCACCGACCCCACCGGCAACGCCTACATCGCCATCGCCGGTCAGGAAGACGCCTACCTCACCGACACCCGCGAAGCCCTCCGCACCCTCATTCAGGACATCAAGGCTGGCAAGGCGGATCACCTTCTCTAGCGCACCCGGCGCACCCCGTACGGCGGAGGGCGCCCCCTGTCACGTACAACAGGGGGCGCCCTCACAGCCGTACGGGTACGGAGGTGTCACCTCACGCGTGTTCGCCCTCGCCCAAGTGATGCACGCGGACCATGTTGGTCGTGCCCGGGACGCCGGGCGGGGAGCCGGCTGTCATGACGACGATCTCGCCGATGTTGAAGCGGTTCAGCTTCAGCATCTCCTGGTCGACCAGGGAGACCATCTCGTCCGTGCTGTTGACGAACGGGACGACGTAGGAGTCGACGCCCCAACTCAGGGACAGCTGGTTGCGGGTGCCCTCGTCGGTGGTGAAGGCGACGATCGGCTGGGCCGCGCGGTAGCGGGAGAGGCGGCGGGCGGTGTCGCCGGACTTGGTGAAGGCGACCAGGCCCTTGCCGCCGAGGAAGTCGGCGATCTCGCAGGCCGCGCGGGCGACCGAGCCGCCCTGCGTCTTCGGCTTCTTGCCGGGGACGAGGGGCTGGAGGCCCTTGGAGAGGAGTTCCTCCTCCGCCGCGGCCACGATCTTCGACATCGTGCGGACCGTCTCGAGCGGATACGCGCCGACCGACGACTCCGCCGACAGCATGACCGCGTCCGCGCCGTCCAGGATCGCGTTCGCCACGTCGGACGCCTCGGCGCGCGTCGGGCGGGAGTTGGTGATCATCGACTCCATCATCTGGGTCGCGACGATCACCGGCTTGGCATTGCGCCGGCACAGCTCCACCAGGCGCTTCTGCACCATCGGGACCTTTTCGAGGGGGTACTCGACGGCGAGGTCGCCGCGGGCCACCATCACACCGTCGAAGGCCGCGACGACGGCCTCCATGTTGTCGACCGCCTGCGGCTTCTCCACCTTGGCGATGACCGGGACGCGGCGACCCTCCTCGTCCATGATCTTGTGGACGTCGTTCACGTCACCGGCGTCGCGGACGAAGGACAGGGCGACCAGGTCGCAGCCCATGCGCAGGGCGAAGCGCAGGTCGTCGATGTCCTTCTCGGAGAGGGCCGGGACGTTCACGGCCGCGCCGGGCAGGTTGATGCCCTTGTGGTCCGAGATGACGCCGCCCTCGATGACGATCGACTTCACCCGCGGACCCTCGACGTCCACGACCTTCAGCTCGACGTTGCCGTCGTTGATCAGGATCTGGTCGCCGCGCGACACATCACCCGGGAGGCCCTTGTACGTCGTACCGCAGATGGTCTTGTCACCGGGGACGTCCTCGGTGGTGATGACGAACTCGTCGCCCCGGACCAGCTCGACGGGGCCCTCCGCGAAGGTCTCCAGGCGGATCTTCGGGCCCTGCAGGTCGGCGAGGACACCGATGGCCCGGCCGGTCTCCTTGGCGGCGGCCCTGACCCGGTCGTACCGGCCCTGGTGCTCGGTGTGCGTGCCGTGGCTGAAGTTGAAGCGGGCCACGTTCATCCCGGCCTCGATCAGCGACACGAGCATTTCGTGGGAGTCGACCGCGGGGCCGAGAGTGCAAACGATTTTCGAACGGCGCATGGGGCGATCCTATCGGTTTGTTTCGCTTCGGAATATTCCGCCTGGTGGACGACGTAGAAGCACCTACTGGACACAAAGGGGCGGGATAGCGCTCAGGTGAGGCTCTTCCGGCATTGTCTGCCCAATGTTTCCCAATGTTCGTCCAATATCCGTTAAGTGTCTTCAGTTGTCCGTTCTCAGGTGCTCGCGGTTCCCACCAGCGCGTACGCCTGTGTCGCGATCTCCAGCTCCTCGTCCGTCGGGACGACCGCCACCGCGACCGGGGAGCCCGCGGGCGAGATCAGCCGGGCCTCCTGGCTCCGTACGGCGTTCAGGGCGCCGTCCACGGCCATGCCGAGGCCCTCCAGGCCCGCCACCGCCGCCTCGCGCACCGGCGCCGCGTTCTCGCCGACCCCGGCTGTGAACGCGATGGCGTCCACCCGGCCGAGTACCGCGTAAAAGGCGCCGATGTACTTCTTCAGTCGGTGGATGTAGATGTCGAAGGCCAGCCGGGCCGCCGGGGCGTCCGCGCCGCCCTCGTCGATACGGCGGCGGATTTCCCGCATGTCGTTGTCTCCGCACAGACCGAGCAGGCCGCTCTTCTTGTTGAGAAGAGTGTCGATCTCGTCCGTGGACATTCCGCCAACACGCGTCAAATGGAAGATGACGGCCGGGTCCAGGTCGCCGGACCGGGTTCCCATGACGAGTCCCTCCAGAGGCGTCAGCCCCATGGACGTGTCCACGCACTTGCCGCTCCGTACGGCCGACGCGGACGCCCCGTTGCCCAGGTGCAGCACGATCACGTTCACGTCCTCGGGCGCCCGGCCCAGGAGCCGCGCCGTCTCCCTCGACACGTACGCGTGGGACGTGCCGTGGAACCCGTACCGCCTGATGCGGTACTCGTCGGCGGTCTTCACGTCGATCGCGTAGCGGGCCGCCGACTCCGGCATCGTGGTGTGGAAGGCCGTGTCGAAGACCGCCACCTGGGGGAGGTCGGGGCGCAGGCTCTGGGCCGTACGGATGCCGGTGAGGTTGGCCGGGTTGTGCAGCGGGGCCACCGGGATCAGGCGCTCGATCTCCGCGAGGACCGTGTCGTCGATGACCGTCGGCTCGGTGAAGGACAGGCCGCCGTGCACCACCCGGTGGCCGATGGCCGCCAATTGAGCGGAGTCCAGGCCCAGTTCGTCCTTCGCCAGTTCCTCCGCCACCGCCTTCAGGGCTGCCTCGTGGTCGGCGATCGGGCCCGTGCGCTCGCGGGACGCGCCGCCGGTCGCCAGCGGGGTGTGCTTCAGGTGGGACGTCTCCTCGCCGATGCGTTCCACCAGGCCCACGGCGAGCCGGCTGCTGTCGCGCATGTCGAGCAGCTGGTACTTCAGCGAGGACGAACCGGAGTTGAGGACGAGGACGCGGGTCGCGGTCACTGGTGGGGTGCCTTCTGAGTGGGGACCTGGCTGGGGGCGGAGTCGGCGGTCTGGGCCTGGATCGCGGTGATGGCGACCGTCGTGACGATGTCCGGGACCAGGGCGCCCCGGGACAGGTCGTTGACCGGCTTGCGCAGGCCCTGGAGGACCGGGCCGACGGCGATCGCGCCGGCCGAACGCTGCACGGCCTTGTAGGTGTTGTTGCCGGTGTTGAGGTCCGGGAAGATCAATACGCTTGCCTGGCCCGCGACTTCGGAACCCGGCAGCTTGGTGGCGGCCACGGTCGGCTCCACGGCCGCGTCGTACTGGATCGGGCCTTCGATACGCAGGTCCGGGCGCCGCGAGCGCACCAGCTCGGTCGCCTCCCGCACCTTGTCGACATCGGCGCCCGAACCCGACGTACCCGTCGAGTACGACAGCATCGCGATCCGCGGCGTCACGCCGAACTGCTCGGCGGTGGCAGCCGACTGGATGGCGATGTCGGCCAACTGCTCGGCGTTCGGGTCGGGGTTGACCGCGCAGTCGCCGTAGACGAGGACCTTGTCGGCCAGGCACATGAAGAAGACGGACGAGACGATCGAGGCGTCCGGCTTGGTCTTGATGATCTCGAAGGCGGGCCGGATCGTCGCGGCCGTGGAGTGCACCGAACCCGACACCATGCCGTCGGCCAGGCCCTCCTGGACCATCAGGGTGCCGAAGTAGTTGACGTCCGAGGCGACGTCGTAGGCGAGTTCCACCGTGACGCCCTTGTGGGCGCGGAACTTGGCGTACTTCTCGGCGAACGTGTCCCGCAGTTCGGAGGTCTGCGGGTCGATCAGCTGGGTGCCGCCGAGGTCGATGCCCAGGTCGGCGGCCTTCTTGCGGATGGCGTCGACCGGGCCGAGCAGCGTCAGGTCGCACACGCCCCGGCGCAGCAGCACCTCGGCGGCGTGCAGGACGCGTTCCTCGGTGCCCTCGGGGAGGACGACCCGGCGCTTGTCGGCGCGGGCGCGTTCGAGGAGCTTGTGCTCGAACATCATCGGCGTGACACGGTCGCTGCTGGGTGCGGAGACGCGCTTGAGGAGTTCCGTCGTATCCACGTGACGTTCGAAGAGGCCCAGCGCCGTCTCCGCCTTGCGCGGGGTGGCCGCGTTCAACTTCCCCTCCAGGGAGAAGAGTTGGGCGGCGATGGGGAAGCTCGTGCCGGCCACGGAGACGACCGGGGTGCCCGGGGCGAGGCGGGCGGCGAGGGTGAGAACCTCGTTGCTGGGGCGCTCGTTCAGGGTCAGCAGGACACCCGCGATGGGCGGCGTACCGGCGCTGTGCGCGGCCAGGGCGCCGACGACCAGGTCGGCGCGGTCGCCGGGGGTGACGACCAGGCAGCCGGGGGTCAGCGCGGTCAGGAAGTTGGGCAGCATCGCGCCGCCGAAGACGAAGCCCAGCGCGTCACGGGCGAGGCCCGAGTCGTCGCCGAGAAGCACTGTGCCGCCGAGCACCTGGGTGATCTGGGCGACCGTCGGCGCGGAGAGGGCGGGCTCGTCGGGGAGGACGTAACAGGGCACGGGGAGACGGGAGTCGAGGCCCGCGGCGATGCCGGCGCGGTCCTCGCGGGCGACGCGGTTGGCGACCATGGCGAGGACGTCGCAGCCCAGCGCCTCGTACGCGCGGTACGCGTTGCGCGTCTCGGCGAGCACCGACTCGGCGGTCTGGTCGCGTCCGCCGACGACCGCGACGACGGACGCGCCGAACTCGTTCGCGAGGCGGGCGTTGAGGGCCAGCTCGTCCGGGAACTGGGTGTCGGCGAAGTCGGTGCCGAGGACGAGGACGACGTCGTACTCGCGGGCGACGAGCAGGAATCGGTCGACGAGGGTGGAGACGAGCTCGTCGGTGCCCTGCTCGGCCTGGAGCGCGGACGCCTCCGGGTAGTCCATGCCGTACACGGTCGCCGGGTCCTGGGAGAGGCGGTAGCGGGCGCGCAGCAGCTCGAAGAGACGGTCCGGGTTGTCGTGCACCAGGGGGCGGAAGACGCCCACGCGGTCGACCTGCCGGGTCAGGAGTTCCATGACCCCCAGCTCGACGACCTGGCGGCCGTCGCCCCGGTCGATCCCGGTCACGTACACGCTGCGGGTCGTCACGCGTGCTCTCCGTTTCCTCGCTCGCGAATATGGCTCACCGAGGTGAGCGGAACCCTCTTGACAGTACCCGCGGCGATGGCTAAGGCACCCGCCAGGATCGAGGGCCCGGCCCGGGCGTGAAACAATTGGGGCGACTCACCGGCATCACAGGCAACCAGAGCGATCAGACCGAGTCAGACTGATCACAGCGAGCAGGAGACAGAGCACGATGCGCATCGGAGTTCTCACCGCAGGCGGCGACTGTCCGGGCCTGAACGCAGTGATCCGGTCGGTCGTGCACCGAGCGGTCACCCAGTACGACGACGAGGTCATCGGCTTCGAGGACGGCTACGCGGGGCTGCTCGACGGCCGCTACCGCAGCCTCGACCTCGACGACGTCAGCGGCATCCTCGCCCGCGGCGGCACCATCCTCGGCTCGTCCCGGCTCCCGCGCGACCGGCTGCGCGAGGCCTGCGAGAACGCGCAGGACATGGCCCGCGAGTTCGGTATCGACGTACTGATCCCGATCGGCGGCGAGGGCACGCTGACGGCGGCCCGGATGCTGAGCGACGCGCGTCTGCCCGTGGTCGGCGTCCCGAAGACGATCGACAACGACATCTCGTCGACGGACCGCACGTTCGGCTTCGACACGGCGGTGGGTGTCGCGACGGAGGCGATGGACCGCCTGAAGACCACCGCCGAGTCCCATCAGCGCGTGATGGTCGTCGAGGTCATGGGCCGGCACGCGGGCTGGATCGCCCTGGAGTCCGGCATGGCCGCCGGCGCGCACGGCATCTGCCTCCCCGAGCGCCCCTTCGACCCCGCCCACCTCGTGAAAATGGTCGAGGAACGGTTCGCGCGCGGCAAGAAGTTCGCCGTCATCTGCGTCGCCGAGGGCGCGCACCCCGCCGAGGGCAGCATGGACTACGGCCACGGTGCGATCGACCAGTTCGGCCACGAGCGCTTCCAGGGCATCGGTACGGCACTCGCGTACGAGCTGGAACGCCGGCTCGGCAAGGAGGCCAAGCCGGTCATCCTCGGCCACATCCAGCGCGGCGGCACGCCCACCGCGTACGACCGCGTCCTCGCGACCCGGTTCGGCTGGCACGCGGTGGAGGCCGCGCACCAGGGCCAGTTCGGGCGGATGACGGCACTGCGCGGGACGGACGTGGTGATGGTGCCGCTGGCGGAGGCGGTCACCGAACTGAAGACGGTCCCGAAGGACCGGATGGACGAGGCGGAGTCGGTGTTCTAGGACAGGGTCGGTCTGGTCGCGGTCTGAGCGGTCCGGCGATCAGCGGGTGTTGGGGATGTTGGTGTCGACCTTCGCCCAGAAGTGCTCCACGATCCGGTCGAGGAAGTCGCGTCCGATGTGGCTCGCCTCGGTCGCCGCGGAGCCGTCCGACCAGGTCAGGGTGGCGGCCAACTGCCCCTGGTAGTAACGGTGGAGCTCCTGGAGTGCGCCCTCCAGGAGGCGCCGGTTCAGCGGCACCATCTTGTTGACGGGGCGGACGTACGCCTGCCAGCGCGTCGTGACCGCGCTGCGCAGCAGGCCGGCGAGCTTGCCGTCGAGGCCGGTCAGGGACATGAAGTCGGCGAGCGAGAGTTCGAGTACCTCGGCGAGAATCGCGGACTGCCGCTCGGTGCCGCGCCACTCGCCGCTCTCCTCCATCCGTACGTAGACGAGCAGTTCGAGCCCGACGGCCCGGGCGACGTCCTCCGCGCTGAGTCCGCGCGCGGCGCGGTGCTCCCGCAAGGTGCCGGGACGACCGATGAGTTCGCAGGGCGCACACCACAACACACCGGCGAGAGCGGTGAGTTCGCTGGTGCCCGGGGCCATGATGTTGCGTTCCCAGGCGATCACGTGGTCCGGCGTGATGTACGGCAGCCCGTACGAGACCCGCATCCCGTACGCGACGTGCTCGGGGCCCATTCCGAGGGCCACACGGAGTCTGCGGGCGGCGTGGGCGTCGAAGGGCGGGTTCGGCGGCGTGGGCGGTGGAGGCGGAACTGGGGGTCGGCGCACGCGCCACAAGCTAGGGGGGCGGGGCGGCGGTGACTACGTTCTGTTCGGCCACAATCACGGATTGTAGGAAGCTACGGGTCCGGGGGTGATTCCGGTCGGCTCCGGGCCGGCTGGGGATCGTGGGCCGGTGGCTGGGTGGGGGCGCCTGGAAGGCTTGTCCGGGTGTCCGATCGTGCGAATGGCAAGGTGGAGGGGCATATGCACGAGTGTTCGCCGGTGGAGGTTCGAGGGCTCGAGGTGGATGCGGTGTCGGCCCTGTGGGCGAGTGTCGAAGGTGGGTGCGGTGTGGCGGGGGGTTCGGTGGGGTGGTGTGGGGCGGGTGACTGGCGAGTAGGGGCGGCGTGAATTGTGCGGTCTGTTGATTGGGCGCCGCTCGATTGCCACTGTGTTGCCTCTGGGCTGTCGCTTTTGCTGCACCTGCCATGGAGGCCGCCTCCCCTTTGTGTCCGATGGGCGTGCGAGCGTCAAGTGCGCGTGCAACTGGGCATGTTGGGCCTTGTGGGGGTGGCTGGGGCGCGTACCGTTGCCGGAGGCTGCGGGCTGTGGTCTGCGATCTGCCGTCGGGATGAGGCCGGGTTGCCCGGGTGGGTGGCTTGGCGGGTTTTGGAGGACGCCGGGTGGCGTCGGAAAGTGGTGGTCCTGTGAGTGGTGAGCCGGAGAAGATCGAGGGGCACATACGGGAGCGGCTGCTCGCCCCGAACTTCTGGCACCTCGCGACGGTCGGTGCGGACGGCATGCCGCAGGTGTCGCCGATGTGGGTCGACATCGAGGGCGACCATGTCATGGTCAACACGGCCATCGGCCGCGTGAAGGAGGAGAACCTCCGCAGCAATCCGAACGTCTCGCTCTCCCACCACGACCCCGAGAACCCGTACGACCGTGCGGAGATCCGGGGGCGCGTGGTGCGGTTCGTGGAGGGCGAGGAGGCGGAGCGTTCCATGGACCGGCTCACCAAGAAGTACATCGACCAGGACCGGTATCCGTGGCTGCTGCCGGGGGAGCGGCGCGTGATGCTGCTCATCGAGGTGACGCGGGTGCGGCGGGTTGTGGGGGTTGAGCCGTTCCGGCCTGGGGTGCTGCCTGAGGTGTGAGTAAGTTTTTTTTGGCGGCGGGGCCAACGGGGGCTAGGGGCTACAGGAGGTGGTCTGCCTTGCCGGCCTTGATGTCCCGGATGAGGGTGCGGAGGGCTTCTCGGGTGTCGGTGAGGTAGGTGTCCTCCTGGCCGGCGATGGCGATGTAGGCGTTGCCGTTCGGGTCGGTGCCTATGCGGAAGCAGTTGGCGCCTTCGGCGCAGTAGGGCTCTTCCCAGGTGATGTCGGGCAACGTGACTCCTCAGAGTTGTCGGGCGATCGTGTGGATGAAGTCGCGGGACGCACTGGGGGGCAGTGACGCGGCTTCCATCCAGTCCAAGTGGGCACGGTACTTGTCGAGTTGAGATTGACCGTGGGTGAACTCGGGGCCGTGCGCGGAGTCCAGCTCCACGGTGTCGAGCTGAGGGACCGGCCCTTCGGCGTAGACCACCGCTTGCCCGGCGCCGGGGAATGCCCCCGCGTTGAAGGGGATCACGCGTACGCCGATGTTGTCGCGCTCGGACACCTCGCAGAGGCGGTCCAGCTGGGCGCGCATCACCTTGACGCCGCCGAACTCGATGCGCAGGGCCGCCTCGTGTACGTAGCCGATGTAAGTGATCGGCTCCTCCCGGTACAGCACCTGCTGCCGTTGGAGGCGAAGAGCCACGCGCAGCTCGACCTCCGCCGGTGAGAGGGGCGGGAGCGCGGCGCCGAAGAGAGTGCGGGCGTAACTGTCGGTCTGGAGCAGGCCAGGCATGATCATGGCCAGGCCTACGCGCACGCTCTTGGAGTGCCATTCCAGCTCCGCGATGTCGAGAAGTCCCGCGGGGATTTGCCCCCGGTACACTTCCCACCAGCCGCGTTTACGTGTCCCGACCATGTCGACCAGGGCGTCGACGTACGCCTTGTCGCGGCAGGCGTAGTTGCAGGCCAGGGTCCTCAGTCGGTCCGTACTGATGGCCCGGACCCCGGACTCGATGTTGGACACCTTTGTGCGGTCCAGCCCGAGCAGCCCTGCGGCGTACTCCGTGGTCGCGTCTGCGGCGAGACGCATCTTGCGCAGTTCGGCGCCCAAGCGCTTCTGGCGTTCCGTCGGTGTTGACCTCGGCGGCATGTGTCATTTCCTCCAGCGGGTGCGGCGTAAGTCTGCCCTTCGGGCGCCTGGTTGGTCCATTCGGCTAGTGGTAATTCTGTTGAGTAGGTGACAAAAGGCCACCAAACTGGTCTACAGTCCGTGAGTAGTCGCTTACGGCCCGGCATTACTCGGAAGCGCATCGCGCGAGCCTGCCCGCCTTCTCCCTCCCTGGGAGGGGCGCGCTCGCGCCAGGGAGACAGGCCACCGGTTGGGTGTACGTCGGCTGCGTCAAGTCCGTTGTCCAGCAAGGGAGTTCGTCATGTCCGCTTCGCTCGCCGTCTCGGCCTGTCCCATCTCGACCGACCTCACGAAGGCCCCGCCGCCCTCTCCTGACACGCTTACGTACGGCTTCACTCTGCCTGCGGAGGCGGTGAGTTCGCGGGTTGCGCGGGCTACGACTCGGGTTGTTCTCCAGACGCATGGGCTGGAGGAGATGGCGGACGCTGCGGTGCAGGTGGTGGGGGAGCTGACGGCTTGTGCGTTTCGGTTCGCTGCGGATGCGTCGGTGTACGTGTCGCTGCGGTGGTGGGAGGCAGAGTTGCAAGTGGTGCTCTACGACGGTCACCGGCGGCATGTGCATCCTCGGCTGGCTGCGGCCTGCGATGAGCGGAGGGGGGATGCGCTACGGGTTCTGGGGTGCGTGGTGGAGGGGTGCGGCGGGGAGTGGGGGTTCGGGGAGGCTCGGGAGCCGGGAGAGGGGACGCGGATGTGGGCTGTGCTGCCTTGGGCGGGGGCTCGGGAGTTCGCGGCAGTGGGGGTTGGGAGGGCGTGACTCGGGGGCGGCGCGGGTGTTATTGCTGCTCCTCGGCCCAGGTGCGGGCCTGGTCGGCTTCGGCGGTGTCGCCGGCCTGGGTGTAGGCGTCGGCGGCCCGGAGCCAGCAGGCACGGGCCTCGACGCGGCGGCCGGCGGCCTTGTGGATCAGGGCGAGGTTGTGGAGGACCTGGCCCGTCCAGTACCAGTCCTCGAACTCCTGGTAGACCTCCAGTGCCTTCCCGTACCCCTCGACCGCCTCCGCCACCCGGCCCGCCTCCCGCAGGGCGTTGCCGAGGTTGTACCGTGCGCTGGCCTCGCGGCGGCGGTCCCCGGCGGCCTGGTGCAGGTCGCGGGAGCGGGTGTGCGCCTCGACCGCCTCTGCCACCCGGCCCGCCTCCCGCAGGGCGAGGCCGAGGTTGTTCCACGCGCGGGCCTCACGGTGACGGTCCCCGGCGGCCTGGTGCAGGTCGCGGGAGCGGGTGTGCGCCTCGACCGCCTCTGCCACCCGGCCCGCCTCCCGCAGGGCGCCGCCGAGGTTGTTCCACGCGTCGGCCTCGCCGTGGCGGTCCCCGGCGGCCTGGTGCAGGTCGCGGGAGCGGGTGTGCGCCTCGACCGCCTCCACCGCCCGGCCCGCCTCCCGCAGGGCGAGGCCGAGGTGGTCCCACGCGCGGGCCTCGCCCTCGCCGTCCCCGGCGCGGCCCGCCGCCTCCAGCCCGGCCCGGCCCACCCCGACCCAGTCATCGAAATACCGCCGCCACTCCAGGTAGACCGCCAGACACGCGGCCAGCCGCCAGGCCGTGTCCGCATACCGCTCCAGTTCCCCCCACCCCACCGCGGCCACCAAACCAGCACGCTCCCCATCCAGCCAGCCCAACGCCTCCCGCCGATCCCCGAACCGCCCCGGCACCTCCATCCCCGGCAACCACCGCAACCAGTCATCAGCCGCACCCGCCCACGCGAGATAGAAGGCCAGCACCCGCCCCCGAGCCGCCTCCCCCTCCTCCACCAACCCCACATCCCCCACCACCACACCCACCCCGAACACCCTCACCAAGTCATGCAACCGCCACCGCACGCCGGTATCCGAACCGTCGTCAGCTCTGACCGGGGTAACGAGGTGCGTGGCGGCCAGGTCCTCCAAGAGGCTCAGGGCGGCCTCCGTGTCGAGGTCGATCAGGGCGGCCACTACGTCCGTGCCGGTGTCCGTGCCGGGTGCGAGGGCGAGTAGGCGCAGCAGGCGGGCCTGGTCGGGTGGGAGCCGGCGGTACGAGGTCTCCAGGACCGGGCGGAGGGCGAGGGAGCGGCCGTACAGGTCGGTTCCGTGGGTGCCGTTGTCCAGTACGGCAGTTGGGTCCTCGGCCTGCTTGATCTCGGTCACCAGGGAGGCGATACCGCGGTGACGGCGCCGGCGCAGCATCGCGGCGGCGATCTGGAGGGCGAGCGGCAAGTGGCCGCAGAGGGCGGTCAGTTCGTGGAGGGCGTCCTGTTCAACGGCCGGGCGGTCGTCGCGTTCGTCGGCGTCGTGGAGGGCGCGGGTGATGAGCGCTGCGGAGTCGTCCGGAGGGAGCGTCTCCAGGTCGATGAGGCGTAGGGCGAGGGAGTCCGGGCGGTCGCGGGAGGTGATCAGTACCCGGTGGCGGTCCGTGCCGGGGAGCAGGGGGAGGTACTGGGCCGGGTCCGACGCGTTGTCCAGGATCAGCAGCATCCGGTCCTGCCGCTCGGCGAGGAGTTGGCGGTAGGCGTCGTACTGGCGCGCGGCGGATGGCGGCAGATCCGGGCCACGTACGCCGAGCGCGTCGAGCAGCGCCAGGACCGCCTGGTCGGCGGTGACCGGGTCGTCGTCGTAGCCGCGAAGGTCGACGAAGAGTGCGCCGCCGGGGAACCAGGCCCGCGCGCAGGCCTGGTGTGCCGCCTCGACCGCCAGTGCTGTCTTGCCGATGCCGCCCATGCCCGTGACGGCGAAGATGAGGAGAGGGGGCGCGGCGGCACCGGTCGGGTCAGGTTCCAGGCGGGGCAACAGGCGGCCCAACTCCGCCGAACGGCCGGTGAAGCCCAGCGGACGGGGCGGAAGCGTGGCCGTCGCTACCGGGACCGGGCCGTGGGAGTGGCCCGTGCCGAGCCCTCCGGGCCCCGCGTCCGGGCTACCGTCCGGCCTCGTCGCCGGGGCGGTGCCCGACGACCTTCGCGACGAAGGGGCCGTTGAACGTGCTGCTGCGGAAGTCGATGTGGTCCCCTCCGTACGTGGAGCCGTGAAAAGGCCCCTCCCGGGGGTCGGTCGCCGCCTGGCCGGGTAGCTGCTTCGGGGTCAGTTCGCGGAGTACGGCAACGGCTGCCGCTGCCGCGTTCGTTGCGGCCCGGGGTTGCGAACCTGCCTTGTCGGCCGCGGACTTGTCCGGGTTGGCCTGGTCGCTGATGCCCCGGATGATCAACGCGCCTGCCTCACCGGCGAGATGGACGGCGTTGGCCACGCCGGAACTCTCCATCTCGATGGCGACGGCGTCGTTGTAGTGCGTGTGGATGTGCTGGGCGAGCTCCGACTTCCGGTCCGCGAGGACCACGTCTCCCACGGCGATCGGCTTGAAGTACGCCTGGAAGTCGGTCGTGTCGCGCAGGGCCTCCTTGGCCGCCTGTTCCAGGCGGTGCGAGGCCCGCCACGCCTCCGGGCGGACCAGGAAGCCGTCCGGGGTCTGCTTGCCGCCGTGGATCGAGTACACCTTCGTCGCGATCACGACGTCGCCGATCTCGATGTCGTCCTTGAGGCCGCCCGCGACACCGACGAGCAGCACGGCCTCGGGTTCGAGCCACGTCAGCACACGCTCGGTGAGTGTCGCCGCCGTGAGTGTGCCCTCGCCCATGTTGACGAGGACCACCTGCCAAGGGCTGTCCGGGAGTTGGCCGAGCTTGGCCTTGGTGCCGTAGCGCGGGTGGGTCAGCGTCTCGACGTCCGTGAGGCGCTCCCGCATCGCGTCGTACTCCAGCGACAGCGCGGTGAGGACGGCCACGGTTCTCTTTGTCTCCGGCACGTTTCTACCGTACTGGGCGGGCGTACGTTGATGTCACGCGATGAGTGAAGGCGGCACGGGGGACGGGCGGCACGATGGCGAGTGCGTACGGCGGGGATCACATCGACCTGCGGGGTGCGAACATCGCGGGCTCGGTGACGGCGAAGGCCGTGTACTACGAGCACGCGTCGGCGCCGAGTGCGCTCGATGCCCTTCCCGCCCGGGCGGTCGGATTCACGGGGCGGGAGGCTGAACTCCGGGAACTGCTGGACGCGTTCGACCCGGCCGCGTCCGAGGCCGGCCCCGAGGCGGTGGTCGTCGCGGCTGTCTCCGGACTCGGCGGCATCGGCAAGACCGCGCTCGCCGTGCAGGCCGGGTACGAGGCCTGCGGCAAGGACTGGTTTCCGGGCGGGGTGCTCTTCGTGGATCTGCACGGGTACGACGAGGAGCCCGTCACGGGAGAGCAGGCGCTGGAGGCGCTGTTACGGGCGCTGGGTACGGATCCGGAGCACATCCCGGCCGGGCTGGACGCACGAGCCGCGCTCTACCGCTCGGCCCTCGCAGCGCGTGCCCGTGATCGAGGCCCGGTACTGATCCTGGCCGACAACGCGTCCTCGCCCGCCCAGGTGCGGCCCCTGCTTCCCGGCGGCAGCGGGCACCGACTCCTGGTCACCTCCCGCGACCGGTTGCCCCAACTGGGCGCCAGGCTGCTGGCGTTGGACGAGCTGACGCCAGAGGAGGCATGCGACCTGCTCGACCGCGCCCTGCGGATCGCCCGTCCGGCCGACAGCCGTGTCGCCGACGACCCGGGGGAGGCCGCACGCCTCGCCGGCCTCTGCGGGCACCTGCCCCTGGCCCTCCAGATCGCGGCGGCATTGCTGGCGGTGGACCGGGACAAGCCGGTCGCCGAACTCACCGCCGAACTCGCGGAGTCCCGTGACCTGCTCGGCCATCTCGACGACGGCGAGCGCAGCGTTCGCGCGGCCTTCGACCTGTCGTACAAACGCTTGCCGCCGGAGCAGGCACGCATGTTACGTCTCCTTGCTCTGGCGCCGGGGCCGGATGCGAGCGATGAGGTCGTCGCCGCGCTCGTCGGGACCGACGCCCCTCCGATCCAGGCACTGGAGGCCCTGGTTCGCGCCCATCTCGTTGAGCGGGGGAGACAGAGCGGGCGTAGACGGTGGCGGTTGCACGACTTGGTACGGGCGTTCGGGGTGGGTGTGGTGGCGGGGGATGCGGGGTTGGTGGAGGAGGGGGAGGCGGCCCGTGAGCGGGTGCTGACCTTCTACTGCACGTGGGCGTACGCAGCTGATCGGCGTTTGCGGTGGCTGCCGGGGAGGCCGGTGCCGGCGTGGTTCACGGAACGGGCGGAAGCACTGGCATGGCTGGATGCGGAGCGGGCTGGGCTGGTAGCCGCGGCGCGTTGGGCGAGTAGGGCGCGGTATGCGGACACCGCGGTTCGGCTCGCCGAGGCCTTGGTGGTGTATCTGCGCTGGCGGCGGTACAGCGATGATCGGGTCACCGTGAGCCGTGCCGCCCAGGAGGCCGCCCATCGTGCCGGTGAGCGCAGGGTCGAGGCCAGGGCGTGGAACAACC
Source organism: Streptomyces sp. SID12501 (assembly GCF_010550245.1). Lineage (GTDB taxonomy): Bacteria > Actinomycetota > Actinomycetes > Streptomycetales > Streptomycetaceae > Streptomyces. The sequence goes on from NZ_JAAGLU010000012.1 coordinate 102,941, forward strand.
TCGGCGGATCCCTTCGGACGGTGGGCCGGCTGGAGGAGGCGATCGAGGCCCACTCCCGCGCTCGTGACCTGCACCGAGCCACGAGGAACCGTCGTGGTGAGGGCAGGGCGTGGAACAACCTGGGCATTGCCCTGCGCGAGGTGGGTCGGGTGGAGGAGGCGATCGAGGCGCACTCCCGTGCCCGTGACCTGCACCAGGCGACGCGGAATTGCCATGGTGAGGCCAGGACGTGGAACAACCTGGGTCTCGCCCTGATGGAGGTGGGGCGGGTGCAGGAGGCGATCGAGGCCCACTCCCGTGCCCGAGAACTGCACCAGGTTGTCGAGGATCGCCACGGTGAAGCCAGGGCCTGGAACAACCTTGGTGTCGCCCTGCGCGAGGTGGGCCGGGTGGAGGAGGCGATCGAGGCGCACTCCCGCGCTCGCGACCTCTACCGGGCAACAGAGGACCGCCATGGTGAGGCCATCGCCTGGGACAACCTCGGTGTAGCCCTCGGGAGAGCGGGTCGAGGGGCAGCGGCCGTTTCGGCTCACCGACAGGGGCTGGAGATTTTCCAGGAGCTCGAGGACTGGCACCGCGTGGGCCGCACCCTCTCCAACCTCGCATCGACCCACGAGGCCACCGGCAACCCCGCCGAGGCGCTGGCCACCTGGCTCCAGGCGGCCAGTGCCCACACCCGGGCCGGTTCCACCGTCGAGGCCGACGAAGCCCGCATCCGGGCCGAGCAACAGGGATAGCAGCCACGCAGACCGGCGGGCTCGCACCACTCACCCTTTCACGGCTCCACCGAGTGCGAAGCCCCCACCCACCCTCCGGGCCACCAACACATACAACAAAATCACCGGCGTCGAATAAATAACCGAAAACGCGGCCAACTGCCCATAGACAACCGTCCCCCGATTCCCGAAGAAATCATTGATGCTCACGCTCGCCGGCATCTGATCCGGCGTGAGCAGCAACATGAACGGCACGAAGAAGTTCCCCCACATCATCACGAACGAGAACACCGTGACGACAGCCACCCCCGGACCCATCAACGGCAGCACAATCCGCACCAGAGACTGAAACGACGAAGCCCCGTCCGTCCACGCGGCCTCCTCCAGTTCCCTCGGCACCCCATCCATGAAATTCTTCATCAGCCAAATGGCGAACGGCAGCTGAGAAGCCGCAAAGAAGAAGATCGTGCCCTGCATGGTGTCGATAAGGTTCACCCGCACGAAAAGCGCGTAAACGGGCACCATGATCGCAGTGATCGGCAGACATGTGGCGAACAGAACCGTCAGCAGAAACGGTCTGTTCAACCGCGACCGAAACCGCGACAACGGATACGCGGCCAGCGCCGCACACACCACCGTCAGCAGCGTCCCGCCCCCGCACAGCAGCAGACTGTTCAGCAGCGGCGTAAACGTGACGTCATCCGTCAGCACCGCATCGAAGTTCCCCAGCGTCAAACCGTCCGGCACCCGCACCCGTAGATCAGCCCGCGGATCCAGAGCCGACAGGACGACCCACGCGAGCGGGAGCACGAACGCCGCCGCGACCACCAACAACCCCGCATCGGCCGCCAACCGGCGGTTCGCACGCCGGGACCTCATCGTCGCCACCGTCACCACGGCCCCCTCACACCTCCGTACGCAGCAGCCGCACGTACACCACCGAGAACAGCGAGCCGACCACCAGCAACAGCAGCGCCACCGCCGTGCCGTACCCGATCATGCTTTTCTGGAAGGCCTGTTCGTACATGAAGAGAGGGAGTGTCTGGCTCCTGTTCCCCGGACCGCCCCTCGTCATCACCCAGATCAGCCCGAACACCGACAGCGTCTGAAGCGTGTTCAGCATCAGGTTCGTGCCGATCGACCGCCGGATCATCGGCAGCGTGATGTGCCACATCCGCCGCCAGCCCCCTGCTCCGTCCACCTCCGCCGCCTCCGTGATCTCCTTCGGGATCTCGTTCAGCGCCGCCGAGTACACCAGCATCGAGAACGCCGTACCCCGCCACACGTTCGCGAACGACACCGCCAGGATCGGCAACGTGAACAGCCAGTTCTGGGACGGTAGACGGAGCCAGTCCAGGATGGCGTTGAGGGTGCCCTCCCTCCGGAAGAAGGCGTACAGCAGGAACCCCGCCACCACCTCCGGCAGTACCCACGCCGTGATCACGATCCCGCCCACCATCGTCCGCACCGGTTTCGAGGCACGCTGCATCAGCGACGCCAGCGCCAGCCCCAGCGTGTTCTGACCGATGAGGGACGACAGGACCGTGAACACCAGCGTCAGCCATACGGCGTTCAGGAACGCCTCGTCCTTGAACGCCGTCCGGAAGTTCTCGAAGCCGATGAACGACGACTCGGCCTGGCCCGTCAACTGGAGGTCGGTGAAGGCGATGTAGGCGCAGTACGCGATCGGGCCGGCGAGGAAGAGGAGAAGCAGGATCACCGCCGGTGTGACCGGAAGCGCCCGCGTCAGCGTTCGGGACAGGGAGCGCCTGGACGCACCCGCACCCGCACCCGCACCCGTCCCCGTATCCGTATCCGCACTCACGGCTTCTCTGCGACCTGGTCGTTCGTCGCCGACTTCAGCGCCTCGTCGTACGCGCTCGCCGCCTCCTCCACCGACGAGTCGCCCGTCGTCACGCCCTCCATCGCCTCCTGGACGGCCGTCGAGACCTTCGGATACGCCGGATACGCCGGGCGGTAGTGCGTGCTCGCGACCAGGTCCGTGAAGAACTTGATGCCGGGCTGGGCGTCCACGTACGCAGGGTCCGCCGCCACGTCCTGCCGTACCGCGATGCCCGAGTTGGCGATGTACCACTTCTGGGCGTTCGCCTTCGTCTGCATCGTCTTGATGAACTCGAAGGCCAGGTCAGGGTTGCCGGCCTTCGACGGGATCGCCCACGTCCAGCCGCCCGACATGCTCACCCTGCCCGGCGCCTGGCCGTTCTGGGTCGGCATCGCCGCCAGGCCCAACTTCGTCGACCACTCGGGCCATTCGTGACCGCTGCCCGGCAGCCAGTCCTGGGGGAGCCAGGAGCCGTCGAGGTTGATGCCCAACTTGCCCTGGGGGAGCCACTCGCCGCGGACGCGGGTCGCGATGTTCGGATCCAGCGCGTCCGACACGTCCGGGCCCAGCTTCTCCGCGTAGACCGTTTCGACGAACGTCAGGGCGTCCTTGAAGGCCTGGCTTCCCGCGATCCACTTCTTCGACGAACTGTCGTACAAGGGGTCACTAGCGGTCGTCGCTCTCGCATCCCCCGTTCCGTACAGCAGCATCTCGAAGCCCTGCATCGTGGCCGCCTCGCCCGCCGGTTTGCCCGTGTAGACGTTCAGAGGCGTGACGTCAGAGACCTTCTCCTTGATCGTGCGGGCCGCGGACAACACCTCCTCCCACGTCTTCGGCTGCCACTCGGCCGGTAAGCCCGCCTTCTTGAAGATCCCCTTGTCGTACCAGAGGCCTCTCGTGTCCGTGCCGTCCGGGACGCCGTACGTCTTTCCGTCCTCGGCCTTGGCCGCCGTCTTCGCGGTGTCGATGAACTGGTTCCAGTCGGGCCACTTGGCCAGGTAGGCGTCCAGCGGCTTCAAGTACCCGCTGGTGATGTCCGAGTTGATGAGGAACGTGTCCTCGTAGACCAGGTCGGGGGCCGTCTTGGGGGAGCGGATCATCTGCTGGACCTTGGTGTAGTACTCCGAGTCCGGGGCCTTGATCGGGACCAACTCGACCTTCTTGCCCGGGTTGGCCTTCTCGAACTGTTTCCTGACGTCCGCGAGGAAGGTGTCCATCACCTTGACGGAGTTGTCGGTCGACTGTTTGAAGGAGATCCTCACCGTGTCCGGATCACTTCCGGAGCCGCCGCCGCATGCCGTGAGCGAGCCGGCGGCGATGGCGAGGGTGGCGGCAATGAGCAGGGAGAATGGGGCAGTTGGGCGGGCGGCGGTGGGGCGCACGAGCACGACCTCCTACGGGCTTGAAGCCTGTATGGCTGCCCGGCGAACGTAAGAGGAGTGGTCTAGTCAGGTCAATGACCCTGCAGCGACCGGCGACCAGCGATCATTCGCTCAGCAGACGCTCAACAGGCATCGGAAGGAAGAAGCGTGCCGGAGTCACCGGAGAATCCGGAGTCACCCGAATCAACTGAACCACCGGAACCACCTGCATCGCCGAGAACAGGTGTCGACCTCGGGCAGCTCCTGCTCACCGAGTACACGGTCCTCAAGGAGGAGCAGAAGACCCGTATCGGATTCCGCGACAACCTCCTCTATGTCACCCTCACCGTCGTCGCCGCCGTCATCGCGGCTGCCGTGCAGGCCAAGCAGCCCGCCATCGTGCTCGCCCTGCCGCCGGTGTGCGTGGTCCTCGGCTGGACCTACCTCGTCAACGACGAGAAGATCTCCGCGATCGGGGCGTATGTGAGGGACGAGTTGGGGCCGCGGCTCGCCCAACTCGCTCAGCTCACCCAACCTGCCCAGGGCGAGGGAGTTTTCGGCTGGGAGCGGGTCCATCGTGCCAATCTGCGGCGGCGTTCCCGTAAGGCCGTCCAGTGCGTCATCGATCTGCTGGCCTTCTGTCTCGTCCCGCTCGCCGGTCTAGGCGTCTACTGGGCGGGTGGCCAGGGCAGCCCCGGTCTGCTTGTGCTCTCCGGCTTCGAGGCAGTCAGCGTCGTCGGACTCGCCTCCCAAGTCATCGCCTACGCACGGCCGTTGAGGTAAGACCCGCTCAACTCCCCGTACCCCATCAGCCCTTCACCCACCGGTACTGCAACTCCGGCCGCCCCACCTGCCCGTACTGCGGACTCCGCGCCGCCCGGCCCGCGTCCACCAGGTGTTCCAGATAGCGCCGGGCGGTGATGCGCGAGATGCCGACCTCCTCGGCGACCCCGGCCGCGGTGAGCCCCTCGGTGCTGGCCCGGAGGGTCACCGTGACCCGTTCCAGGGTGGGAGCGCTGAGGCCCTTGGGGAGGGCCGCGGGGCCCGGTGCGCGCAGGGTGGCCAGCGCGCGGTCGACCTCGTCCTGGCCGCTCGCCTCGCCCGCCGACGCGTGGTACTCGGCGTACCGCACCAGCCGGTCCCGGAGGGTCGCGAAGGTGAACGGCTTCAGTACGTACTGCACGACCCCCAGCGAGACCCCCTCCCGGACCACCGCCAGGTCCCGCGCCGACGTCACCGCTATCACGTCCGCGTGGTAGCCGGCGGCCCGCAGCGAGCGGGCCAGTTGCAGCCCGTGTCCGTCCGGGAGATGGAAGTCGAGCAGGAGCAGGTCGACGGGCGTACGGTCCAGCGCGCGCCGCGCCTCCGCGCCCGTGTGGGCCTTGCCGACGGCCGTGAACCCGGGCACCCGGCCGACGTACATGACGTGCGCGTCGGCGGCGACGGGGTCGTCCTCCACGACGAGAACGCGGATGGGGTCGGTCGTCGTATCCCTGCGCGTCGTGTCTCTCGGGTCGGTCATACGTCGCCTCCTGGCAAGGCGTGCTCGGCGTGCTCGGTGGTCTCGGCGTGCTTGGCGGGCTCAGCGATGTCAGCAGCGGACTTGGTTGTAGTGGACCTGGCGGGAGCGTGACGCCCCGGAGCGTTCGCCGGAACCACCACGCTCGCCGGAACCACCACGGGCGCCGCAACCTTAGGCAACGGCAGCCGTACCTCGAACTCCGCCCCGCCGCACGCCGCCTCGGCCACCGTCAGTGTCCCGTCGTGCCGGGCCACCGCCTGCCGTACGAGCGCCAGGCCGAGACCCCGACCGCCCGGTCCCGCCGGTTTCGTCGTGAAGCCCCGCTGGAAGACCGCCTCCGCGTGGGCCGGGTCGACGCCCGCGCCCGTGTCCGACACGCGCAGCACCAGCAGGGAGTCCTCCGTCAGGGCCGTCACCGTCACCCGGGACGCCCCCATGCCGCCCTCCACGCTTCCCTGGGCCGCGTCCACCGCGTTGTCGATGAGGTTGCCCAGGATGGTGACCAGGTCGCGGGAGGGGAGGGTGTCGGGGAGGAGACCGTCGTCGAGGCTGCTGTCCTCCGACACCACCAGTTCCACGCCCCGCTCGTTCGCCTGCGCCGTCTTGCCGAGCAGCAGGGCGGCCAGCACCGGTTCACTGACCGCCGCGACGACCTGGTCGGTGAGCGCCTGGGCCAGTTCCAGTTCGGCGGTCGCGAAGTCCACGGCCTCCGGCGCCCGCCCCAGCTCGATCAGGGAGACGACCGTGTGGAGGCGGTTCGCCGCCTCGTGCGCCTGCGAGCGCAGCGCCTGCGTGAAACCGCGCTCGGAGTCCAACTCGCCCATCAGGGACTGGAGTTCCGTCACATCGCGCAGGGTGACGACCGTGCCCCGGCGCTCACCGCTCGACACCGGAGAGGTGTTGACGACCAGAACCCGGTCGGCGGTCAGATGCACCTCGTCGACGCGCGGCTCGGCCGACAGCAGCGCACCCGTCAGCGGCGCCGGCAGCCCCAGTTCGGCCACGGACCGCCCGACGACCTCGCCCTCGCCCTTGCCGTCGTCAAGGACGCCCAGCAGTTCACGCCCGCCGTCGTTCATCAGCGCCACCTTGTACTGCCCGTCCAGCATCAGCAGCCCCTCGCGTACGGCGTGCAGGGCGGCCTGGTGGTAGTCGTGCATGCGGCTCAGCTCGGCCGCGTTCATCCCGTGTGTGTGGCGGCGCAGGCGCGCGTTGATGACGTACGTACCCACCGCGCCCAGCGCCAGAGCGCCCGCCGCGACTCCGAACAGTGCCGTGACCTGGTCCTGGACCCGGGCGGTGATCTCCTCGACCCGGATACCCGCGCTGACCAGCCCGATGATCTCGCCGTCGGCACCGCCGGCGCGGATCGGCGTGACCGCGCGGACGGACGGGCCGAGCGTGCCGGAGAAGACCTCCGTGAACGACTCGCCGCGCAGCGCGCGCTCCCGGTGCCCCAGGAAACGCTGCCCGATCTGCGCCTTGTCGGGATGGGTCCAGCGGATGCCTTCGGGGTCCATGATCGTGATGAAGTCGACGTCCGTGTGGTGCTGCACCTGGAGGGCGTACGGCTGGAGCAGCGCCGTCGGCTCGGGAGCGGTGAGGATCGCCTCGCGCACGGAGGGGGCGTCCGCGACGGAACGGGCGACGGCCATCGCCTGGCGGCCCGCCGCGTCCTCGGCCTGGGTGCGGTCGCTGAGGTAGGTGAACAGCGCACATCCGGCCACCACGACCGCGATCAGCACGGCCTGCATCGCGAACAGCTGGGCGGCCAGGCTGCGGGGTCCGGGAACGCGGGGGAAGCGCATGGTGTCAGTCTGCCTCTCCTTATAAGCGTGAACTAAATGAACGGAAGGGTGACCGCCCTCACAGGCCGAGGGATAGTCACGGCATCGCAGGGACGCGATTCACGGGCCTTGGCCTGTTTTCGGTCGCCGCCGCTCGCGACCCCGCAACACCATCGCAACCCAGCACCATCGCACCCCCAGCACAACTTTCTCCCCATCCCCCGGACGTGAGCCGCACGCCGGTGATGCCGACGACGACGTCAAGGAGGGCAGCCGTGGCCACCTCATCATCAACGGCACCTGCCGCACCCGCCGCCAAGCGGGACCGTACCCACTACCTCTACATCGCGGTCATCGCCGCGGTGGCCGCCGGTATCACCGTGGGCCTGATCGCCCCGGACTTCGCCGTCGAGCTGAAGCCCATCGGTACCGGCTTCGTGAACCTGATCAAGATGATGATCTCGCCGATCATCTTCTGCACGATCGTGCTCGGAATCGGTTCGGTACGGAAGGCCGCGAAGGTCGGCAAGGTCGGCGGCATCGCGCTCGGCTACTTCGTGCTCATGTCGTTCGTCGCGCTGGGCATCGGCCTCGTCGTCGGCAACATCATCGAGCCGGGCACCGGCCTCGCGCTGACCGACGCAGTCAAGGAGACCGGCCAGGCGCAGGTCGTGGCCGAGGCCAAGGACACCACGGAGTTCCTGCTCGGGATCATCCCGTTGACGTTCGTCTCCGCCTTCACCGGCGGTGAGGTCCTCCAGACGCTGCTCATCGCCCTGCTCGCCGGGTTCGCCCTCCAGGCCATGGGCTCGGCCGGCCAGCCGATCATGCGCGGTGTGGAGCACATCCAGCGCCTGGTCTTCCGCATCCTCGGCATGGTGATGTGGGCCGCGCCCGTCGGTGCGTTCGGTGCCATGGCCGCGGTGACGGGGTCCGCCGGTGTCGACGCGCTCAAGCAGCTCGCCATCCTGATGCTGTCCTTCTACCTCACCTGTTTCCTCTTCGTCTTCATCGTGCTCGGTGCGCTGCTGAAGATCTTCACGGGCCTCAACATCTTCTCGCTCTTCAAGTACCTGGGCCGTGAGTTCCTGCTGATCCTCTCGACCTCCTCCTCCGAGTCCGCGCTGCCGCGCCTCATCGCGAAGATGGAGCACCTGGGCGTCAGCAAGCCGGTGGTCGGCATCACCGTCCCGACCGGCTACTCGTTCAACCTCGACGGCACCATGATCTACATGACCATGGCGTCCCTGTTCATCGCCGACGCCATGGGTACGCCGATGTCGGTCAGTGAGCAGATCCCGCTGCTGCTCTTCCTGCTCGTCGCCTCGAAGGGCGCGGCGGGTGTCACCGGCGCCGGTCTCGCGACCCTGGCCGGCGGTCTCTCCTCGCACAAGCCCGCCCTGGTGGACGGCCTCGGCCTGATCGTCGGCATCGACCGCTTCATGAGCGAGGCCCGCGCCCTCACGAACTTCGCGGGCAACGCGGTCGCCACGGTCCTGATCGGCACCTGGACCAACGAGATCGACAAGGAGCGCGTCGCGGAGGTCCTCGCCGGTCAGCACCCGTTCGACGAGAAGACGCTCATCGACGAGAACGACGGCTTCCACCCGGACTCCGATGCCGCGGACGCCCCCGAGCAGGGCGGCGACAAGGAACTCGCCAAGGCCTGATCCCAGGCCAGGCCAGGCCAGGCCAGGCCAGGCCAGGTTCGGCCCGGTCCGCTACGACCCGGTCCGGGCCCGCCGACTCCGGGCGGCTGAGGTGCTCCCCTGTCCCTCAGCCGCCCGGGCACAGGACTCACGGCGGCGCAGAACAGCAGTCAGATCCCGAACCCCGGATGGCCCGGACACTCCCCGGTAGTCCAGCCAACCGGCCTGGGGCACCCCGGCAGGTCCGCCGGAGCCCCAGGACCTCGAAAAACGCCGAGCGGCCAGGCACTCCCCCGAAGCCTGGCCGCTCGGCTATTTCCATGCCCGGTACGGCAGTTCGTCGGTACGGCAGTTCGTCGGTACGACTGTGCGCGGGTACGGCGGTCGGCCGACACGTCGCTCAGCCGACACGTCGCTCAGCCGTCACGCTGCCCAGTCGACACGTCGCCCAGCTCGGCCACCAGCGCGGTGGCCCGGGAGACGGGGACACCCGCCGCGGCCAGCAGGGTGACCGCGGCTGAGCGGCCCGCCTCCTCCGCTGCGAGGAGCCCGTCGTTCACCGCCTCCATCAGCGCGAACAGCATCTGCTCGTGCACGTACGCCAGTGCCGCCGCGGGCAGGGTCGAGGTGAACACACCCTCCTCCAGGCCCCGCCGCAGCACCTCGACACACGCCTCACGGACCGGAGCGAACCGGTCGCGGATGCCCTGCACGGTGACGCTGCGCTGGGCGAGCCCGACGAGGATGCGGTAGCGGTCGGCGACCTGCCAGACCGCGAGCGTGGACCGGGCGACACACTCCGCCGGATCATCGGCGGCGCCCTCGATCCCCTCGGCGTGCGCGGCGGCCACCGCCTCCACGGCGCCGTCGAGCAGCGTGCTGATCAGCGCCTCCCGGCTGGGGAAATGCCCGTACACAGTCCGTCGTACGACACCTGCGGCGCGCGCGATCTGGTCCATCGAGGCGTCGGGGTCGCGCAACAGTTCGGCGAGCGCGACGTCGAGGATGCGGCGGCGATTCACGTCGGCGCGGCTGGTGGTACCCGTGGTCATGGCTGACATTGTGCCTTCCTTTCCTTCTATTTGCACAGCACTGTGCATCGGGGTATGTTGCACATTATTGTGCAACTGCACGTCACTGTGCAAAATGATCAGGCGTCAGCCATCAGCCAGTGATCACCAGCCAGTTAGGAAGGCGACCCCGTGGCCATGCGATTCGTCAGGACGGAACCCGTCGAGGGGATGACCCGCCCGTACGCCCGGCGCTGGTGGGCGCTCCTCGTGCTCTGCCTGAGCCTGCTGATCATCGTGATGGCGAACACCGCCCTCACCGTCGCCGCCCCCGACATGACCCAGGACCTGGGCCTGTCCAGCGCCGACCTCCAGTGGGTGATCGACGGCTACACCGTCCCGTACGCGGCGCTGATGCTGCTGCTCGGCGCGATCGGCGACAAGTACAGCCGCCGTGGGGCGCTCGTCCTCGGCCTGGTCGTCTTCGGCGCCGGGTCGGTCGCGGGCTCGCTGGTCGACTCGGCCACCGGGGTCATCGCGGCCCGTGCCGTCATGGGCGTGGGCGCGGCGCTGATCATGCCCGCGACACTCTCCCTCCTCGCCGCGACCTTCCCGCGCGCCGAACGCGCCAAGGCGATCACCCTGTGGACCGCCACCGCAGGCCTCGCCATCGCGGCTGGCCCGCTGGTCGCGGGCGCGCTGCTGGAGGACCACGGCTGGGCCTCGACGTTCCTGATCAACGTGCCGATCGCCGTGCTCGCGATCATCGGCGCCTTCGTCCTCGTACCGCCGTCCAAGGCGGGCCACCACGACCGGATCGACTACGTCGGCGGCCTGCTGTCCGTGGTGTGGATCGGCGCGCTGGTCTACATGATCATCGAAGGGCCGCACTTCGGCTGGGGCCTCAAGGCGGTCACGGCGGCGGTCGCCGCGGGCCTCGGCCTTGTCCTCTTCGTCGTATGGGAACTGCGCCACCCGCGCCCGGTCCTCGACGTACGCCGCTTCACACAGCGCCGGTTCGCGGGCTCGAACCTCGCGGTCGCCCTGTTCTTCCTGGCGGTCTTCGGCGCGTTCTACTACCTCACGCAGCACCTCCAGTTCGTGCTCGGCTACGACGCCCTGGACACCGGCCTGCGCATGCTGCCGCTGGCGGGCGCGGTCTTCGCCGGCTCGGCCCTCACCGGCTACTTCACCCCGCGCGTCGGCATGAAGGTCACGGTCACGGCGGGCATGGTCGGCGGTACGGCGGCCCTCGCGCTGCTCTCGCAGGTGAACTCCGGTTCGTCGTACGGGACTTTCGTCGCCCCTCTCGTCGTCCTCGGCCTCGCGATCGGCCTCGCGCTCTCCCCGTGCACGGACGCGATCATGGGGGCGTTCCCCGAGGCCGAACTGGGCGTCGGCGGGGCGGTGAACGACACCTCGCTGGAACTCGGCGGCTCACTCGGCATCGCGATCCTCGGCTCACTGCTCTCCACGTCGTACGCCTCCCACCTCACCGACGCGACGAACGGCAGCAAGCTGCCGGCGGGCGCGCTGAGTTCGGCCCAGGACTCGGTCGGCGCGGGCTACCAGGTGGCCCGGACGATCGGCGCACAGGCCCGGCAGCTCGCGGCACAGGCATCGCAGGCGGCGAGCGCGGGGAAGACCGGGCAGGCGGCCGAGTTGAAGGCGCAGGCGACTCAACTCGCCCAGGGGGCGCGGCAGATGGCAGACGCGGTCGGCTCGTCCTTCTCGGACGCGGTGGCCCACACGAGCCTGATCGGGGCGGTGATCCTGGGGGTGGGGACGGTACTGGTCGCTGTTCTGCTGCCGGGGAAGGGGCGCGGGCAGGAGGAGGCGGAGCAGACGGGTACCGAAGTCCCCGCGGACCCGGCCGACCTGCCCGAGCTCACACATACGGGCCGATGAGCTGCGCTGCCGCTTTCGGCAGCCCGGGTTCTTGTTTCCCACCCGCCCACCCCTGCCTCCAGCCCGTCTGGGGCGGAGCCCCCAGGGGTGGGACGGGCAGGCGCGGGCGGGGGCGAGAACCTCAAGGCCTGAGGTCGGTCACGAGGCGGAATCGTTCGAGTACCGCCGGTGTCGCGTCGTCCACGGTGAACCCGGGGTCCCCGAGCGCCGCCCGCATCTCCGAGCTGTGCCAGAACCGCTCGTGACCGGCCCGCCACGCGGCCACGTCCGCATAGCCCTCGCCCTCGTCGAGCGCGTGGGCGAGATCCACCTCGGCCAGCGGAACCACTCGTACGCCCGTGACCTCGATGATCCCGACCGGCCGGTCCTCGGAGTCGACGACCACCGAACGGCTCCCGGCCTCCGGCAGAGCCTCACCCTCGTGCTCGTAGTCGACGACGAGCCCGGTCGTGGACGTCTTCGAACCGTCGAGAATCGCGGCGACGAGCTGGTCGCGGAGCGGACCGGGAAAGGCGAACTCGGCCTTGGGCAGCCCCTCGGGCGTCGGAGGGCTCGCCGTCTGAGGCGGCTGCTGCTCGGGGGTCGTCATGGCGTCACGGTAGAGGCCGGCTCCCCTTCCAAGCATGCCGATTTCCCGCGGGCCCGCTATGTGCCGTACCGCACGTCACCTACCCGTCCCCGCCCTCGCGCTTCCCCACCTCCGCCCCGAGCGTCTCGGCGACAGCCCGGGGCAGCCACTCCTGGACATGGCCGAAGGTGAAACCGAGCCCGGTGGCCCGGGAGTTGTCCATGCCGTACGAGCGCGAGAAGGAGAACGGGGAGACCTTGCCGACGTCGACGTTCTGGAAGACGGTCCGGCCGTTCGGGATGTGCCGGGCCACGGCCGCGCACAACTCCTCGGTGGTCAGCAGGCCGTGGGAGGCGGCGTTGACCGGCCCGGTGAAGTTCTCGCCCACCGCCCAGAACAGGAAGTCGGCGATCTCCTCGACGTGGATGTAGGTCGCGGGCCGGTTCTCGGTCGGTACGGCTATCGGTGCGCCGCTACGGATGCGCTGGGCATAGTGGTCGAGCCTGCCGGTGAAGTCGTCGTCCCCGCCGAGGACATGGGCCACGCGTACGGCGGTGTACGGAAACGGAAACCCCGTACCGCCGGCCGCAGTGTCGCCGGATTCATCGGTGGCATCGTTGTCGTCGGCGTCGGTGGACGCGAAGACCGCTTCGGCCTGGCGCTTGCCCTCGCCGTAGTGCGTCTCGCGGAACTCCGGCTTGTGCCAGGGGAGTTCGAGCCGGACGGGGATGGTACGCGGATCGACGGCGTCCTCGCGCACGGGGACGACGGTGTCCTCGTAGACGAGGGAGTCCTCGTACTCGTACACCTCGATCGTGGACGTCATCACATAGCGGCGGGTACGGCCGCCGGCGAAGGCGCGCCGGGCGATCGCCGCCTGGCGGGGCGTGTAGCAGACCTGGTCGACGACGGCGTCGAAGGCACGGTCACCGAGAGCGGAATTCAGGGCGGCCTCGTCGTCGCGGTCGGCGACTAGGTGAATTGCCCCGGCGGGCGGTGAAGCGGAACCCCGATTGAGCACGGTGACACGGTCTCCGGCGGCGATCAGCCGGCCGAGGACCCGTTTTCCGAAATAGCGATTACCGCCGATGACCAATACGTCACGCATGACGTCCCCTCCCCGTTGTGGACCTTGCGATCATAATTGTCCCGGCGCAAGAGTGAGTTCTGAAGGGGGAGTCATGGGACATCCGGCCGGAGTACCGAAAGAACCACGGAAGTCGCGAGCCGCCGCCGACGAAACGTCGGCGGCCTTCGACGCGTTGGACCGGCAGATCCTGGAGCTCCTCCAGACCGACGGCCGGATCAAGCTGAGCGAGCTGGGCAGGCGCGTGCGGCTGAGTCCCGCGGCGGTCACGGAGCGAGTACGCCGGCTGGAGTCGGCGGGCGCGATCACCGGATACGGCGCCCGTGTCGCCCCCTCGCGCCTCGGCTACGGCATCCAGGCCTTCATCCGGGTCAATCCGCACGGCGGCTACACCCTCAAGCACCCCAGGACCCTGGAGCTGCTCGCCCGCCCCGAGATCACCGAGGCGCACCACGTGGTCGGCGAGGACTGCTGGATCCTCAAGGTGGCCGTGGAGAACACGGTCCACCTGGAGGACGTCCTCGAACAGACGTCGGCGCTGGGCCGGACGACGACGTCGATCGTCCTGTCGTCCCCGGTGGAGGGGAAGCCACTGCTGCCCCCGGGGTGAGCCGGCCGACCGGGCCGTGCCGGGCCGGGCCCAGTCTTGCCTTGACGTCGGCGTCAAGGACTACGTTCGTACGTATGCGAATCGGCATGCGAATCGGAGAGCTGGCGGCGCGGGTCGGGACCACCACACGGACCCTGCGGTACTACGAGTCGCGGGGGCTGCTGCCCGCGCGGCGCACGGACAACGGCTACCGCGCCTACGACGAGGACGACCTGAAGCTGCTCCGGCAGATCAGGACGCTCCAGGACTTCGGGTTCGACCTGGAGGAGACGCGGCCCTTCGTGGACTGCCTGCGGGCGGGCCACCCGGAGGGCGACTCCTGCCCCGCGTCACTCGCCGTCTACCGCCGCAAGCTGGACGAACTCGACGCGCTGATCGGCGAGTTGCAGTCGGTACGGGCGAAGGTCGGCGAACAGCTGACGCGGGCCGAGCAGGCGCGCGACGAGTTGGCGGCCGAGGCGACGGTTCCGGGCGGTCCGGAACCGGCATGCGAATGGGGAGGACGAACACGATGATCAGGGCAGCGGGCGTGGCCGAGGTGACGGACGCGGACTTCGAGGCGGAGGTGATCGGAGCGGAGTTGCCGGTCCTGGTGGAGTTCACGGCCGACTGGTGCCCACCGTGCCGCCAGATGGCCCCGGTACTGAGCAGCCTCGCGGCGGAGGAGTCCGACCGCCTGAAGGTGGTCCAGCTGAACGTGGACACCAATCCGCTGACGACCAACGCCTACCGGGTCCTGTCCATGCCGACGTTCATGGTTTTCCGGGGCGGAGAGCCGGTGCGGTCGATGGTGGGGGCCCGACCGAAAAGGCGGTTGCTGGAGGAGCTGTCCGACGTACTCTGACGCACTCCGAGCCGCAGACGAAGAAAGAAATCCCCCGAGCGATTGCGCTCGGGGGATTTCTTTGCGTATATTCAATGGTTCGCGACTTTGTTGTAATTGGGTCGCGACAAGTTCAATGAGCAGAGTATATCCGAGCGGGAGCGGAATTGTCAAACAGGGGCGCAAACACGGAATCAACTCGCGATGAATTGCGGATTGAGCAGGAATTCGTCGACGGGCTCTACACCCGCGTCGACGCCTTGCGCGGCGACACCGAGCACTCCGTCACGGACGCGCTCGCGCAGGGCAGTACGCCGATGCAGGCCCGGCTTGAACGGGACGTGCTCGTCGCCGAGCGGTCCGGGCTGCTTGCCGCGCTGAACGCCGTCGACGGTTCGCTCTGCTTCGGGCGGATCGATCTCACCTCCGGTGTCACCCACCACATCGGCCGTATCGGACTGCGCGCCGACGACGCGGAGCGCACCCCGATGCTCATCGACTGGCGGGCCGAGGTCGCCCGGCCCTTCTATCTCGCCACCGGGCACACCACGATGGGGCTGCGCCGGCGGCGGCACATCACTACGGACGGGCGGCACGTCACCGGACTCCACGACGAGATCCTCGACCTCGGGGACCGGACGCGCACCGGCTACGAGGACCCCTCCGGCGACGCGGTGCTGCTCGCCGCGCTCGACTCCGCCCGCACCGGCCGGATGCACGACATCGTGCAGACCATCCAGGCCGAACAGGACGAGATCATCCGTGCCCCGCACCGAGGTGTGCTGGTGGTGGAGGGCGGGCCCGGCACCGGCAAGACCGCCGTCGCGCTGCACCGGGCCGCCTACCTGCTCTACGAACACCGTGAACTCCTCGCCAAGCGAGCCGTGTTGATCGTCGGGCCCAACCCCGCCTTCCTCGGCTACATCGGCGAGGTGCTGCCCTCGCTCGGCGAGACCGGTGTGCTGCTGGCGACCGTCGGCGAGCTGTTCCCGGGCGTGAAGGCCACCGCCGCCGACACGCCCGAAGCCGCTGTGGTCAAGGGGCGGGCCGGGATGGCCGACGTGCTGGCAGCCGTCGTACGGGACCGGCAGGGGCTGCCCGACCCCGTCATCGCCATCGAGCACGACCGGGACGTCCTCATGCTCGACGCCGGGTTGGTGAGCATGGCGCGGGAGCGCACGCGCGAGGCGAAGCTGCCGCACAACGTCGCGCGCGAACACTTCGAGGGGCACATCCTCAACACGCTGACCGAGATGCTGGCGGAGCGGATCGGCACCGACCCGTACGACGGCAGCAATCTCCTCGACCCCAGCGACATCACCCAGATCCGCGACGATCTGGCCGACAACCGCGAAGTCTGGGCCGCCATCGACCAGTTGTGGCCCCGCGTCACCCCGCGGCGGCTGGTCGCGGACTTCCTCGCCGCACCCGAGGGGTACGTGTCGGAGGCCGACGCCGATGCCATTCGGCGGCCCGTCACCCGGGCCTGGACCAAGGCGGACGTACCGCTGCTCGACGAGGCGGCGGAGCTGCTCGGTGCGGACGACCGGGTCGCCCGGGCGCGGGCGGAGCGCGAGCGCAGCAGCCAAGTCGAGTACGCGCAGGGTGTGCTGGACGTTTCGTACGCCTCCCGGACGTACGAGTTCGAGGACCTGGGGGCGGAGGACTCCGAGATCCTGTCCGCGCACGACATCATCGACGCGGAGCGGTTCGCCGAGCGGCACGAGGAGGACGACCTGCGCAGCGCCGCCGAACGGGCGGCGGCCGACCGGACCTGGGCGTTCGGGCACATCATCGTCGACGAGGCGCAGGAGTTGTCGCCGATGGCGTGGCGGCTCCTCATGCGGCGCAGCCCGACCCGGTCGATGACCCTGGTCGGCGATCCCGCGCAGACCGCCGAGCCGGGCGGCGTCGGGGACTGGGCGGACATCCTCGCGCCGTACGTCCAGGGCCGCTGGGAGCATGCCCGGCTGGGCGTCAACTACCGGACACCGGCCGAGATCATGGACGTGGCGGCGGCCGTGGTGCGGGCGGAGCGGTCGGACTTCGAGCCGCCGAGGTCCGTACGGTCGACCGGGGTACGGCCGTGGGTGCGGGCCGTCGACGGTGATCTCGCCGATCTCGCGGGAGCCGTGGAGAAGGCCGTCGGTGAGCTGGCGCCCGTCGACGGGCGGCTCGCCGTGATCGCGCCGCGCGAGCTGCACGGTGAGTTGGCGACTCGGCTGGACGGTGTGGAGGCGGGGGAGGAGCCCGACCTGACGCGGGATGTCGTACTGCTCGATCCCCGGCAGGCCAAGGGGCTGGAATTCGACTCCGTGCTGCTGGTGGAACCGGGAGCCTTCGGCACGAGTGACCTGTACGTCGCGCTGACCCGGGCCACTCAGCGCGTCGGCGTGCTGCACCAGGGGGAGTTGCCGGTGGCGCTGTCCGCTCTCGGGATCTGAGGGGACCGGGTGCACCCGGCCCGAACGCGTGACGCGTGCACCAAGAGTCACCAAGACGTAACAGTTCGCGCCATGGTCACTGCACGTGCACGGCCGGTGCGGTATGCGTGTGCGTATGGAAGCCCATCCGTTCACGACCGCACCGGCCGACAGCCCGGCGCTCGAGTCGTTGCCCGTGGAACCGCTGTTGACGTCGGAGTTCGACGCCGACCCGGGCGGGGTCTACGCGCGACTTCGGCGCACCTACGGACCCGTGGCGCCGGTGGGGCTGATGGGCGTACCGGTGTGGCTGGTTCTCGACTACCGCGAGGTGCTGGAGGTACTGCGGAACGAGAGTGTGTGGCGGCGGGACGTGCGGTACTGGAGGGCCAGGGCGCAGGGCCGGCTGCCACCGGACTGGCCGCTGCTCGCGGGCTACGAGGTGCGGCAGACGATGTTCATGGACGACGAGGAGCATCTCGCCGCCCGGCACACGCATCATGCGGCGCTGCGGCCGTTCCAGGACGGACGGACCCCGCAGGGCTGGGAGTTGCGGGCGACGGTCGCGCGGTACGCCGACGAGCTGATCGGGATGCTGGCGGCCGAGTCGGGCACGGCGGGGTTCGTCGACCTCGGGGCGCAGTACACGCGGCCGTTGCTGCTGATGGTCACCACGAAGCTGTTCGGGTGCCCTGTCGAGCTCGGGGACGAGCTGGTCATGGACCTGTGGCGGATGCTGGACGGCGGGCCGGACGCGGGACCGGCGACGGGGCGGGCGCTGGCCGCGATGACGCGGCTGGCCGGGCACCGGCGGGCGCGGCCCGGGGACGACCTGACTTCCTACATGCTGCTGGCCGACCCGGAGCTGTCGGACGAGCAGTTGGGGCGTGAGCTGTTCATGAACGCGGTGTACCTGAACGACATCACCGGGAACATGGTGCTGAACACGCTGCTGGAGGTGTTGCGCGGAAACGCGACGGTGCGGCGCAGTCTGTCGGCTGGGCAGCTCGGGGAGACCGTGAACAGGGCGGCGCTGGTGAATCCGCCGGTGGCCAACATGTGCTTCCGGTTCGCGGCGCGGGATGTGGCGCTGGGGAACTTCTGGATCCGGGGCGGGGACATCGTCTCGCCCTCGGCCGCGGCGGCACACGGGGACCTGATGGCGATCGGATCGTCTCACCTGGTCGGGGCGACGGTGAGTACGCGGGCGCATCTGGGGTGGGGTGCCGGGCCGCATCAGTGTCCCAGTGCGGCGCGGGAGTTGGGCGGGATGATCGTGAGTACGGCGGTGGGGCGGATCTTCGACCATCTGGAAAAGGCCGAACTGACCTTGCCGCCGGACCAGTTGCCGTGGCGGTCGGGGCCGGTGGTGCGGGGGTTGCGGTTGCTGCCGGTTCGCTACGAGTTGAGCGGGCGTGGGGTGGACGGCGGTGTCGGTCCCGGTGCCGGGGGTTGGCGCGGAGCTTCGAGTGGCGTGGAGGCGGCGTCGGAGTCCGGTGGGGACGGGCAGGTGAAGGGGTTGCTGAGCGCGTTGCGAAGGTTGATGTTCGGGGGGCGGTGAGACGGGGGTGGGCGGCGGGTTGTCTCGCCCCGCCGCCCACCCCCGTCCCATCCCTGGGAGCTGCCTTATGCCGGGCGCAGCCACACCGTCGCCAGCGGTGGCAGGGTGACGCGGATGCTGGCCGGGCGGCCGTGCCAGGGCTGGGGGTCCGGTTTCAGGGGGTCCGGGTTGCGGATGTCGGCGCCGCCGTAGCGGGACGCGTCCGTGTTCAGGGTCTCGTGCCAGGCGGGGACCGTGTCCGGGACGCCGATGCGGTAGTCGTCGCGGACGACCGGGGAGAAGTTGCTGATCGACAGAAGAGGGACGCCCTGCGCGTCGTAGCGGACGAAGGCGAAGACGTTGTCCTCCGCCGCGTCCCCGACCAGCCACTCGAAGCCCGACGGGTTCGTGTCCAGCTGCCAGAGGGCCGGAGTGTCCCGGTACACCGTGTTCAGGTCGCGGACCAGGTCCCGTACGCCCCGGTGGTCGGCCTCGGCCCCGTAGGCGGGGTCGAGCAGCCACCAGTCGGGGCCATGGACCTCCGACCACTCCGCGCCCTGCGCGAACTCCTGGCCCATGAAGAGGAGTTGCTTGCCTGGATGTGACCACATGAACGCCAGGTACGCCCGCTCGGTGGCCCGTTGCTGCCACCAGTCGCCCGGCATCTTCGACACCAGCGATCCCTTGCCGTGGACGACCTCGTCGTGGGAGATCGGCAGGACGTAGTTCTCGCTGTACGCGTACACCATGGAGAACGTCATCTCGTGGTGGTGGTGCTTGCGGTGGACCGGGTCGTGCTGGACGTAGCCGAGCGAGTCGTGCATCCAGCCCATGTTCCACTTCAGCCCGAAGCCCAGGCCGCCGAAACCGCCGGGGCCCGTGTGGTGCGTGGCCCGGGTGACGCCGTCCCACGCCGTCGACTCCTCGGCGATCGTCACGACCCCCGGGACCCGCCGGTACACCGTGGCGTTCATCTCCTGGAGGAAGACGACCGCGTCCAGGTTCTCGCGGCCCCCGTGCTCGTTCGGCGTCCACTGGCCGGGCTCACGCGAGTAGTCGAGGTAGAGCATCGAGGCGACCGCGTCGACCCGCAGGCCGTCTATGTGGAACTCCTCGCACCAGTAAACGGCGTTCGCCACCAGGAAGTTGCGGACCTCGCGCCTGCCGTAGTCGAACTCCAGGGTGCCCCAGTCGGGGTGGGCGGCACGCAGCGGGTCCTCGTGCTCGTACAGCGGGTGGCCGTCGAACTCGGCCAACGCCCATTCGTCGCGCGGGAAGTGGGCCGGGACCCAGTCCATCAGTACGCCGATGCCGGCGCGATGCAGGGCGTCCACCAGGTACTTGAAGTCGTCCGGAGTGCCCAGCCGGGCCGTGGGCGCGTAGAAACCGGTGACCTGGTAGCCCCACGAGCCGCCGAAGGGGTGCTCCGCCACCGGCATCAGCTCCACGTGCGTGAAGCCCAGGTCCCGTACGTAGGCGGGGAGCTGGTCGGCGAGTTGACGGTACGTCAGGCCCGGTCGCCAGGACGCCAGATGGAGTTCGTAGATCGACATCGGGGCCTCGTGCGCCGGGGCCTCCGCCCGCCGCGCCAGCCACTGAGCGTCCTCCCACTCGTAGTGGGAACTGTGCACGATGGACGACGTGTTGGGTGGGATCTCGGTCCGGCGGGCCATCGGGTCCGCGCGCTGTGTCTTCGAGCCGTCCGGGCGCGTGATCTCGTACTTGTACAGCTCGCCCTCGCCGACGCCCGGCACGAACAGTTCCCACACTCCGGTGCCGCCCAGCGACCGCATCGGATACGCCGTACCGTCCCAGAAGTTGAAGCCCCCGGTCACCCGTACCCCGCGCGCGTTGGGCGCCCAGACGGCGAAGCGGGTGCCGGTGACGCCCTGGTGGGTCATCGGCTCGGCGCCCAGCGCCTTCCACAGCTCCTCGTGCCGGCCCTCGCCGATGAGATGCAGGTCCAGGTCGCCCAGCGCGGGCAGCAGCCGGTACGCGTCCTCGGTCTCCTGCACCTGCCCCTCGTACGCGATGACCAGCCGGTACTCCGGGACGCCCCGCAGTGGCAGCGCACCCGAGAAGAACCCGTCGCCGTCGTCGTGCAGCTCGGCCCGCAGATCCCCGGCCACGACGGTCACCGACCGGGCGTACGGCCGCAGCACCCGGAAAGCGACCCCACCCGGCAGCGCGTGCGCGCCCAGGACGGAGTGCGGGTCGTGGTGCGTGCCGGCCAGCAGCCGCCCGCGGTCGGAGGCGTCCAGCGCGGGGGAGGGGAGCAGAACGGTCTCCTGCGGAGCGACCTCGACCACCGGTCGCGGGGCGGACTTCTCCGCCACGGGTACGGGCACAGGTACGGGCTCCGTGACCGGCTCCGGCACCGGCTCCGGTAGGGGCGACGACTCCGTGACCGTCGACTGCCCCGGCGCGGGCACGGGCTCCGGCTCCGTCGACTGCTCCGGCACGGGCACCGGCTTTGTCACCGGCACGGGCACCGGCTCAGGCGTCGTGTCCGGCTTGATCTCCACCTTCTCCGCCACCTTCTCCGCAGCCTCCGCCGCCTTCGCCTTCGCCTCCACCGTCTCTTCCACCTTCTTCTCCAACCCCTTCGTTCCCTTCTTCGCCCCCTCCTTCGCTGCTTCCCGCGCCGCCTTCTTCGCCGCCTTCTTCCCAGGGTCCTTCTTCGCGGACGTCTTCTTCTTCGGGTGCTTCGAGCCGCTGGACGGGGAGTGCGGGGTCACGGGCGGGGGCCTTTCGGAGGTGAGGTAGGGCGAGTGGCGGTGGAGCGGGGTGACGCGGGAGGTCAGCCGGGTGCGGCCAGGCGCTGTACCGCCGACATGGGTACCGGAAGCCAGTCCGGGCGGTGCCGTGCCTCGTACACCACTTCGTACACCGCCTTGTCCGTCTCGTACGCCCGCAGCAGTACGGGATCGGTACGCGGGTCCCGGCCGGCGGTCTCCGCGTATCCGGCGCAGTACGCGGCCCGGCACAGTGCCGCCCAGCCGGGCGGCCGGGGGTGGAGCGAGTGGGCCGCGTAGTCGAAGGAGCGGAGCATGCCCGCGATGTCCCGGGCCGGCGGCTGCGGCAGCCGCCGTTCCGCGAGCGGCTTGGACGGCTCGCCCTCGAAGTCGATCAGCGACCACTCCCCGGACGGCGAACGCAGGCACTGCCCGAGGTGCAGATCGCCGTGGATGCGCTGGGCCGTCCAGGTCCGGCCCTCGGCGGCGAGGTCGGCCAGTGCCTCGTACGCCGAGCGCAGGCCGGACGCGTACGGGTGGAGGGCCGGTACGGTCTGGACCGCCGCGTCGAGGCGGTCGATCATGCCGTCGACCAGCGGGCGCAGCTGCGCGTGGCCCAGCGTCACGGTGGGCAGGGCGCGGGCGAGCGCCAGGTGCACCTCGGCGGTGGCCCGCCCGAGCGCTCGCGCCTCCGCGCTGAAGTCCTCCCCCTTGGCCAGCTCGCGCAACGCCAGTTCCCAGCCGTCGGCGGCACCCCGCACGAAGGGCTGGAGGACGCCGAGTACGTAACTGTCCTCGGCGTTCAGCTCAGCGTCGGGATCGGTCGTCCCGGTCGCGTCGGTGTGTATCCACGCCACCGGGGCCGGTACCCGGGGGCAGCCCTCGCGGGCCAGCGCCAGCGGCAGTTCCAGGTCGGGGTTGACGCCCGGTACGACCCGGCGGAGCAGCTTCAGGATGAACGTATCGCCGTAGATGATCGACGAGTTGGACTGCTCCGCGGTCACCACCCGGGCCACCAGCCCCGCCGGTATCTCGCTCTCGCCGTTGTCCCCGGCCGTGCCCTTGTCGTCCCCGTCCCCGTGGCGGTCGAAGCGCAGGGCGCCGATCCGGGCCCGGGTCCGCATCGCCTCCAGCAGCACCTCGGCCGGCCGGGCGTCGTACAGGGCGTCGTACACCGTCCGTCCGGTCAGTGGGCCCCGGTCCACGTGTCCGATCAGCGCGGGCGCCAGCCGGGGGGGCAGCGCCTCGCGCGCGCCTATGAGGAGCTGGTAGCAGTCTCCGAGGCCCTGCAGCGCGGGCTGATGGGCGCGTACGAGGAGGTGGTACAGGCCGAGCTGTGTGGTGACCGGCAGTAGTTCGGTGGCCGCCACCAGGGAGAAGTCCGTGACCGGACGTCCCTTGCCGGCGAACCAGCGCTGTCTGGGCAGCCATTCGCGCAGCAGTGGTTCCAGGGACGTGAGGAGGTCGGGACTTGTCGTGGCGGAGCGGGTGATGGCTTCCGACATGGCGGCGCGTCCTTTCCCCGGGGGCGGGGTGTGACTGATGCGTGCCCCGGGCGGGACGGGAGAAACCGGCCCGCCGGGGTTCGGCCCATACGACCACGTACGTGCAGGTTAAGCCAAGGTTCTACCCGGCGTCCTTCGCGTCCTTCCGCAGCCGGAACCAGTAGAAGCCGTGGCCGGCGAGGGTGAGGAGGTAGGGGAGTTCGCCGATCGCGGGGAAGCGGACTCCGCCGATCAGCTCCACCGGGTGTGCGCCGCTGAACGCCCGTAGGTCCAGCTCGGTGGGCTGGGCGAAGCGGGAGAAGTTGTGGACGCACAGGACGAGGTCGTCCTTGTGTTCGCGCAGGAAGGCGATCACGGCGGGGTTGGAGGACGGCAGCTCGGTGTAGGAGCCGAGACCGAAGGCGGGGTTCTGCTTCCGGATCTCGATCATGCGCCGGGTCCAGTGCAGGAGCGAGGACGGGGACGACATGGACGCTTCGACGTTGGTGACCTGGTAGCCGTAGA
The DNA here is from genome assembly GCF_010550245.1 of Streptomyces sp. SID12501. GTDB lineage: Bacteria > Actinomycetota > Actinomycetes > Streptomycetales > Streptomycetaceae > Streptomyces. The sequence goes on from NZ_JAAGLU010000012.1 coordinate 126,532, forward strand.
CCGGGTCCATGATCGTGGGCAGGACGAGGCGGCCGGGGTCGCAGGAGGAGAACCCGGCGTTGCGGTCCGGGGTCCACTGCATCGGCGTGCGCACGGCGTCGCGGTCGCCGAGCCAGATGTTGTCGCCCATGCCGATCTCGTCGCCGTAGTAGAGGATCGGCGAGCCGGGCAGCGACAGCAGCAGGGCGGTGAACAGTTCGATCTGGTTGCGGTCGTTGTCCAGGAGGGGCGCCAGGCGCCGCCTGATGCCGATGTTGGCGCGCATACGCGGGTCCTTGGCGTATTCGGACCACATGTAGTCGCGTTCCTCGTCGGTGACCATTTCGAGGGTCAGCTCGTCGTGGTTGCGCAGGAAGATGCCCCACTGGCAGTTCGAGGGGATGGCCGGGGTCTTGGCGAGGATCTCCGAGACCGGGTAGCGCGATTCACGGCGCACGGCCATGAAGATGCGGGGCATGACGGGGAAGTGGAACGCCATGTGGCATTCGTCGCCGCCGCTGCCGTAGTCGCCGAAGTAGTCGACGACGTCCTCGGGCCACTGGTTCGCCTCCGCCAGCAGCACCGTGTCCGGGTAGTGGGCGTCGATCTCCTTGCGCACGTGCTTGAGGAAGTCGTGGGTCGCCGGGAGGTTCTCGCAGTTGGTGCCCTCGGCCTGGTAGAGGTAGGGGACCGCGTCGAGACGGAAGCCGTCGATGCCCAGGTCGAGCCAGAACCGCAGCGCGGAGATGATCTCCTCCTGCACGGCCGGGTTCTCGTAGTTGAGGTCCGGCTGGTGGGAGAAGAACCGGTGCCAGTAGTACTCCTTGCGGACCGGGTCGAAGGTCCAGTTGGAGGCCTCGGTGTCGACGAAGATGATGCGGGCGTCCTGGTACTGGTCGTCCGTCTTCGCCCACACGTAGTAGTCGCCGTACGGGCCTTCGGGGTCGTTCCTGGACTCCTGGAACCACGGGTGCTGGTCGCTGGTGTGGTTCATGACGAAGTCGATGATGACGCGCATGCCGCGCTGGTGGGCGGCGTCGACGAACTCGACGAAGTCGGCGAGGTCGCCGAACTCGGGGAGGACGGCGGTGTAGTCGGAAACGTCGTAGCCGCCGTCACGCAGGGGTGACTTGAAGAAGGGGGGCAGCCAGAGGCAGTCGATGCCGAGCCACTGGAGGTAGTCCAGTTTGGCGGTGAGGCCCTTGAGGTCACCGATTCCGTCGCCGTTGCTGTCCTGGAAGGAGCGGACGAGGACCTCGTAGAAGACGGCGCGTTTGAACCACTCGGGGTCCCGGTCCTTGGCGGGAGTGTCCTCGAAGGTGTCCGGGACAGGCTCGTTGACGATCATGTGGTGGGTGACCCTCCGATCTGCGGGGTGGACGGTCGCAGGACGGTCAGGATGTGCGCGGGGCGCGTACCCGGTTCCAGGCGCACGTAGTTCGTCCTGCCCCATTGGTAGGTCTCGCCGGTGAGCTCGTCGCGCACCGACAAGGACTCGTGCCAGTCCAGGCCGAGTTGCGGCATGTCCAACGAGACCGTCGCCTCGTGGGTGTGGTGAGGGTCGAGGTTCACGACCACCAGAACCGTGTTCGATCCCCGGCGTTTCGAGTAGACGATCACCGCCTCCTGGTCCGCGTCGTGGAAGTGGAGGTCACGCAGTTGCCGCAGGGCCGGGCTGCGCCGCCGGACCGCGTTGAGCGTGCCGATCAGTGGCGCGATGCTACGTCCGTCACGCTCCGCCGACTCCCAATCACGGGTATGCAGTTGGTATTTCTCGGAGTCCAGGTATTCTTCGCTGCCCTCGCGCAGGGGGGCGTTCTCGCACAGTTCGTAGCCGCTGTAGACGCCCCAGGTGGGTGAGAGCGTCGCGGCCAGCACGGCACGCACCTCGAACGCCGGGCGGCCGCCCTGCTGAAGGTACTCGTGCAGGATGTCCGGGGTGTTGACGAAGAAATTCGGCCGCATGTACGCCGCCGCCTCACCCGACAGTTCGGTGAGGTACTCGGTGAGCTCGGGCTTGGTGGTGCGCCAGGTGAAGTAGGTGTACGACTGCTGGAAGCCGACCTGGGCCAGCGTGTGCATCATCGCCGGCCGGGTGAACGCCTCAGCCAGGAAGATCACGTCCGGGTCGGTGCCGTTGATCTCCGCGATCACCTGCTCCCAGAAGAGGACCGGCTTGGTGTGCGGGTTGTCGACCCGGAAGATCCGCACCCCGTGACCCATCCAGTGCCGCAGCACCCGCACCGTCTCCGCGACCAGACCGGGCAGGTCGGTGTCGAAGGCGATGGGATAGATGTCCTGGTACTTCTTCGGCGGGTTCTCGGCGTACGCGATCGTCCCGTCGGGACGGTGATGGAACCACTGCGGATACTTCTGCACCCACGGATGGTCCGGCGAGCACTGCAGCGCGAAGTCCAGCGCCACCTCCAGGCCGTGCCGGGCCGCCTCGGCGACGAAGAAGGCGAAGTCCTCCAGCGTCCCCAGATCCGGGTGGACGGCGTCGTGGCCGCCTGCCTCGGAGCCGATCGCCCACGGCACCCCCACATCCTCCGCGGACGCCGACAGGGTGTTGTTGGGACCCTTGCGGAAGGTGTGCCCGATGGGGTGGATGGGGGGCAGGTAGAGGACGTCGAAGCCCATCTCGGCGATGGCCGACAGCCGCCGCGCCGCCGTCCGGAACGTGCCGTGCGGCTGCTCGGGCGTGCCCTCGGAGCGCGGGAAGAACTCGTACCAGGCCCCGTACAGGGCTCGCTCCCGCTCCACCATCAGCGCCAGCGGCTCACTCGACGTGACCAGCTCACGCAACGGATACCGGCGCAGCACCTTGTCCACGGCTGGGGTGAGGGCCGCCGCGAGCCGGGCCGGCGCCGGGCGTCCGACGTCCCGGAGGGCTTCGGCGGCGGCCAGGAGCACGTCCCGCTTGCCCTTGTTCTTCGGTACGCCGGTGGCGGCCCGCTCGTACAGCAGCGCGCCTTCCTCCAGCACCAGTTCCGTGTCGATCCCGGCCGGGATCTTGATGCCCGCGTGATGCCGCCAGGTGCTGATCGGGTCGTCCCACGCCTCCACGGTGTACGTCCAGTCACCGGGCGCGTCGGCCTCGACGGTGGCGCCCCAGCGGTCGGTGCCCGGGGCCAGTTCGCGCATCGGCGTCCAGCGGCCGGGGCGGCCCTTCGGGTCGCGGAGCACGACATTGGCGGCGACCGCGTCATGGCCCTCGCGGAAGACGGTGGCCGAGACCTCGAAGGCCTCACCGACCACTGCCTTCGCCGGTCGACGCCCGCCCGTGACGAGGGGCCGGACGTCCAGGACGGGGATACGGCCGACCGCGGTGCCTGTGACGGCGGGGCCGGGCGGGCTGCTCCGGGGGGCTGCGGCCGGTTTCGTGATCGGAGGGGTGGTGGCGGAGTGGGTGTCCGATGCCGGTTTGCCGGTGGCGGGCGGTGTGACCGGGGTGGTCCTGCCGTTGACCGAGGGCGTGCCCGGGGCCGGTTTGTCCGTGGCAGGCGGTGTGGCCGAAGCCGGTTTGCCTGTGACCGGGGGTGTGGCCGGGGTGGCCTTGGCGCCCGTGAGCGAGGGTGTGCCCGGGGTCGACCTGCCCTTGGCGGGGCGTGTGTCGGCGGCCGTCGGGCCGGTGGCGGAGGGTTGCTCCGGGGCCGTGGGCCGGGCGGCGGACGGGGTCTCCGGGGCCGGAGAGGGTGTCTCCGGGGTGGCCGGTGGGACGGCGGTGTCCGTCGGGCGTATCGGTGGTGTGCCGGAGGTGGGTGTCGGGGGTGGTGACGAGTGGTGCGTGGCGGGCATTACCGCTCCTGTCCGCGTCAACGTGGGCGGGCGGATGGATGTGGGGAGGGGGTCCTGCGTGGTGTACCCCAGTCGTGTACCGGGGGAGCCTTCCCACCCTATTCGGGTAGGCAATCCGGCACTTTGCCAACTACTCACGCGTATGTCCGCACCCAGGATCAGCCAGGTCGGCGAACGACATCGGCCCCGTCCGGTGGACGGGGCCGACAACGACATAGTGCCCCTAAGAGAGCGGTGTATGCAGGAGTTTGTTCGGCGAACCGGGCTTCTTGTCGGATACTTTCCCGGACGTCGCCAGAGCCGTCAGCGCCTTGGCGACTTGCGCCGGACTGGATTTCGGTTGTTCCGCCAAGTAGAGGGCCGCCGCGCCCGCCACGTGCGGCGTCGCCATCGACGTACCGGAATAGGTCACCCGGCCGGTGTCACTGGCATAGGACGCAGAGGTGATCGAGACACCCGGGGCGAACAGGTCGAGAGCCGGTCCCCAGTTCGAGAAGTCGGCCCGGGCGTCCGTCGGCCCGGTCGCGCCGACCGTGATCGCCTCCTTGACGCCGGCCGGTGAGTAGGCCTCCGCCGGCTCCCCGGCGTTCCCGGCGGCGACCGTGTACGTCACCCCGGACGCGATCGAGTTCCGTACGGCTGTGTCCAGCTGGGTGTTGTGGTGGCCGCCGAGACTCACATTGGCGACGGCGGGCTTCCTGGCGTGCTTCGTCACCCAGTCGATACCCGCGATGACCTGCGCCGTCGTGCCGCCGCCCGCGTTGTCTAGGACGCGTACGGAGACGACCCTGGCCTTCTTCGCCACGCCGAGGGCCGAGCCCGCGATCGTCGCCGCGACATGCGTGCCGTGGCCGTTCCCGTCGCCGGCCCATCTGTCGTCGCCGACGAAGTCCCAGCCGTAGCTCGCCCGCCCGCCGAAGTCCTTGTGCGAGATCCGGATACCGGTGTCGATCACGTACACCGTGACGCCCGAGCCCGCCGACTTCGGCCAGGTGTAGCTGCCGTCGAGCGGCAGGCCGGCCTGGTCGATCCGGTCCAGGCCCCAGGACGGCGGAACCTGCCGGCCGCGTTCGGAAGCGCGGTCGTACGTGATCCGGGTGTCCTGGGCGACCGAGGCCACGCGGGAGTCCGCCGCGAGGCGCCTGGCCTGTTTCTCGTTGGCCCGAACGGCGTACCCGTTGAGGACGGTGCTGTAGGTGTGGCTTATTTTCGCCCCGTACTTCGCGGCGAGTCTCTTGCCGTCCGCCGACGGAGCCCACGTACCTCCCTTGAGTGTCACCAGGTAACTTCCGCCGACGGAGCCGGGTGCGCCGGCGCCGGCTATGCGGCCCTCCGGAGCGGCCTGCGCGGGTGCGGTGATTGAAAGCACCGAAAGCACGGTCGCCGTGGTCAGGCCCGCCGCCCAGCGCAGACGTCTGGTGCACGTCCGTTTCATGCCTGGAGTTCCCCCTCCTCGGCCGCCGGCACCCGGCGGCCTTCCGGGCAGCCTCTCGTGCGGGGAGAAGTGTCACAAGGTGGCCTACGGGGGTGGAATCGGCCATATCGGCAGGCGGCCCTCATCGGGGGCGCGTAATACGCGCCATGGTTCCCGCGCGCCCTCACCGATACCGTCAGGGGGATGATGACGGGACGCACACGGTCGTGCGTCCCGGTACGTACAGGTTTGATAAGGCACGACCACCGAGGTGGAATGTGAAGGCGATCCGTCGGTTCACCGTCCGTCCCGTTCTCCCGGAACCCCTCCGGCCGCTCAGCGACCTGGCCCGCAATCTGCGCTGGTCCTGGCATGCGGAGACCCGAGAGCTCTTCCAGTCCGTCGACCCCGAGCGCTGGACCGACTCGGAGTGCGACCCCGTACGGCTCCTGGGCAGCCTCTCGCCCGAGCGGCTGACCGAACTCGCCGAGGACAGCCGTTTCCTGCGCCGCCTCACCGAGGCCGCCGACGACCTGCACGACTACGTCACCGGCACCCGCTGGTACCAGACGCAGAACCAGGGCCAGGGTCAGGGGGGTGAACTCCCGGCCGCCGTCGCCTACTTCTCTCCCGAGTTCGGCATCATGGCCGCCCTGCCGCAGTACTCCGGCGGCCTCGGCATCCTCGCCGGGGACCATCTGAAATCGGCCAGCGACCTCGGCGTACCGCTGATCGGCGTCGGGCTCATGTACCGGCACGGCTACTTCCGCCAGTCGCTCTCCCGGGACGGCTGGCAGCAGGAGACCTATCCGGTCCTCGACCCCAACGAACTCCCCGTCGCCCTCCTCAAGGAACCCGACGGCTCAGCGGCCCAGGTCTCCCTGGCCCTGCCCGGCGGCCGGTCGCTGCGGGCCCGGATCTGGCTGGCCCAGGTGGGCCGGGTGCCTCTCCTCCTCCTCGACTCGGACGTGGAGGAGAACGACCTCGGCGAGCGGGGCGTCACGGACCGGCTGTACGGGGGCGGCAGCGAGCACCGGCTGCTCCAGGAGATGCTGCTCGGCATAGGAGGAGTGCGCGCGGTCCGGACGTACTGTCGCCTGACCGGCCACCCCGCCCCCGAGGTGTTCCACACCAACGAGGGCCACGCGGGCTTCCTCGGTCTGGAGCGGATCGCCGAACTCTGCGACGAGGGGCTGGACTTCGACGCGGGGCTGGAGACGGTCCGCGCCGGGACGGTCTTCACGACGCACACGCCCGTCCCGGCCGGCATCGACCGCTTCGACCGCGAACTGGTCGCCCGCCACTTCGGCCCCGACGCCGAACTCCCGCGCATCGACGTGGAACGCGTGCTGAACCTGGGAATGGAGACCTACCCGGGCGGCGAGCCGAACCTCTTCAACATGGCGGTGATGGGCCTGCGGCTGGGCCGCCAGGCCAACGGGGTCTCGCTCCTCCACGGGCAGGTGAGCCGGGAGATGTTCGCGGGGCTGTGGCCCGGCTTCGACCCGGCCGAGGTCCCGATCACCTCGGTCACCAACGGTGTGCACGCGCCCACTTGGGTCGCGCCGGAGGTGTACAGGCTCGGCGCCCGGCAGATCGGCGCGGAGCGCACCGAGGACGCCCTGACGGTCGGCGGCTCGGACCGGTGGGACGCGGTCGCGGACATCGCCGACCAGGACATCTGGGAGCTACGACGGTCCCTGCGTGAGCAGTTGGTGGTGGAGGTACGGGAGCGGCTGCGGGCTTCCTGGCGTCAACGCGGCGCGGGTACGGCGGAGTTGGGCTGGATCGACGGGGTGCTCGACCCGGACGTCCTGACCATCGGATTCGCGCGCCGTGTCCCCTCGTACAAACGTCTGACCCTGATGCTGCGCGACCGGGACCGGTTGCTGGATCTGCTCCTTCACCCGGAACGGCCGATCCAGATCGTGATCGCCGGCAAGGCGCACCCGGCGGACGACGGCGGCAAGCGGCTGATCCAGGAGCTGGTGCGCTTCGCGGACGACCCGCGCGTCCGCCATCGCATCGTCTTCCTCCCGGACTACGGCATGGCGATGGCGCAGAAGCTGTACCCGGGCTGCGACATCTGGCTCAACAATCCTCTGCGCCCCCTGGAGGCGTGCGGCACGAGCGGGATGAAGGCGGCGCTCAACGGCTGCCTCAACCTCTCGGTCCTGGACGGCTGGTGGGACGAGTGGTTCCGGCCGGACTTCGGCTGGGCGATCCCCACGGCGGACGGCGTCGCGGGCACCGACCCCGACCACCGGGACGACGTGGAGGCCGCGGCCCTGTACGACCTGCTGGAGCAGCGCGTCACCCCGCGCTTCTACGAGCACGGCGAGACGGGCCTGCCCGACCGCTGGATCGAGATGGTCCGCGAGACCCTGACCCATCTGGGCCCGAAGGTCCTGGCCGGCCGTATGGTCCGCGAGTACGTGGAACGCCTGTACGCCCCCGCGGCCCGCGCCCACCGCACCATGACCCCGGACACGGCAAGGGAGTTGGCGGCCTGGAAGTCCCGGGTCCGCTCCGCCTGGCACACGGTGACGGTCGACCACGTGGAGACCTCGGCGGCGACCGCCCCGGCCCTGACGGCGGAACTGGGGAGCACGCTCTCGCTCCGGGTGCGGGTGGGGCTCGGTGAACTCACCCCGGACGACGTCGAGGTCCAGGCGGTCTCCGGGCGGGTCGACTCGCAGGACAGCATCACCGACGCGACGACGGTGCCCCTGAAGGCCGTCGGCGGCCCGGACCCGGAAGGGTGCTGGCTGTACGAGGGGCCGCTGTCGCTGCATCGGACAGGGCCCTACGGGTACACGGTGCGGATTCTGCCGGCGCACCGGCTGCTGGCGTCCAGCGCGGAGATGGGGCTGGTGGCGGTGCCCTCGGAGGAGCTGGGGGAGGGCGCGGGGGTTCTGATGCGGTGACCCGCGGCGTCTGGCTCTGACTGGTCCTGGCGATGCGTCAGGACCAGTTCCACGCCTGGTTGGAGTTGTCCGCGCAGCTCCACCCCTGCGTCGCGCGGCCCTCCTGCCCGGAGGTGGCGGCCTCCGCGTCCAGGCAGAAGCCGTCCGGGACGCTGATCAGTGACTGGCCGACGTACTCGCCGGCGTCGCCGAGCTGCCAGTGCTGGGCGCTCAGGCCGTCGCAGGGCCGGGCGTGGATCTTCTGGCCGTTCTGGGCGGCGGTGCCCGCGTCGGCGTCCAGGCAGAGGTGGGTGCCCTGGTTGACGACGAGGAAGGTGGAGGCCGGACCGGGAACGCGGTACAGGGCCCACTTCTGGGTGGACGTGCCCTTGCAGGTCCACACCCCGACGGTCGGGCTGTTGCGGGCATCGAGGCATCTGGTGACCAGGGCGCCGTTGTTCTCGGCCACCGTCAGTGAACCGGTGCGGATCGGCCCGCGGGCCGTGGCGTACAGGGCTTCCTTGGTCTGGGCGCCGACCCTGCCGTCCACGCTGACCCCTGCTTCGGTTTGGAAGGCCTTCACCGCGGCGAGGGTCTCCTGCCCGAACCGGCCGTCCACCGTGACGTACAGGCCGTGGCCGCCGAGGAGGAGTTGCAGGGCCTCGACGCAGTCACCGCCGGTGCCCGACGCGAGCTCCGCGGCGCAGGAGGCGGACCGGAGATCCAGTGTCGCGGGGTTCTGGTCGGTCGTCGGGCTCGACTCCGGCGGGGTCGTCGCGTCGTCCGTCTTGGACGGGGTGGGCGAGGGTTCCTTGCGCGGGGTGGCGGATGCGGACGCGGCCTGGTTCCTCGTCGTGGTCGGGGTGGGCAGCAGCTCCGGGGCGGCCGACGTACCGATACCGGTTCCGGTGGCCTCGGATGTCGGGTCGTCGTCCAGTCCCCTGAGTGCCAGGGCGACGCCCCCGGCGGCCAGGACGACCGCCGCGGCGACGGCAACCGCCGTCACCCTCCTGCGATTTCCGCGCCCTGTGGGTGTGGTGGATGTGGCGGGCGTGGCGGGTTCGGCGGCCCGGGGTGGCGCTTCGGGAAGGACCCTCGGTCTGGGCCTGCTCGCGGGTGACGGCGCCGGTGACGGCACCGGCGCCGACAACTGATGCCCGATGGCGGTCCTGAACACTGTCTCCGGTAGGGGGCGCCGTTCCGGATCCTTGTCCAGGCAGGTGCGGATGAACGCGCCGAGTTCCGCGTCGGCAGCGCCCACCTGGTCGAGGATCTCCTCGCGGGGCGGCTCGAAGGCCACCCCGAAGAGCACGTCGACGCCCGTCCCCTCACCGAACGGCGCGTGCCCCGTGACGGCGTACGTCAGGGTGGAGGCCAGCGAGAAGACGTCGGAGGCGGCGGTCACCTCGCGGCCCCTCGCCTGTTCCGGGGACATGTAGGCGGGCGTCCCGACGTTCTGGCCCGTGACGGTGATCGCGGTGCCGTCGGGGGCCTGGACGACGCCGAAGTCGATGACGCGGGCGCCGTCGGCACCCAGGATCACGTTGGACGGCTTGAGGTCGCGATGGACGAGCCCCGCCTGCCAGATCGACTCGATCGCGCGCCCGACGTCGGCGAGCAGCCGCCAGGCCGCCGCCGGATCGATCGGCCCGCGCGCGTTGACGACGTCGGCGAGGGTGGGCCCCGGTATGTACTCGGTGGCGACCCAGACCAGGTCCTCCTCGCACCCGCTGCCCAGCAGCCGCACGATGTGCGCGCCCTGGATGCTGTCCAGCGCGCCGACCTCCCGCTCGAAACGCCTCCGGAAGAGCGGGTCCTCCGCGTACTCGGGCCGGATCACCTTCACGGCGGCCAGACCCGTCCCGCCGGTGGTGTCCCGGCCCAGATAGACCCGGCCCATGCCGCCGCTGCCGAGCAACGACTCCAACAGGTACGGGCCGGCCTGCCTCGGATCGTTCCTGCGCAGCGGGACCACGGGAGGCGGTTCCATACCGGCCGCCGCGTAGGCCAACTCTTCGGTGCGGCTGGGGTGCTGGGGTGGCATGAGGGCCCTGGTCTCTCGGGTGGCACGTGAGATCGAGAGATTAGCGCAGCACGCCTGTGCGAAACGAAGGGTTGGGCCGGTTCCGCGGGTCGGAATTCGCGCAGTCGCCCGGTCGTCTCGGCCCGTGTGAGTCCCCGTCAGTGCTCGACCAGCGCTCGGCCGGTGCCCGCCGGTCCGTGTGAGTCCGCGTCAGTCCTCTTCGTATCCCCCGCACAGCCGCCGCAGGACCACCCCGCACCGCCGTGCATAAGCATGCTGGAACCCACGCGTCGCGGGCCCGCCCGCCTTGGCGTACCACTTCGCGGGGCGGCTGAACGCGCTGATCGTCAGCCACACCGTGCCGTCGCCCGTGCGGTCCACGACGAACGACTCCTCGCCGGACTCGGGGTGACCGGCCAGCGTGCCGTACGCCCAGCCGGCGCGGCGGTATTCCTCCACCGTCCAGACCACGCGGCAGGGGGCCTTTATGACGCCGGCGAGGGTGACCGTCACGTCGACGTCCGGGGCGGCCCGTTCGGAGCTCGCGTCGATGCCCACGCCCATCGCACGGTGCATCTCCCAGGTGAGGACGGCCTCGGCGGCCCGCCGGAAGACTGCCTCGCCCTCGCCGAGGCGGGTGCGCACATGCATGGGGCGGAAGCCGGGCGGGCAACGGAAGCCGCGGTCGCGCGTCGCGCCGACGTCCGCGTACGTGAAGGACATGGGGCCCAAGGGTAGGGCGGGGGGTGCGGGTGGCCGTGCGGCGGGGTGCGGGATTCGGACACACGTACGGCGGGGCGGTACCCGGAAATGCCTTCGCTCCGGGTACCGCCCCGCCGGTCACCTGCTCACCTGCCGCTCATACCGAGCGGCGTGTGTCACGCGCCACTTGTCACGCGGTGACGTTGACCGCGGCCCAGGCCGCGTTCACGGCCGCGTACTCCGTGCTGCTGGCGCCGTACAGGGCCGAGGCCGCCGACAGGGTCGCCGTGCGGGCGCCCTTGTAGTTGGTCGTCGACGTCATGTACGTGGTCAGCGCCTTGTACCAGATCTGGACGGCCTTGGCGCGGCCGATGCCCGTGAGCGTGGAACTGTTGTACGTCGGGGAGTTGTAGCTGACCCCGTTGATCGTCTTCGAACCGCTGCCCTCGGAGAGAAGGTAGAAGAAGTGGTTCGCGGGACCCGACGAGTAGTGGACGTCGAGGTTCTTGACGGTGGACGACCAGTAGTTGGCCGAGCCGCCGTCCTTGCTCGGCTGGTCCATGTAACGCAGCGGCGAGCCGTCGCCGTTGATGTCGATCTCCTCGCCGATGAGGTAGTCACCGACGTCGGAGGAGTTCGCCGCGTAGAACTCGACGGCCGTGCCGAAGATGTCCGAGGTGGCCTCGTTCAGGCCGCCGGACTCGCCCGAGTAGTTCAGGCCGGCCGTGTTGGCGGTGACGCCGTGGGTCATCTCGTGGCCGGCCACGTCCAGCGAGGTGAGCGGGTGCGTGTTGCTCTCGCCGTCGCCGTACGTCATGCAGAAGCAGCTGTCGTCCCAGAACGCGTTGACGTACGCGCTGCCGTAGTGGACGCGGGAGTAGGCGGCGACACCGTTGTTCTTGATGCCGGAGCGGCCGAACGTGTTCTTGTAGAAGTCCCACGTCGTCTGCGCGCCGTACGCGGCGTCGACAGCCGCGGTCTGGTCGGTGGTCGAGCTGGACGCCGCGCCGGTGCCCCAGGTGTCGTCGGCGTCGGTGAACAGGGTGCCGGCGGACGTGGTGGTGGCGTGCGCCTTGTTGTACGTCTTGTGGCTGCCGCGCGTGCCGTCGGTCAGCTGGTACGTCGAGCCCGACAGCGTCGTGCTCAGCGAGACCGTGCCCGAGTACAGGCTCTTGCCGGTGCCGGTCTCGATGCCCTGGTACTCGTACAGCTTCTTGCCGGTGGCCGCGTCGGTGATGACGTGCAGCTCGTTCGGGGTGCCGTCCTCCTGGAGGCCGCCGACGACGGTCTCGTAGGCGAGGGTCGGGGTGCCCGAGGCGGCCCAGATCACCTTGCGGGGGGCGTTGGACGCCTCCGACTTTGTGGAGCCGGCCTTCTTGGCGAGCGTGACGGCCTGCTTCTCGACGGCGGCCGTGGTGACCTCGGGGGTGAGGTCGGCGACCTTGATGGCCGCGTTGTGCGCTCTGGTCACGCCCTTGGTCACACCGGCCGCGTTCTCGTGCACGACGAGGTCGCCGCCGAGGACCGGCAGACCCGCGTAGGTGCGCTCGTACCGGGTGTGCACGGTGCCGTCGGCGTCCTTGAGGACGTCACGGACGACGAGCTTCTCCTTGGCGCCGAGGCCTATCTCGTGGGCGGTCGCCGGGGCTTCGGCGGCGGCTTCCTTGATGAGGGCCGTGCGCGCGGCGGGGGACAGCGTGACCGGGACGGCGGAGACCTTGGCCTGGGTGCCGGCCGGCTCGCTCTGCGCGGAGGCGCCGGTGGTCAGACCGGAGGAGAGGAGGGCTCCGGCCGCGACGGCGGTGGCGATGGCGAGCGTGGTGCGCTTGTGACGCGCGTAGAGGGGGGTCACGCGAACTCCTTTTGTGGGGGTTCCGGGCGGTCTTGGGGTGATCACCCGGAAGTACTTGTGAAGTTGGAGTGCTGCTGCGGCGTGCGTTGGAAGAGTGACATTGGGGCCGCGTACATGTCAGGACCCCAAAGTGATGTTGGCCGAAAATCGACTGTCAGCCGAACGTTTCATGCATGTAACACGACGCGATCGTGGTAAAGCGAGAACAAAGATCGAGCACGGTGCCAACAAAAGCGCAGTACAAGGGCCGCAAAGGAAGCGCCGCCCCGGGGAGTTGATCCACCGGGACGGCGCCCTGCCGATTACGGGTCCTGAACGGGGCTCGAACGGGCCCTTAACCGCTGTGTGTTCAGGCGGACGGGAAGGTGATCTTCCAGCCGTTGATCTTGCCGGTGTCCTGCGCCGCCTTGTCCTGGACCCTCAACACCCAGGTCCCGTTGGCGACCTCGGAGGACGCGTTGACCGTGTACGCCTCGGTCACGTTGTCCGCCGAGTCCGAGGAGCTGAACGGCTTCAGGTTGTAGACCGAGCCGTCCGGCGCCACCAGGTCGACGACGAGGTCGCCGCGCCAGGTGTGCGTGATGTTCGGCGTGACCACCAGGTTGGTCGGCGCGTTCCCGGTGATGCCGGTGACCGCGAGCGACGAGGTCACGGCAGCGCCGTTGTCCGGAATCGATACGACGGTCGCGGACTCGAAGGAGGTGCCGGTGCCACCGCCACCACCGCCCGGACGCGTACCGACGTTGATACCGGCCCACGCGTTCTGCACGGCCGTGTACTCGGCGCTGGTCGTGCCGTACAGCTCACCGGTCGCCGCGAGGGTGCCGGTGCGGGCCGCCGCGTAGTTGGTGGTCGTCGTGAACTTCGTGCTGAGCGCGCGGAACCAGATCTTCTCCGCCTTGTCCCGGCCGATGCCGGTCACCGCGAGCCCGTCCGAGGTGGGCGAGTTGTAGCTGACGCCGTTGATGGTCTTGGCGCCGCTGCCCTCGCTCAGCAGGTAGAAGAAGTGGTTCGCCGGGCCGGACGAGTAGTGCACGTCCAGGTTGCCGACGCCCGAGTACCAACTGTCCGCCGAGCCGCCGTCCTTGCTCGGCTTGTCCATGTAGCGCAGCGGCGTGCCGTCGCCGTTGATGTTGATCTCTTCGCCGATGAGGTAGTCACCGACGTCGGAGGAGTTGTTCGCGTAGAACTCGACAGCGGTGCCGAAGATGTCCGAGGTGGCCTCGTTGAGACCGCCGGACTCACCGCTGTAGTTGAGGCCCGCGGTGTTGGCGGTGACGCCGTGCGTCATCTCGTGGCCGGCCACGTCGATCGAGGTCAGCGGGTTGGTGTTGCCCGATCCGTCGCCGTACGTCATGCAGAAGCAGCTGTCCTGCCAGAAGGCGTTGACGTACGCGTTGCCGTAGTGGACGCGCGAGTACGCGGCCACGCCGTCGCCCTTGATGCCGGTGCGGCCCTGGACGTTCTTGTAGTAGTCCCAGGTGAGCGCCGCGCCGTAGTGGGCGTCGGCGCCGGCCGACTCCAGGTTGGACGCGAGGCCGTTGCCCCAGATGTCGTCCGGGCCCGAGAAGAGGGTGCCGGTGCCGGAGGTGCCGCGGTTCAGGTTGTACGTCTTGTGGCCGCCGCGCGCGCCGTCGGTCAGGTTGTACGTCGAACCCGACTGCGTGGTGGTGAGGGCGACCGCGCCGCTGTACACCGTGTTGCCGGTGCCGGTCTCGACGCCCTGGTACTCGAAGAGCTTCTTGCCGGTGGCCGCGTCGGTGATGACGTGCAGCTCGTTCGGGGTGCCGTCGTGCTGGAGACCGCCGACGACCGTCTCGAACGCGAGCACCGGGGTGCCCGAACCGGCCCAGATGACCTTCCTGGGCTCCTTGGTGAGCCTCGGGCTCTTCGACTCGGCCTTCGCGGCGGTCAGCGCCTGCTTCTCCGCCTTCGCGACGGGCAGCGAGGCCTTCGTCGTCGCGACCTTGATGGTGGCCCGGGCCGCCTTCACGACGCCTTCCGTGACACCCGACTTGGCGGTGTCGACGATCAGGTCGCCGCCGAGGACGGGGAGTCCGTCGTACGTGCGCTCGTACCGGGTGTGCACGGTGCCGTCGCCGTCCTTGAGGACGTCACGGACGACGAGCTTCTCCTTGGCGCCCAGGCCGAGTTCCCGGGCTGTCTCCACCTTGGTGGAATTGGCCTCGGCCAGCAGTGCGGCGCGCTGCGCGGGGGACAGCTTGACGGACTCGGCGCCCGGTATGACCTTGCCCGCGGCCGACGGTGCCTTCACCGGGGCTGCGGTGGCGGCACCGGACTGGACTGCCGCTGCCAGTAGGGCGGTCACCGCGACGAGGGCGCCGGTGGCGATCCGTCGCTGGGCGGAGCGGGAGAACTCGGTGGAGGTGGCGTGGGGGGCGCGTCTGTGGGGCTGGCGTCTCAACACTGACTCCTTCTGCGTGGCCGCCGGTCGAACGGCCAGGGGGGACCGAACGGTGGTCGTCCGTTCGGGGCAGAACAGGTGCGTGCGGATCGCGACGACGAACACAGCGGTGTTGCTGTGGAGTTGCTGTGAAGTCGCCGTGGGAAGAGTGGCAGGCGGGGCCGTACGCTGTCAGGACCGCGTCAATAAGTTGGCTGGAAAAGGTTCGTTGTCCGGTTGGTCATGTTCGGTATACGGGCTATTCAATCTTTGCATTGAATCGATCTTCTCTGCCGAAGCCTGGCTACTGCTCCCCGTGCCACGACCGCCACAGAGCCGCGTACGCCCCGTCCGCCGCCACCAGACCCTCGTGCGTGCCGAGTTCGGTGATCAGCCCGCCCTCCATCACGGCCACCCGGTCCGCGTCGTGCGCGGTGTGCAGCCGGTGCGCGATCGCGATCACCGTCCGCCCTTCGAGTACGGCGGCCAGCGCGCGCTCCGTATGACGTGCGGTCGCCGGATCGAGCAACGCCGTCGCCTCGTCCAGGATCAGCGTGTGCGGGTCGGCCAGCACCACACGGGCCAGCGCCAGTTGCTGGGCCCGCGAACCGTCGGTCGACTCCCCGTCGGGGCCCAGCCCGGTGTCCAGCCCGGCCGGCAGCTCACGCACCCAGCCGGCCGCGCCGACAGCGGCCAGCGCGGCCCACAACTCGGCGTCCGTGGCGTCCGGTTCGGCGATCAGCAGATTCTCCCGGACCGTGCCCAGGAAGACATGGTGCTCCTGCGTGACGAGCACGACCTGCCGCCGCAGCTCCTCGGGCCCGAGCGAGGAGATCGGTACGCCGCCCACCGTCACCGTGCCCGAACGCGGCTCGTCGATCCCCGCCAGCAACCGGCACAACGTCGTCTTGCCCGCACCCGACGGCCCCACCACCGCGAGGCGTTCACCCGGCCGCACCGTCAGATCGACCCCGCGCAGGACCTCGCCCCCACGGTCGTACGCGTACCGCACCCCCGTCACGTCGATCCGGTCGCCCACCGGCACAGGGGAAGCCTCCGACCCGCCCTTCGGCGCCCGCCCGAGTCCCTCCACCCGCGCGAACGAGGCACTGCTGGACTGCAGTTGCTCCATCCACGTCAGCACCTCGTCGAGCGGCGCCTCCAACTGCCGCAGATACAGGGCAGCCGCCACGACCGCGCCCAGACTGATCGCCCCCCGCCCGTGCAACGCGCCGCCCACCACCAGCACGACGACCACGGGAAGGACGTACGACACCTCCACGGGCGGAAAGAACACGGTCCGCAGATACAGCGTGTGCAGACGCCTGAGCCGGGAGTGGTCCAGCGCCTCCCGGCTCACCGCCACCCGCCGCTCCGCCAGCCCGAACGCCTCGACCGTGCGCGCCCCCGACGCGGTCGCCGAGAGAATTTCAGCCACTTCGGAGTTCGCGGAACCCTCCGCGAGATAGGCGGTGCGCGCCCGGCGCAGATACCAGCGCAGCGCGAACCAGATGCCGCTCTGCGCGAGCACAGCGGCCAGGCCGAGCAGCGGATCGAGCGCGAACACGGCGCCGACGATGAACAGACACTGCACCGAGGCGATGAGCAGATCCGGCCCGGCATCACGCAACGTCGTGCCGACCGTGCCGACGTCGGCCGTCCCCCGGGCCGTGAGATCGCCGGTCCCGGCCCGCTCCACCACCGACGCGGGCAGCGCGAGCGCCCGGTCCACGAACTCCTCCCGCACCCGCGCGAGCGTCCGCTCCCCGAACCGGTAGCCCACGTTCCGTGCCCAGCGCGCCAGCAGCAACTGGCCCACCGCGCACCCCACGATGACCAGCCCGAGCCGGTCCACGACCGAGACCCCGGCACCCGCCCGCACCTCGTCGATGATCCGCCCGAGCAGCCAGGGCGCGACGAGCCCGGCACCGGCGGCCAGCGAGTTCAACAGCAGAAGCGCGACGAAGGCACGGGTGTCGGCGCGGATCAGCCGGACGGCGGCCCGGCGTACGTCGGCCGCCGAGGCGATGGGCAGTTGGGCACTCACCGTACGGACTCCTCGACACTCGCCAGGCCCTCGTCGCCCGCCAGGTCGGTCGGGCCCTCTTCCTCGTCCAGCTCGTCCGGCTCGTCCGTGTCGCGCGCCACCAGGGCCCGGTATCCCGGTTCCTCCGCGAGCAGCCGCTGATGACTGCCGACGGCCGCCGCCTTGCCGTCGACCAGGTAGTACACGGTGTCCGCCCGGTCCAGCATCAGCGGTGAGGTGGAGGCCACGACGGTCGTCCGGTCCGTGCGCTCGCCCCGCTCCGCGCGCAGCCGGTCCGCGACGGCGGCCTCGGTGTGCGCGTCCAGCGCCGAGGTCGGCTCGACGGCGAGCAGTACCTCGGGGTCGGCGAGCAGCGCCCGCACCAGTCGTACGCGCTGGCGCTGCCCACCGGAGAGGTTGCGGCCCTGCGCGTCGATCGCCGAGTCCAGCCCCTCCGGCAGCCCGAGGACGATGTCGTCGGCGACTGCCGCGCGCACCGCCCGCGCGATGGCCTCCTCGCCCGGCTCCCCGCGCCCGGAGACCAGTTCGCGCAGGGTCCCGGCGAACAGGTCGGCCTCGTTGTCGGCGACCAGGATGCGGGCGCGCACCTGGGCGAGGGCGACCGCGTCGAGCCGTACGCCGCCCCAGGTCGCCGCCGACGGCGCGAACCTGCCGAGCCGGTCGACGACCGCGGCGGCATCGGCGGGCCGGGCACCGGCGAGCGCGGTCAGCCGCCCCGGCACGACGGTCACGCCGGAGTCGGGGTCGTGCAGCTCGGACGGCGACGCGGGCGCGTCCACCCCCGGGCCGCCGCTGTCGTCGTCCGGCTCAAGTGCCAGGAACCGTACGACCCGTCGGGCGGCCACCAGGGCGCGGCTGATCTGGAAACCGCACTCGATGAAGAACGCCACCGGCATGATCAGCACGGCGACATAGCCGTACACCGACACCAACTCGCCCACGGTGATGGCCCCTTGGGCGGCCAGCCGGGCCGCGAGCCAGGTCACCACGGCCAGGAACAGCGTGGGCAGCCCGACCCCGAGCGCCTGGATCCAGCTGCTCACGGCCCCGACCCGGTACCCCTGCTCCTGGAGGCGGCGCGAGTCACGCCGGAAGGCGTCGGCGAACAGCCCTTTCCCGCCAAGGCCGTTGAGGACCCGCAGTCCACCCGAGAGGTCCCCGATCCGGGCGGTCAGGACGCCCTGCCGCTCCCGGTACGACGACTCCACGCCCTGGAGCCGCCCGAGCAGCGGTCCGACGAGCACGGCGAGGACGGGCACCCCGAGCAGGATCACGGCGGCGAGCGTCGGCGACACCGACAACAGCAGTCCGGCTACCACGCTGTAGGAGACCATCGAGCCGATGCCGGGCCCGACGAAGGTCAGAGACTGGGCGATCGTCGTCACATCGCCGACGCCGATCGTGACGACCTCCCCTGCCCCGACCTGCCGGGGCAGCGCGGCCCCCAGCCGCACGGCCTGCCCGACCACGACCTTGACCGTACGGAAGTTGGCGTCCATCCGGATGCGGGTCATCGTGCGGTGCCGCATGATGCTCAGCCACGCACTGAACGTCCCGGCGGCGAGCATCGCGCCCGCCCAGCCGGCCAGCACGGCCTGGTCGCCCGGTTCGAGACCGTCGTCGACGGCCCGGGACATCAGATACGGCGACAGCGCCATCAACGTCGTCCAGGTACTGGCCAGCAGCGCCCCGACCGCGGACCGCCGCCACTGCTGCCGCACCAGCCACACCAGATAGCGGGCGGGGCCGCGGGAGTCGGGCGTGCCTGGATCCTCGTACGCGTCGATCATTACCTTCTCGTCCCCCGTCCTGTCCCCGTCCCGTCCTGCGCCTGCAAGATCACGCACACACTCACGACCTCACGCCAGGCTGTCCCGCCAGGCCCGGTGCAGGTCCGCGAACCGGCCCGTACCGGCGATGAGTTCGGCCGGGGCGCCGTCCTCGACGACCCGCCCGTGCTCCATCACCAGCACCCGGTCGGCGATCTCGACGGTCGACAGCCGGTGTGCGATCACGACGGCCGTACGCCCCTTCAGGACCGTCGACATCGCGCGCTGCACGGCCCGTTCACCCGGGATGTCGAGCGAACTGGTCGCCTCGTCGAGGATCAACACTGCCGGATCGGCGAGCAACGCCCGTGCGAACGCGACCAGTTGGCGCTGCCCGGCGGAGATACGGCCACCTCGCTTGCGTACGTCCGTGTCGTAGCCCTCGGGCAGCGCGGTGATGAAGTCGTGGGCGCCGATCGCCTTGGCCGCGCGCTCGATCTCCTCGCGCGGGGCGTCCGGGGCGCCGACGGCGATGTTGTCGGCGACGCTGCCGGAGAACAGGAAGGCCTCCTGCGTCACCATCACGACCCCGCGCCGCAGATCGGTGCCCGACAGGTCGCGCAGCTCGACGCCGTCGAGGCGGACATGTCCCTCGGTGGGGTCGTAGAAGCGGGCGAGCAGCTTGGCCAGGGTGGACTTGCCGGCGCCGGTCGAGCCGACGACCGCGACGGTCTGCCCGGCCGGGAGGGTGAGGTCGAAGCGGGGAAGCACCTCGCCGCCGGTGCGGTAGGCGAACCGGACCCCGTCGAAGACGACCTCACGACCCGGGTGCTCGGACTCGAGTACCGGAAGCTCGCGCGGAGTCGACGGCTCCGGGACCGAGGGCACCTGGGCGAGCAGCCCGGAGATCTTCTCCAGGGAGGCGGTGGCCGACTGGTACGAGTTGAGGAACATGCCGAGCCGGTCGATGGGGTCGTACAACCGGCGCAGGTACAGCACGGCGGCGGCCAGCACACCCAGCTCCAGCGTGCCGTCCGCGACCCGGTGGGCGCCCCACAACACCATCGCGGCGACAGCGGAGTTGGCGACGACCCGGGAGCCGACGACATAGCGGGCCATCTCCAGGATCGCGTCGCCGTTCTTCCGCTCGTGATGCCGGTTGAGAGCCTCGAACTCCGCGTCGTTGGCGGCCTCGCGGCGGAACGCGCGCACCGGCCGGATGCCGTTCATCGTCTCGACGAACTTGACGATGACGGAGGCGATCGCGGTGGACCGCAGTCCGTACACCCGGCCGGCCCGGCGCCGGTAGAGCCGGACGAGGAGGTACAGCGGCACGAAGGAGGCGACGGCGAGCGCGCCGAGGCTCAGATCCAGCCAGAGCAGGACGGCCGAGATGTAGGCGAACGACAGGGCGATGGTGACGAGTTCCTGGAGCCCGTCGTTCAGCAGCTCGCGCAGCGACTCGACGTCCGCCGTGGAACGGGAGATCAGACGGCCCGAGGTGTAGCGCTCATGGAAGTCGAGGCTGAGGGCCTGCGCGTGCCGGAAGATACGCCCGCGCAGATCGAGCAGCGCGTCCTGACTCACCCGGGCGGCGGCGGAGACGAACCAGTACTGCAGCGCGCCCGAGGCCAGCGCGCAGAGCAGATAACCGACCCCGACGCCGACGAGCGGCCCGTTGTCGTGGTCGCGAAGGGCCGGTACGGCACGGTCGATGGCGTACGCGACGAGCAGCGGGCCCGCCTGGACGGCCGCCTGCTGGAGCAGCAGAAGTACGGCGGTCAGGGCGACGCGCCCCTTCATCGGGGCGAGGAGGGACCGGAGCAGGTTCGCGGTGGCGCCCTTGGGGGTGGGCAGGTCGTCCTGGTCGAAGGGGTCGGCGGGGGCGGAGGGCCGGGGAGCGGCGGGGGCGCCTTTGGCGTCCGGCGCGGTGCCCGTGTCGGACACCAGCTTGGCGTCCGGGTCGGTGTCCGGCTGGGTGTCCGACATGGTGTCCGGGGCGGTGTTCGGCCTGGCGTTCGGCGCGGCGTTCTGGCCGGTGTCCGGGTCGGCGTTCAGCTGGGTGTTCGGTCCGATGTTCGGCTTGGCGCTCGGCGCGGCATCCGGTCCTGCGTGCCGCGCGGCGTCCTGCCCGTTGTCCGGTCCGGCGTCCGGCCTGGTGCTCGGCGCGGCGTTCTGGCCGGTGTCCGGGTCGGCGTTCAGATCGGCGTCCGGCCTGGTGTCCGGCCTGGTGCCCGGGCCAGTGTTCGGCCCGGGGGGCTGTTCGTCGTCGGGGGTCGGCGCGGTGGTCGTGGGCGCCGTCATCGGGCGGCCTCCTCGAAGCTGTCGGTGCTGTCGGTGCCGTGGGGGGTGTCGCCGCGGTCGGTCCTCTCGTCCGCGCCGGCCATCAGCCAGGCGTACTCGGCGTTCGTCCGCAGGAGTTCGTGATGCGTGCCCACGGCGGCGATCCGGCCGCCGGACAGGAGGGCGACGCGGTCGGCGAGCAGGACCGTGGACGGGCGGTGCGCCACGATCAGGGCCGTGGTGTCGGCGAGGACCCGGCGCAGCGCGGCCTCGACGGCGGCCTCCGTGTGCACGTCCAGCGCGGACAGTGGGTCGTCGAGGACGAGGAACCGGGGCTTGCCCACGACCGCCCGGGCCAGCGCGAGCCGCTGCCGCTGGCCGCCGGACAGACTGAGGCCCTGCTCACCGACCTGGGTGTCCGACCCCTGCGGAAGCGAGTGCACGAAATCGGCCTGCGCCACGGAGAGCGCGTGGCGCAACTCGGCCTCGCCGGCGGAATCCTGGGCCCCCATGAGGACGTTGGCGCCGACGCTCGCCGAGAAGAGGGTGGGTTCCTCGAAGGCGACGGCGACCAGGGCACGCAGCTCTTCCCTGGGCAGGGCGGAGATGTCGTGCCCGTCGAGGGTGATGCGCCCCGAGGTCACCTCGTGCAGCCGGGGGACGAGCGCCGTGAGCGTGGTCTTGCCGCTGCCGGTCGTGCCGACGAGGGCCATGGACTCGCCGGGCCGGATGTGGAGGTCGACGCGGTCGAGGACGGGAGGGGAGTCGGCGGGGGCGTCGGGATACCGGAAGGAGACGTCGTGGAAGCGGAGCCCGCGGTCGGCGCCCGAGGAATCGGAGGCAGAGGCAGGGTGATGAGCACCGGGGTGGAGCATTTCCCCCTCACCCTCCGGATCCTCGTCCATCACCTCGAAGTACCGTTCCGTGGCGGTGGCCGCGTCCTGGCTCATCGCGAGGAGGAAGCCGATGGAGTCGACGGGCCAGCGCAGGGCGAGGGCCGTCGACAGGAAGGCGACCAGCGTGCCGGCCGACAGATCACCGTCGGCGACCTGCACGGTCCCCAGCACGAGCGCCGACCCGATCGCCAGCTCCGGCAGCGTGACGATCACCGCCCAGATCGCCGACAGCAGCCGGGCCTTGTGCAACTCGGTCCCGCGCAACGTCCCCGACAGCTCACGGAACGCCCGCGCCTGACTCCTGTGTCGTCCGAACCCCTTGATGATCCGGATGCCGAGCACGCTCTCCTCGACGACCGTCGTCAGGTCGCCCACCTGGTCCTGTGCGCGCCGGGCCACGAGGTGGTAGCGCCGCTCGAAGACGATGCACACGATCAGGACGGGGATGGCGGGCCCCAGGATCACCAGCCCCAGCGACCAGTCCTGGGCCAGCATGATGATCACGCCGACGAGGATCGTCACCGCGTTGACGAACAGGAACGTCAGCGGAAACGCGAGGAACATCCGCAGCAGCATCAGGTCCGACGTCGCCCGGGACAGCAACTGCCCTGACGGCCACCGGTCGTGGAAGGCGACAGGCAGCCGCTGGAGCCGCCGGTACAGAGCCGCCCGCATCGCTGCCTCGACCCCGGCCAGCGGCCGGGCCACCAGCCACCGCCGCAGCCCGAACAACAGCGCCTCCCCGAGCCCGAGGAGCAGCAGCCACAGCGCCCCGAACCACACACCGCGCGAGTCACGGTCGGCGATCGGCCCGTCCACCATCCACTTCAGGACGAGCGGGATCACCAACCCCATACAGGACGCGAGGACCGCGACGAAGGCGGCTGTGAACAGCCGTGCGCGCACCGGCCGCACATAGGGCCACAGGCGCAGCAGAGTGCGTACGGCGGAACGGCCGGCGTGGACCTCGGGGTCCTTTGCGGTTGCACGTGTCGTGGGCATCGATCCGAGCCTACAAACCACCACTGACAGTGCCTACCGAGTTTTGACCCGAACCCGGTCGGCCGAAGGTCCTACGACCTGCGTGTTCGAGAAGTCGTACCCTGACCCGCAGAGGACCTGACCCGCAGAGGACCTGACCCGCACAGACCCTGACCAACCTGCACAGGCCCTAACTCGGATACGGCAGCAGCCCGTTCGCGATCGTCTCCCACGCGGCTTTCAGCTCGGCGAGCAACTCGGGTTTGTCGGGGGCCAGATCGGCCTGCTCGCGCTGGTCGGCGGCCAGGTTGTACAGGTGGTCGGTCTTGGCGGCGTCCTGGTAGTACTTCCAATCCCCGCGCCGGAGCGCCCGGTTGGCCCGCACCCGCCAGAACAGGTCCCGCTCGGGCAGCTCCTGGCCCCGCAGCAGGTACCCGGCGAGACTCGTCCCGTCCAGCGGGTAGGCAGGGTCGGGCCGGGCGCCGCCCAGCTCCAGGAAGGTCGCCGTCCAGTCGGGGGAGAGGTTCGGCTCGTGACTGACCTGACGGCCGTCGATTCCCGCAGGCCAGCGCACGATGGTCGGCACCCGGATGCCACCCTCCTGGAGCACGAACTTCTCACCGCTCAGCGGCCACAGGTACGACCAGCGCTCCCCGCCGTTGTCGCTGGCGAAGTACACCAGCGTGTTCTCCTCCTGCCCCGACCGGCGCAGGGCGGCGAGCACCTCGCCGACGGCCGCGTCCAGGCTCTGCACCATCTGCGTGTACTTCTCGACCGAGCCGCCGTCGTAGTGGTTGAGGGCCTTGGTGACGTCGGCCTGGCTCTTCGCGGCCCGGATCTTCGCGGCGATCTCGGCACCGGTCGCCTCGTCGCCCTCGGCGAGCCAGGGCCAGTGCGGGGTCGTGAAGTTGAGGTTGAGCAGCCAGGGCTTGGCACCGTGGTCCCGGCCGACGTACTCGACGGCCCGCTCGGTCAGGACCTCCGTGTAGTACCGCAGGTCCTGGTACTCGGCGTCGCCCTCGTAGAGGTCGTGGTCGCCGAGCTGCCCCAGCTTGGAGAAGTACTCCAGCACACCGCCGTGATTGCCGAAGAACTCGTCCCACCCCGACCTGGTGGGGCTGTAGTCGGGCAGCCAGCCGCAGTGCCACTTGCCGATTAGCGCGGTGGCGTAGCCGGACTTCTTCAACAGGGAGGCGAGTGTGGGGTGTTCGGGGTCGAGTCCTTGCGTCCTGTTCGCGATGGGCTCGGCGAGCCCGCCCGGCGTACGGCCCGGATAGCGCCCGGTGTACAGGCTGAACCGTGTCGGCGAGCAGGTGGCGGACCCCGAGTAGGCATCGGTGAACCGGACGCCCTGCCGGGCCAGCCGGTCCAGGTGGGGCGTCCTGATGTGCGGGGCGCCGTAGGAGGAGAGGTCGGCCCAGCCGAGGTCGTCACCGAGGATGACCAGGAAGTTGGGGCGGCGCCTGCCGTGCTGTCCGGCGTCACGGGCCTGGAACGGGCGCTCGGCGGAGGCGGCAGCGGCGGGGGCGGCACCGGCGGCGGAAACGGCGGTGACGGCACCGCCACCGACCAGGCCACCGAACGTACGGCGGGATATTTCGGGCATGCGGTGGTTCCTTGGGGCAGAGGGGGCCCGCGAAGGGGACACCTAAGGGGAGAACGGAGGAAACGAGGTGGGGAGACCGTGGGCTCAGCGACAGATGGCGCTGGACTGCCGGCACAGGTCGACATGGCGCCGCTCCACCAGCGCGACGTACGCGCAGCGGTGATCGGCGGAAGTCCTCATGGTCATGGACGGTGCCAGGGGGACGACGGGGGCGTCAAGAAGGTGTCCACGGACCGGAACCCACGCTGAATTCGCGCGACAGGACGGCCACGACTCTGGAACCGTGGGCGGCCGGGTCCGGCCGGGCCCCGACAACGTGTGCGCACTGGACGGGTGATCGATGGGTTTCACGCTGGACGGCCCAGTTCTGGAGGGCTCGCTCGTGCGCCTGGAGCCGCTGGACCGGCGTCACGCGCCGGATCTCGCCGCCGCGGCGGAGGAGGACCGTGGCTCGTACCGGTTCACCTGGGTGCCGACGGCGGCGGAGGTCGGCGGGTACATCGACGCCCAGCTCGCCCGCGCCGCCGAGGGGAAGCTGGCTCCGTACGCACAGGTGGACCGGGCGTCGGGACGTGCGGTCGGGGTCACGGCCTACTGGGACCCGCGGCCGTGGCCGGAGGGCGAGGGCCTGTGCGCGATCGAGGTCGGCTTCACCTGGCTCGCGGCATCCGCCCAGGGCACCGGGCTGAACACCGAGGCCAAGTACCTGCTGTTCCGGCACGCGTTCGAGAACTGGGACGTGGCACGCGTCGACCTGAAGACGGACGCGCGCAACGGCCGTTCACGGGCCGCCATCGAAAGAGCGGGAGCCCGCTTCGAGGGCGTACTGCGGAACTGGTCCCGCTCATGGGTACCGGGCGAGGACGGCCGGCTCCGTGACTCCGCGATCTTCTCGATCACCGCGGAGGAGTGGCCGGACTGCCGGGCCGGCCTCGAACAACGCCTCACGCGGGTGACACCGGGGCCGACCCTCACCTGACCACCCGCAGCAGCAGAACAGCCCTCCCCGGCACACCGATCTCGTCCCCCGCCCGGTACTCCACCCCCGGCGCCTCCCCCTGCTCCTCCCGTGACGTGTCGACGACGACCTCGTACCGCTGCGCCCAAGGGGCCCCCGGCAGCGCGAAGTTCGTCGGGAGGTCGCCCGTGTGGAGGATCGCGAGGAAGCTGTCGTCGGTGATCGGGACGCCCCGGGCGTCCCGGCCCGGGATGTCGCGGCCCGACAGATACATGCCCAGGGTCTCCGCCGGGGCGTACCAGTCCCCTTCCGTCATCTCCGTGCCCAGGGCGGTGAACCAGGCCAGGTCCCTCAGTCCGTCGACCGGATGGGCCCGGCCGGAGAAGAACGCCCGCCTGCGCAGTACGGGATGGCGGTGCCGCAGGTCGATGAGGCGGGCGGTCAGTTCGGTCAGCGCGCGCCAGCCCGGGTCCTCCAGCAGGCTCCAGTCCACCCAGCTGATCTCGTTGTCCTGGCAGTACGCGTTGTTGTTGCCCCCCTGAGTACGCCCCAGCTCGTCGCCCGCGACCAGCATCGGAACGCCCGTCGACAGCAGCAGAGTTGTCAGCAGGTTCCTCAACTGACGGCGCCGCAGGGCCAGTACGTGCTCGTCGTCCGTCTCGCCCTCAGTGCCGCAGTTCCAGGCGCGGTTGTCGTCGGTGCCGTCGCGGTTGCCCTCCCCGTTGGCCTCGTTGTGCTTGCGCTCGTACGACACCATGTCCCGCAGCGTGAAACCGTCGTGCGCCGTGACGAAGTTGACCGAGGCGTAGGGCCTGCGACCGCCCCACGCGTACAGGTCACTCGACCCCGACAACCGGTATCCCAGGTCCCGTACGTCCGGCAGCGCCCCCCGCCAGAAGTCCCGGACCGCGTTGCGGTAGCGGTCGTTCCACTCCGTCCACAGGGGTGGGAACGCGCCGACCTGGTAGCCCCCGGAACCGACGTCCCACGGTTCCGCTATCAGCTTCACCCGGCGCAGTACCGGGTCCTGCGCGATCACCGCCAGGAAGGGGGAGAGCATGTCGACGTCGTGCATCGAGCGGGCCAGGGCCGCCGCCAGGTCGAAGCGGAAGCCGTCCACCCCCATCTCCGTCACCCAGTACCGCAACGAGTCCGTGATCAGCCGCAGTACGTGCGGCTGGACCACGTGGAGCGTGTTTCCGCAGCCCGTGTAGTCCGTGTACCGGCGTGCGTCGCTCTGCAGCCGGTAGTAACCCCGGTTGTCCATGCCCCGCAGGGACAGCGTCGGGCCGTGTTCGTCCGCCTCCGCCGTGTGGTTGTAGACCACGTCGAGGATGACCTCTATGCCCGCCGCGTGCAGTGCGCGCACCATGCGCTTGAACTCGCCGACCTGCTGGCCCGCCGTACCCGTCGCCGCGTATCCCGCGTGCGGGGCGAAGTAGCCGATCGAGTTGTAGCCCCAGTAGTTCTTCACGCCCCGGCGCAGCAGATGGTCCTCGTGCGCGAACTGGTGCACCGGCAGCAGTTCCACCGCCGTCACGCCCAGCTTCGTCAGGTGTTCTATCGCGGCCGGGTGGGCCAGGCCGGCGTACGTGCCCCGCAGCTCCTCCGGGATGTCCGGGTGCAGCTTGGTGAAGCCCTTGACGTGGACCTCGTAGATCACCGAGTCCGACCACGGCGTCTTCGGGCGGCGGTCGTCCGCCCACTCGTCGTCGGGGGCGTCGTCGTGGACGACGACGCCCTTCGGGACGAACGGCGCCGAGTCGCGGTCGTCGCGCACGGTGTCCGCGACCTGTTGCTGGGGCCAGTCGCGGACGTGCCCGTACACCTCGGGGGGCAGATCGAAATCGCCGTCCACCGCGCGCGCGTACGGGTCGAGAAGCAGCTTCGCCGGGTTCCAGCGGGCGCCGGTCCACGGGTCCCAGCGGCCGTGCACGCGATAGCCGTAGCGCTGGCCCGGCATGACCCCGGGCACGAAGCCGTGCCATATCTCGTGCGTCAGCTCGGTGAGGGGGACACGGGTCTCCACCTCTCCACCGCCCCCGTCGCCTTTCTCCACCTCCCCGAACAGGCACAGCTCCACCGCCTCCGCCCCGCCCGCCCACAGCGCGAAGTTGGTGCCCGACACCCCGTCCGGGCCCGTGCGGAAACGTGCGCCCAGGGGCATCGGCGTCCCCGGCCACACGGGAACGGCGGGCAGCGCGGCGCGTGGCGCACTGTTCGGCGCGCTGTCGCTTTCGGTGTCCGGATGGGTACCGGTCGTGAGATCGGTGTCGGGCATCATGGCTTCGGGGTGCCTCTCCTCGACGGTGCGCTGTTTCGCGACCGCCTTCTGCTCAGCTGCGCTGGACACCTCTCCGCCTCCCGCGACTCGTGGAAAGAGTAGAACGAGTGAAACGAAGCGAGTACAGCTAGAACAAGTGTGCGGCGTCCCGGCCGCGGCGCCCTGTCGTGTCGGTCTTCGTGCCGTGCTTCGCGTCGTTTCTCCCCCTGTTCTGCCCAGAGCGTGGCTCGCACTCACGTTTCCCCAGGACGTGCCGCGTCGTTGGGTCCTGTGTGAGGCACGTACAAGGGCGCGCTGGGCGCGCGAGAGCCGGGCTGGTCGCCGTACTGACATGGGCAGGACTGCTGGCCGGAGCCGCCGGCTGCACTTCGGAGGGGGTGGGCGGGGCGGACTCGGTGTTCGGGAAACCCCGGGCGCCGCAGGATGTGATCCGCGTCTCGCCCGACGACGGCAGCCGTTCCGTACGCCCCGACAACCCCCTTCTCGTACGGGTGCCCAGCGGGCGCCTGGAGTCGGTGAAGGTCGTCAGGGCCCAGGACGCGCAGGATTCGGCGGTGTCCGGGCGGATCTCCGAGGACGGGCTGTCCTGGCGGCCCGACGACGCGCGGCTCGCGTTGGCCGCCAGGTACACGGTCGATGTCGTGGCGCTCGACGCCCACGGACGCCGTTCGGCCCGGCACACGACCTTCACCACCTATGTGCCCGATGAGCGGTTCATCGGATACGTCACCCCGGAGAACCGCGCCACCGTCGGCACCGGAATGATCGTGTCGCTGGAGTTCAACCGCGAGGTCAGGAACCGGGCGGCCGTCGAACGCGCCATCCATGTCACCGCGGAACCCGCCGTCGACATCCGGCCGCACTGGTTCGGCGCCGAGCGCCTCGACTTCCGGCCCGAGGAGTACTGGGCGCCGGGCACCAGGGTCACCGTCGATCTGGCGCTGCGGGACGTCGAGGGGGCGCCGGGGGTGTACGGGATCCAGCGCAGGACGTTCACCTTCACCGTCGGCCGCAGCCAGGTGTCGCTGGTCGACGCCGCCGCGCACACCATGGAGGTGCGGCGCGACGGCGACCTGCTGGCCACGGTGCCGATCACGGCGGGGTCGCCGAAGAACACGACGTACAACGGGAAAATGGTGGTCACGGAGATGCTCGAAGTGACCCGGATGAACAGCCGTACGGTCGGTTTCGGTGGTGAGTACGACATCCCGGACGTGCCGCACGCGATGCGGCTGACCACCTCCGGCACCTTCCTGCACGGCAACTACTGGGCGCCGGACGCCTTCGGCAACACCAACGTCAGCCACGGCTGCGTCGGGCTGAAGGATGTGAAGGGCGGCAGTTCGGACAGTCCGGCGGGCTGGTTCTTCGACCGGAGCCTGGTCGGGGACGTCGTCGAGGTCGTCCACAGCAAGGACAAGAAGGTCGCTCCCGACAACGGACTCGGCGGGTGGAACATGGGCTGGAAGGAGTGGACGGCGGGCAGTGCCGTGAAGTAGCGGGAAGTCGAACGATGTAGCGATCACCGAAGTGCTGCAACGGTCACCGGAGCGACGTAAACAGTCGGGTCCGACAATCTGATGATGTTGGGACGGAATGGTGACCTTCAGGGGCCGCCATAGGGCGTGACCTTGTGCTTAATATGCGCCCTGGTGCGCGGGACGCGCCGGGGAAGCGGGCCTGAGTCAGGCCACGGGGAGGGGAGAAAGCTTGAACACGCGACCGATATCGGGGGCTTCGGCTGCGGCACGGCGGGACGGGGTACGGGTAAGCGGCACACGAGGCATACGGGGCATACGGGGCAGCAGAGGGCCGCTGGCGCTGCTCGCCGGTGTCGTGCTCGTCGCCGCGACCGCGTGCGGCGGGGGCGGCAGCAGCGGCTCGGACTCCGGGTCCGACGACGCCAAGCCGAAGGGCAAGGACTCCACCACCGCGACGACCCAGCAGTCGCAGGCGGTCGTCACCATCGCGCCCAAGGACGGCGCGAAGTCCGTGGACACCAGCGGTGCCCTCAACGTCAGCGCCGCCAAGGGCAAGCTGACCGAGGTCAAGGTCGAGGACTCGAAGGGCAACGCGGTCGCGGGCACGCTGACCGCGGACAACACCAAGTGGGCGCCCGCGGCGCATCTCGCCGCGTCGACCACGTACAAGGTGCACGTCGTGGCGAAGGACACCGAGGGGCGCACGGCGGCGGAGGAGTCCTCCTTCACCACCCTCACCCCGAAGAACACGTTCGTCGGTACGTTCACCCCCGAGGACGGTTCGAAGGTCGGCGTGGGCATGCCGTTCTCGATCCGCTTCACCCGGGGCATCACGCACCCCGAGGACGTCGAGAAGGCCATCACGGTCAAGACCGAGCCGGCCGTCGACGTCGAGGGCCACTGGTTCGGCAACGACCGTCTCGACTTCCGCCCGGAGAAGTACTGGGCGCCGGGTACGAAGGTCACCGTCGCCCTCGCTCTCGACGGTGTCGAGGGACGCCCCGGCGTCTACGGCAAGCAGGTCAAGCAGGTCTCCTTCACCATCGGCCGCAGCCAGGTCTCCACGGTCGACGTCAAGACCAAGAAGATGGTCGTACGACGTGACGGCAAGGTCATCAAGACCATCCCCGTCACCACCGGCAAGCCCGGCTACGACACCTGGAACGGCCAGATGGTCATCACCGAGCGCCTCGAAGTGACCCGGATGAACGGCGAGACGGTCGGCTACGGCGGCGAGTACGACATCAAGGACGTCCCGCACGCCGCGCGCCTGACCGACTCCGGCACCTTCATCCACGGCAACTACTGGGGCGGCGACGCCTTCGGCAACTACAACGCCAGCCACGGCTGCATCGGCCTGCGGGACGTGCGCGGCGGCTACGACAGCGGTGTGGCGGCGGCCTGGTTCTTCGACCGGTCGATGATCGGCGACGTGGTGATCGTGAAGAACTCCAACGACCGGATCGTCGACCCGGACAACGGGCTCAACGGCTGGAACATGTCCTGGGAGAAGTGGAAGGCGTAACCTCCTTCCTTTCCTTCGCCACGACGTTCTGCGGGCCCGGTGTGACTGACAGCACCGGGCCCGTTGTCGTTAGCCCCCGTTAACCTGCGTACATGACTGTGCATCTCGAAGTCGCCGAAGGCGTCGGCACGATCCGGCTGGACCGGCCGCCCATGAACGCGCTGGACGTCGCCACCCAGGACCGCCTCAAGGAACTCGCGGAGGAGGTCACCCGTCGAGAGGACGTACGGGCGGTCGTCGTGTACGGCGGGGAGAAGGTGTTCGCGGCCGGCGCGGACATCAAGGAGATGCAGGCCATGGACCACGCGGCGATGGTCGCCCGGTCCAGGGACCTGCAGGACTCCTTCAGCGCCGTCGCCCGTATCCCCAAGCCGGTCGTCGCCGCGGTGACCGGCTACGCGCTCGGCGGCGGCTGCGAGTTGGCGCTCTGCGCGGACTACCGCATCGCCGGCGACAACGCGAAACTCGGTCAGCCGGAGATCCTGCTCGGAGTGATTCCCGGCGCGGGCGGTACGCAGCGGCTGGCCCGGCTGATCGGCCCGTCCAGGGCCAAGGACCTGATCTTCACCGGACGGATGGTCAAGGCCGACGAGGCGCTGTCGCTCGGTCTGGTGGACCGCGTGGTACCGGCCGCCGACGTGTACACCGAGGCGCACGCGTGGGCGGCGAAGCTCGCGCAGGGACCGGCGATCGCGTTGCGCGCGGCGAAGGAGTCGATCGACGCGGGTCTGGAGACGGACCTGGAGACAGGGCTCGCGATCGAGCGGAACTGGTTCGCGGGCCTGTTCGCGACGGAGGACCGGGAGATCGGGATGCGAAGCTTCGTGAAGGAAGGCCCCGGCAAGGCGAAGTTCCTCTGACTCCCGCTGCCCCCTGCTGACTCCCGCTGGGTTCCACCGAGTTACAGCGAGTTCCACCGCGTTTCACTGATTTTCGTCGAACAAAGTACTTGCAGTTGACGCGGTGTCTTATCCGGGTCCCTCGATCGGGCGGTTTATGGGAGCCTTAAGGCAACCTTAAGTCTGTGTTGTCGAGGGGGCCTGTCGCTTGCCCGAAAGTGAGCTTCCGTCGCAGGTCGGAGGGCCTCCAGGGGTCGATTCGATGCCAACGGCATATGCCGAACGGCTCATTCGGAATGATGTGTTCCGGGGGGCGTATTCCTTCGGAACGGCCCCCGGGGGCGGCTCGGGCCGCCATGATGGGGGCATGGCGGGGCTGGAGGGCATGGAACAGCCGCGGGGACACGGCCGTGCGACCGCGGCGCGTTGGTCGCCTGCGGTGGAGGACGAACGGGCGCTCAAGGCGCTCGAGTTGTTCGGAAACCCGACGGAGGCCGAGGTTCCGCTGCCGTCCCGCCCCGAGTCCGCCGCGACCGCGCGGCGCCTCACCCAGGTCGTCGTGCTCCGGCAGTGGGGACTGACCCCCAAGATGACGGAAGACGCGGTACTGCTCGTCTCCGAACTGGTCGGCAACGCGGTGCGTCACACCGGCGCGAGGGTGTTCGGCCTGCGGATGCGCCGACGCCGCGGCTGGATCCGGGTGGAGGTCCGGGACCCCTCGCGAGGGCTGCCGTGTCTGATGCCGGTCCAGGAGATGGACATCAGCGGGCGGGGGCTGATGCTGGTCGACAAGCTCTCCGACCGGTGGGGTGTCGACCTGCTGCCGCGCGGGAAGACCACGTGGTTCGAGATGCGGGTCGCAGACCGGTAGAGCGCGTGACCGGGCGCGGTGCCGCCTGACCGTATGGCTGCCTGACCGTATGTGCGGTGACCGTATGGCGGGCCGTCGATCGGGCTAATCGCCCGTTTTCCGGACCAACTCCCCTTAAATGGTGCGGGTGACCACGACCGACCGTCGGGCGGTGCTGCGCGCGGGCGCCGGAATCGTTGCCTCGGGGGTGCTGACCACCGGGTGCGCGACCGGTACCGCGACCGGCGGTACCGCCGCTCACCCCGTCGCCGCCTCCTCCCCAGCACCGGCCTCCCGTACTCCCGCCCCCGCTCCCGCGCCTCTCCTCCGCTACCCCGCCCAGATCCTCCACGGCCCGCGCGACCGCCCCCGGGTCGCCCTCACCTTCCACGGCAACGGCGACCCCGCCACCGCGCACGCGCTGCTCGCCGCCGCCGAGAAACACGGCTCCCACATCACCGTGTTCGCCGTCGGGACCTGGCTCGACGCCCATCCCGGCCTCGCTCGCCGCGTCCTCGACGGCGGTCACGAACTCGGCAACCACACCCTCCGGCACCTCGACATCAACGCCATGCCGGAGGCGGACGCCGACGCCGAGATCAGGGGGTGCGCCGAGCGGCTGAAGGGGCTCACCGGGTCCATCGGCACCTGGTTCAGGCCCTCGCGGGCCGCCCGTGCCTCCCCGCTCGTCGAACGGCTCGCCCAGCGGGCCGGCTACCCGCACGTCCTGTCCTACGACGTCGACCCCCTCGACTTCACCTCGCCGGGCGCCCCTGCCGTCGTACGCAACGTCATGGCCGGCATCCGGGCCGGATCGATCGTGAGCCTGCACTTCGGCTACGCGGACACCGTTGCCGCGTTCCCCGGCCTCCTGCACGAACTCGACCGCTGCGGCCTGCGCGCGGTGACCACCACGGAGTTGCTGACCTGATGCCCGCCGCCACCACCGTCATCGCCCGCGCCCTCGTCACGGGGGCCGCTCTCACCGTCCTCGCCGGACTCGCCGGCTGCGGCACCGAGGCCCGCGACCAGCCGGACCGGCCCCTCGGCACGGTCAGGCCTGCCAGGCCCGCCGTCCCCGCCAAGCCTGCCGAGCCCGTCGTCCGGGGACTGCCCGGGATGCCGCCCGTCCTCCACCCGCGTGATGTGTACGCCGCCGACCGGCCGGGCAGGCTGTCGCCGGTCGTCCGGGACTTCCCGTCCCGCGTCTACGTGCCCAACACCGAGTCCGACACCGTCTCCGTCATCGATCCGAAGACATACGAGGTCGTCGACACGATCCACGTCGGGCGCCAGCCCCAACACGTCGTGCCCTCCTGGGACTTGAAGACCCTCTGGGTCAACAACAACCGCGGCCACACCCTCACGCCCATCGACCCGCGGACCGGGAAGGCGGGCGAACCGGTCGACGTCCACGACCCGTACAACCTCTACTTCACGCCCAACGGCAAGTACGCCGTCGTCATGGCCTCCCTCGACCGTGAGCTCGTCTTCCGCGACCCGCACACCATGAAGATCGCCAAGACCGTGCCCGTCAGCTGCTACGGCGTCAACCACGCCGACTTCTCCCTCGACGGCCGGTACTTCATCGTGTCCTGCGAGTTCAGCGGCGAACTGCTCAAGGTCGACACCGAGAAGATGAAGGTCGTGGCGCAGCAGAAGCTGCCCTTCGAGGGCGCGATGCCCCAGGACGTCAAGATCTCGCCGGACGGGAAGCGGTTCTACGTCGCCGACATGATGGCCGACGGCATGTGGGTCCTGGACGGCGACACATTCACCCGGCCCACCCTCCTGCCCACCGGCAAGGGCACCCACGGGCTGTACGTCAGCCGCGACTCCCGCGAGATGTACGTCTCCAACCGGGGCGAGGGCACCGTCTCCGTCTTCGACTTCGAGAAGGGCGAGGTCACGAAGAAGTGGCGGCTGCCCGACGGCGGCAGCCCCGACATGGGCGGCGTCTCCGCCGACGGCAAGGTCCTCTGGCTGTCCGGGCGTTACGACGACGAGGTGTACGCCATCGACACCCGCACCGGGAAGCAGCTCGCCCGCATCCAGGTCGGCCGCGGCCCGCACGGCCTCGCCGTCTACCCGCAGCCCGGCCGCTATTCACTCGGCCACACGGGCATCTTCCGCTGATCCGCGCCCGGTTGGCCCACCCAGGGTGCCGTGCCCGTGTCTACGGGGCGAGCAGCAGCGCCTCCCCACCCACCGGCACGAACCCGGCCGCCTGGAACGCCCGCACACTGCGGGCGTTCCCGGGAGCCATCTGCGCCCACACCGGCTCCCCACCGCTCAGCTGCCGCGCGGCAGACGCCAGCGACCGGCCGAGCCCCCGGTGCCGTACCGCCTCCGTCACCTCCACCGCGGCCTCCAGCCGGCCCGCGACCCCGCGTCCGAGGATGAGCACCCCTCCGTCGGCCGCCCACACCCGGACGTCGTCGCGGTGCTTGTGGGCCCGGGCGATCCGGTGATGCCCGGGGTCGTCGATCTCCGTCAGCGTCAGCGGCGGGTCCCCCGGGACCGGGGAGGCGACGGCGAGGAGGTCGATCGTCTCGTTCGAGCGGCCCGTACGGTCCATGAGGGCGGCCAGGAAGCGCGGGTTCATCGGCGCGGAGAGCGCGTCGCTGTCGACGCCGGCCAGGGTCCGGCGTACCCACTCGGGGTCCTCGTCCGTGAAGACGACCGCGTGCGCGGTGAAGGAGAGCACCCCGGCGTCGCGGTGGGAGGCCTGGGGCACGATCGTCGTACGGCCGTCGGGAGGCGGGAAGACGCCCCGCGCCACGGAGTCGAGAATGTCCTTCAGCGTTTCCCCCACAGTGCCCCTCCCTGCCTCTTGAGTCTCCACCCACTGGAAGGCCCAGACTGGCCATCATGATCGATGACGGCACCGGACATCTCACCATCGGCGAGCCGGCCCGGGCCACCGGACTGACCGTACGGACCATCCGCTACTGGTCCGACGAGGGCGCGCTGCCGCCCGTCACCCGGTCGTCCGGCGGCTACCGGCTGTACGACGCCGGTTCCGTGGCCCGCCTCGAACTGATCCGCACCCTGCGCGAGTTGGGCCTCGGCCTGGACCACGTACGCGCGGTGCTTGCCGGGGAGACGACGGTCGCGGAGGTGGCCGCCGCGCATGTGGCGGCGCTGGACGCGCAGATCCGGACGCTGCGGGTGACCCGCGCGGTGCTGTCGTCCGTGGCGAGACGCGGCTCGACCGCTGAGGAGATGACTCTGATGAACAAATTGGCGCGGCTGTCGGCCGCCGAACGCAAGCGGATCACCGACGACTTCATGGAGGAGACCTTCGGGGGCCTCGACACCGCGGACCCGGACATTCGCAACCGGCTGCGGTTCGGTCTCGGTGAGTTGCCCGAGGACCCCACGCCCGAGCAGGTGGACGCCTGGGTGGAGCTGGCCGAGCTGATCCAGGACCAGGGTTTCAGGACGCGCATGCGGCGGATGATCGAGTTC
This sequence comes from Streptomyces sp. SID12501, assembly GCF_010550245.1. Lineage (GTDB taxonomy): Bacteria > Actinomycetota > Actinomycetes > Streptomycetales > Streptomycetaceae > Streptomyces. The sequence continues at coordinate 162,600 of NZ_JAAGLU010000012.1, forward strand.
AACGCGGGGGACCGGGGCCCGGATGCGCGGGCCGGTACTTCCCTGTGGTTGATGAGCCGGCTGGTACAGCTCGCGGGCGAGGCCCGGGAGCGGGGCGTCGAGCCCGGGGAGCCGGAGGCCGAGGAGGTGCTGGCCGGGCTGCTCGGCAACGCCGACCGGGCCGCCGTACTGGAACGGGTCGAGTTCGCGGCGCACGACGAAATGGCCCGCTTCCGGGAGCTGAAGGCGCTGGTCCGCGGCACGGACCCGCTGCCCGCGCACCGTGAGGAGTTCGCGTGGGTGGTCGCGGCGCTGCGTGCCCGCTCGGCCAGCTAATCTGACCTCGTCAGTAGTACGTACATGAAGGGGCGGGTCCCGGTGGCGGACATCGAGGAAGCACGCAAGCAGTTCGATCGGATCGACACGAACGGTGACGGGGCCATCACGGCCGCCGAGTTCAAGACCGCCCTGGCACAGGCAGGCGACTGGAACGTCACCGAGTCCGTGGCCGAGGTCATCATCGCCTCCCGCGACCTCGACGGCGACAAGCTCCTGTCGTTCGACGAGTTCTGGACGTACCTGAACAAGTAGCGCTGATCAGTACGTGTTCGGGGCGCCCGCCGGATCGTCGGCGGGCGCCTTCTCACGTCCCCGCGAGCGCGCGGGTCACGAACGTGTCCAGGACTCCCGCGCCGGCCTCCGCCTCGCGGGTGCGCCCCGCCATTGCTCCAGCCCCCGGCTCACCGTGCCCGCGAGCTGAGCACCAGCCCCGGACCGGTTCAGTGATGCCCGTGCGCTGTATGTCGGCCTCGCGCAGCCGCCCCGACAGCGTCTGCTCCGGCGCGGCGGTCACCCCGGTGCTGGAACGGGCCGGCAGGTGCAGCAGGTCGGCCGGCGTCGTCGTGCGGAGCGAGGCCGGGCGGCGTCTTCCCTCCAACCCCGCCTGCTCACCGAGGAGTTCACTGGGACCGCACAGCAGTACCACCAGATGGTCGGAGTCCTCGCCCTGCGCCAGGAACTGCTCGTCGGCGGGCAGCGACACACGGGTCGCCACCCGGGGCGCGGCGGCCCGGTCCGCGGACGCCAGGGCCGCCCGGAAGGTGGCCGGACGACGGCTGCCTGTGCCCGTCTCGGCCAGGGAGCGCCCCCGGTCCGGGTTGTGCGGCTGTGCTGGAGGAGCGGAGGACATGCCGGTCCTACCCGTCAGGCGAAGGCCGCCCACTCCTGCAGCGCCTTCTTGGTCGCGAAGTCGCCGACGTTCGTGTCGACCGGGTCGTCGGTGTACTGGTGGAAGCGCCACGTCGCCTGGATACGGGGCTCACCGGCCGTCACGTAGTCGGCTATCCACAGTCCGTCGCCGGAGTAGGAGGTCACGTCGACGTTCAGCCAGTAGTTCCTGTTGCAGTAGAGGACGACCCGGTTGTCCGGCCGCAGTTCCTTCAGCTCGCGGATGAAGGTGTCCTTCTCGGCGTTCGACGCGTGGGTGCCGTCGCCCGTCGTCTCCCAGTCGACGGCGAGGATGTCGGCGTCGGCCCTCGCCGAGGCCTTGCTGAGGAAGTACTCGGCCTGGGCGGTCAGATTTCCGGGCCAGAGGAAGTGGTAGAAGCCGACCACGCAGCCGGCGTCCCGGGCCCGCTCCGTCTGCGCCGCGAGCTTGGGATTGACGTACGAACGGCCCTCCGTCGCCTTGATGAAGACGAAGGAGAGTCCGTCCGTGTCATAGGTGGAGGACTGGTACGCACTCACGTCTATGCCGCGAAGCATGGGGTGCTCCCTGAGGTGCCGGTAGGGGACAGGAGTTGCCGATTCCCCACCGTTGCACAAGTGATTCCGCGGCACGGGTGATTGCCGGTTCAGCCTCTGGTCGCCAATGAACCCGGCGCCGATGCCGACTTCGCCGCCCGGTCCGAGGCGATCACGATTGTGATCCACTGTGATCCACGGCTTTACAGATGTCGCCGCCGGGCGAGTGCCGTCGGCCGTGCGGACCGGTTCCTCCTTCCACTTCTCGGGCGGCTCCGCCAGGAAGCACGAGTCCGGACCGCCCGGGAAAACCGGACCGCCTATTCAACCTTCCTATACACCCACGGGTTTGACATCGCCACGGTCGATCACTGGTGGCCCGATAGGGAAAAGTTCCAGCCAGATCCGGCCCGATTTCACCAGTAGACACTGGAACATCCTGACAGTTGAATGTTGATGGATAACCTGTGGCCGCCTTTTCCGGCACGTGGAAATCGGCGGTCTACGCTCTGCTTGGGAAATGAAAGGACGACCCTGAATGAGCCGTCGGCCGGAGTTCAGCCTCACTCAGCTTCTCTACTTCGTCACCATCGCCGAGACAGGAAACATATCCGAAGCCGCCGAGCGCCTCTACGCGTCCCAGTCCGCGGTTTCCACCGCGATCCAACGGCTGGAGCGGCAGCTGGACAACCAGTTGCTCGTACGCCACCACGCCAAGGGGGTCAGTCTGACCTCGGCCGGCAAGTTACTCCTCAAGGATGCGCAGGCGATATTGCAGCAGGCCTACGCCCTGAACCGACACAGCAGCAGGCTCCAGGGTGAGTCTGCGGAGTGCCTTGATGTCGCGTCCTACAACATGATCACCTCTTGCCTGATGCCGGGAGTCATCTCCCGCGTCGCCGATTCCGACCCCCGACTCACGGTGAACGTCCATGACGTCCACTCGCCGTTAGACCTGCTGGTGAACGGCACCTGCGAGTTAGCGGTGACCTACAGCATCACTTCGTCGGAGAAGACCGTTTTCACGGGACTGGTCGAGCCCACGCTGTACGCACTCACCGCACAGGATCATCCGTTGGCCGATTCAAAAAGGGTGAGGTTGGCCGATCTGGCGAGGTATCCGCTTCTGATGTCGGATTCGCCTTCCTTCGTCGATATTCGCGTGTACGTGGAAAAGGCCTTCGAAAAAGCGAACATCTCCATGCCCAAGGTTATTTATGCAACCGGATTGGAGGCCATGCGTGCTTTGACCGGGGCCGGCCTCGGATTCATGCTGACCTATGCCAAGCCCCCGTCGGGAGACGCGCCGGACGGAAGCCGGACCGCCCTGGTGACCATCACCGACGACCTTCCCCCGCTGTCCATCGGCGTGCAGATGTTGCGGAGCGCCGAACCGACCCAGCGTGCGCGGAACTTCGTGACAGCCCTCCGTATGACGGCCCAGCAGATCTACACCCCGACGGCCACCGTCTGAGCAGCGGTCCCTCCTTGTGTGTCCCTCGTCCGACGGCAGGAGCCGGCCCGGTCGACCGGCCGCCGGGATTGTCCCGCGACAGTCCCGATGGCCGGTGAGTGCCGTGGCGGGTGCGTCGGCCATGCCCCTGGTGCGGTCTGCCGGGCCGGCCGAGGGCCTCAAGGCCGCCGACCGACGCCTCCCGGGGCGCGGTCTCGGTGCCTGGTTCCCCCTCCTTGAGCGGGGGTTCCATGCCACGCCTGGCTTCACCGTGCGTGAAGTGCCCACTTGCTGCCGTCGACGGGCGTTGCTCCGGGCAGTGCGATGAGTTCGGGTTTGAACAGCGGTGCCGAGTCCATCGCAGGCTCCCAGGTCGCCAGCTTCTCGTCCTGCGGGACCTCGATCCGCCTGCCCTCGGCGAGGTCGGTGACCACCCGTAGCAGCAACCGCACGCCCAGCGGGGCCAGGTGATCGCGCCACAGGCTCCGCGCGGTCGAGCCAGGGGGCACGAGCAGGTGTTCCTGCGCGGCGACAGGGCCGGCGTCCGTACGCTCGGTCAGGTGGTAGATGCTCCCGCCCGTTACCTTGTCACCGTCGCGGATCGTCCACCGGATCGCGTCCCGGCCGCGATGCAACGGCAGCAGGCTGGGGTGATAGCCGATGGTGACATCCGCCCTGGCACGCGTCCGGCGGCCGATGAAGGCATGCGAATGCGCGGCGATGATGATGTCCACCCCGTCCGGGATATGCATTGCGCGCAGCTCGGCGGAGTCCGTCCACTGGATGTTCCTGGGATACGCCCAGGCACGCAGGCGGTCCCAGGACATCGCGTTGCTCTCGTCGGAATGCCCCTTGCGCAGGCGGGGGGCAGCCGCGCCGACTATCTTGTGGCCTTCGTCCAGCAGAGCATCCGCGACCTCCACTGCGAATCCCCCTTGTCCTGAAAGGTAGATGTTCACTCGTACTCCCGGCGATCGCTGGTCGGCTGTCTGTTCAGTACGGGTAGGAACTCGTCCAAGGCGCGGAACCGGCTCAAGGGCGGCTCCGGACCTGGAGGGCGCCCGACCCGGTCATCGCCATGTCCGGAACAGCGGTCGGCGCGCGCTCACCGTCGGTACGGCGGGTGCGCACCGACAGCGTTCGTCTCAGGTGGTGAGAGGAGGCGGGTCCGGGGCGGCCGGCGCCGGTGTACTCGTGGTCACCAGTTCGTACGCCAGAACCGGCGCGGCTCGAACGGGTACGTGGGCAGGGGCACGCGATGGCTGGCCTCGCCCAGGTGCAGGGAGGCGAAGTCCACCCGCTGGCCGGTCACCCAGGCGACAGCCAGATCGGACAGCGCCTGTCCGTCGTTTCCGGACGGCACGAGCCCGTCGTCGTTGCGCCGGAGGGAATCGGCCTTCACCAAAGGCGCGGCGGCGGTCTCGGTGGCCGCGCCGCGGGGGGCGTCGTGGGACAGCGCGGCGATCAGCTCCGCACGGCTGCGGACCACGGCCGCCCAGCGGCGAGCCATCACCTTGCGACCCAGGTTGAGGCTGAAGCAGACGTCGTCCAGGCGCAGCTCGGGGTTGGCGACCAGCCAGTCCTTCAGCTTCGCGCGCTGACGGGCCAGCGCATCGTCGTCCAGGGCGGACAGCGTGGCCAGTCGTGGCCTGCCCTCGGCCTCGGGGGCACGCTCGGCGAGGGTCGGCGCCTCCTCCAGCACCAGATGCGCGTTGTAGCCACCGCCACCGAGCGAGGTGATGCCCGCACGGCGGATGCCGGACGCGGTCTCCCAGTCCGCCGTCTCCACCTGTGGCACGAACGGGGTGCTGGAGAGGCCGAGGTCCTCGTTGATCTCGGTCAGGTTGATCGTCGCCGGCAGCTTCTTGTGGAAAAGGGCCAGCGCGGCCTTCACCGCGCCGAAACCGCCCGACACCACACCGGCGTTGCCCACGTTGCCCTTGACCCCACCGAGCGAGGTGATGCCGGTCTGCTTGCCGAACGCCATGCTCGCCGCGTTGATCTCGAGCTCGTCGGTTATCGGCATGCCGAGACTGTTGGCCTCGTACATGGACACGGTGTCCGGGGTGACCCCGCTGACTTCCATGGCGTTGGCGATGCACGCGCTCAGCCGCTCGGGCTGTGCCATGCCGTAGGCCACCGCGCTGACGCCGTTGTTGTTGACCGCCGAGCCCTTGACCACGGCGTAGATGTGGTCGCGGTCCCCGACGGCCTGTGCCAGCGGCTTGAGCAGCACGGTGACGATGCCGCTGGACAGCACTGTGCCGGTGCCGTTGGCGTCGAACGGACGGCAGTGGCCGTCCTTCGACAGGATGCGGTTCTCTTCCCACAGATGACCGCGGGGGTGCGGCAGACGGACCATCGCGCCACCGGCGACAGCCATGTCGGTCTGGCCCAGCAGCAGCGACTGGCAGGCCAGGTGCACCGCATAGTGGAAGCCGGCGCAGACGGCCGCGAGGGTTATGGCCTCACCCTTCAGCCCCATGTAGTACAGCGCGTTGGACGTCATGGTGTCCGGCGACCACGCCGCGCCGGCCTCCATCGCCTCGGGGCCGGTGGACACCCGGTCCGGCGGGGAACTGTAGAGCGCGGCGGTCTGCGCGTTGTTGGCGCCGTACATGCCCACTTCGCCGTCGACCCGGTTCGGGTCGTAGCCGCCGTCCTCGAGCGTCTCCCACACGCTCTCCAGGAACAGCCGGTTCTCGGGGTTCATCGCGGCCGCCATCCGGTCGCTGATACCGAACACCGACGGATCGAACTTGTCGTGTGTGTCGAGGACGCCGCAGGCAGGCACGTAGAACGGGTTGTGGATCAAGGTCTCGTCGACGTGGATGTCGTCCTTGTCGAGGATGGTCAAGGACTCCCTGCCGTGTACGAGGTTGTCCCAGAACTGTTCCTTCGTGCGGGCCCCGGGGGCCCGCAGGGACATGCCGATGATGGCCACGTCACCCGGGTCGTAGGTCTGCTCAGGGCTGTCGGACATGGAAGGCTCCTGCCTTGAGGGGTTGAGTGGGGGCGCAGTTTCCGGTGCGGGTGGTGCGGTCGCGCGGCGTGGTGCGGCGGCGGGCCGACCTGGCCACCCCGGAGGCCGCTTCGGGGGCCCTGGCCGCTTGATCGAGGAACCGGGCGTGCGGGGTCCGTGTCACCGGTCTGTCTCTTCGGGACCGGTGCTCGGCGTGATGTCCTCAAGTGCCAGGTCGGGCTGGGCGATCGAGTCGAAGAGCACCGTGCGGTAGAGGGTGAGCAGTGCCGTCACGGTCTCCTCCTCCAAGTAGCTGGGCTTGTACTGGACGTGGCCGCACGCCTCGCCGGAGATGTCCGCAATGGATATCTCCAGGTCGAACTTGGCGAAGTGCCTGCGCACCGGCAGCGGTTCGAACGGCAGGGCGCTGTCGGGCGCGATGGTGTCGCCGATGCCGTGGAAGAGCTTGGTGGCGCGGGGGAAGGCGTCCGAGGACAGCCAGTTCACCGCGACGTCGAACCACGGCGGCCGGCCCTCGGCCCTCGGCGGTTTCAGGACGGATGCCAGCCGATCCAGGGGATAGTTCATGTGTTCGAGCAGGCCGAGCGAGAACGCGTGGACCTCGCGCAGCAGGTCTCGGAAACCGCGGTCGCCGGCGGGATTCGCACGTATCAGCACCGTGTTCAGGTAGTAGCCGATGGCGGATTCCCAGCCGGGCTCACCGCGTTGGGCGATGGCGGTGGCCAGCACGGAGTCCTTGACGCCGGCCGCGCGGTTGAGCGTGGCGAAGAAACCGGCCAGTACGACGGTGCTGATCGACACGCCTTCGCCGACCGCGAACTCCCTGAGCCGACGGGTCTCGTCGGCACTCCAGCGGAACCGGAGGTCGCGGCCCTCGTAGGTGACCCCGGAGGGGCGCTCCCTGGTGGACAGATCGACGTGGGCCGGCGGGTCGGCCAGCTGCCGCGACCACCAGTCGAGTGCCGCGTCGGCCGCCGGGCCGGCCAGCCACTGCCGCTCCCGCTCGACGAAGTCCGTGTACGGGGGGATCGGGTTGGCGGCGGCGGGGTCGGCACCCTCGTAGAACTCCTGGAGTTCACGGAACATCACGTCGGCCGAGGCCGCGTCCGACGCGATGTGGTGCACGAGCACCAGCAGGTAGTGGTCCGCCGCCCCGCGGGTCATGAGGACCACCCGCACCAGTGGCCCGTTGTCCAGGTCGAGGGGCAGGTGCCCGTACTCGGCCAGTTCCTCGCGGGCTTGTTCGTCGTCCCGGTCCGAACTGTCCACCACGATGAACTCGTACACCGGTTCGTCCAGGATGACCTGGTGCGGGTGGCCGCCGGCCTCGACGAAGATCGTGCGCAGCGCGGGATGCCGCTCCATCACGGCCCGCACGGCGTGATCGAGCCTCTGTTCGTCGACGGTGGTCCGGATCCGGGCGGTCATCATGAGGTTGTACGGCACCGCGTCCGGATCGACCTGCTGCATGAACCACAGCGAGGCCTGGCCGTGCGATGCCTGCGCCAGTTCGAAACCGAGACCGTCGGCCCGCAGCTGCTCCGACGCCGGTGCGTCGGTGAGCTCGAGCAACCCGCGCGCGGCCAGTTCGTCCACCAGGTCCTCGGCATCCAGGTCGGACAGGTCGTCGAGGAACGCCTGGGGCGACTTGGCCTTGGGCGCGGGCCCGGCCACCGCCTTCGGCGCCGGCCCGCCGACGATCTCGACGAAGTGGGCGAGGACCTGGGATATCGGCCGCCCGTCCAGGAACACCACCGGCGACACGCGGTGCCCGAACAACGCCTGCAACCTGTTGACGAGGCGGATCGCCAGCATCGAGTCCAGGCCGAAGTCGCGCAGGCCGGCGTTCTCGTCGAACCTGCTCACCGGCACGCCCAGCGCGTCGGCGAGCTCGGCGAGGACGACCTCCGCCACCGACCTGTCGGCGGTCGGCGGGCTCTCCACCTGCTTCACCGCCGGGTCGGCCACGATCACGGCGGCCGGGGCCGGGGCGACGTCGCGCCGGGGCGGGGTGTCCAGCCAGTAGCGGTCCTTCTGCCACTGCACGAGCGGGGTTTCCACGACCTCGACGTCGTCGGCGAACAACGAGTCGAAGGCCAACGCGACGCCCCTGACGTACAGCGACGCGGCGGCCCCCAGCAGACACCGGACGTCGCTTTCGCCCCGCCGCAGAGAGTTGACCGCGTGGACCTGGGTGCCCCGGTCCAGCGCGATCTCCTCGACCGCGCCGCGCAAGGTCTCGTGCGGGCCGATCTCGATGAAGGTGCCGACGCCGTCCTCGACCAGCGCACCGACCGTCTCGGCGAACCGGACCTGGTCGCGCAGGTTGTGTGCCCAGTAGTCCACGTCGGGGACCGGGTTCACCGTGCCGGCCAGCGCCGTGGAGTAGAAGTCGACGGTGCCGGTCAGGGGGGTGATGCCGTCGATCATCTCGCGCAGCGGCGGGATCAGCGGATCCATGCCGGGGCTGTGCGCCGGCCGCTCGATCTGGACGTGCCTGGTCGAGACACCGGCCTGCTTGAGATCGGTGTCGAAGGCGTGGATGGCGTCGGGCGGGCCGGACACCACCGCGTTGGTGGGGCTGTTCACCGCGGCGACGGTCACTTGTCCGGCGTACGGGCCGATCCTGCGCAGCAGCTCCTGCTCGGGCAGTTCGACGGAGATCACGGCGGCGGTGGCGGCCTTCCGTTCGATCAGGTGCGACCGCGCGACCACGACGCGGGCGGCGTCCTCCAGGGACAGCGCGCCCGCGACGCAGGAGGCCGCGACCTCACCCATGCTGTGACCGACGACGGCGGCCGGCCGGAGACCGAGTTCGAGCCAGACCTTCGCCAGCGAGACCTGCAGGGCGAACAGGACGGGTTGCTGGACGTCCGTTTCGTCGAACCTGGACAGTTCGGCCGGGGCGGCGAGCTGATCGAGCACCGAGCAGCCGCCCGCCGCGCGTACGGCGGTGTCGCAGGCGTGCATCCACTCGCGGAAGCCGGTGTGCGAGCGCATGAGTTCCCGTCCCATGCCCACCCAGTGCGTGCCGCCGCCGGAGAACACCAGTGCCACCCGCCGGTCGCTGTTGCCGACGACCGTGCCCGTGACGACGTCGGGGTGCGGTTGGCCGGCGGCGACCCGGGCAAGTCCGTCAAGGACTTCCTGACGGTTGCGGGCGAACAGTGCCACCCGGTGGTTGTGGTGGGTACGCCTGGTCGCGAGCGTGTGGGCGAGGTCGGACACCCGCAGGGCCGTGTTGCGTTCGACGTGGTTGGACAGCTCACGGCAGGTGTCGGTCAGCGCGACCGCCGAGTGCCCCGTGACGGGTACGAGACGCATCGGCTCGTCCGCCGCGACGTCGCCCGGGACGGGTGCGACATGCCGTCCCCGGTCACCCGCCAGGAACGGACCGACCGTCACGGGGTGGCCGGCCACGTGCAGCGCGCCCAGCGAGCCCAGCAGGGTCGAGGCCTCGTCGGCGCCGCGCCGCAGTGAGGGCAGGGTGGTCGCCGACAGGATCTCGCTCACGGACTTGAGCAGTACGGGGTGCGGACTGAGCTCGATCACCGCGTCGATGTCGTGGCCGCGCAGGGCCTCGACGGCGTCGACCACCCGGATCTCCTGGCGCAGGTTGTCCGCCCAGTAGTCCGGCCCGAGCTCCGCGCCGTCGACCGGTTCGCCGGTGACCGTCGAGATCATCGGGAGGCGCGTGGTGCGGGGCTGGATGCCGGCGAGTTCGGCCTTCAGAGGGGCGAGGACGTGGTCGACCAACGCGGAGTGCGGTGCGTGGCCCATCCGTACCCGGTGGTTCGTGACGCCCTTGTCGGTCAGCCGCTGGACGAGGTCGTCGATCTCCTGCGGTGTACCGGTGACCAGGGTGGAGTTCGGTCCGTTGTAGCCGGAGACGGTGAGCCCGCCGGTCAGGTGCTGCCCGACCTCGTCCGCGGCGGTCATGACGACGATGCCGTCGCCGTGTCCCACGGCCAGTTGCTGGAGGAGCCGGCCGTGGTGGGCGGCCAGGTGGGCGGCGTCGTCGAAGTCGAGTGCGCCGGCGATGTGGGAGGCGGCGAACTCACCGACGCTCTGTCCCACGACGACGTCCGGCTCCACTCCCAGGGAGCGCCAGGCGTCGGCCAGGGCGACCTGCATGCAGAACAGCAGCGGCTGGAAGACGTCCATGTCGTCGATGCGGCCGTCGGGCGCCAGCAGCTGTTCGACGAGCGAGAAGCCCAGAAGCTCCCGCATCCGCTTGTCGGACCGCATCATGGACCGCCGGAACACGGGCATGCCGCCGAGCAGTTGCCTGCCCATGCCCAACCACTGCGAGCCGTTGCCCGAGAACAGGAACGCCACCCGCTGCTTGCGTTCGGCGCTCTCCCCGACACTCAGCCCGGCAGCCGTCGTACCGGCGGTGAAGGCGTCCAGTTGCGCCCGGAGCTCGGTCATGTCGCGGGCGGCGGCCGCGAGCCGGAACCTGCCGTCGCCGGGTGCCCGCCCGCAGACCGCCCGCCGATCGGTCTCGTCACGCAGCGCCGAGACCCGGGCGGCCAGCGCCTCCCTGGAGTCCTCGGCCAGCAGCAGAAGCGCGGCTTCGGGGCGCGGCATCTCCTCGACGGCGAGGTGGCAGATCGCACCGCCGAAGCCGAACGAGCTGACGCCCGCGCGGCGCGCGTCGGACCGTCGCGGCCACGCCGTCAACCGGTCCTGGACCGTGAGGTTGTACTCGTCGAAGAGGATCTGCGGGTTCGGGCCGGCGTAGTGCAGGCTCGCGGGCAGTACGCCGTTGCGGATCGACAACGCGAGTTTGACCAGGCCGACGATGCCGGCCGCCGCCTCCAGGTGCCCGACGTTGGACTTGACCGAACCGAGCCGCAGGGGCTCCGCCCGGTCACCGCCCAGCACCGCACCGATGGCATTGGCCTCGATCGGGTCACCGAGAGGTGTCCCTGTGCCGTGGCACTCGATGTAGTCCACAAGAGAGGGCGCGATGCCGGCCCGCGCGTAGGCGGTGCGCAGCATCAGCTCCTGCGCCTGGGGATTCGGGGCGGTCAGGCCGCTGCTGAACCCGTCGTTGTTGGCCGAACTGCCCTTGATCAGGCAGTACACCGGCAGCTCGCGTTCGAGCGCCACGCTCAGCGGGGCCAGTACGACCGACCCGCCGCCCTCGCTTCTCACCATCCCGTTGGCGCGGGCGTCGAACGGCTTGCACCGGCCGTCCGGGGAGACCGCGCCGAGCTGTGCCACAGCGGTGAAGTAGTCGGAGACGAAGCTCAGGTTCACCCCGCCGGCCAGTACCAGCTCGCTCTCGCCCATCCAGATCGACTGGCATCCCAGGTGCACCGCGACCAGCGATCCCGCGCAGGCGGCGTCGATGGCCATGCTCGGGCCCTGCAGGCCGAGCGCGTAGGAGACCCGGTTGGCGATGAGGCCGTCGTGCATGCCGGTCGCGGTGTGCGGGGTGATGTCGTGGTCGGGGCCGCGGTAGTGCGCCAGCGCGGCGTAGTCGCTGTAGCAGGAAGCCATGAACACGCCGGTGTCGCTGCCGGCGAGGCTGAGAGGCGCGACACCCGCGTCCTCGAGCGCCTCCCAGGCCAGCTCCAGCGCCAGGCGCTGCTGCGGGTCCATCTGGACGGCTTCCCGGGGTGAGATACCGAAGAACAGTGGATCGAACTGGTCGATACCGTCGATGAATCCGCCCCAGCGCACGCTGTCGCCCAGGAGCTCGCGCCGCGCGGCCGGTACCGGTCCTACGGCGTCGCGGCCCTCGACCAGCAACCGCCAGAACGAGGACGGGTCCGACGCCCCGGGAAACCGGCAACCGACGCCCACGACCGCGATGGGCTCACGCGGTACCGATCGGCGGTCGGTGCTCGGGGCGGCGCCGGTGGCACGTGGACCGTCGGCGAGCGCACGGGACAGGGCGTCGATGGTCGGGTACTGCCACATCCAGGTGGCCGGGACCCGCCAGCCGAGGAATTCGGACAACGACACGGCAAGGGCCACCGACCTCGCCGAGTCCAGTCCGTACTGGTGCATCGGTATCCAGCGATCCATCTCGCCCTTGGACACGTCCAGCAGCTCAGCAGTACGGGAAAGTAGGAAATCCGTTATGGCATGCGAATCTCGCACTACGCGTTCTTGCGGCATTTCAGCTCCCCAGCGGGACGGATGGAATGCATGAGCACAGCGACAACGGAGCGACCCTCTACCGCTCCACCGGACCCAGGCTCGTCCAGTTCGCCTCGATGTAACTCAGTGCGCTTTCTCGGCTTTTCTCGGAGAGGATGATGTTCCAGCCGGCCGGAAGATCCAGGAAAGGCCGCCAGAGAGCATGGTTTCCCCGGTCGTTGACGACCACCTGCCAGTCGCCACCATCCGCGTCGAACGGATTGCCGGTCATCGCTTCACTCCGTTCGTTTCGTCTTCGCGTGCCAGTCCGGCATGGTCCGGCCGCAGGCGCACCGGCAAGCTGTGGAAGCCGTTCAGGAGATTCGAGCGGACCCGCAACGCGTAGCCGGTCTGCTCGATGTCCAGGGCGAAGTCCCGCAAGGCCATGAGGAGCTCGGATATCTCGATCTTGGCAAGATAGGAGCCGACGCAGAAGTGGGGTCCGTAGCCGAACGAGATGTGTTTGTTCGGCCGACGCCCAAGGTCGAACACCTCGGGTCGGTCGAATGCCCGTTCATCATGGTTGGCGGAGATGTGCCAAAGGGTGACGATGTCGTCCTTCGCGATGCGGACACCGTGGATCTCCGTGTCCCGCACGGCGCTCCTGCCGAAGTGCATCGAGGGGGAAGCCCAGCGCAGTACCTCGTCGACGGCCGTGTCGACGGAACAGTCACCGTTCTTCAACCGCTGCCACTGGGCAGGGTGCGCGGCGAGCGAATACACGCTGTCGATCATGGTCAGCCGGCTGGTCTCGTCACCACCGATGACCAGGCTGTAGCAGTTGAGCACGACGTCCTCGTCGCTCAGTACGGCCCCTTCGACCGTGCTGGAGGCCAGCGTGCTGATGAGATCGTCGCCAGGGGCGCTTCGGCGCTCCTCCACCAGGTCCATGAAGTAGAGCAGGATCTCGTTGCGGGCCATCGCAGACTCCGTCTCGTCGACGTCGTCGTCATCGGCGCTCAGCGCGGTCTTCGTCTGTTTCAGGAGGAAGTCGCGGTCGCTCTCGGGCACGCCCAGCAGATTGGAGATGGTGGTCATGGGAATTCGGCTGGCAATGTCCAGTGCGAAGTTGCACTCGTCACGTGAGACCGCTTCCCGGACCAGCTGACGCGTGTTCGCCCGCACGGCGTCCGCCACGGGTTTGAGCACACGCGGGCCCAGGGATCTCAGCAGGATCTTGCGCAACTGCTCGTGCCGCGGGCCGTCGGTGACGGCGAGCATCTTGCCCGCGCCCGCGTCGCCGCCCTCCAGCAGGGTCACGAGTACGTTGCCCCGCTCCGAAGTGAAAGCCTCGTCGTCGCGGTGGACGGCCATGATGTCCTCATGGCGTGACAGGACCCAGAAACCGCGGCGGTGTTCCGTGGGCGGGTTCCAGTGAACGGGGCGGGTGTCCCTCAGTCCGCGCCAGAACCCGGAGAGTTCGTGTTCCGCGAACGTGGCGGGGTCGCCGAGGTCGAGGTCGACATCAGTCGGGTCTGTTCCGGCTCTCCGGCCGGCCCGGGCCGGGGACGAGCCGACGCGTTCGGCGCTCACCGGTCCGTCCGCCGGAAGTGGCGACCCGCGAACGGGTGTTCCGTCATTGGTGTCCGCGTACCGACTTCCCTGCGGATGCCCACTTCGTCCCCAGCCCGGTCCGGGCGGGAGCCAGAGTCCTCAAACACGTCGCAGCTGCTTTCCCTGTAGAAGCGGTGCTCGAACGACATCACCGGCGCAGTCCGGTCCGGGGTTCCGAGAACCGCAAGAACGAACCCGTCAGTTCCTCCGAGCGTCGTACACGGCTGTACGCCGGGCCGAGAACCCGGCAGGGCCGGCTCAGCCGGCCTGTTGCCGGCCCCGGCCGCGGACCATGGAGCGGCGGGTCATCGCGCGACGCTTCGCCTCTGTGACAGCGTCGGGCTCCGCACCGTCACCGTTGTCCAGCCAGCCGGCGAGCGCGGTGATCTCGCGGAACCGGAAGAGATCCGACACCCCGACCCTCGTCCCGAACCGCCGGGTCATCTGCTTGGCCAGCCGTATCAGGAGCAACGAGTCTCCGCCGAGGTCGAAGAACGTGTCGTGTATGCCGATCGTCTGCGGATCACGCTTGAGAAGCTGCGCCCACAGCTCGACGAGAGCTGCCTCGGTCGGGGTGCTCGCAGGTTCCTTCGTCACGGGTACGACCGACGCCGGTGGCTCGGGCAGCGCCGCCCGGTCGAGCTTGCCGTTGGGTGACACCGGAAGCCCGGCGAGGAACACCACCTTCTCGGGGACCATGTAGTCGGGCACCAACGCGCCCAGCCTCTTGGTGATACGGGCCTGGAGCGCCTCGTCCAACCAGAGGTCCTCGCCCTCGGAATCCGCCGGCCGGGGCTCGTCCGACACGACGTACGCCACCAGCGAACCCGTGTGCGGCTGCTCGTCGCGCGCCTGCACCGCGACCGCCGCCTCGCGCACCTCGGGGCATCCGGCCAGCCACGACTCGGCCTCCTCCAGCTCGATGCGGTATCCGCGCACCTTCACCTGGTGGTCCGCACGGCCGATGAACTCCAGTTCGCCGCCGGGCAGGAAACGGCCGATGTCACCTGTGCGGTACATGCGTTCGCCGTCCAGGTGCGGATCCGGTACGAAGCGTTCCGCGGTCAGTCCCGGCCGGTTGAGGTAGCCCCAGGCCAGGCCCTCGCCACCGAGATAGAGTTCCCCGGCCTCCCCCTCCGGCACGGGCCGCAGCCTGTCGTCCAGGACGTAGACCCGGGCGGTGGAGGCGGGGCTGCCTATCGACGGCTCGCCGGGCTCGTCACGCGGGACCAGCTTGAAGGTGCAGAAGACGGTTCCCTCGGTGGGGCCGTACCCGTTGAAGACCTGCTCCACCTTCGTCTCGGCGTACACCCGGTCGACGAGGCGGCGGCGCACCGCCTCCCCTCCGAGGACCACGGACCGCAGCCCGGCCGGCATGCTGCCCCCGTCCAGCAGGCTCGCCATGACGGACGGTACGGAGTTGATGTGCGTCACCCGGTTCAGATGCGGGCTCTCCAAGAGGTGGACCGCGCTGTCCACCAACACCACGGCGCCACCCCGCGAGAGCGGTACGAAGATCTCCATGACCGCAAGGTCGAAGCAGATCGAGGTCACGGCGGCCACACCGCTCAGATCGCACTCCGCGAAGATCCGGTCGGCCTCGGACAGCATCGCCGCGCAGCTGCTGTGCCTGATCGGCACACCCTTGGGCGTGCCGGTGGAACCGGAGGTGTAGATGAGGTACGCGGTGTCGGTCGGGGCCGTGGCGGCAGGTGCCTGCACCGCGCCGGAACGCGGCTCAGCGGCGCCGGATCCACCAAGGACGAGCACCCTGGAGCCGGTTGGGCAGCGGTCCGCCGAGGCGGGCGTGGACAAGAGCAGACGAGTGCCGCTGTCCTCCACCATGAAGTTCAGCCGCTCGCTCGGGTACTTGGGATCGAGCGGCAGATAGCAGGCGCCCGAGCGGAGGGTCGCGAGAACAGCGACAAGCAGGTCCGGCGTACGTTCGACACAGATACCCACCGGTACCCCTGGCCGCACGCCCTCCGCCACCAGCTGTTCGGCCAGCAGCGCGGATCGCTGGTCGAGGTCCCCGTAGGTCATCACACCCGTGTCCGAGTAGACCGCCGGCGTGTCCGGAGCCAGGGCGGCGTGCTCCAGCAGCCTCCCGTGCAGTGTGCCCGCGCCGGCCGTCACAGCTCGATCCCTTCCTGCCCGGACTCCGCGGTGACCCCACGGAGCTCGAAATCCGGACTGCCGACCGATTGAAAGAGCACGGAACGGAAATGCTCGGGCAATGCAGCCACGGTCTCCCTTTCCTTGACGCTAGGCCTGTGTTGGACATGAGCAACTGCCTCGTCAGAAACAGCAGCCATGCAGCTTCTTAGGTCAAAAACAAATGAGGGCTGGCCCATCCACTATCCGACAGCCGGAGTCGATCTCCAAACGTGCTTTGTCGATGCACAGGAACGCCTTATGTGATCTTTGATCCGTCAGGTGAATGGCGGCAGGTCTCCGCGCGGGCGGTGAGCCGATCGCCGATCACCGCGTCGGGCGCTTCGCCGTCCGGCCGGGATCCCGCAGGCGCCCATGGCCAGGACGTACGGCGGCGGGTGGCGCCGGCCCCGAAGACGGCACAGGTCGGACAGGCGCGCGCGGCCGGTCCGGCCCTTCGGGCAGCACGAGGGGAAGGCCGGTTCACCCAGTCCCTCGATCCATATCATCGATAACGTGCGATTGATCGGGGCGGGTTGTGTCGGCATGATCGCCGCAAGGGAACTCCACCGTTTCGAGCGGTGCCCGCTGATCCGTCGTGGAAGCCAGGAAATTTGCGAGACATGACCGGCCGCGAGTTCTCCGTCCGAAAGCAAGAGGAGATCCGACGGTCGCGGCTCGATCCATTCGACACGTCACGGGATGGCATATGGATGAGATCATCGGCGCCCTCCTCTCGGAGGAGATCACTTCGAAAGAGGTGACGGGTCTGCGCCTCCCGGAGTACTACCGGGGCAACGTGGTGCGCCGGGCGGACACCTCGATGTTCGAGGGCATGGACGCGAAGGAGAAGGATCCTCGCAAGTCCCTCCAGGTGCAGGAGGTTCCGACACCGGAGCCGGGGCCGGGCGAGGCCCTGGTCGCGGTGATGGCGAGTGCGATCAACTACAACACGGTGTGGTCCTCGATCTTCGAACCCCTGCCGACCTTCGGTTTCCTGGAACGCTACGGACGCCTCAGCGAGCAGGCCAAGCGCCACGACCTGCCCTATCACGTGCTGGGATCCGACCTGGCGGGGGTGGTGCTGCGCACCGGGCCCGGTGTGAACCGGTGGCGCGCGGGCGACCGGGTCGTGGCGCACTGTCTGTCCGTCGAGCTGGAGAGCCCCGACGGCCACGGCGACACGATGCTGGACCCCGAGCAGCGGATCTGGGGCTTCGAGACCAATTTCGGCGGTCTCGCGCAGCTGGCGCTGGTGAAGTCCAACCAGCTGATGCCCAAGGCGGAACACCTCACCTGGGAGGAGGCCGCCGCTCCGGGACTGGTGAACTCCACCGCCTACCGGCAGCTGGTCTCCCGCAACGGCGCGCAGCTGAAGCAGGGCGACAACGTGCTGATCTGGGGCGCGAGCGGCGGGCTCGGTTCGTACGCCACCCAGCTGGCGCTCGCCGGCGGCGCGAACCCCGTCTGCGTGGTCTCGTCGCCGCAGAAGGCCGCCATCTGCCACTCCCTGGGTGCCGAGGCCGTCATCGACCGGAATGCCGAGGGCTTCAGGTTCTGGAAGGACGAACGCACCCAGGACCCCAAGGAGTGGAAGCGGTTCGGCAAGCGTATCCGGGAGCTCACCGGCGGCGAGGACGTCGACATCGTCTTCGAGCACCCGGGCCGGGAGACGTTCGGTGCGTCGGTGTACGTGACGAGGAAGGGCGGCACCGTGGTCACCTGCGCGTCCACTTCCGGCTTCCTGCACGAGTACGACAACCGCTACCTGTGGATGTCGCTGAAGCGCATCGTCGGCTCGCACTTCGCGAACTACCGGGAGGCCTGGGAGGCCAACCGGCTCGTCGTCAAGGGCAGGATCCACCCCACGCTGTCGAAGGTCTACCCACTGGAGCAGGCCGGGCAGGCGTCGTACGAAGTCCACGCCAACCTCCACCAGGGCAAGGTCGGCATTCTCTGCCTGGCCCCGCGGGAGGGTCTCGGTGTGCGCGATCACGAACTGCGCGCCCGGCACATCGACGCCATCAACCGCTTCCGCGAGCAGAAGGTGTGAGGAAACGTCATGACGACCGATTCACGAACCCTCACCGACTCCGACCCCGGCCCCGGCCCCGACCCGGACCCCGACCTCGTCCCGGTGACCGGCATCGTCGGCCTCGGCACGGTCGGTGAGGCATTCCTGTATCTGGCCCGGCGGGCCGGCCATCGCATCGTGGCCGTCGACAGCGACCTCGACGTACTCGCGCGGGTCGGCAACCGCCTCAAGGCCTTGGCCAAGGACACGGAGGAGCCGCCGGTCGTCCTCACGGACGACGTGGCGGCTCTCGCGGACGCCACCATGGTGATCGAGGCCGTGTCCGACGACCTGGCCGTCAAGACGGACGTACTGCGCCGTATCGGCGAGGTCTCCCAGGCCCCGGTCCTCACGACGACGTCCACCCTTTCCGTCCCTCATCTCGCCATCGCGTCCGGCCGTCCGGAGACGGTCTCGGGTCTGCGCTTCCTCGTCCCTCCCGGCCCCGCGGGCACGGTGGAGCCGGTACCCACCGCCCTGACCTCCCCGTCCACCACGAACGCCGTCGACGCGCTGATCGCCGAACTGGGCCTGACACGGGTCGAGATCGGCGCCGGACCGGCGGCGGACGCCACCGCACTTGTGCTGGCCTACCTGAACAGGTCCGTGGCCTTCCTGGACGCCGGCCATTCCACGCGTGACGACATCGACACGGCGATGCGACTCGGCTGCGGTCTGCCCACCGGGCCGCTGCAGCTGCTGGACATCATCGGACTGGACACGGCCCACGCCACGCTGACGCGACTGCGACAGCAGACCGGCGACGCCTCCTTCGCCCCCGCCCCGCTGTTGACCCGCCTGGTCGACGCCGGCCGGTCGGGACGCAAGGCCGGCGAGGGCTTCTACGCGTACGACAACGAGGGGCGCCACATCACGGACGAGCCCGTGGACCGGTCCACGACCGTCCGCCGCCCGGTGCGTACCGTCGCCGTCCTGGGCTCCGGTGTCATGGCCCGCGGTATCGCCGAAGTCACGGCGACGGCGGGTCATCCCACGGTGCTGGTGGCACGCAGCCGGGAGAAGGCCGAAGCCGCCCTCGCGGCGATCGCCGAATCCCTGACCCACTCCGTCCGCCGCGGCCGGATCACCGCCCAGCAGAAGGCCGCGGCCCTGCCGCTGCTCACCCCCGCCGCGGACCTGGAAGCCGTCGCGGACCGCGACCTGGTCATCGAAGCCGTGGCGGAGGACCTCGACGTCAAGCGACCCCTCTTCTCCCGGCTCGGCACGGTGGCCAAACCGGAGGCCATCCTGGCGACCACCACATCCAGCCTGTCCGTGACCGCCTGCGCGAAAGCGAGCGGACGGCCCGCCGACGTCGTCGGCATGCACTTCTTCAACCCGGCGCCCGCGCTGCGACTCGTCGAACTGGTCCGCACCGACGAAACCTCCGACGACGCGTTCACCGGCGCCCGTGCCTTCGCCACCGTTCTGGGCAAGACCCCGGTCACCTGCCCCGACCGTGCCGGCTTCATCGTCAACTGTCTGCTCTTCCCCTACCTCGGCGCCGCGGTCGACCTGCTGCAACGCCCCGGCACCGACATCAGGGCCACGGACACCGCCATCCAGGACGGCTACGGCTATCCCATGGGCCCCTTCGCACTCCTCGACACGATCGGCCTGGACGTCTCACTGACGATCCAGCACCGCCTGTACGACCAACTCGCAGACCCCGAACACAAACCGGCCCTCCTCCTGGAAGGTCTCGTCGCCGCCGGCGCACTGGGCCGCAAGAACCGCAAGGGCTTCCGCACCGCGGACCGACGCCGCTCCTCCACCTTGTGACCGGAGCCGCTACCGAGCCCCGATGACCCGGCTCCGGCCGGGCCGTCGGGGCTCGGTTCGTTTCTCCCGGCCCGGCCTACGAGGAACTCGCTGGTGCCCCTGGTTCACCCAGGGGCACGGCATGCGCCGCTGCCGCTGCCGCTGCCGAGGACGGCCGTAGGCCCACCTGCGACACGCTGCGAGGCGAGCTCAGTGGCCCCAGCGCAGCAGGGTCGTTCCCACGGTCATGCCTCCGCCGAATCCGGCGAGCAGGACCAGCTCGTCGTCGGCCGGGCCGTCGCCGCCGCGTCGCGCGTGGTCCAGGGCCAGAGGGACGGACGCGGCGCCGGTGTTGCCGTGCCGGTCGACCGGCAGGTGGGTCCGGACCGCGTCCAGGCCGAGCCGGCCCGCGACCGACCGGAGCATCTCCCCGTTGGCCTGGTGCGGCACGAAGTGCGCCACGTCCCCCGCGGCCACCCCGAACGCGTCGAGTGTGCCGGCGACCGCCTCCGGCAGCTCCCGCTCCACGTACTCCCGTACCGCACGCCCGTGCATCCGGAAGAAGTGGTCGCCGTGGGTCAGGGTCTTCTCGGAGGCGGGCATCCTGCTGCCGCCCGCCGCGACGCCGATCAGGTCGTGCAGATGCCCGTCGGTGCGCATCTCCGTGCCGACGAAGCCACGGCCCTCGCGCACCGGCCCGACCACCACGGCGCCCGCGCCGTCGCCGAACAACGGCGCGGTCCTGCGGTCGCCCAGGTCGAGGATCCGCGAGTACACCTCGGTGCCGATGACCAGCGCCAGTCTGCGGCCGCCGTCCGTCTCGGGCGCGGCCAGCAGCCGGGTCCCGATGTGCAGGGCGGCGACGAACCCGGCGCACACGGCGTTGACGTCGAACGCGGCGGCACGCCGGGCACCCAGCCGGTGCTGCACCAACGCGGCGGTGGCCGGCTGGGGGTGGTCCGGGGTGGAGGTGGCCACAACGATCCACGCCACGTCGTCCGGTCCGGCCCCCGCGTCGGCCAGGGCACGCGCAGCGGCCTCCGCCGCCAGGTCGGAGGCCGCCTCGTGGGCGGCGGCGTACCGCCGCTCGACGATCCCCGTCTTCCGCTCGATCCATTCGGCGGTCACCCCGGCCCGCTCCGCCACGGTCTCGTTGGTGACGACCTGTTCGGGAAGGTACGAGCCGGTGCCCAGGATGCCCAGCACGCCCACGGCGGGCGCGTACACGGTCCCGCCCGCGGGGCGGTCGCCGGGGTGTGCCGGGTCGTGACTGTTCACGGATATCACTCCCGTTGGGTCAGTGGGTTGGGACAGGGGGTGCGTCGGGCGCGGCCGGTGGCCGCATCCGAGCGGCTCGCGTGGCTTGTCCGGGAGAAGGCACAGCTGAAGGAGGCAGGCGCGCGCAGGAACCGGCCTTCGTGACCGCGCGCTCAGCGGCTGCGGGACCGGGGAGAGCCTTCCGCACCGCACCGCTTGCCGGATGTTCGGGGCAGCGGAGGCGGGGTTTCACAAGTGGCGCCGTCGGCCGTCCGAGCCGACGAGGCGTGAGACCGGGCGGACGTACGGCGCTCCGAGGGTCACGCTGGAACTCCGGGAGGGGGACTGGCCGGTGACGCAGAACACCGTTGCCGAGTCGGGGCCGCATTCGGCCTGCGGGGGAGAGGCGGGCAAGCCGCCGGCCCCCGCGTGTTCGAACGGATCATCAAGGAAACACGGGCCCGGACCGATCGCGAAGGCCGGGCCGCACGACCAACGTCTCCACACCACCTGGGACCTGACACTGCCGAGGCGAGTGGCCGGCCTCGGGGACGCCCACGCCCCGGGCGGGAGGGTTTACAGAGTCGCGACAGGGCCGTCCGGCCGGCGCCAGCGTTGTTCGACCATCTCCCGGCTCAAGCTCTCCGTCTCCTGCTCGGAAAGGCGTTCGAAGCCATCCTCGGTGATCACCGAGATGATGGGGAAGATCCGGCGGCTCAGGTCCGGGCCACCAGTGGCCGAGTCGTCGTCGGCCGCGTCGTAGAGCGCCTGGAGTGCGGCCAGGGCCGCCTCACGGCGGGACATTCCCGGACGGTACAGCTTTTTCAGCGAGCCCCGGGCGTAGGGCGACCCGGAGCCCTCGGCGTAGAAGTCGCGCTTCTCGTACGGACCGCCGGTGACGTCGAAACTGAAGATGCGGCTGCGCTGTCCCTCGGGGGCGGACGGCTCGTACCCGGCGAGCAGGGGAACCACTGCGAGCCCCTGCATGGCCTGGCCGAGGTTCTGCCGCACCATTGTGGCCAGCCTGGTCGCCTTCGCGTTGAGGGTCATGGGGACACCCTCGATCTTCTCGAAGTGCGTCAACTCGACCTGGTACAGCTTCACCAGGTCGATCGCGAGGCCAACCGTGCCGGCGAACGCGACGGCTGTGTAGTCGTCCGTCGCGTGGACCTTCTCCAGGTCGCGCTGGGCGATGAGGTGCCCCATCGTCGCCCTGCGGTCGCCGGCGATCATCACTCCGTCGCCGTAGGTGAGGGCCAATACTGTCGTGCCGTGCGGCACTTGGTCCTGTGCCACCCGAATTTCCTCAGGAATGACCCGCTCTAAGCTGAGCAGCTCCGGCCGGTGTGCTTGGACAAACTGGATAAAGGAGCTTCCAGGAGCGAAGAACTCCGCGTCCAGGCGGCCTGCGGACTCATGTCCAGTCATATTTCCCCTCCCGAAACCCCTGCGGACGATCAACTACTACCATGAACTGCCCGCCCGAAAACGCTGTTCGGGTACCGGAGTCACCAACCCCTCACGGACCGCCCTCCCGCCCTCTCCGGCGGAGTACGTGACCGGCGGCACGCTCACGAGCGGGTGACGCCTCCCGCGCCGGCCCTTGCCCACCACGGCTCACAACTTCCCCTGCGGCCAAGGTCTTTGCGCCGACAGGGGAGAGGCCGACCAGGGATGCGGCGCGCGGCACAGGCGACTCGGACGGTAGCGGTGGCCCGGGGTCCTGGAGTCCTGGGGCCCCGCCGGAGGCCGGGTGCCCGGCCCCGGAACCCGGCTGGGGCGGTGAACCGCGGAGGCTCCGGCTCCGGACGGGTCCCGCCGGCGGTGCGTGCATCAGCCCTGTACCCAATCCCTCGATCCACACCATCGACAACGTGCGATTGATTGGCACCGGATGTGTCGGCATGATCGCCGCAACGGGAATTCACGGGAAGTACCGTCGGGTCCTTGCTCCACAGCGACCAAACCGCACACTCCCCAAGTGTCCTGCGGGGGGCTTGCGTGAAGGGTGTCGATGATCACGCACATAGCTCTCTTCAAACTCAAGGACGGTTTCGAGCGGTCCTCGCCGGCTGTCATCGAGGCCGAGAAATTCGCGAGGGATGTCGGACGCCACGTCCCTGAGCTCCTTACCTGGCGCACGGGCTGGAACACAGTCGACCGGGATATTTCCTACGACTTCGCCGTCATCGGCGTCCTGCCTCATTTGGCGGCCCTGGAAAAATATCAGGTCAACAGTTTTCATCTTGCCTCGGTGGAGCTGTGGCGTCTCATCTCCGACTGGGTGGTAATCGATCTGAACGACGCGTGAACGGCTTCTTTACGAGTCGAGCGATTGGAGACCGGGATGTTCACCCAGTACGACCCCGAAGCGGGGGCTCTCACAAGCGAGTTGCGCGACCAGTTCGACTCCTTCGTCACCGGGGAGTGGGATGCGGCGAGGCTGAGATCCCATCAGACGCGGCGGCTGCGCGAAGTCGTGGCGTACGTACGGGCCCGATCCCCCTTCTACCGGGCGAGACTCGCGGCTCTCACGGACGACGACATCTCCGCACTGAGCGTCGACGACCTGCGGACCCTTCCGTTCACGACCAAGGAGGACCTGAGGAAGGCCCAGTTCGACATTCTGTCTCTGCCGGTCTCCCAGGCCTGGATCTTCTACGAGACCACCGGCACGACCGGAGCGGCGACGCCGTGCCCGCGCACGAACTCCGACTCCATTCACAACAACACCGTTCTCACCGCGTACTACCGCGACATCCTCGCTCTGTACGGGGACCGCCAGGTCATCGGGGTACTGGGGCCCACCGAACTGCACGCGACCGGGGACACCTTCGGAGATGTCTGCCGCAATCTGGGCCACGGGGTCGCCAAGATGTGGCCGCACTCCCCGCTGATCGGTTTCGACCGAGCGCTGGAGCTCATGCGTTCGCTGCCCGTCACCGGGCTGTTCTGCACTCCGGGCATGGCCATGAGCCTCGCCCAGAAAGCGGTGAACGCGGGGCTCGACCTCAAGCGGGACTTCTCGGTCGACGTGGTGATGCTCACGGGTGAGCTGATGTCGCCCAGTCTGTTGGCGAACATCGGTCAGGTGTGGGGCGCCGAGGCGCGCAACTGCCTCTACGCCTCGCAGGAGGCGTCGGTGCTCGCTGCGGCCACCGCGGACGGCTCGCTGCGCACCGCCCCCCTGATCAACCACTACGAGGTGATCGAGCCCGAGGGCACCGAACCGGTGGCCCCGGACGCGGACGGCGTTCGATGCGGCGAACTCGTCGTGACGAACCTCTACGCGGGAGCCAAACCACTCATCAGGTACCGCACCGGTGACATGGTCCGGATGACCGGCCCCGGTCCCGAAGCCGCCGTACCGGCCCCCGCGCTGGAGGCGATCGGACGGGTGGGTGACCGGCTCCGCCTCAACGGGCGTCTCGTCAACGGATACGACCTCGAAGACCTGTTGCTGCGCCGGTTCCGAGGCTATCTGGACTACCAGATCACCGTGGATCAGGACGGCCTCGGCACAGACGTGCTGTCGCTGACCTTGAAGGCCGGCCCTGACGGCAGCCTCTGGGATGCCGCCGGAGCCGCCGTCGAGGACTGCCACCGTGAGCTGGACACCCCTCTGATGGTCACGTCCGGTTCTCCCGGCCCCATTACGAGTACCGGTGCCATGGTGAGCTGGAAAGCCGCCCGGGTCGTGGATCTGCGTGCCGAGTCCTCGATCGAGAACACGGCGGCCGAGCGCATCGCGGCGGTGCGGGCCCGATGACCACCCGTCACCCGGACCGCACCGCGACCGGCCCGGACAGGCGCCCGTCGTCCGGGATCGAACTCGGGGCATGGGCCTACGACCGCGGCGAGCTGGTCTCGGCGACCGGGCCGCGGCTGCCACTGTCCACGCAGGCGCTGCACTACGGCACCGGCACTTTCGAGGGCATCCGCGCCTACCGTTCCGACCGGGGTCTTCTGCAGCTGTTCAGGGTGCGCGAGCACTACGAACGCATGCTGCGTGCCTGCCGGATCCTGCGCATCACCGACATCCCCACCGAGGTCGAGGACCTCATCGACATCACCGTCGAGCTGATCCGGCGCAACGACCACGACGGCGACGTCTACGTACGGCCGCTGGCGCACAAGCTCTCCCTGCTGCCCGACGCGCCTCCCGGCGTCTCGCTGTCTGGCGTCTCCGACGGGCTGTCCATCACCACCTTCGGCTTCCCGTCCTACGGGATCGCGAAGGCCGCGCGCTGTGGACTCAGCAGCTGGCGGCGTCCGCCCCGCGACACCCTGCCCACCCAGCACAAGATCACCGGTGGTTACGTGACCAGCGCGCTGGCCTCCGACGAAGCCCGTGCCGCCGGGTACGACGACGCGCTGCTCCTGGACGGCTCGGGACACGTGGCCGAGGCGACCACCGCGAACGTCTTCGCCGTGGTCGCGGACCGGATCCTCACCCCGCCCGGCACGAGCGACATACTCCCCGGCATCACAAGGGACACCTTGATCACACTGTGCCGGGAATCCGGTACGGAGGTCCTGGAGCGTGAGCTGAGCCCGTCGGACGTGTTCACCGCTGACGAGGTCTTCCTCTCCTCCACGGGCAAGGGCGTGGTCCCCGTGGTCGGTCTCGCGGGCCGGGACATCGGCAACGGCGCCGTCGGCGAGGTCACCCGCCGGCTCGCCGCCCTCTACGACGCGGCCACACGGCATTCCGACGGACCCCATTCCGCGTGGCGTCTTCCCGTGGACCTTCCGGAAGCCCGCAGTACTCCCGCCCTGGAACATCGCCAGCCCTCAAGGAGCAAAGCATGACGCTGTTGAGCTTCACAGCCCTCCTGCGCGACTCGGAGCGGGTGTCGGCCGTGGGCACCCTCGGACCGCACGGCACCAGCAGCGAGGCCGCCGCGAGACACTTCATACGACTTTCCGGATCCGACAGTGCCCAGCCCCCCATCCAGCTCTTCGGCACCTACGAGGAGGCGGGAGCCGCACTCCGCGACGGCCAGGTCACGCACCTGATCGTGGCCAACGCCTACAGCGCGGTCAACCAGTTCTACATGGACTGCGAGTTGGCACTGGCCAACGTGTTCGTCATGGACACTCCGCTGTACGGCATCGCGGTGCAGCGCAACGGCACGGTGCCGGACTCTCCCACCATCGCGACGCACCCCGCGCCCGAACCGATCATCGGCCAGCTGCTGTCCAGCAGCCACACCACCTACAAGGTGATCCACTCCGCCTCGACCAGCGCCGCCGCCCAGGCGGTCACCGACGGCATCGCCGACCTCGCGCTCACCACCGTTCCATCGGCTGAGCTGCACGGCTTGGAGTTCATCTCCGACACCCGACCGATCCTGATGGTCTGGTCGGTATTCACCCGGGCCGAGCCGACCGCCCGGGCGGCATGAGCGCGATGGCATACGAGACGAGTCAGGAGGGGACTCCATGTTGCTGCTGAGTGGAGACCAGGTACGAGAGGCGTTCCCGGTGGCGGAGGCGTACCGGGTGGTGGCCGATGTGATGCGCCGCTACAGCGGGGGCGAAGTCGTCCAGCCCGTGCGCACGGTCCTGTCGTCAGGACGTGACACGTCACTGTTCGCCGCCATGCCTTGTCATGTCAGCGGCGAATCCGACTCCGGCTACGGACTGAAGGCCGTGCTGCACGCGCCTGGCAACGCGGCGCGGGGACTGCCGACGCACGTGGGTGTGGTGGTGGTGTTCGACCCCGAGACGGGTCAGCCGCTGGCCATGCTGGAGGGTGCCGCGGTGACCGCTCTGCGTACGGCCGCCGCGTCCGCCGTCGCCACCGACGCGCTGGCCCTGCCCGACGCCGGTGACCTGGCTCTGATCGGCGCCGGCACCCAGGCCCGCGGGCACCTCCTCGCGCTCTCCGAGGTCAGGGAGCTGCGCCGGGTACGGCTGTGGAACCGGGGTGCGGCGCGCGCCGAGGAGTTCGTCGCATGGGCGCGTACGAAGGCCGGCATCACCGTCGAGCTGATGGACACCCCTGCCGAGGCGCTGTACGGCGCGGACCTGGTGTGCACGACGGTGGACACCGCCGAGCCGGTGGTGAAAGCCGGGCACCTGGCCGAGGGAACGCATGTCAACGCGGTCGGTTCCTCGGTGCCCGGCAAGCGCGAACTCGACGCGGCGGCGGTGGCGTCCTGCACGGTGTTCGTGGACAGCAGGGAAGGCGCTCTGCGTGAGTCCTCGGAACTGGCCGCCCCGGTCGAGGAGGGCCTTGTACCGGCCGACCGGCCGCTGACCGAGATCGGTGAGGTGCTGCTCGGCAAGCAGCCCGGCCGTACGGATCCGGCCGAGCGCACGCTCTACAAGTCGCTCGGGATGGCGGCCCAGGACGTCGCGTCCGGCTTCGCCGTCGTACGGGCCGCCCGGCGCCTCGGCATCGGTACGGTGACCGACTTCACCTGCTGACCCTCTGGCGGCAACGGGACAACGGAGACAACGGAGACAACGTATGACCGCATTACTGATCGGCAATGTCGGGGTCATCGGCGACGAGAAGAATATGGCGGAATACCGCGCGAAGGTGCTCGGGACGCTGGAACTCTACGGCGGCGGATTCTCGATTCGTGGTGGCCGGTTCGAGGTGCTGGAAGGTGATTGGACGCCTGCCCATCTGTCGGTCATGGTGTTCCCGACATCGGATCAGGCCCGGCAGTGGTACACCTCCCCCGAATACCGTGCCATCGTCCCGCTGCGTGAAGGCACCCATATGGACCTGATCCTGGTCGAGGGCGAATGACCGCAGCCGCGGTCGGCCCGCGCACCCGGGCCTTCTCCCAGGTCGACGTGTTCACCGACGAGCCCTTTCTCGGTAATCCCGTTGCGGTTGTCCTCGACGGCGACGGGATCACCGACAGGGACATGGCCCGGCTCGCGAACTGGACCAATCTCTCCGAGACCACCTTCGTGGTACCGCCCTCCTCCGCCGAGGCCGACTACGGGCTGCGCATCTTCACCCCGGGCGGCGAGATCCCGTTCGCCGGCCACCCCACGCTCGGCTCCGCCCACGCATGGCTGGAAGCGGGTGGCGTCCCGAGGTCGCCGGGGAGACTTGTCCAGGAGTGTCCGCTCGGGCTGATCGACGTACGGAGGTCCGGCAACGGTCTGATTTTCCGCGCGCCCGACCTCAAGCGCGACGGCCCACTGGACTCGACGCATCTCGACCGGATCGCCAGGGGGCTCGGAATAGGCCGGGAGCGGATCGTCGCCCATCAGTGGGTGGACAACGGGCCGGGCTGGGCCGCCGTGCAACTGGCCACCGCCGAGGAGGTCCTGGCGCTGGATCCGGACGACCGTCACATGGGCGACCTGATGCTCGGCGTGGTCGGCGCCCACCCCGAGGACTCACCCGTCGCGTTCGAGGTCCGAGCCTTCGCCATGCCTGCGGGCGTGCGAGAGGATCCGGTGACCGGCAGCCTGCACGCCGGAATCGCCCAGTGGCTCATCCGCTCCGGCGTCGCCCCTCGCTGTTACCGCGCCGGTCAGGGCAGTCGTCTCCGTCGCCAGGGTGTCGTGACCATCGAGGCCCACGACACAGAGGTGTGGGTCGGTGGCCGCTCCAGCACCTGTGTGCGTGGCACCGTCGATGTGTGAGGAAAGCTCCGGGATCCCCGACAGCGCCAGGCTCAGGCTCGGGCCGATATCTCCGCCGAGATCACTGAGATGACGTCCGCGGCGTGCGCCTCCAGATAGAAGTGCCCGCCCGGCCAGATCCGCAGTTCGAAGGCACCGTCGGTGTGCCTGCTCCAGGCGGTGGCCTCCTCGACCGACACCATCGGATCCGCGTCGCCGACCAACGCCGTCACCGGGCAGGTCAGTTTCGGCCCGGGTGCGTATACGTACGTCTCCGCGGCCTTGTAGTCACTGCGGATCGCGGGGAGCACCATCTCGGTCATCTCGGGGTCGTCGAAGACGTCGGGCGCGGCGCTGGTCAGCGACCGGATGTGCTTGACGAGTTCTTGGTCGCCGCGCGCGTGGACACGCCCGTTGCGGTTGAGGTCGGGGGCCGGCCGCGATGACACGAAAACATGTGCGAGCTTGACGTCGGCCGCTTCCATACGGCGCGCGACCTCGAAGGCCACGGTCGCGCCGAGGCTGTGGCCGAACAGATACAGCGGTCGGTCCGCTGCCAGCGGCCGGATCACCTCGGTGATCTCGTCGGCCAGTTCGGCGACCGTCTCCCGGCGCTGTTCCGACAGCCGATCCTGACGGCCCGGATACTGGATCGCGAGCACTTCCACGTCCGGTGAGAGCGCCTTCGACATGGGCACGTAGTAGCTTGCCGCACCGCCGGCGTGCGACAGGCAGACGAGTCGGGCGGACGCGGGGCCCGCCGGGTGGAAGCGACGGATCCACAGGCCGGGGTCGACTGTCTGCATGGGATCGGCTCTCCTTGTCGGGGTGTCAGGCGGGGGCCTGCACGGCGATGCCGTACGCCTCCGCGAGATCATGATTCCCAGCTCGTACGATGCGAAGCCCGGTTCCCGTGCCCCGAGTCCAGGGAAGGGCGCTGGAATACGCACGGTCTGGCGTGAATGGATCGGCCGATGATCCAATGCGGGCCCTCGCGTATGTCGACGGGCTGTCGAACACCTGGGGAAATGGCCATTGGTAGATGAACCCCGACGCGGTGCTGGCTTAAATTGATAACCCATTGCTTTCGCTCGCAGCGTAAATCGGCGGCGACAATGCGGTAAGCGAGACAGGCGGCCTGGACAGTCGGGGAGTGGCACTGCAAAAGTACTCGGTATGAAAATCGCGCACCACGAGCCCATACTTCCGGGCCCTCTCGACCTGGCAGCGAGTATTGGGCGGTTGGAACTCGCCACAACACAGCAGCGGCTTTCGGCTGGTACCGGCGCCGCCCTGTCCGAATATTCCCCACACCGTTTTGTGGCCGCGCCGACCGGCACGCCCGCAGCGGGTAAAGCGTTCGCCCGATCAGTGCTCGGCCACCACCGCCTTCCGGCAGCCGCTGTCGGCCGGTTACGTGACGGTGGGTCGGCCGGTGCCGAGTTCCTCGGGAGGCGCGCATGACCAGTACCGAGGTGACGCCACGGCACAGGTCGGGACTGGCACTCGGGGTGCTGGCCGGGGCGCTCGCACTGGATGTGAGCGGTCTCGGAGTGCTCAATGCGGCCCTGCCGTCCGTCGGAACACGTTTCGACCTGGACGACACCACGCTCCAGTGGGTCATGGTTGCCTACGCGGTGACGTTCGCCGGCTTCCTGCTGGTGGGTGGCCGCCTGGCCGATGTGTTCGGCCGTCGGCGGGTGTTCGAACTCGGTGTGGCCCTGTTCACGGTGGCCGCGTTGGTCGGGGCCGTGGCGCCGGGCATCGGGGTGCTGCTCGGCGCGCGGGCGGTCCAGGGCATCGGAGCGGCCTTGTCGGGTCCGGCCGCGCTGGCTCTGCTGACCGAGGTGTTTCCGGCCGGCCCCGCACGCAACCGGGCATTCGGCGTGTACGCGGCCGTCGGCGCGGCGAGCTTCAGCGGCGGGGTGATGCTGGGCGGTGTGCTGACCCAGTTCCTCGGCTGGCGGTCGGTGCTGTGGTTCTCGGTGGTGGTGGGAGTGGCCGTGCTGGCCGCGACGCGCGCCGGGCTGCCCTCGGGTGCCGGGCGCGGCGGCAGCCTGGACCTGCCCGGTGCGATCTCGGGCACGATCGGCCTCACTCTGCTGGTCGTCGGCGCGAGCAGCAGTGGCGCGACGGCATGGGGTTCACTCTGCCTCGCAGTGGTGTTCCTGCTGCTCTTCGTCGTGCGCGAGCACCGCACCGAGGACCCGGTACTTCCTCTCGACCTCTTCCGGGTCGCATCGGTACGGGCGGCGAGTCTGGCGGCGTTCCTCCAGTACATGGCCTCCGTCGGGATGCTGTTCTTCGCGCCGCTGTATCTGCAGGGGATGCTGGACTACTCTCCGCTCGAGTCCGGTCTCGCGCTGGTGCCGATGTCGGCGGGTGTGTTCCTCACCGCCAACTTCGTCACCGGACGCCTGCTCACCAAGTACACGCCGAGCATGCTGATGGCCGGCGGGCTCGTCCTGATCGGCGGAGGAACAGCCCTGTGGATGAGTACACCGCAGGACGGCGACTATCTGCTGCATGTCCTGCCCGGCATGGTGATCAGCGGTATCGGCCAGGGCCTGAACTTCCCCGCGATGACGTCCGCCGCGCTCACCGGCATCCAGCCGGAGCAACACGCGGTCGCCGGGGCGGTGAACGTCGTGGCACAGCAGATCGGCGCCAGCATCGGAGTGGCGGTCATGGTCCTGATCGCGGCGACCAGTGATGACCAGCTCACCGGCTACCACCTCGCCTACCTCGCAGCAGGCATCGGCTGTGCACTCGGCGCGGTGATCATCGCCATGGCGGGCCGCCGGACGAGCACTGCCTGACGAACTCTCCTGTGGAACGGCTCGCGGGACGACAAGCCACCCGGCCCGGTCGGCCCGCGAGCCACTCGTCGCCGCAGGGCTGCCAGGAGGCCCGGGCCAGGATTACGGCACCGCGGCCATGTCCCCTGGACATCAGTGGCGGCTGTGCACTGATGGGGATCTGGCCTGGGCTTTTTGTTCACGATGGTGATGTGGTCGGGTGGTCCGTTCCGCTGTGGGCGAGGGGTTGCGGGATCCGGGCAGTCACCCGCTGGAGGCGCTTCCTGTCAGCTGTGGCCGAAGCGGTCGGCGATCAGTTCGGCGGCCATCATGACGGTGAGGTTGGTGGCCACGGACGGCGCGTCCGGGAGGATGGAGGCGTCGACCACCCGCAGCCCGGGCACTCCGTGCACGCGGCCCAGGTTGTCGACGACGGCCGTCGGATCGTCCGCGGAACCCATCGGCGCGGTGCCGCACAGGTGCGGATACGGCTTGACGTGAGCTCTGAGATACGCGGCCAGTTCTGTGCCGGAGGCAGCCGCCGGACCCGGTGCGATCTCGCGGAGTCCGAGCGCGCGCATCGGCGCGGTGGCGGCGAGCCGTCGGCCGAGAGCGACTGCTTCGATCATCTTCCGGACGTCCAGCGGATGTTGCAGCAGTCCGAGGTCCAACTGCGGCGCGGTCCTCGGATCGAGGCCCGCCAGTCGCAGCCGGCCGTGGGCCTCGGGCTCGGGCCGGGTCACCGGGTCCACCGTGACGTACGCGGCTGTCGACGAGGGCAGCACCGACAGCGCGTTCCCGATGCCGAGCAGCAGCAGGCACGCC
Organism: Streptomyces sp. SID12501; assembly: GCF_010550245.1. Taxonomy (GTDB): domain Bacteria; phylum Actinomycetota; class Actinomycetes; order Streptomycetales; family Streptomycetaceae; genus Streptomyces. Next base: position 194,933 of record NZ_JAAGLU010000012.1, read on the forward strand.
TCCAGGGCGAGCAGCGGGGCGTCCGTCGGCAGCGGCGCCGCCGGTATGAACGCCACGGTCGTCATCAGTGAACCCGCGAGAGACACGGGTCCGCCGCCGAAGCGGTCGGTGAGCCTGCCGGAGACGGGCAGGACCGCGGCCCCCACGGCGAAGCCCACCATCGCCAGGCCGGTGTCGATCACGTCGTAGCCGCGCACCAGCTGGAAGTACAGGGCCTGGATGACCAGCGCGCCGAACTGGATCGCACCGGCCAGGAAGCTGGATGCGGCCGTGGCACTGAACACCTTGTCGGCGAACAACCCGGTGTTCAGCAGTGGCGCGGCACTCCTGCGGCCGAGCACACCGAAGGCGGCCGGCGCGGCGCAGTCCGGGAGCAGCGGGCCGTAGAACCCGGCGTGGGTGAGGCCGCCGGACCGGCCGGGCAGGCTCATCGCGTACGTCGCGGCCGACAGCCCGGTGCCCACGATCTTCGCGGCGAAATTCGGTGGGAGCGCTTTCGGTGGCGGCGTCGGAACGAGTGAGGGCAAGCGAATCCGGAAGACGATCGAGGACTGGTTCGCTGACGACAGCTAGCAGGTCCCCGCACGGCTGTACGCGCCGAGTTGCTCCAGCGTGGTGTTGTTCGACTCGTACGCGTCGAAGACCGTCGGCGTCCCGCTGTACTTCAGAAGCGCCTCGTCATTGGCGTGCAGGGACTGGGAGGTGTAGTTGACGCTCCCCGTCCAGACGATCTGCTGCACCGAGTCCTCATAACCGGCGTTGACCAGAAGGTACTTCGAGTGCAGCATGGCGGCCGGCGGGGCCGTCTTGTCGAAGCGGTAGACGGCGACGCCGTTGTGCGGGCCGCAGGCGCTGAGCGCAGAGATCGTGGTGTCGTCGGACGCGCCCTGGTCGGTGTAGACGGCGTGCACGGTGCATCCGGCGTCGTCGAGGCTCTTCAGCTTCTGCGCGACAGCCGTGTCCTTGATGTCATACATGGCCATGTGGACGCTGCCGCCGGCCGAGCAGTCGACGTTGTTCAGGATGTCGAGGATGACGTTCTTGCTGGTGTCCTGCTGCGGGAAGAAGTACGCCTTCGCTCTGGTGCCGGTCGTCGCGTTGGCGGCCGTCACCGTGGTGTAGCCGACGCTTGACGCGGCGTCAGACATCTGGGCCGCCTTCATCGCCGTGAAGCGGTCGATGTAGGCCTGGTAGATGTCGGGCTGGTCGACCAGGGTGAGCGCGTTGTTCCAGGCGTTGACGCCTCCGTTCACGCCCGAGGTCGCGGAGATCATGTTGGCCGACGACTGCACCACCACGTCGGAACTGCCGGACGTGCTGGTGAACAGGTAGAACTTGTTGTGGTTGATGATGTCCTTGGCTGTGTTGTGCTCGATGCAGCCGCCATGGCACAGCAGAACGTAGGAGCCGGCGGCGGGGTCGTTCCCGAGCACGTCTTCAAGGTCGGCGGTCGTCTTCTGGATATTGGACGTCGGGGCGTAGTCATCCGCGACAATCTTCACTTTGACGCCGCGCTGATAGGCGTTCACCAAAGCGTCGTAGTAGGCCTGAGAGTTGAATGCGTAGATGGAGAAGCGGATGGTCGCGCCCGCCGGAGTCCCGTTGATCAGCCCGGTGAGGTAATTCTGTAGCGCATATTTGCCCGTCGCGTCGTTCGGATTGTTGAAGACGGCGTTGTTGGACAGGGCGGATGCTGCTTGGCTCGGTGCTCCGAAGCCTAGAACGGCGCCCAGGGATATCGCGAGGGCCAGGATCAGATGCGAAAAGCGAACGCGCACGGTTCTACGCAAAGTCTATTCCTTTACCGGTAGCCCGGAAGAGGGCGTTGGGCTCATTTTCGCGGACAGGCGAAGCCGCTGGACGTGGTCCAGCGGCACGAGCATAGCCAGATTTCAGCACGAGAACGGACCTGCGGACGAAATTGAGACCGCCTCGCTGACGCAGGGCGCCGTCCGGTACTTATTCGCTTGCAATTCTTGTCGCCGTCTGCATGGCACTATCGCTCCACTTTCGGCAGGAGCCCTGCCGTGCCATCTGCAATGACGATTCGCGCCAATCTTGCTCTTTCGGCGGATGACTGGCTGGAATGTGTCCCTTGCGGCTGTCCAGTAACGCTGAGTACGTTGCGCACTTCAGTGATCAAGGAAGCGGGTGGGGGATGCGTAACCGGGTTTTCTCTCTGATGGCTGCGGCCGTTCTGTCCCTTTCGTTCTTTTCGGTGCAGGCAGCCGTTGCGGACGAGGGCGACGGAGGAGTGAGCGCCAATATAATCGACGGCGAGGCGGCTACCTCGTCCGACGGTATGGCAGCCGTCCACTACAACGGCGTCTTCAGATGCAGTGCGTCCATCGTGGACAATTACTGGATTCTGACCGCCAAGCACTGTCTGTACGACCAAGGCAGCCGGCTCGACGACGACAAGTTCACCGTCCGGGTCAAGAGCCTCAACCGCAGCAGCGGCGGAGGGGTTGTCGACGTCGCCTTCACGAAGGCGCGCGCCGACAACGACATCGCCATGATGAAGCTGAGCCGGTCGGCGAACGCGGAGCCGGTGCGGCTGGCGACGGCCCATCCGGTGGTCGGAGTGACCACGTACGCGTTCGGATGGGGCTCGACCACCTTTGGCGGCGGGGCCAGTTCCGTGCTCAAGCGGGCGGAGCTGAAGGTCGTGAGCAACAACGGGGTCGATTATTACGGCGGTCGGGCCATCGACGTGACCGGGATCAACGGCGTCGCCTGTTTCGGAGACTCGGGCGGCCCGCTGTTCAAACTCGTCGACGGTCTTCGCTACCAGGTCGGCGTCCTGTCCGGGGACAACAACCCCTACTGCGAGTACGGCGAGCCGGACAGCTACGCGAGCACCCCGGAGAGTCTCGACTGGATCACCCGCGTCATGGCCGACTTCTGAGACCCGGTGGGTCCGTCTGACTCGCGGTGACCGTGAGCGGGTGCACGAAGGCCGGTGGCCGAGGCAGGTGAGAGAGCGACTGCCTCGGCCACCGGCCGCCAGGTCGGACGGCGATGGTCACCCGGGGTCCCGCGGGGTCACCCGACAGCGGGCCCGTTCTTCGCCGGCAGTTCCCCGGCCTCCCCGCCGGGACCGAGACCCCGTGTCACCGGCCGGCGGAGAGCGTGTCCACACCGGCCTCGGAGACGGCTTCTGCTGCTGCCTCACCGTCAGGTCTTCGGGGGCAGCGGACACCGGGGAGGAGGTCGCCGCCTTCGCGCTGCGGGCAGGCGCTCGCGAGCCGGTCCGGATTCAGTGGCCGCGTGCGGGCTGCGGAGCAGGTAGGAAGGTCGAGCGTCGCTTCGGGCAGGATGGGGTCCCATGGCGGGTGGGAGAGACCAGCTCGTAGAGCTGCTTCAGCATGCGGGGCTGGAAGTCGTGGGGGACTGGCACATCGAGGAGGTGCTGCCGCCTCACGCCGCTTGGCGTTCCGTCATTTCGGGCAGAGCCAAGCCGTTCGTGGCTGTGCCGGCGGATCAGCCCGACCTGGTCGCTGAACTCAACGCACAGTGGCACCGCCTTGCCGGCAGCAACGGGATCGTGGGCGAGGACGGCGTGTTCCTCATCGATGTCACCGGCAACTGGACGGGCTGTGCGCCCAGGCGCTGGGCTCGGGTGAAGCTCTCCGGCGAATGGGACCTCGCCGGAGTGCTCGGCGAGCGGCCGGGGCAGCCGGAGTTCCTCAGCCTCTCGACGGATGGCGACACCCTGATCGGGGTGACCACCGAGGAGGACGAGGTCTGGTTCATCGTCCTCGACCGTATCGGAGAGTGGCAGGAGGCAACCGCGCGGGCGTCGGCGCAGGAGACCTCCGAGGAGCGAGAAGCCGCGTGGGGGGCGCTCTTTCGGGGCCCAGGACCTTCGGAGCGGCTGCGCCAGATGTGGGCGCACGGTCTGGCGCTCAACCCCGCCACACCCGACGACCTCCGCGCCCGGCTCCTGGGGTTGTCGCACCACGTGATGTGGCGCCCACTGCCGACGGCAGCCGTCGAGGCGGCCATGGTCCACCCGGATCCTAAGCTGCGGCAGCATCTGGCCGAGGTCCAGCCGAACATCACGACAGATCAGTGGGCGCGCCTGATCCTGGGCGAAGAGGAACCCCGGAACCGGTGGATCCTCACACTGCTCGCGGCGGACCGGCAGGTCGAGCTCACCGACGCCGCGTACGAACAGCTCGTGGCGGATCCGTCGGCACGGATCCGCGTAGAGGCCGCTCGCCTTGCCGGGCTGCCCGAACGAATGCTTACCGCTCTGGCCGCCGACGCCGAATGGTCCGTGCGTGCCGCGGTCTGTCATAGGGCCTGGCCCCATCTGGGAACCGCAGCTCGGCGGGCGCTTCTCGACGACCCCTCCGGGAAGGTCCGCATCGAGGCACTGCTCCAGCACCACCAAGAACACCCGATGCCACGATCCGCCTTTGACACCACAGGACTTGACACCACAGGACTTGACGCCGCCGAACTTCGATGCCGCGCGGTGAAGACCTGCCGTCTGGAGCGCTCCCTCGCCGAACATCTGGCTCACCACGGCGATCAGGCCCAGCGACGCTCTCTCGCGGGCAACCCGCACCTGGACCCGGACCTGGTCGGTATCCTCGCCCAGGACCCCGACGAGCAGGTCCGCTATGTGATGGCCCTACGCGCCGACCTCAACGAGGAACAGCGGGCGGACATCGATATCGACTTCGACCCGCACATTCACCTCAACCCGCTCGACTGGGTCGTTGCGCTGCACGAGGACCCCGTCGCCATGCGCCGCCTGGCCGCCTCCTCCCACCCCCTCGTACGCAGAAGCGTCGCCCGGGCCCGTCATCTCCCGCCGGACGTCATCGAAGTCCTTGCCCTTGACGAAGACCGTGTCGTACAGCTCTTCCTCGCGGAATCCTGCGACGACGCACCCGCGGACATGCTGCTGCGGGTGTGGCAGTGGTGGACAGGAAGCCTCAGCACCCCCGATCGCCCCCACGGACATCCGAACTTCCCCCGCGTCGGCCTGCTCCGCTACGCCGACGACCCGAACCCACGGATGCGCCAACTGGCCCTGGACGCCCCGGAGTCAACAGCTGAGCTGGTCGAGCGGTTCAGTCGGGACAGCAACAAGGAAGTACGACACCGTGCCGCGAAGGACTCTCGGCTGACGCCCTCATCGGCGTTGCGGCTGCTCGACGACCCGCACGACAGCGTGCGCGACGCGGCGGCCCGGCACCCCGGACTGCCCGCGCGCGTGCTGGTCCGGCTCTTGCGGGACACCGACGCCGGTACCGCACAGACCGCGGCCCGGCATCCAGCCTTGCCTGTACCCGTCATGGAACAGATGCTCCAGCGGATCCACCTTCCGGCCGACGCCGGCCCAGGACGGTGAGCCCGGCCCCACCGGGCCTTTCTGGTGAGGTCGGGGCACACCAGGACGGCCGTCCGTCGGCAGGTCACGGGTGGAGGTCCGTGTGGTCGATCCACTCGATGGTGACGACGATGTTCTCACCGGCGGGAGCTTCGGTGGCTTCGAGCAGTGCCCATTCACGCGCCGATTCGACCAACTCCGGCCAGGGCGCTGTCCAGTCGAGTTGCCGGTCCAGCTCGGGGCCGGAGACCAAGCAGGTGCTGTCGCCGTCGTTCTTCCAGAACTGGCCGCAGAGGATGACTTGTTCATGGTCGGCGAGGTCGTTCACGATGTCGCCGTAGTGGATCGATGGCCACGCGGGGACATCGCCCACCCTCATGGTGCGCAGCGCCGCCGTCGACGGGGGCGTGACTGCTCGGCGGGCGCCGAGTTCTGTGAGAGCCCAGCGGAAACCGCCCGGCTCGCTCCGGTCCGGCGGAATCGCCCGCTCCATACAGGCGCGGTACGCGCGCCACAGGGGCTCAACCGCGTCCCTGATCCCCAGGTCCGCGAGGGCCAGCGCCGCCCACTCCCGCACGGTGCTGTTGTCACTGGCCAACAGCTCGATCAGTGCGGGGCCGCAGCGCAGGTCTCCGACCTCCTCGAAGACCTCAATGGCGGTCAGCTGGCCGAAGCTGCCGAGGAACGGTAGGCCGTCGATGATGACAGGGACCGCGGGGTGTCCGATGTGGATCAGCTCGGTGCGGGCATCCATGGACTCGTCCGCAGCGCCATCCATCTGCTGGACGAGGGCTGCGATTCGGGATGCCATACGCGGTTCCTCTCGGTAGTGGGTCGGCTCACTCCGGTTCGGGCGAGGTGACTCGGCGCCAAAAGGTCGGCAGCCACCAGCACAGCACTGAGAGGTCTTCGGGCCATGGGGCCCGCTCCGCGGCTTCCCAGTCCTCGAAGGAGTCGCGGGACCGATCGATGGGGCGCCACGCCGGGTCGAGCGGCTCGTCCGGCGCCGGCGGCCGTACGTACTGTTGGCCACGGTGATCGCAGGCGCCGAATTCCCGGTAGTTCTGCTGGGCTTCGACCAGGGAGACGCGGTTGGCTCCGCCTGCCATCGTCGGCCACCGGAATTGAACACCATCGTCTTCCCAGAAACAGATGGGACAGATCTCGTAGGAGCCGGGCATCTCATCAAGGACGAGATGCCCGCAGCACGGACATGGTAATGGGCTGCTCATCGGCGCAGTGTGGACGACGAATCACCCACCTCACCACTGTGTTTCCGAGCTCACCACCAGGGGAGGCGCACGACGGTCGGCGGTCAGGGCGGATCGGAACAGTGATCGAGGGTGCCACGAACTCTCGGGTCAGGCACCCGCCTCGTGGGGTTTCCCCGGGACCTTTCGGGGACCTTCCGCCGCGTAGGCAGGCAACGCCCTGACAGCGCTGAAAGACAGGAACGCGCTGCTCAGAGCCCATCCCCTCAGCACTCGATGATGTTCACCGCAAGCCCGCCCCGGGCCGTCTCCTTGTACTTGACGCTCATGTCGGCCCCCGTCTCCTTCATCGTCTTGATGACCTTGTCCAGGGACACCTTGTGCGAGCCGTCCCCCCGCATCGCCATCCGGGCCGCCGTGACCGCCTTCACCGCGGCCATGCCGTTGCGCTCGATGCACGGGATCTGGACCAGGCCGCCGACCGGATCGCAGGTCAGGCCGAGATTGTGTTCCATGCCGATCTCGGCCGCGTTCTCGACCTGTTCGGGGCTGCCGCCCAGCACCTCGGCCAGTGCGCCCGCCGCCATCGAGCAGGCCGAGCCCACCTCGCCCTGGCAGCCGACCTCCGCGCCGGAGATGGACGCGTTCTCCTTGAACAGCATGCCGATCGCGCCGGCGGCGAGCATGAAGCGGACCACGCCCTCCTCGTCGGCGCCCGGGACGAAGTTGATGTAGTAGTGCAGGACCGCCGGGATGATGCCCGCGGCCCCGTTCGTCGGGGCCGTCACGACCCGGCCGCCCGCCGCGTTCTCCTCGTTCACCGCCATCGCGTACAGCGTGATCCACTCCATCGCGCGCGCCAACGGCTCGCCCTCCGCCCGGAGTTGACGCGCCGACATGGCCGCGCGCCGGCGGACCCGGAGCCCGCCCGGCAGGATGCCCTCGCGGGACATACCGCGTGACGTGCACGTCTGCATCACCCGCCAGATGTCCAGCAGCCCGGAGCGGATCTCGTCCTCGGTGCGCCAGGCCCGCTCGTTCTCCAGCATCAGCGCGGAGATCGACAGGCCTGTCTCCTTGGCCAGGCGCAGCAGCTCGTCGCCCGTGCGGAAGGGGTACTTGAGGGCCGTGTCGTCGAGCTTGATGCGGTCGGCGCCGACAGCGTCGTCGTCGACGACGAACCCGCCGCCAACCGAGTAGTACGTCTTCGAGAGGAGTTCGGCGCCCGAGGCGTCGTACGCCCAGAGGGTCATGCCGTTCGCGTGGTAGGGGAGTGTCTTACGGCGGTGCAGGATCAGATCGTCGTCGAAGGAGAAGCCGATCTCGTGGTCGTCGAGGAGCCTCAGCCGGCCCGACTCCTTGATCTGCTCCACGCGGGTGTCCGCGCCCTCCACGTCCACCGTGCGCGGTGAGGCGCCCTCCAGGCCGAGCAGCACCGCCTTGGGGGTGCCGTGGCCGTGCCCGGTCGCGCCGAGTGAGCCGTACAGCTCCGCGCGGACCGACGCCACCGCCCCGAGGACCTCCTCGCCCCGCAGCCGGCGGGCGAACAGCCGGGCCGCGCGCATCGGGCCGACCGTGTGGGAGCTGGACGGGCCGATACCGATCGAGAACAGGTCGAAGACCGAGATGGCCACGGGAACTCCTCAGAACGGGGGCGGTGGGCTCCGCACCGGGCGGAGCCCACTCACCCCAGGGGCACTACTTGTTGAGACCGGGGTACAGCGGGTGCTTGTCGGCCAGCGCCTTCACGCGGGCCTTCAGGCTGTCGACGTCGAACGACGGCTTCAGGGTCTCGGCGATCACGTCCGCGACCTCCGTGAAGTCCTCGGTCGTGAAGCCGCGGGTGGCCAGCGCCGGGGTGCCGATCCGCAGGCCCGACGTCACCATCGGGGGGCGCGGGTCGTTCGGGATGGCGTTCCGGTTGACGGTGATGCCGACCTCGTGGAGACGGTCCTCCGCCTGCTTGCCGTCCAGCTCGGAGTCGCGCAGGTCTACGAGGACCAGGTGGACGTCCGTACCGCCGGACAGGACGGACACACCGTGCTCGCCGACGTCCGCGCGCACCAGACGCTCGGCGAGGATCCGCGCGCCCTCGACCGTACGACGCTGGCGCTCCTTGAACTCCTCGCTCGCCGCGACCTTGAAGGAGACGGCCTTCGCCGCGATCACGTGCTCCAGGGGGCCGCCCTGGAAGCCCGGGAAGACGGACGAGTTCAGCTTCTTCGCGAACTCCTTCTTCGCCAGGATGATGCCGCCGCGCGGGCCGCCCAGCGTCTTGTGGGTGGTGGAGGTGACCACGTCCGCGTACGGCACCGGGTTCGGGTGCAGGCCCGCCGCGACCAGACCGGCGAAGTGCGCCATGTCGACCCAGAGGTAGGCCCCGACCTCGTCCGCGATGCGGCGGAACTCCGCGAAGTCCAGCTGCCGCGGGTACGCGGACCAGCCCGCGATGATCACCTTCGGGCGGTGCTCCTTGGCGAGCTGCTCCAGCTCGGCCATGTCGACCAGACCGGCCTCGTCCACGTGGTAGGCGACCACGTCGAACTGCTTGCCGGAGAAGTTCAGCCGCATCCCGTGGGTGAGGTGGCCGCCGTGGGCCAGGTCCAGGCCGAGGATGGTGTCGCCGGGCTGGGCCAGCGCGAACAGGGCGGCCTGGTTGGCGGAGGCGCCCGAGTGCGGTTGCACGTTGGCGTACTCGGCGCCGAACAGCTCCTTGACCCGGTCGATCGCGATCTGCTCGGCGACGTCGACGTGCTCGCAGCCGCCGTAGTAGCGGCGGCCGGGGTAGCCCTCGGCGTACTTGTTGGTGAGGACCGAGCCCTGGGCCTCCATGACCGCGACCGGAGCGAAGTTCTCCGAGGCGATCATCTCCAGGGTGGACTGCTGGCGGTTCAGCTCGGCGTCGACGGCGGCGGCGATGTCGGGGTCGAGCTCGTGCAGGGGAGTGTTCAGAAGCGACATGGGGTCAGTACGTCCTTACGTCCTTGTGACTGGCCTTGTGCCTGGAAATCTCGGCCGGGGGATCTCAGCTGCCGGAGAACGCGGTGTACTCGTCCGCGGAGAGCAGGTCGCCCGGCTCGTCCGTGACACGCACCTTGAAGAGCCAACCGCCTTCGAACGGGGCGGAGTTCACCAGTGACGGATCGTTGGAGACGTCCTCGTTGACCTCGGTGACCTCACCGGCGACCGGGGAGTACAGGTCGCTGACGGACTTGGTCGACTCCAGCTCACCGCAGGTCTCACCCGCGGTCACCGTGGCCCCGACCTCGGGAAGCTGGACGTACACGACATCGCCGAGCGCGTTGGCCGCGTGCTCGGTGATACCGACCGTCGAGACGCCGTTCTCGGCGCCCGACAGCCACTCGTGCTCCTTGCTGTAGCGCAGCTGCTGGGGGTTGCTCATGGCCTGAATTCTCCTGTACGCGGGGGACTGGTCCTGCATGGGGTACTACGCGGGGAAAGTGCCTGCCCGTCAGCAGGCAGGACACGGACGGATCGTCGGTGACGCTGCCGGAGTTACTTCCGGCGCTTGTAGAAGGGCAGCGCCACGACCTCGTACGGCTCGTGGCTGCCCCGGATGTCCACGCCGACGCCCGCCGTACCCGGCGCCGAGTGCGCGGCGTCGACGTACGCCATCGCGATCGGCTTCCCGAGGGTGGGGGAGGGGGCGCCCGAGGTGACCTCGCCGATCACCCGGCCGCCGGCGACGACCGCGTACCCGGCGCGCGGGACACGACGGCCCTCGGCGATCAGGCCGACGAGTACCCGCGGCGGCTCGTACGAAGCGCGCTCGGCGGCCTCGCGCAGGGCCGCGCGGCCCACGAAGTCGCCCGCCTTCTCGAACTTGACGACCCGGCCGAGCCCGGCGTCGAAGGGGGTGAGGGAGGTGGTCAGCTCATGCCCGTACAACGGCATGCCCGCCTCCAGGCGCAGCGTGTCCCGGCAGGACAGCCCGCAGGGGACGAGCCCGACGGGCGTGCCCGCGTCGGTCAGCGCCTGCCACACCTTCTCCGCGTCACCCGGCGCCACGAACAGCTCGAAGCCGTCTTCGCCGGTGTAGCCGGTGCGCGCGATCAGGGCGGGGACGCCGGCGACCGTCCCGGGCAGGCCCGCGTAGTACTTCAGGCCGTCGAGATCGGCGTCGGTGAGGGCGGCCAGGATGCCGGGGGCCTCCGGGCCCTGTACGGCGATCAGCGCGTAGGCGTCCCGGTCGTCGCGGACCAGCGCGTCGAAGCCGTCGGCGCGCTCCAGCAGGGCGTCGAGCACCACCTGTGCGTTACCGGCGTTGGCCACGACCAGGTACTCGGTCTCGGCCAGGCGGTAGACGATCAGGTCGTCCAGGATGCCGCCGTCGGACCGGCAGATCATGGTGTAGCGGGCGCGCCCGACGGCGACGGACCCGATGTTGCCGACAAGGGCGTGGTCGAGAAGGGCGGCGGCCTGGGCCCCCGTCACGGTGATCTCACCCATGTGGGAGAGGTCGAAGAGGCCGGCCTTCGTGCGCACGGCCAGATGCTCGTCGCGTTCGGAGGCGTACCGCAGGGGCATGTCCCAGCCGGCGAAGTCGGTCATGGTGGCGCCGAGCGAACGATGCAGGGCATCGAGGGCGGTCAGACGCGGAGGGGTGCTGCTCATCGGTAGTGCTCCCAGGGCATGACGGCGAGGTCGTTCCTCCCCATCTGTCATCGGAACCTGAGAGGTTCATCGTGACCGGAAGCGTGAAAACGCAGGTCACAGACTTGCACCTTGGGTGGAGCCACTGGTCGTGACGACCGGCGGCCCGCTTTTCAGATGTGCCTCGCCCGCGCGGTAACGGGGCCTGAGAGATTCAAGGGAGGGACTTGCTCCTTCGGCGTCCGGGTACCCATAGGTGCCCGGAACTCTCCCGCGCGGATTCAAGCGGCCGGTATGCAGTTGGCGGGCACATCATCGCACGCATTGCTTCGGCACGGCAGGGGGACCCTTCACAGAGGGGACACAGGCCCGCCACGCATGCGCATACCGGCCTGTAGCAGGCCTGTTGCAGTAAGCGGACCCAATCGGGAGCCACCGCGTATTACCTTCTCTTTACACTCGACGGGGACGGTACTTCCCGACCCCATGGGAGGACGATCACGGTGAACAGGACCACGGCGTACGCGACGACCTCGGCCCTCGTACTGACCGAAGCGCTGCCCAAGCAGCCGGCCGCCCCGGCCCGGGAGACGCGCGCCGCGCACCCGGAACCCGTGATCCGCGACCTGCGGGAGCGCTCGGGCCACAGCCCGCACGGCCTCACCTTCGGCGCCCGCGACCTCGTCGTGGTCACCGGCCTGCCCGGCAGCGGCAAGTCCACGCTGATGCGCCGGGCGGTGCGCGCCACCGGCATCGACTCCCAGAACACCCGCGACCAGTGGGACGCCCGTACGCCCTCCTTCCTCCCTTACGCCGTCTACCGCCCCCTCGTCCGCCTCGCCCACTACGCCGGACTGCGCCGCGCCCTGCGCTCCGGCGCCGGCGTCGTCGTGCACGACTGCGGTACGCAGGCCTGGGTGCGCGGCTGGCTGGCCCGCGAGGCCCGCCGCCGGGGCGGCACCATGCATCTGCTCCTCCTCGACGTCACCCCGGACGAGGCCCTGGAGGGCCAGCGCGAACGCGGCCGGGGCGTCTCGCGGTACGCGTTCCTGCGCCACCGTCAGGCCGCCTCGCGGCTGCTGCGCTCGGTGGAGAAGGGGAATCTGCCGGAGGGCTGCGGCTCGGCGGTGCTGATCGACCGGGACGCGGCGGACATCCTGCGCAGGATCGACTTCGCGGACTGACCGACGTATGCGCCGGGGCCGGTTAGGGTTTTGCCCATTAAGGGACTCCCACCCAGGGGCTCAGGGCAGCGGTTCACAGCAGGCGGTAGGCAGATGGACATCCCGGCGGACCTCCCCCCGGACTTTCCCGGGGGCTTCCCCGCACAGGCACATGCGTATTCGCACGGCGGTTGGCCCGGCAACGAGCTGGAGGAGGTGCTCTCGGCATCCCTCGGCGTCCCCGGCGCGGGCGCCCGCATCGTCGAGGTCCTCGGCCGCAGCTTCGTCTGGGTCCCCCTCCCGTCCGGCGGCGGCCCCCACACCGGCCCCCTCGACCTGCCCACGATGGACATCCAGGGCCAGGCGTACGTACCGGTCTTCAGCTCGGAGGAACAGTTCCGGCAGGTCGTCGGCGGCCATGTGTCGTACACCGTGGCCCCCGCCGTCGAGTTCGCCCGGGGCCTGCAGCCCCAGGTCGGCATCGCCGTGAACCCGGACGGCATGGTCGGCGTCCCCCTGCCCCCGCAGGCCGTGGCCCAGCTCTGCCGTTCCGGCCGCACCGTCCTCGACGGCGTCGGCGGCGGACGCGTCCGCCTCTACGAGCCCAACTGGCAGGAGGACCCGGTCGACTTCCTCACCGCCGCGGCGGTGGAGTTCGCGGGCACGGGCGTGGTCCGGACGGCCCGCCGCTGCCTGGCGGCGATCGAAACGGCCGCCCCCGTCATGTTCGTCGGCGTCGAGCTCTCCCCCTGGGACCCGCTGGCCCGCACCATCCCGATGGACGCCCTGGCCAGAGCACTGGGCCACACACCCTCCCCCTGGCCGGTGAACCTGGTCTTCCTGGACATAGCCCAGGACCCGGTGACGGACTGGCTGCGGGAGCGGGTCCGGCCCTTCTACCAGCACGGTTACTGATGAACCTGCCTGAGGCGCGGCCTCCTGGGGGTGCGGGGCCGGGGCACGGTGCGGCTCCGCCGCGGGACGCGACCGGCCACAATGGCCCGCAGTCGCCGAAAATCAGTGAGTTCCGAGCTCTTGGGCGGCTTCCACGGACCGTCTCTGTCAGTGGCGCCGCATAAACTAGAACGCACAACTCGGTCAGGGTTACGAAGGGGCGGTAATGGTGAGCGCGTCGGGCACGGCCGCGGCCGGTCAGGTCGAGCACATGCTGCGCCAAGTCACGCCCGGGCGTTACGACGCCTACGAGGCGCTCCTGCGCGCCCTCGCGACCCCGTCCTCCGGCCAGATCTGGATGCTGCTCTGGCACGGCCAGGCCGGTTCCCCCGACGCGCAGTACGGAAACATGCAGGTCGACGGGTACGGCTACGCGCCCTGTGTGACCTCTGCCCAGGAGCTGTCGGTCAGTGGCTGGAACAGGTCGTACGAGGTGGTCGACGGTCTCGACGTGGCCCGCACCCTCTACCCGGACCAGTACGGCCTCTGGCTCAACCCGCACTCCCCGGGCGGCGGCGTCGGCATTCCCTGGCTCGACCTGCGCCGGATCGCGGCGGGCCTGGAACGCCAGCCCGCCGGCCCCCTGCGGCTGGCCGAACCCGGCATCGAGATCCCGCAGTTCTACGCCCTCCTCTCGCAGAACGCCCACCGCACCCCGGCGGTCCGCTCGCTGCGCCGCGCCTGGGTGCAGCCCGCGCTCGGCGCGCCGTATCTGGCCATCGGGCTGGACGTGTACGACACGTCGCCGCCCGCCGTGGACTCGGTGCGCGCGATGATGCAGCAGTCGATCGGGGCGGTCCCCGACGGGCTGCCGGTGTCGACGGTCGCGATGTCGGACGAGCAGGACCCGGTCGTGATGTGGCTGCGCGCGAACGCCCGGCCGTTCTACGACCGGGAGGCCCACGCGATCGCCGCCCCGGCCCAGGCTCCGCAGTCCCCGGCCGGCGGATACGGGTATCCGCCCGCGCGGGGTCGTTACTGAGCGGAGTTTCACACGTACGGCCGAATTTGCGCGCCACTGTCTTCGCGCGTAGATAGCGACGAATAGTCGCGATAGTGTGCGGATGTTCCTTCTGCACCAACTGCCCCGCGTCCGAGGGTCGTTACCCGCTGTTCGGATAACGGAATCCACAGGACAGCATCACGGTTGCGCATACTTTCGCCGACAGACCTTTCACGTGATCGCCGAATCACTGAAGACTCGCCTGTCAGACGATGGGGTCACCGATCCTGCAGTCGGCAGCGCATGGCTAAGTCGACTAATCAGCACGGATCGTCAGCAGGAACGAACAGCCGGTTATCCGGGCCGCACCATCTGCGGCCCGTACCCGGCGAGCAAGTGAATCAAGCCGCAGACAGCGGCAGGCGTAGGCCGGTCACCACCGGCGAGAGGGGTCGGGTCCTGTGACCGCACCGATCGAGACCACCGCAGCGGCAGCCGAGGTACAGCCGGAGGCTGTGCTCGCCGGCGCCGGTAAGGGGCAGATCGAGGGCCGTTCCCTGGGGCAGATCGCCTGGTCCCGGTTCAAGAGGGACAAGGTGGCGGTCGCCGGCGGCGTCATCGTCATCCTGCTGGTTCTGCTCGCGATCCTCTCCCGGCCCATCCAGGCGCTGTTCGGCCTCGACCCCAATGCCTTCAACCAGGATCTGATCGACCCCAACACCTCCCTCCCCACGGGCGGCTTCGGCGGCATGACCTGGGACCACCCGCTCGGTGTCGAACCGAAGTTCGGGCGCGACATCGCCACCCGCATCCTGGAGGGCTCCTGGGTCTCGCTGGTCGTCGCCTTCGGCGCCACGATCCTGTCCAACGTGATCGGCACGATCCTGGGTGTGGTCGCCGGCTACTACGGCGGACGGGTCGACACGATCATCAGCCGGATGATGGACACCTTCCTCGCCTTCCCTCTCCTGCTGTTCGCCATCGCCATCTCCGCCACGCTGCAGGGCGGCGCGTTCGGCTTGGAAGGGCTCCCGCTCCACATCAGCGTGCTGATCTTCGTCATCGGCTTCTTCAACTGGCCGTACCTGGGACGCATCGTCCGCGGCCAGACGCTGGCCCTGCGTGAGCGCGAGTTCGTGGACGCCTCCCGCGGAATGGGCGCCAGGGGGCCGTACATCCTCTTCCGGGAGCTGCTGCCCAACCTGGTCGGCCCGATCATCGTCTACTCGACGCTGCTCATCCCGACCAACATCCTCTTCGAGGCCTCGCTGAGCTTCCTCGGCGTCGGTATCCAGCCCCCGCAGGCGTCCTGGGGCGGCATGCTCAACCAGGCGGTCACCTACTACCAGGTCGACCCGCAGTTCATGATCGTGCCCGGCCTCGCCATCTTCGTGACCGTTCTGGCGTTCAACCTGCTCGGCGACGGTCTCCGGGACGCACTCGACCCGCGCAGCCGCTGATGCGGCCGTGTCGGGAGTTCAGCAAGTTTCCACTAATGGAGGAGAAGCAGACCATCATGCGAAGGTCAGCGCTGGCCGCGGTTGCGGCGATCGGATCTGCGAGCCTGTTGCTCGCGGGCTGCAGTAAAGCCGATGACGGTAAGACGGACGACGGTACCAAGGCGGCCGGCGCCAACGCGGCGACCACGGGCGTCGTCAACGTGTCCGACAAGACGGGGGGCACGGTCACCTACGAGCTGTCCGACGTCCCGGACTCCTTCGACCCCGGCAACACGTACTACGGGTACATGCTCAACTTCAGCCGGCTGTACGCCCGCTCGCTGATGACCTACAAGCCCGGTCCGGGCGAGAAGGGCAACGAGCTGGCCCCGGACCTCGCCGAGAGCCCCGGTGTGCCCAGCGACGGCGGTAAGACCTGGACGTACAAGCTCCGTTCGGGGCTGAAGTACCAGGACGGCACCGCGATCACCTCGAAGGACGTCAAGTACGCCGTCGAGCGCTCCAACTTCGCGCGTGACGTGCTCTCCCTCGGCCCGAACTACTTCCAGCAGTTCCTCGACGGCGGCGACAAGTACAAGGGTCCGTACAAGGACAAGAGCGCCGACGGCCTCGCGTCCATCCAGACGCCGGACGACACCACGATCGTCTTCAAGCTGAACCGCGCCTTCCAGGAGTTCGACTACCTGACCGCGCAGCCGCAGACGGCGCCGGTGCCCCAGTCCAAGGACAAGGGCATCGACTACGCCAAGAACATCGTGTCCTCGGGCTCCTACCAGTTCGAGAGCTACGACGAGGGCAAGTCGGCCGTCCTCGTCCGCAACAAGAACTGGGACGCCGCGACCGACCCGCTGCGCAAGCAGTACCCGGACAAGATCGTGGTCAACCTGAAGGTCAACCCGGAGACCATCGACCAGGACGTCCAGGCCGGTAAGGCGATCGACCTCGGTGGTACGGGTGTCCAGGCCGCGACCCAGGCCGACGTCGTCAGCAACGCCGACAAGAAGGCCAGCACCGACAACACCTACGGTGGCCGTCTCGTCTACATGGCGATCAACACCAAGCTGAAGCCGTTCGACAACGTCGACTGCCGCAAGGCCGTGCAGTACGCGATCGACAAGGTCTCGGTGCAGACCGCCGAGGGCGGCCCGATCCGCGGTGACATCGCCACGACCGTCCTCCCGCCCGACATCCCGGGCTACGTGAAGTCGGACGTCTACGCCACCAAGGACAACAAGGGTGACGTGACCAAGGCCAAGGACGCCCTCAAGGCCTGTGGCCAGACCACCATCAACACCAGCATCACCGCGCGCAGTGACCGTCCGGCCGAGATCGACGCGGCCACCGCGATCATCAACTCGCTGAAGAAGGCCGGCATCAACGCCAGCCTGAAGCAGTTCCCGTCGGGCAAGTACTTCACCGACTACGCGGGTGTCCCGAAGTGGGACGCGGAGAACAACGTCGGTCTGATGATGATGCAGTGGGGTGCCGACTGGCCGGCCGGCTTCGGCTTCCTCCAGCAGATCCTCAACGGCTCCGCCATCGGGGCCTCGGGCAACACCAACCTCTCGCAGTTCGACGACAAGAGCGTCAACGACCTGCTGGGGAAGGCGATCGGCACCGAGGACAAGACCACGCGTGAGGGTATGTACGCCGAGATCGACAAGAAGACGATGGACGCGGCCGCGCTCGTTCCGCTGACCTACTTCAAGGTCCTGCTCTACCGCCCGGCCAACTTCACCAACCTGGTGTCCACGTCGGCCTTCAGCGGTCAGTACGACTACCTCAACATCGGCACCACGAAGAAGTAGCAGCCCCGGAAGGCAGGTGAAGGCATTGGTGCCCGCGGGCTTCGCAGCCCGCGGGCACCAGGCCGATCCCCGTGATCTCGTACATCCTCCGTCGGACGTTCGCGGCAGTGATCCTGCTGCTGGTCGTCACCGCGGTGACCTTCGCCATCTTCTTCCTGCTGCCACGGTTCGCCGGTCAGACGGCCGACCAGCTGGCCCAGCAGTACATCGGGAAGAGCCCGTCGGCGGCGGACATCGCTGCGGTCAAGCGCAACCTCGGTCTGGACGACCCCCTGTACCTCCAGTACTGGCACTTCATCAAGGGGATCGTGTCCGGTGCCACCTATGACCTGGGCCCCACCACGACACAGTGCAACGCGCCGTGCTTCGGCTACTCCTTCAAGACCCATGTCGAGGTCTGGCCGCAGCTCACCTCCCGTCTTCCGGTGACGATCTCGCTCGCCGCCGGCGCGGCCGTGATGTGGCTGGTGTCCGGTGTGGCGATCGGTGTCATCTCCGCGCTGAAGCCCGGCTCCTTCTTCGACCGGTCCTTCATGGGCGTCGCCCTCGCCGGTGTTTCGCTGCCCATGTTCTTCACCGGCAACCTGGCGCTGCTTCTCTTCACGTACCAATGGCCGATCTTCGGTCGAACGTATGTGCCGTTCACCGAGAATCCGGCGCAGTGGGCCAACACGCTGTTCCCGGCCTGGTGTTCACTCGCCCTCCTCTACTCCGCCATCTACGCACGGCTCACCCGCTCGGGGATGCTGGAGACGATGAACGAGGACTTCATCCGCACGGCCCGCGCCAAGGGCCTGCGGGAACGCAAGGTCGTCGTCCGGCACGGACTGCGGGCCGCGCTGACGCCGATCATCACCGTGTTCGGCATGGACCTGGGCCTGCTGCTCGGCGGTGCGCTGATCACCGAGACGGTGTTCTCGCTGCATGGCGTCGGTGAGTACGCGGTGCAGGGCATCAAGGACAACGACCTGCCGCCGATCCTCGGCGTCACCCTGCTCGCCGCCCTCTTCGTCGTTGTCGCAAATCTTCTGGTGGACCTGCTCTATGCTGCCGCCGACCCGCGGGTGAGGCTCTCGTGACCGAACTGTCCAGTACCGGTGCCGCGGTGGGCGAACCCTCGCCCTCCAACGAGCCCAGTGCCTTCCTCGAAGTCCGCGACCTCAAGGTCCACTTCCCGACCGACGACGGCCTGGTCAAGTCCGTCGACGGACTCAGCTTCCAGCTGGAGAAGGGCAAAACCCTCTCCATCGTGGGCGAGTCCGGCTCCGGCAAGTCCGTCACCTCGCTGGCCATCATGGGCCTGCACCGGCTCGGCGCCCGGGGCAAGAACGTCCAGATGTCCGGCGAGATCTGGCTCGACGGCAAGGAACTGGTCGGCGCGGCCCCGGACGAGGTACGCAAGCTGCGGGGCCGCGAGATGGCGATGATCTTCCAGGATCCGCTGTCCGCGATGCACCCGTACTACACGATCGGCAACCAGATCGTGGAGGCCTACCGGGTCCACAACGACGTCAGCAAGAAGGTCGCCCGCAAGCGCGCGATCGAGATGCTCGACCGCGTCGGCATCCCCGAACCCGACAAGCGCGTCGACGGCTACCCGCACGAGTTCTCCGGCGGTATGCGCCAGCGCGCGATGATCGCGATGGCGCTGGTCAACAACCCCGAGCTGCTCATCGCGGACGAGCCGACCACCGCCCTCGACGTGACCGTCCAGGCGCAGATCCTCGACCTGATCCGGGACCTGCAGAAGGAGTTCGGCTCCGCGGTCGTCCTCATCACGCACGACCTCGGCGTGGTCGCCGAGATCGCCGACGAGGTCCTGGTGATGTACGGCGGCCGGTGCGTGGAGCGCGGTCCGGTCGACGAGATCTTCGAGCAGCCGCAGCACCCGTACACCTGGGGTCTGCTCGGTTCCATGCCCCGCATCGACCGGGAGACCTCCGAGCGGCTCATCCCCGTCAAGGGGCAGCCGCCGAGCCTCATCAACGTCCCCTCGGGCTGCGCCTTCCATCCGCGCTGCCCGTACGCGGACATCCCCAAGGGCGACGTCACCCGTACCGTGCGCCCGGAGCTCCAGCAGGTCGTCGGCGGACACTTCTCCGCCTGCCACCTCTCGCCGGAGGACCGTACGCGGATCTGGACCGAAGAGATTGCGCCGAAGCTGTGAGTGAGACGACGAAACCCGAGGCGGCGGCCCCCTCCTCCGCAGCCGAGCGCGACGAGCGCGAGGTACTGCTCAAGGTCGAGGGCCTGGTCAAGCACTTCCCCATCAAGAAGGGGATCCTGCAGCGTACGGTCGCCGCGGTGAAGGCCGTCGACGGCATCGACTTCGAGGTGCGCAAGGGCGAGACCCTCGGCGTGGTCGGCGAGTCGGGCTGCGGCAAGTCGACCATGGGCCGGGTCATCACCCGCCTCCAGGAACCGACCGCCGGCTCGATCCACTTCGAGGGCCAGGACATCACACGGCTGAACGCGGCCGGGATGCGTCCGCTGCGGCGGGACATCCAGATGATCTTCCAGGACCCGTACGGCTCCCTGAACCCGCGTCACACCATCGGCTCGATCGTCTCGGCGCCCTTCCGGCTCCAGGGCGTCGAGCCGGAGGGCGGGGTGAAGAAGGAGGTCCAGCGCCTCCTGGAGCTGGTGGGCCTGAGCCCCGAGCACTTCAACCGCTACCCGCACGAGTTCTCCGGCGGGCAGCGCCAGCGCATCGGCATCGCCCGCGCGCTCGCCCTGAAGCCGAAGCTGGTCGTGGCGGACGAGCCGGTGTCCGCGCTGGACGTGTCGATCCAGGCGCAGGTCGTGAACCTGATGGACGACCTCCAGAAGGAACTCGGCCTGACCTACGTGATCATCGCGCACGACCTGTCCGTCGTCCGCCATGTCTCGGACCGCATCGCGGTGATGTACCTCGGCAAGATCGTCGAACTCGCCGACCGGTCCTCCCTGTACGAGGCGCCGATGCACCCGTACACCAAGGCCCTGATGTCGGCGGTGCCGGTACCGGACCCCAAGCGCCGGGGCGCCAAGAGCGAGCGCATCCTGCTCAAGGGCGATGTACCGTCGCCGATCTCGCCGCCGAGCGGCTGCCGTTTCCACACCCGGTGCTGGAAGGCGACGGAGATCTGCAGGACGACCGAGCCGCCGCTCCTGGAGCTGAAGCCCGGCCAGCAGGTCGCCTGCCACCACCCGGAGAACGCGGCGGACCAGGCCCCGCAGGACACCGAACTGCTGACGGCGGCCCGCGAGGCGGTGGAGCTGGTGACACCGGCGGCGGTGGCTGACGCCCCCTCCGGCGAGCCGGCACCCGAGGCCCCCGCCGACACCGCTCCGAGTGATCCGCAGGAGTCGACCGGCAAGTAGGCATGACGAGTTGGCAAAGTCATGCACATGCCTGAACGGGAGAGCGCAGGGTCGTACGTGTCCGTCTTATCCGACTGGTACACGCTCGAAAGGGACGACTCATGGCGCTCTCCCGTTCGGCACGTTTAGGGGCCCTCGCTACCGCGGCGGCCTCTTTCCTTGTCATCGCCGCTTCCTCCGCTCCGGCCCCCGGCGCCGACGGCATCGGTGACTCCTACTTCCCGCAGCTCGGCAACGGCGGCTTCGACGCCCGCCACTACACCCTCGACCTCGCGTACAACCCGGACACCGACCGTCTCGACGGCCGTACGACCATCACGGCCCGCGCCACCCAGAACCTCTCCTCCTTCGACCTGGACCTCCAGAAGCTGGAGGTCACGCGGGTCGAAGTGAACGGCAGACGCGCCCAGTTCACGCGCGAGGGCGACGAGATCCGCATCACGCCCCGCGGTCACCTGTCCAAGGGGCGGGACTTCGAGGTCGCCGTCACCTATGGCGGAGTGCCCGAACCGCTGGGCGGGCCCATCGTCTTCGGCTCCAGCTACGGGTGGATGAAGACGGACGACGGCGTCTTCGTCGCCTGCGAGCCCAACGCCGCCTCCACCTGGTTCCCGTCCAGCGACCACCCCGCCGACAAGGCCACCTTCGACATCCGGATCAAGGCGCCGAAGGGGCTGACCGCCGTCTCCAACGGCCGGCTGGTCTCGACGTACGACAAGGGCGGCTCGACGTACACCCACTGGCGCGAGAAGAAGCAGATGGCGACCTACCTCGCCACCGCGACCATCGGGAAGTTCGACGTCAGGACGGGCGTCACGCCCGGCGGTACGCCGATCTACGTGGCCATCGACCCGGTGCTCGCGGGCAGCAACAGCGTCGACGTGTACGCGGTGACGGCCGAGGCCACCGACTACTGGTCGCAGGTCTTCGGGCCCTATCCGTTCGAGGAGGCCGGCGCGATCGTCGACGACATGCCGGCGGCCGGGTTCTCGCTGGAGACGCAGACGAAGCCGGTGTACTCGGCCGTGCGCAGCGAGACGACCATCGTGCACGAGCTGGCCCACCAGTGGTTCGGCGACTCCGTGTCGACCGAGCGCTGGAAGGACATCTGGCTCAACGAGGGCTTCGCGACCTACTCCCAGTGGCTGTGGGCCGAACACAAGGGCACCCGCTCGGCGCACGACTCCTTCCTCGCCGGGTACAACGCCCGCCCCGACACCAGCGCCTTCTGGCAGACCGTCGTCGGTGACCCGCAGCGCGACACCATGTTCGCCTCGGCCGTCTACCAGCGCGGCGCGATGACCCTCCAGGTGCTCCGCGAACGCATCGGCGACGCCGCCTTCTTCAAGCTCCTGCCCACCTGGACCAAACTCCACCGGTACGGCAACGCGAACACGGACGACTTCGTCCGGCTCGCGGAGAAGATCAGCGGGAAGCAGCTCGACGACCTCTTCCAGACGTGGCTCTTCACGACCGGCAAGCCCGTCATCTAAGCAGTCAGGCCATCTGGCCTTGTTTTGTAAGGTGCACGCTCGGTTCCGGGTAAGAATGTGGGGGTGATTCAGCAGCTCTTCAGTCCCTCCGTCCAGCACACCCTGGACCTCGCAGGCATCTTCGTCTTCGCGATCTCCGGCGCCCTGCTCGCCGTCCGGAAGAACTTCGACGTGTTCGGGATCGCCGTACTCGCCGAGGTCACCGCGCTGGGCGGAGGGCTGCTGCGGGATCTGGTCATCGGGGCGGTGCCCCCGGCGGCGTTCACGGATCTCGGGTACTTCCTGACGCCGCTGCTCGCCGCCCTGCTGGTCTTCTTCCTCCACCCGGAGGTGGAGCGCATCCAGGCGGGCGTGAACGTGTTCGACGCGGCGGGGCTCGGGCTGTTCTGTGTCACGGGCACCGTGAAGGCGTACGACTACGGTCTCGGCCTCACCGCCTCCGCCGCCCTCGGTCTCGCGACCGCCGTGGGCGGCGGAGTGCTGCGTGACGTGCTCGCCAACGAGGTCCCCTCGCTGCTGCGCTGGGACCGCGACCTGTACGCGGTCCCGGCGATCGTCGGCTCGGCGCTGGCCGTCCTGTGTATCCGCTACGACGTTCTCAACCCGTACACCAGCGGGTTCGCGGTCGTCACGGCTTTCGTACCGCGGTTGCTCGCGATGCGGTTCCACTGGCGAGCTCCGCGCGCGTGGCACCGGCGGTCGACGGCTCGTGACGACGAGTCCGCCGGGTAGAGCCGGTCGCGGAGCCGCCGTCGGCCTTCCGGCCGCCCGCGTCGAACTGCTGGGTCAGCCAGCGGAACACCGTGGTGATCTGGGGCCGCCACAGCGCCATGTTGTGCCCGCCGTCGCTGCGCGGCAGATACACCACGTCCACCGCCGTCGGCGCCTTCGCCACCTTCTGCAGGGCCATGCCGGCCTCGTAGCCGTCACCGGACTCGCCGGAGACGTAGAGCGCGACGGCGGGCGGGACGCGGTCGTGCTTGAGGATCACGTACGGGTTGTTCGCGGCCCTCAGCTGAGGGGTCCGGGCGGCCAGCGAGAGGGGCTCGCCGGCCGGGTCGTTGTAGCCGGACATGGACACCGCGGCCCGGTAGCGGTCGGGGTGCGCGACGGCGAGTTTGGCAGCGCAGTGCGCTCCGGCCGAATACCCGGCGACGGCCCAGCCGCCCGGCCCGCCCTCGGCGCGGAAGTTGTCCGTGACCATCTTCGGTACGTCGACACTGAGCCAGGTGTCCGCGTTGACCCGGCCCGGAATGTTGGCGCACCCGGTGTCCGCGTCGGCGATGAGAGTCGTGCGGGGCGACACCAGGATGAAGGGCGTGATCTGGCCGCTCTTCATCAGCGGCAGCAGTTGCTGGGGCGCGTGCAGCGAGCCGAACCAGGACTTCGCCGAGCCCGGGTAGCCAGGCAGCAGCTCGACGACCGGGAACTTGCGGTGCCGGTAGGCGGCCTCGTGGTACTGCGGTGGCAGCCAGACGTAGACCTCGGCGTCGACGCCCGAGACCTGACCTTTGAGGTCGGTGACGTCGACGCCGCCGGCCGCGTGCATGCCCGGCCCGTTGGCCAGGTGGAACGTCTGCTTGACCTTCGGCAGCCTGCGCAGCGAGATACCGCCGGTGCCGTCGGGACCGAGGTTCGCGGCGGCCTGGACGTGGTTGCCGGTGCCGAGGAGGTCGCCCCAGGTGTCGTACAGGTTGTTGGAGTTGTTCACCAGCAGGAACACCAGGGTGACCGCCGTGGCCTGGGCGAACAGCACCATCAGCAGCCGGGCGGCGCCACGCACGAGCGCGGGCCCGCGCACCCGGGACCAGAGGGCGAGGGGCAGCAGAACGGCGACGGCGACGAGCGCGATCGTCGTGAGGAGGAACGGCGTACCGGTGAGGCTCATGTCTGGGAGGAGGCCGATCCGGCGCTGGAGGTCACGGCTGCGGACGAACCCTTACCCAAGACATTCCGGGCACTTACCAAGGGGTGATTTCGCCCGTCCAGAAATAAGCTACCGCTTAGTATTTTCTTACTGTACCGTTCACGCATGTCAGAAGCAGCTACCGCGCAGACCGCGCGAGCCACCATCGGCGACAGCGAGTTCGACCGCGACACCGCCGTCATCCGTCGCGCGCCCGGTGTCTACGACACCGAACTCTCCGCCGGCTGGACCGTCCTCGGCGCCGTCAACGGCGGCTATCTGCTGGCGGTGCTGGGCCGCGCGCTCGCGGACGCCCTCCCGCACGGTGACCCGTTCAGTGTCTCCGCGCACTACCTCACCGCGTCCCGCCCGGGTCCGGCCGTCGTGCGCACGGACGTGGTCCGCACCGGACGGTCGCTGTCGACCGGCACGGCCTCGCTCTTCCAGTACGACGACCAGGGCCAGGAGGTCGAGCGGATCCGCGTCCTCGCCTCCTACGGTGACCTGGACGCCCTCCCCGACGACGTCCGCACGACCGCCGAGCCGCCCGCGCTGCCGCCCATGGACCAGTGCTTCGGCCCGCAGACTGCATCTGATATCCGACTGCCGTCGGGTGGCCCCGGCCCGGTCCCCGGCGGCTCCGCCATCGCCGACCGGCTGATGCTCAAGCTCGACCCGTCCACCCTCGGCTGGGCGCTCGGCGCGCCCTCCGGCAAGGGGGAGATGCGGTCCTGGTTCGGGCTCGCCGACGGCCGTGACGCCGACCCGCTCGCGCTGCTCCTCGCCGTCGACGCGCTGCCGCCGACCGCGTTCGAGATCGGCCTGTCCGGCTGGGTCCCGACGGTCGAACTGACCGTGCATGTGCGCTGCCGGCCCGCCCCGGGTCCGCTGCGCGTGTCGATAACGACCCGCAACCTGGCCGGCGGCTTCCTGGAGGAGGACGCCGAGGTCTGGGACAGCGCGGACCGACTCGTCGCCCAGTCACGGCAGTTGGCGAGCGTACGGCTCGGATGAGGGCCGCGCGGGGGCTTCTGTCACGGACCTGTATCAGCGGGTAGTTGGCTCTCCGGAGAGAAGGGCCAGGTCAGGCGCGTCTCTATAGGCGTGCTTTACCTGGCGCACAGGCAGGGAACAGGGCGCACTCAAGGAAGCACTAGGTGTCGTTGATTCGATGCCCGCCTCGAAACTCTTTCATCTTCCTGGAGTTGTTTCTCATGAACCGTGTGCGTCTCGTCCCCGCCGTGGCCCTGCTGGCGCTGTCCCCGCTGCTGGCCGCCTGCGGTTCCGGTGACTCGTCGTCCTCGAACAGCGGCAACTCCGGTACCTCCGGGCAGAGTTGCCAGGCCCCCTCCGGTGCTCCCTCGGGTGCGCCCAGTGGTGCCCCGTCAGGTGCGCCGACCAGCGGTGCCTCAGGGGCTCCATCGGGCGCTCCGACCGGCGCGGCTCCGTCCGGTGCGCCCTCGGGTATGCCGTCCGGTGGCCCCGGCGGCGGTGGCCAGGGTGGCGGTGGCGGCCAGGGCGGCGGCGGTGGCTGTGGTGGTGGCCCCGGCGGCGGCCAGGGTCAGCAGGCTCAGCAGCAGGGCTGACGACAGGCCCCAGGGGCCTCGCGGGTACGACATGGGCGGCGCGCTCGACGGACGGGCGCGCCGCCCACGTGTGTTCCGGGAGGGTTCCGCGCAGGTCAGGCCAGCCAGTGTCCGCGGCCGATGGCGATGAGGCGCATCCGACGGGTTGCCAGGTGGGCCACCTGCTCGCGTCGCGCCGCCGTGGCGTCCAGCGTCTCCAGGAACTGGGAGGCCGTCACCAGCATCTGGTCGACGTACAGGCCCGCGAGCATCAGCAGGTCCTCCTCCGTCCAGCCCTCGGACTCGGGCTGTTCGGCGAGCGCGTCCCGCACCTCCTCGGCGAACCGGGCCAGTTGGTCCCGGATGGCCTCGCGGACCGGCAGGACCCCGCCGTGCCGCTCGCGCGCGATGAAGCGGACGTGGGCGGGCTGCGCCTGGACGTGACCGGCGATCAGGTCGACCGCGCGGACTATGCGGTCCTCGCTGTCGCCGGATCCGGACACCGTCGTACCGATCATCGGGTGGAGGCTGCCGAGCGCCTCCTCGACGAGGGCGACGCCGAGGTCGGCGGTGGAGCGGAAGTGCCGGTAGAAGGCGGTCGGGGCGACGCCGACGGCGCGGGTGACCTCGCGCAGACCGAGGCTGCTCAGGCTCTGGTCCTCCAACAGGCCGAGCGCCGCGTCCAGGAGCGCCTGCCGGGTCTTCTGCTTCTGGACCTGTCGGATGCCGAGAGTGTGACTCATGCCATGCAGTTAACAACTGTTCTCTGTAATTGAAAAGCCGGGAGACGCGCTAGACTCGAGAGTCAGTGAACAAGTGTTACTACAAGCGTTCACTGAACTGTAACGAACGAAAGGGATCTCCTCCCATGTTCTTCCTCGTGGCCGTCCTTCTGCTGCTGGGCATGGTGCTGGGCACCGTCGCCCATCTCCCGGTCTCGTTCACCGTCCTGGCCGCCGCCGGCATCGCCGCCTGGCTCGCCGTCTTCGCGCTCCGTGAGCGCCTCGCCCGTCGGAGCTGATCACCATGCAACTCACCGCATCGGCCACCGGCCGTACCGAGCGCACCGCCCCCCGCGACGCCGACGGCATGGCCGTCGCGTCCTTCGTCCTCGGACTGCTGGGCCTGCTGGTCCTCAACATCTTCCTCGGCCCCGTCGCCATCGCGCTGGCCGTCGTCGCCCTCTGGCGCGGCACGAAGAGGCCCGGCCGCGCCTGGCTCGGCCTCGGCCTCGGCATCGCCGACCTGGTCGTACTGGTCACCCTCATGCAGGTGGACAACACCGTCTCGTGGAGCTTCTGACCGACGTCGGGGGAAGCCGGGCGGGAGCGGGCAGCAGGTTCGCGGCGCACCGGGTCGTGGACGTCGTACGACTGCTGGGCACCCGGAACCGACGTTCGCCCCGATGACCGGTTCCGGCCACACGGACTGCCCCGCGCGACCACGAGACGGCCGGAGCGCACCCGCCGTAGCGCCTCAAGCCCTACGCGCCCCCGGCCCCGTCATCGGGGCGCCGTAGAATCACGGGACCATGGCATACCTCGACCACGCCGCGACCACCCCGATGCTTCCGGAGGCGGTCGAGGCAATGACCGCGCAGCTGGGCGTCACCGGTAACGCCTCCTCACTCCACGCGGCCGGCCGGAGAGCCAGGCGCACGGTCGAGGAGGCCCGGGAGGCGCTCGCCGACTCGCTCGGCGCCCGGCCCAGCGAGGTCGTGTTCACCTCCGGCGGCACCGAGGCCGACAATCTCGCCGTCAAGGGGCTGTACTGGGCCCGGCGGGACGCCGATCCGGCCCGCGTCCGTGTCCTGGCCAGCCCTGTCGAGCACCACGCCGTCCTCGACGCAGTGCACTGGCTCGGCGAGCACGAGGGCGCAGTCGTCGAGTACCTGCCGGTCGACCCGCACGGCCGGGTCCACCCCGACGCCCTGCGCGAGGCCATCGCCCGGGACCCCGGCAGTGTGGCCCTGGCCACCGTGATGTGGGCCAACAACGAGATCGGCACGATCATGCCGGTCCGTGAACTCGCCGATGTGGCAAGCGAGTTCGACGTCCCCCTGCATGCCGACGCCGTACAGGCCTTCGGTCAGGTGCCCGTCTCCTTCGCCGACTCCGGGCTCGCCGCGATGACCGTCTCCGGCCACAAGGTCGGCGGCCCGTACGGCATCGGCGCGCTGCTGCTGGGCCGCGAGTACAGCCCCGTACCCGTGCTGCACGGCGGTGGGCAGGAGCGGCACGTACGCTCCGGGACCCTCGATGTGCCGGCCGTCGCGTCCTTCGCGGTGGCCGGTCGGATCGCCGCCGAGCAGCAGGAGTGGTTCGCGCACGAGATCGGCGCCCTGCGCGACTCCCTGATCGAGGAGGTGCGCAGAGTGGTGCCGGACGCCGTTCTGGGCGGAGACCCGGCCGACCGGCTGCCCGCCAACGCCCACTTCACCTTCCCCGGCTGCGAGGGCGACTCCCTGCTGCTCCTCCTGGACGCCCAGGGCATCGAGTGCTCGACGGGCTCCGCCTGCACGGCCGGTGTGGCCCAGCCCAGCCATGTCCTCCTGGCCACCGGCGTCGCCCCCGACCTGGCCCGCGGCACCCTCCGCTTCTCCTTCGGCCACACCTCCACGCAGGCGGATGTGGAGGCGGTGGCGAAGGCGATCGGCCCCGTGGTGGAACGGGCGCGGGCGGCCGGGCTGAGCTAGCCGGGGGGCCACTTCGGTGACGGGTCCGTCAGGTGGCGCCGCTGAAGTGACCGGGTGGGCCGACGGCCTCTCCCGGCGGGGCCGACACCCTGGGCGTGCCGCTGGGCGACGGCGACGGCAGACGCGTGACGGCCGCCGGCCGGCGTCAGCTGTCCAGCACCATGAGGGCGGCCATCATGCCCTCGTCCTCGTGCTGGAGCAGATGGCAGTGGAGCATGTACATGTATGTGGAGTCGGTGAAGTCGGTGAACTTCATCGCGATCTTGATGGAGCCGCCGCCGACCACCTCGTAGGTGTCGAACCAGCCCAGGTCGGTGCCGGTGGGCGCGACTCCGTTGATCGAGATCAGCTGGAACGGCACGTCATGCAGATGGAAGGAGTGTTCCAGCTGCGTGGAGTTGGTGACCGTCCAGATCTCCTCGGCGTCGAGGGTGGTCGAGATCATCGCCATCCCGGCCATGGTGGTCCCGGCCTTGCCGTTGATGAGCATCGTCGTGCCCTGCTGTCCCAGGGTGATCGTGCGGGCGGTGAAGCCGGTCGTGTCGTAGCGGGTGATCGTGTTGAGCGCGCTCGGCAGGTCGGCGGGGGTGTCGGAGGCGTCCGGCGTGACGGTCAGGAAGTTGTACGTGCCGCTGCCGCCGCGCACCCAGCCGGTGGTGACGACGGTCTGCAGGGTCACCGCGGCGCTGAGGTCGAGGACGAACTCGGCGCGGGCGCCCGCCACCAGCCGGATGGAGGTCACCTCGGCGGCCGTGGTCAGGTAGCCCTGGTCGGTGGCGATCTGGGTGAGGGTCCCGCCGTCGCTGCGCTGGATGGTCATGATGTCGGAGGGTGAGGCGTTGAGCACCCGGAACCGTGTACGGGTCTTGGTGGCCGTGAAGCTGAGGGTGGTGGCGTCGACGTTGGTGCCGTTGCACAGCACCGGATAGACCAGGCCGGAGGTGAGGTAGCCGGCCAGGTCGTACTTGACGTCGCCCGAGGTGCTGGAGGCCAGGCACTGCAGGACCAGCGGGATGTCGTCGACGCCGTACTCGCTGGGCAGCGCGGCCGAGGCGTCCGAGTCGTCCTCGACGATGATCATCCCGGCCAGGCCGTGGACGACCTGCTCGGCCGTGGTGCCCAGGGCGTGCGGGTGGTACCAGAGCGTCTTGGCCTCGTCCTTGATCTCGAACGTGGGCGACCAGGTCGTACCGTCGGCGAAGGCGTTCTGCGGGCCGCCGTCCATCTTCGGCGGGATGTGGGCGCCGTGGAAGTGGACGGTGGTGTCGGCGCCCAGGTCGTTGGTGATGTTCAGCAGGACGGTGCTGCCGTTGGTCCACTTCATGGTCGGGCCGAGGTACGACCCGTTGTAGCCGGCCGACGTACTGCTGACGCCGCTGACCACCTCGTGCGTCCCGGTCTGCGCGGTCAGGGTGAACGTGGTGGTGCCGTCGGAGGTGGTGCCCTCAAGCAGGTCCGGGATGTTCAGGGTGGTGCCGGCCGCCGAGGCCTTGAAGGCGTTGCCGTCGGTCAGCAGGGCGAAGGTCGCCCCCGCCGCGCCGACGGCCGCCAGCCCCGCCGCCCCGGCCATTCCGCCGAGGAACTTCCGCCGGTGCAGACCCTTGCTCTTCGATTCGCTCATGGCAGCGGAGCTTTGGGCTAAGGGCTGTGTAAAGACTGGGCCGAACTTGGGAAGTTCCCCTGGAACCTGTGGAAACCGGAAGCCTCTGTCCGATCCTCAACTGCATGAGAGTGAATGCGAGTTGGCGTCGGGCTGGTCAGCATCGGGGGACGGGACACTTCGGGCGGCCGGCGCTCATCAATCGCTCACGATCTACGTGGCTGTGACATAGATCACGATGATCTTCAGGTGGTGCTGGTGGAGGCCTCTTCGACCAGCCGCAGGTACCTCTTCCAGTCCCACCCCT
The DNA here is from genome assembly GCF_010550245.1 of Streptomyces sp. SID12501. GTDB lineage: Bacteria > Actinomycetota > Actinomycetes > Streptomycetales > Streptomycetaceae > Streptomyces. The sequence goes on from NZ_JAAGLU010000012.1 coordinate 225,362, forward strand.
TCCCGGGGTCGGTGTGGTCCGTGCCCGGTACCTCCACATGCCCGATGATGTGCTCCCGGTCGACGGGTATGCCGTACCGCGCGCAGACCCTCGCCGTCAGCCGCGCCGAGGCGGCGTACATCGCGTCCGTGAAGTCCTCCGGCTTCTCCACGAAGCCCTCGTGCTCGATGCCGACGCTCCGCTCGTTGTACTCCCGGTTGCCCGCGTGGTACGCCACGTCCAGCTCGCGGATCAGCTGCGTGACCTGCCCGTTCCTCCGGACGATGTAGTGCGCCGCCGCGCCGTGCGCCGGGTCCCGGAAGACCTTCACCGCGCTCGCGTAACTGCCCTGCGTGACGTGGATGACCACCCGGTCCACGTCGTAGTCGTCGGGCCGGTCCGCCATCCGCCAGTTCGCCGACGAGGCCGCCACCCAGCGCGCCCCCGCGTAGTCGACGTCGCCCTCCTTGCGCGGCTTGGACACCCCGGGCATCCGCCACCACAGCCGCGTCAGCTCGTCCCGCGCGAGCACGCCGGTCGCGACGGCGGCCACCGCCCCGCCGATGAGCAGGGAGCGCCGTCCGATCCGCCGGTCGCCGTCCCGCGCAGACTGTGTTTCCTCCATGTCAGCGTGAACGGATACTCGCGCGCCCCGGTTCCCGGCGCCCCGTACCCTTGAGGGGTTATGACTCACACCTCGCAGCAGCCCCTCCGCGTACTGGCCGCCATGTCCGGCGGCGTGGACTCCGCCGTAGCCGCCGCCCGCGCGGCACAAGCCGGCCATGACGTCACAGGCGTCCACCTCGCCCTGTCGGCGAACCCGCAGTCGTTCCGCACGGGCGCGCGTGGCTGTTGCACCATCGAGGACTCCCGCGACGCCCGCCGCGCGGCCGACGTCATCGGCATCCCCTTCTACGTGTGGGACCTCGCCGAGCGCTTCCGCGAGGACGTGGTCGACGACTTCGTCGCCGAGTACGAGGCGGGGCGCACCCCGAACCCGTGCCTGCGCTGCAACGAGAAGATCAAGTTCGCCGCGCTCCTCGACAAGGCCCTCGCCCTCGGCTTCGACGCGGTCTGCACGGGCCACTACGCGCAGGTGATCGTCCACGAGGACGGCACGCGCGAGCTGCACCGCGCCTCCGACATGGCCAAGGACCAGAGTTACGTCCTCGGGGTGCTCGACGACCGGCAGCTCGCCCACGCGATGTTCCCCCTCGGGGACACCGTCACCACGAAGGACGAGATCCGCGCCGAGGCCGAGCGGCGCGGCCTCGCGGTCGCCAAGAAGCCCGACTCGCACGACATCTGCTTCATCGCCGACGGCGACACCCAGGGCTTCCTGGCGGGCCGCCTCGGCCGCGCCGAGGGTGACATCGTCGACGAGTCCGGCGCGAAGATCGGCTCGCACGAGGGCGCGTACGGCTTCACCATCGGCCAGCGCAAGGGCCTGCGCATCGGCACCCCGGCAGCCGACGGCAAGCCGCGCTACGTCCTCGACATCTCCCCGGTCGACAACACGGTGACGGTCGGTCCGGCCGCCGCCCTCGACGTCGACGCCCTCACCGCGATCAGGCCCCGCTGGTGCGGAGCGGCCCCCACCGGACCCGGCACCTACACCGCCCAGCTGCGCGCCCACGGCGGCGAGACCGAGGTGAGTGCCGAACTGGTCGACGGCACCCTGGAGGTCACGTTCACCGAGCCCGTGCGCGGGGTGGCGCCGGGCCAGGCGATCGTCCTGTACGACGGCACCCGCGTCGTCGGCTCGGCGACGATCGCCACGACGAACCGGGCCGCGGCGGGCGCCACGGCGTGATCATCGAGGGCTCGCAGGAGCTGGCACCGTCCGACTACTCGGCATAGGCTGGCCGTCGCGGAAGGTCCGCACAGTGTGAGCCGGCGGCGGGACCTCCCCGCCCCTTCGGGAGGTGGACGGTGCTCCTGCGCTTTCGAGTCGCGAACCACCGCTCGATCCGGGGCGAGGCCGAGCTGACACTTGTCGCCGCAGCAGCCGGTGCCGACAGCATCGCGCGTGACAGCGGGATCGCTCAGGACGGTGGCGAGTCCGTGTCGGTGCTACCGGTGGCCGGGATCTTCGGTGCGAACGCTTCCGGCAAGAGCAACCTGCTCAGCGCGTTCGACGACATGCGGCAGGCGGTGCGTACCTCCTTCGCCGACTGGGCCAAGTATCCCGGGGTTCCCCACCGCCAGCCCTTCAAGCTGGACGCCGCCAGCGCCGAGGAGACCACCCTTTTCGAGGTCGACCTGGTCCTCGGCGCCCGCACCCCCGTCCGTTACACGTACGGCTTCGAACTCTCCGACGACCGGGTCGAGGCCGAATGGCTGCACGCCTATCCGGGCGGCGTCCGGCAGGTCTGGTTCGACAGGGAAGCGGACCGCCCGGCGGAGGACGGCGACGAGTACCTCTTCGAGAGCCCGGCCTTCACAGGCCGCCGAGACGACCTGGTCGCGCTCACCCGGCCGAACGCCCTCTTCCTCTCCACCGCGGCCACCCTCAACGACCCTCAACTGTCCGCCCTGCACCGCTGGTTCCTGAACAACCTGTGGCTGATGACCCCGGGCAAGGACATCAGTCACCGTACCGACTGGACCAAGCGCCGTCTCACCGAACTCCACGACAACACCGGCTACCGCGAACGACTCGTCCAGCTCCTGGCCGCCGCCGACCTGGGCGTCACCGGCTTCGACCTCGACCCGGACACCGGTGCGGTCTCTCTTCGGCACGGGACGGAGGGGGCGGAAGCGGTGGCCCTGGACTTCCTCACCGAGGAAAGCTTCGGTACGCACGCCTGGTTCGCTTTCCTCGGCCCGATGCTCACCGTCCTCGACAACGGGACGACGCTGCTGGTCGACGAGCTCGACTCCAGTCTCCACCCCACGCTGGCCGCCGAGGTCGTCCGCCTCTTCCAGGACCGCAGGGCCAACACCAAGGGCGCCCAGCTGATCTTCACCACCCACGACGCCACGCTGCTCGGCAACGCGGTGCTGGACCGTCCGCTCGGCCGCGATCAGGTATGGCTCACCGCGAAGACGAAGTCCGGCGTGAGCGAGCTGTATCCGCTGGTCGCCGCCCATCCGGAGGAGGGCGAGGACCTGGAGCGCGGCTATCTGCGTGGCCGGTACGGAGGGGTGCCTCGGGTGACCCCGGGCGAGATCGCCCGCGAGGTGTCCTGGCTTGAGGAGAAGGCGGCAGCGACGGCGTGAGCGGGCGGGGTGGGCACGGAGCATGAGCAGCAAGCGCAGGTCGAAGAAGGACGCGGCGAGCACGGTGATGCCGCCGCAGGCGCCTCCTTCGCGGTACTCACGTCGCGAGCGGGTGCTGTACGTGGGATGCGAGGGCGAGGTGACCGAGTACGACTACCTGCGGTACCTCAACAAGCAGTTCGGGAGCGGGGACAGTGAGACGGGCCGACCGGCCTTCACCATCAAGCCGGTCCGCAAGGCCGACGGCCTGATCCCGTCCCGTACCGTCAAGGCGGTGGTCGAGGCCGCGCAGGGGGAGGACGAGACCTGGGTGCTCTTCGACCGGGACAGCCACCACGACATCCCCGAGGCGTTCGAGGCCGCAGCGGACTCGGACACCGAGGTCTGCTTCTCCCACCCCTCGTTCGAGCTGTGGCTGCTGCTGCACTTCCAGCCGTTCGGTGGCGCCCAGGGCGCTGCGAAGAACACGTACGTCCTGGAGAAGCTGCGCAAGGCCGACCCCGCGTACAAGCGGTTCGACAAGCCCGACAAGGGGTTGGGCGACGCCCGCACCAAGGCGCTGAAGGACAATGAGGCGGCGGCGGTGCAGCACGCGCGAGCCTTGGTCGGTCAGTGTGAGCACGGTTCGTGCAAGCCCGCCAACGCCACGTTCGAGGCTCCGAAGTACGGTCGCTCGGACAAGGAACGGGCCGCCCGCTCGGGGCACGCCAAGAGCTGCGAGGTCCTGACCCGCGACCCGTCCACGGACGTGTGGCGACTCCTGGTGAGTCTGGGCATAGTCGAGGTCTGAGCGACGGTCGTGCGCCTCGGTGTACAGCGGCGGTTGTCCGGTTCCGCGCGGGTTAACTCCCGCACCGGCGGGCCGTCTAATCTGCCGTAGCACCTCCATTTCCTTACGAAGGATCAGCGCGTGGCCAGAATCACCCTGCCCGAGCTCGAACGCCATCTCTTCTCGGCCGCCGACATCCTGCGCGGTCGGATGGACGCTTCCGAGTACCGCGACTTCATCTTCGGGATGCTCTTCCTGAAGCGGGCCTCGGACGAGTTCGAGCCGGAGTGGAAGCGGGTGTACGAGGAGCGGCTCGCGCAGACCGGCGGCGACGAGGAGAAGGCGCTGGCCAAGGCGAACAACCCGGCCGCCTATCCGCGCGTCTTCTATGTGCCGCCGCGAGCGCGCTGGTGGCGTGGACCGCACCACGACCCGGAGACGCCGCAGAGCCCGGCGCCCGGCATCATGGCCCTCACCGAGAAGGTCGGCCAGGGCCTCGACGAGGCTCTGGTGGCGCTGCAGGAGGGCAACGACCTGCTCGCGGGCATCGCCTCGCACATCAGCTTCAACGAGGTGGTCGGCACCAAGCCGCGCTTCACCGATCCCGAACTCCGTTCACTGGTCCGGCACTTCAGCCTCTACCGGCTGCGCAACGAGGACTTCGAGTTCCCCGACATGCTGGGTGCGGCCTACGAGTACCTTCTCGGCCGGTTCGCGGACACGGCCGGCCAGCGCGGCGGCGAGTTCTTCACGCCGCGTTCGGTGGTACGGATGATGGTGCGCCTGGTCGACCCGCGGCCCGGGGAGTCGGTGTACGACCCGTGCGCGGGCTCCGGCGGCATGCTGGTCGCGGCCCGCGAGCACGTCGAGGAACACGGCGGCGACCCTGAGGAACTGTCGGTCAACGGGCAGGACAAGAACGGCCCGTCCTGGTCCATGGCCAGCATGAACATGGTCCTGCACGGCATCCACACCTTCGACCTCCAGCACGGTGACACGCTCGCCGAGCCGCTCCACCTCGACGAGAACGGGCGGCTGCGCAAGTTCTCGGCGATCTTGTCCAACCCTCCGTTCTCGCTCCCGTACGACGAGGACGCCGTCGCCGAGGCCGACGAGGACCACGGCAAGCGGATGCACTGGGGCTGGACGCCCGGCAGCGGCAAGAAGGCCGACCTGATGTTCGTCCAGCACATGGTGTCGGTTCTGGAGGAGGACGGCGGACGGGCGGCCGTCGTCATGCCGTACGGGGTGCTTTTCCGGGGCGGCAAGGAACGCGAGATCCGTATCGGGATGCTGGAGGACGACTGCGTCGAGGCCGTCATCGGCCTCGGCCCGAACCTGTTCTACGGCGCGGGCGTCCCGGCCTGCATCCTGATCCTGCGGCCCCGGCACGGGAAGACCGACCCGAAGCGCTTGAAGAAGGTCCTCTTCATCAACGCCGACCGGGACTTCACGCCCGGCCGCAACCAGAACGAACTCGGCCCCGAACACGTCGAGAAGATCGTCACGGTCTTCCGCGAATGGCGCCTCATCGACGGCTACTCGCGCGAGGTCCACCGCGACGAGCTCCTCGCCCCCGACGCGAAGGGCGTCCCCGAGGCGAACTTCAACATCCGCCGCTGGGTGGACAATTCACCGCCCGCGGAGCCGCAGGACGTACGGGCGCATCTGTACGGGGGTGTGCCCGTCACCGAAGTCGCGGCCAAGGAGGGGCTGTTCAAGGCGTACGGAGTCGACGCCGGTTCGCTGTTCGCGCGCCGGGACGGTGACGCGGATACGGATACGGGCTCAGGTGACTACTACGACTTCCTGCCGGAGGGCGCGGAGGCGACGGCCGCCCGTATTCCGCGACTGGCATACGCGCGGGAGGCGGAGCTGCGCGAGACGTACGACGAGTGGTGGTCGAAGAGCTCCGGTCTCTTCGCGCGGCTCGCGGCGGACAGGAAGTTGATGGACCTGCGCAGCGGGCTTCTCGACGGGTTCACGGCCGCGGTCGGCGGGGCCGGGGTCCTGGACGAGTTCACGACGGCCGGCATCGTCGCCGCGTGGTGGACGGAGAACCGCTACGACATGAAGGCCCTCGCGGCGGGCGGCTTCGAGCGGGTCCTGGAAGGCTGGGTCGACTCCGTCGAGGCGATCGTCGACCCGGCGGTCCCAGGTGACGGCGCGGAGGATGCGAAGCGCTCGTCGGTCTCCCCGGCGGAGCGGCGCCGGGCCCTCGACCAGCCGGTGGTACGGGAGTTGATCCCGGAGTTCCTGGAGGCGGTCAAGGTGGCCGACAAGGCTCTCGCGGAGGCGGAGGCCGCGGCGAAGACGGCGGCTGAGGCGAAGTCGGCGGTGGTGGACGCGGGTACGGACACGGACGACGAGTCCGAGTCCGGTGAACCGGCGGAGCCGGTCGCCCCGGAGCAACTCGCCGCCCTGGACAAGGCGTTGGCAGCGGCCAAGAAGGCCTTGACAGCGGCGCGCAAGAAGCGCAAGGAACTGGACGACAGTTTCCTGTTGAAGCTCAAGAAGGCGGCCGATGGGAAGTTGTCCGAACCGGGCGGCCCGGAGGAAGTCGGCCTCGCGGTTCTTCGACGCGACCTGTCCGAACGCCTGAACGTGGCGCTTGCGACGGGCCGCCGCGAGATCGTCGCCTCCTTCCGACGCTGGGCCGAGAAGTACGCGGTGTCGTTGACGGACCTGGAAGAGACTGGCGACGACGCGGCGAAGGGGCTTGCGGAGTGGCTGGGGGTGCTGGGTTATGGGCGTTGAGGTTCGACTGGCCAGCGTGCTGGAGACGCCGCCGAAAAACGGCTACTCGCCGAAGGACGTTCCGGAGTGGACAGGGCTCAAGGCGCTCGGGCTCGGGTGCCTGACACCCAGAGGATTTGCGCCGAGCCAGTTGAAGAACGTGCCGGACAGCGCGATGGCACGCCGGTTCATGTTGGCTGACGGAGACTTGCTGATGAGCCGGGCCAATACGCGTGAATTGGTCGGCCTCGCAGGCCGCTTCACGCAAATCGGGGCGGCGTGCATCTACCCGGACCTCATGATGAGGCTGCGCCCGAAGGCGAAGCAGTGCCTCTCCGGGTACCTAGAGATCGTGCTCCGGTCTGCAGCTGTCCGGCGGGCGGTTCAGGCGGGAGCGCGCGGCACGAGCGAGAGCATGGTCAAGATCAGTGCGTCTCTGGTCGGGGACCTGCGGATCCCCTTGCCGCCGCTGTCCGAACAACGCGACATCGTCGCCGCGCACGAGGCGTTCGAGCGGCGGATCGGGGCGCTGGAGCGAGAGCTGGCCAAACTGGCCACGCTACGGAGAGGGGTCGTCGACGAACAGGCCGGAGGGCTTGATGCACGACTTGGTGACCTACTCACTGAGAGCCCGAAGAACGGCTATTCGGCGTCCGAGGTCCATGAGTGGACCGGGATGCTCGTTCTGGGGCTCGGCTGCTTGACCAACGATGGGTTCGTTCCTCGCCAGTTGAAGCGGATCCCGAAGTCGCCGCTCGCTGAGCGCTTCCGTCTGGCTGACGGAGACTTGCTGATGAGCCGGGCCAACACCCGTGAACTCGTGGGCCTCGCCGTACGTTTCAGGGATGTCGGTCAGCCGTGCAGTTATCCGGACCTCATGATGCGATTGAGGCCGGACGAGGACCGATGCCTCACCGCGTACCTGGAGCTGGTACTTGGTTCTTCCCGCGTCCGGCGTGATGTGCAGGCAGGCGCACGAGGAACCAGTGAGAGCATGGTCAAGATCAGCGCGGGCACAGTGCAATCGCTGAGTATCCCCCTGCCGACGATTGCAGAGCAGCAGAAGGCGGTCGACGCAGTCACGTCGGTTGACCGGCGGGTCGCCACTGTACGAGCACTGCTCGACAAGCTCCGTGTCACCCAACGGGCCGTAGTCGAAGACCTGCTCAGCGGCCGGTCCCGAGTGAATCGGACCTGAGGCTCTCGATCAGCGCACCGAATGACGCCCGGCCCGTGACGAACACGTTCGCCGGGCGTTTGCTGTCCCGCAAGGCAACGCCTGTCCGCACCGAGGCGACCTCGACGCAGTTGTTGCCACCGGAGTCGGAGTAGGAAGACTTCAACCACTGCGGGCCAGGCACGTGAGACACCTCTTTACAGCTCTCTTGCGATCTTGCGGACGAAGTCCCTGGACTTGGTGGGAGTCAACGCCACCTTCTCCGCCATGTCCAGCCGCGTCCGGAAGTTGGCTAGTTGGGTTGGTGAGTCGAGGAACACGGGCTCTGCGGGGGAGTCCATATGGACCGTGTCCAGATGGGGATTGGGTGCTTCGGCGTACAGCACGGAGGAATCCCCGAGCAGGGGGAAGCCGCCTGCTTCGAAGGGAACCACGCGCAGCGTGACGTTGGGGCGTTCGCTGGACTCCAGCAGATGCTGGAGCTGGGCCCTGGCCACATCGCGACCGCCGAACTGCATGCGCAGGGCCGCTTCGTGGACGACACCCGAGTAGGAGATGGGTGAGTCACCGGTCACCACGGTTCGGCGCGCCAGGCGGTGTGCCACGCGCAGCTCGATCTCCAGGCGGGCGAGTGGAGGGAAGAACAACCCGAAGATGGCGCGGGCGTGCTCCTCGGTATGGAACAGGCCGGGCAGGTGCGCGATCTGTACGGTGCGCAGGCCGACGGCGTAGTCCTCCAGCGCGGAGACGTCCAGGAAGCCAGGCGGGATCTTGCCTCGGTACTCCTCCCACCAGCCGGTCTTGCGACTGCCGGTCAGGTCTGCCAAGGCGTTGACGAGGTCGGCGTCGTCGCACTCGTAGATGCTGGCGAGGCGGCGCAGACGTTCTTCGCTGATGCCGAAGCGGCCGGCCTCGACGTTCGAGATGACCGTGCGGTCCGTGCCCAGCAGCCCGGCGGCTGTCGGCGCGGACATGCCTGCCGCCTCGCGGAGCCGTCGCAGCTCGGTGCCGAACCTGCGTTGAAGGATGGTCGGGGTCTGCCGAGGTGACATGAAGCCTCTCCTTGTGCTCGCGCACAGTGTGCCGAGTTGATGATTCACGGTCTACCGGAATCCAAAGGTTAACTCTTCTGTGTAATCGCGTAGCAACGTTATGTGATCTTGCAGTATCTTGTTAATCGCGCCGCCCCAGTCCCCGCCGCCCAGTGGAAGCGCACCGGCCCCCCTGCCTTCCGGAAGGTAGGACCCCGGCATTGCCACCGCCATCCGGCAGTTCGCGACAGGCGCCCCAAAGAACCCGTACCGCACCACGGAGGTAAACCCTCGTGAGCAGCAACGAACAGAGCAACGAACAGAGCACTGAACCGAGCAACGAACCGACCCACCCCGTCAGTTACGACGCCACCTACGGCGACCACCCCGCCCCGATCCCGTTCACCGCCCCCTGGGTGTACGAGATCCACTTCCCCTGCGACCCACGTGGTCCCCGGATCGTCCGGGGTGCCGTCCGGGCCGTACTCCACGCGCACGGGATCGGTGAACTCGCCGACCGGGCCGAGCTGTTGACCTGCGAACTTGCCACCAACTCGGTGCGGCACACCAAGGGTCCGGTCATCGTCCGGATGCACTGGCTGTGTCCCGCGCTCCGCGTGAGCGTCTGGGACGCGAGTCCGGATCTGCCTCCGTTCGCGCCGGGATCGGCGATGCCTGATCCCACCGCCCTCTGCGGTCGCGGGCTGCCGATCATCGAGAGTCTCGCCGACCGGTGGGGCGGCTGCGGGTCCGTCGACGGGCCGAACGGCGGGCCGGGCGGCAAGACGATCTGGTTCGAGCTCGCCCTTGGCGGTGATTTCCGGCCGCCGCCCCCCGGTGCTCGCGGCCTGATCCGCACACCCGGTGCCGTACCTCCCCGCCGCCGACGCCGGCAGTGTTCATCACCCGTACGGGGACACTGCCTGCGTCCCGGTCCAGGACTCACAGTGTCCGTGGTAAACCGATCAAGCCGTTCCGCGAGAGAAGGCGACGACACCATGAGCACCCACCCGCAGCCCAACGACAGGTACGCGGACATCGATCACGAGCGTGCTCTGAAGCACGCCATCAGGTACATGGCCGGCAGCCGCGTACAGATCATCGAAGGGATCATCCAACCCGTGCCGCCGACTTGGGACCACGAACGCACCACACGGGTCATTCGCCGTCAGATCGAGGACCGTGTCGACGAACTCGGCTGCGTCGAGGGTTCCGGGGACATCGACCTCCCCGGCTCGCCCAACTGGTACGTCCCGGACATCGCCGTCGTCCCCGAGGAACTCGCGCAGGACGACAACATCGTTGTCACCCCGGATCTGACGCTTCTGGCGGTCGAGGTCACCTCGAAGTCCAACGCCGACACGGACCGCATTACCAAGCGCAAGCGCTACGCCGAGTACGGCGCTCCGCTGTACCTACTGGTCGACCGTCAGAACCGCGAACTCACTCTCTTCTCCGAGCCGGGCGGACTCGGCTACACCAAGGCCGACGGCCCTCACCCCTTCGGCGCCCCGGTCACCCTGCCCGAGCCCTTCGGAATCGTCCTGGACACCACGCGCCTCTGAGCAAGGAGCAGGTGATTTCCGGCCGCCGCCCCCGGTGCTCGCGGCCTGATCTGCACACCCGGTGCCGCTCCTCCCCGCCGCCTATAGGGTTTCGATCAGCTGTCCCGCATGGGGCGGGGATCGAGGCCGGTGGCCGGGAGGGCAGGCGCATGGGGGAGCAGCCGGAGTACGTCAGGACCGAGCGGCCGCTGATCGAGCAGCTGACGGCGATGGGCTGGACCCATCTCCGGGGCGGCCCGACCGCCGCACCCGCCACCGCGCCGCCCGCATCGGACCGTACGAGCTTCGAGACCGTCGTGTACGCGGACCGGTTCAAGGCCACCGTGGCCAGGATCAACCCGAGGCCGTCGGACGGAAAACCCTGGCTGAGCGACGCGCAGCTCGACCACCTCCTCGCCCTGGTCCAGGGCACCGCGCCGGGGCAGGGCCCGAGGGAACGCGGCGTCGCCGGGAACCTGGAGGTGACCGACCTCCTCCGCAAGGGCCGCAACGCCCGCACCCTGCCGGGCTGGACGAAGGGCGACCCCGAACACGTACGACTCGTCGACTGGGACGGCGAGTTCGGGGAGCACCCGGACACGCCCGGCGGCGGCAACGACCTGCTCGTCGTCTCCCAGTTCCGGGTCGAGCGGAAGGGCGCCACTCCCGTCACGCCCGACCTCGTGCTGTTCGTGAACGGGCTGCCCTGGGTGGTGATCGAGTGCAAGGCGCCCGTGGTGTCCGGCCCTCAGGGAGACGTGCGGGCCGCCCTGGACGACGCCGTCGACCAGGTTCTCCGGTGCGCGGGCGTCAACTCCCCCGCCGCCGTACCCGAGTTCGTCCGCTTCGCACAGGTCCTGGTCGGCACCGACCGTGACCACGCCGAGACCGGCACGGTCACCGCCGAACCCCGGCACTTCGCCCCCTGGCGCACGGTCGCGCCCGTGAGTGAGGACCACGTACGCGAGGAGGTGCGCAAGCCCGCGTCGGCGGCCCTCACCGACCAGGAGATCCTCGTCGCCGGGATGCTGCGCCCTGCCCATCTCCTCGACCTGGTACGGGACTTCACCACCCGGCTCGGCAGCGGTCAACGTACGGTCAAACTGGTAGGCCGCCACCAGCAGTTCAAGGCGGTGAAGGCGCTCACGCGGAAGCTGGAGGAGCGGGACCGGCAGGCGGCGGCCGGCGTGGCCGTCAGCCACCGGGGCGGTGTCGTCTGGCACACCCAGGGCTCCGGCAAGAGCCTGACCATGGCGTTCCTGGTCCGGCACCTGCGCAGCCGTCCCGCTCTGAAATCGCACAAGGTGGTCGTGGTCACCGACCGCATCGACCTGGAGAAGCAGATCGGGGCGAGCCTCGCCGCCACCGAGGAGAAGGTGCACCGCGCACCGAGCGTCAAGCGGGCCAGAAAGTACCTGGAGGTGGACGTCGGGGACGTCGTCCTCGTCACCCTGCAGAAGGCACAGCGCGACGACACCGCGTACGACGGCCGGGAGGAGTCACTGCCCGACGCCGCCCCCGACGATGACGATGACCGTGGCGACGGCGAGGGGTACGTGCAGAACCGGGTGGCCAATCCCCACCACCACGTCGTCGTCCTCGTCGACGAGGCCCACCGGGGCCAGGACAAATGGCAGGGCGCCCGCTGGCGGGCCATGCTCCCGCGCGCCACCTTCGTCGGTTTCACCGGCACCCCGGTGATCAGCGACAACCGCAAACGCAGTGAGGAGATCTTCGGCCCGTACGCCGACACGTACACCCTCCGCGACGCCGAACTCGACCGGTCCGTCGTGCCCGTTCGCTACGAGGCGTACGCCGTACCGCTCGACGTCATCGAACAACTCGCCCTCGACGCCCGGTTCGACGAGAAGGTGCCGTCCGATCCGGAGCTGCGGGCCAAGGTGCTGCGCAAGTTCGGCCGCCGCACGGAGATCCTGGAAGCCCCTTCGGTGATCGAGGCCAAGGCCGAGCACATGCTCGGACACTGGGCCAGTACCGCGCTGCCCGACCGCTTCGGAGCGCAGATCGCCACCGCCTCCCGGCTCGCCGCCGTCCGCTACCGCACCGCGCTGCTCGCCGCCTGCGCCCGGCTCGTCGCCCGCCTCGACGCGCTCGACCCGGCCTTGATCGCCGACCCCATGGCCGCGCTCGAAGCCGACGACGAGGAGCGGGCACTCCTTATGCTCCTGCCGGACCGTGAGGTGCTGAGGACGCTCGACGCGGCCGTTGTCGTCTCCCCGGCCAGGCAGGGAAGCAGCGACCCGGAGGCGTGGCGGCCGTGGATCACCAAGAGCCACCAGGACGCGCACATCGAGCGCTTCAAGAAAGGGCTGCCTCCCCGCGACATCACGGCCGACCCGGCATGGAACGTCAGGACGCACGGGCTGCAGCCGTCCGGCGTCGGCACCCCGGCGAGCGGCGGCCAGGTGTGGAACGTCGATCTCGACCTGCCCGCGGACAGCGGCCCGCCCGCGCCGCCGGACACGGAAGGCAGCGCACCGCCGGAGACCATGGCCTTCCTGGTGGTCCAGTCGATGCTGCTCACCGGCTTCGACGCACCCGTCGAGCAGGTCCTCTACCTGGACTGCAAGCTGTCCGGCGCGGGGCTTCTGCAGGCCGTGGCCCGCACCAACCGGCCCTACCCGGCCAAGAAGTGGGGCAAGGTCGTCGACTACATCGGCATCGGCCCCGAACTGGCTCGCTCGCTCGCCTCCTACGACCAGGAGCATCTGCGGCACGTGCTGGGCTACCCGAACGTGTCCGTGGACCACCTCCAGCCGGACTACCAGGGGCCGCAGCCCGACGGCCGCAGCCCGGACCGGGACGGACTGCTGCTGCGGTCCGACGCCGCCGCCAAGGCCCTCCTGGAAGACCTCGGGGCGAAGGTCACCCGCTTCCTGGCCGGGCAGAACGTCACCGACCCCGGCGACGAGTCGCAGTGGGAGGACTTCCTCGGCGAACGCCTCGACGACCCGCTGCGGCGCGGCGAGTTCGACGAACGCGTCCGCGACTTCCTGACCGCGCTCAACGCGGTCCTGCCGGACCCGGAGGCACTGAAATACCGTGCCCTCGCAGGCCAGTTGGGCACCTTGCAGTACATGGCCAGACGCCGCTACCTCGACGGCCGCGAACAGTTCAGCCCGCGCCGCTACGGGGCCAAGGTGCGCCGGCTCATCTCGCAGCACATCGAGACCACCGGGATCCGGCAGCGGATTCCACCCGTCGAACTCACCGATCCGGCGTTCATGGAACGGGTCGACGCGAACGCCGACCCCCGAGCGCGGTGCTCGTACATGACGGGCTCGCTGAAGCTGCGCATCACCGCGAAGATCGGCGGCGACCGGGCGGGCTACCAACGGTTCAGTCTCCGGCTCGAAGAGATCATCGCGCGGATGCGGGACGACTTCGAGCAGGCAGCCGCCGACCTGACGCGTCTGGTCGGGGACGTGGTCGCGGCGGAGGGGCAGCCGGAGGACGGCGACGGCCTCGACTCCCGGACCGAACGGCTGGTCCTCGGACTGCTCCAGCAGCATGGCGAGGAAGCCGGGCGGGAACCGTGGCCGCCGGGCACCGATCTGATCCGGGCGGCCCGCGGTCTCACCAGGGAGATGTCGGTACTCGTCCGGCGTCCGCAGATACGCACGCAGACCCCTGCCCGTAACCGCATGCGCAACGAACTCCGCGAGCACCTGGAGATCTGGCTCGACATGGACTGGGACGACATCGGCGACCTCGCGAGCCATCTGACGGAGCTGGCCGTGGAGAGGTACGAGTACTTCCTCGGATACCAGCCGCGCGACGAGGCGGACGGCGCGGACACCTGACTCGGTGACCACTGGTGACCGCCAGGCGGGGTGATGTCGTTGCCGGATGGTAGGAAGTGCGGGTGAGTACCGTCGTCGAACAGGCCATCGCTGATCTTCCCGTGCCGGGGGGGTGGCGGTGGGATGTCGTCGTGCGGCCACGGCGCCGTACTCTCGGCATCGAGATCGCCGAGGACGGCCGGGTGCTCTTCGCTATTCCCGCGGGCGCGGATCCGAAAGAGATCGCCGACGCGGTGCGTGGCCGGATGCCGCGTCTCGCCGCCGAGGTCCGCCGCCGTCAGGACCTGCGGGCGGCCGAACCGGTCAGGGACCTGATCGGCGGCGAGAGCTTCGCCTACCTGGGCCGCCGGTACCGGCTCAGGCTCACTCCCTACGACGGCAGCGGTCACGTACGACTGCGACAGGGATGGCTGGAGCTGCCCCGATCGAGGTCGGCCGCCGCTGACGCGTGGCCCCTCGTGGAGTGGTACAGCAGCCGCGGGGAGCGCTGGCTCGCTGCCCGGTCGCAGCCGCTGGCGTCACTGGCCGGAGTGCGTGATCCGGCACGCGTCGAGGTGCGGGACCTCGGCCGTCGCTGGGGTGCCTGTTCTCCTGAGGGCGCGATCACCGTGCACTGGGCGGTGATACAACTGCCGGTCGCCCTGGTGGACCTCGTCCTGATCCATGAGCTCTGCCACCTCAAGCACCCCGGCCACGGAGCGGCTTTCCGACGGGCCGTCCGGCTCGCGCTACCCGACGCAGAGGTGCGCGAACGGCAGTTCGCGCAGGAGGAGCCGCGACTGTGGCGCGGAGCTGTCTCCTCGCCAAGGCACTAGCCGGTGCTCGGCTTCGATGCGTTCTGCACGGGAAGCTGCGCGCCAGTGATCGTCAATAGGGCGGCGGCCCGGGCGACTTCAACGGGCCGTCCCGGGAAGCCGGAGCGTCCGCGCGAAGTCGTCCAGTGCCTCCATCGCGGCGGCGATCACTTCCGGATCGTCGTGGTGGCCGCGGAGCAGGACGTCGGGGAGGCCGGGCGGGGTGTGCCAGTGGTACGTCACCGAGGTCATCATGATGGTGCTGTCCGCAGGGTAGGAGCGCGTGATCCGGAGCCCGTCCGCGCCCAGGTGCGGAGAGGCGAAGGGCGCGCTGCCGGTTCGCTGCTGCCACTCGGGGATTTCCGGGTTCGGCACCGTGAACGCGGTGCTTCCCTCGCAGGAGGCCGCGTCACCGGCATCGCACTGGAGGCGGGTGGCGTGCATCACCAGCGGCATGTATGTCAGTGGAACAAGGTGGTAGACGAATGCCTCGTCGGCCTGGAGCTTGTCCCGGAGCGTGACGATCGTCTGCTCGTAGAAACTCTTGTGGAAACGCCGCAGTTTGCGGGTGAGTTCGATGTCGTGGACGGCGGCCAAGCCGATCAGGTGCAGGTCCAGCCATTCCTTGAAGGTCTTCTTGTCGATCTGGAGATGGATATAGCCCCAGATGTCTGGGCTGGCATCCGTGTCGATATGGAGCGGGGCGCCGAGGTCGGTGCTCCACAGGGTGCCTTCGGACATGGGCGGTCTCTTTCTTCGGAGGTACGGCAGAAGGGAGCCTTCAGGCGTAGGTCCAGCGGAAGGTGCCCATCACGGCATCGAACAACTCCACGAGGGTGTCGTAGAAGGCGGGATCCGAGCCGGACGCGATCAGGGCGCTGAATGAGAAGGTGAGGTACTGGTCGGGGGTGCTGTCCGGGACCGGAAAGAAGTACTCGACCCGGCGGTGAGCGACATCGACGCCCTGCGCCGCGTTGGCCGGTACGTCTCGCTCCGAGCGCAGGGCCGCGGTGTCGTCCAGCGTCCGCGTCTCGGCACCGGGGATCTCGGAGGCGAGCGCGGCCAGGACCGCCTCCGGACCGCTGTCCGGCCTTACCCGGGGGATCTCGATCGGCTCCGAGGCCACGAACGAAACGGGCAGCGCGATGCCGTGGAGACGTTCGGTGGGGAGGTAGAGGGTCATGCCTCCCTTTGCGCCGGCGCGGCGGACGACCTTCTTCATCTCCTGAATGAGCTTCATCCGGGCTTTCGGAATGTCGTCCTTGGGAAATCCGACGGGCAATTGTGCGACGGCCTTCCGGACGATGCGGTCCATCGCTTCCTTGGTGCCCGCGCGAAGCGGAATGACGTCCCAGCCGGGCGGCGGCACCAGGTTGAAACCGTTCGGGGGCCGACGGTGCTCAACGGTGGTCATCGCGCCCCCGTGTCACTTCCACGGCGTAGGCAACGCCCACGAAGAGTGCCCATGCCGGAGCGGCGATCATGCCGGGCCAGAAGCCGAAAAACAGCGAGGGCAGGAAGAAGCCGCCGCCCATGGCGAGATCCCGGGTGAGGTAGGGCGGACGGTCCGTGAGCCGAGGATATTTCACGAAAACCCACACATAGTGCAGGAGACAGCCGATGATCGCGGCCTCATAGACGTAGAGCACGTCGTTCATCAGGGACTTCGGCACCAGGATCATGATTCCCAGTACCGGCAGGAAAAGCGGCATCCCGATGAACAGCGTCAGTCGGAGCCGCCGGTTGGGTCCGGTGCCGAGACCGGTACGCGCGGCTTCGGCCTCGACAATGCGATGCGCCGAGTTGAGGTCCATTGTCATTCCTCACCAGTGGGTGTCGGGGGCGGGCTTCAGGGTGTTGTCCTTCCAGTACTACAGCCGTGACTCGCGATCTCGCTTGTCGCGGGTGGCGTAGTGGCAGCGTTGTGCGCGTGCTTGGTGGGTTCGGCGCCAGTGCGACTGGATGATCACGATCGCCGGTGGTGGCGGTGTGGTG
>NZ_JAAGLU010000130.1 GCF_010550245.1 Streptomyces sp. SID12501
CTAGACGAGTCATTCCGAATGCTGACGGTGTGTCCGGGAACGCAGACAGGGCGTCCATGATCGTTGTGTGACGAACAACCTGGACGCCCTGCTGACCGCACTGTACGTGAAGATCGACGACGAGATCGGGGGTACCCGGTGGCTGGGCCGACCGCCGCGGCTGACGGACTCCGAGCTTGTCTGCCTCGCTGTCGCGCAGGCGCTGCTGGGCTTCACCTCGGAGTCGCGGTGGTTGCGGTTCGTGGACTCCCGCTTGGGCGGGATGTTCCCGTACGTGCCCAGGCAGCCGGGCTGGAACAAGCGGCTCAGGGCCGCGTTGCCGCTGGTCAAGAAGGCGATACGGCTGCTGGCCGTCGATACGGACTTCTGGTTCGACAACCACTGGATCGTCGACTCCACGCCGGTGGAGTGCGGTCGCTCGCGGCCGACGGTGAAGCGGTCGGACATGGCCGGCTGGGCCGGATACGGGTACTGCGCCAGCCACAGCAGGTTCTTCTGGGGCCTGCGCCTGTTCCTGGTGTGCACTCCGACCGGGATGCCGATCCTGTGGGCTCTGGCGAACCCGAAGACGGACGAGCGTGAGGTACTGACCGCGATGCTCGACCGCGAACCCGAGACGGTCACGGACCGGCCGGGGCTGCTGGTGATCTCCGACAAGGGTTTCGCCTCCAGGGAGTTCGAGGCCGATCTGGCCTTGAGGGGTGCCGAGTTGCTGCGGCCGTCGTTCAAGCGCGAGAGGAAACGCAAGGGCGAGTCCCTGCTGAAATCGGTGCGGCAGCTGATCGAGTCGGTCAACGACACCCTCAAAGGCCAGCTCGACCTGGAACAGCACGGCGGCCGGACCTTCGAGGGCGTTGCCGTCCGCGTCGCCCAGCGCGTCCTCGCGATGGCCGCCGCGATCTGGCACAACCACAGGACAGGCCAGCCGGTCCTGCGATCCCTGATCGCCTACGACCACTGATCACATCGGAATGACTCGTCTAGG
>NZ_JAAGLU010000131.1 GCF_010550245.1 Streptomyces sp. SID12501
CCAGGAGGGCGAAGGCCACCCCCTGCGCGAAGAAGCTGAACCCCAGGGCCCGGCGGCCACGCCGCAGCCGCACATCAACTGTCATGGCGGCTGAGCGTAGGCCCAGGGGCTACCGGTGGGTAGAGCGATCACACGCCCAATCCGAGCAGCCCGTAGAGCTCCTTCATCTCCCCGAAGTAGGCGTTGGCACCGGGGAGCCCCTCGGCGGGGGTCATCGACGTGAAGGCGAGCACGTCCATCCCGGCGGCGCGGGCGGCGTCGATCCCGAGCCGGCTGTCCTCGACGACGACGCACCGCGCGGGCAGGACGCTCATCATGTCGGCGGCGTGCAGGAACAGGTCGGGCGCCGGCTTGCCATGACCGACGTCGTCCACGCTGAAGATCCACTCCTCCTCGAACCAGTCGCCGAGCGCGGCACTGCGGTGCCCGACCCGGATCCGCTCGTGGCTCCCGGAGGAGGCGACGCAGTACGGCACTCCCTGCGCGGACAGCTCCGCCAGCACCTCGGTCACGCCGGGGACGGGCCGCAGGTCCTGCTCGAACGCGGCGAAGATCCGGTCGTGCAGGACCCGGTCGAAGTCCGCGGGCAGCCGCTGCCCGGTCCGTTCGAGGATCAGGTCGTGCACCCGGTGCACCGCGCCGCCCATGTAGTCGCGCAGGGACTCCTCATAGGTCGTCGGGTGCCCGACCTCCGTCAGGTACGCGGAGAGGATGGTGTTCGAGAGCGGCTCGCTGTCCACGAGGACGCCGTCGTTGTCGAAGATGACCAGCTCATAGCCCATCCACCCACAGTACGAGCGTTCGGTCCGGGTTCCCGGCAGGCCGGTGCTGGTAAACGGAGGAACTCTGGCCCCGCGGCCGGGTCGGCGGCCCGCCGGTAAACGACCTGGCCGTAAACGCAGAAAAGCCCCGCACCAGTTACCTGGTGCGGGGCTTTCCCACAAAGATTGTTCGGCGGCGTCCTACTCT
>NZ_JAAGLU010000132.1 GCF_010550245.1 Streptomyces sp. SID12501
CAGGCGATTACCTGAACTGTCGTTCCTGGGCCGCCGCCACTGCGGCGCGCAAGGACTCGGCCAACTCGACGACTTCGATCTCCACACCCAGCTCACGGATCGCGTGTTCCTGCCATGATCGGCCCCGGAGGTGCTGCACCGCGGCGCCTTCCGTCACGCAGAGGATCAGCCGGGGGCCACAGCCAAGGTTGAGCCGACCCAGTGCAGCTTCACGGCGTCGTTGACGAGCTTGTAGCGCTGAGCGACCTTGGCCGGCCCCTGATGTGCCCAGCAATCCACGAGCACGCTCAGGCCATCGGGCACGCCGGTGTCCTCCACGTGGACGCCGCCAGGGCGCTCGAGGCGCCGTGGGGTGAGAGCGAGTCCCAGGGGTGCGCCAAGTGCGTCCAGCATCGCGCGTTCTGCCTGCCTCTGCTCCGAGGAGTCGTCGGCGGGCAATCCTCCTCCCGGCTCGATCCGGAACACCTCCGCGATCTGGCACCTGGCCAATCTCGCCATCATCAGCGGTAGGAAGAGCATTCATGATCTTGCCGTCGGGACCCGTCTGTCGCTTGCGCAGGCACTCACGGACGAGTGCGTTGCAGATCCGGTTGACCGTCTGACGCGGGCTGATCGCGGCGCGTCGGGCGAGTTCGTCGTCGTCGAGGGGCGCCGAGGCGAGGCGGAGTGCCGACAGGCACCTTCTCTCGGTTGGTCATCGCAGCGACGCTCCCTGATTCCCGTTGGCGTTTGGCACGAGCCCACCAAGCGCCCTGCCCGCGGCGTCGGCGGCCGCGCGCTGCTGATCCGGGAGCAGGTGGGCGTAGGTCTCGGTCGTCGTGGTGATCGAATCGTGGCCCAGGCGACGCTGAAGGATGCGGAGGTCCGTCCCGGCGGCAATCATCCACGAGGCGTGGGTGTGACGGAGGTCGTGCACCCTCGAGTGCTTGGTCAGTCGTGGTGCGTCGGGGT
>NZ_JAAGLU010000133.1 GCF_010550245.1 Streptomyces sp. SID12501
GGAAACTGTGTCAACGCATACCGCCGTGAGCATGCAGGAGAGGAACCGGCACTCACGCTCGACGAGAGCGACCGCCTGCGGGAGCAGGAACGAGAATTGCGCGAGCTGCGGCGGAAAGTATCCTTCCTGGAAAAAGTTGCAGCGTACGTTTGTCCTGAACGGAAAGTGGCTGCCGGTGTAGGTCGGTAGCAAATCAATGATGCTGCACAGATGATGAGGGTTTGGCCCCTCGGAGTCGCCCCCGCCGAGGGAGGCTTCAAACCGCCTCCTGCTGCGTTGGCTGAAGACCGTCGTGGTGAGCGTCGGAGGAAAAGGCGTCCTTGAAAGGGCGTCAGGTGGGGATCGGGAAGGCGAGCGCGAGCGAACCACTGCTGATGCGTCGAAATGCTTGGACGACATCGAAACCGGGGCTTGTACGCTCCCCGGTATGAGCCTGGCGGGTGTCCGTATTCCTGGCCAGGCGGTGTCCGGCGTGAAGGTGGCGCGAGCCCGATCTGCGGGATCTGTGCGGAACAGGAGAAGGCGCACGGCCATGTCGGACGTGCGCCGGCGGACCGGCTCGTAGTAGTGGTGAAGCCCCTGTAATGGGGGTGGAGCGAAGGGGCCGGGTCGTTCGTGGCTTGTTCATTCGATCAACCGGACGTTCTCCGGGAGGAATTGGCGTGGATGAGTTGAAAGCACCGGGCAAGCCGTTCGGTATTCCGAAGCTGCTGGTGATGGAGGCTTGGGAGAAGGTCAGCGCGACCAAGGGCGCGCCGGGCGTGGGCACGGTGGACATCGCGGCGTTCGAGGAGGCTCTGAGGGAGAATCTGTCCCGGATCCGGAATCGGATGTCCTCGGGCTGCTATTTCCCGCCGCCGGTGCGCATGGTTGAGATCCCGAAGCCGCAGGGCGGCATCAGGGTCCTAGGCGTGCCCACCGTGGGCGACCGTGTCGCGCAGACGGTGGTG
>NZ_JAAGLU010000134.1 GCF_010550245.1 Streptomyces sp. SID12501
TTGGTCGGGTAGCCGGAGCGCATTGCTGCGCCCCGGCCCCCTAGGAACCGGACGTGCGATCTTTCACCGCATCCGGCTCGGGCAGGTCTCTGCCCGCAGGTCGGGTGGTCTTCTTCCGGTCGCCGGCATGCACCTGTCGGTGGCAGTGCGTGTGAATCACTTCCAGATTGCTCGGGTGGTCACTTCCACCCTTGCTGCGGTAGGTGAGGTGGTGCACGTTAATTCCTCGCATTGAGGCCGTGAACCACCTGGCCCAATCGTTTACGTCATCGGGGTCGTACCCCGCGCCTTCGATCAGATCCAGACCACATCTGGTGCACAGTCCCCTTTGTCTTGCTGCCAGGTTCAGAATCCTCTTGGGTTCGATTTCAGGCAGCCTCTTCCGGGAACGGTCCCGCCAGTACTTCTCCAACTCCGAGTCGTCGGGGGAGGCATCCCCCTTCACCATTACGTGCCGGACGATGGGTGTCCACTGGAACTTCCACAGAAACTGTTCCTTGGATCCGAACACCCAACTATGTCCCCGGCTCGGGTGGTGCTGACCCCAGTACCTTTCGGCTACCCATTTAGGAGGCTTGTTCCGGTGACGGATTCTCCCCCACTGTCGGAGTGCCGAGTAGGTCCTGTCGTCGAGTCTTTCGAAGGTCTGCTTCGAGACCACGTGCCGGTAGTACGTTGACCAGCCACGTACAAGCGGATTGAGTCGCGAGATCAATGCTTTTGTCGGGGCTCCCCGATTGCTGCGCACGATCTCTTTGATCTTATCCTTGGCACGCTGTACAGCTTCCTTGCTCGGTTTGATGAGCAGTTTTCCTTTGTAGCGCCTTACGTTGAATCCCAGAAAATCAAAACCGTCTTCGAGGTGACAGACACGCGTCTTTTCCTCGTTAAAGGTGAGACCCCTGGGGGCCAACCATTCGGCTAGTCGGGATTTGCACTCCCATG
>NZ_JAAGLU010000135.1 GCF_010550245.1 Streptomyces sp. SID12501
CGAGGCTCGCGACGGCGATCGCGCCCAGCAGCGCGGCGCCCGAGATGCCCGTGACCGTCACCGGGTCCGCGCCCTGCTCGGTGCGGACCTCGCGCAGCACGTCGCGGAAGTGCACCGCGACGTCCGACCGGATCGGTGCGAGCGCGTCGCCCCACGTGCGGTCGGTGCGGAACAGCTCGGCGGCCATGAGCTTGGCGAGCTCGGGGTTGGTCTGCAGCAGGGTCATGGTCGCGACGGCCACGGACCGCAGCGCGGCCCGGCCGGTGAGGCCGGTCCGCGCCGCGGACACCGTGTCGACGAGCCGCGTGAACCCGGTGCGCAGCACCTCGGAGAACAACGCGTCCTTGGAGTCGAAGTGGTAGTAGAGGCTGCCCTTGGCGACCTGCGCCTCCTCCGCGACCTCGTCCATCGACGCGCCGGTGATGCCGCGGCGGGCCGCCACGGTGATCGCCGCGTCCAGGATCGCCTGCCGGGTGGGTCGGCGTGCCACGGTGCCTCCTCGTCTCCGTCGGTCCGTGGTCCGCTAGACGCTCAGCTCGGGGTGGAGCCGGGCGATCGTCCACACCTTCTGCCGGCGCGCGGACCACGCGCTCACCGCGAGCGAGCCGATCAGCAATGCTGACATGACCAGCACCGCGGCCCACAGCCGCTGGTCGACGCCGCCGCCGACGAGCTCGCGCAGGCCGTCGACCACGTAGGTGGCCGGCATGAACGGGTGCAGCGCCTGGAAGAACCCGGGCGTGGTCTCGACGGGGTACGTGCCGCCCGAGGACGACAGCTGCAGCATGAGCAGCACGAGCGCCACGACGCGGCCCGCGGCCGTGCCGAGCAGCACCACGAACATCTGCTGCAGCGCGAGGAACGCCAAGGTCGTGAGCAGCACGAACGCCGCCATGGCGATCAGATGGACGGGCTGCATGCCGATGCCGAGCAC
>NZ_JAAGLU010000136.1 GCF_010550245.1 Streptomyces sp. SID12501
GGTGTACGCGGTGCCGTGCGGGGCTCGCCGCCGCCCGCGCGCAGGCTGTCAGCCAATGATGGGTCTCTCCTCCGGGTAGCGGATGACACGACGACGGTTGCGCAGCGCGAGCGCCGCCGCAAGCGTCATGGTGCCGGTCCGGCCGATGAACATGAGCACGACGAGCACGTACTTGGCGGGCGTCGGCAGGTCGGCCGTGATGCCGGTCGACAGCCCGCACGTCGCGAACGCCGAGATCACCTCGAACAGCACGCGGTCGAGCGTCAGCCCCGTCATGGCCAGCAGCAGCAGCGACGACACGAGCACGATGGTCGCGGAGACGAACCCGACGGCGATGGCGACCTGCAGCGACTCGCGCGGGATCCGGCGGCCGAACGCCTCGACGTCGCGGTCGCCCCGGCCCTCGGCGACGATCGCGAGCAGCATGACCGCGAGCGTCGTGACCTTGATGCCGCCCGCGGTGGACGCGGACCCGCCGCCGACGAACATGAGCGCGTCGAGCAGCAGCCACGTGCCCTCGTGCATCTGGTCGACGTCCACCGTCGAGAACCCGCCCGAGCGTGGCATGACGCCCGCGAACAGCGACGCGAGCGCCGTGCCGTCCTTGGTCGACGCGGACACCGACAGGGTCGCCAGCGCGGAGCCGTCGACCGTGCGCGTGGGCAGGTCGCCCTTGAACCGGACGTCGAGCGAGCCGGCGTCGTGGTGGCCCGTGTTCATCTCGAACACGTGGTACGTCGGCGTGAGCACGAGCGCGCCCGAGTCGGGGTCGGTGAGGATCATCGCCTGCAGCACGTTGACGGTCTGCGCGATGTTCGCCATCGAGATGCGGCGCGCGTACCGGTGGAAGGTGTCGAAGTGCGTCGAGGCGACGAGCGCGTCGCGCAGCGTGTTCTGCTGGTACAGGAACCCGGGGTTGGTGCCCTCGTCGAC
>NZ_JAAGLU010000137.1 GCF_010550245.1 Streptomyces sp. SID12501
CGGAAACACAAAAGCACCCTCACCGGTCTGAACGACCGATGAGCACCCTCGAAGTTTGGGAACCACAACTGCAACTGAAATCACAGTAGCACGCCCTGACTACGACAAAATCGGCCGCGAATCCCGACCCTCCAGGGAGGCGAGAAAGACTCCCCGCAGCTATCCGCTCTTTCTGTCCTGGCCGACACAGAAATACGACATCGAGGCCGACGTCGGGGGCGCACGCCAGACGCGTCGGACACGGCGCGGATCCCCGCCCCACCTGCCGGTCAGGACGGCCGACCGCCCCTACGGTGTGGACCATGGCCCACGACGAGACCCCTGCGGCAGGGTCCCCCGCTCACGGTCCCGCACCCGACAAGGCCCTCGACGACGAACCGCTGTTCGCCGCCGCGCGGCTCAAGGAGCGCCTGTACGCGACGATCACCATGATCTCGGTGGTGGTCGGGCTCGCCGGCTTCGGCCACACCGACACGGCCGAAGCGGCGGCCACGATCCTCACGACCGCCGTCGGCCTGTGGCTGGCCGCCCTGGTCGCTGACCAACAGGCCCACCGCGTCGTCCACGGCCGCTTCGCCACCGGCCGCGAGCTGCGCCACATGTTGTCCGTCAGCAGCCCCCTGTTGCTGTCCGCGGCGGGCCCCCTCACCCTCCTCGCCGTGGCGGCGCTCACCGCCGTCACCGTGGAGTCCGCGCTGCTGATCGCGGCCGCGGTGAACGTCGCCGGCCTGTTCACCTGGGGGTGTTACGGGGGCATCCGCATGGGGGCCGGTACGGTCCTCGCCGTACTGGCCGGGGTCCTGGACGCGATCATCGGAACGGCGGTCGCCCTGGTCAAGGTCGCCGCCGGCCACTGAACACCCTCGCCCGGGGGCCTACCGGCCACCCGACGGTCGTGACCCGGCCTACGGGCGCGGGGCGATCACCGT
>NZ_JAAGLU010000138.1 GCF_010550245.1 Streptomyces sp. SID12501
CCTCCTGGAGCGGTGCGTGGTGGCGGGCGTAGTGCCGCCCGTTCACGGTGACGGAACCGCTCGTCGGGGCGTCCAACCCGACGATCATGCGCATCGTCGTGGACTTGCCCGCGCCGTTGGGCCCCAGGAAACCGGTCACGGTGCCCGGCTTCACGACGAAGTCCAGCCCGTCGACGGCCGTCTTCTCGCCGTACTTCTTGGTCAACTGTTGTGCGTCGATCATCCGCGCTCTCCCTGCCGGGCTCCGGCGTGCGTCGCTTCCGACGCCTCACCGGCCACGCTAAGAGCCGAATCACCCCGATCCCGTGGTACCAGGAGGCTGAACCGCACCGTGCGCGTAGTACCGCGGTACCACGCGGCCACCTGCGGTTCCCTCCGTCTTCGTCGCCCCCCAAGTCGTCGCAGCAGGCGTTGGGCCGCCGCCTGAGATGCGCTGCACGCTCGGCGCCCTCACCGCGTTGGGCGCCGCCGACGCCACCGGCGACCTGCTCCGGCTGCTGTAGCCCGTCCTCACCCGATGATGATCACGCGGCGGGCAGGTTGAGCCCCGGGTGGTGGGCCGCCGGGACCGAACCGGTCAGGGACTTTCCTCACCCTGGGCGATCTCGACCTGGTGGTGGAAGTCGACGACGCCGGTTGTTCCGGCGGCGAGGGACAAGGCCGTGCAGGCCACGAGGAGCAGCGCGGTGGGGCGCCTGGTGCGTGAACGCGCCGGGGAGGGTGCGAGGAGGGCGGCGACGCGTTGTGGAACCGGGCCGGTCGTCGCCGCGGGTGCGAAGTCCGGGCGTGTGGAGGGGGAGGCGTGGCCGGCGAGGGCGGCGCGGGCGATGGCCGTGGCGATCAGGCGTCGGTCGCCGACGGCGGTGGCGGCGGTCTCGTCGGCGGCCCGCTCGGCGGCGAGCCGGATGGTGTCACGGACGGCGCGCAGG
>NZ_JAAGLU010000139.1 GCF_010550245.1 Streptomyces sp. SID12501
GACGCGTCCGGGGGCCGCTGCGGCGGCCCGTCAGGGGAACAGCAGCCGGAGGAACGATGGCGCTCCAGTCGGTCGGCACGAACGGGTGGGAGGCGCGCCCGCTGCAGTCGAAGGCGTCCGTCTCGGTCGCGACGGGGGCGCTGTCGGCGACCCAGGTCCTCGATCTGGCGGTGAAGGCGGCCGCGGCGGTCGACGACCCGTCCGGCTGGCTGCGGACGGGGGAGCGCGGGTCGAGCAAGGTCTCGTTCGCCGTCCGCGACATGACGCGCGACGGCACCGAGCCGGTGCTGTTCTTCGACGCCGAGGTCGACCGGGCCGTGGGCCGCGTGACGGTGCGGACGCTCATCACGAGCTACGTGACGCGCTCGTCGGGCGTGAGCGCGCTCCTGCCGGTCTCGAAGCGCAAGGTCGCGGGCTTCTCGACGTACCGCGCGTTCATGGACGGCTACGCGAAGCTGCTCAAGGAGGCGGACCCCGCGGCCTCGGTGTCGTTCAGCGGCACCTGAGGCGGACGGGCCCCTCGGGCGGGCCCTCGCGGGGTCGTTGTCGGTGGCCCGACGTACGGTGGTCGCATGCGCCCCGTGACCGACCTGCAGCGGACCGTCGCGCCGTTCGAGGTGGTGTCCGAGTACACCCCGAGCGGCGACCAGCCGACCGCGATCGCCGAGCTCGCCGAGCGCGTGCAGGCGGGCGAGAAGGACGTCGTGCTGCTCGGCGCGACCGGCACCGGCAAGTCCGCGACAACCGCGTGGCTCATCGAGTGGCTGCAGCGCCCCACGCTCGTCATGGCGCCCAACAAGACCCTCGCGGCGCAGCTCGCCACGGAGTTCCGTGAGCTGCTCCCGAACAACGCCGTCGAGTACTTCGTCTCGTACTACGACTACTACCAGCCCGAGGCGTA
>NZ_JAAGLU010000013.1 GCF_010550245.1 Streptomyces sp. SID12501
GATCTCGTCGTCGATCTTCACGTACAGTGCGGTCAGCAGGGCGTCCAGGTTGTTCGTCACACAACGATCATGGACGCCCTGTCTGCGTTCCCGGACACACCGTCAGCATTCGGAATGACTCGTCTAGGCCGGGTTCGGGGCAGCACGCAGAAGCGTAGCGATCGAGTCCCGGCACCGCTGAAGTTCCCCCTCGGGGGCTCCCCTTGAAGGGGAATGGATCGTCCCTCACGAGGGACCGGCCGGAGGAGGTGGGGCTGCAATGGATCGAAGTCATCCGTGCAGTAGCACCCGCTCTTCCGCCCGCTGATGTAGTTGCTCCGGCTTCTCCGGCTGGCTGTCACCTCCTCGCATTCGCGTCATCGCGGAAGAGCACTTGGTTTCGTTTTGCCTGATCCATGTGATCTGCGTCAGTTCTGAATCAGCAGCGAAAGCTCACCACCGCGACGGTGCGGTGCTCCCCGCTTTGTGGACGTGCCGGACATCCTCAGTCAGGACGTCCCCATTCCGGGTAGTTCCAACCGTTGTCGGCGGTCTTTCGTTGCCTGTAGCGAAGGAACCTGCCAATGTCGATGATCAACAACCTGCGTGCCGCCGTCCGCCCGTCCCGTCCCTCCCTGCGCAAGGACGGCAGCAGCTACGACACCACCCGCGACCCCTCGACGCCCTCCGCCGTCGTCGACTGCGCCGTCTACCGTGACGGCGCCCGGGTCGAGACCCCGAAGCCGCTCACCCCGCACGAGGCGATGCGCAAGGTGCGCCGTGACGGCGGCTTCGTGTGGATCGGGCTGCACGAGCCGACGGAGGGCGAGTTCTCCGGTATCGCCAGCGAGTTCGGGCTCCACCCGCTCGCCGTCGAGGACGCGATCCAGGCCCACCAGCGGCCCAAGCTGGAGCGGTACGACGACACGCTCTTCACCGTCTTCAAGACCATCCACTACGTCGACCACACCGAACTCACCGCGAGCAGCGAGGTCGTGGAGACCGGCGAGGTGATGTGCTTCACCGGGCGGGACTTCTTCATCACCGTCCGGCACGGCGGCCAGGGTTCCCTGCGCGCGCTGCGCCACCGTCTCCAGGACGACCCGGAGCTGCTCGCCAAAGGTCCCTCCGCCGTGCTGCACGCCATCGCCGACCACGTCGTCGACGGCTACGTGGCGGTCGCGGACGCCATGCAGGACGACATCGACGAGGTCGAGACGGAGGTGTTCTCGCCGGGCCGCAAGGGCACCCCGCGCGGTACGGACGCCGGCCGGATCTACCAGCTCAAGCGTGAGGTCCTGGAGTTCAAGCGGGCCGTCTCGCCGCTCCTGCGGCCCATGCAGCTGCTGAGCGAGCGCCCGATGCGGCTGATCGACCCCGACATCCAGAAGTACTTCCGCGACGTCGCCGACCACCTCGCCCGGGTCCAGGAGCAGGTGATCGGCTTCGACGAGCTGCTCAACTCGATCCTCCAGGCCAACCTCGCGCAGGCGTCCGTCGCGCAGAACGAGGACATGCGGAAGATCACGTCCTGGGCGGCGATCATCGCCGTACCGACGATGGTGTGCGGCGTCTACGGCATGAACTTCGACTACATCCCGGAGCTGCACTGGAAGTTCGGCTACCCCATGGTCATGACGGCCATGGTGGGCATGTGTGTGGGCATCCACCGCACGCTGAAGCGCAACGGCTGGCTCTGACGGCGACCGGGGCGGCGGACGGCATCGCTACCCTTCTGCCCATGACTGACACGCTGCTCGACCGGGCCCTCGTCGAGGAGGCCACCAAGAAGTCCGGGCTCATCTGGGTCAAGGGCAACGGCGTGCCCGCCCAGCACGTCGCGGGCCATGGCATCCCGGCCCGTCCGATGTGGCACGTCTGGCACGAGGGGGCGGCCGTCCTGGTCGGCGACGGGCCCGGTGAGCAGCCGTTGCCCGGCCTGATCGAGGGGGCCGACGCGGAGGTCACCGTCCGCAGCAAGGACAAGGGCGGGCGGCTCGTCACCTGGCCGGCGACGGTCGTGGAGCTGGCCCCGCACTCCCCGGAGTGGGAGGCCGCGGTCGCCGAGCTGAAGGGGAAGCGGTTGAACGCGCCGGACGGTGAGGCGATGACGGATCGGTGGGCGCGGGAATGCAGGGTGGTGCGGTTGGTTGTTCGCGCCGGGGAAACGCGCCCCCTGCCGGACGGGTCGCTGTCTGCGCCGCCGCTGCCGACGCCCGCGACCACCCGGGAGCCGATCCCGGCGGGGTTGCCGCGGCTGCTCTTCAAGAAGCGCAGGCGGTCTGTGGGGTAGGTGGTTCGTTCACCGCGGGCCCGGTGGGGGCTGGTCGCGCAGTTCCCCGCGCCCCTTTCGGGGCGCTGCCCCTCAAGAGGTCGGCAGTTGCTGGCCGTAGTCCACTGTCTCGTTCTTCGCCGGTTCCTTCAGGGGGAAGTCCTTGCCCCAGTCGCTCAGCAGGAGGGTGCCCGCGCCGCCCGCGCGGACCAGGCGCAGGGGGTACGGGGCTCCCTCCAGGGAGACATCCAGGGTGCCGCCGTCGCCCTTGTCGCCGGTGATGCGGATCGTGCGGACGCCCGACTGCTTGTGGTGGCCGTCCGTGGCGAGACTGCCGTGCAGGGTGAGCAGACCGTCGAGGAGCACGTCCTTGTCGGTGAAGCCGCTGAACTTCTTGTACGAGGGGTCGCCCGTCGGCACCTTCACGAAGAGGCCCCCGAGCTTCGCGGCGGCTGCCGTGTCCGACTCCCCGCCCTTCCCCTTACCGCCGTCCTCGTGGCTCCAGAACGCGGCGTCGGCCTTCAGGAACAGGTGCTTCCCGACCCGCAGCAGCCGGAACGTCGACCCCTTCGCGGTGACCGAGCCGGTGCCGCCGTCGTCCTTGAGGCTCATGTCGAGGGTGTACGTGGTCCCGCTGGTCACCACGGTCCCGGAGAGGCGTACGGCGTCGGCGGACCCGGCTGCCGTACGGGTCTTCGTCTGGATGGTGTCGGCGGGCAGTTTGCCGACCCCGTTCGTGCCCTCGTCCGGGTCGGCGGCGCATCCCGTCAGCCCTGTCCCCGTCACGAGCAGTGCGCACATCGCGCTCACCAGGCCGACACTGCGGGTACGGCCACGGGGAATCGCAGACACAGGTGGGGCTGCCTCTCGTACGAGTGTCCTGAGGAGTGTGGACGGCAGCGTACCGGTGCCGTCGGCCCCCGGCGGAGCCAGTCCGTCCGGACCCCCCACCAAGGCGCGGCCGAACCGGACGGGCTAGCCTGAAGCGCACCCGAGCAGGCAATTCGGAACCCCCGGACGCAATCTGACGCGCTCCCCGCAGCGCACACCGAAGCAGGAGGCGTGGCATGGCGGCAGGATCGTCCCGTGTCTTCGTCTCGCACCTCGCCGGTATGGCCGTCTTCGACCCGAACGGCGACCAGGTGGGCCGCGTGCGCGACCTCATCGCGATGCTGCGCGTCGGCAACCGCCCGCCCCGGCTGCTCGGCCTTGTCGTCGAACTCACCACCCGGCGCCGCGTCTTCATGCCCATGACCCGCGTCACCGGCATCGAGTCCGGCCAGGTCATCACGACGGGCGTACTGAACGTCCGGCGCTTCGAGCAGCGCCCCACCGAGCGGCTCGTCCTCGGTGAGCTCCTCGACCGGCGCGTCACCCTCGGCGAGACCGGCGAGGAGGTCACCGTCCTGGATGTGGCCGTACGACAGCTGCCTGCCCGCCGCGACTGGGAGATCGAGCGGGTCTTCGTACGGAAGAAGGGCCGCGGCGGTGCCTTCCGGCGCAACACCGGGGAGACGCTGACCGTCGACTGGTCCGCCGTCACCGGCTTCTCGCTGGAGGAGGACGGACAGGGCGCCGAGAGCCTCCTGGCCACCTTCGAGCAGCTGCGGCCCGCCGACCTCGCGAACGTCCTGCACCACCTCTCCCCCAAGCGGCGCGCGGAGGTCGCCGCCGCCCTCGACGACGACCGGCTGGCCGACGTACTCGAGGAGCTGCCCGAGGACGACCAGATCGAGATCCTCGGCAAGCTCAAGGAGGAGCGCGCCGCCGACGTCCTGGAGGCGATGGACCCGGACGACGCCGCCGACCTGCTCGGTGAGCTGCCCGAGAACGACCAGGAGCGGCTGCTGAGCCTGATGCAGCCCTCCGACGCCGCCGACATGCGCCGGCTGATGGCGTACCGGGAGGACACGGCGGGCGGTCTGATGACGACCGAGCCGATCGTGCTGCGCCCCGACGCGACCGTCGCCGACGCGCTGGCCCGGGTCCGCAACCCCGACCTCTCCCCCGCGCTCGCCGCCCAGGTGTACGTGTGCCGTCCGCCGGACGAGACCCCGACGGGCAAGTACCTGGGCGCCGTCCACTTCCAGCGGCTGCTGCGCGACCCGCCGTACACCCTGGTCGGCTCGCTCGTCGACGACGACCTCCAGCCGCTGCGCCCGGACGCCGAACTGCCGGTCGTCGCCGGTTTCTTCGCGACGTACGACATGGTGGCCGCGCCGGTGGTCGACGAGAGCGGGTCGCTGCTCGGCGCGGTGACCGTGGACGACGTACTCGACCACATGCTGCCCGAGGACTGGCGGGAGACGGAGTTCCACCTGGCCGAGGGCGACACCGACATCAACGCCGATGACGATGACGATCACGACACTTACGGCGATGACGAGAGCGAGTCCGAGAGAGCGGGTGGTCATGACTCCTGAGCGTGAGCCCGGCACCCGCGAGCGCACTGCCAGTGGCTCCACGGCGGCCTCCCGCCCCCGGGTGCGCCTCGACCAGCCGCGCGCGCCCAGGCGTCGGCTGCTGCCCGAGTACGACCCGGAGGCATTCGGACGGCTGTCCGAACGCATCGCGCGTTTTCTCGGCACCGGGCGGTTCATCGTCTGGATGACGGTCGTCATCGTCCTGTGGGTGGTGTGGAACGTCTCCGCGCCGGCCGACCTGCGCTTCGACCACTACCCGTTCATCTTCCTGACCTTCGCACTTTCGCTCCAGGCCTCCTACGCGGCCCCGCTGATCCTGCTGGCGCAGAACCGGCAGGACGACCGCGACAAGGTCAACCTCGAACAGGACCGCAAGCAGAACGAGCGGTCGATCGCCGACACCGAGTACCTGACCCGTGAGGTCGCCTCCCTGCGCGCCGGACTCGGCGAGGTCGCGACCCGGGACTGGATCCGGTCCGAGCTCCAGGACCTGGTCAAGGAGCTGGAGGAGCGGCGCGCGGAGCGGTACGAGGGCGGGCACCACTCCGACAAAACAGTCAGATTCCCGACAGAACGGCCGCGAGGGCGTGACGCAGAAGACCGGTGACGGGCTTTCCGCGTGCCGTGTGCGGCCCCGTACCATCGGGGTCATGGCTACGGAAGACGCGGTGCGTGAAGCACTGTCGACGGTGAACGACCCCGAGATCCACCGACCCATCACCGAGCTGGGGATGGTGAAGTCGGTGGTGATCGGCGCGGACGGGGCGGTCGCGGTCGCCGTGTACCTGACGGTCTCCGGCTGCCCGATGCGCGACACGATCACGAAGAACGTGACGGAGGCGGTCTCGCGGGTCGAGGGTGTCACCCGCGTCGACGTCGAACTGGACGTCATGAGCGACAACCAGCGCAAGGAACTGGCGTCCGCCCTGCGCGGCGGCCAGGCCGACCGCGAGGTCCCCTTCGCCAAACCGGGCTCCCTCACGCGCGTGTACGCGGTCGCGTCCGGCAAGGGCGGTGTCGGCAAGTCGTCGGTCACCGTCAACCTGGCGGCGGCGATGGCGGCCGACGGCCTCAAGGTGGGCGTGGTCGACGCCGACATCTACGGCCACAGCGTGCCGCGCATGCTGGGCGTCGAGGGGCTTCCGACCCAGGTCGAGAACATGATCATGCCGCCGTCCTCGCACGGCGTGAAGGTCATCTCCATCGGCATGTTCACCCCGGGCAACGCCCCGGTCGTCTGGCGCGGCCCGATGCTCCACAGGGCCCTCCAGCAGTTCCTGTCGGACGTGTACTGGGGCGACCTGGACGTGCTCCTGCTGGACCTGCCGCCGGGCACGGGCGACATCGCGATCTCGGTCGCCCAGCTGGTCCCGAACGCCGAGATCCTGGTCGTGACGACCCCTCAGCAGGCGGCGGCCGAGGTGGCCGAGCGCGCGGGCGCCATCGCCGTCCAGACCCACCAGAAGATCGTCGGCGTGGTCGAGAACATGGCCGGGCTGCCCTGCCCGCACTGCGGCGACATGGTCGACATCTTCGGCACGGGCGGCGGCCAGAGCGTCGCGGACGGCCTCACGAGGACGACAGGGGCGACGGTCCCGGTCCTCGGCTCCATCCCGATCGACGTCCGCCTGCGCGAGGGCGGCGACGACGGCAGGCCGGTCGTCCTGACGGACCCGGACTCCCCGGCGGGCACTGCGCTGCGCGCGATCGCCGGCAAGCTGGGAGGCAGGGCACGAGGCCTGTCGGGCATGTCCTTGGGGATCACCCCGAGGAACAAGTTCTGATTCTCGCCGGGTCCTGATTCCTTCACCGCACTCCGTGTACGTGGCTGGGGGCGCCCTCTTCCGAGAGGGCGCCCCCAGCCACGTACCGCCGACTACGCGTACACGCCAATATCCTTGATCACGGCGAAGCCCAGCCCGTACGCGCTCATCCCACGCCCGTACGCACCCACGTGCACGCCCTCCTGCGTCGACCCGGCGAGGACCCAGCCGAACTCGGACTCGCGGTAGTGGAAGGGCGTGGGCACCCCGTCGACCGGGAGGGAGAGGGTGGACCAGTCATCGCCGCCGAGATCGTCCGCGAGGACCCACGCCGTCTCCGTCTGCTGGTCGAGCCAGTCGTCGCGGAGGGTGTGGTCCATCTGGCCGGGCCAGGTGAAGGACAGCAGCCCCACACCGGCCAGCCAGGCCGCCGACGAGACCGACGTGGCCTCCAGCAGCCCCGTGCCGTCCGCACTGCGTCGTACGGGGTTCGCGGCCACGGTGACCACCACCGCGAACCGCTCCTTGTCCTCCCCCATGGCCTCGTGCCGTACGGAGGGTTCGTCGCCGTGCCCGATCGAACCGTGCTCGACGGCGCCGTTGGCCGCCGTACCCACCTGCATCAGCCAGCGCGGTCCCGTGAAGGCCTCGTCGAGGCCGTACCAGGGGAAGGGCGCCAGCAGATAGCCGTCGACCGTGCGCCGGGCGGAGGGGACCTGTTGTCCGCCCTCCGCGGCCGGCGCCTGCGCGCCCACCCGACTTGTCGTCTCCATGTACCCGGACGCCTCCTCGTTCTCGTCGGCCCGGAGCGGCCCGCCCCCCTTCGGGCGGCGTAGTTCGCCCATGTACGGCCCACAACAACTCGGCAGCATAGCCACACCGCTCGGAGCGGCAGGGAAAGCGCCCGGCGCGCGGGCCGCGCAGACGTCCGGATCAGGCCCTCAGAGGCCCGGTCGGAGTATGAGACACGTCACGCGCGGACCTACGACGGTCAGGTGGCGTCCGCGTCGAAGGGCGGGCGCTCGTCCGGCTCGGGCTTCTTCGTCATGTCGACGGTGCCACCGGAGGAATCCGACGAACCGGACGAGCCTGAAGACGAAGAGGACGACGACGTGTCCGACGCTCGGCCGTGGACCGCGTCCGTGACGTCGGCCATCTCCTTCTTCAGGTCGAAGCCGTTGCGGATCTCCTTGAGCCCCAGCTCGTCGTTGTCCAGGTGCTTGCGGATGAACGCCTTGGGGTTCAGGTCCTCGAACTCGAAGTCCTTGAACTCGGGGCCCAGCTCCGAGCGGATGTCTTCCTTCGCGCCGTCCGAGAACTCCCGGATCTTGCGGATGGTGCGCGTGACGTCCTGGATCATCTTCGGAAGCTTCTCCGGACCGAAGACGAGCACGGCGAGGAGCACGAGCGTGACCAGTTCGAGCGGTCCTACGTCATTGAACACCTGAAGCTCCTTGCGATGTCCTCGGTCCTCGGCCCTCGGTGGTCCGTGCGGTCTTCGCGGTCTTCCGTGGTCCGGGCCGGATCCACGGTACCCGGCCATCCCGTCCCACCGGTACCGTCCGGGGGCCCAAGAGTGGGTGTACGCGACCGGTTTTCCGCGATGTTTGCCTAGTGGGAGCCGGTAGGGGCCCGCCACCTGTGAGGTTTCTGTCAGTTGCCGCCGGAGGAGCCCAGAACGAGGGAGATCGTCCGTTGTCTCCCACCGCGCAGCAGAGACAGTCCCAGTCGGTCACCGGGACGGTGGGCGCGGATCCTGACGATCAGTTCCTCGCCGGAGTGGACGCGTCGTCCGTCGACCCCGGTGATGATGTCGCCGGCCTGCAGTCCCGCCCGGTCGCCGGGGCCGCCCTCGGTCACCGGAGGCTCGCCGTCGTTGCCCTGCGTGCCCACGCGGGCGCCGTCGCCGCTGTAGTCCATGTCGAGGGTGACACCGATGACGGGGTGGGTCGCCCTGCCGGTGTTGATCAGTTCCTCGGCGACGCGCTTGCCCTGGTTGACGGGGATGGCGAACCCGAGCCCGATCGAACCGGCCTGCGTGCCGTCCAGCCCCGAGCCGCCGTCGGCGGAACGGATCGCGGAGTTGATCCCGACCACCCTGGCCTCGGCGTCGAGCAGCGGCCCGCCGGAGTTGCCCGGGTTGATCGACGCGTCGGTCTGGAGCGCGTCGACGTACGACACGTCGCTCCCGTCCCCGCTCTCGCCCCCGGCGGTGATGGGCCGTTCCTTGGCGCTGATGATGCCGGAGGTGACGGTGTTGGCAAGGTCGAAGGGGGCCCCGATGGCGACGACGGGATCACCGACCGCCACGTTGTCGGAGTTCCCGAGGACCACGGGCCGGAGCCCGTCGACCCCGCTCACCCTGACGACGGCGAGGTCGTATCCGCTGTCCCGGCCGACGACCTCGGCCTCGGCACTCTCGCCGCCGCTGAACGTCACCGTCACCTCGCCGTCGGCACCGGCGGCCTCGACGACGTGGTTGTTGGTGAGGATGTGTCCCCGGCCGTCGAGCACGAACCCGGTACCGGTGCCTTCCGCGCCGCCGCCGCGCACATGCAGTGTCACCACGCTGGGCAGCGCCCGCGCGGCGATCCCGGCCACGCTGTCAGGGGCCCGCCCGACGGACACGTCCCTCCCGGCCTGCGACAGCTGAATGCGGTCGCCGTCCCCGTCATGGCGCTCCAGATAGGACCCGACGGCTCCACCGATGCCCCCGGACAGCAGGGCGAGCAGCACGGCCCCGGCAACCAGCCCGCGCCTGCGCGCTCCCGGTCGGCCGCCGGCGGGGGCGGCTCCGTTCTGCTGGAGAGGGGAAGGGGCGGCGGGCGCCCACGGGTCGTAGCGGCGCCAGGGGTCTTCGGCGGGCGTCAGCGGCTCCGGTACGGCCGTACCGTGCGCCGGGGTCACCACGGGGTGCTGGACCGGCGGAGCGGGCGCCCAGGGCCCGGGATGGCCGTACGGCGGGGTGCTGTAGGGATCGGGGTCGTGCAGGAGCCCGGGGTCCGCCTCGACGGCGGGTACTGGCTCGGGCACCGCTACGGGCAGCGGCAGCTCGAAGTCCCCGTCCTCGCCGGCGTCCCCTTCGGCACCCTCGGCAGGACCGGGCACCGCCCGGGGCCGCTCCAGTTCGAAGTCACCCCCGGAATCGGCTCCTGCTCCGGCCGAACCCGCCCCGGACGCTCCCTCACCGAGAGCCGAAACGGAGGCCGGAACCTCCTGGCCGGAAGCCGAAGAGTCCTGGCCGGGCGCCGATTTCCCGCCGGGCCGGTTCCACCAGTTGGCCTTCGCGGGCTTCCGCTCGTCCATGCTCTCCCCACACCTGGCCCGCCCGACGGCTCGTCGGCGGTGACCGAGGGCCGCTGTCGCCGCGAACCACCGCTCCGCCGACCGCTGTTGCGCGGACCGCCGATGCGCGGTCCGCACCTCGGATTCAACCAGGTTCGTGGGGTCAGCGGACGGTGTCCGACGTGGACGGGGACGGTGAGACGGATGCGTCGGGCACCGGGCCCTTGATCAGGCCCCGGACCGCCGCCTCGGGCGCCGTCGACCAGGAGGTCAGGGCGACCTCCGGGGCAGCCAGCGGGCGTATGAGCGGGGACAGCACCGCGGCGGCGGCCACGACCGGCGCGGTCAGCTGATGCATGGCCTCCCGGTCACGGACACCGGAGGACGGTGACGGGATGCCCGGCAGCAGCGGCGCGGACACCTCTGTCGGCGCCGTCGGCGTCTGTCCGAAGGTCCCCTGCCCCAGGCCGTGCGAGAACAGCGGACCGACCGAACGGCGCCGCTGGCTGTCAGGAGCCGTCGAGGTCCCACCACCCTGCGGACGCATCGGCGTCACATTGCTGCCCCCGGAGGTGCCCCGGGCGTCCGTCGTGTCACCGGGAACTCCCGTCGACACCCCGCCCAGCGCGATGGCGGCGATCGACACGGCACCGGCGGCGGCGAACGCGAACCGCAGGCTGCGCGAGGACGACCGGTCGGCATAGTGACGCCCGACGTCGTGGATACGGAAACCCGGGCCGGGAGCGGACGGGAGTACGGAGGTGTGCGGCCGGGCGGGAACGTATCCGAACCCCTCCCCCCTCACCCCGAAGACTCCTGAGCCGATTCCTGGGCTTCTGGGGAATCCGGAGAGCCCGTCGGTGAATCCTCCCCCGCCCAGCGGGGAGCCGCCGGAGTCGGAATCACCCCCTCCCGGAAGGCCCTGGAGGCGGGCCAGGAAGCTCTCGGAGGGCGGTGGCGGGGCCATCTCCGCGAAGACGTTCTTCAGACGGCGCTGTGCGTCGGCCTCGGCCTTGCACTTCGCGCAGGTGGCCAGGTGCGCCAGGACGCGTTCACGCGTCTCATGACCGAGTTCTCCGTCCACGAGGGCGGAGAGCCGGTCTCCCAGATGCTGCTCGGCGAGACGACGCTCGGCAGAGGCAGAGTACGGCCGTGATGCGCTCACGCGGTCGCGCCCCCTCCTCCCAGCGCGGCCACCCGTGGCATCGCGAAGCGGCGCTCGGCACGGGCCTCCGGAGAGCGGTGCGCGAGGGCCTTGCGGAGCTGGGAGCGGCCTCGGTGGATACGGGAGCGGACGGTGCCGAGCTTCACGCCGAGAGTCGCGGCGATCTCCTCGTACGACAGTCCCTCGATGTCGCACAGGACGACGGCGGCGCGGAACTCCGGCGCCAGCGTGTCCAGCGCCTGCTGGACGTCCGCGTCGAAGTGCGCGTCGTTGACGAGCTGTTGCGGGGACGGCTCGCGGCTGGGCAGGCGCTCGGCGGCGTCGTCGCCGAGGGCGTCGAAGCGGATGCGCTGCTTGCGGCGGACCATGTCCAGGAAGAGGTTGGTGGTGATGCGGTGCAGCCAGCCCTCGAAGGTGCCGGGCGTGTACGTCGACAGCGAGCGGAAGACGCGGACGAAGACCTCCTGCGTGAGGTCCTCGGCGTCGTGCTGGTTGCCCGTCAGGCGGTATGCCAGGCGGTAGACGCGGCCGCTGTGCGTGCTGACGATCTCCTCCCACGAGGGCGGAGTCCACGCCTGCCCGTCCGCGTCGGTGGAGAAGGTCGCGGTCTGGGCTCGGTCAGCGGCATGGCTCGGGTCAGCAGCAGTCTTGTTCACGGATTTCGGCCTACCCGCTGATCCGAGAAGGCGCCTCAGCGCTCCTCCCCGATCCACAGGTGCAGCCGCACCTCCCCTGTCGGCTCTGGTGGTGTCCAGTGGAGCCCCTACCATAGCCACCTCGCCCGTTAGCTCCGGATAAGCGGTTTTCTGAGAAATTGATGTACGCCGGTCCGGCTCCCACGGCCGCTCCAGCACCTGAACCGAGTTCTCCGTACGCACCGTGTACTCCGTGTGCCGGCCCATCCGCTGGTCCACTGATCCCCCACGTAGTCGCCCTGTCTGCGCCACCTCGTCCCGCACCCCTCCAAACGACTGGTCCCATCTGCGGGTTCCCGGGCGCAACGGATACAGTCACGCCCAGGCAACCGCGGGGACAAGGAGAGGGTCATTACCGGCAACCGGCAGACGAGCTGGGCGTTCGCCGACGCCTTTGTCGCCGAGGACGAAGCACTGCGCTGGGCCCGTGACCGGGCCCGTGAGGCAGGGCTGCGCTCAGTGGCGCCCAGCACGGGCGCCGCCCTACGGCTGCTGGCCGCCTCGGTGGACGCGAAGTCGGTGGCGGAGATCGGGACCGGAACAGGCGTCTCGGGGATGTACCTCCTGCACGGCATGCGCCCGGACGGGGTCCTGACGACGGTCGACCCCGAGCCGGACCACCAGCAGTTCGCCCGCCAGGCCTTCCGGGCGTCCGGCTTCGCCAGCAACCGCGCCCGCTTCATCCCCGGCCGCGCCCTGGACGTGCTGCCCAGGCTCGCGGACGCGGGCTACGACCTCGTCTTCTGCGACGGCGACCGGCTGGAGTGCCTGGACTATCTAGCTGAATCGTTGCGTCTGCTCCGTACGGGTGGCCTGGTGGTTTTCGAGGGCGTCTTCGCCAACGGCAGGACCGTCGATTCGGGGCCCCAGCCCACCGAGGTCATACGGCTGCGGGAGCTGCTGCGCGCGGTGCGCGAGAGCCACGAACTGGTGCCGTCCCTGCTGCCCGTGGGCGACGGCCTGCTGTGCGCGGTCAAGCGCTGAGCCCTTGCGGCCCACGGCGTACGGACGGTGTCCGGACAGCAGAACAGTGCCCCGGCACCGTACGTTCACGGTGCCGGGGCAGCTGAAAGGGTATGGACGCGTCCGCGCGTCAGCCGACGACCTTCTTGAGGGCATCGCCCAGCGCATCGGCCTCGTCAGGGGTCAGCTCGACGACGAGTCGACCGCCGCCTTCGAGCGGAACGCGCATGACAATGCCCCGCCCCTCCTTTGTCACCTCGAGCGGGCCATCGCCCGTCCGCGGCTTCATGGCCGCCATGCTCGTTCCCCTTCCTGAAACCAGCTCATCGTCGCCGACGGCCCCTTGAGAGGGCACGCGCTTCCCCTCATGAGAGGCACGTCACCGGCATCGAACACATTGCTTCCCAGCCATTATCCCGCATCTCAGGACCCTATGACCAACATCAGTCGGCATCGCTTGGGCAACGCGCGCGATCAAAACCACTCAATTCGGCGATGTGACTGCGATACTTCGCCGCCGCGCGCACTCTCGGCCGACCGCGACCGATCCGGAATTCTTTGACGCAGGTCACATGACCGGTCCTCTCCTCGGCGCGTGATCTCCGCCATGCTGTCATGGGACGACTACGTACTGATCAGTACGTAGGACGACGCAGCCGCGACACCGGAGGGGACCCCCATGGCCGACACCGTGCTCTACGAGGTGCACGACGGGCTGGCGACGATCACGCTGAACCGCCCCGAGGCGATGAACGCGCTGAGCATCGCGACCAAGGTCGCGCTCCGCGAGGCGGTCCAGGCCGCGGCCACGGACGACGCCGTACGGGCCGTACTGCTGACCGCCGCCGGTGACCGGGCGTTCTGTGTGGGCCAGGACCTCAAGGAGCACATCGGGCTCCTGGCCGCCGACCGCGAGGCCGGCACGGGCCAGACCATGACGACGGTCCGCGAGCACTACAACCCCATCGTGCGGGCGCTGACGAGCATGCCCAAGCCGGTGGTGGCGGGCGTGAACGGCGTCGCCGCCGGGGCCGGCTTCGGCTTCGCGCTCGCCGCCGACTACCGGGTCGTCGCGGACACGGCGGCGTTCAACACGTCGTTCGCGGGCGTGGCGCTGACCGCCGACTCGGGCGTCTCCTGGACGCTCCCGCGCGTGGTGGGCCCCGGCCGCGCCGCCGACCTGCTCCTGTTCCCGCGCAGCATCAAGGCGCAGGAGGCGTACGAGCTGGGCATCGCGAACCGGGTCGTCCCTTCGGCGGAGCTGCGGGCCGAGGCCACGAAGACGGCACGGGCCCTGGCCGACGGTCCCACGG
The DNA here is from genome assembly GCF_010550245.1 of Streptomyces sp. SID12501. Taxonomy (GTDB): domain Bacteria; phylum Actinomycetota; class Actinomycetes; order Streptomycetales; family Streptomycetaceae; genus Streptomyces. The sequence continues at coordinate 13,859 of NZ_JAAGLU010000013.1, forward strand.
TGGCGTACGCGGCCCTCAAGGAGGCCGTGGCCTACGGGTTCACCCACACGCTGGCCCAGACCCTGGAGAAGGAGGACGAACTCCAGGCACGCGCGGGCGCGTCGGAGGACCACGCGATCGCGGTGCAGGCGTTCGTCAACAAGGAGAAGCCGAAGTACCTGGGTCGTTAGTTCGGGGGCGGGCGCTCTGTCGGAAGCGTCCCTCAGGGGGCGCTTCTGGCGACGCACGTCTCCAGGTGGTCGTCCACCAGTCCGCAGGCCTGCATCAGCGCGTACGCGGTCGTGGGCCCCACGAAACGCAGCCCCCGTTTCTTCAGGGCCTTGGACAGGGCGGTCGACGCGTCGGTGACCGCGGGTACGTCGGACAGGGTCCGCGGAGCCGGCCGGGAGGCCGCGTCCGGGGCGTGGGACCAGATCAGCTCGTCCAGTTCCCCCGGGGCCCACTCGGCCAGCACGCGCGCGTTGGCGATCGTCGCGTCGACCTTCGCGCGGTTGCGGATGATGCCGGCGTCGGCGAGGAGCCGTTCGCGGTCGGTGTCCGTGAAGACGGCGACGGACGAGATCTTGAAGTCGGCGAAGGCGGTCCGGAAGCCCTCTCGGCGGCGCAGGATGGTGATCCAGGAGAGGCCGGACTGGAAGGCCTCCAGGGAGAGCCGCTCGAAGAGGGCGTCGTCGCCGTGGACCGGGCGGCCCCACTCCTCGTCGTGGTACGCCACGTAGTCCTCCGTGGACAGCGCCCAGGGGCAGCGCAGCGCGCCGTCGGGGCCGGCCAGGGCCACGCCGACGTCGTCGCTCACTGCTCGTTCCCCTCGACCGGCTTGTCCATGATGACCCGCGGCGGGGCCTGGGCACCGGCCAGCGCGGACTCCAGGTCGCTGATACGGGCGTCCCGCTCGGCGAGTTCGGCACCGAGGCGGGTGAGCGCGTCATCGACGTCCGACATCCGGTAGCCACGGGCCGCGACCGGGAACCGGAGGGACTCGACATCGCCGCGGCCGACGGGACGGTCGGGCGGCAGCAGGTCCTGGAGCCGCTCGGGCGCGACCTCCGGCAGGACGGCGCTCTCGCCGCCGCCCACCACGGCCAGCGTCACCGCGGCGACCACGACGGCGAGCGCGACGACCAGGAACAAGAACATCAACATCGCTGGGTCCCCACGGGATTCGGACGGATCGGGTTGATCGGGTTGATCGGGTTGATCGAAGTGCCTGTGCCGATTGCGGCAGGGTCCGATCGTGCCATGCGAGTCTGGCAGTTATGGTCGCAGGCGGCCGAATACAGGGCTGATTGCCGGGCCGGGCACAGGAACGCACTGGGAGACGCACACGGTGAGGTCACAGCGGATGCTCAGGCTGGGCAGGCGTGAGTTCGACACGCACGAACCGGTGATCATGGCGATCGTGAACCGGACCCCGGACTCCTTCTACGACCAGGGAGCCACCTTCCGCGACGAGCCGGCGCTCGCACGCGTGGAGCAGGCGGTGTCGGAAGGCGCCGCCATCATCGACATCGGCGGGGTGAAGGCGGGACCGGGCGAAGAGGTGACGGCGGCTGAGGAGGCACGGCGGACGGTCGGCTTCGTGGCGGAGGTGCGGCGCCGTTTCCCCGACGCGATCATCAGCGTGGACACCTGGCGGGCCGATGTGGGCGAGGCCGTGTGCGAGGCCGGCGCGGATCTGCTGAACGACGCGTGGGGCGGCGTCGATCCGAGGCTCGCGGAGGTCGCGGGGCGGTACGGGGTGGGGCTGGTGTGCACGCACGCGGGCGGTGCGGAGCCTCGGACACGTCCGCACCGGGTGGCGTACGAGGACGTCATGGCCGACATCCTGCGCGTGACCGTCGGGCTGGCCGAGCGGGCGGTCGCGCTGGGGGTTCCGCGGGAGTCGGTGATGATCGATCCCGGGCACGACTTCGGGAAGAACACGAGGCACAGCCTGGAGGCGACGCGGCGGCTGGGGGAGATGGTGGAGACGGGCTGGCCGGTGCTGGTGTCGCTGTCCAACAAGGACTTCGTGGGCGAGACGCTGGACAGGCCGGTGAAGGAACGCCTGGTGGGGACGTTGGCGACGACGGCGGTGTCGATGTGGCTCGGGGCACGGGTGTACCGCGTCCACGAGGTCGCGGAGACGCAGCAGGTCCTCGACATGGTGACGTCGATCGCGGGCCGGCGTCCCCCGACGGTGGCGCGACGGGGGCTGGCGTAGGAGTTCTTCGGCCCTGAAGGGGCCTCGTCCTCAAACGCCGGACGGGCTGGGTATTTCAGCCCCTCCGGCGTTTGAGGAGCGGGGGTTCGGGGGCAGCGCCCCCGGGAACCCGCCGCTCAAGCCAAGCGCTTAGCGCCCCGCCTCCTTCGACACCAGCGCCACCGCCTCGTCCACGTCGTCCGTGACGTGGAACAGCATCAGGTCCTTCTCCGACGCCTTGCCCTGGGCGATCAGCGTGTTCTTCAGCCAGTCGATCAGGCCGCCCCAGTACTCACTGCCGAAGAGGACGATCGGGAAACGCGTGACCTTCTGCGTCTGGACCAGGGTCAGCGCCTCGAAGAGTTCGTCCAGGGTGCCGAGGCCCCCGGGCAGGACCACGAAGCCCTGCGCGTACTTCACGAACATCATCTTCCGGACGAAGAAGTAACGGAAGTTCAGGCCGATGTCGACGTAGGCGTTGAGCCCCTGCTCGAAGGGGAGCTCGATACCCAGCCCCACCGAGACGCCCTTCGCCTCGCACGCGCCCTTGTTCGCCGCCTCCATCGCCCCCGGGCCGCCGCCCGTGATCACCGCGAACCCGGCCTCCACCAGGCCCCGGCCGAGGCGGACGCCCGCCTCGTACTCCGGTGAGTCCGCCTTCGTCCGCGCCGAGCCGAACACGCTGATCGCGGGCGGGAGTTCGGCCAGTGTGCCGAAGCCCTCGATGAACTCCGACTGGATGCGCAGCACCCGCCAGGGGTCCGTGTGGACCCAGTCGGAGGGGCCGCCCGCGTCGAGGAGACGCTGGTCGGTGGTGCTCGCCTGAACCTGCCCACGCCTGCGCAGCACCGGTCCGAGCCGCTGCTCCTCCGGTGGCTGCTTCCTGTCCTCGGGGTTGCCGTTGCTCATGGCCGCTCCCTTCCTCCACCTACTGTCGATCCACCTCAGCGTAGATCTCCGCCGGTTACGGACGGGGGACGTGAGCATGTCCGCCGTGAAGCGGCGCCGCGTCCCCCTGCCGGGTCATGACGTCAGCCAGGCCCGCAGCCGTTCCTCACCCGCGAGGATCTTCCCGGTTTCCACCCTTTCGTCCCGCTTGTGTGCCAAGTGCGGGTTCCCCGGGCCGTAGTTGACCGCGGGGATGCCGAGCGCGCTGAAGCGCGACACGTCCGTCCAGCCGTACTTGGGCTGCGGGGTGCCGCCCACCGCCTCGATGAAGGCAGCCGCCGCGGGGTGGGAGAGACCGGGGAGGGCGGCGCCGCTGTGGTCGTCGACGACGAACTCGGCCACTCCGCAGTCCGCGAACACCTCCCGTACGTGCGCGAGGGCCTCGGCCTCCGAACGGTCGGGCGCGTAGCGGAAGTTGACCGTCACCACGCACTCGTCGGGGATGACGTTGCCGGCCACTCCGCCCCCGATACGGACCGCGTTGAGGCCCTCCCGGTACTCCAGTCCGTCGATCACCGGGTAACGCGGCTGGTACGAGGCCAACTTGGCCAGGATCGGGGCCGCCGCGTGGATCGCGTTGGAGCCCATCCAGCTGCGCGCCGAGTGGGCCCGCTCGCCCGTCGTCTTCAGCAGCACCCTCAGCGTGCCCTGGCAGCCGCCCTCGACCTGACCGTCGGACGGCTCCAGCAGGACCGCGAAGTCGCCCTCCAGCCACTCCGGGTGCGCCTCGGCAACGTGCTTGAGGCCGTTCAGGTCGGCCGCGACCTCTTCCTGGTCGTAGAAGACGAACGTCAGGTCCCTGTTCGGTTCCGGCACCGTGGCCGCGATCCGCAGCTGGACCGCGACGCCCGACTTCATGTCGCAGGTGCCGCAGCCCCACAGGACCCCGTCGTCGTCCAGCCGCGACGGCACGTTGTCGGCGATCGGGACCGTGTCGATGTGGCCGGCCAGGATCACGCGCTGCGCACGGCCCAGGTTCGTCCGGGCGACGACGTTGTTGCCGTACCGCTCGACCGTGAGGTGCGGCAGTCCACGCAGGGCCGTCTCGATCTCGTCCGCGAGCGGTTTCTCGCTGCCGCTCTCCGAGGGGAAGTCGACGAGCCACGCGGTCAGGCGAGCGGCGTCCAACGTGAGGTCAAGCGGGGTATCGGCCATGCCGACGACCCTAACGCGCCCCCTCACCAGGCCGCCGCACACCGTCCCTTCACCCTCTTCCGACCTGCTTCCTCACCCGACACGCAGGCCGCACTCCCTACTCTCCAGTACCTTGTACGGATGCCGGAGTCGTCCCCCACCCAGACGCGTCGTGGCCGCCTCCTCCGTCGCGGGGCGTCCTTCCTGGTCCTGCTCGCCGTCGCGGGTTATCTCGCGGTGCAGTACGTCACCGGCGGCACCGGGGATCCGGCCTGCGAGGTCGCCTCGGCGGGCGGCGACGGAGCCTCGTACGAGTTCACCCCCGAGCAGGCGGTCAACGCGGCGACGATCACCGCGGTCGGTACCGCGCGCGGGCTGCCCGAACGGGCCGTGGCCATCGCGCTGGCGACCGCCCTCCAGGAGTCGGGGCTGCGCAACATCACCCATGGCGACCGGGACTCGCTGGGCCTGTTCCAGCAACGGCCCTCGCAGGGCTGGGGCACGGCGAAGGAGATCCAGGACCCGGCCTATGCGGCGGGCGAGTTCTACGACCATCTCGTCAAGGTCTCCGGCTATTCGCGCCTCCCCCTCACCGTGGCCGCGCAGCGCGTGCAGCGCAGCGGCTATCCGGAGGCGTACGCCAAGCACGAGCAGGACGCCACGCTGCTGGCGGCGGCCCTGACCGGGCACGCGGCGGCCACCCTGACCTGCGAGGGCCGCCAGGCCGCCACCCCGACCGGCGGCCCGGACGCCGTACGGGCAGCGCTCGTACGGGACTTCGGCCGCGAGGTGCTCACCGCGGCCGGCGCCACAGTGACCCTCAAGGCCCCAGCCACCCCCACCCCCACCCCCTCGCCCTCCCCCACGGCGACGTCCACCGCCCTTCGGACCGTGACGCTTCCCGTGTCCGCGGACACCGACACGGCCGCCGGGACGACGGCTCGTCAGCGCGGCTGGCAGCTGGCGCACTGGGCGGTGGCCAACGCCTCCGCGCTGCACATCGAGAACGTCTCGTACGCGGGACTCCGCTGGACGGCCGGCAACACCGACAGCGAGTGGCGCCCGGTCGCGACGCCCAAGGGGACGGCGAAGGGCACGGACGCGGTCCGGATCGTCACCGCCCAGTAGTACGGGCAGGAGTACGGGACGTCACTCGGGAGGGTTACTCCTGACGGGTCCCGGCCGAAGTCCGGGCGGGTTTTCGCCGAGTCACTCCCCCATCCGTGCACTGTCCGTCAAAACCCTTGCGAACAAAGGGCTGCAACCCGTCACAAGGATTCACCCGACTTTCGGACCGGGTGGCTTTTGCCCGTTTTTATCCGCAGCCGATAATGCGACGCATTGCCAATTCTTTACATTGGGGCGCCGCAACTTCAGGGCCCTTCGAGCGGTAGTCACTGCGTCCGAGTCCGGACGATCACAGTCAACCGACACTCAGGAGCATCATGTCCCTCCCCCTGACCCGCCGGATCGCCCGTGCAGCGCTGCTCGTCGCAGCGGGAGCGGCAGCCGGGGTCGGTGCGGCCGGCGCCGCCAGCGCGGCGCCCGCCGGGCTGCCCGCCACCCCGAACCTCGGCGCCCTGACCGCCCTGGACACGGCGAGCGCCACGGACGCGGTCACGAAGTCCGTTCCGGCGCCCGGCGCCGACCTCCTCGGCAGCACCACCAAGACAGCCACGAAGGGCGGCCTGCCGACGGACGCGCTCCCCACGAAGGGCCTGCCGGGCGCCGGTCAGCTGCCCCTGGACGGCCTGCCGCTGGGCTGACCCGAGCAGCGGTGACCAGGTGATGGCGGAGGGGCCCGGGGATCTTCCCCGGGCCCCTCCGTCGTACGGCTGTCGGTGTGCGGGGCGGCTACAGGCGGGCGACCGCCGCCGCCACCCGCTCGTCCGTCGCCGTCAGGGCCACGCGGACGAACGTCTCGCCCGCCGTGCCGTAGAAGTCGCCCGGCGCCACCAGGATGCCCAGGCCGGCGAGGTGGGCGACGGTGTCCCAGCAGGACTCGTCCCGGGTGGCCCACAGATAGAGGCTGGCCTCGCTGTGCTCGATACGGAAGCCGTGCCGCACCAGGGCCTCGCGCAGGGCCGTACGACGGGCCAGGTACCGTTCGCGCTGCTCGCGCACGTGCGTGTCGTCGCCGAGCGCGGCCACGACCGCCGCCTGGGTGGGCGCCGACGTCATCATGCCGCCGTGCTTGCGGATCTGCAGGAGCGGGCCGAGGACCTCCGGGTCACCGGCGAGGAAGGCGGCGCGGTAGCCGGCGAGGTTGGAGCGCTTGGAGAGGGAGTGGACGGACACGATCCCCTCGTACGAGCCGCCGCACACGTCCGGGTGGAGTACGGAGACCGGGTCGGCCTCCCAGCCCAGCTCGATGTAGCACTCGTCGGAGAAGATCAGCACACCGTGCTCACGGGCCCAGGCGACCGTCCGCGTCAGCTCCTCCTTGCTCAGCACCCGGCCCGTGGGGTTCGAGGGCGAGTTGAGCCAGAGCAGCTTCAGGTTCGTCGGGTCCAGCTCGGTCCCCGCGGCGCCAGACGCAAATGTCTCAGCGTCGTAGACCTCGTACTCGGCGCGGGCCAGGCGGGCGCCGACCTCGTACGTCGGGTAGGCGAGGCGCGGGTAGGCGACCCGGTCGCCGGGGCCGAGGCCCAGCTGCGTGGGGAGCCAGGCGACCAGTTCCTTGGAGCCGACGATCGGCAGGACGTGCCGGTGGGTGATGTCCCGGGCGCCGAGTCGCCGTTCGACCCAGGCGGTGAGCGCGTCACGCAGTTCCGGTGTGCCCCAGACCGTCGGATACCCCGGCGAGTCGGCCGCGGCGACCAGCGCTTTCTGGATCAGCTCGGGGACCGGGTCGACCGGCGTGCCGACCGACAGGTCGACGATGCCGTCCGGGTGCGTGGCGGCCGTCTTCTTGTACGGCTCCAGCTTGTCCCAGGGGAAGGTGGGGAGGCGGTCGGAGACTGCGGACACGGGCTCTGGCTCACTTTCACGTACGAAGTACACGTACCTGCGTCACGTACACGCGTACGGCGAACGCCTCGGTCCCGTACGGCGATCACGATCAGGGTGATCAGGCCGTACGGGACCGGGGCGGCGCAGGCTCTGCGGGCCGCTCTCAGCCGGTCTGGTTCTGCGGAGGAAGCGCGGCGATGAAGGGGTGATCGCGTTCGATCAGTCCCAGCTTGCTGGCGCCACCGGGCGAGCCGAGCTCGTCGAAGTACTCGACGTTCGCCTTGTAGTAGTCCTTCCACTCCTCCGGAGTGTCGTCCTCGTAGAAGATCGCCTCGACCGGGCAGACCGGCTCACAGGCTCCGCAGTCGACGCATTCGTCCGGGTGGATGTACAAGGACCGGGAGCCCTCGTAGATGCAGTCGACCGGGCACTCTTCGATGCACGCCTTGTCCTTGACGTCGACACAAGGCTGCGCGATGACGTAGGTCACGCTGTCGTTCCTCCTCGATAGGGCGCTGGCGAGCCGTTCAGGCTCCGCCACCTGGCGCGCGGGAGCGCGGCGTCGTCGATGCCCGCACCTAGTATCTCCGTTCCACGGCATGATCCATACAGGAGGGGTGAACTGACCTGTGGAAATCTCCGCGGCCGGCCGTCTCGAGGTCCGCATCACCGCTGCTGACGTGGGCAAACGTGTCTCTGTTCGACGGCTGAACGAAGAACCTCCCGGTGGCGAGAGGTTCACCGACACGGTCGGCGTTCTCACATCATGGGACGAAGACGCCGGTGTGCTTCTGATCACACGGCGGAACGGCGAGCGTGTCCGGGTCGCGGAAGCGTCCCTGGTGGCGGGCAAGGTCGTCCCCGCGGCCCCCGCCCGCCGTCGCGGTCCCGCCGCCTCGTACGAGGAGCTGGCGCGGGTCTCCGCGCGGTCCTGGCAGCCGGTGGAGAGCGAGCGGCTGGGCGACTGGGAGCTGCGGGCCGCCGCCGGGTTCACCCGGCGGGCCAACTCGGTGCTGCCGGTCGGCGACCCCGGCCTCCCGCTCGACGAGGCGCTGACCGTCGTACGGCGCTGGTACGGCGAGCGCGGTCTGCCCGCCTACGTCCAGACCGCCACCGGCGCCGAGGGCACGCAGGAGCTGCTGTGCGCGCAGCTGGAGGAGCGCGGGTGGACGCGTGAGGTGACGGCCGAGCTGTGGGTCGGAGGGCTGGCGCCCGTCGCCGACCAGGACACCGTCGGTGTGGTGCTGTCGCGGGAGGCCGATGAGGCGTGGCTCGCGCGGTATCAGCGCAAGGGTGTGAGTGACGTGGCGCTGGCGGTCCTGGGGAGCGGTCCGTCGGTGTGGTTCGCGACCGTGCCGGGGGGCGCGGGCGAGCCCCCCGCCGCCATCGGGCGGTGTGTCGTGGACGGGCGCTGGGCCGGGTTCGGCGCCGTCGAGGTGGATCCCGCCCAGCGGCGGCGCGGGCTGGCGACCACTGTCATGGCCGCGTTGGCCGGGCGGGCGCTGGAGGAGGGTGCGTCGGCCGCCTGGCTCCAGGTGGAGGCCGACAACTCGGGGGCGCGGGCTTTGTACGCCAGGATGGGGTTCGCAGCGCATCACTCCTACCACCACTATCGATCGGTGTGAGAGGGCACGGGCCTGTTATGCGTTTCCCTCATCCCCCGCCGTATCCCCCGGAGCCCGGACGGTCCGCCGAGTTGCGGCGGCTGTTCGCCGACGAGGCCCGGTCCGAGCGGCCCGATCTGACGACGCTGTGTCTGCTGATGGGCGCGGTCGCGGACCGGGCGCTCGACGAGGCCGGGATCGACGGCGTGCAGATGGAACTCGACCGGCTGGCCGGGCAGTTGCCGTTCCGGCCGGGCGGGCCGCACGCCTGGGCGACGGCCATGCGCGAACTCCTCGGAGAACGCCACGGGTTCGGTGGCAGCCCCGCCGACTATCAGCGACTGGAGTCCTCGCTGCTGCACGAAGTGCTGGTGCGGCGGCGGGGGTTGCCGATTCTGCTGTCCGTGGTGTGGATGGAGGTCGCACGCCGGGCGGGGGCGCCGGTGTACGGGGTCGCGTTGCCCGGACACTTCGTCGTGGGGTTCGGGCCGGTCGACGAGCAGGTACTTGCCGATCCCTTCGACGGGGGGCGGGTGCTGAGCGGGGGCGACGCGGAGTTGCTGGTGGCCGGGGCCACGGGAGAGGCGCTGGATCCGTCGATGCTGGCGCCCGCGGATCCGCTGGATGTGGTGTTGCGGGTGCTGAACAACGTCCGGGCGTGGGGGGCGGCGCGGCCGGAGCGGTCGGAAGTGTCCTTGTGGGCGGTGGAGTTGGCGCTGCTGTTGCCCTCGCATCCGGCTCGGTTGCGGTACGAGCGGGCTCAACTGCTGGTGCGGAGAGGGGAGTTTCTGGCGGGGGCGGCTGAGCTCGAGGGGTATGCGGAGGTTGTTTCCACGTTTGACGGGCCGTCGGCCGAGCGGATGCGGGGGCAGGCCCGAGCGGCTCGGGCCCGCCTCAACTGAGGTTGTGTTTCGGGTGCGGGTGCGTTGTGGCTTGTCGCGCAGTTCCCCGCGCCCCTAGGGAGTTGCCCCCAGGCCTCCCTACAACCAGCCCTTCTCTCTCGCTATCCGCACCGCTTCCGTTCGGTTCCGGGCCGTCAGTTTCTGGATGGCTGTGGAGAGGTAGTTGCGGACCGTGCCCTGGGAGAGGTGCAGGGTGGTCGCCAGCTCCGCGTTGGTCGCGCCGTCCGCCGCCGCGCGCAGGACCTCGCGTTCGCGGTCCGTCAGAGGGTTGGCGCCGTCCGCCAGCGCGGCTGCCGCCAGTGTCGGGTCGATGACTCGTTCCCCGGCCAGTACCTTGCGTACCGCTGCGGCGAGTTGGGCGGCCGGGGCGTCCTTGACGAGGAAGGCGTCGGCGCCGGCCTCCATGGCGGTGCGGAGGTAGCCGGGGCGGCCGAAGGTGGTGAGGACGACCAGTTTCAGGGACGGGAACTCCTTGTGGAGCTGGGCCGCCGCCTCGATGCCCGTGGCGCCCGGCATCTCGATGTCCAGGAGGGCCACGTCCAGGTCGGCGTGGGCCCGGACGGCCGGCAACACCTCGTCGCCGCGAGCCACTTGGACCACGACCTCGATGTCGGGCTCCAGGCCGAGCAACGCGGCCAGCGCCTCGCGGACCATCGACTGGTCCTCCGCCAACAGGACCTTGATCATGCGGCTCATGAACCGGATCCTACGTCCGCGGGAGCGGAGGCGGTGCCCGTCGGCACCCTTGCCACCAGGCGGAAGCCGCGTTTCGTACGGGACGTCTCCAGGGAGCCGCCCGCCTTCTCCAGGCGTTCCGCGAGGCCGGTGAGACCGTTGCCGGGGGTGCCGGTGGAGCCGTCGCCCGAGCCGTCGTCCTCGACCGACAGTTCGAGCACCGGGCCGCCCAGGGTCTGGCGGCTCAGCACCTCCACCGTGCAGCGCCGGGCCCCGCTGTGCCGTACGACGTTCGTCACCGCCTCCCGCAGCGCCCAGGCGAGGGCGGACTCAGCCTCCTCGTCGGCGTCGGCCGGGACCGGGTCCAGATCCGGGGGCAGGGCGGCCGTGATGCCCGCCGCCGTCAACGCGACCTGCGCGCCCGCCAGTTCTCCGGCCAGCCGGGGGCGCCGGTAGCCGCTGACCGCCTCACGTACGTCGACCAGGGCCTGGCGGCTCACGTTCTCGATGTCGGCGACCTGCTGGGCCGCCTTCTCGGGGTGGTCGGGAAGCATCCGGCCCGCCAGCTCGCTCTTCAGGGTGATCAGCGAGAGGGAGTGACCCAGCAGGTCGTGCAGGTCCCGCGCCAGGCGCAACCGTTCCTCGTTCGCCGCCAGTTGGGCGACCGTGGCCCGGGCCTCGCGCAACTCGATGGTCGTGCGCACGAGTTGTCGTACGCCCGCCATGGCCGCGCCTCCGAGCAGGGCCGGGACGAGGAGCGAGGCCAGGTAGGAGTGGCCGCCGGGGACGGTCAGCGCGACTGCCGTCATCAGGGCCGCCGTGGCGGGGATCGCCCAGCGGGACATGCGGATCGGCAGGGCGGCGCCGGAGGAGGTGGACACGTACACGAACAGGACGAGCCACTCGCGGCCCAGGCTGAGGGCCAGGAGGGTCGACTGGGCCGCGAGGAGCGCCAGGGAGGCCACCACCAAGCGGGTCGTCTCGCCGCGGCCCGTGCGGAAGACCAGGGCCGCGTACCAGACGACGAAGACCGCCAGACCCAGCCAGCCGAGGATCCGTACGCCCGTGCTGTGGCCGCCGTGGAGGAGGTCGCTGACCGGGGCGCCCAGGTAGACCAGCCAGACGCCGATCCACAGGGACTTCATCACCCGCCGTTTCGGGGTGGTCGGGCGCTGCCCGATGCCGACGCTGCTCACGCCTTCAGCGTGTCCTTCCGGTACAGCCAGGCCGCGCCGCCCGCGAACAGCACGAACGAGACGGCCAGGATCGCCACGTCCTTCGCCTGCGGGGCGTCGCCCAGCTCGATGGACCGTCCCAGGGCAGCGTACGCGTGCGTGGGCAGCCACTTCGCGATGTCCTGGAGCCAGTCGGGGAAGGTCGTCGTCGGCATCCACAGGCCGCCGAGCATGGACAGGCCGAAATACACGATCATCGTGATCGGGCGGACCGCGTCCCCGCTCGCCAGATAGCCGATGGCGACCCCCAGGGCCGCGAAGACCAGGCTGCCCACCCAGATCGCCCCGGTGAGCGCCAGCCACTTCCAGGCGTCCAGGCGTACGTCCTTCACGGCCGCCGCGACGACGAAGACGATCACGATCGACGGGAGGCTGATCACGGCCGCGCTCGCGGTCTTCGCCAGCACGTAGCCCCGGCCAGGCAGCGGGGTCAGCCGCAACTGCCGTACCCAGCCGCTCTCGCGCTCCTTGGCGATGCGCTCGCTGTTGCCCATCAGGACGGCCGTCAGGGCGCCGAAGGAGGCCATGGAGACCATGAAGAAGGTCGGGAGGTTGAGGTCGGTTCCCGTCACCTTCGTGGTGCTGTCCGCGCTGCCCGCGATCAGCAGGAACAGCGCGGAGGGGTAGATCACCGAGAAGAACAGGAACTTGCGGTTGCGCAGGGCCCGGGTGATTTCGAGTCGGATGAGGTCGTTCATGAGGTGCGCGCCTCCTCGGCTGCGGCGGTGAGGGTGACGAACGCCTGTTCAAGGCCCAGGCCGGCCACTTCGAGGTTGCGCGGGTAGAGGCCGAGTCCGTACAGCGCGTGGACGGTCGCGTCGGCGTCGGAGGACTGGATGCGGACCGTCTGACCGGATATGTCGAGGGAGGTGAGGAAGGGCAGGGAACGGAGTACCGCCTCCTCCGCCGGGGTCTCCCCTGTCTTCCCTGTCTTCCCTGTCTTCGCTGTCTCCCCGGTCTCCCCGGTCTCCCCGGTCTCCCCGGTCTCCCCGGTCTCCAGGTCGAAGGAGATCCGGCGCGCGCCCGCCTTCGCCTTGATCTCGGCGGCCGTGCCGTCGGCCAGCAGGCGGCCCCGGTGCAGGACGAGGACGCGGTCCGCTATCGCGTCCGCCTCCTCCAGGTAGTGGGTGGCGAACAGGACCGTACGGCCCTGGTCCGCCTGCTCGCGCATGGTCGCCCAGAAGGCCTGGCGGGCGGTGACGTCCATGCCGGTCGTGGGCTCGTCCAGGACGATCAGGGCGCTGTCCCCGGCCGTGGCGAGCGCGAACCGGACGCGCTGCTCCTGGCCGCCGGACAGCTTGTTGACCTTGCGGTCGGCGAACTGGGTGATCCCGGCCCGGGAGAGGACCTCGCCGACCGGGAAGGGGCGCGGGTGCAGGGCGCAGACCAGCGACACGAGTTCGCGGACGGTGACCTCGTCCATCAGGCCGCCGCTCTGGAGCATGGCGCCGACGTGCCCGCCGACGATGGCGTCCCGGGGGCTCCTGCCGAGAACGCCGACCGTGCCGCTGTCGGGCTGCTTGAGACCGAGGAGCAGATCCAGGGTGGTCGACTTGCCGGCGCCGTTGGGGCCCAGGAGGGCCACGGTCTCGCCGGGCCGGAGGGTGAGTGAGAGCCCGTCGACGGCCCGGACCTCGCCGTAGCTCTTGGTGACCTGGTCGAACGCGACCACGGGGGTGGTTTCCATGGGGTCCATCGTGGCCGTGGGCCCGGCCCGCCCGGCAGTGCCGGTGATCCTGACTCGCGGATGACAGATGTCATGGACGGGCCTGGGCGGGTCTGGGCGGCAGGGCGTACGCGGGTGGTGACCCGCGCATACGTCAGGAGGGGCACCCGGTGTTCCGGGCGCCCCTCCTGACCTGCGTTGCCGTGCGGCCGAGCGGCTACGAGGGGTTGGTGTCGATGACGCCGACCCGGTCGGTCGTGCTGACCAGGGCCGGGCGCAACGCGCCGATGACGTCCTCGACGGTGACGGGAGTCTTGTTTCCGTTGCCGCGGGGGATCAGGACCTGGCTGAAGAAGCCGCCGTACAACTCCTTGAGCGCTTCCTTGTCGTACGCCTCGACAAGTGTGCCGTTGACCGCCTTCACCTGGAGGAACTTCCACAGGGAGTTCTTCGGGCTGAGCTCCAGCCCCGCCGTGGCGGTGTCCGCGCGGACGGTGACGTTGGCGGACATCGCCGGGATGGCGAACTTCTTCATCATCCGGTCGACCTCGGCGTTCGAGATCGTCGGCTCCTGCGTCTTGGTGGGGACCTGGACCGGCGTGCTCGTGCCGCTCTCCACCTGGCTGCGGTAGGCGTTCTCGACCGACTCCGCGGCTGCGGCGGCGTCGATGCCCTTGCCTGCCTTGCCGTAGACGGCGACGGCCTTGCCGGACACGAATTTGATCGTGCCGTCGCTCGCCGAGCTGGCCCCGCCGGCCACCCGCTGGAGCGCGGCGGCGAGCTTCTCCTCGTCGACCGGCATGACGGGTTCGACGACTCGCTGCTGCCCGAAGAGCGAGCCGATCACCGACACCGGGTTGTAGTCGCTGCCGGCCGCCGCCCGGACCGTGGCCTGGGTGTCGAACTGGAGCCCCGCCTGATCCGGCTTGAGCTCGACCGTCTTTCCGTCGACCGACAGCTTCAGTGACTGCGTCATCCGGGCGTCGAAGGCGTCGTCGAGCTTCTTGACGGCGTCGTCACGGGTGCCGCCGCCGATGTCGACGCCGAACACGGTGGTGCCCTTGGGCACGTCGGAGTGGTTCATCAGCAGCCCGGCGCCGTACGCGCCACCGGCGACGAGGAAGACGGCGACGAACAGCAGCGTCAGCTTGCTGCGGCCCTTCTTCTTCGCCTTCTTGCCCTTGGGCGCGGCAGCGGCGGGCGTGCTCGGCGACACCGGCTCGGGCAGCTTGGGCGGGGTGTGCGGAAGCGGTCCGACGGAGTGTGTGCCCGGCGCGAACGGGGAGTTACGGTCGGTCGGGACGACGGGCATGCCGCTGGTGAGGGTGGAGCTGGAGACGTTGTCCACGGAGCCGCCGTAGCCGCCGTAGCCGTCGGCGCCCGGGTCGGGGACGTGCTTCTGCGGGGTCAGGATCGCGGTGTCGTCGCTGAGCCCGGCGGCGAACCCACCCGTGCCGGAGACACCGGGGGCCATGGTGCCGTCGCCGACGAAGGGCGGGACGACCGGGCCGTCGCCGGTGACGGGACCGCCGGTCGGGCCCGCGGGACGTCGTCCGCCCGGGCCGCCGGGCCCACCGAAGCCGTTCTGGCCGTTCTGGCCGTTCTGACTGTTCTGACCGTTCTGGCCGTTCGGACCGCCGAAGTCGGCGAAGTCACCGAAGTCGTTGGGCGCCGTGAAGTCGTTCTGGGGGCTGAACCCGTTGCTCTGACCGCCTTGGCCGTTCGGACCGCCCTGGCCGATTTGACCGTTCAGGCCGTTCTGGCCGCCCTGCCCGTTGTCCGAGAAGTAGGGCAGGTCGTCGCGGCGCGGCTCGCCACGACCGTCGGGAGCCCCGGCCGCAGCGCCAGGACCACCCTGGCTACGGGAGCTGCCGGGCGACGGGTAGGCAGACGTGCCCGGCGACGACGGAGCCGCCCCGGCCGCCAGCGCGGACACGTCGAAGGAACCGGTGCCGCCGCCGTGCCCCGGCGCCACGGGACCGGCGCCGGTGGCACCGCCGAGGCCGGCACCCTTCGTACCGCCGCCGCTGCCGCCACCGGCGGCGCGCGGGCCGCCCGCGTTGCCCGCGGCGCCCATGACACCCAGACCGGGGCGAGAGCCCGAGGAACCAACGCCGCCTGGAACGCGGGGAGGTGAAGCACCCGCCGGTCCTGTGCCGTTGGGGCCGCCCGGACGGGCACCTGCGGGCGCGGGGCCCGAAACACCGGGCAGACCGGCCCCGTTGCTCGCGCCGCCGCCCGGACCGCCATTGGGCGCACCGGACTTGCGCGGCGCGAACCAGTCGCTGGTCTTCTCCCCGGGCTGGCCCGGGGATTCGGCGGACGGCTCGGCGGCGCCGTTGGACATGGGTGCGCCCGGCGTTCTGCCGTCGCCTCCCGTCCCGGGCCGCGCATGCGTCCCGGTGGTCTCGGCGGACTCGGTGTCCGCGACGGGCGTCCGGAGGACGACCGGCGGAATCGGCCGGGATCCGGGGATGTTGATCCGGATCCGGGTCGTCAGCGTGGTCTCGGTCTTGGGCCCGTCCGGCTCCGCGGCCGAACGGCCCGCGTCCGGACCGCCGTCGGACGCCATGGGCGTGCCGTACGGCGGTGTTCCCGAGGGGTAGGCGGCACCTCCGCGCCCGTTGGGCCCGGAGGACGGACTGTCAGTTTCACGACTCAAGGCAGGTTCTCCCGGTTGGCTCCGCCGCCCGACGCGACCTCACGCGGGCAGCTCGGCGGCGCGCACCACCATACTGGCCACGTCTGGCGGGTATCCCACGACCGCCGGAGAAACCGTCACCGGACCCCCACGCGGTTGCGGCGGCGAAGTAGTACGTCACTTGCCAAGTCGGACAGCGGGACCGTCCGGTTGCCGCGTCAGGGCGAGCGTGGCAGACATCACAGCGACCGCCATCCCGCCGAGGAGGAAGAGGTACGAGCCGACTCCCGCGGCGAACAGGAAGTCCCCCTCCGGGCGGCTGGCGGTGAGCAGGATGACGGCGACCATCCAGCCGGCCGCGGGCGCGACCGCCCCGGCGCGAGTGCCGACGGCACGCGCCCCGCCGAGGAACAGCCCGGCGGCTCCGCCCAGCGCGAGCAGCAACCCGCCCGGGAACCACGCGCCCTGGAGGAGCGTACCCGCGGCCCCTACGACGGCCCCGAGGACGAAGAGCCCCAGGTAGCCCACCGCCCGCCCCGGAGAGGGTCCGACGAGCGGCTGCGCCAGCAGACTGCCCCCGGCCACGGCCTTCCCACGCGCTTCGCTCGCGGGAACCTTCCCCTTCGCACTCATCGCGCACCACCCTCCGCAGTCACTGCGATCCCGTCGAACAGATCGGTCTCACGCACAGAAATACGCTCAACACCCTCGCCACGCTCAATACGCTCACCACGCACCAACTCGTAGTACTCGTCGGTGAAGAGCGGCTGGGCCTGCTGGTTGGAGAGGGCGAACCAGGGTTCGGCCACCTCGATCTGCGTGGCGTGGGCGCGCATCGCGGCGGCCTTGGCGGCGGCGTACGCGGTCCCGTCGACGACCGTGGTGATGCGCTCCTCGTCCACGACACCCGGTACGTCGCCGATCGCACCGGCCTCGGCGAAGGGCAGCCCGGGCAGCGCCTCCTGAAGCCGGGCGAAGCCTTCCTCGGCGACAGGACGCGACACCCGGTTCCAGTACACCTTGGGGACGCTCCAGCCGGCCTCGGCGGCCAGTTCCACGGCGCGCATGGCGACGCGGTGGGCCTGGATGTGGTCGGGATGGCCGTAGCCGCCGTCCGGGTCGTACGTCACGACGACCTGCGGGCGTACTTCGAGGATCACCTCGACGAGGTACCCGGCCGCCTCGTCGACATCCGCCTGCCAGAAACAGCCGGGGTCGTCGTTGTCGGCGAGCCCCATCATCCCGGAGTCCCCGTACCTGCCGGCTCCGCCGAGCAGCCGGTGGTCGGCGACGCCGAGGGCGCGCATGGCCGCGTCCAGCTCACTCAGCCGGTGCGCGCCGAGGGCGGCACCGGTGAGATGCGCGAGCTCGGGCGGAATGACCTCACCACGCTCACCGAGGGTGCAGGTGACCAGGGTCACCCGGGCCCCCTCGGCCGCGTACCTGGCCATGGTCGCGCCGTTGTTGATCGACTCGTCGTCCGGATGCGCGTGCACCAGAAGAAGACGCCGGTCGGGCAGTTCCGTCATGAGGTCAGCCTACGAGGCGACGATGCCTCCCATAGGGCCCAGGGCCCTACAGGCCGAGGACGCTGCGAACGGCACGCTCGATGCGCTCCATCGTCTCGGGCGTCACCGCGCCCAGTCGCTTGGCGTTATCGAAGCGCCGGGCGGCGTACTGGGTGATGTTCACGGGAACTACGACCGCTTGCACCGGATCGGTGATCGGCACAGAGACCAGTGTGTCCGGGTAGGCGCCTGCTGGATGCAGGAGCAGACACACGGCTGCCTGGAACTTCGTATTCACCTCGTCGATGGAGAGCACTACGACCGTACGAGTGGCCTCGCCGACCGGAACCTCCCAAACAGAGCCTCGCTTCAACGGATGTCCTCCGCCGGATCGTCGTCACCGGTGTCGACCAGCAGCGCACCTTCACTGTCCACAGCGGCCAGCGCCTCCCGGAGTGTCTGCTCGCGCAGGGTGCGGACCATGTAGGCGTTCAGCGAAAGTCCCGCGTCAGCCGCCGCCTTGCGCACTTCGACGTCGAGATCATCTGGTATGCGAACTGTGAATACACTCATGCCACCACTTTAGTCGTTACAACATGCATCGCGAAGGTGCTTCCGGTGAGATCGGATCGGCAGTCGCGGCAGCGACCGGGTTCGGGTCCCCGAAACGCCCGGTCGCAGCCGTCGCAGTTGTGGAGCGGGTGCCGGACACGGACGGTCTCCGGTTGCGAGGGAAAGCCTCCGACGGGTGCCGGAGGCGGCAACTGGGCGCTGAGGCGGTGAGCGAGGAATGCGGCTGGGCGGCGCATGCCTTCGGGTGGGAGGTCGCTGGTCAGTGCGTGTCGTACGGCGGTGGGGCTGGCGTCGCGTTCCAGCCAGGCGGCGACTCCGGGTGCGAGGTGGGCGGTGTCGCAGGCGGACAGGAGCAGGTCGGGGTCGAGGCGGCGGAGCCCGGCGAGGAGGTCGGTGGCGGCCTGGAGGAGACCTGGTCCCTTGTATGCGGGCTGCGGTACGGCGGGGAGGGGCTTGCGTGGGGTGCGCTTCTTCGGCGGGCCGGGGGCAGCAGTGGTGGGGTGTGCGGGGCGGGTGGGCTCGGGGGCCCTGTGCTCGGGGGCGGGCGCGTGGTGGGGAGCGGGCCCCGGATGCGACTCCGGTCGGGGCTTGGACTCCAACTCCGAGTCTGGCTCCGGCCTGGTACGGCGATCGGCGTGGCCCTCGGCCTTACGCCCCGGCTGGTTGCAGGAGACGGTGCGGGTGACGATGTTGCCGCCGGTGGTGCGTTCGCGGGTTCGGCGCAGGTAGCCGTGGGCTTCGAGTTCGCGCAGGGCGGCGGCGATGCGGTCGGGGCCCTCGGGGAATCTCTTGGCGAGGGTCTTGATGTCGACGGGGGAACCAGCTTGCAGCGACTGGATGTGGGTGCCCAGGCCGATCGCGAGCAGTGACAGCGCGGGGTGCTGGGCGAGGTGGTTGCCGATCACCGTGAAGCGGGTGGTGTGGCGGGCGTTGTCGTGGATCACCCCGGAGACGCCGGAACTGGGGCGCCGACGGGGGTGGTTCTTGCCCCGGGTACGGGCTTGGGCGTGCGAGGGCACGCTAAGGTTTTTCGTATCCATCGGGAAGAGGTCTACTTCCTTGGTGGTCAGGCCCTCGCATCGGGAGTGCAATCCCGGCGAGGGCCGTCTCATGTCTGCGGTTGTCCGTGAAGTTGCTGGTGGTGCTGCGCTGAGCGTAAGGCAGGCAACCGGGCACAAATCCAGCTGAGTTGCTGATGTTCACTCGGGCGAGTGAGTTTGCGCGGCGGCAGCGGAAGTGGCTGTGGTCGCTGTCTCCTGCGGACGGGAGGGGTGGGGTTTGGTTGGTTGAGTTCTTTCTCCCCAAGTTCCTTTGAAAGGACCGCTGGTCGCACCGGAACACGGGGTACAGGGTTCCGGTGCGACATCGATTTCCGCCCACACCGTTTTGCGAGGCCGCAGCCCCGAACCCCACCCCCACCGATCGGCGAGTGCATCGACGAGAGCGAGGCCCCGTCCGGACTCCGCGTCGTCGGACGGGGGTTGAGGACAGGGTGGGCGGTCGCCGGCGGTGTCGGTCACCTCGATGCGCAGGGTGGTGCCGATGACGTACACAGTGAGCCGGAAGTCGCGGCCCGGGATGCGTCCGTGGGTGACCGCGTTCGCTGCCAGTTCGGCGACGATCTGGCAGGCCGGGTCCAAGGGGAGGTCCCAGGAGCGCAGTTGTTCGGCGGTGAGCAGCCGGGCCAGGCGGGCGCCACGGGGTGTGGGGGACAGGCGCACGCTGAAGTTGCGGAAGGCGTGGTCGGGTTGGGCCTCGGGGGTGGCGGTTTGTTGGTTCACGTCACTCACAGTGGCCGCACACACCTACCGTGAGCGGTGACTCCACTGTTGCGTACGGTGACTGTCCGGAGCTTGTCCGGTCATGTCCGGGCTGTCGGAACGGGCCCTGCGGGTAGGGCGGGGGTAACGTACAGCGCGGTACGACGGAGGGGCGCGGCATGAGCGTGGACAGTGACGCGGGGCAGCTCAAGAGCGAGGCGGACGAGCCGGGTTGGGAGGTCGACCCGGACGACGAGTGGGGTGTGGCGGTCGTGGCCACCGTCGGACGCCAGCTGAAGCTGCGCCGGGAGGCGGCGGGGATGCGGGCGGCCGACTTCGGCAGGGCGCTGGGGTACGGCGAGGACATGGTCTACAAGATCGAGGGCGGGAAACGGATCCCCCGGCCCGAGTACCTGGTGGAGGCCGACGAACTGCTGAGGGCGGACGGGTTGATCTCCGCCATGAACGAGGACCTGGAGAAGGTCCAGTACCCGAAGAAAGTACGGGCCATCGCGAAGCTGGAGGCCCGGGCGGTGGAGATCGGCGTGTACGTCGGACTCAGCCTCCACGGCCTGTTGCAGACGCCTGAGCATGCGCGGGCCTTGTTCGAGGCGCGGCAACCGCCGTATTCAGAAGAGGAAGTGGAGCGCCTCGTGGCCGCCCGTATGGCCCGGAAATCGGTCTTCGGCAAGTCACCCGTGACCGCGCTGAGCTTCGTCCAGGAAGAGGCGGCACTGCGTCGACGTATCGGCGGCACAATGGTGCGACGCCGACAGCTCGAACACTTGCTGGAGGTGGCGCACCTGCGCAACGTAACGTTCCAGGTGATGCCAACGGAGAGCGGCGCCCACCCTGGGGTGGATGGCAAGATCGAGTTGCTGAAGTTCGCGGACGGCGCGGCTGTGGGGCGCTCCGACGGGGCGTTCAGCGGCCGTCCGACAACAGAGCCGAAGGAACTGCGCATCCTGGAGCTTCGCTACAGCACCATCAGGGCCGAGGCCCTCACCTCCGGGGAGTCACTCGCCTTCATCGAGCAACTACTGGGAGAGACATGATCCGCAAGCACCTCGCCGGAGACCCCTCCGAACTTGCGTGGTTCAAGAGCAGCTACAGCGACGGCACAGAGGGCGACTCCTGCGTCGAGATCGCCACCGCTCCCGGCACCATCCACGTGCGCGACTCCAAGAACACAGAGCGCGGCCCTCGCCTGGCATTCGCGCCCGCCGCCTGGTCAGCCTTCGTTTCGTACCCGACCGAGCGCTGAGCGGCTGGTCGCGTGGACGCGTCGAGCCCACGCCAAGCCCGCTTCCCTGCGGTTCGGCGACGTCTCGGCCTCTGCATCGGGAGACGGGTGTACACGGCTTCCGGTCCTGGTGAACTTCTCCACACCGATAGATCCTCTGGCGGACCAGATGGTGGCACTGTTCGACACGGTGGCAGGGACGCTGCATTGGGGCTGAGTCGATGACAGAGAAGCGGAGCGAAGAGTTCCGGCTGCGTGAAGGACTCGGGATCGCCGGGTTCGTGATCACTCTGGTGGGTGCCGGTGCTGTTCTTGTGTTCGTCCTGGGCGCATGGAAGGCATTCGTGCGGAATACGGCACCTACGGTGCTGGACCTGCCTGGTGGGCCCTGGACCTTTGGGATTCTCTGCGGTCTGATCTCGGTCTTCGGGGTGTTCTCCGGGCACCGCCTGCTCATGGCCGGCCCGTACGCAGAGGCGCGGATTCCACGCGTGGCTCGCTCCGCCGCGACGGCTGTCTGCTGGGGCGGGGCACTGGCATCCCTGAGTTACGTACTGGGCTCTCTGCCTGGCAGGAACTGCCCGTCGTACCGGGCATGCGCCTACATCCCCGGTACAGGCAGCGCACTCATTGCGTACGCGGGCACCACGGCCGTTGTCGGGTGGCTCGTCCACCGTGTCAGCAACACGCGAGTCGAGAAGCGTCGGGCGCTCGAGCGCGAACGTGTGCGCAAGATGCGCAAAAAGGGGAAGGGCAAGAGCCGGGCGGCGGCACGGCGCGGGTAGCCAGTTACGGGACTCGGTGTACGCGTCCCAGGCTCGCGTGGAGGCTTTCACCCCGGAGGAGGGTCGGACCGCCAACATAAGTCGCTACTTCGCGGCCAACGCCCTCAGCACCTGCATCTCGGCCGGGAGCGTCGGCGGGACGAACGCGACCACAGTCCGCGTCCCACCCATGACCCGGCCGAAGACATTGCCCAGTTGCTGTCACAGCTCCAGCGCTTCGAATGCCTTCGTCGAGCACGCCGGACCGGATCAGCGCCCTGAGGCGCTCGACCAGGTGCCCACGACGCACTTACCGGTTCGGGTGGCGAACGCCTCCGCAAGTACGCCGTACACGCGACCCGAGGGCCAAGCTCCGGTCACACACCCACCGGAGCCCACCAGCGCCCACCCGAACCCACCGGCAGCCCACCCAGGCGCTGCCCAGCAGATCCGGGTCAGAACTTGAGGTCGCCGATCATGCCCGCGATGCTTGTCGTCAGGTCGCTGATCGTCGGGGCGAAGGTCGATGAGGCCATGTAGAACCCCAGCAGCATGCACACCACCGCATGCCCTCCCTTGAGACCCGACTTCTTGATCAGCAAGAAGACGATGATCGCCAGCAGCACTACCGCCGAAATCGAGAGCGCCACGGCGGCTCACCTCCAAAGGGCCCAGGGACCGGGGGTCGGACTATGGGGGCAGTAAATCCATACAGTGGCCAGCAGGTTCATACCCACTCGCCGCCAGTGATCATAACTATTCGCCCGCGCGCATCGGTCGGCGCACGGCCGCACAAGGGGGCGCATGGCCAATATGGTCGGGGCATGACGACCGAGCCTGTCTCCTTCCCCCGTCGGCACGCCCGCACCCAGCGATTCACGCTCGGCGCGCCTCGCGCGTTCGCCGTGGCGCCCGACGGTTCGCGGGTCGCCTACCTGCGGTCCTCCGCCGGTACCGACCGGGCCAACAAGTTGTGGGTGCTCGATCTCCCGGACGGTGGGGAGCGCGTCGCCGCCGATCCGTTCGTGCTTCTTGGCGGGGTCGGCGAGAGCCTGTCCGCCGAGGAGCGGGCGCGTCGGGAGCGCAGCCGGGAGGGCAGCGCCGGGATCGTCGGATACGCCACCGACTCGGCTGTCGAACTGGCCGCCTTCGCCTTGTCCGGGCGGCTTTTCGTGGCCGAACTGCAGGCCGGGACTGTGCGCGAGATCCCCGCCCGGGGGCAGGTGATCGACCCGCGCCCCTCCCCCGACGGGCGCCTCGTCGCGTACGTCTCGGACGGCGCCCTGTGCCTCACGGACCTGGTCGGCGAGCGGGCCCACGCGATCGCGGAGCCCGAGTCGGAGACGGTGACGTACGGGCTGGCCGAGTTCATCGCGGCCGAGGAGATGGACCGTTCGCGCGGCTTCTGGTGGTCCCCGGAGTCCGACCGGCTGCTGGTCGCGCGGGCCGACGACGCGCCCGTGAACCGCTGGTGGATCGCAGATCCGGCCCATCCGGAACGGGAGCCGCAGCGGGTCGCGTATCCGGCGGCGGGCACCCCGAACGCGGAGGTGCGGCTCTACGTACTCACCCTCGAAGGGGTGCGGACCGAGGTCGTCTGGGATCGGGCGCGGTACCCGTATCTGGCGCGTGTGCACTGGTCAGGGGCGGGTGCGCCGCTGATTCTGGTGCAGTCGCGGGATCAGCGCGGGCAGCTTTTCCTGGCCGTGGACCCGGACAACGGGGCGACCCGGATGGTGCACGCGGAGGAAGATCCACATTGGCTGGATCTTTTCCCCGGCGTGCCCTGCTGGAGCCCCTCCGGACAGCTCGTGCGCATCGCCGACGAGGGTGGCGCCAGGGTGTTGGTGGTCGGTGAACGGCCCCTGACAGGAGCCCAGTTGCACGTCCGGGCGGTGCTGGACGTGTCGGCCGACGACGTGCTCGTGTCGGCGTCGGCAGGTGAGGCTGCGGTCGGTTCCGAGATCGGTGAAGTGCACGTCTATCGAGTGAATGAGCTCGGGTTGGAGCGCGTCTCGCAAGAGCCCGGCGTGCACTCGGCACTTCGCGCCGGGGGCGTGACCGTGCTCGTGTCGGCGGTGCCGGACCGGCCGGGGGCCCAGGTGCAGGTGCTGCGCGACGGGAAGAGGGCGGCGACCGTCACCTCGTATGCCGAAGACCCCGGTTTGTCCCCGCGCGTGACCTTCACCGAGGGGGGCGCACGCCGAATTCCATGCGCCCTGCTTATGCCGACCGACTACGACGGCGTCACCCCCCTCCCCGTCCTCATGGACCCCTACGGTGGTCCGCACGGCCCGCGCGTGGTCGCCGCGCACAACGCGCACCTCACCTCGCAGTGGTTCGCCGACCAGGGGTTCGCTGTGGTCGTGGCCGACGGGCGGGGCACGCCGGGGCGGTCGCCCGCCTGGGAGAAAGCCGTCCACGGGGACTTCACGGTGTCGCTGGACGACCAGGTCGACGCCCTGCTCGACCTCGCCGAGCGCTACCCGCTCGACCTCTCCCGGGTGGCGATCCGGGGGTGGTCGTACGGCGGCTGGCTCGCGGGGCTGGCGGTGCTGCGACGCCCGGACGTCTTCCACGCGGGTATCGCGGGCGCCCCGGTGACGGACTGGCGGCTGTACGACACGCACTACACGGAGCGGTATCTCGGTGACCCGGCCGCGGCCCCGGAGGCGTACGCGAACAGCTCACTGATCACCGAGGAGGGTCTCTCGTCCCCCGCCGAGCCGCACCGGCCGCTGATGGTCGTGCACGGCACCGCCGACGACAACGTGGTCTTCGCGCACGCCCTGCGGCTGTCCTCGGCCCTGCTGGCCGCCGGCCGCCCGCACGAGGTGCTTCCGCTGTCGGGCGTCACGCACATGACCCCGCAGGAACAGGTGGCGGAGAACCTGCTGCTGCTTCAGGTGGACTTCCTGAAGCGGGCGTTGGGGCCGGCGTAGGTCTCGCGCAGGTCTCGTGCGGGTACGGCAACGGGCTGGGGCTACATGGCGAGCCCCAGCCCGTTTACGGCACCCGCACGGCCGTACGTTCCTCAGAGTGGACCGTCCATATATCGAGATCGGGTCGGCCAAGTTGCCTGCGTGTAAACGCGGTTCGTGCATATTTATGCACTTATTTCACCCCGTCGGCAAGATCGTCCGGCGGGTCCGCCATGGGTACGACCCGTTTCTCCTCCGCGAAATGGCAGGCCGAGGCATGCGCCGCCGGGCCGGTCGTCAGCCGGAACTCCGCTGGGACCGCCAGCAGCGGTACTTCCATGGCGCACCGTTCCCGCGCCTTCCAGCAGCGGGTGCGGAAGCGGCAGCCGGAGGGCGGGTTGGCCGGGGAGGGCACGTCACCGGTGAGGATGATGCGCTCCCGGTGTTCGCGGGCCTCCGGGTCGGGGACGGGCACGGCGGAGAGGAGTGCCTGGGTGTAGGGGTGCGTCGGGTGGTCGTAGATCTCGGCGTCGCGGCCCGTCTCCACGATCCGGCCGAGGTACATCACCCCGACCCGGTCCGAGATGTGCCGCACGATCGACAGGTCGTGGGCGATGAAGACGTACGAGAGGGCGAACTCGCTCTGGAGCCGGTCCAGGAGGTTGATCACCTGTGCCTGCACCGAGACGTCGAGCGCCGACACCGGTTCGTCGGCCACGATGATCTCGGGGCGCAGCGCCAACCCCCGTGCGATACCGATACGTTGGCGCTGGCCGCCGGAGAACTGGTGGGGATAGCGGTTGATGTACTCGGGGTTGAGGCCGACCACGTCCAGCAGTTCCTGCACCTTGCGGCGCCGGTCGCCCTTGGGCGCGACTTCGGGGTGGATCTCGTAGGGCTCCCCGATGATGTCGCCGACCGTCATACGGGGGTTGAGGGAGGTGTAGGGGTCCTGGAAGACCATCTGGATGTTGCGGCGTACGGCCTTCAGCGCCTTGCCCGACATCCTGGTGATGTCCTCGCCCTTGTACAGAATCGTCCCTGCCGTCGGTTTCTCCAGGTTGACCAGCATCCTGGCGACCGTCGACTTGCCGCAGCCGGACTCCCCGACGATGCCCAGGGTTTCGCCGGCGCCGAGCGAGAAGTCGACTCCGTCGACCGCCCGGACGGCGCCCACCTGCTTCTTGAGGAGGATGCCCTGGGTGAGCGGGTAGTGCTTGACCAGCCCGGTCACTTCGAGAATCGGCTCGAGAATCGGCTCAGTGGCCGCGACGGCCTCAGTGGTTGTGGGCATCGAGCGTCTCCTTCCAGAAGAAGCAGGCGCTTCTGCGGACCCCGGCCCCGTCTGCCGAGTCCACCTCCGCCAGCGGGGGTACGTCCGTGCGGCAGATGTCCTGGGCCATCGGGCAGCGCGGGTTGAAGGCGCAGCCCGGCGGGATGTTCATCAGGTTCGGCGGGAGGCCCTTGATGGCGTACAGCTCGCGGCCCTTCTGGTCGAGGCGCGGGATCGACTCCAGCAGGCCCTTGGTGTACGGGTGGGCGGGCGCCTTGTAGATGTCGTGGACCGGCGCCGACTCGACGATCCGGCCCGCGTACATGACGGCGATCCTGTCGGCGACGTCGGCGACGACTCCGAGGTCGTGGGTGATGAGGATCAGGCCCATGTTCAGCTCGCGCTGCAACTCGGCGAGCAGGTCCATGACCTGGGCCTGGACGGTGACGTCGAGGGCTGTCGTCGGTTCGTCGGCGATGATCAGGGCCGGTTCCAGGGCCAGCGCCATGGCGATCATGATGCGCTGGCGCATGCCTCCGGAGAACTGGTGGGGATAGTCCCGTACGCGCTGGGCGGCGGCCGGGATGCGGACGCGGTCCATCAGCTCGATCGCCTTGGTCCTGGCGTCCTTCCGGGACAGTCCGCGGTGGACCGTGAACATCTCGCCGAGCTGGTCGCCGACGGAGAGGACCGGGTTGAGGGAGGACAGGGCGTCCTGGAAGATCATCGCCATCTGAGCGCCCCGGACCTTGCGGCGCTCCTCCTCCTTGAAGGTGAGCAGGTCCTTGCCCTGGAAGAGGATCTCGCCGCCGGTGATCTTCCCCGGCGGGGTGTCGAGGATGCCCATGACCGCCTGGGCCGTCACCGACTTGCCGGAGCCGGACTCGCCGAGCACGGCGAGGGTCTCGCCCTCGTCCACGGCGTAGGTGACGCCGTTGACGGCCTTGGCGACCCCGTCCCGGGTTCTGAACTCCACGTGGAGGTCGCGTACTTCGAGGAGCATGGCGCCGGTCACCTCAGCTTCGGGTCGAGGGCGTCGCGCACCGCGTCGCCGAGCATGATGAACGCGAGCACGGTGACCGCGAGCGCTCCGGAGGGCCACAGGAGGGCGTGCGGGGCGTTGCGGATGTACGGGGAGGCCGCGCTGATGTCGATGCCCCAGGAGACGGTGGGCGGCTTCAGACCGACACCCAGGTACGACAGGGTGGCCTCCAGGGCGATGTACGTGCCGAGCGCGATGGTCGCCACGACGATCACGGGCGCCACGGCGTTGGGCGCGATGTGGCGCAGCAGCATGCGGGAGTTGGACGCGCCGAGAGCCCGGGCGGCCTGGACGTAGTCGTTCTGTTTGGCGGTGATGACCGAGCCGCGGGCGATACGGGAGAGCTGCGGCCAGCCCAGCAGCACCATGAACCCGATGACCGGCCAGACCGTCGAGCTGGTCACCACGGAGAGCAGGACCAGACCGCCGAGGACGACCGGGATCGCGAAGAAGACGTCGGTGATGCGGGACAGCACCGAGTCCCAGACCCCGCCGAAGAACCCGGCGAGGCCGCCGAGGACGGACCCGAGGACCGCGACCCCGAGCGTGGCGCAGACGCCGACCGTGACGGACGTACGGGCGCCGTAGACCGTGCGCGTGTAGACGTCGCAGCCCTGGCCGTCGTATCCGAAGGGATGGCCGGGCCCGGAACTCTTCTGGGCGTTGGCGAGGTCGCACTTCAGCGGGTTGCCTGAGGCGATCACCGAGGGCCAGACGGAGATGACGACCAGGAAGAGGATGACGAGCGCGGAGATGATGAAGACGGGGTTGCGGCGCAGGTCCAGCCAGGCGTCGGACCAGAGGGAGCGGGGTTTGTCGTTCGGGTCCCCGACCCGTCCGGCGCCCGGGCCCTTCTCCAGGGTCTCGGCCTCGCTCGTGGCGAGGTCCATGGCGCCGCCCATGCCGGTCGCGGCGATGGCGCCCTCGGGTGCGCCCGTGGCGCCCGTGGACTGGGGCTCAGGCATAGCGGATCCTCGGGTCGAGTACGGCGTACAGGAGGTCGACGAGCAGGTTGGCGACCAGGAAGACGAGGACGAGGACGGTCACGAAGCCGACGACCGTCTGGGTGTTCTGGCGGAGGATGCCCTGGTAGAGCTGGTAGCCGACGCCGTGGATGTTGAAGATCCGCTCGGTGACGATCGCGCCGCCCATCAGCGCGCCGACGTCCGTGCCGATGAAGGTGACCACGGGGATGAGCGAGTTGCGGAGCAGGTGGCGGGTGATCACCCGACGCCTGGGCAGGCCCTTGGCGACCGCTGTACGGACGTAGTCGGAGCGTTTGTTCTCGGCGATGGACGTGCGGGTCAGACGGGTCACGTACGCGAGTGAGACCGAGGCCAGGACCAGGCCCGGCACGATCAGTTCGTCGAAGGGGGCGTCCGTCGACACCGAGGGCTTGATCCAGCCCCACTCGACGCCCAGCAGCAGCTGGAGCAGCAGACCGGTGACGAAGGTCGGTACCGAGATGACGACCAGGGTGACCAGGAGCACGCCGGTGTCGACGGGCCTGCCGCGGCGCAGGCCCGTGATCACGCCCAGGGTGATGCCGATGACGACCTCCAGGACGACCGCCACGACGGTGAGCCGGATGGTGACGGGGAACGCCGTCGACATCAGCTCGGTGACCTTCTGGCCGTTGAAGGCGGTGCCGAAGTCGCCGGTGAAGACGTTGCCCATGTAGGTCAGGTATTGCTGCCACACGGGCTTGTCGAGGCCGAACTCCTTGCGGAGCTGGGCGGCCGTGGCCGGGTCGCACTGCCGGTCGCCGCAGAGGCCCGCGATGGGGTCGCCCATCACGTTGACCATCAGGAAGATCAACAGTGTGGCGCCGATGAAGACCGGGATCATCTGCAGCAGACGCCGGATTACGTACCGTCCCATGAGGGCTCCGGAGATAGGAGATGGAGATGGTGGGACAGCCGTCCGTGAACGGCTGTCCCTGCGGCTCGGAGGCTCGGAGGCTCGGCCGGTCAGCTGACCTTGATCTCGCTGTACACGGGCAGGCTGAACGGGCTCAGGGCCACGTTCGAGAGGCGCTCCGAGTAGCCGGCGCTGCCGTTCTGGTACCAGAGCGGGATGGCGCCCATGTCGTCCCGCAGGACCTCCTCGGCCTGCTGGAACAGGCCGACGGCCTTGGCCCGGTCGGTCTCCGCGTTGGCCTGGTCGACGAGCTTGTCGAACTCCTTGCTGGTCCACTTGCCGTCGTTGGAGGAGGCGTTGGTGTAGTAGAGCGGCTGGAGGAAGTTCTGGATGAGCGGGTAGTCCATCTGCCAGCCGGCCCGGAAGGGGCCCGACATCTTCGACTGGGTGATCTGGTTGCGGTAGTCGGCGAAGGTGCCGACGGGGTTGCCGACGCAGGCCTTGTCGTTGTCGAGCACGTTGTTGACGCTGTTGCAGACCGCGTCGACCCACTGCTTGTGCGAGCCGGCGTCCGCGTTGTACGAGATCTTGACCTGTCCGCCGGGGAACCCGCCGCCCTCCTCGATGAGCTTCTTGGCCTCCTCGGGGTCGTATTCGCAGGCGTCGCCGCACAGGCCTTCCTTGAAGCCGCCCTCCTCACCGAGGACGGGTGAGGTCCAGTCGGTGGCGGGGGTGCGGGTCTTCTGGAAGATCGTGTCGGTGATCTGCTCGCGGTTGATCGCGCGGGAGAGCCCGGTGCGGACCTTCTCCATGCCGGGCTTGTTCCAGTCCTTGTCGTAGAACGGGAAGGAGAGGGTCTGGATGATGCCGGCGGGTGTGTTGATGTACCGGTCGCCGAGGTCGCTCTTGACGTTCCTGAGCTGAGCGGCGGGCACGTCGTCGACGAGGTCGAGGTTGCCGGCCATCAGGTCGGTGTAGGCGGTGTTGTTGTCGGTGTAGACCTTGAGGTCGACGCCGCCGTTCTGCGCCTTGTCCGTGCCGGAGTAGGCGTCCCACCTGCGCAGGGACATCTGCGCGCCCTTGGTGTACGAGTCGATCGAGTACGGGCCGTTACCGACGGGCTTGCTCACCCAGGCCGCGTGGTCCTTGAAGAAGGCCTGGGGCAGCGGCGAGAAGGCCGCGTAGCCGAGGGTGTCGGGGAAGGTCGAGAACTTCTGGTTGAGCTTGACGGTGAAGGTGTCGGTGCCGGTCACCGCGAGCCCGGAGAGGGTGTCGGCGGTCTGCTTGCCGCCGTCCTCGGGGTGCGCTTTGTCGTAGCCGTCGATGTAGCCGAAGAAGTACGCGTTCTTCTGGTTGTTCTTCAGGCTGGCGCCGTAGTTCCAGGCGTCGACGAACGACTTGGCAGTGACGGCCTCGCCGTTGCTGAACTTCCAGCCGTTCTTGATGGTGACGGTGAAGTTCTGCGAGTCGGTCGTCTCGATCTTCTCGGCCATCATGTTGTTGGCCTTGCCGGTCTTGGGGTCGTACCGTTTCAGACCGCGGAAGATCATGTCGAGGACCTTGGCGCCCTGCACCTCGTTGGTGTTGGCGGGCTCCAGCGGGTTCTGCGGGTCGCCCCAGGACGAGCTGAGGGTGCCGCTGCCGCTGCCGTCGCCGCTGCCGCTGCCGCCGCCGCTGTCGTCACCGCCCCCGCAGGCGGTCGCCGTGAGGGCTACCGCCACCGCGCATGCGGCCCATCGGGCGTGCGTGGCTCCACGCATGGAGTGCCTCCAGTTCAGTGCGCCGTACCGTTACCGGCAAATATCGGCGCACAGCACCCATACCGCACGTCTACTCGGCCCGTCCGGGTTTACCTCCCGCTTTGGTCATGGCCGTCCAAAGCCGACCCAAGTGACGCACCACCCTCGGGTCAAAGGACAAAAGTCCAGATCAAAGGCACCAACGAAGCATTGACGCCGACTGAACCAGCGCTGAAAAGTCACGTTCAGCCCGCTGCTCTGCTGTACGCGGGACCCCTCACCACTCCGGGCCTGGAGCACCATGACCTCGCCTATGCCTTCCGCCACCGCACCCCAGGTGGCGGCCGATTCCGGTGCCGCGGGGCCGGCGCCATCCGCGCCTGCCCGCGGCGGCACCGGCCGCTCGCCGGGGCGGATCGCCTGGCTGCGCTTCCGGCGCGACCGCACCGGCGTCGTCTCGGCCGTCGTGGTCGTGCTGTTCTTCGTGGCGGGCATCGGCGCCCCGCTGATCTCCAAGGTCTACGGCAAGGACCCGTACACGACATACGGCCAGAACGGCACCGGTCTGCTCAACGAGTTCGGGTTCCCGATCCGGCCCAACGGCGGCATCAGCGGCGGCTTCTGGTTCGGGGTCGAACCGCAGCTCGGCCGGGACGTCTTCACCCTGCTGATCTACGGCATCCGCAACTCGCTGCTCATCGCCACGGTGACGACAGCGCTGGTCACCCTGCTCGGCATCGCCGTCGGTCTCACCGCCGGCTATCTGGGCGGGCGCATCGACGGCTTCGTCGGCCGAGTCATCGACATCCTGCTGGCGTTCCCCTCCACCCTGTTCTTCATCGCCTTCTGGCCGGTGATGATCTCGATCTTCGTGTCGCCGGAGGAGAACACCCCGACCTGGCTGACCGTCGTCAGCCTCATCTCCGTGATGACCGCGTTCGGCTGGGCTCCCCTCGCCCGGCTGCTGCGCGGTGAGGTACTCGCCCTGCGCGAGCGGGAGTTCGTCGAGTCCGCCAAGGTCACCGGCGCCTCACCGGCCCGGATCGTGTTCCGGGAGCTGCTGCCCAACCTGTGGACCCCGATCCTCATCCAGGCCACCCTCGCGCTGCCCATGTACGTCACCACCGAGGCGGCGCTCGCCTTCCTCGGGGTCGGGCTCAGCGACCCCACACCCGACTGGGGCGTGATGATCCAGCGCGGGGCGCAGGTCTACCAGAACGACATCACCTACATGCTCTTCCCCGGCCTGTCGATGGTGATCTTCGTGATCGCCTTCAACCTCCTCGGCGACTCCGTGCGCGACGCACTGGACCCGAAAACCAGGCGCTGAACAACGGCGCCGGCCTCCTCCTCTCCCCCCGCACGGGAAACACCCCTTCTCCCTGATTCAGGCAGGAAACCCCATGTCTCTCTCGCGCAGAAACTTCGTCATCGCCACCTCGGTAGCCGCCGGCGGCTCCATGGTCCTGTCCGCGTGCAGCAGCGGTGGTGGAGGCGGTGACGGTACGTCGGGGAGCGGCGCGGTCGCGGCCGGCAAGTACTCGTCGGTCAGCATCGGCACCAAGGCGGACTCCACGGGGCCCGCGCCGGAGATCCCGGGGGCGAAGAAGGGCGGCACGATCCGGCCTATCGGCCCGCAGGACTTCTCGCACCTCGACCCGCAGCGCATCTACTTCGCGTGGAACTCCGAGATCGGCAACCTCTACATCCGCTGTCTGACCGGCTACCGCGTCGACGGCGGCGCGATGAAGCTCGTCGGCGACCTCGCCACCGACACCGGCACCATGGCGGACGGCGGCAGGACCTGGACCTTCACCCTGAAGGACGGGCTGAAGTGGGAGGACGGCAGCGAGCTGACCGTCGAGGACGTACGGCACGGCATCGAGCGCGGCTTCGCCACCTTCACCACCGAGGGCGCCACCTACCTCCAGGCCGCACTGACCGGCACCAACGACTTCCGCTCGGTCTACAAGGGCCCGTACAGCGGCAAGCACCTCGACTCGGTCGTCACGGACACCGCGAAGAAGACGATCACCTTCCACCTGAAGACGGCCCGCCCGGACCTCAACTGGACGCTGGCCATGCAGTCGTACGGAGCGGTGTCGGCCAAGCACGACACCAAGGAGAAGTACGACAAGGACCCGTTCTCCTGCGGTCCGTACCGGCTCAAGTCACACTCCGTCGACAAGTCGCTGACGGTGGTCCGCAACACCCACTGGGACCCGGCGACCGACCCGATCCGCAACGCCTACCCGGACACGTTCGCCTTCGAGTTCGGCCCCGAGGCACTCCAGGCCACCGACCGGCTCATCGCGGACTCCGGGACCGACCAGTACGCGGTGATGGCGTACAGCGCGGTGCCGGCCGAGCGTATCCAGAAGGTGCTGACCACTCCCGACCTGAAGAGCCGTACCGTCGACGGGCTGTCGGCCGGCCTGTACTACTACGCCATCAACTGCAGGCGGATCACCGATCTGAGAGTCCGTCAGGCCCTCAACTATGCCTGGCCGTTGCAGCAGATCCGGACGATCTACGGCGGCCCCTCCGCCGGCGACTACGCGACCACGATCCTCGGCCCCGACATGGCGGGCCGGGTGAAGTTCGACATCTACGGCAAGCTGACGAAGCCGCAGGGCGACACCGCGAAGGCGAAGGCGCTGCTGAAGGAGGCCGGCAAGCTCGGTCAGAAGATCGTCTACACCTACCCGCAGGGCGCCAACGACGCGTACGAGAAGACCAAGGTCGTCATCGCCAACGCCCTGAAGGAGGCCGGCTTCGACCCGGTCGTCAAGCCGGTGGAGTCGACCAGCTACTACGACCAGATCCAGCAGATCGACAACTCCTTCGACGTGATGTGGTTCGGCTGGTCCCCGGACTGGCCCACCGGCTACACCATGCTCCAACCCCTCTTCGACGGCCGGACGATCGCCAACGGCGCGAACAACGTCTCGCAGCTGAAGGTGAACTGGGTCGACGCGGCGATCGACAAGGCCGCCGCCCTCGCCGACCCGACGAAGGCCAACGCGGCGTGGGCAGCCCTGGACAAGGAGCTCATGGAGAAGGAGGCGCCGGTCATCCCCGAGACGTATCAGCGCCGCTTCTATCTGGGCGGCAGCAAGGTGGGCGGCGCCGAGTACGACCCCCTGAACTCGTCGTTCGTTCTCTACAAGCTGTACGCGAAGGCATAGGCAGTTCTTTTGCTTCAGGCCCGTGGGGGCTGGTCGCGCAGTTCCCCGCGCCCCTGACGGGGCGCTCCCGCACACCCGACCACTCCGGCACCGGTCCCGCCCACCAGGGACCGGTGCCGGGGGTTCCGCCAGGGAATCCGATCGCCATGTTCCGCTTCATCCTCCGCCGGACACTCAGCGCGCTGATGATCCTCCTCGTCATCAGCGCGATCACCTTCGTCCTCTTCTACGTCGCCCCGCGCGACCCGGCCCGCAGCGCCTGCGGCAAGCTCTGCACGCCGGAGACGCTCGCGCTCGTCCGGCGCAACCTGGGCATCGACGACCCGCTGCCGGTGCAGTACTGGCACTGGCTGGCGGGCGTGTTCGTGGGCCGTGACTACAGCGGCCTCGGGCACTGCGCCGCGCCCTGCCTCGGCTACTCCTTCACCAACCACGAGCCGGTCCTCGGCCTGATCACCAACCGCTTCCCCACCACGCTGTCCCTCACCCTGGGCAGCACGGTGGTCTTCGTGGTCCTCGGTGTCGGTACGGGCATGCTCGCGGCGGTGAAGCAGGGCCGGGCCCTGGACAAGATCGCTTCGTCGGTCTCGCTGATCGGCTCGTCCCTGCAGATCTACATCGTCGGCGTGGTGGCCATGTACTACCTCTCCGACCAGTGGGGCATCCTCCCCCGCCCCCAGGACAGCGTCGGCTTCAGCCAGGACCCGGTGGCCTGGTTCAAGGGCCTGCTGCTGCCCTGGTTCGTCCTCGCGATCATCTTCACCGCCAACTACACCCGGATGACCCGCTCCCAGCTCGTGGAGACCCTCGCCGAGGACTACGTCCGTACGGCCCGCGCCAAGGGCCTGTCCCGCCGCACGGTGTTCTTCCGGTTCGCCTGGCGGGGCGCGATGGGCCCGATCGTCACGATCCTGGGCCTCGACATCGGCTATCTTCTCGGCGGCGCGATCATCACGGAGGAGACCTTCGGCCTGCACGGCATCGGTGCCCTGTCCATCAAGGCGGTACGGGACAACGACCTGCCGCTGCTGCTGGGGGTGGTCCTGGTGGCCGCGGCGGCGATCGTCGTGGCGAACATCGTGGTGGACGCGGTGTACGCGCTGATCGACCCGCGGATCAGGCTGGCGTAGGGGGACTTGATGACCTCACCGCACGCCCCGCCGCCGGCCGAGCCCTTCCTCTCCGTGCGGGACCTGAAGGTCCACTTCGCCACCGACGACGGTGTGGTGCGGGCGGTGGACGGCCTGTCCTTCGACGTGGAACGCGGCCGGACCCTGGGCATCGTCGGCGAGTCCGGCTCGGGCAAGTCGGTGACGAACCTGGCGATCCTGGGCCTGCACGACCGTAGGCGCACGACGCTGTCCGGCGAGATCCTGCTCGACGGCAAGGAGTTGCTGACGGCGCGGGAGCGGGAACTGGAGAAGCTACGCGGCAGCAGGATGGCGATGATCTTCCAGGACGCGCTGACGTCCCTGTCACCGTTCCACACGGTGGGCCGGCAGATCGCGGAGACGTACGCCAAGCACACGGGCGCGTCCCGGAGGGATTCCAGGGCCCGTGCGGTGGAGATGCTGAGGCGCGTCGGCATCCCGCAGCCGGCACTCCGCGCCGACGACTACCCTCACCAGTTCTCCGGCGGTATGCGCCAACGGGTGATGATCGCCATGGCGTTGGTGTGCGACCCCGAACTCCTCATCGCCGACGAACCGACGACATCCCTGGACGTCACGGTCCAGGCCCAGATCATGGACCTGCTGGGGGACCTCCAGCAGGAGTTCGGCACGTCGATCGTCTTCATCACGCACGACCTCGGGGTCATCTCCCGTATGGCGGACGACATCCTGGTGATGTACGCGGGCCGGGCGGTGGAGCGAGGTACCCGGGCCGAGGTACTGAGGACGCCTGAACACCCGTACACCTGGGGCCTGTTGGGCTCGATGCCGACGCTGCGCTCCCCGGTGGACATCCCGCTGTCCCCGATCCCGGGCACGCCCCCGTCACTCCTCGACCCGCTCCCGGGCTGCCGCTTCGAGCCACGCTGCGCGTTCACGGAACAGGTCCCGGAGGGCCACTGCGCGACCCGGCGCCCCCTCCTGCCCCGTACGCCCGCCCATGGCGCCGCCTGCCATCTGACGCCGGCGCAGCGCCGGGAGTTCCACGCGGACTACGTCACCGCGCAGGTCTGCTGATCAGCCCAGTTCTCCCCGCTCCACGCAGAACTCGTTGCCCTCGGGGTCGGCCATGAGCGCCCACCCGCCGCCGTCGGGCCTGCGGTGGTCCGCGACGACCCGGGCTCCGAGGGAGACGACCCGCTCGACCTCCTCGTCCCGGGTGCGCCCGTGCGGGCGCAGGTCGAGATGCAGGCGGTTCTTCACCGACTTGCCCTCCGGCACCTGGATGAACAGCAGCGTGGGCCCGCCGTCCGGGTCCTGGAGCACCGCCGCAGGGTCGCCGGGCTTGTCGTCGTCGGCCAGCGGGCGGCCGAACACCACGCTCCAGAACAGGCCGAGATCGTAGGGGTCACCGGTGGTGTCGAAGGTGATGTTGTGGATCGTCGGGAAAGACAACGAGGCCTCCAGGCCATGTGAGGGATACCGCGTGTGAGCGTCCCGGACCCGGCACCCGTGTGTCGAACGAATAAAAGCCGGGGGTGAGGAGCCGCTGCTCCTCACCCCCGGCCGACTTCACGTCCCGGAATCCCGGAACCTCAGTCCTGCTTGGCGTCCGCCTCCAGCGCCTTCAGCGCCGGGTCCAGGACGACGTCCTCGGCGCGGGCCTCCGTCGTCGGGTCCTCCGGGAAGTGGCAGGCCGTCAGGTGGCCCTCACGGTTGCCGGAGATCCGGACCAGCGGGGGCTCCTCGCTCGCGCACTTGTCCTGGGCCTTCCAGCAGCGCGTACGGAAACGGCAGCCGGACGGCGGGTGGATCGGCGAGGGGACGTCACCGGCGAGGCGGATGCGCTCACGGGCCTCCGTCTCGTCGTCCATCGCCACCTCGGGGACGGCCGACAGAAGTGCGTGCGTGTACGGGTGACGCGGGCGGTTGTAGATCGAGTCCCGGTCGCCGACCTCGACGATCTTGCCGAGGTACATCACCGCGACCCGCTGCGAGAAGTGCCGCACGATCGCCAGGTCGTGGGCGATGAACAGGAACGCGATGCCCATCTCCTCCTGGACCTTCTTGAGGAGGTTCACCACCTGGGCCTGGATGGAGACGTCCAGCGCTGAGACCGGCTCGTCCGCCACGATCAGCTTCGGCTTCAGGGCGAGCGCACGGGCCACCCCGATGCGCTGACGCTGACCGCCGGAGAACTCGTGCGGGAAGCGGTTGTAGTGCTCGGGGTTGAGCCCGACCAGCTCCAGCAGCTCCCGGACCCGCTTCTCCCGGCCGCCCGCCGGCTCGATCCCGTTGACCTCCATCGGCGACTTGATGATCGTACCGACGGTCTGCCGCGGGTTCAGGGAGCTGTACGGGTCCTGGAAGATCATCTGGATCTCGGAGCGGACCGGCGCCAGCTGCCTGCGCGAGGCGTGTGTGATGTCCTGGCCGGAGTACGTGATCCTGCCGCCGGTCGGCTCCAGCAGACGGGTGAGGAGCCGGCCCGCGGTCGACTTGCCGCAGCCGGACTCGCCCACCATGCCGACGCTCTCGGCGACACCGATGGTCAGATCGATGCCGTCGACCGCCTGTACGGCACCGACCTTCCGTTTGACCGGAAAGCCGCCGTAGATCGGGAAGTGCTTCGTGAGGCCCTCGACCTTGAGCAGTTCCTCGGTCGACGTACCGCTGGAACCCTGCTGTGCGGGGAGGGTGAGGTTGTCACTCATGTCTCGGTGCTCCCTACCGCAGCCGGGGCTGGATCTTGTCGATGAAGATGGTCTGCTTCTGCTCCGCCGACAGATGGCACGCGGAGGCGCGCCCGTCCGCCAGCGACGGCCGTACGGCGGTGCAGCGGCTGCCCGGCACCTCGCCGGTGAAGGCACAGCGCGGGTGGAAGGGGCAGCCCGGGGGCGGGTTGAGCAGCGAGGGCGGCGAGCCGGGGATCGGCGTCAGCGCCTCGTCGATGTCGCCGTCCAGGCGCGGCATGGAGGTGAGCAGACCCCAGGTGTACGGGTGCTTCGGCGTGCGGAGCACTTCCTTCACGCTGCCGCGCTCCACGGCCCGGCCCGCGTACATCACCAGCAGGTCGTCGGCCATGTTCGAGATGACGCCGAGGTCGTGCGTGATGAAGATGATCGCGGAGCCGAACTCCTGCTGGAGGTCCTTGAGCAGGTCCAGGATCTGGGCCTGCACCGTCACGTCCAGCGCGGTGGTGGGCTCGTCGGCGATCAGCAGATCGGGGTCGCACATCAGCGCCATGGCGATCATCGCGCGCTGGCGCATACCGCCGGAGAACTGGTGCGGGTAGTCGTCGAAGCGTGTCCTGGGCTGTGGGATGCCGACCTTCTCCAGCATCTGGACCGCACGGTCCTTGGCCTCCTTCCTGGAGGCTCCGCGGTGCTTCATGAACGGCTCGGACAGCTGGCGGCCCACCGTGTAGTACGGGGCGAGCGCGGTCAGCGGGTCCTGGAAGATCATCGCCATCTTGTTGCCGCGGAGCTGCTCCAGTTCCTTCTCCGTGGCGGTGACGAGTTCCTTGCCGTCGAGGACGATCTCGCCGTCGACGGTCGTGCTCATCGGGTTGTGCAGACCGAGGATCGTCAGGTTCGTGACGGACTTGCCCGATCCGGACTCGCCCACGATGCCCAGGGTCCTGCCGCGCTCGACGTCGAAGGAGAGTCCGTCGACCGCCTTGACGATGCCGTCCTCGGTGGAGAACTGCACCTTGAGATCGCGGACCGAGAGGAAGCCGTCCGGACCGGTCGGGGCCGGTGCGCCCTCGGGCTTGGTCAGTGTGGTCACGGTGGTTCGTTCCTCCTCGGAGTGCCGGACCTACGGGTCGATGTAGGAATACAGGACGTCGGTAAGAACGCTCCGGGTCGGACCGAGGACGCCGGCGACAGGCCTGTTGCGGCACTCATGCCCGATGCCGGCCTCCCAGGGGAGACCGGCATCGGGCATCACTCACCTCAGCGGATCGGTCACCGCACGGGCGTCCTGAAGACCACACGGAAATCGCCGTGCGGCGACAGCGCGATCAGCAGGTTCGACGACATGGCCGCCGCCAGCCGCTCCAGGAGCGGCAAGGTCGGCACCCCCCTGCCGTGCTCCAGGCGCGACAGCGCCCCCTGGCTCATGCCCGCCTGAGCCGCGACCCGTTCCTGTGTCAGCCCCATTTCCAGGCGCCTGGCACGCACAGCCACCCCGAGGGGTCTGCCGAGCGATTCGCTCGTCACTCCGTCGCAGGTGTTGCCATGTCTGCGATCTGTCACAACAAACACTTTCGCCACTCTCCCCGTGCACTGGAACGACCGGCACACCTCGCGCGTCCGACAGAACCGCGAGGCACCCCAACGATCAGAAAGACGGACCCGCTGCGGTAGGCGGTTCCGCCCTTGGCCAGTTCTTGAGCACGCCTTTCATGTCGCAAAGCACATGAGCCCCCACAGAGAGATGTTGATCACTTTATACACTTCACGAGATATCGGAAATCAACACAAGAGCGACGAACCAAGTCGCCCAGCTTCCACGCGAGCCCTTGTTCGCACGCTTTGCCCGGTGGTGATCACAGCTGTCAAGGCATACGCGCATCTTCGGCACACCATCCCTCGCTTGCCATCCCGCCGACACGCGGTCAATTCTCTGCCCCAGCTTCTGCGTCACTCGCCCAACTGCCGTCTCCGGCGGGCGAGCAGCAGCTGCTGACGGGGGTTCTGGTGAGTCCTTCATTCCACGGCAACGGTCATGACCGCGCCGTCGGTGCCAAGGCCAGGCAGAGCCATCAGTTCGACACAAGTCGCCGACCGGCTTTACTCACTTGAAGGGCATCATCCATGCGGAAACTCGCAAGTAGCGTCATCACCACCGCCATTGTCGCGGGCGGCATCGTGGGCGGCATCGCCGCGCCGGCCTCGGCCGCGTGTGCGCCGGACCCCGGCAAGGGTTACAAGATCACGAACAAGTCGACGGTGCAGAAGGCGACGAACCTGCACAGCAACTGGGTGTACGACAACATCAAGAGCGAAATCAAGTACGGCGAAAACGAGACCGCCGAGGTGAACGCCAGCGGCACTGCGGGCGTCGAAGCCGAGGCCTCGGCCATCTTCGCCAAGGCGAGCACGTCGTTCAGTGTGACCGTCGGCGGATCCTGGTCGAAGTCCAGCAACTGGGAGTACACGCTCACGCCCACGAACAAGGCCGGCAAGACCAAGGTCCGGATGACCATGTTCCACGAGTCCAAGAAGTTCAAGGTCCGCAAGTACACGTACAAGTACGACGCCAACTGCAAGTACAAAGAGACGACCGTGTGGACCAAGTGGATGACCGCTCCAGTGAAGAAGAACAGCAACGTCTGGGGCCTCGAGTGGAAGTAGCCCCATAGAGAGCGGCCCGCCGGAGAATCCGGCGGGCCGCTCTCGTTCAGGGGCCGTCAAGCTCCCACCAGGGAGGCTTCACCGGTTTGGACCAATAGCGGTCGTACGATCAGGTCAATCTCGCATTTCCGCAGGCCACACACGGTGGAGGCACCGTTGACGGGCACAGAGCGCCACTGTTAGATACCTGATCGACCCACTTGACCCCACCCGGTCGAGCCGGGCCCGGCTGCCCCACCCAGCCGTTCCTGTGCGAGTGATGACACGAGGCCTGGTGCTATGAACGCTCACGACCGGCGCAGCACAGCGAACCGAAGCCCGAGGAGCGGTACGCTCCGGCTCCTCACCGCCGCCCTGACCCTCTCGGCCGCCGTCTCGGCTCCGTTCGGCCTCGCACCCCAGCAGGCGTCGGCGGCGGAGGGCGACAAGGTCCTCACCGTCGCCGTCGCCCAGAGCGTCGACTCCCTGAGCCCCTTCCTGGCGTCCCGGCTGGTCAGCACCAGCATCCACCGGCTGATGTACGAGTACCTGACCAACTACGACCCCAAGGACGCCCACCCGGTTCCGGGGCTCGCCACCAAGTGGACGTCGTCCGCCGACAAACTCACCTGGACGTACACGATCCGCTCCGACTCCAAGTGGTCGGACGGGCAGCGGGCAACCGCCGAGGACGCAGCGTGGACGTTCAACAAGATGATGACCGACGAGGGGGCCGCCACCTCGAACGGCAGCTACGTCGGCAACTTCGAGAAAGTGACGGCTCCGAGCCCGGACCGGCTCGTCATCGAGCTGAAGAAGCCGCAGGCCACGATGGCCGCCCTCGACGTGCCGATCGTGCCCAAGCACGTCTGGGAGAAGGTCGGGGACTTCTCCAGGTTCAACAACGACAAGAGCTTCCCCGTCGTCGGCAACGGGCCGTTCGTCCTCACCGGTTACAAGGCCGACAGCTACGTCCGGCTCAAGGCCAACAAGAGCTTCTGGCGCGGAGCACCGAAGTTCGACGAGCTGGTCTTCCGGTACTACAAGGACCAGGACGCCGCCGTCGCCGCCCTGCGCAAGGGCGAGGTCTCCTTCGTCGCCGGGGCCCCCGCCCTGACGCCCGCTCAGGCCAAGTCCCTCAAGGGCGTGAAGAACATCCACGTCAACGAGGCGCCCGGCCGCCGCTTCTACGCCCTGGCCGTCAACCCGGGCGCGAAGGCCGCGAACGGTGAGAAGTTCGGTGACGGAGACCCCTCGCTGCTCGACGAGCGGGTGCGGCACGCGCTGTTCACGGCCGTGGACCGTACGACCCTCATCGACAGGGTCTTCCAGGGCCACGCGGTCGAGGGCGAGGGCTACATCCCGCCGCGCTTCTCGACGTATTTCTGGAAACCGTCGGCAGGCCAGAAACTCGCCTACGACCCCACGACGGCGGGCCGGCTCCTCGACGAGGCCGGCTACCGGAAGAACGGCGACGGCAAACGGGTCGGCAAGGACGGCAAGCCGATCACGTATCGCATCCTGTGCCACGCCACCGATCCCAACGACAAGGCCGTCGGCCAGTACCTCCAGGAGTGGTGGGGCGACCTCGGCATCGGTGTGACGCTCGACTGCCTGGACAACGTGAGCGATCCCTGGCTCGCGGGCACCTACGACCTCGCCTTCGACGGCTGGTCCGTCAACCCCGACCCGGACTTCGTCCTGTCGATCCACACCTGCGGGGCCCTGCCCGCCACGCCCAAGGACGTGGGCGCGACCGACAACTTCATCTGCGACAAGCAGTACGACGGCCTGTACACGCGGCAGCTCGCCGAGTACGACCCGGCCGAACGGGCGAACATCGTCAAGCAGATGGAGTCACGGCTGTACGACCTCGGGTACATGAACGTCATGGCGTACCCGAACGCGGTCGAGGCCTACCGCACGGACCAGATCAAGTCGATCACCACCATGCCGGAGAAGGCGGGCAACATCTACGGCCAGGACGGCTACTGGAGTTGGTGGTCGGCGGTTCCCGCCTCCGCCGACAGCTCGTCCGGCGACTCCGGCTCGACGGGGGTCATCGCGGGCACCGCTGGCGTTCTCGCGGTCGTCGTCGGCGCCGTGGTGTTCTTCGTGATGCGCCGCCGGGCCGGTGCAGAGGATCGTGAGTAGCCGATGAACGACCTCGCGCCGAAAGGCTGTTGATGACCGCTGACGGAGTACCGGCGCCGGTCGCGCAGTCCGACGGGACGGCGGCCCTCGCCACCCCCTCGGACCGCGGTCACCGCCGCGACCGGGCCGCCTATCTGCGGTACGGGGCGGGCAAGCTGGGCGGCGCCGTCGTCTCCCTGCTCGCCGTCCTCGTCACCAGTTTCTTCCTCTTCCGGCTGATCCCCGGCGACCCGGTCAGGACCATGACGGGCGGCCGTCAGGTGTCGGCCGCTCAACTTGCCTCCTACCGAAGGGAGTTCGGCCTCGATCTGCCGCTGTGGCATCAGTTCACGGACTACTGCGGCAAGGCCCTCACCGGCGACCTCGGCACGTCGTACCAGTTCCGGGCGCCGGTCATCGACAAGATCACCGAGGCGCTGCCGAACACACTGCTCCTCACCGTCACCGCGTTCGTCCTGTACACCGCGCTCGGCGTCTTCCTGGGCACCCGCGCGGCGTGGCGGAGCGGCGGACCGGGCGACCGGTTCAACACCGGTCTGGCGCTCGCCCTCTACTCGATTCCGTCGTTCTGGCTCGGGCTGCTGCTCATCATCGTCTTCTCGGTGGGCATGGGCCCGATCCCCGGGCTCTTCCCGACCGGCGGCATGGAGTCGGGCGGTGAGACCGGCTTCGCGTACGTCCTCGATGTCGCCCACCATCTCGCCCTGCCGGTGGTGACGCTGGTCGCGGTCGAGTACGGGCAGACCCTGCTCGTCACGCGCTCGGCGCTGCTCGACGAGATGGGCGGCGACTATCTGACGACCGCCCGCGCCAAGGGCCTCAGGGACGACCTGGTCCGGCGTCGGCATGCCGTGCCGAACGCCATGCTGCCGACCATGACGCTGATCTTCGTCAACCTCGGCCGGACCGTCGCGGGAGTGATCCTCGTCGAGACGGTCTTCTCCTGGCCGGGCCTCGGCGGGCTCTTCTACCAGGCGCTGAGCGTGCCCGATCTCCCGTTGGTACAGGGGCTGTTCTTCGTCTTCGCCGCGGCGGTGATCGTGATGAACACGCTGGCCGACCTGCTCTATCCGCTCCTCGATCCCAGGGTGGGCCGATGACCGCCGAAGTCACTCCCCCGGCGGCGCGGGCTCCGGCCGGTCCGCGGCAGCTCGCCCGGCAGCGGCGCCGCGCCTCCGCCGGCCGGTTCTGGAAGCGGTACCGCGGCCACCGCGCCGGCCTCCTGGGCCTGGCTCTGCTCGCCCTCTTCGCGCTGGCCGCGCTGACCGCGCCGCTGACCGTCGGCTCGGACGTCGCGTCCGTGACTCAGGCGCCGGGACAGCCGATGGAGAGCCCGAGCGGGGAGTTCCCGCTGGGCACCGACCGGTTCGGGCGCGATCTGCTGGGCCTGCTCGTCTGGGGCACGCGGGTCTCGCTGCTCATCGGGCTGCTCGCGGCTCTGCTCTCGGTGCTGATCGGCACTCTGGCCGGGGTCACCGCCGGGCACTTCCGTGGGTGGTACGCCACCGTGATGATGCGGGTCACGGACTGGTTCCTGGTGATGCCGACGCTGGTGCTCGCCATCGCGCTGGCCACCGTCATGTCCCGC
Source organism: Streptomyces sp. SID12501 (assembly GCF_010550245.1). Lineage (GTDB taxonomy): Bacteria > Actinomycetota > Actinomycetes > Streptomycetales > Streptomycetaceae > Streptomyces. The sequence goes on from NZ_JAAGLU010000013.1 coordinate 57,862, forward strand.
TCGCTGGGCACGATCGTGCTGGCGATCGGCGTGACGTCCTGGCCGACCACGGCCAGGCTGGTGCGGGCGCAGACGCTGGCGGTGGAGTCCCGGCCGTACATCGAACGCGCGAAGGCTCTCGGCGGCGGGCACTGGCACGTCATGTCCCGGCATGTGCTGCCCAACGTGATGCCGCTGGTGCTGGCACAGGCCACCCTGATCATCTCCTCCTCCATCCTCGCCGAGGCGACCCTCGCCTTCCTCGGGCTCGGCGATCCGACGGTCGTGTCCTGGGGTGGCCTGCTCCAGGAGGCACGCGAGGCGGGCGCGGTCAGCTCCGGCGACTGGTGGTATCTGGTACCGCCGGGCATCGCGATCGCCGTGGTCGCGCTGGCGTTCACGCTGTGCGGGCGCGCGGTGGAGTCCGTACTCAACCCCAGGCTGGGGGTGGCCCGTTGACGCTGCTGGAGGTCCGGGACCTCAAGGTGACCTACGCGACCGGGGCAGCCGCCGTACGCGGCGTGGATCTGTCACTGGAGGCCGGCCAGAAGCTCGGCATCGCGGGCGAGTCGGGCTGCGGCAAGTCGACGCTGGCGCTCGCGCTGCTCAGGCTGCTGCCGGCCGGGACCCGGATCGGCGGGGAGATCCTGCTGGACGGCGAGGACATCCTGACGATGCGGTGGGGGCGGGTGCGGGCGGTCCGCTGGGCAGGCGCCTCGATCGTCTTCCAGGGGGCGATGCACTCGCTCAACGCCGTGCACCGCGTGGGCGACCAGATCGCGGAGCCGATTCTGCTGCACCGCCAGGCGACCACGGCCGCGGCACGGAGGAGGGCCGGTGAACTGCTGGAGCACGTGGGTCTGCCATCGGCGCGGGCTTCGGCGTATCCGCACGAACTCTCCGGCGGCCAGCGCCAGCGCGTCATGATCGCCATGGCGCTGGCCTGCGACCCGAGACTGATCATCGCCGACGAGCCCACGACGGCCCTTGACGTGATGATCCAGGCGCAGATCCTGCGGCTGATCCAACAGCTCGTCACCGAGCAGGACCTGGGCCTGATCATGATCAGTCACGACCTGGCGGTCCTCGCCGACACCTGCGACCGCCTTGCCGTGATGTACGCGGGCCGAGTCGTCGAGGAGGGCCCGGCCCGGGAGGTGCCCGGGGGCGCCCGGCACCCCTACGCGGAGGCCCTGTCGGCGGCGTTCCCCCGCATCGGCGACCCGGCGTCGCGGTTCGCGCCGCGTGGCCTGCCGGGCGATCCACCGGATCCGGCCGCGCTGCCTTCCGGCTGCGCCTTCCACCCGCGCTGCCCGGTGGCACTGGAGTCCTGCGCCGTGCAGGACCAGGAGTTGCGGGAGGCGGGCCCGGGGAGACGGGCCGCGTGCGTGCACGTGGCGGCGGACACGGCGGTACCCGGACAGACACCCGAGGGGGAAGACATGAGGAGCGGAGCGCCGTGACCGAGGACCAGGAGACCCTGCCGGAGGACCGGCACGCGCCGGCCCCCGCGTCCCCGGACACCACCCCGCCGCTGCTGGCCGCCGAGGGCCTCCATGTCGCTTTCCCCGGCCGGCACGGCGCTCCGACCGCCCGTGCCGTCGACGGCGTCGACCTGGACATCCGGCAGGGCGAGATCATCGCGCTGGTCGGTGAGTCCGGCTGCGGCAAGACGACGCTGGCCCGTTCGCTCCTCGGCCTGGTACGGCCGACCGCGGGCCGCGTCAGCTTCGGCGGGAAGCCGCTCGAGTACTCCTCACGGGCGCTGAAGGCGTACCGCGGGCGCGTCCAGCTGGTGTTGCAGGATCCGACCGGATCACTGAACCCGCGGCACACGGTGTACGACGCCGTGGCCGAGGGACTGCGCATCCACGGGTACGCCGGAGACGAGCGGGCGGCGGTCGCGGGGGCCCTTTCCCGGGCGGGCCTGCGACCGCCCGAGCGCTTCTTCCTGAGCTACCCGCACGAGCTGTCCGGAGGCCAGCGTCAGCGCGTGGTCATCGCCGGTGCCCTGGTCCTGGAGCCCGAACTCATCGTCGCCGACGAACCGGTGGCCTCGCTGGACGCCTCCGTGCGCGGCGAGATCCTGGCCCTGCTGCTGCGCCTGCGGGCCGAACTGGGCCTGTCCGCCCTGGTGGTGACCCACGATCTGGGCCTGGCGTGGAACATCGCCGACCGGGTCGCGGTGATGTACCTGGGCCGGATCGTGGAAACGGGGGGCGTCGAACAGGTCCTCTCGGCACCGCGACACCCGTACACCCAGGCCCTGTTGTCGGTCCTCCCGGAGGCGCCGGGCGACCCCGTGGTACTCACCGGCGAGCCCCCCGACCCCTCCCGTGTCCCCACCGGCTGCCGATTCCATGTCCGCTGCCAGATCCTGGCGAGCGGGGAAGCGGAACGCGCGGGCGTCGCGGACGACTGCCGAACCCAGGATCCGGAGGTGCTGGGCGGCGGCAGCGGGGAGCAGGTGGCGTGCCACTGGGCACGGGTCAGGACGTGACATCGGCGTCGGCCGCCACCAACTCGACCTCGAATCCGTCCGAGTTGGCGAGATAGGCCGCGTAGTGCTCAGGGCCACCCGCGTGCGGATACCTCTCCGCGAAGAGCGGCGCCCACCCGTGGCGAGGCGCCTCGGCCGCCAACGCGTCGACCTGGTGGCGGCTTCCGGCGTGGAACGCGAGGTGGTTGAGGCCTGGGCGCATCCGATCGTGGTGACCGCCTGTCATCGCCGACGACTGTTCGACGACGAGATACGCGGTCCCCTGCCGCCAACTGCGGCCGTGCGGCCATTCCTGGTACGAGTCGTAGCCGAGCCGGCCGAGCAGCCAGCCCCATTCGTGTACCGCGCGCCGCAGGTCAGGGACCCAGAGCTCGACGTGGTGCAGCATCTCTTTCTCCCGTGCGAGTTCCCCCGTGCAAACGCCGGTTCCCAGCACCTGAAGCGGTACCGGGAACCGGGAACATGCCTTGGAGACGTCAGGCCGCGTGGACGACGTCCTTCTCCTCGGCGAAGTGGCACGCCGACTCGTGCGCGGCCTCGGAGTCCGAGCCCCTGAAGCGCTCGGGGACCGCCAGCAGCGGCGTCTCCTCGGCGCACTTGTCCTGCGCCTTCCAGCAGCGGGTCCGGAAGCTGCAGCCGGACGGCGGGTTGGCCGGGGACGGCACGTCGCCGGTCAGGATGATCCGCTCCCGGCCCTCACGGGCATCCGGGTCCGGCACCGGGACCGCCGACAACAGCGCCTGGGTGTAGGGGTGCGTCGGATGGTCGTAGATCTGCTCGTCGGTGCCGATCTCGGCCATCCGGCCGAGGTACATCACCCCGACCCGGTCCGAGATGTGCCGGACGATCGACAGGTCGTGGGCGATGAAGATGTAGGAGAGGTTGAACTCGTCCTGCAGTCGCTCCATCAGGTTGATGACCTGCGCCTGGACGGACACGTCGAGGGCCGACACCGGCTCGTCGCAGATGATGATCTCCGGGTTGAGGGCAAGGCCGCGCGCGATACCGATGCGCTGACGCTGACCGCCGGAGAACTGGTGCGGATACCGGTTGATGTACTCGGGGTTGAGACCGACGACGTCGAGCAGCTCCTGCACCTTGCGGCGCCGGTCGCCCTTGGGGGCCACCTCGGGGTGGATGTCGAAGGGCTCCCCGATGATGTCGCCGACCGTCATACGCGGGTTGAGCGAGGTGTACGGGTCCTGGAAGACCATCTGGATGTTGCGCCGTACGGCCTTCAGCGCGCGCCCGGACAGCTTGGTGATGTCCTGGCCCTTGTAGAAGACCTCGCCGGCCGTCGCCCGCTCCAGGTTCATCAGGAGCTTGGCGACGGTGGACTTGCCGCAGCCGGACTCGCCCACGATGCCCAGGGTCTCGCCCTGGTACAGGTCGAAGGAGATGCCGTCGACCGCTTTGACGGCGCCGACATGCTTCTTGAACAGGATGCCCATGGTGAGCGGGAAGTGCTTCACCAGGTTGCGCACCTGGAGGATCGGCTCGCCCCGCTCGACGGGCGCCTCGATCGCGGCGACCGACTCCTCGCCGGACCGGGCGTCGACCACCTCGACGTCGGAGACGTTCGGCGTGACGTCCTGCGGCTCCTCGTTCCTGCTGGGCTCAGCCATGGATCGTCTCCTTCCAGAAGTGGCACGCCGAACCGCGGCCGGCCAGCTCGGTGCCGTCCGGCTCCGTGACCTGCAGCAGGTCGGGGACCTGGGTACGGCAGACGTCCTCGGCCTTGGGGCAGCGCGGGTTGAAGGCGCAACCGGCCGGAACGCGCAGCAGGTTGGGCGGCAGCCCCTTGATCGCGTACAGCTCCTGGCCCTTCTGGTCCAGGCGCGGGATCGAATCCAGCAGGCCGCGGGTGTACGGGTGCGCCGGACGCTTGTACAGCTCGTGGACCGGGGCACGCTCCACGATCCGGCCCGCGTACATCACCGCGATCTTGTCCGCGACGTCGGCGACCACGCCCAGGTCGTGGGTGATCAGGATGAGACCCATGTTGTACTCGCGCTGCAGATCGGCGAGCAGGTCCATGACCTGGGCCTGGACCGTCACGTCGAGGGCCGTGGTGGGCTCGTCGGCGATGATCAGATCCGGCTCCAGGGCCAGCGCCATGGCGATCATGATGCGCTGGCGCATGCCCCCGGAGAACTGGTGCGCGTAGTCGTTCACACGGGCGGCGGCGGCCGGGATCTTCACCCGGTCCATCAGCTCGATCGCCTTGACCTTGGCGTCCTTCTTGGACATGCCGTGGTGGACGCGGAACATCTCGCCCAGCTGGTACCCGACGCTGAGCACCGGGTTGAGCGAGCTGAGCGCGTCCTGGAAGATCATGGCGATGCGCTGACCGCGGATGCGGCGGCGCTGCTCGGCGGACATCTTGAGCATGTCCTGGCCCTGGAAGAGGATCTCCCCCTGGGGGATCCGCGCCGGCGGCATGTCGAGGATGCCCATGATCGCCTGTGCGGTCACCGACTTGCCGGAGCCGGACTCACCGAGCACGGCGAGCGTCTCGCCCGCGTGCACGTTGTAGCTGACACCGTTGACGGCTCGTACGACGCCCTCACGGGTGACGAACTCGACGTGCAGGTCGCGCACTTCGAGCAGGGCGGCGTCCTCGCCGTCGCGGGGCCCCGGTACCGGAGCTACTTCTTCGATGGTGGTCATGAACGCCTCCCTCAGCGTGTCTTGGGGTCAAGGGCGTTGCGGACCGCTTCGCCGAGCATGATGAATGCCAGCACCGTGAGGGTGAGCATGAGCGACGGGTAGAGCATGATCCACTGGGCCACCCGGATCTGGGCGCCGCCGTCGGAGATGTCGTTGCCCCAGGAGACACCGTTCAGGCCGAGGCCCAGGAACGACAGGGTGGCCTCCGCGCCGATGTAGACGCCGAGCGAGATGGTCGCGACGACGATCACCGGAGCCAGGGTGTTCGGCAGGATGTGCCGGAACAGGATGCGCGGGGTACTGGCACCCAGTGCCTTCGCCGCCTGGACGTAGTCGGCCTGCTTGGTGGTGATCACCGCACCGCGCATGACGCGGGCCAGCTGGGTCCAGCCGAAGAAGCCCAGGGCGCCCATGACGACCCAGATCGTCCGGTCCGGGAAGGAGTTGAGGACGACCATGGTGCCCAGCAGGAACGGGATACCGAAGAACACGTCCACGATGCGCGACAGGACGGAGTCGAGGACACCGCCGAAGTAACCGGCGATCATACCGACCAGACCGCCCGTGACCGTCACGATGAGCGTGGTGCCGAAGCCGACGGCTATGGAGGCCCGGGCACCGTAGACGAGCCGGCCGTAGACGCTGCGGCCCTGCTGGTCGTAGCCCAGCCACTCGGCCGTGAAGACCTTTCCGAGCTGCGGCTTCTGCAGGTAGTGCTTGGCCAGGTCGCCGTAGGCCGGGTTGGCGCTGGTGAACAGGCCGGGGAAGAACGTGATCGTCAGCAGCAGCAGGATCAGCACCGACGAGACGATGAAGATCTTGTTGCGGCGCAGGTCCTGCCAGGCGTCGCCCCACAGGCTGCGGGCCTTCTCGGCCTTGACCGGTTGCGGGGCGGGGTCGGGCGCGCTCTCGTCGTCCGGTGCGGCGACGTCGGTTTTGGTCAGGTCAGGCATAGCGAATCCTCGGGTCAAGGACCGCGTAAAGCAGGTCGACAAGGAGGCTGGCAACGAGGTACACGAGCACGAGGATGGTGACCAGGCCCACGAGGGTGGTGCCTTCCCGACGGATGATCGACTGGTAGATCGTGCCGCCGATGCCCTGGATGTTGAAGATGCCCTCGGTGATGACGGCACCGCCGAGCAGGCCGCCGATGTCCGTGCCCAGGTAGGTGACCACGGGGATCATCGAGTTGCGCATCAGGTGGACGGTCACCACCCGGCGCCGGGGCAGACCCTTGGCGATGGCCGTACGGACGTAGTCGGCGCGCATGTTCTCCGCGATCGACGTACGGGTCAGCCGGGACACATAGGCGAGTGACGCCGTGGCCAGCACAATGGCCGGCATCAGCAACTGGCCATAGTTCGTAGGGTCGTTGACGTTCGGTTCCAGCCACTGGAGTTCGTCGGCGAAGATCCACTTGAGGAGGAAGCCGAGGACGAACACCGGGACCGAGATCAGCAGCAGCGTGATCAGCAGCACCGCGGTGTCGGCGGCGCGTCCGGCGTGCAGGCCGGCGAAGACACCGAGGCTGATCCCGACGACGATCTCGATGGCGAAGGCGAAACCACCCAGCCGCAGGGTCACCGGGAAGGCGTCGCCGAGCACGTCGGTGACGGGGCGTCCGCTGGCTATCTGCGTGCCGAAGTCGGCATGCAGGATGATGCCCTTCATGTAATTGAAGTACTGCACAAAGATGTTCTGATCCAGGCCGTACTCGTGCCGCAGCGCGGCGATCACCTGCGGGCTGCCGCCCTTGTCGCCGAACAGCCCTTGGACCGGGTCACCGGGCAGGGCGTAGACCATCAGGAAGATCAGCAGGGTCGTTCCGAAGAACACCGGGATCATCTGGAGCAGTCGTCGTGCGACGTAGCGCCCCATCATGCCTCCAAAAAAAGTCACAGCGGCAGCAGGCGGGCCCTTCCCCCGCGCACCGCTTCGCGATGCGTGTGGAAAGGGCCCCCCGACCGCTGGCGCTGCTGTCCGGGACTCGATGTGGGCGCCCCGGACAACGGGCTGTCTTCGGTTACTTCTTCTTGACCTGGACGCCGGTCAGGATGGGGTCGCCGTCCTGCCCGAACTGGACGCCCGAGACCTTCTCCGAGTAGCCCGCGTTGACCTTGTAGTACCAGAGCGGAATGCTCGGCATGTAGTTCGGGAGCTGCTTCTCGATCTCCTGGTACTTCTTCACCGACTCGTCCAGCGTGGCGGCACCGTCGGCTGCGGCGATCTCCGCGTCGAGCGTCTTGTTGGAGAAGCCGCTCTGGTTACCGTCCGACTTGGTGCCGTACAGGTCGCGGATGAAGTTGGCGTTCATCGGGAAGTCCAGCACCCAGCCCGAGCGGTACAGGGACTTGACTTCCTTCGCCTTACGGGCCTGGAGGTCGGCCTGGAAGTCGGCCTTCGAGTCGCCGGAGCACTTGACACCAGTGGCGTTGGTGATCGAGTTGCAGACCGCCTCCACCCACTCCTTGTGACCGCCGTCGGCGTTGAACTGGATGGTGATGGCGTTACCCGGAACGCCGCCGCCCTCCTTGATGAGCGCCTTGGCCGCGGCCGGGTCGTACTTGGTGGCGTCACCCGCGGCGTCCGGCTCGTAGCCGAGAACACCCTTGGCGACCCAGCCGGTGGCGGGCTCACGGGTGCCCTGGAGCACGGTCTTGGTGATGGTGTCGCGGTCGATCGCCCTCGACAGGCCCTCGATGACCTTCGGGTTGATGTCCTTGAACTGCTTCGAGTAGAAGGCCGGGGCGATGGACTGGATCGCGGAGTAGGCCTGGTCCACAGCGCGGTCGCCGAGGTCCTGCTTGTAGACCGGCAGGTCCTTCGGGGCGATCTGGGTGATGACGTCCAGGTTGCCGGACTTCAGGTCCTCGTACGCCGTCTCGGGGGTGGAGTAGTTCTTGAAGACCACGCCACCATTCTTCGCCGCGTTCGAGCCCTTGTAGTCGGCGTTCTTGGCGACCGTGATCGCCTTCTTGTGGTCCCAGCTGACGAACTTGTACGGGCCGTTGCCGATCGGCTTCTGACCGGCGGCCGCGGGGTCCGCGTAGAAGGACTCGGGAAGCGGGGAGAAGACCTGGTAGCCGAGCTTGTAGACGAAGTACGGTATCGCCTTGGTCAGCTCGATGGTGAACGTGGAGTCGTCCACGACCTTCAGGCCGGACAGCTCCTTGGTCTTGGGGGTGCCCGTCTCGGGAGCGACCGCGTCGTAGCCCTTGATGTCCGAGAACCAGAAGCTGTTGGTCTGCTTGTTCGCCGGCGCTGCGGCCCAGTTCCAGGCCTTGACGTAGGACTCGGCGGTGACCGGGGTGCCGTCGTGGAACTTCCAGCCGGACTTGAGCTTGACCGTGAAGGTCTTGCTGTCCTTGGTGTCCACCGACTCGGCGTTCATGTAGACGATCTTGCCGCTCGAGTCGTAGTCCACCAGGCCGGTGAACAACGAGTTGATCACGATGCTGCCGTAGGACTCCATGGTGTTGGCCGGCTGCAGCGGGTTCTCCGGCTCGCCGGACTCGACCGTGAACGTGCCGTTCGGGTCGATCGCGGACTTGCTGCCGCTGTCGCTGTCACCGTTGCTGTCGCTGCCGCCACCGCAGGCGGTCGCACTCAGTGCCACAACCGCAGCTATCGCGACCCACTTGGCGCTTCTGGCACCGCGCATGGGTTCCTCCTCATGAGTCCATTGGTTCACCGCAAAAAAGAGAGCAGACGACACACCACCGCCACCGTTGCCGGTACCGAGAAAGCCAATGCCCCCCACGCTCGCGAGTCGGCACAGTTTGCTGTGCGTGACCCGTTGATCCGAGCTCTACGCGCCTAACTATCTGCCATGCGACATACCCGAACCACACCCAACAGGTCTCGGTTCGATCACACCTGCCACATACTTCTTCCAAAATCCGGACAAACAGTTTGCCGAAAGATCCCTGCGAAACGGACTTGTTACACATCTATCGGAAACGTCTGTCCGTATTCCGGACATGGTGGAGCAGAAAATGAGTTGCGTATGCCATGTCCACCGTGCGTACTTCCTCGGGTGGCGCCCACAGGCCTTGAACGCGGGGAGTGACATCTGACCCGTCATCAGCGCACTGCCGCGACAGGGTCTCCCGATGGCCGAAGCCTCTTGGGCCCCTCCACCGGTAGGCCGGCGACGGCACAGCGGGTGCACAGACACATGCCCCACGACCGCGGTCGATCCCCATCCAGCAGCAGGGTAGTGCGGGCAGCGCATGCGGGAGAGCCCACGTCTTCAATTGAAGGGTTTTCCCCCTATGCCCCTACGACGACACCGGGCACCCCCGCCGGTGAGCGGGCGTGCCCGGTGCGTTCGGCGAAGGCCCGGCGTCAGCCGCGCTCGCCCGTGGTGGCCGTACCGGCCGTACTAGCCGTTCTTGGCGCGGCTGGCGGAGCGGGCGCGCACGCGGGCGTCCAGGTTCACCTTGCGGATGCGGACCGCCTCCGGGGTGACCTCGACACACTCGTCGTCGCGGCAGAACTCCAGGGACTGCTCCAGGGAGAGCTTGCGCGGCGGGACGATCGCCTCGAACGAGTCGGCCGCGGCCGACCGCATGTTGGTGAGCTTCTTCTCCTTGGTGATGTTCACGTCCATGTCGTCGGAGCGCGAGTTCTCGCCGACGATCATGCCCTCGTACACCTCGGTGCCGGGGTCGGTGAACAGCACACCGCGCTCCTGGAGGTTCGTCATCGCGAAGGCGGTGACGGCACCGGCGCGGTCGGCGACCAGCGAGCCGTTGTTACGGGTCGTCAGCACACCGAACCAGGGCTCGTGGCCCTCGTGGATGGAGTGCGCGATGCCCGTGCCACGGGTACCGGTCAGGAACTCGGTCCGGAAGCCGATGAGCCCGCGCGAAGGCACGACGAACTCCAGGCGCACCCATCCCGAGCCGTGGTTGGACATGTTGTCCATCCGGCCCTTGCGGACGCCCATGAGCTGCGTGACCGCGCCCATGTGCTCCTCGGGCACGTCGATCGTCATGCGCTCGACGGGCTCGTGGACCTTGCCGTCGATCTCCTGGACGACCACCTGCGGCTTGCCGATGGTCAGCTCGAAGCCCTCACGGCGCATCTGCTCGACCAGGATGGCGAGCGCCAGCTCGCCACGGCCCTGGACCTCCCAGGCGTCGGGACGCTCGGTCTCGAGGACACGCAGCGAGACGTTACCGACCAGCTCGCGGTCGAGACGGTCCTTGACCTGGCGGGCGGTGACCTTGCGGTCCTTGACCACGGCCTTGTTCTCGGCACCCTTGCCGGTGCCGCCGCGGCCGACCATCGGCGAGGTGTTCGTACCGATGGTCATGGAGATCGCCGGCTCGTCGACCGTGATGAGCGGCAGCGCGATCGGGTTCTCGGGGTCGGCGAGGGTCTCGCCGATCATGATGTCCGGGATACCGGCGACGGCACAGATGTCACCCGGGCCGGCCATCTCGGCGGGCCTGCGGGTGAGCGCCTCGGTCATCATCAGCTCGGTGATGCGGACGTTGGACATCGTGCCGTCACGCTTGATCCACGTGACGGTCTGGCCCTTGCGCAGCTCGCCCTGCTCGACGCGGAGCAGCGCGATACGGCCGAGGAAGTTGTCGGCGTCCAGGTTGGTGACGTGCGCCTGGAGCGGGGCGGCCTCGTCGAACTCGGGGGCCGGGACGTGGGACAGGATCGTGGAGAAGAAGGGCTCCAGGCTGTCGCTGTCGGCCGGGACCGTGCCGTTCTCCGGCTTGGTCAGCGAGGCGACACCGTCACGCGCACACGCGTAGACGATGGGGAACTCGATCTGCTCCTCGTCCGCGTCCAGGTCCAGGAAGAGGTCGTACGTCTCGTTGACGACCTCGTCGATCCGGGAGTCCGGGCGGTCCGTCTTGTTGATACAGAGGATGACCGGCAGACGCTGCTGGAGCGCCTTGCGCAGCACGAACCGGGTCTGCGGCAACGGCCCCTCGGAGGCGTCGACGAGCAGCACCACGGCGTCCACCATCGACAGACCGCGCTCGACCTCGCCACCGAAGTCGGCGTGGCCCGGGGTGTCGATGATGTTGATGGTGATGACGTCCCCCCCGTCCTTCGGGTGGTACTTCACCGCCGTGTTCTTGGCGAGGATCGTGATGCCCTTCTCACGTTCCAGGTCGTTCGAGTCCATCATGCGGTCGTCGAGCGACTCGGCGGCGTGCGCGGCGAAGGCACCGGCCTGCTTCAGCATGGCGTCGACCAGTGTCGTCTTCCCGTGGTCGACGTGGGCGACGATGGCGACGTTGCGGATGTCGTGGCGCGTGGCCATATTGCGGCGTACTCCCGGCTTGAGTGGATGGCCTGCGCGTACGTCTGTGTTACGCGGACCCTGCCGGGCTGAACATGCCACGGCCTTACCCCATGGTACGGGGCCCCGCAGGAGTCGGCCCCCGCAGGGCCTCGGCAGGCGCCCGGAGCGGTGGGGTCAGGCGGCCTTCGCGGCGGCCGAGTCCGCGCCGCAGGAGAGGCGGGCGGCCTCACGTACGGTGGCGCTTCCGTCCTTGGTACCGCACTCGAGGAGGCCGTCGATCGAAGTGGTCCAACTCTCGGCGTGCCCGGTGCTGGTCCTGCCCCCGGGGCAGGAGTGGCGAAAGTCGGCCTCGACCACACGAACCGCGGCGTACATCACGAACCGCCCCGATCCGTACGGCGCCGCGCTGCCGTCGTTCAGTTCCGGCCCCTTGCCGCCGACCTCCGTGAACCGCCACGACTCGCCTCCGGCGTCCTTCAGGGAAGCGGCATCGGAGTCGATCTCGCCGATCTTCTTGCCCAGAGAGAAGAGGACCTCGTCCGCCGCCGGGGCACCGCTTCCGGCCTGGACCGAGATCTCCACAGTGGCCAGCCGCTTCAGCTTCTTCTTCAGCTCGCCGCCACCCTTGCCCAGGGTCTCCACGTCGGTGACCCCGAGCAGCCGCGTCGGCTTCTCGATGTTGAACCAGGTGTAGGTGCCGTTCGCGCAGGCTGTGTCCGCAGCCGCGGCCGGCGCCCCTTTGGCCCCGGCCGTAGCGCTGTCGCTCTTCTTCGCGGCGTCGCCGGACCCGCTCGAACAGCCCACGGCCCCGGCGAGCAGCGCCGCGAGCACGAACCCCACGGCCGAGATTTGACGCGTTCCCCCGTGCATGGCCACCCCGTCGTCCTCGCATGTACTCGTGAGATCCACCGTCATCAAGAGTGTGTTCACAGTCACGGAGCGCGGCGGGCAAGGCAAGGGATTTGAGGTACCTCAGAGCCTTCCGGCCGGATCAGTTCCCGGTCGACGCACTCGCGCCCTTCTTCAGGAACCCCATGTCTTCGTAGAGAGGTGTCTGGAAACCGAAGGCGCCCAGGTTGGCGACGTTCTTCTTCGCGGCCGTGAGCTGGGGCCGCTGGAAGAGCGGGATGGACCCGCCGGCCGCCCAGATCCGGGCGTCGGCCTTCCGTACCAGGGAGGCCGACCTGTCCTCGTCGAGGGTGGCAAGGGCCTGGTCGAAGAGCTGGTCCACCTGGTCGGTGCCGACGCGGGTGTAGTTCTGCTCGACGTTCAGCGACCCGTCGGCGGCGGGCACCGGCTTGGCGTAGATGGGCCGCGCGTCGGTGGCGGGGAAGGCGGACGCGGGCCATGAGTACAGAGCCAGGTCGTACTGCCCGCTGGCGATGTGGTCCTTGAAATAGCTGTCGTCGGACACCTTGGTCACGGCGGTACGGATACCGACCCGGTCCAGCATCCGCGCGATCCGCTCGCCCACGGCCCGCAGTGTGGCGGAACCCGGCCCCGAGGGGAGCACGAACCTCAAGGTCAGCGGCTTGCCGTCCTTGGCGAGCACCCCGGCTGCGGCGCCGGCGGGAGCAGGGGTGCCCTTGGGCGCGTAGGCACCGGCGGGCGCACCGCCCTGCTCGGGGTGCTTGTGCAGGGACTGCTTGCCGTCCTGGGCGAGGTTCTTCTTGCCGGAACCGTCCCGGTGATCGCGCTGGTCCCGGTGGTCCCGGGGGTTCTGGTGGTCCTCGCGGACGGGCTCCCCGTAAGGCTTGTCATCGTCCCCGACGACATAGGTCCCGTCGTCGTCGCCACTGCCCTTACCGGCCTTGCCGGCCTTGGGGGACGCCTTCGAGGACGCTTTCGGCGCGGCGGACTTGCCGCCGGCCTTCTTCCCCTCACCCCCGGCGACCTTCTCCGCGTCGCCGTCCTTATTCTTCGGCTGCCCGAGCGGACCGCCGTGCACCCACCCGGCGTCGGCGAGGAGCGCCTCGGCCTCGCCGGTGTCCTGGCCGCCGAGCGCGCCGCTGTTGTCGGCGTAGGCGGCCTGCCCGGAGAGCGCGAGATGACTGCCGACGGGTACGGCGGGCAGCCCCAGCGGCTTGAGTACGAGGCCGGCGATCTCCTCGCGGTCCAGCGCACGGGCGACCGCACGGCGGACGCGCTCGTCGGCCAGGGGCCCGTCGGCGCCGTTGAGGGCGAGCTGGGTGTAGGCCGGTTCGAGAGACCTGCGCACCTCGAACGCGCTGAGCGACTGCTGCTGCTCGGCGTACTTGGTGGCCGCCGCGCGCTGCTTGCGCCGGGCGCTGGTCTCCTCCCCGGCGGCCTCGTCGTCGGAACCGTGCGCGAGGGCCCAGGAACGCAGGGCGCGGGCCGGGGTGAGGGCGGCGCCGGGGCCCTGGAGGGGGGTGGACTTGCCGCGCGCCGCGAGGACGATGCGCTCGGCCTCGGCGGGGTCGATCTCGGCGACGTCCACCTTGCCGCCGGCGAGCGCCTCGGCACGCTTGTCGCGCGGTACGGCGTGCAGCACGATCCCGTCGAGCAGGGGGGTACGCCCCCACCAGCGCGGATTGCGTACGAGGACGACATCGCCCTCCGCCTTGGCGACCTTCTTGAGACCGAAGGGCCCGGCGGTGACCTTGAGCTTGCGCCGGGCCCCGTCGTTGAAGGAGTCCGGGGTGCCCATGACGTCCTTGGGATACAGCGGCGAGAACAGCGACTTCCAGTCGGCGTAGGGCCGGCTGAAGGTGACCTTGACCTCAAGATCGTTCGCGCCGCGCTGCACCTTCTCGATGCGGTCGTACCCGGCGTTGCGGGCGGTCCAGTACGCGGAGTCCTTGCCGGACAGGGCGCGCCACTGGGCGGCGAAGTCCGCGGCGCCGATCTCCCGGCCGTCGCTCCAGACGGCCTGCTGGTGCAGCTTGTAGAGGACGACCTGCCTGGGCTCGGTCTCGACGACCTTGGCGGACTCCAGGAAGTCGGCGTTGCGCTGGGGCCGCCCGTTCACATCGAGCCGGAACATCGACGGCAGCACGGCCTGCGCGACACGGGTGGTCGTCGCGTCGGCGTCCGCCTGGAAGGTGTTGAGCGTCTCCGGTACGGAGTCCACGGCCCAGCGCAGAGTGCCGCCGTCCGCGAGCCGGTCGCGGGTGGCGGGCGCGATGTCCTGCCCGGCGAGCGGCTTGCTCTCTTCGTCCTGGTCACCGCCGCACGCCGTGACCAGGGGCACGGCGAGTACGCCGGCGGTGAGGAAGGCGACCGAGCGCGTTACCGCGCGCAGTCCGACGCCGTGGTGGGACATCAGGTCTACCTCCGGTGGCCCGTTAATTGGCTGATCAGATGTACGGCCACTGAAGAGGAAAGGGTTCGGCAGCGGGGGTCGACACGGCGGCGGGGCACGCGAAGCCCAACCGTTTGGCGGAACGGACATTTCCACTCACTCGTCTCGGCCCGATCACCAGCCGACCTTGAGGCTCTGGCACCGGCCCGCGTTTCCAGCCCGTCCGGCGATTGAGGACAAGCGCCTTCAGCGCGGCCGGGGGTTTGGGGGCGGAGCCCCCAAGGACGCGCACCCCAACGCACCCCCCGCGCCCCCCTTCCCTCAGCCAATCCATGCACACCGCTTCCCACCGGCAGGTGTGACGCGCAACACTCTCAGGCGCATGAACGTCTCCACCCAGGGCCCGACCGCCCGGAAGTGAGGTCACGTCATGTCCGTGCACGACGAACTGACGTCAGTACAGCGCTGTCTGGACGACCTGTTGCGTTCGATGGGCCGCCTGGAACAGCAGATCGGCAAGGGCGGCCTGGAAATGCGCCGCCTCCGCAGCGACGCCAACCACCTGCGCGAAAGCCTCGCGCTGCTCCGCGAGGCCGCCCCCGCGCTCGCCCAGCCCCGGCGCCCCGACCTCGTGACGATCCCCGACACCCCGTACGACAACAGCCTGTGGACGGACTCGGACGACGAAGGACTCGGCGCCCACGACCGTCACGCACCCTGAGAATCCGACCGGAGTTCTCCTTTGGCCACTGAAACCGGTACCGACAGCGGTACCGATCCCGATTCCGATTCCGACACGGACTCCCATCCGCAGCGCGGCGGCGTACGGACCCGTACGCGCGCCGCCATCGACGCCCCGCATCTGCGGACCGACCGCTGGTGGCTGGCGCCCGCCGCCACGGCCGCCGGTCTGCTGGCGTTCATCGTGTACTCGACCTGGCGGGCGTTCGCCAACGCCGACTACTACGCGGCCCCGTACGTCTCGCCGTTCTACTCGCCCTGTCTGGCGGACAACTGTGCCCCCATGCGGCACGGCCCCAACGCCGATCTGTTCGGCGGCTGGTGGGGCATCTCCCCCGCGATCATCATCCTGATCTTCCCGCTGGGCTTCCGTCTGACCTGCTACTACTACCGCAAGGCCTACTACCGCGGCTTCTGGGCGTCCCCGCCCGCCTGCGCGGTGGCCGAGCCGCACAAGAAGTACACCGGTGAGACGCGCTTCCCGCTCGTCCTGCAGAACATCCACCGCTACTTCTTCTACGCGGCTCTGCTGGTCGCCTGCATCCTCACCTACGACACGGTGCTCTCCTTCCGCGACGAGCACTACAACTGGGGCCACATGGGCCTCGGTTCCCTGGTCTTCCTGCTCAACATCACGCTGATCTGGGCGTACACGCTCTCCTGCCACTCCTGCCGGCACATCGTCGGTGGCAAGCTCAAACACTTCTCCAAGCATCCCGTGCGGTACCGCGCCTGGCAGTGGGTCGGGAAGCTGAACGCCCGTCACATGCAGCTCGCCTGGGCGTCGTTGGTGAGCGTGGGGCTCGCCGACTTCTACGTGTACCTGGTCGCCTCCGGCGCTTTCGATGATCCGAGGTTCTTCTGATGTCCGTGGTCGACCGGCAGGAATGGGACGTTGTCGTAGTCGGCGCGGGCGGCGCGGGACTGCGCGCCGCCATCGAGGCACGCGAGCGTGGCGCCCGTACGGCGGTGATCTGCAAGTCCCTCTTCGGCAAGGCGCACACCGTGATGGCCGAGGGCGGGATCGCCGCCGCCATGGGCAACGTCAACAGCCACGACAGCTGGCAGGTCCACTTCCGCGACACCATGCGCGGCGGCAAGTTCCTCAACCAGTGGCGGATGGCGGAGCTGCACGCCCAGGAAGCCCCGGACCGGGTCTGGGAGTTGGAGACCTGGGGCGCCCTCTTCGACCGTACGAAGGACGGCCGGATCTCGCAGCGCAACTTCGGCGGCCACGAGTACCCGCGGCTCGCGCACGTCGGCGACCGCACCGGACTCGAACTCATCCGCACCCTGCAGCAGAAGATCGTCTCCCTCCAGCAGCAGGACAAGAAGGAGACCGGCGAGTACGAGTCCCGGCTGAAGGTCTTCCAGGAGTGCACGGTCACCCGCGTGTTGAAGAGCGGCGAGCGGGTCTCCGGTGTCTTCGCCTACGAGCGGGAAACGGGCCGTTTCTTCGTCCTTGAGGCGCCTTCCGTCGTGATCGCGACCGGCGGGATCGGCAAGTCCTTCAAGGTGACGTCGAACTCGTGGGAGTACACCGGCGACGGCCACGCGCTGGCGCTGCTCGCCGGGGCGCCGCTGCTCAACATGGAGTTCGTGCAGTTCCATCCGACGGGCATGGTCTGGCCGCCGTCCGTCAAAGGCATCCTCGTCACGGAGTCGGTGCGGGGCGACGGCGGGGTGCTGCGCAACTCCGAGGGCAAGCGGTTCATGTTCGACTACATCCCGGACGTCTTCAAGGAGAAGTACGCCCAGTCGGAGGCCGAGGGCGACCGCTGGTACGAGGACCCCGACAACAACCTCAGGCCCCCCGAACTGCTCCCCCGGGACGAGGTGGCCCGCGCCATCAACTCCGAGGTCAAGGCGGGCCGCGGCTCCCCGCACGGCGGCGTCTTCCTGGACGTCTCGACGCGGATGCCGTCGGAGGTGATCCGGCGCCGACTGCCCTCCATGTACCAC
Organism: Streptomyces sp. SID12501; assembly: GCF_010550245.1. Lineage (GTDB taxonomy): Bacteria > Actinomycetota > Actinomycetes > Streptomycetales > Streptomycetaceae > Streptomyces. The sequence continues at coordinate 75,250 of NZ_JAAGLU010000013.1, forward strand.
CAGTTCAAGGAGCTGGCGGATGTCGACATCACCGCCGAGGCGATGGAGGTCGGGCCCACCTGCCACTACGTGATGGGCGGCATCGCGGTCGAGTCCGAAACCGCCGCCGCACGCGGGGTACCGGGCCTCTTCGCGGCCGGTGAGGTCGCGGGCGGGATGCACGGCTCCAACCGGCTGGGCGGCAACTCCCTCTCCGACCTGCTGGTGTTCGGCCGCCGCGCGGGCCTGCACGCGGCCGAGTACGCGACCTCGGTCGCCGATCGCCCAGCCGTGGACGAGGACCAGATCGCCACGGCGGCGGCGGAGGCCCTGCGCCCCTTCTCGGCGGAGGAACCGACCCCGGGCGGGGAGAGCAGCCGCCCGGCGGAGAACCCGTACACCCTCCACCAGGAGCTCCAGCAGGCCATGAACGACCTGGTCGGCATCATCCGCCGCGAGGCCGAGATGGAGCAGGCGCTGGAGAAACTGGCCGAGCTGCGGGTACGGGCCCACCGCGCGGGCGTCGAGGGGCACCGCCAGTTCAACCCGGGCTGGCATCTTGCCCTCGACCTGCGGAACATGCTGCTGGTCAGCGAATGCGTGGCCCTGGCGGCGCTGGAGCGCACGGAGTCGCGCGGCGGCCACACCCGCGAGGACCATCCGGTGATGGACCGTCAGTGGCGCAACGTGAACCTGCTGTGCCAACTCTCCGATCCCGCCAGCGGGTTGGCGGCCGCGGACCAGGTGAACGGCCTGATCGCCCTCACCCGCGAGACCACCGAACCCGTCCGCCCCGACCTGCTCGCCCTCTTCGAGAAAGAGGAGCTGGTCAAGTACCTCACCGACGAGGAGCTGTACGAGTGAGCACCAGCGTGAGCAGCAGCTACGAGGCCCGCTTCAAGGTGTGGCGCGGCGATGTGAAGGGCGGCGGGCTCAAGGACTTCGCGGTCGAGGTGAACGAGGGCGAGGTCGTCCTCGACATCATTCACCGGCTCCAGGCGACCCAGGCCCCCGACCTCGCCGTCCGCTGGAACTGCAAGGCGGGCAAGTGCGGTTCGTGTTCGGCGGAGATCAACGGGCGTCCCCGGCTGCTGTGCATGACCCGGATGTCGGTGTTCACCCGCGAGGAGACGATCACGGTGACTCCCCTGCGGGCCTTCCCCGTTGTCCGGGACCTCGTCACCGACGTCGGGTTCAACTACGACAAGGCCCGCGAGGTGCCGTCCTTCGTGCCGCCGGACGGCGTGGGACCCGGCGAGTACCGGATGATGCAGGAGGACGTGGACCGGTCGCAGGAGTTCCGCAAGTGCATCGAGTGCTTCCTGTGTCAGGACACCTGCCATGTGGTCCGCGACCACGAGGAGAACAAGCCCGCGTTCGCCGGCCCGCGCTTCCTGATGCGCGTCGCGGAACTCGACATGCATCCCCTGGACGCGGCGGCGGAGTCCGGCCTGGACCGCAAGCGCACTGCCCAGGACGAACACGGCCTCGGCTACTGCAACATCACCAAGTGCTGCTCGGAGGTGTGCCCGGAGGGCATCCACATCACGGACAACGCCCTGATCCCCTTGAAGGAACGGGCGGTCGACCGCAAGTACGACCCGCTGGTGTGGCTGGGCTCGAAGATCAGGAGGCGCTCGGAGAGTTCATGAGTTCCGTGAACTCGTTTCGCCGGAGCGGTGAGTTCCTCGCGGGGCGTGCCGACGGTCAGCCGTCGACGCGCTCCCGCGTGGCCAGCAGCTGGAACCAGGCGCCCGCGACCAACAGCAGCACGCTGGTGACAAAGACCGCGGTACCGATGGTCTGCGAGTTGTCGAGCTCGTCCACCGCCCCGTACGCCATCTGCAGGAGCAGGCCCGCGCTGCCGAGCATCGCTCCGTAACCCCACAGCTCGGGGCGCAGGGTACGGCGCCGCAGCCACGGGAGCAGCCAGCCGGTTCTGACCGCCACCCCACCGCACGCGCCCACTCCGCTCGTCATCAGCGCAGCCGTCCCCAACAGATACCAGTGCCAGTACATCCCCGGCCCCCTTCGAACACGTCTGCGGGGACCTTACCCATTCCGCCTCTTCCGCCACCCCTGCCCCGTCCCGGTCGCGCGCCCGCGATCACCCCCATACGCTCACAAACGTGACGCCCTCCCTCAGCAGAGGCCGGCCGCGGCGAGCCGCCTCCCACATACCCGTGCGCGTGGCGCACACCGCGCTCGGCGGTGTGATCGGGGTGATGTGGCTGGTGCTGCCCGGGGTGACGGCGGACCACGAGAGGTACGAGGGGTACGAAGTGCCCGCGGTGGCGGTCGGCAGCGTGCCGGCCGTGTCCGACGGCTCCGAAGCCTCGGATGTCGCGGCCCCGGACGAGGAGTCCTCCACCGGCGATCTGGTCCTGCCCCTCGTGGTGGCGGGCACGGCGGTCGCGGTGGCCGCGTACGGCTACGGCCGCCGCAGACGCCGTACCAGGACCCGTACGACTCCCGCCGCCCTGCCTCCGGTCGCGCGGCCCACGACCCCGGAGCTCGACCGGCAGGCCCGCAAGTCGCTGGTCGCGGCCGACGACTGTGTACGCACCAGCCGCGAGGAACTCGGCTTCGTGGCGGGGCTGCTCGGGGCGGAGACGGTCGCGCCGTTCACGGAGGCCGTGCGCTACGCCGAGGCCGAGCTGTCGGCCGCCTTCCAACTGCGCCAGGCGTACGACGACAACCCGACGGACGCCTCCCGGAGCGCCCTCGACGAGATCGTCGCCCGGTGTGTGGACGCGGGGCGGCGGCTGGACGCGGAGGCCGTCGGCTTCGACCGGCTGCGCGCCCTGGAACAGAACCTGACCGGCGCGCTCAGACACGCCGAGGTGCGCTTCCGGGACCTGACCGGCCGTACGGGGGCCGCCGAGGCCACTCTCGCCGACCTCGGCGAGCGGTACGCGCCCGCCGCCTCCCTTTCCGTCGCCGGCCAGGTCGAACAGGCGAAGGACCGGCTGGTGTTCGCCACGACCGGGCTCAACAGGGCCCGTCAGTCCGCCGACCTGGGCGAGCCGGACAGGGCGGTGCTGCATCTGCGTGCCGCCGAGGGCGCGATCGCCCAGGCCGAGGTGTTCGTGGACGGCGTCGACCGCCTCGCGTCCGCACTGGCCGCCGCCGCACAGGCGGTTTTGGACACGCTGGACGAGGTGGAGGCGGCGGTCGTGGAGGCCCGCGGGCGAGTGGCCGAGGGGAAGCGGGCGGGGGTGCCCGACGGCGCGCTGGAGGGGCATGTCCGTCGCGCCCGGGCCGCGCTGGCCGCCGTACGGAAAGAGGCCGCCGCCGGGCCCTACGACCCCCTGGACGCCCTGCGCCGGGTCGCGGTGGTGGCCGCGCCCCTCGGAACGGCGCCCGATGCCGCGCGGGTCGGCGCGCGCCTGGCCACCGACGCCGCTGACGGCTTCGTCGGCACGCACCGGGGCGCGGTGGGCGCCGAGGCCCGGACCCGGCTGGCCGAGGCACGCCGACTGCTCGACGGGGACCCGGCGGAGGCCGACGCCTTCGCGCTGCGGGCCCGCGAACTGGCCGAGCGGGACGTGCGCGCGCACGGGAATCCGTACGGCGGGCGGCCCGAGCACACGAACGGGGTCGCCGGAGCGGTCCTCGGCGGAATCCTGCTCGGCGATCTGCCGGACGCTGCGGCCGAGACACTCACCGGCGGCACGCCGGGGTCGTTCGGCGGTCCCGCCACGCGTGCGCGGCGGGGTCTGGCCTCGCCTCGTAAGAACTCGCCGGGAATTCCGTAAGAGGGCCTGAGCGGGCCGAGGCGATGGGGCCGCAGGCCCCTCCAAGGGGCGCGGGGCTGCGACATTTGCGGCTCCGCCGCGTGGGCGCGACAAGCCACGACGAACCCGCAGGTTCCATACAGTCGAACCCCGGCAGGGCCTCGTCAGAACAGACTCAGCAGCGCCTCCGCCGGGTCCGCGAGGACCGTTCCCGCGTCCGGCAGCGGCAGCTCGAACCACACCGTCTTCCCCCGGGGGGTCCTGCGGGAGCCCCAGGCCGCGCTGAGCAGACCGACCAGTTGGAGTCCGCGTCCGCCCTCGTCGGTGTCGCGGGCGCGGCGGCGGCGTGGCTGGACGAGGCCGGCGTCCCAGACCTCGCACACCAGCATGCGGTCGAGGAGGAGGCGGAGCCGGATCTCGCCCTCGCCGTAGCGCAGGGCGTTGGTGACCAGCTCGCTGACCAGCAGCTCCGTGGTGTCTATGAGGGCTTCGAGACCCCAGGCGGTGAGCTGGGTGCGGGTCAGCTCGCGGGCGCGGCCCACGCTGCGCGGCTCGCGCGGCAGGGTCCAGTCGCCGACGGAATCGGCGGGCAGCCCCTGGACGCGTGCCATCAGCAGGGCGATGTCGTCCTCGCCGTGGTGGGTGTCGAGGGTGCTGAGGACGTGGTCGCAGACGTCCTCCAGCGGCTGGGAGGGGTCGCTGAGGGCGCCGACGAACGCCTGCAGGCCCTCGTCGAGGGGATGGTCGCGCGATTCGACCAGTCCATCCGTGTAGAGCGCCAACAGCGAACCTTCTGCCAGTTCGACCTCAACCTCCTCGAACGGCTCGCCGCCGACGCCGAGCGGCATGCCCGGCGGCACGTCGAGCATCAGCGCGTCCTCGCCCGGTTCGACGAGCACGGGCGGCAGATGGCCGGCGTTGGCGAAGGTGCACCTGCGGGTCACCGAGTCGTAGACCGCGTAGATACAGGTCGCGAGGTACACCTCGGCGAGGTCGGCGTCCTTGGGCTGGCGGGCGGCTCGGGTGGCCTGCTGGACACCGCCGGGGGTGCCGAGGCCGCGCGCGATCTCGTCCAACGCCGAGAGGACCTCCGCCGGTTCGAGGTCGAGAAGCGCCAGGGTACGGACGGCGGTACGGAGTTCACCCATGGCGACGGCGGCGCGCAGCCCCCGTCCCATCACGTCGCCGACCACCAACGCGGTGCGGTTGCCGGGAAGTTCGATGACGTCGAACCAGTCACCGCCGACCTCGGTTGCGGCGTTGCCGGGCAGGTAGCGGCAGGCGATGTCGAGGCCGGAGGCCTCCGGGTCGCCCGGGGGCAGCAGGGAGCGCTGGAGGATCAGCGCCCGCTCGTGCTCACGCCGGTACAACCGGGCGTTGTCGATACAGACGGCGGCCCGCGCGGCCAACTCCCAGGCCAGCGCCCGGTCCCGCTCCCCGAACGGCTCGCTGCCCTTCGTACGGGAGAACTGCGCGAGGCCGACGACGGTGTCGTGGGCGACCATCGGGACGGCGAGCGTGGACTGGATGGCGCCGTTGCCCTCGGCGGGGACGAACTGCGGGCGGGCGGTGCGCAGGGCGTCCGCGCAGGGTGAGTTGAACGGGAAGTGGTGCACGGCGCCGACGCTCACGGGTTCCTGGCCGCCGGCGAAGGGCGCGTCGGAGACGGCGCTGGCGAAGGCGACACGGCGGAGTTCGGCGCTGCCGTCGGCGAGCCCCGGCGGGGTCTCGTCACCCGCCAGCAGTCCCTGGTAGAGGTCGACGGTCGCGAGGTCGCAGAAGCCGGGGACGACGACGTCGAGGAGTTCGCGCGCTGTCGTTTCCAGGTCCAGGGAGTTCCCGATGCGGGAGCCGGCCTCGTTCAGAAGGGCGAGATTGCGCCGTGCGGCGGCGGCCTCGCGGGCGGCGGCGCGGCGGGCGGTGATGTCGGTGCCGAGCCAGGCGACACCGATGGGGCGGCCGGTGCCGCTGTGCACGCGGTACAGGTTGATCGACCAGTGCCGGCGCTCGTCGGAGCCGGGCACGAGGCCGGTGATGTGCATGTCCGTTATCGAGTCGCCGGTCTCCAGGACCCGGCGGAGTGTCGCCGAGACCCGCTCGGCCTCGGGAGAGTGCAGGTAGTCGTACACACCGCGGCCCCGGTGGTCGTCGACATCACCGCCGTAGATCGAGGCGAAGCGCTGGTTGGCGCGCCGGACCCGGAGATCGGTGTCGATCAGCAGGAAGCCGAACGGAGATTGTCCGAAAATCGCCTGCGAGGCTGCGAGGTCGGTCTCGATCTGCCTCAGCGTCCGGACATCGACGACGATGCACACGGCGGCCCTCTCGCCCTCCTCCGTGCGCGTCGGCATCACATAGACCTCGGCGAGCCCCTCCCGGCGGCCCTCCTCACCCAGTTCGGGATCGCGGACGCGGAACGGGACCACGCCGGTCCACTCCCGGCCGTCGAGGATCTCCGCCATCTTCCGCTGGCCGCGCTCACGCAGATCGGGGTCGATGAAGGCCTCGATGGGATCCATACCCACGGCCCGTGCGGCGGGGATGCCGAAGATCTTCTCGGCGCGCAGGCTCCACTGGTCGACAAGGCCGTCGGGACCGATGGAGAAGGACGCCACCTTGATGTAGTCGTAGATCGAGCCGGGAGGGCTGCTCTGCCACATGGGGTCACCTGTCACATCACGCGCGTGGTCCTGCGCGGTGTCACGTGTCGTGTCGTGCACCGGATCGCCCATGGTGTCACGCGTGGTTTCACGTGTCGCATCGCGTATCGCGTCATCGCCGACGGAGTCCCCGGCACCCGACGCACGGCGTGACGCACCGGTCGCGGCATCACCCGCACCCCCCGCACTCGCGCCGCCCGACGGGTCCTTGGACTCCGTGGCCTTCGCTGGTATCTCGCTCACGCGAACCGTCCCCTCCAGCTCACCGCGTCCGGCACCGGTCACCGGGGGCGGCTGCCCGCAGTATCCAGCACTACGGCGCCCCACAACACGGTGTTCACGATCACAGGACAATCCCGATGCTTTTCGGACCGGCCCGCGACAACACTCCCAGTCTTCTAACCAGGGGACCACCGGTCGAACCCCTATTGGCGACAACTGCCAGTGGCCTGAACCACATGGTCGGCAGTGCGGGGGCGGGCGGAAAGCCGCAGTTCACCCCGGCGCACGGTTCGTGGTGGTCAGGACGCCGGGTTCCCCGTCCGGTCGGGTCTCATCCCGGTACCGACAATTCGAACCACACCGTCTTGCCCGCGTCGGCGGGGCGGGTGCCCCAGCGGCTGGACGAGTGGGCGACGAGCTGGAGCCCCCGGCCCCCCTCCTCCTCGGGGCCGGCGGCGCGCTCGCGGGGCGGGTCGGGCAGCGGGTCGGAGACCTCGACCAGGAGCGTGGCCACGCTCCCGACGGGCCTCACCAGCCGTACGCCGATGGGCCCCGTGGCATGCCTCAGGGAGTTGGTCACCAGCTCACTGACCAGCAGCGCGGCGATGTCACCGAGGGCGTCGAGCCCCCAGCCGCGCAGTTGGCCACGGACGACCGCGCGGGCTCCGCGGACGGCGCCGGGCTCCGCGGGAAAGCTCCACTCGGCACAGTCGCCTTCGGTGTCGATCACGCCGATCACTTCCCAGGCAAGCGACCCACCCATGTCCGGTTTCGTGGGGTTAATGGGCACATACCCGGTATTCGGTGCCAATTACCGCCTCCAAGGGCGCACTGTGGCACGAACGGCGTACGGGGCGCGCGCACCGGGCGCCTCACAGGTCCCACGAGCCGCCCGTCGGCCCCGCGAGCCTCACCCCAGCCGGGCGACCGCTTCCCGTACCGCCGGCACGTCCTGATCCAGCCAGTCGACGTCCCAGATCTCGGCCGGGGTCAGCCAGCGAAGTTCGTCGTGGTCCTGGAGGGGCTTCGGCTCGGCCGAGCCGGCCGGAAGCCGCGCGGTCCAGACCCGCAGGACGTACGGCGCCCGCAGGGGCCACTCCCCCGGGATGCGCTCCACGGGTTCCGCGTCGACGCCCAGTTCCTCGCGCAGCTCGCGCACGAGGGCCTCCTCCGGCGCCTCACCCGGTTCGACCTTGCCGCCGGGAAGCTCCCAGCGGCCCGCCAGTTCGGGGGGTGCGCTGCGGCGGGCGGCGAGAAGGCGTCCGCCGCGCAGCAGGGCCGCGCCCACGACCACGACGCGCCCCTGGGCCGCACGCTCCGAACCCGCCGCCGGTTCCGTCCGTTCCGACCGTTCCGTCATGGGCCGAAGCCTACGGGAGCCGGATCACTCGGCCCGGGTCACCCGGATCCCCTGGTTCCGTTCTGCCCGATCCGCTCGACCCAGTAGAGCTGCCTGTGTCCGCGGTCGTCGAGGCTGTCGGCGATCTTCTGAGCCTCCGCACGGGTCGCGTACCGGCCCACGCGGTAGCGATTGCCGTTGTCGTCCTGCCGTATGACGAGCCAGGGAAGAGTGATCGTCCCGTCGCTCATGGAGCCCCTCCACTTCCCGCCCCCGGCTTGCGCCGCGCCCGCTAAGGAAACCGCAATCCGCATATGCCCGACCCTACGCCTTACCTTCACGCAGCGAACACGGATTTTCACAAAGAGGTACGGCAACCGGCCAGCGGCGAGGGGCGCGCGACATCGAACGCGCCGCCGAAAGAGCACGGTGTGTCCGGTCAGCGGCCCGCCGCGCCCCTCGGGGCGACCTGCGAAAACGGCCAGAATCCAACGGCCATGCGGAAGGCGGCGGTTGGCGGGGCAGCGATGAAGGGGGAGCGTTCGGGAGGTCAACCGCCCCTGGATGTGGGCTACTTCACTGAATCCAGGGGCGGCGGGGCTACTTCACCGGCAGGTGGTACGCCACCTGGTAGCGGTCCGCGGAGATCACGATGTCGGCCGTCTCGACCGGGCGCCCCGAGGCGTAGTACGTGCGCTGCACGACGAGCACCACATGCCCGGGGACACCGCCGAGGGCCTGCAGTTCCTCGGCGAGGCCGGGGCGGGCGCCGACCTCCTCCGTGACGTTGTCCACGATCACGTCGATGGCCGCCATGCGCTCGACGACGCCCATCCCGCCGAGCGGACCCTCCTCGGGCAGCATCACCGGCGTACGGCCGGTGACGGCGAGGGGCTCGTAGGAGGTGGACAGCATCATCACCTCGCCGGCGTCCCGGAAGACGTACTTCGTGCGCATCACACGGTCGCCGGGCAGGAGGGAGAGCCGCTCGGCGATGGCGCCGCTCGCACCGGCCTGCGCGCTGCTGGACTCCCAGGTGCCGCGCGCCTCCGCGTCGGACTGCTCCTGGCGGAACGGTGTCGCGCCGCCGTCCGGACGGAAGCCGGAACGGGCGATCCGGCGCGGCACGGGCCGCTCACGCACATACGTGCCCGAACCGGAGCGGCCCTCGACGAGGCCCTCGGCCATCAGCACCTTGCGAGCCTCCAGCGCGACCGTGTCCGAAACGCCGTACTCCTCCCTGATCCTGGCCTGGGAGGGGAGGCGGGTGTGCGGTGGCAGTGAACCGTCGACGATCTTGTTTCGTAGATCACCCGCTACACGCAGGTAGGCCGGCTGTTCACCGAATGTCACGGGCCGCTCCCATCAGGTTGTACAGACAGCAACAGCGTGGCAACCATGGGTTGTGACATGCAAGCAAAGGCCAGAGAATCACTCGATGTGATGACTTGCGTGGCCGGAGGCCATTGCGCGGGCAGGACAGCAGGCACGGGCGCACGTGCGACGCAGGCAGGTTCTCCCCGTTCCGGCAGCCGTCACACCCTCGTTCACGCCTCGATACGGTCCCCTCCCCCGGCGCCCCCGGTATCCCCGGCGCCCCCGCCGCTGCCGCCCTCCAGGTCGTACGGGGGTGGGGTCGTCGCGAGCCCCAGAGCCTTGCGCGGGGCGACGGTACGGTCGGCGTCGAGCAGCGCGCTGCCGGCGTCGTAGTGGTCGTAGAAGGTGTCGACGTCGGTGGCCTCGGCAGCCTTCGCCCACTCCTGGCGCGCACCGCGCAGGTCCTTCACGACGGCGGCGACACCGGGCGAGGCGGCGGCGTCGAACCGGTGTTCGGTGAGCAGGCGCGTCTGCTCGTCGAGCGCGTCCGTCACCCGCCCCGCCCAGGCCCTGTACCCGGGCAGGTCGTCGTCGACGTACTCCTCGTCGGGCGCCGTGTCCATCGCCGCGTTGAGGACGTGGGCCGCCTTCAGGTACGCGAGCTGGTCGGGGTCGAGCGTCGTCTCGTCCTTGCGCAATGAGCCGGTGAGGGTGCCGTACGGGTCGACGCTGCCGAAGACGCAGGTGACCTCGCGGTCGCCGAGGCGCCAGCTCTGGCTGGTGGGGGTGAGGTAGTAGACGTCGGCTTCGTCGGGCAGGGCCCAGGCGTCCATCGCGTACTGGTCCTCAAGGGCGTAGCACTTGTCGTCGGCGGCCTCGGTGACGCGGTCGTCGCCCGGGTAGGCACCGGCCGGCAGCTTGAAGGCGGCGAACACCTCGCCGTCGTGCTCACCGGCGCAGGGGACCTTGTCGACGTCGTAGGTGAAGCCCTCCAGGGAACCGTCCGGCGAGTCGAAGCAGTCGCCCTTGACGAGGGAGAAGCTGCTGTTGTTCTCCTTGGCGGCGTCCTTGAAGCCGTCCCAGGCCTCGGAGAGGCCGCCGGTGCCGAGCAGCAGGGCCCACAGCGCGAGACCGACGGCCGACAGCACGGATCCGGCGATCGCCATGCCCTTCCCGCGCTCGCCCTTCTTCCGGATCTCCACGAGTGCGACGATCCCGAGGATGAGGCCGAGGGCGGGCAGGAAGCAGAGGATGCCGAGCACGAGCGAGGCGATGGCTACGCCGTTGACGGGGGTCGGGCGGTTGTACGGGGAGTAGCCCTGGGGCCAGGGGGCGTAAGGGCCCTGGGGGTACTGCTGGGGTTGGCCCGGATACGAGGGGTACGGCGACGGCGACGGTGGCTGGTCGGGTCCGGGGGGCGGTGGTATGGCCACGAGTGCCGGGCTCCTCGTCGGGTGATGTGAACTGGCGTGCGACTTCGCGCATGGTAAGGGAGTTTCGCCCCCGGCGCCCCTACCTCCCGCCCCCTGGGGGCTGAGCAGGCAGCTGGGTGGAAACCCTCGTACGCAACTACTCTGCGTACATGACCCCACTGCCGGACTGTTACTGCCCCGCGGACGGCACCCGCGTCCCCGGAGGCACCCTCACCTGGTGCTGCCCCCTCTGCCGAGGCCCCCTCGACCTCGACTTCGCACCCACCCCGGCGCCCCTCAAGTCCCTCACCGGCAGGGTCAACTCCCTCTGGCGCTACGCGGAGACGCTCCCCCTCCCCACCCCCGCCACAAGCCTCGGCGAGGGCCGCACCCCCCTCGTGGAACTGCGCGACGGCATCTCGGCCAAGCTCGACTTCCTGATGCCGACGCTCTCCTTCAAGGACCGGGGCGCCGTGCTCCTGGCCGAACTCGCTCTGCGTCTGAACCCGGCTCAGGTCGTCGCCGACAGCAGCGGCAACGCGGGTACGGCCATCGCCGCGTACTGTGCCCGCGCCCGGCTGCCCTGCACGGTGTACGTCCCCGAGGGCACCTCCGCGAAGAAGCTGGAGCAGATCGAGGCGCACGGCGCGAGGGTGCGGGTGATCGAAGGCGACCGGGAGGCCGCGGCGGCTGCGGCCCGCGAGGCGGCGGACGCCCCGGGCACGTTCTACGCCTCCCACGTCTACAACCCGTATTTCCTGCACGGCACGAAGACGTACGTCCACGAGCTGTGGGAGGACATGGGAGGCCGGCTCCCGGACGTCATCGTCGTGCCGGTCGGCAACGGCACCCTGCTGCTGGGCGCGGCACTGGCCGTCGCCGAACTGCACTCGGCGGGCCTCATCGACCGGCGCCCCGCGCTGTACGCCGTACAGGCAGCGGCGGTCGCCCCGCTGGCGCACGCCTGGACGGAGGGCGCACTCGACCTGACCGGCATCGCCCCGCCCCCGATGTCACCCACCCTCGCGGAGGGCATCGCGATTCCCAGCCCGCCCCGGGCCCGCCAGATCCTGCGCGCGGTACGCGACTCGGGCGGCACGTTCCTGACGGTGACGGAGGATCAGATCCGGCACGCGCAAAGGGACTTGGCGTCCCAGGGGCTGTACGTGGAGTCGACCGGCGTGGCCTGCTGGGCGGCGGTACGGGAGGGCGCGCTCGGGGCCCGAACGGCGGTGGTGCCGTTGTGCGGGGCGGGACTCAAGACAGGCCTGGCGCCGCCGGTCTGACGCCGACTCGGCGTCCGGCCCGACGTCCGGCTCTGCGTCCGATCCGACGCCGGCCCGAGATCCGGCCCGGCGTCCGGTTCAACCGGCCTCAGGCGCCGTCGAACCCCGTCGCCCGCGCGCGCTTCTCCCAGCCGGCGACATCGCCCCGTACCTGCTCGAGACGGCCGAGTACGCCGGTGACCGCGTCGTCGCCGAGGGGCAGCCGCAGCGGTGTGTCCTGGGCGTCGAGGGCGGCGAGGATCAGGGCCGCCGCCTTCGCCGGGTCGCCGGGCTGGACGCCGTCGCCCTCGGTGACCATCCGGCGGGTCGCGCCGACCGTGCGGACGTAGACGCCCAGATCCCGGCTGACGCTTGCACGGCCGCTGTCGAACAACTCGGTCCTGAAGGCCCCCGGTTCGACGATCAGTACCTTGATCCCGTACTGCCGGACCTCCGCCGCGAGCGCCTCGGACATGCCCTCCAGGGCGAACTTCGTCGCGCTGTAGGCCCCGAAGCCCGGCGCGGAGATCTGCCCGCCCAGGCTGCTCATCTGCACGATCGCGCCCGAGCCCCGCTGCCGCATGTGCGGCAGCACGGCCCGCACGAGCGCGGCGGGCCCGAACACATGTAGGTCGAACAGGCTGCGCAGTTCGGCGTCGGTCGTCTCCTCGACGGCACCGACGTGCGTACGCCCCGCGTTGTTGACGAGCACGTCGATCCGCCCGTGCCACGCGACGACATCCTCCACGGCGGTCCTGACCGCGGCCAGGTCGGTGACGTCCAGGCGCAGCGCCTGGACCTGTTTGGGGTGGGCGGCCACGAAACCGTCCAGGGCGCCCGTCCGTCGTGCGGCACCGACGACCACGTCTCCCGCGGCGACCGCCGCCTCGGCGACGGCCCGCCCGAAGCCACTGCTCGCACCGGTGATGAACCAGACCCTGCTCATGAGGTCAGCCCCCTCCCCTAAACCACTGTCCGTAGACCACTGTCCGCTCACTGCGCCAACCCGCTCAGACGCTCCGGCAGCAGCCTAGACGGACAGCCGCTTCCACAGGGGTCGCACGCCTCCACCCGGCCGAAACGGGCCCCGTCCGGCGTCAGTCCTCGCCCCTGACGACGTTCCCCTCGGCCCCTCGCCAGGTCTCCCCGGCGTCGCCGTCGAACGTCGCCCGCACCCAGGTACGTACGCCGTGTCCGCGCAGTCGGCGGGCCCTCGCCCAGCCGGTCTCGGCCCTGCGGACAGTGGTCCTCGTCTTCCTGGCTTTGGCACTCACGGTGCTCCATCTTCCTTCTGCGTCCGGCCCGTTGGGGGTCCACGTCGATCTTCTGACACCGGTTTGCCCGGTTGTGTCTCCGGGTCCCCGTCCCAGGCCGCGGGAAACATGCCCGGCGCCGGCCGACCCTCGCCTCGCGCTCCGCGTCAGGCGTCGGCTCCGACCGGGTGGCTCTCCGCTCGGGCGCCCTGGAGCTGGTCGCGGGCGACTGTCAGTGCGGCGGCGACGTCGCGGGTGCCGGTGGCGACGCACAGGGTGTAGGAGACGTCGTTCAGCCGCTGGAGCAGCTGGGCGTCGTTCTCCTGGCCGTGCCGGGCCCGAAGGGTTTCGTACCGGTCGAGCAGGTCGGCGAGGACGGTGGGGTGGGCCATCAACATGAGAGCTCTCCCTGACGAGTGACGGGGCGGGGGTTGCTGCGGGAGCGTTCCGGGCGGCGCGCACCCGAGGCCGGCCGCTCAGCGACCGCTCCCGCGGTGGGCCTGTGATCCCAAGCACCTGCGAACCAGGTGCCCCGGCTCTCACGGCTCAAACAGGCCCCCGCCAGGCAAGGTGCTGTCATCACGCACCTGCTCACGTGACTCGTCGTGAGGCCGGACCGTCCGTGTGGATCACTCCCGCAGGGGCACTCCGAGGAGTGGCTCGACACGCCCCTCCACAAGTGGGCCGTCCGCGCCGCACCCCGCCGAGTTCGGCGCCACGGGCGGCATCCCTCTCCCGAGAGCGCCGACATTACCGAGGCCGGGCCGGAGCGCGAGGCCGCCGTGCAGTCCCTCAAGGCGGCGGACACCCAACGCCTCCTGGACGACCTCGCACCACTCGCCACGACGCGCCACGAGGCGGCCCGCCGCACAGCCGGGGAAGCCCCCGCGCCCTCCTGACCGATGCCCTCGACGGCCCACCAGCCCGGGCGCAGACCGTCCCGACACCACATTCGTGACACGTCCGACCATCCCGGCGCCACGGACCAGACGCGGCGGGCAGGAGAAGGGCGTCAGCCGGCCAGGATCTTTCGAGGGGGCACGTCCGGCCGGGGTCCGCCGGGGTCCGGGGGCAGCCAGGGAGTCGCGACCGGCGAGGCGTCTCAGCTGTCCGCGACCCGATTCCGGGCAGTGTGACCGGACGTCGCGGGGTACTCGGCGGACGTCGCACGTCACGCCGGCGTGCTTTCGATCCCGAGGGAAGTGGTCCCATGTACGACCGCCCGAACCGAACGGACACGGATCTGCTCGGCATCTACCTCAACGACCATCTCGCCGGAGCCACCGTCGGCACGGACCGGTCCCGGTCGCTGGCCGAGTCCGAGTCCGAGCGGGACCCGGCGCTGGCGGACGCCGTGGGGCCGATCTCCGACGAGATCGCCGAGGACCGTGCCGACCTGTTGCGGATCATGCGGTCGCTCGACATCCCCGTACGCCGATACAAGATCGTCGCGGGTCGGCTGGCCGAGCGGGCGGGTCGCCTCAAGCCCAACGGGCGGATCGTCCGGCGTTCTCCGCTCGCCCCGATGCTGGAACTGGAGCTGCTGCGGCTGGGCGTGGAGGCGAAGGCCGCCGTCTGGCGGACGCTGCGCCGCCTTGCCGACACCGACGCGCGCCTCGACCCGGTACACCTCGACGGCCTTCTCGGCCGCGCCGACCGGCAACTGGACATCCTGGAACAGTTGCGCCTGCGCCAGGTCGACGAGACCTTCCAGCCCCGGGCCGAGGCACTGACCGCGGCCCAGGGGGCGAGCTCCTGAGCGATCGGTGCCCCGGCCCACGCCGTCAACGCTGAGCCGTCAGCGCTGAGCCGCGTGCGCCGACGCGTCGCGGCCGACCGTCAGCGGCGCCGGGCGGTACGGGACGTACGCCGCCCCGTCCAGGCCGAGCGCGGTGGCGGACCGCTGGAGTTCGGCCGGAGTGGCGACGGCGTCCCAGCGGCCGGTTTCGACGCGGTGTTCGAGGGCGTGCAGGGCGGCCACGATCTCGGCGGTGGTGAAGTTGCAGTGGCCCTGCCGCTCGACGTAGGCCTGCTGCAACAGCGCACCGTCGCCCGAGGCGCGCACCCGGGCGGCGAAGCGGGTCTCCTGCTCCACCGGCACGAGGTTGTCGGCGGTGGTGTGGATGTCGAGCAGGGGCACCTCAAGTCCCTGACCGGCGGAGGACGTTCGCTGTGCCGTACGGACGGCGGCCGGATCGGCGGTGATCGTGGCGCCCTCGGTCAGCGTGCGCAGGTCGGCGCGCAGATCGAGGCCGGCCGCCCGGTACAGGGCGCGGACCTGGGGGGCGTGTACGGAACCGGCGAGCAGTCGGCCGTAGTCGACGCCCCGGTTCCAGGAGTTGTTGCCGCCGACGGACTGCTCGATGGCGTACCGGCCGAACTCGACGAACGACAGGATGCCCCGCGCGAACCACGCGTACTGCTGCTCCTGCTGGTCCGCCCAGTCGGTCGGGGCGGGCCGGTCCTTCCCCAGCGCCCAGGCGGGCAGGTTGAGGAAGGCGGCGGCCATCGCGACGCGGGCGCGGCCCTGCGGGGTGGCCTGGGCGGTGTTGACCGCCTTGGTGAGCAGGTCGGCGGTGGCGGCGGCTTCGGCCGGGGTGCCGAACCGCACGAGCTTCACGTCCTGTTCGGGCAGCAACAGACGGGCGATCGTGTACTCGGCGTCCAGCTGATAGTTGTCGAGGTCCGTGGCGCCCGCGACCAGGCCGCACGTGCCGAGCGCGCCGTCGATACGCCCGTCGGCGTCCCGGGCCAGCTGCGCGTTGACGAGCCCGCCCATCGAAATGCCCATGGACAGCGTGCGCGACGGCTCGCCGATCTTCGCGGTGACGGCGTCGATGGTGGCGAACTGGTCCCGTGCGGCACTCTCCAGGGCCCACATCGAGCCGTTCGGATCGTACGACGACCCGGCCAGCGCATAGCCCTGGGCGAGCAACTCGACGCGTACGGCCTCGGTGGGGGCGTTCTGCGCGATCTGCGGGCTGAAACCGTGGCTGAACACCACCAGGGTGCCGTTCCAGTCGTCGGGGACGTCGGCGATCCAGGTCGCGCCGTCGGCGAGGGTGCCGGTGAGGTGACCGGCGACGGCCGCGTCCGGCTGGGCCGCCGATGAGGGGAGGGTGGTGAGCGCAACCGAGGTCAGCGTGGCCAGGACGGCCAGGGCGATACGCGAACCGGTGCGGCGGGTGCGGGTGCGGGTGCCTGCGGGCATGGAGCGGCTCCTTGTGGGGGGCGGTTAACGGAGCGGGACCGGACAGGTGCTCAGTGCACTGAGCGAGGACGTGGAGGAATGTAGGGCTTATTTCTTGCGACCGTCAAGATAATGCACAACATTAATGATGCGAGTGGGCCAGTCGGTGCCGAACTCGCCCGAGAGGCCCGGAATCGTCTCGCGTACGACGACGCCGACCCCGGTGACACCGAGGGCCGGCGAGGCAGGCAGGGCAGGCAGCGTCGCCCGGCGCCGCGGGGAAGCCGATCGTCGTCGGCGACCTCTACTTGCCGAAGCCCGCCGTAAGGCCCCCGATCAGCTGGCGGCGGCCGAAGCAGCGCGTCGTCCTGCTCGACAACCGCTCCGGCACCCTCCCCCTGCCCGCCGGCACCGCCTCCATCGCCCTCGTCGGCCCCTGCGCCGACGACCCGAACGCCTTCTTCGGCTGCTACTCCTTCCCCAACCACGTCCTCCCCCACCACCCCGGCCACGACACCGGCATCGAGACCCGCTCGCTGCTGGACGCCCTGGCCACGGAGTTTCCCGGGACCCGGATCACGTACGAGCAGGGCTGCCCCGTCAAGGACGCCGACCGCGACGGCATCGACGCGGCGGTGGCGGCGGCCCGGCAGGCGGACGTCTGCGTCGCGGTCGTCGGCGACCGCGCGGGCCTCTTCGGTCTCGGCACCTCCGGCGAGGGCTGCGACGCCGAGGACCTCTCCCTGCCCGGCGTCCAGGGCGAGTTGGTCGAGGCGCTGCTCGCCACCGGCACCCCGGTCGTACTGCTCGTCGTCTCCGGCCGCCCTTACGCACTCGGCGCCTACACCGGCCGGGCGGCCTCGCTCGTCCAGGCGTTCTTCCCCGGCGAGGAGGGCGGACCCGCCCTGGCCGGCATCCTCTCCGGACGCGTCGTCCCGTCGGGCAAGCTGCCCGTACAGGTCCCGCGGACCCCGGGCGGCCAGCCTGGCACCTATCTGCACGCGCCTCTGGGCGGCAACACCGAGGGCGTCAGCAACCTCGACCCGACGCCCGCCTACCCCTTCGGCCACGGACTCTCGTACACGACCTTCGCGTACGAAGGTCTCGAACTGAGCGCCGCCGACGTGCCCACCGACGGCGAGGTCGACATCAGCTGCCTGGTCCGCAACACCGGCGACCGCCCCGGCACGGAGGTCGTCCAGCTCTACACCGCCGACCCGGTCGCCCGGCTCCCGCGTCCGGTGACCCAGTTGACCGGCTTCACGCGCGTACCGCTCGCCCCCGGCGAGCAGCGCCGGGTCACCTTCCGCCTCCACACCGACCGTCTCGCCTACACCGGTCCCGAGCTGCACCGCATCGTCGAACCCGGCGACATCACCGTCATGCTCGGCGCCTCCAGCGCCGACATCCGCCTCACCGGCACCCTCCGCCTCACCGGCCCGGTCCGCAGGGCAGGCCACGACCGGGTCCTGGACACGCCGGCACACATCGGCTGACCCCCGGTTCCGGCCACGACGTGGCAGGCCCGCCTCGTTCCGCACCGCCGGAGCACGGCCGGCCTGTTCGCCCGGCCCTTCCCGTCACCACAGAAACAACGCTCCCGCTGCTCACACGGTCATGCCCAGACGCTCCTGTTCCTCCTCGACGATCCGGCGCGCCAGCTCGGAGTCCGACACGTCGATCGCGTCCGGGGTCGCTTCGGCGACGGCGCTGCGACGGGCGTACGCGTCGAACAGCCGCGTCTTGGCCTCCAGCATCTTCACCATGCGCTCGTCCACTCCGCCGGTGGCGAGGAGACGGTGCACGCTGACCGGCCTGACCTGCCCCATCCGGTGGGCCCGCGCCACCGCCTGGTGTTCGATGGTCGGCTTGATCTGGGGTTCGCAGATGACGACGACGGAGGCAGCCTGCATGTTGAGGCCGATGCCCGCCGCCTGGATCTGTGCCAGGAGCACCGCGGGGCCCGGGACACCGGCGAAGTCGTCGACGGTTCGCTGCCGCCGCCCGGCCGGGACGCTTCCGGTGAGGGGACCGAACACCGGAGTGCCGTCGGCTTTTCCGGCCGCGAGTGCTTCCTCCACCACTCCCAGTACGTCCTTGAAATAGGAGAAGACCACTGTCTTCTGCCCGTTCTCGCCGGCCTCCTGAACGATCTCCCGGAGCCGCTCCAGCTTCGCCGACTTCCCGGGGCGCAGGTACGCGGCCCTGCGCATCGCCATGAAGTTGCCGGCGTGCACGGCTTCGCGGTAAGCCTCCTCGTCCGACGCGCTCAGTTCCTCCCACTCGTCGGTCTGCTGCAGACTCGGGAGTTCCGTGAGTACGTCCTCCTGGTTGCGCCGCAGGTAGACCGGGGCCACGGCCTTGCGGAAGGCGACCGATCCGGCCAACGCGTCCCGTTCGCCCAGGGAGTCCGCGACGTCGGCGTCGAGCATCCTGACCAGGTCGCGGAACTCGACGACCCGGTTCTCCATCGGGGTTCCGGTCATGAACAGGGCGCGCCCGCAGCGCTCCGTCCACGAGGCGACCACCTGGGACCGCTTGGCCTTCGGGTTCTTCACGAAGTGCGCTTCGTCGACGACGAGCAGTCCGACCTCTCCGCCGCCCGGTACGGGAAACCCGCGCAGCGCGTCGAACGTGGTCACCGCGACCCCGCCCCGCCCCTTCCAGTCGGCGAACGCGTAGTGCCGATCGGGGCCGTGGAGCACCATGACCCGCAGAGCGCTGCGGGCCTCGACCTCCCGTGTCCAGTTGACCAGGACACTCGCCGGGCAGACGACCATGAAGTGGCTCTGCCCCTCGGCGGCCAGGTGTGCCAGCACGGCGATCGCCTGGATGGTCTTCCCGAGGCCCATCTCGTCGCCGAGGATCACCTTGCGTTGCGCGAGCGCGAAGCGCGCGCCGAACGCCTGGTAACCGCGCAGGGAGACCCGCCGGTGGGCGTCGTCGAGGTGTTGGGTCCGTACCCGCTCGGCGATCTCGTCCGGCAGGAAACCCTCGGCGGCGGCCGCGTCCGGCAGCCGCCCGGAGATCTCGGCGAGCAGGCTGTAGTACTCGGCGGAGCGGAGTTCGAAGTCCACCCAGGCCGCGATGTCGGACGAAGGCCCCCGGAGCAGGTCCACCGATGCCTGGGCGAACAGCCCGGGCAGGCCCGCCCGTTCCGCCTCGTCCGCCAGCGACCGGATCTCGGTGACCGCCGCAGACGCGCGAGCCTTCTTCTCCTGGCCCGCCAGGAACATCCGGATCCGTCCGGCGGCGGGCCTGGCGTCGGCGAGCGACGGACCGAGCTGT
The DNA here is from genome assembly GCF_010550245.1 of Streptomyces sp. SID12501. Classification (GTDB taxonomy): domain Bacteria; phylum Actinomycetota; class Actinomycetes; order Streptomycetales; family Streptomycetaceae; genus Streptomyces. The sequence goes on from NZ_JAAGLU010000013.1 coordinate 94,912, forward strand.
TCCGACAGGACGGCGGCCCTGTCGACCGCACGGCGAGCGTCCGGGCCGGCCTCCACCAGCACGTGCAGGGCCGTGACGAGCGCGGTGGTGCTCGGTTCCGGCCGGTCCACGTCGATATGGACGGCGACGGTCTGGTGCACGGCCTCGGAGAGCCGGCGGGCGGCGGCGAGCATCTGGTCGACGGTGCGCTGCCCGACACCGGGAATCTGCCGCAACCGGTACGGTCCCGCTTCGAGAACACTGCCCAGCGTGCGCAGCCCGCTCTTCTCGACGCTCCCCAGCCGCAGCCGCCCTTCGGTGACGTCCTGCAGCCGAACGACAGGGATGGCGTCGAGCTCCCGCTTCACCGCCGCGTCGTGGATCGACTTCAGCGCCGCCCGCGCAGCCTCCACGGCCCGCCCGTGGTCACCGACCACGGCCTGCGCCGCCTCGTACAGCCGCGCTCCCCTCGCAACCGTCTCCCGCTCGCCCCGCCCCACGCGTCCCGCCCCTCTGCCGCCCTCGCCCGCAAGTCGCCCCGGCCGGTCACGGCCCCCGCTTCCGACCCCGAGGACCGGACATTCGCGTGCGGCCCTTCAGACCTGTGCCCGACCCGCCAACAAGCGGATCGGGCACGGTTCCTGATGAATCGTCAGCCGCCCTCGGACGTTGAAACGGAACTCTGCCACAAGCCTCTGAACTGCGGAAACGCGGCGCCGTCCCAGCACCGTCCGAGCACAGGCGCCGCGGCGAGGTACGAAAGACCCAAGGCGGCCAACGCTACCCCGCAGCGCCGCACGCGTATGAAGGTTGTGGGACTTCCACGCAGGCCACGTCGGGCTCATGAGCCGGCGCCCTCGTGTCGTCCCGCTGGAGGAGCATCAGGCGGCCCGCCGAGCGCCCCGCCGGCCCGTTCACCCCGCTCGACCTCCAGCTCGTCCGGAGGGAGGCGTCGGCGGAGTTCACGTGGGGGTTGCCGCGGCGGGTCGCTGTCACCGATCACCATTGACGAACGGCACGACTTTCCCTGGTTACTGAGCCCCTCCCGGCTTCGTGACACCTGGTCTGCCACTAGTCTTGTCCCGTCGCCCGGTGCCCCGGCGTGGCACCGGACAACAAGCACGCCCCATCAGTCGGCGCGTGCGGGGTAGAGAGGCACTGCAGGTGCTGAGAGAGACAAGCGGTCCCGAGTACGTTTCGGACCTGGTGGACATCACCGACCTGCCCATGGACGCGCTGGAAGATCTGCCGGACACCGTGCTGGCGTCGGTGCTCCACGATGTGCGATTCCCGTCGGGCGAGAGCTACGCCGCGTTTTCCTCGGCACTTCTCTGACACGCCGGGAACTCTTCTCGCCACCTTTCGGCCAACTACGATCCGTCCCCCCGCTGTGAGTTGAGCCCCGGCCCATCGGGGTATCACGTTGCCACGCACATATCCCGGCTCAAAGGCGCGGTGAAACGCCTGCGGCCGAATACGGCAGCCGGGGGGGTGCTTTGGAGCGAGAGCCGTACTTCTTCCTCAGCTATGCGCGTCGGGACGACCGTGGCAGCGCCTTCGTAGGCCGTTTCTACGACGACCTGGTCGAGGAGCTGGACCGTCTGGGCGCGGACTGCAGCGGACAGCAGCCGTTCCTCGACGTCGAACGCATCGGCCTGGGCATGGACTGGGAGAGCACGCTCGGCAGTGAGATCGGGCACTGCCGGGCCTTGGTGGCCCTGTGCTCGCCCTCGTACGTCAACAGTCTCTACTGCGGCAAGGAATGGGCCGCCTTCGAATCCAGGCTGCTGAACTACCGCGAGCAGACCGACATAGAGGTACCGGCGCTCATACCGGTCCTGTGGGTCCCCCTGCACCATGCGATGCCGTCGGAGATCAGCAGGTACCAGTACTTCGAACCGGCGATGGGTCAGGAGTACCTGGAGCAGGGTCTGATGGGGCTGCTGCGTTCCGCTCCCGGGGGCCGGGCCTACCGGGCCGTCCTGGAACTCGTGGCGAAGCGGGTGCGGCACGTCGCCGATCTCTTCCGGCTGCCCCGCGCGCAGGACCTCGACCTCCGTACCGTGCGCAGCCCCTTCGAAGGACGAGAGCCCGCGGGGCCGGGAGGGCGTACCACGGGGCACGTCCGGGTGTTCATCGCCGCCGGCGTCACCGACCCCCTGCCCACGGGCCGACAGCGGCGAGAGTACTACGGGCCCTCACCACTCGACTGGACCCCGTACCACCCTCCGGTCCACCCCACCGTGGCCTACCGGGCTCAGCGCGTGATCATAGACGAGGGGTGCACGAGCAGCCTCGAGGTCGTCGACGGCGGCCTCGGCGAGAAGCTCGACGAGGCCATGCACCACAACCAGACGTCCGTACTGCTGGTCGATGCGTGGGCCGCCCGGGAAAGCCAGTACCGCGCTCCGCTGTCCGACTACGACCGGCAGAACCATCCCGTCACCGGAGTGCTCGTCCCGTGTCACGACACGGACGAGGAATCCGGCGACGAGGAGCTGTGGACCGACGTTCAGCAGGTCTTCAGACGCAACTGGATGCGACGCAACGATCCCTACGATCCGCTGTTCCAGGTCCAGGTCGAAAGACACCGGTTCGAGGACCGGCTGGCCCAGATGGTGGTCGTCGCCCAGAACCGGCTCATGGAGAAGGCCGTCCCGCGCCGGCTGCCGGCCGGGCTGTCGGCACCGCCCATGCCGGGACTCAGCGTCCCGTTCACACCACCGTCCCGCACCGACGACCCGACCGATCCGCCGGGTCGTACGCCCCTGCAGAAGGATCAGGACGATGAGCACTGAGGCCGAGGCTCAGGACACCGGCAGGATTGTCACCTTCTACTCCTACAAAGGTGGCACAGGCCGCACGATGGCCCTGGTCAACGTCGGCTGGATCATGGCCAGCAACGGCAAGAGGGTGCTGCTGGTGGACTGGGACCTGGAGGCCCCCGGACTGCACCGCTACTTACGCCCCTTCCTGCTCGATCCGAAGCTGCGGGACACCGACGGCCTGATCAACATGGTGAACTCCTTCGCCGGACAGGTGATGCGCCCCGGGCCGCTGGAACCCGGCGCCGGGACCACCGTGATGAGTGACGAGGAACTGCGTTCCCACGCACGGCTCGGCCCTCGCACCACCGGCCTGGACCTGCGGTTCCCGGCGGGCGGCCGGCTCGACTTCCTGCCTGCGGGGCGGATGTCCCCCTCGTACTCCGCGGACGTCACGAGCTTCAACTGGCGCGCGTTCTACGAGCGTCTGGGTGGCGGCTCGTTCCTTCAGGCGCTGCGGGAGGAGATGAAGGCGTCGTACGACTACGTCCTCATCGACAGTCGCACGGGCGTCAGCGACATCTCGGGGATCTGCACCACCCTGATGCCGGACATCCTCGTCGACGGGTTCGTCCTGAACCACCAGAGCATCGAGGGCGGCCTGGATGTCGCCCAGTCCGTGGCGGCGGAGGTGCGCCACCCCGTGCGCATCCTCCCCGTGCCCATGCGCGTCGAGGACGGCGAGCAGGAACTGCTCGAATGGGGCCGCGACCTGGCTCGCGCGGAGTTCGGACCGTTCCTCTCCTGGCTGGTCGAATCGGAGCACGACCAGTACTGGGGAGATGTCGAGATTCCCTACAAGAAGTACTACGCCTACGCCGAGATCCCGTCCACGGTCCGGGACCGGCCCTCCCAGCCGGGCAACCTGCTCGCGGCCTTCGAGCGGCTCACCGCATGGATCACCGACGGCCGGGTGCGCGCCCTCGTCCCCCATCCGGAGGAGGAACGGCTGCGGATGCGTGCCGTCTACCTCGACCCCAGGACGTCGTGGCCGCGCATCCACGTCAGCTACGCACCGGCCGACCGCATGTGGGCGGAATGGGTCGCGGCCCGCCTGGAAGCCACCGGATACCAGGTTTCGCTGCACAGCACCGCCGAACCGGGCACCGGGACGCTGCCCGAGGTCGTCCCGGTGCTGAAGGGACGGGGAAGGCTGCTCGCCCTGCTCTCCCCCGAGTACCTGGTGCAGCGGCGCACCCAGGACGTCTGGACCCAGTTGAAAGGCCACGAGAGCGCCAAGGGGGCGCTGCTGGCGGTACGCGTCCAGGAGTTCGAACCCACGGCCCGGGACCCCTTCAGGGGTCGCTTCGCCGCCGACCTCACCCACTGCTCTCCCGAGGAGGCGGAGACGCAGTTGCTGTCGGCCGTCGGCCCGGTCCGCCGCGCGCGCGTCCCGGGCAGCGGCGTGACGGTCACCGGCACAGCAGCACCACCGTTTCCCGGTACGTCCCCCACGGTCCAGCGTGTTCCCTCCAGGAACGTCTCGTTCACCGGCCGCGGCTACCTGCTGGAGAGGCTGCGCAACGGCTTCACCTCCGGCAGTACGACACAGGTCCTCTACGGGCTCGGCGGGGTAGGCAAGACCCAGATCGCCCAAGAGTATGCACATCGATTCAAAGCGGCCTATGACGTGGTCTGGTGGGTCACCGCCGCGCAACCCGGCCTGATCCGCCCGGCCCTCGCCGATCTCGCGCCGCGCCTCGGCCTGGAGGTCGGCGAGGACATGACGAGCACGGCGGAGTCGGTGCTGAGGGCGCTGCGACGGGGTGAGCCGTTCGACCGCTGGCTTCTGGTCTACGACAACGCCGGACGCCCCGAACAGCTTGCGGAGTTCATCCCGACCGGGCCGCCCGGCGGGCACGTCCTGCTCAGTTCCCGCGACCGGACCTGGGTGAACGACGCGGGGCTGGTCGAGGTCGAGGTGTTCCAGCGTCAGGAGAGCACCGACCTGCTGCACCGCCTCAACACCGGGCTCACGGCCTCGGACGCGGAGGAGGTGGCCAGGGAACTGGGCGACCTGCCTCTGGCCGTGGCCCAGGCCGCGGTCTGGCTGAGCGAGAGCAGCATGCCGGTGGCCACCTATCTGGCGCTGCTCAAGGACCGCCTCACCGAGGTGTTGCAGACCACCCAGTTGCCGGCACGGGACTATCCCCACTCCGCCGCGGCGACCTGGCATCTGGCGGTGGACGAACTGCGCCGGGTCAACCAGGCGGCGGCCGAGATGCTGGAGATCTGCTCCTTCTTCGGACCTGACCCCATTCCCCTGCGGCTCCTGTACAGCAAAGCCGTCACCAAGGCGCTGACCCTGCCCTCGGGTGAGCCCCGCGACGAGATGGCCGTCGCCCAACTGGTGCGTGCGATCAACCGGTTCGGCCTCGCCAAGAGCGACCAGAGCAGTGCGACCCTCACGGTGCACCGGCTGGTGCAGGCCGTCATCCGCGAACAGGTCGACGACGAACGCAAACCGCAGGCCCGCGATGTGGTGCACGCGGCGCTGGTCGACGCCGACCCGGGCGACCCCGACATACCCGGGGACTGGGACCGCTATGCGGAACTGTTGCCCCATCTGCGGCCCAGCCTGGCCGCCGAGAGTCCGGACCCCGAGGTGCGCAAGTGGGTCACCGACTCAGTGCGCTACCTGTGGAAACGCGGCCTGCACACCGACGGCCAGGAGCTCGCGGAAAGCACACTGGACCGCTGGGAGGAATGCGGCATCGGGCACCCCGACGACCCGCAGACCCTGATGCTGCGCATCCAGCTCGGCAACCTCCGCCGCTCGAGAGGGCAGCTGGGAAAAGCCTACGAGACCGACCAGGACACCTTCGAGCGATTCCACCGCACCAAGGGCCCGGACTACGCGCACACGCTCGCGGCCGCCGGGAACGTCGCCGCCGACCTGCGCGCGCTGGGCCGCTATCTGGAGGCCAGGGAACTCGACCGCCATACCCTCGACGGGGCCCTGCGGACACTGGGTGACGACCACCCGCGCACCCTCATGTACACCAACAATCTCGGTATGTCGGAGTACCTCGCGGGCGATCGCCGGGCGGCCCTGGCCCTCCACGAACACGCCCACCGGCAACAGAGCGAGACACGCGGCCGGGACAACTTCTACTCCCTGCTGTTCGCCAGCAACTACGCCCGGGACCTGCGCGAGACGGGCAGTCTGAGGGAAGCGCTGGAACTGCTGCGCACCACCGTCCAGTTGTACGAGCAGACCCTCGGCGAGGGTCACATGGAGACGCTGAGGACGCGCCGCAACCTCGCCGTGGCCCTGCGCCGGGGCGGAGACTACGAACAGGCGAGAAAGATCGACGAGGACATCCACTCCCGATACGTCGAGGCACACGGCACCGAGCACACGGACACACTCGCCGCGGCCGTCGGTCTCGCCTGCGATCTGGCGGCGCTCGGCGAGCCGGAGCGAGCACGGCAGCTGGCCGAACGGGCGAAGGACCGCTACAGCACCTACCTGGGCGCGGAACATCCCGTAACTCTGGCCTGTTCCACCAACCTCTCGGTCTACCGGCGGTTGACGGGCAGTCCGGACTCCGCACGCGAGTTGTCCCACAGGGCTCTGCACCAGATGGCACAGATCGTCGGGGAGAGTCACCCGTACAGCCTCAGCTGCATGATCAATCACGCGAACGACCTCGCCCTGGCCGGCGAACTGGAGGAGGCGGCCGGGTGTGACCGGCGTGCGCGGCGGTTCTTCCTCGACATCCTGGGCCCCGACCACTACGACACCATCAGCATCACCGCCAACCTGGGTCTGAGCCTGGGCGCGATCGGACAGACCGAGGAGGCGGGGCGGTTGGCGGTGGAGGCCGCGCGAAGGGCCCGGGACAAGCTGGGCGAGGCACATCCCACGACCCGGACAATACTGTCCGGAAAACGGCTGGACTCCGACATCGAACCGCCAACCACCTGATCAGGCGCCGTCATTCGCCCCAAGAGCCACACGGTCCTCACGTGGTACCTATGATGGGCCCCTTCCTCCGCCGCCGTACCAGAGCGATCGATGCCGATGTCCGCCACCAACGCCCCGCCTGCCGCGCCAGCCGCGCCGGACAGCGGGACGGAGTCCGTGCCCTTCCGACAGTTCCTGCTGAAGATCCACAGCCGGTGCAACCTGGCCTGCACGTACTGCTACATGTACGAGGCTGCCGACCAGAGTTGGCGGCAACAGCCCAGGAGCATGACTCCGGCGACGGTGCAGCGGGCGTCGCGGCTGATGGCCGAACACGCCGCGGAGCACGGGCTGTCCGAGGTGCACGTGGTGCTGCACGGCGGCGAGCCCCTCCTGGTCGGGGCGGAGCGCCTGGAAGCACTCCTCGGGACCGTCACGGACGCGCTGGCCGGAATCGCCGCGCCGCGCTTCACCCTGCAGACCAACGGCATCCGGCTCGCCGAGGACCCGCGGCTGCTCCCCGTTCTCGACCGTCACGGGGTCCGGATCGGGGTGAGCCTGGACGGCACCCCCGCCGGACACGACCGGCATCGCCGACGGGCCGACGGGGGAGGCAGTCACGCCGCCACCGTCCGCGCGCTCGAACTGCTGATGGAACCGGCCCACCGACACCTGTTCGCCGGACTGTTGTGCGTGATCGACGCCACCACCGATCCGCTGGAGACGTACGACGCTCTGCTGCGGTTCGCTCCGCCCCGGCTGGACCTGTTACTCCCCCATGGGACCTGGCAGGCTCCGCCGCCCGGGCTCGCCGCTCGGATCTCTCCGCCCACGGCTCCGCCCGCACCGGGCGCGACCACGCGTCCCGCCCCGTATGCCGACTGGCTGCGCGTGGTCTTCGACCGCTGGTACGGCGCCCCGAGCCGGGAGACCGGCATCCGGCTGTTCGAGGAGATCATGGTGCTGCTGCTCGGCGGTACCGCCCGTAGCGAGGTGGTCGGTCTTACACCCGTCGACCTAGTCGTCGTGGAGACCGACGGGGCGATCGAGCAGGCCGACTCGCTCAAGGTGAGCTACCCCGGGGCACCCGAGACCGGGTTGCACGTGTTCCGCGACACCTTCGCCGACGCCGCCGCGCATCCCGCCTTCCGCGCCCGGCAGCGCGGCTTGAACGGGCTCGGCCCCGTCTGCCGCTCCTGCGCCCGCTCCCGCGTGTGCGGCGGCGGCCTGTACGCCCACAGATACTCTCCCGGAGCCACCCCGGTCTTCTCGGCTCCCTCCGTCTACTGCGACGACCTGGCGGTACTGGTCGACCACATCGGCGCCCGGCTGCGCCGGGACGTCGCCGCACTGACCGTGCCCCGAGGGAAGGCGTCCCGATGAGGGCAGCGACGGGGCAGGAGGCTGGTGTCGCAGCACGACCCGGCCAGGATCTCGTCCCGCACACCGTCCCCGCCCTCGTCTTCAGAGCCCTGGCCCGCGCCCGTGGCGGTGCGCCCGCCGTGGACCTGCTTCGGAGCGGGCAACTGAGCAAGCGCATGCTGATGGCGCGGGCCCTGCGCCAGGCGGCAGACGGGCATCCGGAGAAGGACACGGCAGAAGCGGCGTACCGCGGCCTGGTCGAACTGAACCGGCGGGACCGCGCGGCTTGGCGCGAGGTCATGCTGCACCCCTACCTGGACGAGGGACTGACCCGCGCTCTCACCGCGCTGGAGCACGGACTGCCCGCTGATCTGCGGTGGCTGGAACAACTGACGGCGGACCCGGGTCGGCGGGCATGGCACCGCGTCGACGCCGTCTGTGACGGCATGGCACTCGAACTGCGGCTCGCCGACCACGGCCCCTTCCGCGAGGCGCACGGTCACCAACTCGCCGGACCGCTCACCGCCGGACAGATGCAGGAGTGGACACAGGCGTTGCATGCCGCCTGGACCGTGCTCGTGCGGCGGCACCCCTGGCACGCGCAGACCATCGCCGCCGGCCTGACCACAGTGGTCCCGCTGCTTCCCGACCCCGGCGGCACCGAGGTGAGTTCGGCGGCCCGTCGCGCCTTCGGGGCTGTCGCCACCTCCCTACCCGACGACCCGGAACTTCTCGCGCTGACCCTCGTGCACGAGTTTCTGCACGTCCAACTCGGCGCGCTGCTCGACCTGTTGCCGCTGCACGGCCCTCCGACGGACGCCCGCTACCACGCCCCGTGGCGGCTCGATCAGCGGCCCGTCGGAGCGCTGCTCCAGGGGACGTACGCGCATCTGGGCGTGACGGACTTCTGGCGCACCGAACTCGCCTCCGGGACGGGAGGCGAGCGTGCCCGACGCGAGTACGACACCTGGCGCGAGCACACCGACACCGCTGCCCACACGCTGCTCGAAAGCGGCGAACTTCTGTCCGCGGGCAGGCGGTTCGTGACGGAGCTGCGCGAGGCCGTGCGTCGTCGGCTCGTGCCGGCAGGGGCGCTGCGCGGCAGGGCGGACCTCGTCCATGACCTTCGCGCACTGGGGCTCCGGGACGGGGACACCGTCCTCGTGCACTCAGCCCTGAGTACCGTCGGGCCCGTCTCCAACGGCGCGGAGACCATGGTGAGCGCGCTGTCGGAAGTCCTCGGACCCAGCGGGACGCTCGTGATGCGCACCCCGGCACCTGACGACACCCGCGCCCGGACGCCCTCGTCCGCCCCGTACACCGCACCGGGCTTCGGCGTCGGTGTCCTGGCCGAGACGGTACGGGCCCGGTCCGCCGCCCTGCACAGCGCTCATCCGCGGAGTGCCTTCACGGCGCTGGGCGCCCAGGCGGACCACATCACCTCCGACCACTCCCCCGACTGCTCCCTGGGCGAGGAGTCACCGCTGGGCAGACTGGAGAAGCTCGACGCCCGGGTACTGTTGATGGGCGTCGGTTTCGAGGCGTGCACCGCGTTCCACCTGGCGGAGTACCGCATCCCGAGCCGTCTTACGGGCTCGCACGAAGGTGCCGAAACACTCCTGGACTCCTCCCCGTTCGCGGCAGTGGGGGCCGCCTACGAAGCGACCGGGGCGGTGCGCTCCGGCCGGGTCGGTCATGCCCACTGCCGGCTGTTCGACCTCGCTGACGCCGTCGCGTTCGCCGTCGGCCGGCTGGCGGACAGGGCCGCCGGGGAGTGACCGTGCGGGCAGGGGCACCAGCGTTCACCGTGCCCTCGCCCGCCCCCTCACGAGCGGCGTGCCGCCGCCACAATCCCGTCCCGCACCCCCGCCACCCACCCCGAATGCAGGTACAGGTACAGGTACAGGTACAGGTACAGGTACAGGTACAGGTACAGGTACAGGTACAGGTACAGGTACAGGTACAGGTACAGGTACAGGTACAGGTACAGGTCCGGCTCAACCAGCTCCAGCTCCAGCTCCACAGAACGGGAAAAAAACCAGGGGCCCGACCCCGAAGAGTCGAACCCCTTCTGAACCAGGAATCTGCTGGATCAGTGACGTGGCGCTACATCGCCCGCTACACGTTGAACCTGAACTCCACCACGTCCCCGTCCTGCATCACGTACTCCTTGCCCTCCATACGGGCCTTGCCCTTGGCGCGGGCCTCGGCCACCGAGCCCATTTCCACCAGGTCCTCGAAGGAGATGACCTCCGCCTTGATGAAGCCCTTCTGGAAGTCGGTGTGGATGACTCCGGCGGCCTCGGGGGCGGTGGCGCCCTTCTTGATGGTCCAGGCGCGGGATTCCTTGGGGCCGGCCGTCAGGTAGGTCTGCAGGCCCAGGGTGTCGAAGCCGACGCGGGCCAGGGTCGCCATGCCGGGCTCCTCGACGCCGACCGACTCCAGGAGCTCCATCGCTTCCTCGTCGTCGAGCTCGGCGAGGTCCGCCTCCAGCTTGGCGTTGAGGAAGATCGCCTCGGCGGGGGCGACCAGGGCGCGCTGCTCGGTCTTGAAGTCCTCGTCGACCAGTTCGTCCTCGTCGACGTTGAAGACGTAGATGAACGGCTTGGTGGTGAGGAGGTGCAGGTCGTGCAGGAGTTCCTCGTTACCGGAGCCCTGGACGATGCCCGCGGAGAACAGGGTGTCGCCCTTGTCCAGGATCTCCTTCGCCGCCTCGATCGCGGCGACCTTCGGCCCGACGTCCTTCTTGATGCGCGACTCCCGCTGGAGGCGCGGCAGGACCTTCTCGATCGTCTGGAGGTCCGCGAGGATCAGCTCGGTGTTGATCGTCTCGATGTCGTCCTTCGGCGAGACCTTGCCGTCGACGTGCACGACGTTCTCGTCCTGGAAGGCACGGATGACCTGGCAGATCGCGTCGGACTCACGGATGTTCGCGAGGAACTTGTTGCCCAGGCCCTCGCCCTCCGAGGCACCCTTCACGATGCCCGCGATGTCGACGAAGTCGACGGTCGCCGGAAGGATCTTCTGGGAGGAGAAGATCTCGGCCAGTTTCGCCAGGCGCGCGTCCGGGACGCCGACCACGCCGACGTTCGGCTCGATCGTGGCGAACGGGTAGTTGGCCGCCAGCACGTCGTTCTTGGTCAGGGCGTTGAACATGGTCGACTTGCCGACATTCGGCAGACCGACGATTCCGATCGTGAGCGACACGTTGCGACTTCCCGTACGAGAGGAGGGTGAGGACGGTGAGGGGGTGGAGACGATCCCTCAGTCTAAGGGCTGTCGTAGCCCCCGACCGGCGGCGTATCGAACGCTTGGCCAAGGGCGGACCGTCGACGAGTCATGGTCGTTCGCCGGGCGTGGGTTCGGTATCTGTTCGGCGTGTCTGAGGTGCTGTTCCGTGTACAGGCCCACCTAGGTTGGTCCAGTGGAGCAACACAGGATCCGACACCGTCCCCCGCACTCCGGCCCCGCCCGGCCCGGCCGCGGCGCCTCGCCGGAACCGCTCGGCGACCGTGTCACAGGGCAGGCGGCGGCCGGATCCCGGCGTCCCCCGGCCACCGCCCGGCGGTCCGCCCCGCCGTTCGTGCAGGCTCTGCGGCGGATGCCCAACCCCCGGCTCACCGGTCTCGGCGGCGGGCTGTTCTGCTCCGCGGTGATGTTCGCGCTCGGCTGTCTCGACCAGTTGCTGTTCGGGGCGTCCCTGACGGCGTACGGGGTGCTGTTCCTGCCGGTGTGCGTACTGACAGCCGCCTGGGTGCGGAGCGCGGACCTGGTGATCGCGCCCGTCGTCGTACCCATCGCCTTCACCGTGGGCCTGCTGCCCGTGGCCGACGGTGACGGCGGGATCTTCTCCCACCTGATGGGCATCGTCACCGCTCTCGCCACCGAGGCCGGTTGGCTGTACGGGGGGACGCTCGTCGCGGGTGTCATCGCGACCGTGCGGAAGGTCCGCCTGATGAACCGGCGGCCGGGACGGGCCCGTATGCCCGTGTGAGGCACCGGGGTCGCCGGCCCCCCGTCCGGCTCCCGTGGGGCCGCCCGTCCCGCGTCTCCCCGCCCGGTCACGCCTCCTTGGACGCCCGCATCGCCGCGCCCACGATCCCCGCGTTGTTCTGCAACTCCGCCGGGACGATCTCCGCCTTGATGCCCTCGATCAGCGGCAGGAACTTCTGTGACTTGCGGCTGACACCGCCGCCGATGATGAACAGCTCCGGGGAGAACAGCATCTCCACATGGGCCAGGTACTTCTGGACGCGCTGGGCCCAGTGCTCCCACGTCAGCTCGTTGTCGTCCTTGGCCTTGGTGGACGCCCGGGTCTCCGCGTCGTGGCCGTGGAGTTCCAGGTGGCCCAGTTCCGTGTTCGGGACCAGGACGCCCTCGACGAAGAGCGCGCTGCCGATGCCCGTACCGAAGGTGAGGAGAACGACCGTGCCTCTGCGGTCGCGGCCGGCGCCGAACTGCATCTCGGCGACGCCCGCCGCGTCCGCGTCGTTCAGCACCGTCACCGGGAGGCCGCCCAGCCGGTCGCTCAGCAACGCGCGCGCGTCCTTGTCGATCCAGTTCTTGTCGACGTTCGCCGCCGTACGGATCGTCGAGCCGCCCGTGACCACGCCCGGGAAGGTGATCCCGACCGGGCCCGTCCAGCCGAAGTGGTCGACGACTTCCTTCACGCCGTCCGCCACCGCGTCGGGTGTGGCCGGTTGCGGGGTCAGCACCTTGAAGCGCTCCTCCGCGAGGTCGCCCCTGTCCAGGTCCACAGGGGCGCCCTTGATCCCTGACCCGCCGATGTCCACGCCGAAGATGTGCATGGCTCTACGTTACGGCGTAGGACTGACAGTCACTCGCCCGAGGGGGTCGTAACGGCCTTGGGTGCGGTGGTGCCCGTGCGCTGGGCCATCAGCTCCGCCGCCTCCGCGCGCAGGTCGCGGCGCAGCTCCTTCGGCAGGGAGAACGTGATGGACTCCTCGGCCGCCTTGACGAGCTCCACGTCCTCGAAACCGCGCTGCGAAAGCCACTCCAGGACCTGCTCGACCAGGATCTCGGGGACCGACGCGCCCGAGGTGACGCCGACCGTCGACACGCCGTCCAGCCATGCCTCGTCGATCTCGTCGGCGAAGTCCACGAGGTACGCCTCGCGGGAGCCGGCGAGCTTCGCGACCTCGACCAGCCGGACCGAGTTCGAGGAGTTCTTGGAGCCGACGACGATCACCAGTTCCGCCTCCTCGCCCATCTGCTTCACCGCGAGCTGGCGGTTCTGGGTGGCGTAGCAGATGTCGTCGCTGGGCGGGGAGATCAGCTGCGGGAACTTCTCCTTGAGGGCGTCGACGGTCTCCATCGTCTCGTCCACGGAGAGGGTGGTCTGGGACAGCCACACGACCCTCGACGGGTCGCGGACCTCGACCTTGGCGACATCCTTGGGGCCGTCGACCAGCGTGATGTGGTCCGGGGCCTCGCCGGAGGTGCCGATGACCTCCTCGTGGCCCTCGTGACCGATCAGGAGGATGTCGTAGTCCTCGCCGGCGAAGCGGACGGCCTCCTTGTGGACCTTGGTGACGAGGGGGCAGGTGGCGTCGATGGTCGCGAGTTTGCCCGCGGCGGCCTCGTCGTGCACGACCGGGGCGACGCCGTGCGCGGAGAACATGACGATGGACCCCTCGGGGACCTCCGCGGTGCGCTCGACGAAGATCGCGCCCTTCCTCTCGAGGGTCTGTACGACGTATTTGTTGTGCACGATCTCGTGCCGGACGTAGATGGGGGCCCCGTACTGTTCGAGGGCCTTCTCGACGGCGATCACGGCGCGGTCCACTCCCGCGCAGTAGCCCCGGGGGGCGGCGAGCAGGACACGGCGGCCAGGCGAAGCGGTCATGGGAACCATCGTAAGGCCGCGCTCGGTGCGGCAACGATTGCGCGGGTTTCGCCCCCGCGGGCCGAGACGCGGGCGGGACGGGGACCTGCCCCGTGTTGTCAGTCCCGGCCGTTAGTCTCGCGGTATGGGTCTCAACACGTCCGCTGACGCTCCGCTGCCTGTCGGTGAGGTGTCGCGCCTCATCGGGGGGTGGATCGACCGGCTCGGTGCCATCTGGGTCGAGGGGCAGATCACCCAGTTGTCGCGGCGGCCCGGCGCCGGCGTGGTGTTTCTGACGTTGCGTGACCCCTCGCACGACATCTCGGTCGCCGTCACCTGCTATCGGCAGGTGTTCGACACCGTCGCCGATGTGGTGAGCGAGGGCGCCCGGGTCGTCGTACTCGCCAAGCCCGAGTGGTACGCGCCCCGGGGACAGTTGTCGCTGCGGGCCACCGAGATACGGCCCGTGGGGGTCGGGGAACTGCTCGCCCGGCTGGAGCAGTTGAAGAAGGCCCTGGGCAACGAGGGGCTGTTCGCCGCCGAGCGGAAGAAGGCGCTGCCCTTTCTGCCGCACCTCGTCGGGCTCGTGTGCGGGCGGGCCTCCGCCGCCGAGCGGGACGTCCTGGAGAACGCCCGCCGCCGCTGGCCCGCCGTCCGCTTCGAGGTGCGCAACGTCGCCGTGCAGGGCGTGCACGCCGTACCCCAGGTCGTCCAGGCGGTGAAGGAGCTGGACGACCTGGACGAGGTGGATGTGATCGTCGTGGCCCGGGGCGGCGGGAGCGTGGAGGATCTGCTGCCCTTCTCCGACGAGCAGCTCGTCCGCGCGGTCGCCGCCTGCCGTACGCCGGTCGTCTCCGCCATCGGGCACGAGCCCGACCACCCGCTGCTCGACTACGTGGCGGATCTGCGGGCCTCCACCCCCACCGACGCCGCCAAGAAGGTCGTACCGGATGTGGGCGAGGAGTACGAGCGGGTGCGGTTGCTGCTCGACCGGGCCCGGCGGTCCGTCCACGCCTTCGTCGAGCGGGAGGAGCGCGGGCTCGCGCACGCCCTCGCCCGGCCCGCCATGGAGGATCCGCACCGGATGATCGACGAACGGGCCGACCATGTCGTCTCCCTCGTCGACCGGGCGCGGCGCACCCTCGGCCATCTCCTCGACCGCGCCGACTCGGAGCTGTCCCACACCCACGCGCGCGTGGTGGGCCTCTCCCCCGCCGCGACCCTGCGGCGCGGGTACGCGGTGCTGCAGCGGGCCGACGGGCACGTGGTCCGGGATCCGGCCGAGGTGGCGGCCGACGAGACGTTGCGGGCGCGGGTCGCCGAGGGTGAGTTCACTGTCAGAGTCGATGTCTAGGGTGGGCGCATGACCAGCAAAGTGAGTGAGTCGCTCGGCTATGAGCAGGCGCGGGACGAGCTGATCGACGTCGTACGGCGACTGGAGGTGGGCGGGACGACGCTGGAGGAGTCCCTCGCCCTCTGGGAGCGCGGCGAGGAGCTGGCCAAGGTGTGCCGGCAGTGGCTGGAGGGCGCGCGCAAGCGGCTCGACGCGGCCCTGGCCGAGGAACCGTCCGAGGCGGGGAGCGACGAGGACGGCGCCGAGTGACCTGACCGGGGTTCGCCACATGTCGCTTCCTGTGAAGCGGATCACCATCCACCGCATTTTGTTGAACTTTGAACTTTCAATTTGTAGTGTCGATGCCGTCAGCCGATCCCGCCGGATCCGACGCACGTCTACAGAAGGTCTTCCATGTCCCTCGTTCTTGACCCCGCCGCCCAGGACCTGCTGTTCCGCGAGGCCCGTACCGCGAACACCTTCACCGACGAGCCGGTGTCGGACGAGCAGGTCCAGGCGATCTACGACCTGGTCAAGTTCGGCCCCACGGCCTTCAACCAGAGCCCGCTGCGCATCACCCTGGTCCGCTCCGCCGAGGCCCGCGAGCGCCTCGTGAAGCACCTGGCCGAGGGCAACCAGGCGAAGACCGCCGCGGCGCCGCTGGTCGCGATCCTCTCCGCGGACAACGAGTTCCACGAGGAGCTGCCGGCCCTTTTCCCGGCCTTCCCCCAGGCCAAGGACCTCTTCTTCAGCGAGCGTTCCGCCCGTGAGGGTGCCGCCGGGCTGAACGCCGCTCTGCAGGCCGCGTACTTCATCATCGGCGTGCGTGCCGCCGGCCTCGCCGCCGGCCCGATGACCGGTGCCGACTTCGCGGGCATCCAGAAGGAGTTCCTGGACGACGACCACACCCCGCTGGCCGTCGTCAACATCGGCAACCCGGGCGCCGACGCCTGGTACCCGCGCTCCCCGCGTCTGGCGTACGACGACGTCGTCACCACCGTCTGAGGCACACCGACGCGGTCATGACGGAGGCCCCCAGCTTGCGCTGGGGGCCTCCGTCATGACCGCGTCACCCGGCTGGTTTCCTACGTCGTCCTCAGGGCCTGGGCCATCTTCGTCAGGCGGTCGAACGACGCCGTGCCCGCCACCACCGTCGTGGAACCCTTCTCGCGCAGCACCAGCGCGTCGTACTTCTCGCCCTCGTACCGCGTCCACGTCGCGTCCCCTATGCGCTGGGTGACCTTCGTCTCCCGGGCGCTCTGGGTGGCGTCGTCGATGAAGACGGACGGCTTCTGAGCGGACTGCTCCACCGCCACGTATTCACCCTCGGAGTCATGGAAGCCGAGATGCCACGTGTCGAAGTCCTCACCGGAGAAACGCACCGAGGTGGCCTTCCAGTCGGCCGACAGGCCCTGGGGCGCGGCCACCGGGTAGCTCGCGGCGCGGCGAGCCGTCAGCAGCTCGACGCGGTAGTCGACCCGTTTGAGGTCGGGAGCGGAGTCGTCGTGCGGGATGAAGAGATAGATCACTCCCGCCGCGAGACTGATGAGGCCCAGGGAAAGGATCATGTCCCGGGCCGACTTCTGCTTGCCGTTCTTGCCGTTCGAACCTGCCACGCTCCCCATCGTCGCAGGTGCACCGGCCCGCTCATCCGTGGGGCCCCCTGCTCATTTTGTCTGCCTGGCGATAGAGTCGGGGCCAATACCCTCATCCGGCCGTCGCCGTATCAGAAAGGTGCGTCTCGATGACCGAGCATCATCATCTGCCGTCCGAACTCGAAGTCCCCTCCGAAGCTCCCGACCGCAACCTCGCCCTCGAACTCGTCCGGGTGACCGAGGCCGCCGCGATGGCCGCGGGCCGCTGGGTCGGCCGCGGTGACAAGAACGGCGCCGACGGTGCCGCGGTACGCGCCATGCGGACCCTCGTCTCGACCGTCTCGATGAACGGCGTCGTCGTCATCGGTGAGGGTGAGAAGGACGAGGCGCCCATGCTCTTCAACGGGGAGCGCGTCGGCGACGGGACCGGGCCCGAGTGCGACATCGCCGTCGACCCGATCGACGGTACGACCCTCACCGCCAACGGCATGACGAACGCCATCGCCGTCCTGGCGGCGGCCGACCGCGGGTCGATGTTCGACCCGTCCGCCGTCTTCTACATGGACAAGCTGGTCACCGGGCCGGACGCGGCCGACTTCGTCGACATCAACGCGCCCGTCTCCGTGAACATCCGCCGGGTCGCCAAGGCGAAGCGGGTCACGCCCGAGGACGTCACCGTCGTCATCCTCGACCGGCCTCGCCACGTCGGCATCATCAAGGAGATCCGGGAGACCGGCGCCCGGATGAAGCTGATCTCCGACGGCGATGTCGCCGGTTCGATCCTCGCCCTGCGTGAGGGCACCGGCGTCGATCTGCTGTTGGGCATCGGCGGTACTCCCGAGGGCATCATCTCGGCCTGTGCCGTGAAGTGCCTCGGCGGCACCATCCAGGGCAAGCTGTGGCCGAAGGACGACGAGGAGCGGCAGCGGGCGGTGGACGCGGGCCACGATCTCGACCGCGTGCTCATGACCGACGACCTGGTCTCCGGTGAGAACGTGTTCTTCGTCGCGACCGGGATCACCGACGGCGAGCTGCTGCGCGGGGTTCGTTATCGGTCGGAGACGGCGACGACGGAGTCGATCGTGATGCGGTCGAAGTCGGGGACCGTCCGGCAGATCTCGTCCGAGCACCGGCTGAGCAAGCTGGCGGCCTACAGCGCGATCGACTTCAGTCGCGCCAAGTAGTGCTCCTCGCGCCCACGCGGCAAAGCCGCACGATGTCATAGCCCCGCGCCACTGCAGGAGGCGCCCCTTGTGCGGAGGGGCGCCTCTTTTTTCATGACCGGACGGGTCAGCCCGCCGCCGCTATCGTGCCGTGGGCGGCCTTCGTGAGTTCCACTTCGCGGCGGCGGCGCCTGGCCAGGACCACGCGGCGTTCGGCGGCTGTGAGGCCGCCCCAGACGCCGTACGGCTCGGGTTGCAGCAGCGCGTGTTCACGGCACTCGACCATGACCGGACAGCCACCGCACACCCGCTTGGCCGCCTGCTCCCGGGAGAGCCGGGCCGCGGTCGGTTCCTTCGAAGGGGCGAAGAAGAGACCCGCCTCGTCGCGTCGGCACACCGCCTCGGTGTGCCACGGGGCGTCCTGGTCCCTCTCTCGCACTGGCACCCGCTGGGGCGGAACGGCAGCGACCTGCAGGGACGAATGCGGCGGTTGCAGCACGGTCTACTCCTGACGACGGCTTCTTCGCGAGCTGGAGGTAGCCGTGGGGCCCACGTGGACCGGGGCGACGGATCCGGAACGTCCGGGGCATGCGATCGCAAGGCGCGCGCTTGCCGGGCGTACCGGGTTCCGCGTGAAGCCCACGGCACCCTCCAAGAGACGATGCAGCAAGCCCTACCCGCTGTGCGCGCGCCTATGCACTGAGTTCCCGACCGCTGAGGTTCCAGGGCATTGTCGAGGCGTCTTGACCTGACCGAATCGCCTCGGGTGCGACCGAATTCACAACCGTCAACGGTCCAGGTGTTTGCGCAAACTCCGGTCGACCTTGCGGGAGACGCGGTCGAGAATGTCCCCGATCACCTTGCCCCGCTTGGGTTTCGCCTCGACATTGCCGAGTATGGCCAGCCCGTCCACATAGACCACGGGTGCGTCGGGATCGCCCGAATCCAGTGTGCTCACCTCGAAGTTGCCGAGCACACCGCCGCCGGTGCCGCGCAACGAGACGTTCTCCGGGACGCGGATCTCGACGTTGCCGAAGACCGAGATCGCCTTGATCACGACCTGCTGGTACTCGAATATCGCCTCGCTGAGGTCGATCTCGACGCTGCCGAAGATCGCGTACGCGTGCATACGGCGTCCCGCGCGCCAGCGGCCCTTGCGGACGGCGGCGCTGAAGACCGCCACCACGTTGTCGTCGGGGTCGAGCGGGATCGCGCCCGGGGTGGGGCGGTTGGGCGCGGGCGCGTATCCCCACGCCGTGGCCCGGGGCGCGTGGGACTGGTGGCCGGCGGGCAGGTCCCGTACGAAGACCTCCAGTTCGCCGACCGTCTTGGCGCTCAGCACCCCCTCGACGCGCTCGGAGTGCTCGTCGGGCGTGAGGCGGCCCTCGGCCAGCGCCTCGCGCAGGAGGTCCGCGACGCGGTCGCGGTCGGCGTCCGAGGCGCGGAGGTCGGAGGCACGCGGTTCGGTCTGCTTCTGAAGGTCCACGGAAGCAGCGTACCCAAACGCGATAGATCGCGACTAGGGGTGTGGACGGACGGAACGGACAGTCTCGTTCGAGCCGCCCCCTTCTCAACTGAGTCTTACCTAACAAGCTTCTCCTCGGCGGCAGGTCATACGCTGGTGGGCGCCCGCCGATGAAGGCCGGGCCGCTGTCTTCGTCGAGTGAGGAATGGGCGAGATGCCTGAGTTCGCGTACACGGATCTGCTCCCCATGGGAGAGGACACCACCCCGTACCGGCTGGTGACCTCCGAGGGTGTCTCCACCTTCGAGGCCGACGGGCGGACGTTCCTCAAGGTCGACCCGGAGGCGCTGCGCAAGCTCGCCGCCGAGGCCATCCACGACATCCAGCACTATCTGCGGCCGGCCCACCTGGCGCAGCTGCGGCGGATCATCGACGATCCCGAGGCGTCGGGCAACGACAAGTTCGTGGCACTGGACCTGCTGAAGAACGCCAACATCGCGGCGGCGGGCGTGCTTCCCATGTGCCAGGACACCGGTACGGCGATCGTCATGGGCAAGCGCGGGCAGAACGTCCTCACGACGGGCGGCGACGAGGCGGCCCTGTCCCAGGGCATCTACGACGCCTATCTGAACCTGAACCTGCGCTACTCGCAGATGGCTCCCCTCACCATGTGGGAGGAGAAGAACACCGGCTCCAACCTGCCGGCCCAGATCGAGCTGTACGCCACCGACGGCGGCGCCTACAAGTTCCTGTTCATGGCCAAGGGCGGCGGCTCGGCCAACAAGTCGTTCCTCTACCAGGAGACGAAGGCCGTCCTGAACGAGGCCTCCATGATGAAGTTCCTGGAGGAGAAGATCCGTTCGCTGGGTACGGCCGCCTGCCCGCCGTACCACCTGGCGATCGTGGTCGGCGGCACGAGCGCCGAGTACGCGCTCAAGACCGCCAAGTACGCCTCCGCGCACTACCTCGACGAGATCCCGGCCGAGGGGTCGCCGCTCGGGCACGGCTTCCGGGACAAGGAGCTCGAGGAGAAGGTCTTCGAGCTGACGCAGAGGATCGGGATCGGGGCGCAGTTCGGCGGCAAGTACTTCTGCCACGACGTGCGCGTGGTGCGGCTGCCGAGGCATGGCGCCTCCCTCCCCGTCGCCATCGCTGTGTCCTGCTCCGCCGACCGGCAGGCCGTCGCGAAGATCACGGCCGAGGGTGTCTTCCTGGAGCAGCTGGAGACCGACCCGGCGCGGTTCCTGCCGGAGACGACGGATGAGCATCTGGATGAGGCGTCGGACGTGGTCCGGATCGATCTCAACCAGCCGATGGACGACATTCTCACCGAGCTGACCAAGTACCCGGTGAAGACGCGGCTGTCGCTGTCCGGGCCGCTGGTCGTGGCGCGTGACATCGCGCACGCCAAGATCAAGGAGCGGCTGGACGCGGGTGAGGAGATGCCGCAGTACCTGAAGGACCACCCGGTGTACTACGCCGGGCCGGCGAAGACGCCAGCGGGGTACGCGTCGGGGTCGTTCGGGCCGACCACCGCAGGGCGCATGGACTCCTACGTCGAGCAGTTCCAGGCGGCGGGTGGGTCCAAGGTGATGCTCGCCAAGGGCAACCGCAGCAAGCAGGTCACCGACGCGTGCGACGCCCACGGCGGCTTCTACCTGGGCTCGATCGGCGGCCCGGCGGCCCGGCTCGCCCAGGACTGCATCAAGAAGGTCGAGGTCGTCGAGTACGAGGAGCTCGGCATGGAGGCTGTCTGGAAGATCGAGGTCGAGGACTTCCCGGCGTTCGTCGTCGTCGACGACAAGGGCAATGACTTCTTCCAGGTCCCCGCCCCGCAGCCGACGTTCACGTCGATTCCGGTGCGGGGGCCGGGTCTGGTGTGATCCTGTGACGGGCGCCCGCCCCTGATTGACGCAGGGGCGGGCGTCGTATCAGCTCAGGACCTGGTCAGCCGGCGCAGACGGTGAAACTGACCGTGTCGCCGTTGTGGACGATCGCCGGGGCGTGCGGGGAGACGCCGAGCACCGAGTTCGGCTTGCAGCCCTTCACTGCCTTCTTCGTGACGGTGCCGAGCTTCGTCTGCGTCTTCTCGACGTAGTTCTTGGCCCCGTCCAGGCTCCAGCCGGCGAAGTCGATCGGGATGGTCGGGTTCTCGCCGTACAGCATGGTGGTGGCGTCGCTCTTGTCGGCCGTGCTCGTCGCCGGGGTCGAGCTGCTGCTGCCGGCGACCGAGGTGGCCAGGGCCGTCCCCCCGCCGACCGCGATGAGGGCGGCGGCGACGGCGGCGATGCCGGCGGTCCGGCGGCGACGGGTGCGGCGCTCGATCCGGGGCGCGTCGAAGTCGGGCGCCTCGGCGGAGTTCGCGTACTGGTTCATGGCGTTCATCAGTTCCTCTTCGAAGAGTGTGCGGCCGGAAGGCCGTGCGTCGCCGTACGAGGTCATCGGATTCCTTCCGTGTGCCTTTGTGGCGAAAGGGCGGAGGGGGTGGGGATCTGGCCTCTGAGCTTCTCGATCCCTCGGGCGAGCTGGGAGCGCACCGTACTGGGCGATATCTCCAGGTCGGCCGCGATCTCGGTGTCGGAGAGGTCATGGAAGTACCGCAGCACCACGACCGTGCGCATCCGCATGGGCAGTTGCTGCAGAGCACGCACCAACTGGTCCCGGCTGTCCACCTGTCCGAACTCGTCCCCCGGGGCGGCGCGGTCGCCGCTTTCCGGGTCGGAGGTCGTGACCAGGCGGCGGAACCTCCGCCAGCGGTCATTGGCCAGGTTCACCATGATCCGCCGTACGTAGGCGTCCGGAGCGTCCTTCGCGGCGATGACGCGCCACTTGCGGCAGGCCCGCTCCAGGGTCTCCTGGACCAGGTCCTCCGCCGCCTCACGGTTGCCCGTGAGGACGAGGGCGCCGCGGAACAGCGCCGTCGATCTCGCGGCCACGAAAGCCTGAAAGTCCGTCTCCACACGCTCCTCCCTTCCTGTCACCCGTCCTCGACGTGGATACCGCCTCGTCTGCTGCACCGCCGTTCCGTGACCTGGGTCACAGACGTCGGGGCCGTACGGTGGCCGCCGAACGGCCGCGTCGCGGAACATCCCGGCCGTCCCGTTCGCTGTACAGGGCATGAGTGACTACCGCATCGAGCACGACTCCATGGGCGAAGTACGCGTCCCCGCCGAAGCGAAGTGGCGGGCCCAGACCCAGCGCGCGGTGGAGAACTTCCCCATCTCCGGACAACACCTTGAACGCGCGCACATCGAGGCCCTCGCCCGGATCAAGGGCGCCGCCGCCAGGGTGAACGCCGAGTTGGGGGTCCTCGACAAGGAGATCGCCGAGGCCATCCAGGAGGCGGCCGCCGAGGTCGCCGAGGGGCGGTGGGACGAACAGTTCCCGGTCGACGTGTTCCAGACCGGCTCAGGCACCTCGTCCAACATGAACACCAACGAGGTGCTCGCCACCCTCGCCACCGAGCGGCTCGGCCGGGATGTGCATCCCAACGACCACGTCAACGCCTCGCAGTCGTCCAACGACGTGTTCCCCTCCTCCATCCACATCGCCGCCACCGCAGCCGTCACCCGCGATCTGATCCCCGCCCTCGATCACCTCGCCGACGCGCTCACCCGCAAGTCCGAGGAGTTCGCCGACGTCGTGAAGTCGGGGCGTACGCATCTCATGGACGCCACGCCCGTGACGCTCGGGCAGGAGTTCGGTGGGTACGCCGCCCAGGTGCGGTACGGCGTGGAGCGGCTGCGGGCCTCGCTGCCCCGGCTCGCCGAGCTGCCCCTCGGTGGTACCGCCGTCGGGACCGGGATCAACACGCCTCCCGGGTTCTCCGCCGCAGTGATCGAGGAGGTCGCCCGGACCACCGGGCTACCCCTCACCGAGGCCCGCGATCATTTCGAGGCGCAGGGCGCGCGGGACGGGATCGTCGAGACCAGTGGGCAGCTGCGCACCATTGCCGTGGGGCTGACGAAGATCTCCAACGATCTGCGGTGGATGGCCTCCGGGCCACGGACCGGGCTCGCCGAGATCAGCCTGCCCGATCTTCAGCCGGGGTCGTCCATCATGCCCGGCAAGGTCAATCCCGTGATTCCCGAGGCCGTACTGATGGTCGCCGCGCAGGTCATCGGCAATGACGTCACCGTCACCACCGCCGGTGCCGCCGGGAACTTCGAGCTCAATGTCATGCTCCCTGTCATTGCCAAGAATGTTCTCGAGTCCGTGCGGCTGCTCGCCAACGTCTCGCGGCTGCTTGCCGATCGGACCGTCGACGGGATCGTCGCCCATCGGGAGCGGGCCCGTGAGTACGCCGAGTCCTCACCCTCCGTGGTCACGCCGCTCAACAAGTACATCGGGTACGAGGAAGCGGCCAAGGTGGCCAAGAAGGCACTCGCAGAGCAGAAGACGATTCGCCAAGTAGTCCTGGAATCGGGGTATGTGGAGCGCGGTGATCTCACCGTCGAGCAGCTGGACACGGCGCTTGATGTCCTGCGGATGACGCGCCCGTAACGTCATCCGGCCACTGGCGAGAACCGTGACGCGCACCGCAGCGTCGTATGCCCGGGGCACCTAATATCTCTCCATGACAGACGACGGAGCGGTGAGACGAGTGGAAACGGGCGGATCGGCGGCGTACTGGTCCGCCGGGAGTCAGATCCTTTGGCGGTACCGCGAGAACTCCGGCGAGCGCTTCCACATCGTGCGTCCCGTCACCGTCGTACGGGACGATCCCGAGGTGCTCGCCGTATGGATGGCCCCGGGTACCGAGTGTGTCAAGCCCGTGCTCGCCGACGGTACGCCCGTGCATGTGGAGCCGCTGGAGTCGCGGTACACCAAGCCGCGGACCGTGCAGCGCGACCGCTGGTTCGGCACCGGGGTGCTGAAGCTGGCGCGGCCCGCCGAGCCCTGGTCGGTGTGGCTTTTCTGGGAACCGGGCTGGCAGTTCAAGAACTGGTACGTGAACCTGGAGGAACCGCTTGCCCGTTGGGCCGGCGGGGTCGACTCCGAGGACCATTTTCTCGACATCACCGTGAATCCCGACCGGACTTGGGAATGGCGCGACGAGGACGAGTTCGCGCAGGCCCAGCAGGCCGGGCTGATGGACGCCCAACTGGCCGCGCGGGTAAGGGAAGCGGGGCGTTCGGCGGTGGACGTCATCCATGACTGGGGGGCGCCGTTCGCGGATGGCTGGCAGCACTGGCGCCCGGATCCGTCATGGGCTGTACCGTCACTGCCGGAGGACTGGGACCGTACGCCCGCGCACATGTCGTCATGAGACCCTTGATGCGCCCCCGGTACACAACCGTAGGATCGTCCTCCGCAAGGGCGCACAACCGTAACTGCCGGAAAGTGCGCCGGGCCTGACCATACGTCACCGAGGGGCGGCAGGACGTGAGCGAGGGGTACGAGGGCAGCACCGGTCCAGGCCGACCAGGGCACGCCGGTGCACCAGGAACAACCTCTGACCACGCCGGTTTTCCGTTCCTGGGGCATGTATTCCGGGTATCGGGAAGTCGGCGGGACCAACTGCGTGAACAGCGCGCAGCCCCGGACGGATGGATTCGACACGCGTGACGGAGCAACCCACCTCGCACGAGCGCAGTCGGCCGGGCACCGGCCGGCCGGACATCCCCGCGGACACCCGCGGGGCGCTTCTGCGTTCCCCGGAGGCGGCGGCTCAGCCTCTGCCGAAGCAGACGACAGGGACGGCAGGGGCCGCCGGTGGACTGGAGGCCGCCCCCGGCTCCGTGACAGGCTCCGAGAGCCCCGAGACCGTCGGTGGCGCCGGTAGAGCCGCGCACGACGCGGGAACAGCGGGAACAGAGGCGGGAACAGGCGCGATGGCATCCAGCTCGGGTACTGGTACCGGTACGTCCGGCTCCACCGGCCCCAACTCCGCCGGTCCCCCCGCCACCCCCGGGGCCGAGCACTCGCAGCCCGACCATCCGTCATCGACCGAGCCCGACGCACACCGCCCGCGTCCGGCGCCGGACAGCATCCCGGTCCAGCCGGGCGCCGAGACGGCCCGCCCGGGCACGGAGAACCACACGACGGAGCACCACGCGAGCGGGAACGGTCCCGCGGACGGCGACAGCGCCGACCCGGCCACGAGCGTCCTCGCGGGCAAGGAGCGGCGTTCCGGCCAGGGCAACCCCGCCGGCACTCCGCTGCCGATGCGGCGCGACGGCGACCGGCTGCGGTTCGTCGGCGCCGCCACCCGGCGTATCGCGCGGGGCATCGACCTCGACGAGATCGTGATGGGGCTGTGCCGGGCCACCGTGCCGACGTTCTCCGACACGATCCTCGTCTATCTGCGCGACCCGCTGCCGGTCGGCGACGAGCGGCCCACCGGCCCGCTGGTGCTGCGGTTGCGCCGCAGCGACCGGCTGCCGCAGGACCGGGACACCGAGAACAGCTTCCTGGCCACCTCCGCCGTCCCCCAGCCGCCGCCGTCCGAGCTGTCCCCGGTCAGCGCCGAACTGTGCGAGGTGCGTCCCGGCGGCGCGCTCGCCGAGGTGCTGCGCGGCGTCCGGCCCGTCTTCGCGGACGCGCCCGCCGCCCGCGCGGCCCTGCCCGAGCTGCTCGGTGAGGGCTGCGAACTGGACGTACCGGACGGACAGCGCGCGATCCTCGCCCCGCTGCGCGGCCGACGGCGGGTCATCGGGGCCGCGCTGTTCCTGCGCCGCCCGGAGCGGATCCCGTTCGAGACGGACGATCTGCTGGTCGCCGCCCAGCTCGCCACCCACAGCGCCCTCGGCATCGACAAGGCGGTGCTGTACGGCCGCGAGGCCTACATCGCCGACGAGCTGCAGCGCACGATGCTGCCGGAGACCCTGCCGCGGCCTACGGGTGTGCGGCTGGCGTCCCGGTACCTGCCCGCCGCCGAGACCGCCCGCGTCGGCGGTGACTGGTACGACGCCATCCCGCTGCCCGGCAGCCGGGTCGCGCTCGTCGTCGGCGACGTCATGGGGCACTCCATGACCAGCGCGGCCATCATGGGCCAGCTCCGGACGACCGCGCAGACCCTCGCCGGGCTCGACCTGCCCCCGCAGGAGGTCCTGCACCACCTCGACGAACAGGCCCAGCGGCTCGGCACGGACCGCATGGCGACCTGCCTCTACGCGGTGTACGACCCGGTATCGCACCGGATCACCATCGCCAACGCCGGCCACCCGCCGCCCGTCCTGCTGCACCTGGGCGGCCGGGCCGAGGTGCTGAAGGTGCCGTCCGGCGCGCCCATCGGCGTCGGCGGTGTCGACTTCGAGGCCGTGGAGCTGGACGCGCCCGCCGGCGCCACCCTCTTCCTCTACACGGACGGGCTCGTCGAGTCCCGGCTGCGGGACGTCTGGACCGGCATAGAGCAGTTGCGCGAGAAGCTCGCCGCGACCGCCCAGCTGACCGGACCCGACCATCCGCCGCCCCTCGAAGCCCTGTGCGACGAGGTCCTCGACATGCTCGGCCCGGGCGACCGGGACGACGACATCGCACTCCTCGCCGCCCGCTTCGACGGCATCGCGCCGAGCGACGTCGCGTACTGGTACCTGGACCCGGAGGACGCGGCGCCCGGCCGGGCCCGTCGGCTCGCCCGGCGCGCGCTGTCCCGGTGGGGTCTGGAGGACCTGACGGACTCGGTGGAGCTGCTGGTCAGCGAGGTCGTGACGAACGCGGTGCGCTACGCGACCAAGCCGATCACCCTCCGGCTGCTGCGGACCGACGTACTGCGCTGCGAGGTCGGCGACGACGTGCCGCAGCTGCCGCGGCTGCGGCAGGCGCGGGCCACGGACGAGGGCGGCCGGGGACTGTATCTCGTCAACCGGCTGGCCCGGCGCTGGGGTGCGACCCGGCTGAGCACGGGGAAGGTGGTCTGGTTCGAGCTGAACCGGACGTGAGGATCGGTCGCGCGTACGTACGACCTGTACGAGAGAGGGCTCCCGGTGATCACCGGGAGCCCTCTCTCGTGCGTACTGTCTGCCCGCCCGTCCGCTACTGCTCGTCGTCCGGGTCCGTCGGCTCCAGGGTGATGCCCCCCGCTCCGCCCGTGGGGGTCACCGCCGGGCTCGACGGGGTCGCAGACGGCGTCACAGAGGGCGTCACCGACGGGGTCACGGACGGCGTCACGGACGGCGTCACAGAGGGCGTCACCGACGGGGTCACGGACGGGGTCGCGGACGGCTTCACAGAGGGCGTCACCGAGGGCGTCACGGACGGGGTCACGGACGGCTTCACGCCCGCGCCCAGTGTGGTGTCCAGGTCGAACTTGGTCACCTTGCCCATCGTGCCGAAGGTGTACGTCGCCCAGATCTTCGCCGGGTAGCCACCGCCGTTGATCCGGCCGCCGCCCGCCTGGATGAGCCCCGTGGCGCCCGTCAACGAGACCTGCTTGTTGGCCTTCGTGTCCTCGCCGAACAAGCCGACCGAGGTGACCAGACCGGGCGTGTAGCCCGTGAACCAGGCCGACTTGTTCTCGTCGGACGTACCCGTCTTGCCGGCCACCTGCTGGCCCTTGCGGTTCTTCGCCTGGGCCACCGAGACCTTGGCCGTACCGTCGTCGACCACGCCCGTCAGCACCGAGGTGACAGCGTCGGCGGCCTCGGGGGTGATGATCTGCTCGCCGATCGGGGAGTCGAACTTGACCGTACGGTCCTTGTGTTCGGCCGACTTGATGACGGCCGGGGTGACCTTGCGGCCGTGGTTGTCGAGGGTGGCGTAGACGGCGGCCATCTCCAGCGGGCTCGCGCCCATCGTGCCGAGGGTCTGCGCGGGCACCGCCTGCAACCCCTCGGTGTCCAGGCCGAGTTCGTCCGCGACCTTCATGACCTCGGACATCCCGACGTCGACGCCCATCTGCGCGAACACCGAGTTGATCGACTTGTTCATCGCGGTCTGGACGGTGACGTCACCGTAGTCCGAGTCGTCCTCGTTCGGCGGGCCGAAGCCGACCTTCCTGTCGCCGTCCACGACCTGCCGGCCGCTCGTGCCGTCGTAGATCGTGTCCGGGGTGATCAGGTCGCCGTCCTGCGTACGCGCCTTCTCCTCCATGGCCGCCGCGAGGATGATCGGCTTGAAGGTGGACGCGGGCTGGTAGTCGCGCCGGGTCGCGTTGCTGATGAAGTGCTTGAAGTAGTCGATGCCGCCGTACAGCGCGAGCACCCGCCCGGTCTTCGGGTCGACGGACGCGGCCCCGGCCTGGACGTTGCCGTCGACCTTGCGCTTCTTCGCGTCGAGCTTGCTGGTGAGCTGGCCCTTGACGGCCGCCTCCAGCGCGGTCTGCTTCTTCCGGTCGATGTTGAGCGTGATCGTCCAACCGCCCGCGTTGACCAGCGCCCTGGCGTCGTCGGTGTCGTTGGCCGTTCCCTGCGCGACAAGTTGCCTGGCCAGTTCGTCCTTGGCGGCCTCGACGAGGTAGCCCGTCTGGCCCTCCAGACCCGGGGCGCCCTTCGGGTCCTTCGGCACCGGGAACTTCATGGCGTCGCGCTCGGTCTTGTCGAGCCAGCCCTCCCCGACCATGTTGTCGAGTACGTAGTTCCAGCGGGCGGTGACCAGCTTCTTGCCGGTGGCGGAGGCGACGGCCCAGTCGTACTGGCTCGGCGCCTGGAGCAGTGCGGCGAGGTACGCGCCCTGCTCGACGGTGAGCTTCTTGGCGTCGACGCGGTAGTAGGCCTGGGCGGCGGCCTGGATGCCGTAGGAGTCGCGGCCGTAGTAGTTGGTGTTGATGTAGCCGGCAAGGATGTAGTCCTTGGACCTCTGTTGGTCCACCTTCAGCGAGATGACCAGTTCCTTCAGCTTGCGTGTGATGGTCTGGTCCTGCTCCAGGTAGTAGTTCTTGACGTACTGCTGGGTGATCGTCGAACCACCCTGCTTGCCTTTGCCGGACAGCGTGTTGATCAGACCGCGGGTGGTGCCCTTGAGGTCGACGCCGGAGTCCTTGTAGAAGGACTTGTTCTCGGCGGCGACGAAGGTCAGCTGGACCTTCTTGGGTACCTCGGACAGGTCCACGATCTCGCGGTTGACCGTGCCGGTGCGAGCGAGGGCGGTGCCGTCGCTGTACTTGAAGACGTTGCTCTGCAGCTTCGCGGCGTCGTTGCCCGCGGCGGGCACGTCGATCGTCAGGTACAGCACCATGAAGGCGCCCATGCCGAGCAGCAGGAAGCCGAAGAACGCGCCGAGGACCTTCTTCCAGGTGAAGAGCCGGCGGAGAAAACTCTTACCGTCCTTACCATCCTTGCCGCCCTTGCTGTTCTTGGCGCTCTTGCCGCGCGCAGCCGCCCTGCTCGCCGCCCTGCCCCCGGTCACCGGCTCGGTCACCGGCTCGGTCGCGGTCGCGAGCCCGCCCTCGGTACCGGTCTCCGCTCCGGTCCCGGTCTCGGTCGACGCATCCCCGGAGGAGCGCTTCGGCGCCGCGCGGCGGCCACCGCGATGCTGCCGCGCTCGTCTCTCGTCCGCTCGTCCCATGGGTTACTTCGCTCCGCTTCCTACTTCGCACAGGTTCATGGCACAGGTCAGCTCAGAAAACTAACACCGGCGCATAAGACGACGAGCTTTCGATCCCCCTTTTTCCGGACGTGACAATCAGCACCTGCCCCACTGGAACCGACTACTGGGGGCTGCGGAAGGTTGCCGTGCACGCTAAAGTGATATCACTTAGCTAGAACGATGCTAGGTTCTGGCCGCGACGGCCAGGACAGCTCCGACAGCTATGACAACCATGAAACGGGGGCTCCACCCATGACCACAGACGGCTCCACTCCGACCACCGATCCCGATGTCGATCTGCCCGACATGCCCGACCCGCAGGTCCGGGAGTTCACGGCCCACAGCATCGGGGGCGGACTCGCACTCCTCCTCGGGCTGACCGGACTCCTGGTCGCCGTCGTCCTGTTCGCGGCCGGTTCGGTGAACCCGGGCTTCGCCGTGGGGGGTGCCGTCGTTCTCGTCGCCGCCCTCATCTCGCTGCGCGGGCTCAACACCGTGGCGCCCGGCGAGGCCCGGGTGGTCCAGCTCTTCGGGCGGTACCGGGGGACGATCCGGCAGGACGGGCTGCGCTGGGTGAACCCGTTCACCTCGCGCACGAAGATCTCGACCCGGGTCCGTAACCACGAAACGGCCGTCCTCAAGGTCAACGACGCCTACGGCAACCCGATCGAGCTCGCCTCGGTCGTGGTCTGGAAGGTCAAGGACACCGCGCAGGCGTCGTTCGAGGTGGACAACTACATCGAGTTCGTCGCCACCCAGACCGAGGCGGCCGTCCGGCACATCGCCATCGAGTACCCGTACGACGCCCACGAGGAGGACGGGCTCTCGCTGCGCGGCAACGCCGAGGAGATCACCGAGAAGCTGGCCGTCGAGCTGCACGCGCGCGTGGCGGCGGCCGGCGTGCACATCATCGAGTCCCGCTTCACCCACCTCGCGTACGCTCCCGAGATCGCCTCGGCGATGCTTCAGCGGCAGCAGGCGGGGGCGGTCGTCGCGGCGCGGCGGCTGATCGTCGACGGCGCGGTGGGGATGGTCGAGGCCGCACTGGCCCGGATCGCCGAGCAGGACATCGTGGAGCTGGACTCCGAACGGAAGGCGGCGATGGTGTCGAACCTGCTGGTGGTGCTGTGCGGCGACCGTGCGGTGCAGCCGGTCATGAACACGGGGTCCCTGTACCAGTGAGCGATCCCTCCGGGGGTTCGGCCGCCGAGAACCCCGAACGCCCCGCGCGTCGGCCGCAGCAGCAACGCAAGCAGGTGCTGCTGCGGCTGGACCCCGCCGTGCACGACGCGCTGGCCCGGTGGGCCGGGGACGAGCTGCGCTCGGCCAACGCGCAGATCGAGTTCGTGCTGCGGCGGGCGCTGGCGGAGGCCGGTCGGCTGCCTGGAGAGACGGGACCCATCCCGCGCCGTGGGCGGCCACCCGGGGGCTCCGCCCCCAGACCCCCGTCGGCCTGAAGGGCCTCGTCCTCAAACTCCCCCAGAGGGGGGACCCCCGGACGGGCTGGATATGCCCGTCCGGCGTCGCGAGGGTGACCCGACGCCGGGGGCCCGTCCCGCGAAGGCCCCCGGTGACAGAACCGTGACAATCGGCTCCCACCTGCGCACTCGCGTGCCCGGCCGCCCCTCCCCATGATCTATACACGGCACGTATACACACCACGTATACCCCGTGCGTATAGTCCTCCCCATGTCCATCGGTCACACCCTTCTGGGACTCCTGGAGTCCGGCCCCCGACACGGTTACGACCTGAAGCGGGCCTTCGACGAGAAGTTCGGTCAGGATCGCCCGCTGCACTACGGGCAGGTCTACGCGACGATGTCCCGGCTGCTGAAGCACGGGCTCGTCGAGGTCGACGGGGTCGAGTCCGGCGACGGGCCCGAGCGCAAGCGGTACGCGATCACCGACGCCGGGATCACCGACGTGGAGCAGTGGCTCGCGACGCCCGAGAAACCCGAGCCGTATCTGCAGTCGACCCTCTACACCAAGGTCGTCCTCGCGCTGCTCACGCACCGGAACGCCGCTGACATCCTCGACACCCAGCGCGCCGAGCACCTGCGGATGATGCGCATCCTCACCGACCGCAAGCGCCGGGGCGACCTCGCCGACCAGCTCGTCTGCGACCACGCCCTGTTCCACCTCGAAGCCGATCTGCGCTGGCTGGAACTGACCGCCGCGCGCCTCGACAAACTCGCTCTGGCGGTGACGTCCCGATGACCTCTCCGAAGACCGCTCCTCCCGGTTCCCTGCTCGTCGCGAGCGAGCTGCGCAAGGCCTACGGCCCGACCAACGCGCTCGACGGCGCCGAGTTCTCGATCCACCCCGGCGAGGTCGTCGCCGTGATGGGCCCGTCCGGGTCCGGCAAGTCGACCCTGCTGCACTGTCTCGCCGGGATCGTGCCGCCCGACTCGGGGTCCATCACGTACAACGGGCGCGAGATGGCCGGCATGAGCGACGGGCAGCGGAGTCAGCTGCGGCGCACCGAGTTCGGGTTCGTGTTCCAGTTCGGGCAACTCGTGCCGGAGCTCACCTGCGTCGAGAACGTCGCGCTCCCGCTGCGCCTGAACGGGACCTCCCGCAAGGAGGCCGAGCGGACCGCGCTGTCCTGGATGGAGCGGCTGGAGGTCGACGACCTCAAGGGCAAGCGGCCCGGCGAGGTGTCCGGTGGGCAGGGTCAACGGGTGGCTGTCGCAAGGGCGTTGGTCACCAGCCCGCGGGTGCTGTTCGCCGACGAGCCCACCGGCGCCCTCGACTCGCTCAACGGCGAGCGCGTGATGGAGCTGCTCACCGAGGCGGCCAGGTCGACCAACGCCGCCGTCGTGCTCGTCACGCACGAGGCACGCGTGGCCGCCTACTCGGACCGCGAGATCGTCGTACGGGACGGGAAGTCGCGGGACATGGAGCGCGTCGTATGAGCGCTCGATGGGGGCACCTCCCGCGCGAGCGAAGCCGAGCGTGGGGGAGGACGAGGGACCTGGGCATGGGGGTCCGGTTCGCCTTCACGGGCGGGCGCGAGGGCTGGGGGCGGGTCCTACTGACGGCCGTCGGGGTCGGGCTCGGGGTGGCACTGCTGCTGCTGACGACCGCCATCCCGAGCGCCCTGTCGGCCCGGGGTGAACGCGGGAGCGCCCGGACGAACATCATGTACGTCGACAAGCAGATGCCGAAGGCCGACAACACGCTGATCGTCGCGAGCGTCGACACAACCTTCCGCACGGACGACATACACGGGCGGGAGCTGGAACCCGAGGGGGTACGAGCGCCCCTGCCGCCGGGGATCGACGGTTTTCCCTCGGTCGGGGAGATGTACGTCTCGCCCGCTCTCGAACGGCTGCTGAAGTCCGGCGAGGGCAAGGTGCTGCGGGAGCGGCTGTCGGACCGGATCGTCGGCACCATCGGCGACACCGGGCTCCTCGGCCCGGCCGAACTCTCCTTCTACCGGGGTGGCGAGGGCCTCGAAGAGCACTTCGATGTCGGTGTGGTGACGCGGATCAACCGGTTCGGGGAGCTGCATCCGTCGTCCGAGGGGATGGACCCCATCCTGATCCTGCTCACCCTCGTCGTCTTCGTGGTGCTGCTGATGCCGGTCGGCGTCTTCATCGCCACGGCCGTACGGTTCGGCGGTGAGCGGCGCGACCGGCGGCTGGCCGCGCTGCGGCTGGTGGGCGCCGACGGCGGGATGACCCGGCGGATCGCCGCGGGCGAAGCGTTCGCGGGTGCCACGATCGGGCTCGTCTTCGGCAGCGTCTTCTTCCTGATCGGCCGTCAGGCCGCGGGCTACATCGCCGTCCTCGACATGAGCGTGTTCCCCAGTGACCTGAATCCGGCGCCCGCGCTGGCCGTCCTGGTCGCGGTCGCCGTGCCGTTGGCCGCCGTGCTGGTCACCCTGTTCGCGCTGCGCGGTGTGGTGATCGAGCCGCTCGGCGTGGTGCGTACGGCCCGGCCTCCGCGCCGTCGGCTGTGGTGGCGGCTGCTGCTGCCGCTGGGCGGGGTCGCGGCGCTCTCCCCCATGATCGGGCAGGGCGACAGCGCCGGGCAGTTCAACGACGTCCTTGTCATCATCGGTGTCTCGTTGCTGCTCATCGGGGTCACCGCGCTCCTGCCCTGGGTTGTCGAGGCAGTGGTCGCCCGGCTCGGCTCCGGCGGGCTCTCCTGGCAACTGGCCGTCCGGCGGCTCCAGTTGAGCAGCGGTTCGGCGGCCCGCATGGTGAACGGCATCGCGGTGGCGGTGGCAGGTGCGATCGCGCTGCAGATATTCTTCGCCGGGGTCTCCGGCGCCTACACGACCGCGTCGGACCAGCACCTCGACCGGGCCCAGATGGAGTTCAGCGTTCCCGACAACGTCTCGCCGGCCTCGGCGGCCCAGGAACTCACCGGCGCCAAGGGCGTACGGAAGATCACCATGATCTCCTTCGCCTCGCTCGGCGAGAAGGCCAAGTCCTCGGAAAGCTACGTCGAGGTGACCATCGGCGACTGCGCGACACTGCGTGAGGTGGGCCATCTGCCCTCGTGCCACGACGGCGACGTCTTCACCGTGCGGGGCGCCGAGTACGACACGGAGACGCCCCGACTGGTCAAGCCGGGCCGGGAGTTGTGGATCAGCCCGACCGCCACCCGGACGACGAAGCCGTCGGTCGCCTGGACGGTACCGGCAGGCCTCAAGCAGGCCGGCGTGCGCGAGGACCCGTCCGGGGCCAAGCGCGGCGGCATCCTGGCCACTCCGGGCGCCATTCCCGAGGAGACCGTCGCGGAGGCCGCCGGACAGATCTTCATCGGCCTCGACCCCGAGGTGGCGGACGCCCCCGACCGGGTCCGCAACGCGGCGGCGCGGATCGACCCCCTCACGGAGCCCTACACCTGGACGTCGAGCAACCGCACCAAGCAGTTCAACTCGATCCGCACCGGACTGTTCGTCGGCGCCACCTGTGTCCTGCTGCTGATCGGGGTGAGCCTGCTGGTCTCCCAGCTGGAGCAGCTGCGCGAGCGGCGGAAGCTGCTGTCGTCCCTGGTCGCCTTCGGCACCCGGCGGCGCACGCTGAGCCTGTCGGTGCTGTGGCAGACGGCGATCCCGATCGGACTGGGGCTCGTGCTGTCGTCGGTGGTGGGACTGACCCTGGGCGTCGTCCTGCTGAAGATGACGAGCAGGTCGATCGGCATCGACTGGGCCGCCGTACTGACGATGACCGGCATCGGCGCGGGCGTGTCGCTGCTGGTGACGGTGCTGAGTCTGCCGCCGCTGCTGCGGCTGATGCGGCCGGAGGGCCTGCGCACGGAGTAGAACCTCCCGCGCACACCCACCGCCCGCCCACCGCACGGGCCCACGGGCCCACGGGCCCCTCCCCCGGACCTCGGTCTCCTGGGGAGGGGCTCGTCCGCGTTCCGATCGGCGGCTGGTCAGCTGGTCAGCTGGTCAGAGGCTGTACTCCTTGACCACCCGCCGTACCTGGGCGAAGAGCATTCCGACGTTGACGGCCTTGCGGCAGACGACCACGGCGACGACGTCCTGCTGCTCGTTCAGCCGCACGAACAGGTGAGTGAGGTTCTCGCTGTTGACGAGGATCTCCTGGAAGAAGTGCTGGTCGCTGGGAGTGCCCCGCCGTTCCTTGAACACGTCCTCGATCATCACGACCGTACGGCCCTGGAACAGGTCGAGGGTCGCGCCCGCCAGCAGGTCGAGGACCTCCGGCGGATGGTTGTCGATCGTCTCGTACGAGAGCAGCATCCCGGTGGACATGTCGACCACCCCCGACGCGACACACTCGGGGGCATCGGTACGGAGTGCCTTGACCAGGCTCATGACCTGGTCGGAGAAGCCTGTGGTCATGCGTTTCGTCCCCATCCTTTCCTTCACGCTCCTTCGGTCGCCACGACGGGGTCCGCCGCGGTGAGGATCGAGCCGATACGGCGCAGCGCCGGCTGGGTCGCGCGGTGCAGCTGGTCCAGGTCGACACCCTCGTCGCCGAGTACGACCATCAGCGCGGTGTCCCCGACCGCGTAGAACGCGGCACAGCCCTGGCTGCCGTAGGTGACCGTCCGGCGCAGGGTGCCCCGTCCGGTCGCCTGGGCGGCCCGGCGGGCGAGGCCGAGTCCCGCGGCGGCGATGGCGGCGAGGCCCTCGGGGTCGATCGACGCGGCGGTGTCCGCCGCTATGAGCAGTCCGTCGGTCGCGGCTATCGCCGTGTCGGTGATTCCGTCCACCTTTTCGCGCAGGTCGCGCATTTCCATGGCCAGCGCTTTGTGGTCCATGTATTCAACTCCCCTATGGGCTTCTAGGAATTTCCATGAGTTCCGTTCCGCATGCGGAAGAACCCTTTCCAGCTCGACCCGCGCTTTTCCGGGGCGAGAGATTCGGTGATGCCACTGGCGCCGGGATCGCGGCGGGGCAGGATGGGAGCGGGAGCGCGCGGCAGCGCGTCGGAGGCGAGGACGGCTGCCAGCGCGGCGACAACCGCGGGGTCGACGTACGGGGGCGGCGGAGGTGGCGGTGGCGCGGGCGGCGCCGGTGGCCTGCGCTGCCGCAGGCCCTCCTCCGGCAGCCGTACGACCGGGAGCGGCGCGGCCCCCGCGTCGCACTCCAGGAGCCCGGCACCGAGCATCCGCGCCAGCTCGACCGTCACCGTGTACACCCCCCGGCCGGTCCGGAACGCGAGGTCACGGGCGGTCCGGCGACCGTCGGCCTGGGCCAGCAACTCCTGCTGTACGGGGGTGAGTTGCCCCTCGCTCACGGCGACCGGCACCGAACTCGGGCTCGGGCGCTCACGGTTCGGGCGTACCGGGTGGGGCAGGGCGGCGAGGGCGGCCAGTTTGCGGTTGGCGTCCTGGAGGAGGCGGATCGGCCCCTCGCCCACCGGAACGGGGGCGAGCGGCTCGGCCCCGGGGTCGCGCTCGCAGGTGTCCACCCGGCCGGCGACGACCGCGAAGACGGCGTCCCGTAACGCCATCATGCAGACGACCCGCAGCTGGGCGGCGCCCGCGTACCCGTGCCTGATCAGTTCCGCGCCCGGCCAGCGCGCTCCCCCGGCCTCGCGCACCAGCTCGGCCCAGTCCTCACCGCTGATCCGGCGGGAGCGCAGAAGCAGGGCCTCCGGGCCCGGGGCGCCCGGGCTCTCGACGCCGACGACGAGTCCGCGCCGGAGATGGAAGGTCCCGCCGGGACTGCCGGTTGCGCGCAGCGCCCCGGTGAACTCCTCGCGCCCGCATTCGGCCAGGGCGTTCAGCAGCAGGTCGTAGCCGATCCGGCCAAGGGAATCCGGAGATGCGTGTGCGGATACGGAATCGCGGATGACCGACATCACTCCCCTTGGCCTTGCTCATCGGCATTTCGCACATACGCCTGACGCGTAGCACTGAGGGGGTATGTGTATCAGTCCGGGCGCATATTCAGACCGGGGTCTTGTTACCTGACGGAAGTTGAAATCTCTCGCCGTTCAACGGTCTTTGTTCGACGCTCATTTGATCGAACTGTCACCTGTTTCAGTCATCTGTTCAGTCGCCCCACACCCGTACCGGCAACGGCCTCAGCGCCTCCCGCAGGGCCGCCGCCAGTTCCTCGTACTCCACGCCCCGCACGGCGCCCGCGCGCATCGCGAGGCCGATCCGGCGGGTCGGGGCCGGGGCGGCGAAGCGGCCGGTGCTGAGCTGGTCGCTGCGGCCCGTCTCGACCTTGACGGCGGTGTGCGGCAGCAGCGTCACACCGAGGCCGCCGGCCACGAGCTGGACGAGGGTGGACAGACCGGCGGCCGTGGTGGAGGCGGGGGCGTCCGCACGCCCGGCCTCCCGGCAGATGTCGAGCGCCTGGTCGCGCAGACAGTGCCCTTCGTCCAGGAGGAGCAGGTCGAGTTCGCGCAGCGCCTCGCGCGGGATGTCCGTATGCCCGCCGAGGGGATGACCGAGGGGCGTGACGAGCACGAAGTCCTCGTCGAATAGGGGGAGTTCGAGGATGCCGGGCAGCCCGGTCGGGACGGCGATCAGAAGCAGGTCGAGGCGGCCGGTGGTGAGTCCGTCGAGGAGTCCGGCGGTCTGCTCCTCGTGGACCTGGAGGTCGAGGTCCGGGTAGCGGTCGTGGACGAGGCGCAGGACGGTGGGCAGGAGGTAGGGCGCGACGGTCGGGATCACCCCGAGCCGCAGGGCCCCGGTGAAGGGCGCGCGCACGGCCTCGGCCTCCTCCATCAGCGCGGCGACCGACTCCAGCACGGCCCGGGCCCGTACGGCGAGCCGCTCACCGGCGGGCGACAGCAGCACCTTGCGGGTGGTGCGCTCCACCAGGGTGACACCGAGTGCCTCCTCCAGCGCGGAGACGGCACCCGAGAGCGCGGGCTGGCTCATGCCGATCGCGGCGGCCGCGTCCCGGAAGTGCAGATGCTCGGCGACGGCGACGAAGGCACGCAGCTGCGCGAGACTGGGCCGGCGGCGCCCGTCGGTGTTCCTGGCGGCGGCCATGCCCACACCCGTTCCCTTTGACTGACAGGTTCCACTGACAGGTTCCGTCGAGAGCTTTCACTGATAGCTTTCACTGATCAACACAACCGAGTGTAGCGATTCCTCTGATCAATGGTGGTGAGTGGGTATGGGCCTCGCGGAACTGAAGTCCGCCCTGCCGGACTTCGCGGCGGACCTGCGCCTCAACCTGGAGTCGGTCGTCGACCGCTCCGGGCTCACCGGGCAGCAGCTGTGGGGCACCGTGCTGGTGTGCGCGATCGCCTCCCGCTCGCCGCGTGTGCTGCGCGAGCTGGGTCCGGAAGCCAGGACGCGTCTGACGCCCGAGGCGTACAGGGCCGCCCGGTCGACCGCCGCCGTGATGGCGATGAACAACGTCTTCCACCACACCCGCCATCTGCTCTCCGACCCGGAGTACGGGCGGCTGCGCCCCGGTCTGCGGGCGAACGCGCTCCGTGACCCGGGCGTCGAGCGGACCGACGTCGAGCTGTGGTCGGTGGCGGTGTCGGCGATCAACGGCTGCGGCGCCTGTCTGGACGCGCACGAGCGGGTGCTGCGAAGTGCCGGCGCCGGCAGGGAGACGGTGCAGGAGGCGTTCAGGATCGCGGCGGTCGTCCAGGCCGTCGGCACGACACTGGACGCGGAGGCGATCCTCGCCGAGTAGGCGATCACGGGCGGGGCGGCGCGGAACGGGTGACTGGACGCGGCAGGCGGTACGTCCGACAATGGGCGCACCCTCACTCCGTTCGTCGCCGCCTTCGTCGTACCGGCCGCGAGGACTGCCTTTCTCCGACTGAGGGAGCCACCCGCAATGACCGTCGCCCTGGCGCTGATGGCCGCCGTCGCCCTGACCGCCGCCGCTGTCCTGCCACGTGTGCTGACCCGGGCCGGCTGGCCCGACCGGGAACCCGTGCTCGGGCTGTGGGTGTGGCAGTGCCTGGTCGCCACCGTGCTGGTGTGCTGCCTCGCCGCGCTGCTGCTGGGCACGACGGCCGCGTTCGGGACCGTCCGGGCCCACGCCTTCGCCCCGGCACCGCCCTCGGTCACCGCCGCCTACGAGCTGGGGCGGACGCCCGTCTGGCTCACCGTACTGACGCTGCTGCTGGCCTGCGGGGCGGCCTGGACGGTCGCCATGCTCGCCCGGGAACTCGCCGAGGCACGCAGGCGGCGTCGGCTGCGGCGCGTACACCTGCGGGAGCGCGCGCCGGACCTGCCCGCCGGTTTCCCGGCCGCCAAGGGGCCGCTGCTGGTCCTGGAGGACGAGTATCCCGACGCCTGGCTGCTGTCCGGCCCGACGCCCCAACTCGTCGTCACCACGGGCGCGTTGCGCCGGCTGTCCGACCACGAGCTGGACGCCGTACTCGCCCATGAACTCGGTCATGCCCGCGCCCGCCACGACTGGCTGCTGCATCTCTCGCAGGCGCTGGCCACCGGCTTCCCGCGCGTACCGGTCTTCGCGCACTTCCGGGACCAGACGCACCGCCTGGTCGAACTGGCCGCCGACGACACCGCGTCCCGGCGCTGCGGCCACCGCACCACCGCGCTCGCCCTGATCGAACTCAACCGGCACCGGGGCGTGTTGTCCTGCGCCTGCACCCGCGGGCAGCTGGGCGACCGGGTCGAGCGTCTCCTCGCGCCCCCGCCGCGCCTGGACGCCCCCTACCGCGCGGCGACGACGCTCGCGGCGGCGTTGGCGCCGCTGATCCCGCTGCTGATCGCCATGGGCCCGGCCCTGAAGGTGCTCAGCTGACCGATCGGCCCACCGACCGACCGCC
The DNA here is from genome assembly GCF_010550245.1 of Streptomyces sp. SID12501. GTDB lineage: Bacteria > Actinomycetota > Actinomycetes > Streptomycetales > Streptomycetaceae > Streptomyces. Next base: position 135,066 of record NZ_JAAGLU010000013.1, read on the forward strand.
TACTGAGCCGGGCCGGACGGCGGAGAGCCCTGTTCGGGCCGTGGAGCCTCGTCGGGCGGCTGGGTCCGGGCTTGCTGCTCGGTCTGCTGTTGCGCCTTCGTCAGGGCGATGTCCACCGCCGTGGCTCCGTGTGGCCGCGGTGAGTGGCGCAGCACGTCCGTCGCGTTGTTGTACGCCTGGGAGTACACGCGCAGATAGCCGACGACCGTGTTCGTCACCGCGACCAGCGGTACGGCGACCACCGCGCCGCCGATCCCCGCCACCATGCCGCCCGCCGCCACGGACAGCACCACCGCCAGCGGGTGGACCCGGACCGCACGGCCCAGGATGAACGGCTGCAGGACGTGACCCTCGATCTGCTGCACGGCCAGCACCACCGCGATCACCAGCACCGCCGTGAAGACGCCCTGGGTCACCAGCGCCACCACCACCGCCAGGGCGCCCGAGGCGACGGCGCCGACGAGCGGGATGAAGGAGAACAGGAAGATGAACACGGCCAGCGGGACGGCCATCGGCACGTCAAGGAAGTAGATGCCGATACCGATGAAGATGGCGTCGATCAGAGCCACTATCACCGTGCCCCGCACATACGCCGTCAGCGTGCGCCACGCTCGCGGGCCCGCGCCGGCGACACCGGGCCGGGCCGCCGCCGGGACCAGCTTCAGCGTCCACTCCCAGATGCGCTTGCCGTCGTAGAGGAGGAAGAGAGTCGAGAAGGCGGCCAGCAGTATGCCGGTCAGCGCCTCGACGATGACCGTGACGCCCTCCAGGCCCATCGACGTGATCGAGTCCGTGTTGGCGCCGACCGCCTCGCGCAGGTTCTCGGCGATCTTGTTGATCTGCTTGTCGGTGACGTGGAAGGGGCTCTTGAGCAGCCAGTTGCGCAGCTCGTCGATGCCGTCCTGGACCTGGTCGGCGAGGTTGTCGATGTTCTCCATGACCTGCCAGGTCACGAACCAGCCCATCAGTCCCATCACGACGAACCCGAGGATCGCGGTGAGCGCGGTCGCGGGGCCGCGCGGCATGCCCCACCGGGTGAGGCGGGCGACCGTGGGCTGGAGCAGTGCGGTGATGAGCAGCGCCACCACGAAGGCGAAGACCACGAGTTGCACCGCGCTGATGACCCGCATCAGCACCCAGAGGGTGCCCGCGAGCACCAGCAGCCGCCAGCCCGCCTCGGCAGCGACCCGTACGCCCCACGGGACGACGTGGGCGGGTTCGGGCCGGACGGCGAGCACGCCAGGACCCGTAGGGGTGGTGGTGGTAGCCGCGCGGGGAGGCTGTTCCTCCGCTTCGAACCCGTGCCGGTGCTCGGGCGGTGAGGTGTCCGGCGGTGACGGAGTGCCGTACGACGGGTCCCCGTCGTCCGCGTGCTCCTTCTCCACCTCGGCCCGGCGTGCGTCCAGCCGCTCACCCATCTCGGTGAGCCGGACACCGACCCGGCCGAGCCACTGCGGCACTCTCGACATGATCCGCCCTCGTCCCCCGTATCTCCCTCTGCCCATCCCTCTCCCCAAAGCCTCCGGAGCCTCGGGAGCAGCGGTCCAACATCCGACCGTACATGGCCGAAGCCCCTCACCGAAGGACGGTGAGGGGCTCGGAAAGGTTGAGACGACTGAGACTCAGTACCAGTTGTTGGCCTGCCAGAAGTTCCACGCGCCGCACGGGCTGCCGTAGCGGCCGTCCATGTAGCTCAGGCCCCACTTGATCTGGGTGGCCGGGTTCGTCGCCCAGTCGGCACCCGCCGAGGACATCTTGGAACCCGGAAGCGCCTGCACGAGACCGAACGCGTCGGAACTGGGGTTGTCCGCCTGGTAGTTCCAGCTGGACTCGTGGTCCACGATGTTGCTGAAGCACTGGAACTGGTCGGCCGGGACGATCTGGCGCGCCATGTCCTGGACTTCGGAGACGGAGTACGAGGCCTGCACCGGGAAGCTGGACGCGTCACGCGTCGCGGAGCGGCTGGCCGCCTCTTCCGCTTCCTTGCGCGCCTTCGCATCGGCCTCGGCCTTCTCGGCGGCCTTCTGCTTGGTCACCGCGTCCTTGGCAGCCTGCTTGCGGGCAGACTCCTCGGCGTCCTTCTTGGCGGTGGCGTCTGCGGCGATGGCCTGGAAGTCGGCCTGCTGCGTCAGGGAGGCGGTCTGCACCTCTGCCTGAGAACCCACGGGAATGTCCGTGAGCAGCGTGGTGTCGGCTACCAAGGCCTCGGCGTCGTTGGGGGTCCCGGTGCTGCCCGAGGCCACACCTGTAACTGCGCCGACAGCGGTGACCGCGGTGGCCGAGGCCACTGCGAGTCCCCGGACCGAAATCCGGCTCACACGGTTTCCTTCCAGCATCGCCCGCTTCGGTGACCCTGGCGGACGCAATCTTGCCCCCAAGACACTGGTCTCCCAACTGCGCGGTCACGGGAGACACGGGCCCGATGGGCAACTCCTTTAAGGGGAGCGCCGCGTGGTGCGCGGGCGGCATACGACGACGGTATGGAGTTGAAGGTGGTGCTTCGGTGCTGCCGTACTACTGGCGGTACAGATGTGTCGTATGCGGGGCCTGACAGGAGTGAGACTCTGCCGCACCCGGACGTCGGGTGGCAATTCTGAGTTGCGTGTGAAAGCTCACACCTCGTTTGCCCCAGGTGATTTGAGGAAAGCCGCAGACGCGGAAGCGCCGCCCGGCTAGGCTCTTCGCCTTTGCCGGACGGCGCCCTTTCTGTGAACTCCACGGCAACCGGGCACAATTGCCCAATTGCCTGATGGGGTCCCTATCCTCCCAACAGGGTCAGATGTGCCCGTCCTCCAGCATTTCGGTCACCAGGGCCGCGATCTGGGACCGCTCGGACCTGTTGAGGGTGACGTGCGCGAAGAGCGGGTGCCCCTTCAGCTTCTCGACGACGGCTACGACACCGTCGTAGCGGCCGACCCGTAGATTGTCCCGTTGCGCCACGTCATGGGTGAGAATCACCCGGGAGTTGGAGCCGATTCGGGACAGCACGGTGAGCAGGACGTTCCGCTCCAGTGACTGCGCCTCGTCCACGATCACGAACGCGTCGTGGAGCGACCGGCCGCGGATGTGGGTGAGGGGCAGCACTTCGAGCATGCCGCGCGCGGTGATCTCCTCGATGACCTCGCGGCTGGTGACCGCGGACAGCGTGTCGAAGACCGCCTGGGCCCAGGGGCCCATCTTCTCGGACTCGGAGCCGGGCAGATAGCCGAGCTCCTGCCCGCCCACCGCGTACAGCGGCCGGAAGACCATCACCTTCTGGTGCTGCCGCCGCTCCAGCACGGCCTCCAGGCCGGCGCACAGCGCGAGCGCCGACTTGCCGGTACCGGCCCGGCCGCCCATCGACACGATCCCGATGTCCGGATCGAGAAGGATGTCGAGCGCGATCCGCTGCTCGGCGCTCCTCCCCTTGATACCGAACACCTCGCGATCCCCGCGTACGAGACGGACGTTGCCCTCGGCCGTGACGCGCCCCAGGGCCTTGCCACGCTCCGACTGGATCGTCAGACCGGTGTGCACCGGCAGTTCGGCCGCCTCGGGGACGAAGACGTGTCCCTCCTCGAAGAGAAGGTCCACCTGTTCGCCCGCCAGGGTCAGTTCGGACATTCCGGTCCAGCCGGAGGAGCCCGTGATGGCCAGCTCCGCGCGGTACTCCTCGGCGAGGAGCCCGACGGACGAGGCCTTGATCCTGAGCGGCAGGTCCTTCGACACGACCGTGACGTCGTACCCCTCGGCCTGCAGGTTGCGGGCGACCGCGAGGATGCGGGAGTCGTTGTCCCCCAGGCGATAGCCGCTTGGCAGCACGCTGGGGTCCGAGTGGTTGAGCTCGACACGGAGAGTCCCACCCAGCTCCCCGATCGGAATCGGGGCGTCGAGTCGGCCGAACCGGACCCGGAACTCGTCCAGCATGCGCAGGGCCTGCCGGGCGAAGTAGCCGAGTTCGGGATGGTGCCGTTTGGCCTCCAACTCCGTGACCACGACGATCGGCAGCACGACTTCGTGCTCCTCGAAGCGGTTCAGGGCGCCTGGGTCGGCCAGCAGGACGCTGGTGTCGATGACATAGGTGCGCCGGTCTGGCATACGGCGCTTTGTGCTGGTCACCACGGAAGGACGTACCCCCTCGGATGAGGTCGGGGAGCGACGAAGGAGATCTGGACCGGTCGACGGCCCCAATGCGCGGGCCGAGAACCGGCCCTCCGCCTGTTCGCCCGTGCTGTGACCACACGGTCGGGCTGGTGCAAAGGGCCTCCCGGGCGGACGGCCCCGTGCCGTCTGCTGAGATACGACACCCGTGGTTCGGGCGTCGACCTGCTTGGCTTATGCCCTCGAACATGCGCGGCCATGCCACACCGCATGGCGGCGCGCTGGTGAACTCCTTGTTACTTCTGTCCCAGAGGGGGTGATTCTCACGCCGGGGGCCACTCGGGGGCGGCCCGGCCGGGGCCCGGATCGGGCCGGGTTCAGCCGCCGAAACGCCGGTGGCGGGCCGCGTAGTCGCGCATGGCGCGCAGGAAGTCGACCTTGCGGAAGGCCGGCCAGAAGACCTCGCAGAAGTAGTACTCCGAGTGGGCCGTCTGCCAGAGCATGAACCCGGACAGCCGCTGCTCGCCGCTGGTGCGGATGACGAGGTCGGGGTCGGGCTGGTCGCTGGTGTAGAGGTGCTTGCCGATCAGGTCGATGTCGACGTTCTCGGCGAGTTCCTCCAGCGAGGTGCCCTTGTCGTGGGCGTCGAGCATCATCGAGCGCACGGCGTCGGCGATCTCCTGCCGGCCGCCGTAGCCGATGGCGACGTTGACCAGTATTCCGCCCGCCACGTGCGCGGTGGCTTCCTCGGCCTCCTTGAGCTGGGTCTGCAGCTGCCCGGGGAGCAGATCGAGGTTGCCGACGTGGTGGACACGCCAGCGGCCGTCGGCGGCGAGGGAGGTGACGACGTTCTCGATGATCTCGAGGAGCGGCGCGAGTTCCTCCGGCGGACGGTTGACGTTGTCCGTGGAGAGCAGCCAGAGGGTGACGACCTCGACATCGGTCTCGGAGCACCAGCCGAGGAACTCCTCGATCTTGTCCGCGCCGGCCCGGTGCCCCTGGGCGGTGGTGGAGCCCGCCGCCTTCGCCCAGCGCCGGTTGCCGTCCACGATGACGCCGATGTGCTTGGGCACCTGGTCGTGGTCGAGGTGGCCCTCCACCCTGCGTGTGTAGACCCTGACCAGCAGTCGGCGCAGGTTGTCGCGCAGGTTCACGTGTTTGTCAGCCCCTCCGTACGGATCGGACAGGCGCGGCCGGACGCAGTCCCTGGCGCGATCCCTGCCCGTGTGGTGGTCCTCGGGGGTGGCGATCCCCGGAGGGGAAGCGTACCGCTGTGGGAAGGGGGTCCTTGCGCCCGGGGGAACCGGGGCCGTGCGCCCGGGAGGGATATGGGTGGGCAAAGGGGACCCTGCCTCCCGAGACGAAGGAGGAGCGGAGTCACGGAGTCACGGAGCAGCGCGAGGGAAGGGGCGGAGAGAAGAGGCTCAGGGGAAGGGCGCGGGAGAGCGGCGGTATCCGGCTGCTCCGGCCGGATACAAAAAACGGGCCGGTCCGTGGGGGGGGATACGGACCGGCCCGAGGGGGGGGCTTCCACCATAACCCTTCGTGAGTGATGCTGCGTACATCGGCACGGAATAACTACTCTCCGAAGTCGCCCGACAACGCGCGGATGGCCTCGGAGACCCTTTTCCAAGGTCGGATCATGGCCGGAAAACAGCGGATTCCCAGGAAATATCGCGGCATCCGGAGAGATCCAGAGGGACTTGGCGGGTTTCACCCCCCTGCCGAACACCCCCCGAACAGCCCCCGACCACCCCAGGACCATTCGGGTATCGGTCAACCCTGGGGGAGGCTCCGGGCCCGGAGCCTCCCCCAGGGTTGACCCGGTCGCGAACGCCCGCTTGACGCCCTCGCTAACTTCACAGCCATGGCCACGTTCACCACCACTCAGACACCGGAGCCGATTCCGCTGGAGCTCGCGGAGTCGGGACGAGCACGGCGACGCGGGCTGCTGGGCCGGACCGGAATCGAGGGCGCGCTGCTCCTGACGCCCGCGAGTTCGGTTCACACGTTCGGGATGCGGTTCGCGATCGACGTCGCCTATCTCGACGGAAAGGCACGGGTCCGAGCGGTAAGGACCATGCGTCCAGGCCGAGTTGGGCTTCCCCGCCCCTGGGTGCGGTCGGTCCTGGAGGCGGAGGCCGGGGCACTGGAGGGGTGGGGCGTACGCCGGGGTGTACGACTCACGATCCGGGCCGACGGGGCGGCGTTGGAGGACCGCTGAGCAGGCGCGGAGCGACCTCGCGCGAGCGCCGGACAGGGAGGCAGGGCACCGCGCAGGCCCCTCCTCCGCGCGGTGCCGTCCGCGCGACTTTGCTCACGCGAATTACCTTTGCCCAAACCTACGCGACGCCGAGCCGCGCTTGCGAGCAACTGCGATAACGATGCGGAAACCTCGTGAAACCTTTTCGGGCATATGCGCACATGTCTCACAGGTGGCGAGTGTGGCCACATCCCTTGCGCCGAGATCTCGCCAATATTCGGACGGGCGTGAGCGATATCCGGAAGTTTGCAGCTGGTAAGTCATGAGATATCACGTTTCACCCGACTTTCTCGACGGCGTGACGATCGACTCCGCCGAGCGGGAAAGGCCGGCCGGATCAGTTGCATCAGCCTGATCAGCCGGACGGCTTGCGGGCCTCGAAGAGATGGCGGCTGCTGTGTGCCACGAACGGACCCTCGGCCTCGATCCTGTCGTGCAGGGACCGGAGTAGGGGGCGGTAGGCGTCGACAGTGAACCCGGGCACCATCCAGATCACCTTGCGCAGGAAGTGCACGACGGCCGCGATGTCGTAGAACTCCATCCGCAGCCGCTCGGCGCGCAGTTCGACGATCTCCAGCCCGGCGGCTTCCGCGCCGACCCGCTCACGGTCGGGGTGGCGGGCGCTGCGCCGCTCGTCCGGCTGCGGTCCGAGGAAGTGCTCGACGATCTCGTACGCACTGGCGGGCCCGACGTGCTGAGCCAAGTACGTACCCCCTGGCCGCAGGACACGGGCGATCTCGGTCCAGTGCGGGGAGACGGGGTGCCGGCTGACGACCAGGTCGAAGGCCTCGGCGGCGAAGGGAAGTGGCGCGTCGTCCGGCACGGCGACGACCGCCGCGCCGCGCGGGTGGAGCAGGGCGGTGGCCTTGGCGACGTTCGGCGGCCAGCCCTCGGTGGCGACGGTGAGCGGGGGCAGCTTCGGGGCGGTGTTGAGTACCTCGCCGCCTCCGGTGTGCACATCGAGAGCGGCGGACACAGAGGCCAGCCGCTCCCCCATGGCCCGGGCGTATCCCCAGGAGGGCCGCGCCTCGGTGGCCCGGCCGTCGAACCAGGAGAAGTCCCATCCGTCGGTGGGGACGGCGGCACCTTCGGCGAGGAGTTGTTCAAAGGTGAGGGTGGGGGTGTGTACGGGGATGCGTACGGGAGTGGTGGGCTCGGGCGCGGACATGTGGGCGATGTTCGCAAGGAGTTGTCAGTGGCCGCTGATAATTTCCGCCGCACGACGGAAGCAGAACGGAAGAAGAGGTGGTCGGGGACATGCTGTACGCCGATGACGAGACGACGACGCTGCGCGCGAAGCTCGACCAGGAGCGGGACGCGGTGCTGTGGAAGCTGGCGGGCCTGAGCGAGGAGCAGGTCCGTAGGCCGATGACACCGTCGGGGACGAGTCTGCTGGGGCTGGTTAAACATCTGGCGTCGGTCGAGTACGGCTGGCTCGTGGAGACGTTCGGCCGAGAGGTGGAGCCGCTCTGGTTCGACCCGTACACCGAAGAGGACATGATCGCGGGCCCGGACGAGACCACAGCACAGATCACCGACTTCTACGCCCGCGCCCGCGCCGCCGCCGACCGCGTACTGACGGAACTCCCCCTGGACACCCTGGGCAGACCGAGCTGGTGGGACGTCGAGTGCTCGCTGCGCTGGGTCCTGGTCCGCATGACGGCGGAGACGGCACGGCACGCAGGGCACATGGACATCGTGCGGGAGCTGATCGACGGGGCGACGGGAGAGTACGAACCGTCGTAGCTCAGGGCCTGACTGCCTGGTGTGACCTCACGACCTCACGACCTCTCGACGTCGAGGACGAGCATGATGTGCTCGTTTTCGCCGTGACGGACCGTGCCGGTGCGACGGAAGCCGTGCCGTTCGAGGAGGCGGACGGAGCCGGTGTTCCCGGCGAAGGGATCGGCGTGGAGGGGCCGGTTGGTCTCGCGCAGCAGGAACTGCCCGAGGGCGACGCTCCCGATCCCTCTCCCCCAGTACGGCCGCCCGAGCCAGTACCCGATGAAGCGACGGCCACGTCCGCCGACGCCCTGTTGGTCCTGTTGGTCCTCCCACCAGGCGACGATGCTGCCGGCGGGCTCGGTGTCCACGGTGACCGTCTGCGCGAACACGGTGCTGTCGCCGAGGATCCTCGACTTCCAGTGCGCCATGAAGGCGTCCCGCGGCCGGGGCGTGAACCGCGACCGCCGGACGGCTTCGGGATCGTTCTCGTACGCGAGCAGAAACTCCAGGTCGGCTTCCACGACGTCGCGGAGCCGCACGTCGTTGCCGGATCCGCCGTCGGTCGGGTCGCCGGTCACGTTGTCGGTGCCGTTGTCGGTCATGGTGGGGAGTCTGGCAGGAGGCACTGACATCGAGGGGAGAGGCTAGCCGGGCCAGGGGAACCGGGGTCGGTCAGGGGACGAGCGGCCGAACGTCCTCCGCGACGAACCGTACGAAGCCCTCGGGGTCGGGCTCGTCCCCGGTCGGCTGAAGGACGACGGTGTCGGCACCGGCCTCGACGAGCCGTCCCACGGCGTGGGCAACGGCACCGGCGTCCCCGGCGACGCCGAGATCGGGGACGGATGCCACTCCTTCGGCGGCCAGTTCGGCGCGGAGCCGGTCGTCGGCGTCGGCCCCGGTGGCGGCGAGAAGATAGACGACGACCCGGTGGATGTGCCCCGCCGCGTCCGTCCGGCCTGCGGCCACTCGCCCCTCCTCGATCAGTTGCCGTGCCCGACGCACCCCGTCGGGCGCGATACCGCCATGGAGAACGGTCCCGTCGGCGACCTCACCGGCCAACCGCAGCGAACGGGGCCCGGTGGCCCCGGCGAGAAGCGGCTGCCCTGGCTCGGGCGGCCAGTCGAGGCCGACGTCGTCCAGCTTCACGTACCGCCCGTCGACGGTGACCCGTTCGCCGTCGAGCAGTGCGCGCAACGCGAGCAGCTGCTCCCGCAGCAGGGTGAGCGGCGACTCGACCCGCGCCCCGACCTGCCCCATCCAGTCCTGCACACCGTGCCCGAGGCCGAAAAGGGCCCGCCCGGGGAAGAGACGGTGCAGGGTCGCGGCCTCCATGGCGGTGAGGGCGACGTTCCGGAGGGGTACGGGGAGCAGGCCGACGCCGACTCGGACGCGCTCGGTCCAGGCGAGGGCAGCCGCGGCGGCGGAGATCCCCCCTTCACGGAAACAGTCCTCCCAGAGCCACAGTTCCTCGAGCCCGGTGCCGTCGGCGAGTTGGGCGAGGGCGCGCAGTCGCTCGGGCGGGAGTTGGGGGCGGAAGACGACGCCGAGGGTGGTCATGGGGCATTCCTATCGAGCGTGGCTGCGCGGTACAACGCCATTACTGGTGCCGGCCGTCGCTCACTGGCCGTCGCTCACTGGCGGTCGCTGCCGACCCGCTCGTACCGCAGGAGTACGACGCCGTTGCCGAAGGTGCGTGATTCGGCGAGCCGGAGCCGGGTGAGGTGATCGGCCTCGATGAAGAGCGGCCTGCCGCGTCCGATCAGCACTGGATGGACGCACAGATGAAACTCGTCGATGAGGTCGTGCCGCATGAACTCGGCGGCGAGTTCGGCACCGCCGACCCCGAGATCCCCGCCGGGCTGCTCCTTGAGCGCCCGAATGTCCTCCGGGACGACCTCCCGCACGATGGTCGTGTTCCAGTCGGCGTGCTCCAAGGTCCGGGAGAAAACGTACTTCGGAATGTCCCGCCAGATACCGGCGAACTCGACCATGACTTCCGTGAGTTCGGGGCCAGGATCGGTGTCGGCGGTGGGCCAGAAGTCGGCCATGAGCTGATGGGTCACGCGCCCGGAGAGAAGGCCGCCCATGCTCTTGACCCGCTCATTGAAGTAACGGTGAAGCTCGTCGTCGACCAAGCTCCAGTCGATCTCGCGGTTGGGTCCCTCGAAGTATCCGTCGAGGGAGATGGACATCATCAACACGATTTTCCGCACGGCACACACACCTCACCGACTACTGGGCGGCAACTGGGGCTCACGGTACTGACCGAGCCCCGCCCAAGGCGCTGTTGCCACGCGCGCTTTCACGTTGTTAGCGTCGCGGGGCCCGCAAGATCAACTCTCGTACCCTCACGGATCGATGGAGATGAGACAGATGGGATCAAACGAACGCCGCCCATGGGAAGCCGACTTCGGCGCCGGTTTCAGCCGCAGGCTGGGCCAGTCACCGCAGGAGTTGGGGCTGACGAGTGCGACAGAGAGCTGCCCGGACATATGGGAACTCGAAAACGGTGACTTCGCGTTCATAGGCCGAGAGGCGACGGACTCGTACGCCGACCGTCTCCCTGCCGGGGTGTCGGTGGCACACGACGAACGCGTGGTGATCGTTCCCCGCAAGACCCTGCTGTCGGCGAAGAGGGACATCCCGGATGCCTGACACTCCGCTCCCGTCGATCTCCCGCCTGGCGGAACTCCGCGCTTCGGGAACGCCGCTGTCCCGCACGGACTATCTGATCAACTTCAGGGAGGAGTACCCGCGCTGCACCCAGGTCGACAAGCTGGAAGTGCGGCAGACGTTCCGCGAGCCGGGATACGCCCCGTGGGAGGCGGCCCAGGCCGGCGACTGGGCCAAGGCATCGCATCTCGCCGAGGCCGAACGCCCCGCGCTGGCACGCCAGTACGAGGAGGCGACCGCCCGCGGCTGCCGACTCCGCCGCGTACGACTGGTCGAACTCCCGCCGTCCGACTACGTGCTGTGGGAGATGAGTATCCTGCGCCTGCGGGCGGAACTGGGCGAGGAGATCGGCGTCATCACATCAGCTGGTATTACCGCCGATGACCGGCCCGGCTCCGACCGCCGGTCCAGCCTGCAACACCCCCCCCCCAGCGAATATGCCGGAACTGGTCGTCCTCGGGACAACCGCTCTGTACGAGCTGCGGTACACGCTCGAAGGTGACCTCGACGGCGCGGTACGTCACACCGATCCAGAGCTGATCGAGAGCTGCCGCCAGGAAATCGGGCAGCTCCTCGCCGAGAGCGAGGAGCTGCTCACCTTCCACAATCGGGTGACCGCCCCTCTGTTGACCGCTCGCGCGGACCGAAGGCCGGCCGATGAGCGATGAAACTCCGCGGGGCGTACAGCGCCGACGCCGTATCCGGTGGTCGTCCCCCACAGTACGAATCTCGCTCACCGTCCTCGCCCTCATCTCCGCCACGGCTCTCGTCCTCCTCTCCCCCCTCGCCCTGCGAGCCTTCGGCCCGGGCGACCCCCGCTCCGACCGCGACTGGCAGCGCGTCAGCAACATCGCTCAGGCGTACGGCGCCGCGTCCGCACTGATCGCGGGGCTCGCGCTCGCGGGTGTCGGGGCGTCCCTCTTCCTCCAGGCCAAGGAGAGCAAGGCCAACCGCGAGCAGGGGGTACGAACCGCACACACCGAACTCATACGCATGGCGATGACGGACCCTGACCTGATGGCCTGCTGGGGCCGCCTCGACGGCGACGCGTCCGTGACAGCCCGACGCCAACACCTCTACCTGAACCTGGTGTTGTCCCACTGGGAGATGATGTTCGAGCTGGGCACCCTGCCCGAGGAACACCTGCGCCAGGGCGCCGACAGCGTCTTCGGCACGGAACCGGGGCGAGCGTTCTGGGCGGCGAGCGGGGAAGCTCGACGGCTTGCTTCGGGGAGCCGCCGGGGGCGGCGGTTTCATGGGGTGGTGCAGGAGCGGTATGCGGCGGCGGTTGGGGTACGGCGCGGGGGGTGAGCCGAGTGGGCCTCTCACTCACCCGCGATGGCCTGCACCAGAGGCCTGGGCGTCACTTCATCGGTCTGCTTCCGAAGGCTCAGCGGCAAGCGGACCCGGAGCAGGCCGACGCCGTGGACGGTCATTGATCGCTGCCGGTGCCTCGCGGACACTCATACGCAGCCTGCGGGATGCACCCCCGGAGGCAGGGCAGCCGCTCCTCGTGGGCATGAGCAACCCGGCATCCTGAGTTCTACGCCTTCTACGCTCCGACCAACGGAGATTCGAAGCTCGTGAGTTCCGCGATCTGCCGCAGGATTTCGCGGTACTGATCGCGTCTCGCCATCGCCGTCGTGCTCAGCATCAGGATTGCCATGCGTTTGCAGTCCGGGTGCGGGAGATAGGCGTAGATCTGGAGCATTGGGGTCGAGGGGAGGCCGGATTCGGGAGTCGGTGTGCGCAGCGTCTCGCCCATCGACGCCGGACCACTGGGCAGGTCCAAGTACTCAATGTTGGAGTGCTGGTCCGCTGTGGCCACTGCCCGTGCCGCACTCACCGCCCGTGGGGACCAAGCGATGTCTCGCCAGGAAATCGTAAAGAGGGAATGCAGGGTTTCGCCATTGTTTCCCGCCGTGTCGTCACGGTGGACGCCCAGGGCGCAGTGGACTGTACCCACCTCCCGCAGGGCACGCAGGAGCTGCTGCCCCGATGCCAATTGGGCGATGAACTGCTGCCGGGTGACGCCGTCAGGAATGGCCTCGACCAACGGCGCCAGCGCCTGCTGGAGCCGGTCGGCCTCGACAGAGGCGGGTGCGGCAAGAAGAATGTCAATCGGCAGTTCGGTGAAGCCTCCCGGGACGGCGAACCAGATGCCTGCGCTGGGATCACTTGCCGAATCATCAACGATGACGCGATATGTCATTTCCATAAGCCTTTCAAAGGCTTCGTCGGTGTCGGTGATTCAGGTTCGGACAGGAACAATCCCGGCCCGGCGACCGCGTTCGACGTCCTCGGCAGTAGCTCCCCACTCGGCGACGGTAAGACGCCCGCCGTCCGACCCCGTCTGCTGATGAAGGAAGCGGAAGCGGCGCGGCGTCGACCCGTCAGACGTAGGCGCGGCGAGCACCCCGATGAAACGGGGGTCCCCGGCAAGCCATACGGCGCCGATCTGGGCCTTGAGTTCAGGTGTCGCACGAGGTGCCATACGTCGGCTCCACCAGCCGACACCCCAGTGCCGGGCGAACACCATGGGCAATCCCTCCTCCGGCCGGGCCGGGTTCGGGAACTCGAACCAGCCGAACTGTTTGCCGACGACATCGGTCCGGTTGGCGAGGCCGTGTGGGGGCTGATGGGACAGCTGCCATGGATACACGCGCAAGACTCGCCTCATCCGGAAGACGGCGGCAATGATGAAGAGCTGGAGGAAGGCTCGGTAGAAGCTGTACACGATGAATGGCGCGACGACGACCGCATATCCAGGTCCCAGGAAGACAGACAAGACAGCCAGCAGAGCGAACCACGACGCGATCCAGGCAACGAGAGCGACCACATTCATCGCCAGTTGCTTTGCCCAGGCGCGCCGGGTCGGCGAGTAATCCCAGGCGACAGGGGGTTCTGTGGGGTTCATGTAAGTTCTCTCTTACCTTTCGGTTCAGAACGCGTACCGCGCGAGGTCGATCAGCGCGCCGCCGTCCAGGACGCTCCGCACACCGTCAATTCCTGTGCTGCCGTCCCCGACCACGTCGTTGTCCAGTTCATCCACCGCACTGGACACCAGGCCAATGCCAGCAGTCCCGACACCGACCGAAGCCGAGGTGATCTCGACGATCTCGCCGACCCTTGCCGAGTCACGTGCCCCACGCACCACGAGGTTCAGAGCGGGATTCCCGAGGCCCGAGATCGCCTTCGCCTGACTCATCGTTTCACTCCCGAACGCGGTCAGGGCCCTCCCTAGAGTGACCGTCTCCTCGCCGGCTCGCAGGGCGTTCACCGCTCCGCGGGCACCCATCCCCACAGCTCCCACACCTGGAATCATCCCCAAGACGTCGCCGCCAAGACTGACGACGTTGCCCCAGAAGTCGGAGTCGAACTCCCCCTTGGTGAAGCCGTCTTTGAGGGAGGCGAGCACATCGGAGTCGGCCAGCCGCATGGTGAGCGCAGTCGCGCTCAACGCGGCTGCCGCGAGCAGCAGGACGGCTGCGGCCACGCCACCCGTAGCCACGAACAGAGCGATCAGGCCGATGACGCCCGCAGTGAAGCTCAGGATGTCAGGCAGGTTCTCGGCGAACCACTCGCCGAAGTCCTCAAGCCACCCTGGTTCGTGCGGCGCCAGCTTCTTCGTCGCGTCGCGGATCTTGCCGGCGTGGTACCGGGCCTTCTCCTCATGTTCCTCGGCCAGCGCCTTCGCTTTACCGATGACCTTGTCCAGCTCGGCCCGGGCTTCTTCCACCGCGGTGTTCGCACTGGTCAGGCTCTTCTTCGCCTCGTCGTGACGGCTGCCCTTGCCGTCGAGGTCGGGGTCGTCCTTCGCCTTGTCGGCGTGCCCCTTCGCCCTGTCTACGACGTCCTGCGCGTCCTTGGCGTCCTGCTCCAACTTCTTCGCCCGGCGCTGGAAATCGTCGAGTTCCCCCTCCCAGCTGTCGAGTTGCCGAGCGGCTTTGCGAATGGAGTGTGCGGCGTTCTTCAGGTTCAGCGGGAGGGGGCCGCCATCAAGCTGCTCGCGGAAGGCGACGGCAGCGTCGCCCTTCCAGTAGCTGCCGTCCATGAGCTTGGTGACAAGCCCATGCGTCTCTTCCAGGACCTTGGCGCAGTTGGCAAGCTTCTTGTAGAGGTCACGGACCGTGCCAGTGTCACCCGGAGTCGGATTGAATCCGAGATGTGGATAGTCAGGGTTCGGAATGGACGGGGAGGACTTGAGCCCCTGGGGCAAGTTCCCATTCCGAGCAGCTTCCGAGGTGGCATAGGGGGATGGCTCGATACCCGGTACTGCCGTCACTTTTTACCCCCCGACTTGCCACTCCTGGCTTCCTGCAAAGCCTTTTCCAATGCCGTGTCGACCTCTTCGTAGCTGTCCTTGCTCTGACCGATGATCTTGGCAAGGTCCTCGGTCTGCTTACCGATCTCCTCCGTTCCATACTTCCAGTCATCCTGGAAATCCTCGCATGCAGAGTCCAAATCATCCGTGCCGAGACCGGTGACAGTTACGTCACTCAGGGCCTTGTGTAGACCTTCCAACGAGTCGCTTGATTTCTTCAACAACTTCATGAAGTGCGCGAGTTCACCACCGTCGACCGCCAGTCGCTCCGCCATCCGTCCTGCACCTTTCCCAGTTCGCGCCCTTAGGCCCGCGATCACTCTCAGCGGTTGATGGCTTGGATTTCCTGAACGATGACGTCCTGGTCGTTACCGAAGGTTCCATCAGGGAGTCTTGTCGGGGTGGGGTTGCCCGTTCCCGTCCAGGTGATATCCCAAGTGACGGTTACCTGGAGCTTGAACGCGCCGTCGCCGGAGGAGCGGAGGTACTTGACACCGCAGGGCGGGGTGCGGCCGGCTTTGCCCGTGACGTACGGCTCGCCGATCGAGCCGTCGTTGCCGAACGTGCAGTCGCCAGTAGCTGGGTAGGTCTCGGCGTCGGCCGTACCCGGCTCAAGCTTGAGGGAGACGGGCTTCGCCGTGGTGGTGGCCTGGATGTTCAGTGCGCCCACGTTGAGCGCGGCGGTCACTGAGACTTCCTTGAACATCGACTTGTCCAGCCAAGCCCAGGTAGGGAGGTTGACCTTGGTCGTATCAGCAGGGGCCAGGGTTACGTTGGTGGTCGGCAACTGGATCCGGTTGTATGCGAGTTCAGCGAGGACCTGAGGGGTCACCGCATTCTCGACGGGCGGAGTGTCGCCGTTCTCGGCCCAGAAGGGCGGCTGATCGCAACGCTGGGCCTCAGGCTCCATCCAACGGTCCTGATCGCGGACGGCGACCCACCAACTACCTTTGTCCTTCTGGTCAAGGTTGTAGTTCTTGTACTTTCCGTCTTTGTAATCGTTCCGGAACTGCCCGACGGATGCCTTGGCGTAATTGGCTTGGCCGGGCGTGTTCATCGTCGTGTTGTACTCGTCCTCGACCTGCTTCGAAAACTCCTCAGCGGAGCGCGGCTCGTACCAGCAAGCCGGCGGGGTCCAGTTACCCACCGCCGCGAGCGCACCGGACGATCCGCTGTTCCCCTTGGCGGAACCGCTGAAGGTGATCCGGGATGCGAGCGTGTAGCCCTTGCTCGAACCCTCCTGTTTCACGCTGGCCCCTTCATTGCCGCTACCGAGGTCCACGTCGGCGTAGGCGGTAGAGGAGAACAACACACAGGCGGCCACAACACCCGCCAGGACAAGCCGCGTGCGACTGGTCGTTACGGCGTGCATGTGCTGTTCGCCCTCTCGGAGTTGAGCACAGCGGTCTGCCATACACCCTTGTCGCTCTTCTCCAGGCGGGTGGAGTAGAGGAGGTACGACTTGTCAGTGACCGAGGTCTTCGCTGCCTCGCCGGTCGCCTTGTCCTTGACGAATGCCTTGCCCTCGAACGAGCAGTAGGTGAGGGTGGCCTTGCCCTCCGCATAGACGTCAACGCTTGGCTTGAAGAAGCGAGTCTCACCCGTCATGGATTTCTTGGCATCCACGAACTCCTTGACCCACTGGGAGGCTCCTACCAGGGCGGCACCCTTGTAGTAGTAGGCCAGCACCGGTTCGTCAGCATTGCCCTGTGTGATGGCGTAGGCCAGCGCATCAATGCGTCGCGAAGCGTCCGCAAGCACGGCGTCCTTGGCGGCGTCGCCGGTTTCCCAGCCCTCGAAAACATCGGTGACATCGCTGGGCAACGTGACCTTCGGGCGCTGCACTGAACCGGTCGGCGACGGCGACGCCGAAGCCTCGCTCCCGGTGTCCCCTGTGTCGGCTCCAGCGATCTTGTCGTTGCCGGCGGAACTGTCATCGCTTCCGCATGCGGACAGCGACAGCACAGCAGCGGCAGTCAGCGCCATCGCTGCGAGCAGTGTGGGGCGGCGGTTCACAGTCGGCTCCCGGTGGGGCGAGGCTTCTCTTGAGTGAAACAACGCTATCCGTCGCCACGTGGTGACACCAGGTCGAAACCTGTCAACCACTGGGGCGTACGAGATCAAACCACCCAGATATGACGACACTTGCCCCATAACAGTTACATAACGCATCTGCCTGCTCGCCGCACGCTACGGCGAGCAGGCCGTTTCAATGCTGAATCGCAAAGGGCTACAGGGTGAACCCCAGAGCGACGGCGTGCCAGCTCCTCTGCGGTCAGCCGGGCGTGGGCTTACGCCGCGCGCTCGCCGAAAGCCACAGTGTTGCCACCGTCGGCCACTACGTGCAGATCCACTGTGACGTCCAGCGCGCCTGCCAGACGGACCAGAAGGTCAGCAGTGACTGGCAGCATGCCGCCGACCTCCAGAGCATCCACCGCGTCGGCCGTCATTCCGAGGCGCTCACCCAGCGCCGGCTGAGACAGGCCCAGGGATGTGCGCCGGTCGTACACCAGTTGTCCCAGGACAAGCGCCAACCGGATTTCCTCACGCTCGGCGACGACCTCCGGGGGCTCTGTATACCCCTCAACAACGCGCCGCTCCTGAGCCAGCCTCCAGCGGGTGTGATTCACCATTCCTCCCGGAAGTCGCGAGTGAACTCCTCGTGCGCGGGACCGTGTTCCGCCTCGCACAGTAGCTTTGCCTGCTTGGCACGCTTGACCTCCGCTTCCTCCCGCATCCTGGTCTTCCTGAAGACCGTGAGCAGGACGATGCGTCGGCCGGGTGCCAGCCAGTACGTCACCCGGACCGAGTTTCCGTCCAGGATGAAGCGCAACTCGCGCACACCCTCGCCCAGACTACGTGACTGCGGCTCACCGAGCGTGGTCGGCGATAACGCCAGCAGTTCCGCCTTCTCCTCAGCTTGCCGAAAATGACGGGGAGAGAGCGTCTCAAGCCAGACCCTGACTTCTGGTTCCAGTTCGATCGAAAAGAGTGCGGTCACACCCCGAACGTAGGCATCACATTGCGTCGGCATTGCCGCATCTCGCCCCGCTTCACCCATTCGTACACTCCCCTGACACGCCATACGCCCGCGCCCCCGACCTCGGCAACACCGCCCACAAGCGCGTACCGCCACCCGGTTCCCGGGCGGCGTCGAAGCCCCAGTCGCCCTGGCAGGCTCGGACGACGCAGGCCAGTACGCGCAGGGTCGCGCGGCGCCTGGCGTCGCAGGCCGCCGACAGGCGGGGGTGGCTGTGCCTGGGATGGGCGTCGTAGAGGATCACGCGCAGCGCTCCGTCGCGATAGCGGAGCGATACATAGATGTCGTCAGCGGTCGTGAAACGGCACGCGCAGGACGTCAGTTCGCTCACGACCTGAACCGCTGCGTCGGTCGCGTCGTGCAGACCGTGCATGTGCAGCACGGTGCGAGCAGCCGCCCTCGCGATCGCCGCACTCGTCGGCGCGGCGGCCAGGGTGAGGCTGTATGCGAGTTTCTCCGGCCCGGGTGGCGAGATGGGCAGGGGGTCAATGGACAGTGGGCAGGCGGTCGCGGGGGCAAGTGCGGTCATGACAACTCCATTGCGCGAGTGGCGCGTTCGAAGGCGATTCGACGCGCGTTCGGATGCGTACAGCCGGCGGCCTGTCTCCCTGACGCGGACCCACCCCTCCCAGGGAAGGAGATGCGGGCAGGCTCGCGCGATGCACTTCCGACAGTGCGGTAAGTAGCCGCTACGTCACCGAAGGTAGATCCTATGGAGTCACAGTGTCCACACATTCAGAGATAATTACCCCCTACCGAGTGGACCAGGAGAAGCTCGGTGGGCAGACTGTGAGCCATCCAGGGTCAGAAGGGATGGCATGTCGACCAGGACCACGCCTACAGAGCGGCAGAAACGGCTCGGCGCCGAGATGCGCAAAATGCGTCTCGCGGCCGGATGTACGACCGAGTACGCAGCAGGGCTGCTCGGAATCGACCGAACCAGGCTGTCCAACATGGAGTCCGGGATCCGGCCTTTCTCAGCCGACCGAGTCCGCACACTCGCCTGCAACTACGCCTGCACGGAGACCCGTTACATCGACGCGCTCTCAGCCATGGCCGACATGGTCGGCAGCAAGGAACGCGGATGGTGGGAAAAGCACCGAGGCAGCTTGCCTGCCGGTCTGCTGGACATCGCGGAGCTGGAGTGGTTCGCCACCCGTGTTCGTACCGTCCAGGTCATGCACGTACCTGGGCTACTCCAGACCGAGGAGTACGCCCGAGCAGTTTTCGCCGCGGTCCTACCTCCTCTGACCAGGCTGCAGATCGAGTTGCGCGTCGCCCACCGCATGGAGCGGCAACAGGTCTTCGAGCGTTCTGTGACCCTGCCGTATGTCGCTTACGTCCATGAAGCCGCTCTGCGTATGCCCTTCGGTGCCACTGGAGTAACCCGCGAGCAGCTGAAGCAGCTGTGCGCGCGGTCCGAGTGCAAGAACGTCGATGTACGAATCGTTCCGTTCGGCATTGGCGGATTCCCCGGAGCGGGACATGCCCTTTTGTACGCAGACGGGGTAACAGCTCAACTCGACACCGTGCAGCTCGACTCCGCACACGGGCCCGAATTCACCCACGCCGAAGCGCAGCTCAGCAAGTACCGTGTCCACCTCGACTGGATGGACGACGCGGCGCTGCCAGCGGTGGCCTCGCGTGACCTCATCCACCAAATTGCCCGCGAACTTTAGGGGAGAGATCGTGACCGGCATCCACTGGGAAGAGCCCTTCTGCGGGGAAGGCAACAACTGCTTCCGTCTCGGTACCGACGACGACGGCAACGCGTACATAGCTGTCGCCGGACAGGAAGAGCGCTATCTGACGGACAGCCGCGAAGCCCTCCTCGCGCTGGTCCGGGACATCAAGGCCGGAAAGGCTGACCACCTGGTATGACGTCTTGCGGCGATGACCCGATTCCGGCGCGCAGGGTGCGCGTGACCATGCCCAGTGGTCTCGTCTCCGCAGTCAAAGCCCGCGTCGGTCCGCGCGGCTTCGCGGCGTACGTTAACGCCGCCGTGGCTCGGCAGTTGCGATGTGATGCCCTGGAGGAGCTGCTTGAGGGTAAGGACACAGAGGTCGGCTCGACCTCCGCGAAGCCCCAGCCAGGCGTATGAGGATCTCTTCCGTGAGGTTGAGACGCAGATCCGGCCTCACTCCCCCTTCTGGAACGTCACCTCCACGCGCCGGTTTTTGCGCCGGCCCTGTTCCGAGCTGTTGTCGGCGATCGGGTAGTCCTCGCTGTAGCCGCGCACCTGGAAGGTGACGTCTGCGCCCAGGCCGGTGGCCAGTTCGTCGTGGACCATCTCCGCACGGTTCTTGGAGAGGGTCAGGCCGTGGGCGTACGAGCCGAGATTGTCGGTGAAGCCGAAGACCCTGACGTTCGTGGCCTTCTGGGCCTTGATCTCGTCTGCGATCGCCTGGATACGGGAGCGGGCCGCCGGGTTCAGCTTCGAGCTGTCCTTCGGGAACAGGACCTCCGCCTGGAGCGCGAACGTCACGGTCTCGTTCGTGTCCACTCGGCGTTCCTCGCCACCCATGTCTTCCACGACCGACTTGATGTCGAGGACCTTGGCCGCGGCGAGGGTTGCGCCGTCGGCCAGTTTCAGGCCGGGGCTGTTCGCATCCACTTCTGGAGGTGGGGAGGTCGTGACCGAGCCCGGGGGTGCGCTGGGATCGTCGTCGTCCGCAGCGGCGGGTGGACCCGCCAGGGAAAGGGTGGCGAGTACCACCAAGGCCGTGAGTACGGTCGAGGTGGAGCGGTTGGTGACGGCCATGGTCACTCGCCCTCGGAGATTTCGATCGATGCCGGGGGCATCGTGCCGACTTGGAAGTTCACCTGAGTGGAATCCTCCGGGGGAGCGGGGAACTGGGCGAACCAGTCGGCCGTCTGTCCTCCGTCCACGCCTCCGCCCTCGAACTTCGTGCACAGGCAGCGCCCATCGGTGTCCCGGAGAACGAGGTACTTCTTCTTGGCCTTGCTGTCGACCAGAGCCGCTCCGGCGAGGGAGGAGCCGTTCTTGCTCAACTCCCGTTCGTCACCACGCCAGTCCGCCGCAATCCAGAACTCGCCACCGCTGTTGGTGACCGTGCCGTTCACCGTCACGAAGCCACCCTGATCACGAACGGCAGAGGTGACGGTGAGTGTGATGTCGCCGTTCTTCACTTCCGCCAACGCGGGCTCGGCCGCCGGTGCCGGGGTCTTCGTCTCCTCGTCTCCCCCACCCTCGGTTTTGCTCGGTGCGGATGAAGAGGCGTCCTTGTCCGTCTTGCCGTCGTCTCCTCCCCCGCAGCCGGCCACCGTGATGAGCAACCCGGTCGCGATCGCCACCGCGGTCACTGCCCTACGGCTCTTCATGGTGTGCCGAAACTTCATCGGTACGACTTCCTCTCACTCGGCCAGATGCACAGAGAACAGCACGGACGCGTCGGGGAAGTCGTCCGGATCGAAATCTACGGGGTCGATGTTCACGATCTGGCCGTCGCAGTTCAACTCGATCGGCAGCGTGGGATCCGCGTCGGGGTCGAAGTCACAACGCGGCTGGATGACGGCTACGGCATGGGCCTTGGCGTGCATACCCTCCGTACCCGGAATGATCGAGGCGCCGACCGTATTGTTCGTCTCCACGGCGACCCGAAACCCGGGGTAGCCATTCCTGACCACAGGTTCGGCGTCGCCCTGGACAGTTGAGCCGTTCTCCGAGGCGAGCGTCTGTGCTGCCGCCGTTGCCCCGGCACCTGGTGGATCCTGGCCGTTCAGCCAATCGAGCCAGTCGTCGCCCTGTCCGATCGCGCCCGCCAGGGTTTCCACCAACTCGTCCCGGGCGTCCTGGGCCGCCGCCAACGCAGCAGCGTCCGCCGCGGACTGGGCTCCGTTGCGGACGGACGCTGCTTGGGCGAAGACGAAGAATGCGACGGCGGCGAAGAGCAGAATCCCCGTCAGCCAGATGTAGATCGGCAGGGTCTGCCCACGGTCACTCAGAAGTCGAGCGGTGATCAGCCGCCGATGACGTCGTTGACCGCGTCCCGAATCGCCCCCGAAATCATGCCGTCCAGTCCGAGACCGTCGATCAGCGTGAAGATCCCGGCAATGATGATCATCAGGCCCGCATACTCCACGAACCCGGCTCCCCTGTCCCGCTGCCTGCCCTGCATCCGAGAGACCACAGTCCACGTCCACCTGTTGAACCTGTCCACTGCGCCTGCCCTTCCGCCGAACGCCACTACCGACCCGGCCACCGTACGTGAGAGACCCTCTACTCCGCGTGGGCCCGTGGGCCCAACTTCCCCCCACAGCGCACCCCATCACTCCCATCCCTCCCGAGCCGTACCCAGCCAGCGGGCGATCGCTTCGCTCCGTGTCGTACTGTGCAGCTTTGCGAAGATGCGGTTGATGTGGTTCTTGACGGTCTTCTCACTGATGAAGCAGGTGGCGGCGATCTGTCGGTTGTTCACACCGGCCGCGATGAGATCCATGACCTCCACCTCCCTTGAACTCAGCCCGAAGTCCGGTTGGTCGCGGTCACGGGCGGCGAGTGTCGTCGCATGGCCGAGTCGACTCTTCGGAGTCTGCCGCAAGAGTGCCATAACTGGTTGCAGATGCGAAGAGTTTTCGTTCGGTTCGTAGGAAACACCGAGCGAATCCGCGACATCCGGAACACTCGGCGCAGAGGCATGCGGCGTCTTTGACGTCTGCGTCACACCCCGTACCCTCCGTGCCCCCCGTCCCACCGCCCGTACCGCCTGCGTCAACTCCTCCGTCGTGAAGCCTCCGTGGACCAGGTAGCCCGACGCGCCCCTGTGCAGCGCCTGCCTCACCACCTCCGGCTCGCTGCTGTACGTCAGCATCATCACCGGGGCCAGTAGCGCCAGTTGGGGGAGCGCCGTGAGGCCGTCCGTGCCGGGCATGCGTACGTCCAGCAGGACCACGTCAGGGTGCACTCGCTCCGCCGCCGATACCGCCTCGGTGCCGTTCGACGCCTCCGCGACCACCTCGATGTCCGGGTGGCCGCCCAGTAGCGCCGCCAGGCCCGCCCGCACTACCGGGTTGTCGTCCGCCACCAGCACCCTCAGCGGGTCCGGCCGCCGTTCACCTGTGGACATGGGATGCGGCCTCCTTCCGGGGACGGGAACGGGGCCGGGGTATGTGGTCGAGGCCGGGTGGCAGCATGTCCACGCGGATCTCCGTGCCGCCCTTCTCGCCTCGGCCCACGTGCATCACCGCCCCCAGCGATCTCGCCCGTTCCACCATGCCCAGCATGCCGAAGTGGCCTGATCTGGCTGTCTCTTCGATGTTCAGGGGGCCGGGGAGGCCCACCCCGTCGTCCCGGATACGGAGGGTCACGCACTCCCCCGATGCCGATGCGGTCGCCTCCAGCGTCACCCTCGTCGCGTTCGCGTGCCTGCGCGTGTTCTCCAGTGCCTCCGACACGATCGCCAGGAGGTGGTGTGCCGTCCTGTGCGGCACAACTGCGGCGGTCATCCCTGAGGGCGTCTCGGACGTCTCGGACGTCTCGGATGTCTCGGATGTCTCGGGCGTCTCCAGGCTCGTACGGATTCCTGTGCTCCGCTCGAACTCCGTCGCCCTCCGTGTCAGTTCCGCGATCAGGTCTACGTCCGGGGACGTCAGGTCCGTGTGGTGGCGCAGGTCTGTCAGGAGGTCGCGGGACTCTGCCGCCGCTCGGCGGGCCGCCGAGGCGACCAGGGTTGCCTGGCGCCGCACCACGTCCGGGTCCGCGTCATCCGCCGAGGTCGCAGCCAGCGCCTCCGCCGCCAGAGCCAGTCCGTGCAGGGTCTTCGTGACCGAGTCGTGCATCTCCCGTGCCAGGCGCGCCCGTTCCGACTCCACCGCCTCGGCCACCGCCAGCCGGGAGTTCGCCTCCGCCAGTGCCTCGCTCGCCGTACCGAAGCGGAACATCAGGTTACGCAACGTGACGCCGATAATGCCGGCGCCGACGCAGAAGCCCGCTATGAGGAGGGTGCTGGTGCCTGTTCCAGGGCGGTGTTCCCAGGCCCGGTAGACCGTGAGGAGTACCACCAGTTGGAAGCCCGTGAAGACGCCCGAGCCGCGCCAGCCGTACAGGAGGCCGGCGAGGAGCGGGGTGCACACCGTGGCATAGGCGAGGGGGGAGGCGGGGGACGCGGTGAGGAGGAGTATCGCCGCAAACGTCAGGTCCGCTGCCATGAGGGTGGGGTGGGCCAGGAGGCGGGGAGCCAGGCGGTCCCAGTCGCGGTACATGGCGTACGAGGCGGTGATGCCCAGGACCGCCGCCGCCAGGACCGTGTAACGCGGGGGCCCTTCGGCGGTGTTGGTCATCGCGAAGGGGGTGCCGAGGGCCAGCATCGTCATGCGTACCGCGAACGCCTGGCGGCACAGGGCCTGTAGGGCGTTCAGCTGGAGGCGGATGGTCGCGGGGGCCGGGGCGTCGTCGGCCAGGTAGCCGGCGGTCGGGTTGTAGCCCCGGCCCCGGCCCCGGGCCCGAATCCGGGCCCTGCCCTGTCGTCCCTCGGTTCGCCCTGCCTTTGTGGCTTTGGCTTTCATCGGCCGCACCGCCCTCAACGTCCCAGAATCGAGCCGAAGTTCGTACCCGAGCCGAGGAACATGCCCGTCGCGATGAGGATCATCGTTGCCGGGAGCATGAACACCAGGGTTACGAGGGTTGCCTTGGGGATCGTCTTCGCGGCGCGGCGGCGGGATTCCTGGGCGTCGGTGCGTCGCATGTCCGCGGCGATCTGGATCAGGGTCTCGGCGATCGGGGAGCCGAGTTCCTCGCCCTGCTGGAGCGCCGAGACGAACTGGGCCACCTGCTCGCTGGAGTTGCGCTTGCGGAGCTGGTCGAAGGCCTGGCGGCGGCTGACGCCCATGTCCATCTGGCGGAGTGTGATGCGGAGTTCGTCCGCCCAGGGGCCCTCGTACTTCTCCGCGACCCGGTCCAGTGCCTGGCGGAAGCCGAGGCCCGCCGAGACCACGACCGCGAGCACGTCCAGGAAGTCGGGGAGTGTGCGGTCGATGACGTCCTTGCGTTCACGTACCGCCTGCCAGATCGCCGCGTCCGCCGCCGTCACTCCGAAGGCGAACGTGATGACCGCGAGGACCAGTTGGCCGTTGCTGAGGAAGATCAGGCCGAGGAGGATGCCGAAGGTGAGGTAGACCGCCAGGCGGGCCGCGTAGCGGGTGATGGTCAGGCCGCCGGGGTTGCCCGCCATGTCGATGCGCAGGCGTTTCGCGTCGACCCGGCGGGGGCCCATCAGGCGGAGGACGAGGGGCGCGAAGCGCATGCCCATGCGGTCCACCGCCGAGTCGGCCTTCGAGACCCGGGTGCCGCCCACCTCCAGGGCGAGGAGCAGGTCGGAGGGGAGTTTGGCGTCGGCCCGGATCATGCGGATGCCCAGCAGGGCGCCCGCGACGGCGATCGCCATCACCAAGGCCAGTAGCAGCGGCAGCATCCGATCACTCACTCCCCTCAGACTTCGATCTTGCCCAGGCGGCGGATGACGAAGAAACCGACCGTGTACAGGCCCAGGGAGAGGAGGATCAGGCCCTGGCCGAGGCCGGAGCCGGTCACCTTCTCCAGCGCGCCCTCGTTCGAGGAGTTGATGAGGAGGAGGGAGCCGAGGCCCAGGCAAGGGACCGTGAAGGCCGTCGCGTTGACCTCCGACAGCATCGTGCGGACCTCTCGGCGCGTCTCCTTGCGGTCCTCCAGGGTCTGGGTGAGGTTGCGCAGTGAGCTGACCACCGAGCCGCCCGCCTTGTTGGCAAGCACCAATGTCGTTACGAGTACGACCAGTTCGCGGGAGGGGAGGCGTTCCGCCAGCTCCCCGAGCGCGTCGTCGACCGTCCGGCCCATGGTCAACTGGTCGGCGACCCGGGCCAGTTCCTCGCCCGCCGGGGCCTCCAGTTCTTCCGCCGCCATCGCCAGTGACGTACGCAGGGCGAGGCCGGCCGCCGTGGCGTTGGCGAGCAGGCGGGCCACGTCCGGGAGTTGGTTGATGAACGCCTCGATACGTTTCTGGCGCTGCCAGTTGAGGAAGATCGCCGCGCCCCAGACAGTCACCAGCGCGGCGATCGGGCCGAAGAACGGCGCCAGTACGGCGGCTGCCAGCAGCCACAGCGCGACACCCAATGCGGCGACGTACGTGAAGAACTCGCCCGCTGTCAGGTCCAGTCCGGTCGCCGAGAGGCGGAGGTGGATCGTGCGGCCGAGGCGGGTGCGGCGCAGCCTGCGGTCGACGGACGCGAACCGGCGTACGCGGCCTGTCGCCGTGTGCAGCGCGCCGCCGCCGGAGAGGCGGTCTTCGAGTGCCTGGCGCTGGGCGCGGCCGGCGGCGTATGTGTGCACGCCCGCGACGGCGAGTGTGCCGCACAGCATGGTGGCGCCCAACGCCAGCGGGACCGAGTTGTTCATGGCTGCTCGCCCCGCACAGTCGTCCTCGTAGTTGTACGCGTACAACTACGCGTAGTGGTCCGCGTGTTCGTCCGAGTCGTCATCCGATCGCCTGCCTTGTGTCCAGTACGTCGAGCACCTCGGCCACGCCGAACGCCGGGGGCAGCGATTCGTTCGCCAGGTACAGCTTCTCGGCGACCGGGCGGGGCACCGGGAGGTGTTCGAAGTAGCCCTGGGCGACCCGGTCGGGGCCGGTCGGGCGGGTGACGTAACGGGAGACGGTCACGATGCGGAACTGTTCGCGGCCGTGGGAGACCAGCAGGGCGATCTCGGCGATCCGGCGGGATCCGTCGACGTGGCGGGCGAGTTGGACGACCACGTCGACCGCCGAGTTGATCTGGTCCTTCAACGCCTCGAAGGGGATCATGACTTCGGACATCGAGCCCAGGGTCTGCAGGCGCATCAGCGCGTCCTCGGCCGAGTTGGCGTGGACGGTGGCCAGGGAACCGTCGTGGCCCGTGGACATCGCCTGGAGCATGTCGAGGGTCTCACCGCCTCGGACCTCACCGACGATGATGCGGTCGGGGCGCATGCGCAGGGAGTTGCGGACCAGGTCGCGGATGGTGATCTGCCCCTTGCCCTCCACGTTCGGCGGGCGGGATTCGAGGCGGATCACGTGCTCCTGCTGGAGCTGGAGTTCGGCCGAGTCCTCGATGGTGATGATGCGCTCGTGGGAGGGGACCAGGCCGGAGAGCGCGTTGAGGAGCGTCGTCTTGCCGGTGCCCGTGCCGCCGCTGACGATGACGTTGAAGCGGGCCCGGACGAACGCGGCGAGGAGCATCAGCATCTGCTCGTCCAGCGAGCCGAGGCCGATCAACTCCGGCAGTGTGTAAGCGCGGGGGAAGCGGCGGATCGTGAGCGTCGGGCCGGTGAGGGAGAGCGGCGGGATGATGACGTTGACGCGTTCGCCGGTGGGCAGGCGGGCGTCGACCATCGGATTCGACTCGTCCACCCGCCTGTTGACCGTGGAGACGATCCGCTCGATGGTCTGCATCAGCTGCTCGCTCGACGCGAAGCGCATGGGGAGCTGTTCGACGCGGCCCGCTCGTTCCACGAAGATCGAGTCGGGGCCGTTGACCATGATCTCGGTGATCGACGCGTCGGCGAGGAGCGGTTCGAGGACGCCCAGGCCGAGGGCTTCGTCGACCACCCGCCGGATGAGCTGGGAGCGTTCGGCGGAGGAGAGGACCGGGCCCTCGCGGCTGATGATGTGGCCGAGGACGCGTTCCAGCCGGACGCGGCGTTCCTCCGCCGCGAGGCTGGACATCTCCGCGAGGTCGATCTCTTCGAGGAGCTTGGCACGGTAGACGGCGACGAGGTGGCCGTCCTCGCGCGCGGTTCCACTGCCGTTGTCGTCGGCGGAGGCCATGCGGGAGCGCAGGCTCATGGTCTCTGTCTCAACTCCTCTCCGTTGATGGCCGGTTCACGGTCAGTTGTCTTCGTCGTTGGGCATGGTGGCGGAGCGTTGTACGTCCCACTCGTCGAAGATCGGGATGATCGCGGGGACATGGACGGTCACGGTGGCTGTGGTCGTGTCGCCCGCGCCCAGTGGCGCGTCCACGTCCGGATCGAGCCAGTCGCTGACGGAGGCGGTGCCCGCCGCCACCCCGTCGCCGTCGAGGGAGGCCGCCCGGGCCGCCGCGCGGGCGCCCGTACCGGCCTGGTTGATGCCGTAGCCGATCAGGCCGAGCTGGATGCAGGCCAGGCCGATGATGATGAGGATCGGGAGGAACCCGGTGAACTCCAGGATGGAGGAACCCCGGTCCCGGCCCCTCTCCCTCTCATCCCGGACCCGGTTCGCAAGACGGCCCCGAAGGCTCCTCGTCCTCATCCGTCCTCGTCCCCTTCCAGCGCCGCCCCCGCCTCGCCGGTCACCGTCCAGTTGACGTCGAAGCCAGGGAAGAACAGCGGTACTTGGGCGCGGACGGTGGCCTTCATGACCTCGCCGTCGGGACCGCAGCTGATGGCGGCACCGTTCCAGGCGCCGGGGAGGTGCTCGCCGCCCGCGCTCTCGCAGGCTCCCGCGTAGCCGCCGGGGTCGAGGGCGTACGCCGCGGTGGCCGCGCGAGCCGCCTCGTCCGCCGCGTTGCCGACCAACGAGTACGTGTAGCCGTACAGCACGCACTGCCACAGGATGCTCATCACGACGAGCAACAGCGGGAACATGCCCGCGAATTCGAGGGTCACGGCCCCTCGGTCGCCGCGTTCTCCTCGCCGGCGCAGGGCCGTCGCGCCCCGGTCTGCCGACGATGACGACTTACGTCGCTTGCCGCCGCCCCCTTCCTGGACGACGACCAGCCCCAACTCCCCGGCCAGCGACCAGAGTGCCTGCTTGACCGTCGACCGGGCGTCCAGGTCCTGGAGCCGTCCGGCGTCCACAACGCCCTGAAGTTCCTTGAACGCGGCGGGAATCGTCGCGCGGGCGACCTTGGTGCCGGTGACCTTCTCCACGAGGGAGGGCTGGATCTCCGTACCCTTGGACTGCCGGTTGACGACCGTCAGGGTCTCCTCGGCCTTGCGGATCTGGAGACGGTCCCAGAGGCGGACCATGCGTTTGGCGGCGCGTACGGCGATGACGTCCGGGGTGACGAGGAGCAGGGCGTGGTCGGCCATCTCGACGGCGGCTGCCGTGGCCGAGTCCATCCGGGCGCCGCAGTCGACGATCACGACGTCGTGGCGGGAGCGCAGGGCGGCGACGACCTGGCGGGTCACCCTGTCGGTGACCTCCTCGCCGCGTTCGCCCTCGGCGGGGGCGAGGAGCAGGCCGATACCGCTGTCGTGGATGAAGACGGCGTCCTGGAGGACGCGCGGGTTGATGTCCGTGATGGCGGCCAGGTCGGCGATCGACCTGCGGAACTGGACGTCCAGGTAGGAGGCCACGTCCCCCGACTGGAGGTCCAGGTCGAGGAGGGCGACGGTGTGGCCCGACGCCCTTGCGGCGAGGGCGAGTTGGACGGCCGTGACGGTGGCGCCGACGCCGCCCTTGGCGCCGGTCACGGTGACGACCGTACCGCCCGGTCCGGCGTACAACTCCGGTGCCGTGCTGCCGAGATGGCGCCGCATACCCGACGACCAGGCCGCCGCTGCCATTACGCGTTCCGCCAAGGCCTCGTAGCCGAGGGGCAGTTGGACGATGCCTCGGGCGCCCGAGTCCATCGCGGCGGTGAGGACACCGGTGCTGGGGTCGGCGGTGATGAGAACGACGCCGACGGCCGGGAACCGCATCACGAGGTCGCGTACGAGGTCGAGGGCCGGGACGGGCCCTATCCGCTCGTGCACGAGGACGACTTCCGGCAGCTCGTCGAGGGATTCGGCGGCCATCCGGGCCAGGGTGTCGAGCAGCGCGGTCGAGTCGGCGACGGGCGGGGCGGGTTCGGCCTCGGGGAGCCTGCTGAGGAGGGTGCTCAGGGCGCGGGCGGACTCGATGTCGGCGGTGGCGGCGAGGACGCGGATGGTCATCGGCGCGCCCTCGGAAGGCGCGGCTGCGGCTTCGGCTGCGACCGTCGCCGGGGCTGCGGCTTCGTACGTACGGACCTCATGCCCGCCTCCTACTTGTCCTTGTTGAGGGTGTACGTACGGTCGGCGGCATCGGGGACGGCCGTCAGTTCGCCGCCCGCGACCAGGGACAGGCGGACGTGTTCGGCGAACGACTCGGCGTATGCGACGCGTTGGGCCTCCGGCGTCTTGAGCGCGAAGGTGATCGGGACGGCCTCCCTCGCCGTACGCTGGCGTTCGTTGGCCGACTGCCCCGGTTCGAGGGCGGTGAGCTTGCCGACGTCGATGACGCGCGCGTTCGTCACGAGCAGCTTGACCTCGTCGACACCCTTCTCGCTGTCCTTGGACTCGAAGGTGGCGTAGATGTTGACGAGCGACCCCGGGTTGATCTTTCCGGCCACACCGGTCGACGCGTCGATCAGGATCGCGATCTCCTGCTCACCGGCGGCCAGTTCGGGCCGGTCGACGATCATGTCGGTCTGCAGCAGGGACCCCTTCTCCAGCCGGGTCACCGCGACCTTGCCGCGGATCTGGGAGACGCGCGTGACGGCGGTCTCCGACAACCACCGCTTCGGCATGGAGATCTTCTCGAACTGGTCGGCCGTGAGCTCCTTGTAGGGTGCGACGTCGCTCTTGAGGCGATACGCCGTCACCTCCGGGCCGACCTTGGAGTTCACGTCGCGGATCACCGAGAGCACTCCGACGAAGGCGCCGATGGCGCACAGGATCGAGAGGACCAGCAGGATGACGCCGCGGCGCTGGCGTGAGTTCATGACGCGGACAACCTCGATCGGGGAATGGGGACGGACACGTCTGCTACGTCTCTTACGTCGTACCTCGGGGCAGTTCTCGTACTGGTGTTCCTGATGCTCCTGCCGGGGTTCCTGCCCGCCCGAGGGCCACGGGAAGCTCCGAAGGCGACACGAGTGGGGCGGCGCAGAATCCGCAGCGGTCGCCGATGAGTTCGAGGCCGCACCAATGACACTCCTCGCGGCGTACGGAGGAGACCAGTTGGTAGAGCACGGAGACCTCGTGCAGCCCGGCCGCGAACTCGACGATCTTCCCCGTCCCCCACCAGCGCGCCGACTCCGCGGGCAGCGGAACCGGGGCGACTCCCTGCACTCGCCAGGCGGGTGCGAGGGTCGAGGTGACCCAGTCGGAGGGCGGCTGCCCCTGCGCGACGAGCAGCCGCGTCCCGAACTCGGGGCCGGTCAGCTCTTCCTGTCCGACCCGCACGAGCTGGGCTCGCGGATTGGCCAGTACGGCGAACTGCGCGCCCGGCACCCAGGACTTGGCGTGCGACTTGAGGGAGACGGGCACCCGGTCGAGCTTGGTGACGGAGCCGAGGTGGGCGCCGGCGTAGATGTAGTGGGCGAGCAGCCGGGCGGAGGAGGCGAGCACCCCCGGGCTGAAGTCGCACATGGAGAGCTGCCTCAACTGCTGGGCGAGGAGAGCGACTCCGAGGGGCGGCAGATCGACGGCGAGCAGCGCGATACGGTCGCTCTCCAGGACGGAACGCACGGTGTGCAGCCGCCGGGTGACGGCCGGGTCCGTGGACGCCGGGTAGAGGGCGATGACGTAACCGTGCTGCTCGATGAGCGTGTGCATCCCCATGAGGGCGCCGTCGAGGGTGTCGAGAGACGGGACGGCGGCGGGCGGGGTCTGCCGGTCATGCGGTGGGAGCACCAGGTCGGAACTGGTGACGGCTATCGCGGTCGGCACGCTGCACACCACCCCGTTCACTGCGGCGGGGTGGTCGGCCACCGCCTCAGATCGCCCCTGTGACGTCCTCTTGCATCAGCACCTTATCCACGGCATGGCCCGCTCAACAGCGAATCTTCTAGATCAACTAACGGAAGGTGGAGCTTGATCGACGGAGAGTGAGGCGAATATGCCACAAGTCGGGTGCCGTGGAGGCCAGTTGACGGGCCACACCCGTCGGAGCCGATGCACCTTTCGAAGCCGGATCTGCCAAGATTCTTCACACATTCGACAACTTCGACAACTTCGCGCGTAAACCTCATCTCCGGAATTGTGGCCTCCATCACAGCGTGAGGGGTTCGCACCTGATCCACTGCGCGGATGCTGATCAGCCTGATACTCCGCGTCCTGCCCTTCTACATCCGCGAACCCCTGGCCATCTCCATCTGCCTCTTCTTCAGCGGCGCCTGCTTCTACTGGACCATCCAGGCCGGAGGGTGGGCCAGATTCGGCTTCGGCGTCGTGTTTCTCGGCATCGCTGTCCTCCGGGGGTTCATCCTCAGAGGGGAGCTGAGATCTCGGCAGGCAACCAAGAGAGCCGCCCAGGCTGCTGCGGCTCCGTCTGCTTCTTCGGTTTCTTCGACTTCTCCGGCTTCACCTGCTTCGCCTGTGGCCGACGGGGGCTGACATCCAGCCTTCGGGCTAGCCAAACGGCGACAGCGGGCCTGCGCGGCCCGTTGCCGCCACCATGGGTGCTTTCCCTCGATTTCAGGGGTTGCCCGTAGCGAGATAGGCGCGCGTTCCGGCAAGACGGACCGATGCAGCACGGAACGCGAGACCGGAAGCCTCGGAGCCGAGGGCCACATCGAGGTGTCCTCGATCGCGGACGGTCAGATCGATCACCTTGGCTTCAGAAGCCCCCCAGCCCGTGACCCGTACACCGGTCACCCCAGTGAAGAACAGGTGGAACTCGAAGGCATTGAAGTTCTTTCCCCTCCACTCCGGGAGCAGATTCACCGGGAAGACCCTGGTATCGAAACCCAGAGTCACCGAGTCCTCCCGTTCGTCGATGTGCACGTAAAAGAGGTCGCACGCGCCAGTCGGGGGCGGGGCGCCGTCGTACAGCTTCCCCAGGTATTCGGGAGATGCAAGGAGCCGCGACCAGTCAGCGCTCATAGAACGTCTTCTCATTGGTCGGGGGAAGGAAGGTGTGCCGTCGGGCGTCTATCTTGCTCACGAAGAGATGCGTTCCGTTGTCCGATCCGTCGACGTGAATTTGGAATGCGCTCACGTGGCCAACGCGCACGGACTCACTGCAGTCGAATCGGAGCGCTACCCCTCGGCCGTCGGCGACTACCCGCATACGACTCTCCCTGCCCCATGACGACATCTCGACGCAGCCGACGGATGGCGGATCCCAGTCGGTGAGGGAGATGTTCTCCACTGCCAGGAACTGAAGTTGGCACTGCACCGTGTCCATACCCGCGTCGGTCCACTCCTGTGGTGCCGAACCGGGAAAGGAGGGCAGGTCGACGCGGAGCGTTACCGTGGGCCCGCGCCAGTTCAGATTGATCGATCTGATCCTGACGTCAACGAGATCCGGGACGTGGCTATAGAGCGAATAGAGTGTTTCTGGATTCACAAGAAAACTCTCAACGGTCGTCATACTCGACCTTCACCCGTAGCTGTTACGCAGCAGCGGGAGCTGCTGCGTATCACGTTCTGATCGTCCAAAATAGTGAGTGCGCGGGAGGAGCCGGCCTCACTTCCCACTCGGAGAGATCTTCGCCAGGCGCGCCGTACGGCAACTGACCCCCCACGGTTTCGGTGCATCGTTCAAGGACGGATGCTGGCCCAGATTGGTCATCGGCGTCATGTTCCAGCCAGAATCCGCAGAGGCCGCACGCTGATCCCCTTCGGGCAGCGCTTCGACCCTCCACCGGCAGGGGCGCCGGTCTCTCACACGTACAGTTTCGCGGTGGCGAACTCGACAAGTTCGTCGAGCCCAGTCTCCCGCGGTGTGCCGTTCTGGGTGTTCCAATCGGCGACGAACCAGGCGCCGTGCCATTCGGCACGCCATACATCGCCGTGCCGGTTCTCGAACTCGACAAAGCTACCGGTTCCGTCCTCCATCAGCCGAAGCTCCTCCACGAGCCGCACCGGCTCTGTGAAGCCCCGTCCCGGGTTTGTGCTCTTGCCGCGGGTCCGCGTGTTGGCGTACCGCATCTTCAGGAAGGGGAGAGGTTCGCGGCCGAGATGGTTCAGGCGCAGCATGCGGTACCTGGTGACGGCCTCGTCCAGCGTTTCGTCGCCGGAGAACTCGCAGGAGTACGCGGGAAAAGTCAGCCGGACGTGCGGGGTCAGGTCCGGGTTCTCCACGCGGTAGAAGCGGTGGACCTCGGGCGCGATACCCACAACCGCGTCAAAGCGATGGCCGGCTGGCGGTTCGAAGCCGTCGCGCGAGCCCAGAAAGGGATTACGGGCGAAGAGCGCGTCCTCGTGGTCCCGGGCGAAACGGAGGGTGCTTACGGCGAGGTTCCGGTCGTAGGATTTGCGGCCGCTCAGTTGGAGCAGCCGCTTACCGTCGGCGGACAGCGCCCCCGCGAAGTCGATTCCGGGAGCCGGCGACCAGTGCCAGCTGTCGGGCAGACCGGGAAGCGGCTCCGCGCCTCGGAAGCTCGTCACTACGGCGCGAACGTCCATCAGTCCTCCGTGATCACGTGATCAGCTGCATGAGTATCCGTCTCCGACATCCTGGCTGAACGTGTCCGTCATCCGCCCGCCACCCCTGGAGTTCTCACTCCACTCCATCGGTTCCAGGTGGTCCGTGTTGTTGTAGAAGTCGTTGCGTGTGGGGCGGTCGGAGAATCGGCCTTCCCGGTTCCAGTGCTGGACCACGGGGTCCAGGTGTTCGTAGGTCACCGTACGGTGGAACGGCTCGGGGTTGTTGGCTCGGGGGTTCCAGATCATTTCGTCGTTTCCGTTGCGCCACGTCAGCTGGTCCCGTGGGATCCGCAGGCCGTCGTCGTCGCGCGGCACCCCACTGATCGCCCTGCCCTCGTCGGTGTAGTTCTCGACCATGTAGTCGTGGGTGGGCGTTCGGTAGCCCGACGGGTACTGGTTGTCCCGTGTGTACGCACGATCCCCCTCGGGGAGATCCGGGTCCCGCCCGAACCGCATGCCGTTGCCCGGGTCCTGCCAGTGCAGTCCGAGCGGGTCACTCCACCGGTACGGGTTGGGGACGTACGCGCTGTCGTTCGCGGCGGGTGCGAGGCCGAGAGGGTCAGGGCTGGCGTACTGCCCCGTGAGCGGGTCGTAGTGGCGCAGGAAGTTGTAGTGCCAGCCGGTCTCGTCGTCGGCGTACTGTCCGGGGAACCTCAGCGGACAGTCGACCTGGTCGGTGCCGCCGGTCTGCAGGTTGTCGGGCAGACGACTGCCCCAGAGGGTCGTCCGCTGCTGCCAGACCACCTCACCGTCGGCCGAGACGAGTTCTGCGGGGGCGCCGGAGAGATCGGTGACGATCGCATGGAAGCGTGCGTCCCGTTCGGGCGCCGCCCGGTCGAGCTGGGTGACCGGCTGATGGGTGCCGGGTATGTAGTCCCACGTCGTGGCCGAGCCGTCCCGCGTGATCTGCTCGACGAGACGGGTGCCGTCCCACACGAAGAGGATCTCGTCATCGACGGATCCGTTCTCGGTCAGCCGCTGCTTGGCCACCCGGCGGCCCGTGGGGTCGTACCGGTACCGCCAACTGACTCCGTCCGGGGTGGTCGTGCCGACGAGTCGGCTCCGGCTGTTCCAGGTGTATGACCGGATCCGCCGCTGTCCATTGAGCAGCCGCCGTACCGTGCGGACGATCCGTCCCTCCGCGTCCCGTTCGTAGCGGGTACGCCCGGTGTGCTGGATCCGGGTCCCCACGAAGGATCGGTTCCTGTCGCCGTCCTCGACAACGGGGCTCAAGGCCCGGGTCACGTTCCCCAGCTCGTCGTACTGGTAACCCTCCTGCCACCCTCGCGCGTCCACGGCGGTAGCCCTGCCCCTGACGTCGAGGGTGAAGTGACGTGTCCCGGTGGTGAGTTCGTCGACTGCGGAGAGTGCGCCGTCCGGGCGGTACAGATAGGTGCGCTGCTGAAGCGGCGCTTCCTCGCCGTTGGAGGCCGAGGCCCGTGTGAGCGTCTGGGCGGCGAGCCTGCTCGCGTCGTCCCAGGACTGGCTGAGCCGGACACCCCCGGGCAGAGTACGGCTCGTCTCGCGATCACTGTCGTCGAAGTCGAACTCGATACGGCGGCCGTCCGCTTCGAGTACGGCGGAGCGTTCCGTGTCGTCGTACGTCCACGTGGACTCGATCCCCGTGGGAGTGCGCCGCGTGATGCGCCGTCCGAGCGTGTCGTACGCGAACGTCGTCGTCCTGCCGTCGATGCTCTCCGACAGCAGGAGACCGTCCACGCTGTAGGTACGCTCAACGGTGGCGTCGGGACCGGCTTCCAGGGTGGGGCGGCCATCGGCGTCGTACGTGCAGCTGACCGAGACACCGTCGTACCGTGTCTCGACCGTGCGGCCGAGAACGTCGCGGTGGAACGAGACCGCTTCTCCGGCGCCATTGGCACGGGACGCGAGCAGGCCTACGGCGTCCAGTTCGTAGGTGAGCGAGCGCCCGCCGAAGTCGGTCTCGGACACAAGGCGGTTCGCCGCGTCGTACCAGTACCGCCAGGCGTTGTCCTGGGGGGCCGTCACCTCGACCAGATTGAGTTCGGTGTCGTAGGTGAAGGAGTGGGCAGTCCCGTCGGACAGCCCGCGAGCCGCGACCTGACCGAACGGGCCGACCTCGAACGTGGTCGTACGCCCCAGGCTGTCGGTCTGGGCCACCAGGTGGCCCTCCGCATCCCACACCCAGTGCTCCTCAGAGCCGTCCGGCGTCCGGCGCCACACCATGCGGCCCTCGACCGTCGTGCGCCGATGCGTGACGCGTCCCCGCCCATCTGTGAAGCTGCTGACCTGGCCCAAGGCGTCCCGCTGGATCCGGCTGACAGCACCTCGCGCGTCGGTGAACTCGACGGGCAACCCCGTCGCGTCGCACCGCGCTCTGCTGATCCGACCGACCGCGTCGATGACGGCGGTGAGGCCGCCGTGGCGGTCGTACTCGTAGCGGGCATTCGCCCCTGTTGGGGTAGTGGTGGCGACATGGTTGCCCCTGCTGTCGTACGCGTGGCGCCACTCCGCTCCGCCAGGGGTCACCGCCCGTACCAGTCGCCGCAGTTCGTCGTACTCGGCCTCGGTCACGGCACCGTCGGGGCGGACGACCGTGGTGAGATTCCCCGCCGGGTCGTAGCCGTAGCGGGTGGTACGCCCCAATGCGTCGGTCCGGGAGAGGAGGCGGTCGAAACGGTCCCACTCGTTACTGACGTTCTGCCCCAGCGCGTTGGTCACCGAGACGAGTTGGAGCCGTTCGTTGTGCCGGTACGTGGTGGTGCGGCCGAGGGAGTCGGTGTATCGCGTGCTGCGGTCCTCGGCTTCGTAGGCGATGGTGCAGTCGAGGATGCCCTCGATACCCTCGCCACGGATGACGCGATGGGCCTCGTCGTAGGTGTAGCGGTACCAGGAGCCCGTGCGGTCGGTCCAGGACGTGATGCGGTCGTCCGCGTCGTAGGTGAGCTGATACGGCAGGTCGCTGGAGTTGAGGATCTCGGTCAGGCGACCGTTCTCGTAGCCGTAACGTGCCAGCGGTGTCGGGCTGTTGCCGGGATCGAGCAGTCGTAGCGCCGTGACCCGGGCGTCGACCGAGTCGACAGCCACGTGGTAACCACCGGAGTGACGCAGAGCGAGCGGGGCTCCGTCCGCGGCGTACTCGAAGTCGATACGGTTTCCGTTGCGGTCCCACACCGCCCGGATGGGCAAAGTGAACGCGGTGTCGTGATCGGCGCTCTCCACCGGAGCGAAGAGCCGGGTGATGCCCGACACGGGGTCGGTGACCCTCATGCCACCCGACTGCTCTTCGTCGAACGACAGTGGCCAGCGTGGCCCTTCCTTCGGCAGGACCTCGCTGTCGCCCTGCGGGGGCGGATAGACCAGGACCATGCCGTCCGCCGTGGCGAACAGCACGCCCTCGTCGTCGAGTTCGAGCCGTTGGTCGAGCGTGGAGGTCCACGAGGGGCCGAACCAGCGTCCCGAGCGATACGTGGAGACATGCGTCCGGGCCACGGCCAGTCGCAGTATGCCGGGAAGCAGTACATCCGTCGCCGTCATCAGCATCTCGCCGGAGACCATGTCGACCGGATCGCCGTTCTTGCACCGCCCGCCGGCCGGCTTCCCCTTGGCAACGGCGTTGTCCGCCTCCTTACGCAGGCCTCGTCTCCCCAGTCCCTTGGCCATGGCCTTGAGGCCGCCCTTGCCCAGCGACTTCATGCCTTTGGCGAGCCTGCCGACCGTGGTAAGGCCCTTGCCGCCAGGTATGCAGTCCAGCGCGGCGAAACCCACATCCCACAGGGACGCTTGCCCCTTGGAGTACTTGTAGAGGGTGTCGGCAAGGACGACCAGCGCGGCCACGACCACAATCGCCGCGAGAATCGGCCCCCCGATGATCATCGCGACGACCCCGACGACAGCGACGACGATCTTGCACACGGCGACGATGGTGTCCCAGTTGTCGACGAACCAGTCCCCGACGTCCTCCCACCAACTCCGGTTCTGGATACCGGCATCCGACGCCTCGTCGATCCTCCGCTTCGCCTCACCCGCCGCGTCCTCACGCATCCTGCGCGCGTCCTCAGCCATCTTCTTCGCCGCGTCGAGAGCGGACTGCGCACCGTCCACGTCCGACTGGGCGCTGCTCTGGGCCGACTTGGCATGCTGGGCGTCCCGCGTGGCAGCCCGGACCTTCGCCTCGTCCGGCTTCTCGGCGGTCTTACTGCCCGTCGGATCGTCCTTGTACTTGGCCGACTCCTTCGTGGCCCGCGTCATCCACGAATCAGCGGAGGACAGACGGGACTTGGCCGACGACAGATCCGCCTGCGCCGCCCGCCCCTTCACCAACGCCCTGTCCGCCAGCGCCTGCGCCCGCTCCAACTTCGGCCAGTAGTCCACCAGCGCGTCACCGCACAGGTCGTACGACTTCTTCAGCTTCTTCAGATTCTTGGGCACGTCCGAGAACTCGTCCTGGAACACCTCAGCGGTCTTGCCCGCCCACTCCAGCGTCTCGTTCTCCGACGCCATCCCCTTGATCAACCGCAACCCGTCCGCGACATCATCCGCGAAGTCATGCAACGTACGAGCCAGTTGGCGGACGCGGTCCGGATCACCCGGGGTCGGATCCTTGTCCAGGTCCAGCACGTGCCAGTCCGCCGGCCGGTACCCCGCCATCCCGCAACCCCCGTCACCCGAACCTCAACGACAACAGTCGTACGCACACGCGAACTTACTGCGCACAGGTATTCGACGGGAAGTTCGGAAGGGGCAAGGAACTGATCAGAAGCGATGTAGGTCATGCTGTGCGGCGCAGAGGGAGGTGAAGATCACGTCCACTTGTGGAGGTGTCAGGTGCGGGGCCTGACCGTCGAGCCGAAGGGGCATGTATGGCGACCAGTCCTTTGCCGTTGCCACAGCGCAACCTTGGTCGCCTGGCGGAACCACCGGGCCCACCGATACCGTCTTGACTTTGCCAGCACTTCTGTCTCACGGGGAGTCCACCTTGAAGCGCCGCTCTTTGCCCGTTGCTGCCGCGCTCGTCGCGTCCGCTGCCCTGCTGTTGACTGCCTGTGGCGGCGACGACAGCGGATCGAAGGACAACGACAAGATCGCCGGGGCCGACACCGGTAGCGAGACCCCGGCATCGCCGACGGCGTCCGCCTCCGCCGCCTCAGCCGACCGGCCCAAGATCGAGCTGCCGTCCGATCTGGCGTACACCTTCACGCCGGAGGGGACCGGTGACGCCGTCAAGGACGCCGTCCTCAAGGACAACGCCGAGATGATCCGTGCACTCGACGCAGCCATCGTCGCCCAGAATCCTCGACTTCCCGCCCTGGAGTTCTACACGGAGGGCGAAGGGGCCGTGGCTGCCCAGCAGTGGGTGAAGGCGTTCACGGATGCCAAGTGGACGGTTACCGGCACCGTGCGTTACTTCGACCGCCAGGTCACCATCAGTTCCAAGGAAAGCGCTTCGCTGACCTACTGCGCCG
The DNA here is from genome assembly GCF_010550245.1 of Streptomyces sp. SID12501. Classification (GTDB taxonomy): domain Bacteria; phylum Actinomycetota; class Actinomycetes; order Streptomycetales; family Streptomycetaceae; genus Streptomyces. The sequence goes on from NZ_JAAGLU010000013.1 coordinate 174,964, forward strand.
ATGAGAGCAAGGGCTTCAGCAAAGTCATCAAGACCAACGAGATCAAGAAGACGCCTGTCAGCAAAGACAGTTATGTCGCCTACGGCGTCCAAGTTCAGAAGAACAAGGATGGCGTGTGGGAAACCTTGAAAATTCAGTCCACCCGTGGAGCTGACGGGTGCCAGCCGTGACGCGAATCGTCAGACTTGCCATAACCGTGCTGGTCGCAGGAGCTATCTGCGTGTCCGTGGCCCCGTCCGCCATGGCGAACAAGACTCCTCCTAGCGGAGGGTCAGTCGGCAACGGCCCGGGCCCTTCAGGTGGACTCGACGGCGACGCGCTCACCGCGACCGCCGGAGCCGTCGTCTACGACCGTTCCAAGAACGGGTCCGGGCAGTCGGCCGGTCCCGTCGCCGCGACAAGTGGCTGGACGCCGCCCGCTTGCTGGTATGCCCCGACGTACAGCCCCGAAGAGCTCGAGAAGGTCAAGGTGCCGGTCTGGGAGGCGGGGTCGACGGGGAACGAGTGGGATACCGAGCAGCGGAAGAAGTACCTCAACGAGGACGACCACACGAAGGACTTCAACAAGGACAAGGCCGGCGACGGCTACTGGTGGGGCTCGTACGTCAACAAGTCCTTCCCGCCGGGCTGGGACTCCTGCAAGGAAGACTACTTCTGGGTCGACACCGGCGACGCCCCGCCCGCCGACATCGACAACGTCATCACCCCGGCAATTCTCGCCGGACTCGCCTACAACGAGATCCGCGTCCCCTCCACCAAGGTCACCCTCGCCCCCGCCGGCCCCACCAAAGTGAACCTTCCCACCTGGGCCTGGCTGGACGCGGCGCAGTTCAAGCCCGTCTCCGTGACCGCGTCCGTTCCGGTTCTGGGGATGACGGCCACCACCGTCGCCGAACCCGTCTCTCTCAGGATCGAGCCCGGTACCGCCGACGCGCAGGTCTACCCCGCGTCCGGCGTCTGCACGTTCGTCAACGGGCGTATCGGGGAGCCGTACGCCACCGGGAAGGCCAACCAGACCCCGCCCTGCGGTGTGAAGTACCTGCGCTCCTCCGGCGACGGGACCTACCCCCTCCGCGCCACCATCACCTGGAAGATCCACTGGACCGGTACGGGTGTCAACAACCCGCAGCCCCTGCCCGACGGTGAGTTCGGGGCCGAGCAGGCCGTCGTCGTTCAGGAGATCCAGGCCGTCAACCGCTGAGCCGACTCTCCGGTCGGCGCCAACCCGTACTTCGCCGCCGCCTCTCGCGGCAGCGTCGCCCACATGCGCGTCCCGCCGCCCGGTTCGCGGGACGCGCCGAAGCCCCAGTCACCCTCGCGGGCCAGGACCCGCAGGGAGGCTCGGCGGCGGGTGTCACACGCTGCCGCGAGGTTCGGCCGGGTTTGGGGCGGGTGGCTGTCGTAGACGATCACTCGGAGTGTTACGGCGCGACAGCGGAGGGCCGGGTAGAAGTCCAGGGACTCCGTGAACTGGCATGCCGTCGCGGCGAGTAGCCGGTGCCGAGGACGCTCATCCTCGACATAAAGGCGGGGAAAGCCGACCACCTCCTCTGAACACCTGATCCTCAGATCCTCTGAATCAGCACCCGTATCCCTGCAACATTTCCCCCTGCCCATCGCGTCAATGAGGTGTGTACACACCACGCGCCCACGACCTGAGCGCGGCGCAGCAGGCAACAGGGGGAACGTATGAGAAAGGTCCGCGCGGACGAGTACGCGGAGTTCGCGGTGGCGCGCGCGGGGCATCTGTACCGCTCCGCGTGTCTGCTCACCGCCGGGGACACATACCTCGCCGAGGACCTGGTGCAGGAGACGCTCGGGCGGTTGTACGTCAACTGGGGGCGCGTCTCCCGGGCGAGCAACCCCGCGGGGTACGCGCAGACCGTGCTCACCCGCACCTTTCTCACGCATCTGCGGCGTCGCAGCAGTACCGAGCGGGCCACCCACGTGCTGCCCGAGCTGCCCGCCCTCTCCGCCGGAGCCGACGTGACCATGCGGCTCACCCTCATCGAGGCGCTGGCCCAACTCCCGCCCAAAGACCGGGCGGTGGTCGTCCTGCGCTACTGGGAGGACCGTTCCATCGAGGAGACGGCGAGCGCGATGAACGTCAGCTCGGCCGCCGTACGCAGCCGTTGTGTCCGTGCACTCGCCCGGCTGCGCGCGCTCCTCGGCGAAGAACTCAGTGAGTACGCGACCCGCTGACGTCCGCCCTCCTTCTCCCCCTCTCCCTGCTCCCGCGCCCTCCCTCGTCCCGCCTCGCTCCTCTCTCCGTTCCGGTACGCGACTCCCTTACACAGCAGAAGTGGTGGTTCCCCATGCCCGTTGAACATCGAGACGACCAGTTCGAGGACCGACTCGGCGCCGCCCTGCGCAACGCCGGCGGTGCCTTCGACGCCGATCGTGCCGCCCTCGTCGCCGGCGGTGAGTCCCGAGGGCGCCGGCTCCGAATGCGCCGCCGGACCGCTGTCGTGAGCGGCGCCGCCGCGATCGCGCTGGTGGGGGTGGGCGGCGCGCTGGTCGCGCCCTGGGGCGGCGACGGGACCGGACAGCGGGCTGTGGGGGCCGGTGGGACGACAGTCGGACCCGGCGACGCCAGCAGCACTCCCACTCCGACCGCCGCTCCGTCCCCCGTCTCCGGTGCCCAACTGCTCAGCACCCTCAAGGAGTTGCTTCCCGAGGGGAAGTACAGCGAGGAGTTGGCGCGTGGCACCAACTCGGAACGAGGGCCGTCTGTGTATGCCGTGTACGACGACGGGAAGGGCGCCTCGGCCCTGGCCGTCGGCTTCAACCGATTCGAGCCGGGGAGCGTGCAGGCCCGGCAGGCGACCGAGTGCCCGGACTCCGCGTTCACCCCGTACGACGACTGTACGAGGACTACGCTGCCCGGCGGCGCACTGCTCAAGATCGTCAAGGGGTACGAGTATCCGGACCGCCGCGTGGACACGAAGATGTGGACGGCGACCCTCCTCACAGCCGACGGAGCGTCCGTGTCGGTGACCGAGTGGAACGCCGCCGCCCAGAAGGGCTCGCCCATCAGCCGTCCCGAACCTCCGATGTCCAGCAGCCAGTTGAAGACCTTCGTCACCGACCCGGCGTGGCTCAGGGTTGTCAACGCCATTCCCCCGGACCCGGCGACAGAGACCCCGTCGGCGCCGAGCCAGACTCCGGGGGTCGACAGCGGCAGCATCGTGGCCACACTCACCGACCTGCTCCCGAACCACCTCGTGGTGGTCGCCAAGAGCGGCGAGGGGACCGAGTTCGGCTATGTCGTCGTCGACGACGGCAAGGGCAAGAGCTTCGTCCAGATCAATGTGCAGCCCAACATGGGTGACGTCGAGGGCGAGCTCTTCGGCGCGGGCTCGGGCGCCGTGACTCTGCCCGACGGCATCAAGGTCGTCGTCCGTCAGGGCGCCGGCGACGACAAGGGCAAGGGGCTCGTGATGCGGACCGCCGACGCCATCTGGCCCGACGGTCTGCGGGTGGTCGTCAGCGCCTTCAACTCCGCCAGCCAGATCACCGGCCCGACCCGGGAGAATCCCGCCCTCACCCTCGACCAGCTCAAGGCGATCGCCACCGACTCGAAGTGGCCGGGGCTGCTGCCACCGCCCCCGAACTGAGCCTGCGTCAAAGGGCTCTGGGCGCTGGATGGGCGAGGGGATCAGAAGAACTCCGACCACGGCTGGTCCCAGATCTGTTTCACGCAGAGCACCAGGAACAGCAGGCCCGCGATCACCAGCATCGCGTTGCTCAGCAGCCGGTTGCGCCATTCGGCGGGTGTGCGGGAGGAGTTGAGCAGGACCAGCAGGGTGCCGGCCAGGAAGGGGAGGAAGGCCGCGCCCAGGACTCCGTACAGGATGATCAGGCGGAAGGGCTGGCCCTGGAAGAGCAGGACGATGGGCGGGAAGGTCAGCCACAGCAGGTAGGCCCGGAACGGCCACGATCGTTCGCGGGCGCCCGAGGCGACCTCCTCGCCCGTCGTCCGAGTTCCGCGGAAGCGTTCCACGAAGTCCGCGAACATCAGGCTCACGCCGTGCCAGACGCCGATCAGTGAGGTGTAGGAGGTGGCGAAGAAGCCGATCAGGAAGAATTTCGCGGTCGCCGTGCCGTACTTGTCCTCCAGGATGTCGCTCAGCTGGATCAGGCCCTTGTCGCCGCTCGCGATCGACACATTGGCCGAATGCAGCAACTCCGCGCCCACGAACAGCATCGACACCACGAAGATGCCCGTCGTCACGTACGCGACGCGGTTGTCGAGGCGCATCACCTTCATCCAGCCGGTGTTCGTCCAGCCCTTCGCGTTGACCCAGTAGCCGTACGCCGCAAGGGTGATGGTGCCGCCCACGCCGCCGACCAGGCCCAGCGTGTTGAGGATCGAGTCCTTCTCGTCGGGGAGGACGGGCAGCAGGCCGGCGAAGGCGTCCCCGAGGTTCGGGGTGACCCGGATCGCCAGGTAGACCGTGACGACGAACATCACGCCCACCAGCACGGTCATGACCTTCTCGAAGACCTCGTACTTGTTGAACCAGACGAAGACCAGGCCGGACAACCCGCACAGGACCGCCCACGCCTTGAGGTCCATGACGTCCGGGAACAGCGCCTGGAGCGGCAGCGCGCTCGACGACATCGCCGCCGCGCCGTAGACGAAGCCCCAGATCACGACGTACGCGACGAAGAAGTACGTCGTCCAGCGGCCGAGGCTGGCCCAGCCGTCGAAGAGGGTACGGCCGGTGGAGAGGTGCCAGCGGCCGGCCGCCTCGGCGAGGGAGATCTTGACCAGGCAGCCGAGTACGGCGGCCCACAGGAGGGTGTAGCCGAAGTTGCTGCCGGCGATGAGCGTCGCCACCAGGTCGCCGGCGCCGACGCCGGTCGCCGCGACGACGATCCCCGGGCCGATGTACTTCCAACTGGACTTACGGGGAGTTGAGTTGGGGCCTGGGGCGTCTGTGGCCCCTGTTTCCGTGGTGTTCCCTGTGGTGTCCGCCATGTGCGCAAAGAAAGCGCAAAGAGGCCGGAGCGCACAAGAGGGCGTCAGCCGGTTCACGCCATCACCCTTTTAGGCGCTCTTGACCTGGCCATGTCATAGCCGGACGATGGCGCCACACCCGCATCAGTCCGTCGCACCGAAGAACCACCCCCCGCTCCACTCCCCCAGCTTCCGGAGACCCCGGAACTCCCGGAGAAATCAGGAGACTTCATGCGACTTCGTATCCGAGGCTCAGGTGCCCGAGGCGGCAGACGGTCCGCCGCCGCTGTCGGCCTGCTGTCCCTCGCCCTCGCCGTCGGCCTCACCTCCACCACACCCGACGACGCCACCGCGACCAGCGCCAAGCGCCCGGCGGCCTCGGCGGACGACATCCGCCAGTACGAGATCAACTTCGCGAACTCGACGTCCGACGTCCGCACCGACATCATGGCGTCGGGTGTGACCGTGGACGAGGCCGACGAGGAGAGGGTCGTGGTCTCCGGCCGCGCCGAGCAGGCCAGAAAACTCGCCCAACGCGGTTACGAGATAACCCTGTTGGGCTCGGCCCCCGACCGCTCCAGCAGCGCCGACGACGTACGTCTGCTCGACTTCCCCACGGCCGACTCCACCTATCACAACTACGCGGAGATGACGACGGAGATCAACTCCCTCGTCTCGGCCAACTCCTCCATCGCCAGCCAGCGGGTCATCGGTACCTCGTACTCGGGCCGGAACATCGTCGCCATCAAGCTCAGCGACAACGTCGGTACCGACGAGGCCGAGCCCGAGGTGCTGTTCACCCACCACCAGCACGCCCGTGAGCACCTCACCGTCGAGATGGCGCTCTACCTGCTGCGCAATCTGACGTCCACCTACGCCACCGACTCCCGGGTCAAGGCGATGATCGACTCCCGTGAGATCTGGATCGTCCCGGACCTCAACCCGGACGGCGGCGAGTACGACATCGCGACCGGCTCGTACCGTTCGTGGCGCAAGAACCGTCAGCCCAACAGCGGTTCGTCGAACGTCGGTACCGACATGAACCGCAACTGGAACTACCAGTGGGGCTGCTGCGGCGGTTCCTCCGGCTCGACGTCCTCGGAGACCTACCGGGGTACGGCCCCCGAGTCCGCGCCCGAGGTCAAGGTGGTCGCCAACTTCGTCCGCAGCCGGGTCGTCGGCGGCGTCCAGCAGATCAGGACGGGCATCGACTTCCACACGTACAGCGAACTGGTGCTGTGGCCCTTCGGGTACACGACCGCCAACACCACGACGGGCATGACCCAGGACGACCGGGACGCCTTCGCCACGGTCGGCGGGAAGATGGCCGCGAGCAACGGCTACACGCCCGAGCAGTCGAGCGACCTGTACATCACGGACGGCTCGATCGACGACTACCTCTGGGGCAGTCAGAAGATCTTCGCGTACACCTTCGAGATGTATCCGACGTCCAGCTCGGGTGGCGGCTTCTATCCGCCCGACGAGGTGATCGCCCGGGAGACGGCCCGTAACCGGGACGCGGTGCTGCAGCTGCTGGAGAACTCCGACTGCATGTACCGGTCCATCGGGAAGCAGGCGCAGTACTGCGCCTGACGGGCATCTGAGGTGGTGGGGAGCTGCGGGTCGGCTTGGGACCGGCCGCGCAGTTCCCCGCGCCCCCTAAGGGGCGCTCTTCTCGACCTCGACCTCGGCCTCGGAAACCTCGGCCTCGGATTCGTCCGCGTCCGTGGCCGTAGCCGCGTCCGTGGCTTCGTCCTCGGCTTCGGCGTCCTCGAAGTAGGTGTCCAGGACCGCGTCCAGCTCCGTTTCCCACTCCTGGTGCTGGGACTTCACCTTCGCTTCGATCTCGACCGGGTACCAGCGGCGGTCCGGGGTGTGGATCGTCACCGTGAACCGCTTGCCGAAGCGGGACGTCTCCGTCTCCACGGCCCCGATCTCGTCCCAGCGGAACTCGCACTCCTGGTCGTCCAGGTAGAGCCGTACGCCCCTGTGGTCGGCGATGATCTTCGCCCGGCGGTCGGACGCCTCGAAGGCGGGGCCATCGACCTCGGGGGTCTCCGCCTCTGCCTCCGCTTCCCCTTCCGGCGCCGGGGTGGCGTCTTCCGGGGCGACTTCCTCCACCTCGGCATCCTTCACCGGGTCCGGACCCCCGTCCTCCGGCTCGGCCGGCACGGGTGAAGTGAGCCCGGGGATGGCCGCAGGGTCGACCGCGGCGGTTTCCAGGGGCTTGCTGCTCGAACCTATGCGCTGCTCCACAGGCCGAAGTATGGCGGACATTGCTGTGTCATGGGACAGCAGGGGCCACAGAGATCCGGAGAGATCCGAAGAGATCACTGGATCTGCACGAACAGGCTCAGTACGGCCGCCACCGCGAACCCCGTCGCCGGACCCTGGGCGACGCACGGCACCACGGAGATCGGACACGCGAGGACGATCACCGGCAGGCCGATGTCGTCGAAGGTGTCGGAGAGTGCCTGGAGAGTGTCCGCGCGACCCCGCCGGCCTTGAGGATCGCGCCGAAGACCCCGCCGGCGCCGACCACGGGCGGGATGCTGCCGACCGGCTCGAGGGACGCGGTGGACGTCGCGCCCACGCGGCGGAGCCGCAGATCGGACACGGCCCCGCGCCCCTGAGGGGCCACCGGTGTGGGACTCAGCTGTCCAGTACCGCCAGCGCGTCGATCTCGATCAGGAGCCCGGCGGGCAGACCGACGTACACCGTGGTGCGGGCGGCCGGGGGCGCGGTGAGGGCCTGCTCCGCGAAGTAGGTGTTGTAGATGCCGTTCATCTCGGCGAAGTGGTCCACGTCCGTGAGGTAGACGCGGATCATCATCACGTCGTCCCAGCTCGCTCCGCCCTCCTCCAGGATCGCCTTGACGTTGGCGAGGGTCTGGAGGGTCTGTTCGGCCAGGGTCGGGCCGGCGGGCGTGGGGGGCTGTCCCTCGACGGCGGGCAGGAAGCCGACCTGACCTGCGACCTGGAGGATGTTCCCCTTCTTCACGCCGTGGGAGAACCTGGCGGGCGGGGCGGTGTGGGTCTTGGGGACGAGGGCGATCTTGTCTGTCACGAACCGTTCTCCTTCGCGAGCGTGGGTGTGGGCGTAGGGGTGGGCGTGAGGGTGGAGGTCCTGCCGGAGTACTCGCCGCTGATGGCATCCGCCGTACGGCGGACCAGCGGGAGCAGGGTGAGGAGTTCGTCGGCGGTGACGACGACGTTGGGGGCGGAGACGGACATGGCGGCGACCAAGCGTCCGTCGGTACCGCTGATGGGGGCCGCGACGCAGTTGATGGACTCCTCGTGACCCCCGAGGTCGGTGGCCCAGCCCTGGTCGCGCACCTTCTCCAACTCCCGCAGGAAAGCAGGGGCGTTGGGGGTGGAGCGGGAGGTGTACATGGGGTAGTCGAACTTGTCGGCGACGGCACGCCGCTCGGGCTCCGGCAGATCGGCGAGGAGCAGCTTGGCGACGGCGGCGACGGTGATGGCGACGGGCTTGCCGATCCGCGAGTACATGCGCACCGGGTAGCGGCTCTCGACCTTGTCGATGTAGAGGACCTCGCCCTCCTCGTGCACGGCGAGGTGGACGGTGTGCCCGCACTGCTCGTTGAGGCGTACGAGGTGGGGGTGGGCGATCTCCCGGATGTCGAGGTTCTCGACGGCTTCCTGGGCGAGCGCGAAGAGGCGGGCGCCGAGGCGGTAGCGCTGGTCGGACTGGCGGTAGACGAGTCCGTGCTCGTGCAGGGTGCGCAGCAGCCGCAGGGCGGTGGACTTGTGGACGCCGAGCCGGTCGGCGACCCGGCCGAGGTCGGCGGGGCCCTCGGCGAGCAACGGCAGGATGCTCAGCGCGCGGTCGACGGTCTGGCTCATGGGGTGCGTACCTCCTCGGGGGCCTGCGCGGCTTGCGTCCAGCCGGGGCCGAGTCGAAGTGTCCCCCACGCCGCGCTGTCGAGAGCGGCCAGCCGGTCGGCGTGGTCGCGGGCGGGCGGTGCGGCGAGGTCGCCGGGGGCGGTGAGGGAGGCGGCGGCCATGAGGTGGCCGTGCCGGATGCGGTCCCGTACGGGGAGACCCCTGAGGGTGGCGGAGAGGAACCCGGCGGCGAAGGCGTCGCCGGCGCCCACGGCCGCGACGACGTCGACGTGGGGCGCCCGGACGTGGGTGGAGACACAGTCGGCGTCCTCCAGCCCGGCCGGCCTGGCCAGTCCACCCAATCCACTCAGCCCGTCGGGGTCCCTGTCGAAGGCGACGGCCCCACCCCTGCCCTGTTTGACGACGACGAGCCCCGGCTCGGGCAGCGCCTCCGCGATATCGCCCGCGCCACACAGCCCCCACGCGGCCTCCGCCTCGTCGGCGCCGACGAAGACGAGGTCGGCCCGGCGCGCCAGGTCGAGGAGGACTCGCGGGCCGTCCACGTCCGCCCACAGCCCCTCGCGGAAGTTCACGTCGAAGGAGACGAGCGGCCGCCCCGGCCGGGCCTCGGTCAGCTCCCACAGGAGGTCGAGACAGTCACCGGACAGGGCCGCCGTGATCCCGGACAGATGCAGCACCCGCCCCGCGCGCGCCGCCGCCAGGTCCACGTTCTCCGCCGACAGCACCGAGGCCGCCGACCCGGCCCGGTAGTACGCCACCTCGTGCGCGCCGGTCGCCCGGTCCCCCGCCGTACGGAAGTACACACCCGTCGGACGCGCCGGATCACGCCGTACGGACGCCACGTCCACGCCGTACGACCCGATCGCCTCAACCAGGTGGTCGCCGAAGCCGTCGTCGCCGACGCGGCTGATCCAGCGGGCGGAGTGACCGGCGGCGGCGAGGGCGCACGCCACGTTGGACTCGGCGCCGCCGATGGCACGCTCGAAGGACGGTACGTCGGCGAGGCGGCCCGGCCGGGAGGGCAGGAAGGTGACCATGGACTCGCCGAGCGCGACGACGTCCACGATCTCCACCACGTCGAGGGCATTGCGGGAGCCCGTGATGGTCACGATCGTCGTAGCTCCTCGGTGATGGGGGGGGAGGCGGCGGCTCCGTTGACCCCGCGTTGGCGAGATGTTAGACAGCGGTAAGCGATATACGCAATGCTCGTTGCAAGCAGTGCAACGAGCTGAACGAGACCGAATGAGAGAGATCCCCATGGGCACCGATAGCACCGGGGCGCTCGCCCGGCTGGCCGCCGAACGCGTCGACGCCCGCTTCAAGGGCCTCCCGCCGGACTCCGACGGCCTGACCGTCGGCGAGCTGGCCGCCCAGCGCCGCAGCCTCTTCACCGGCGGCTTCACCACCCCCGTGCTGGCCCTCTCCGCCGAGCGCCTCACCCACAACCTGGAACTGATGGAGACGTACGCGGCCCGCCACGGCCTATCCTTCGCCCCGCACGGCAAGACCTCCATGGCCCCCCAGCTCTTCCAACGCCAGATCGACCACGGCGCCTGGGGCATCACCCTCGCGGTCCCCCACCAGGTGCGCGTCGCCCGCGCCTTCGGCATCCAACGGGTCTTCCTGGCCAACGAGTTGGTCGACCCGGCGGCCCTGCGCTGGATCGCCGCGGAACTGGCCGCCGACCCGGACTTCCGGTTCGTCTGTTACGTCGACTCCGTGCGCGGGGTGGAACTGATGGACGCGGCTCTCACGGAGGCGGGGGCAGGTGCCCGCCCACTGGACGTGGTCGTCGAACTCGGCGCCGGCGAGGGCGCCCGAACCGGCGTGCGCACGGAGGCCCAGTGCGCGGCGGTCGCGGACGCCGTGGCCGCCGTACCGTCTCTGCGGCTGGTCGGGGTCGCGGGGTACGAGGGCGAGGTGCCGCAGGCCGACCCGGAGCGGGTGCGGGCATGGCTGCGGAGGCTGGTGGCGCTGGCGGCGGACTTCGACAAGGCGGGGCGGTTCGCCGATGCGTCCCTTGAGGAGATCGTGGTGAGCGCGGGCGGCAGCGCCTGGTTCGACGCGGTCGCCGACGTGTTCGTGGAGATCCCCGAACTGTCGCTTCCTGTGCTGAAGTTGCTGCGCTCGGGGGCGTACGTCTCGCACGACGACGGCCGCTATCGCGAGGTCACCCCGTTCAACCGGGTCCCCGAGGAGGGCGCCCTGGAGCCCGCCTTCCGCCTGTGGACGCAGGTCGTCTCCCGCCCCTCCCCCGAGCAGGCCTTCGTCAACGCGGGCAAGCGGGACGCGGCGTACGACCTGGACCTGCCGGTGGCCCAGGTGGTCCGCAGGGAGGGCGCCACAGAGGGGGCTGTCGAGCGGCCCGGCACCGGCATCTCGGTCACCGGGCTCTCCGACCAGCACGCCTGGCTGAGCACGACCCCGGAAGCGGATCTGGAGGTCGGCGACTGGCTGGGCCTGGGCCTGTCCCACCCGTGCACGTCCTTCGACAAGTGGCAGCTGATCCCGGTCGCGGAGGCGGACGGCACGGTCGTCGAGTACATCCGCACGTTCTTCTGATCTCCAATCTCAGATCTCCAATCTCAGATCTCCAATCTCCAACTGCTGAGGAGACCCGGCGTGGATGAGCTCGTCATTCGGGACGCGGACGTCGTGGACGGCTCCGGCGGGCCGTCGTACCGCGCCGATGTGGTGGTCGACGGCGGGCGGATCGTGTCGATCGTCCAGGAGGCGGCGGCAGCGGGCTGCCAACGCCCAAAGGCGCGCAGGGAGTTGGACGCGGAGGGCCTGACCCTCTCCCCCGGTTTCATCGACATGCACGCTCACAGCGACCTGGCCCTGCTCCGCGACCCCGACCACAGTGCGAAGGCCGCGCAGGGGGTGACCCTCGAAGTCCTGGGCCAGGACGGGCTGTCGTACGCCCCGGTCGACGACCGCACCCTCGCCGAGGTCCGCCGCGCGATCACCGGCTGGAACGGCCACGGCGACGACGTCGAGTTCGACTGGCGTTCCGTGGGCGAGTACCTGGACCGTCTCGACCACGGTTTCGACGGCGAGGGCATCGCCGTCAACGCGGCCTGTCTGATCCCGCAGGGCACGGTACGGATGCTCGCCGTCGGCTGGGACGACCGGGACGCGACACCCCAGGAGCTGGACCGGATGCGGCAGTTGGTCGCGGAGGGGATGGAACAGGGCGCGGTGGGCATGTCGTCGGGGCTCACGTACACGCCCGGCATGTACGCCAAGGATGCCGAACTCACGGAACTCTGCCGGGTGGTGGCGTCGTACGGCGGCTACTACTGCCCCCACCACCGCTCCTACGGGGCGGGCGCGTTGGAGGCGTACGCGGAGATGGTGAGCCTGGCGCGCGAGGCGGGCTGCCCGCTCCATCTCGCCCACGCCACCATGAACTTCGGTGTGAACGAGGGCCGGGCACCGGAACTGCTGTCACTGCTCGACGAGGCGCTGGCGGCGGGAGCGGACCTGACCCTGGACACGTATCCCTACACGCCCGGCTCCACAACGCTCGTCGCGATGCTGCCCAGTTGGGCGAGCGAGGGCGGCCCGGAAGAGATCCTGCGACGCCTGACGGACACCGACACCGCCGACCGCATCCGCCACCACCTGGAGGTCGTCGGCGCGGACGGCTGCCACGGCGTGCCCATCGAGTGGGACACGATCGAGATCTCGGGCGTGACGGACCCGGCACTGAACAAGTTCGTGGGCCGCACGGTCCAGGAGTCGGCGCAGGCGAGCGGCGAGACTCCCTGGTCAACGGCCCGCAGCCTTCTCCTGAGCGACCGCCTGGGCACGACGATCCTCCAGCACGTCGGCCACGAGGAGAACGTCCGGGCGATCATGCGCCACCGCGTCCACACGGGCGGCTCGGACGGCATCCTCCAGGGCACGAAACCGCACCCGCGCGTGTACGGCACGTTCCCGCAGTATCTGGGCAGGTACGTACGGGAGTTGGAGGTTCTCTCCCTGGAGGAGTGCGTGGCCCACCTGACCTCACGCCCGGCAGCGCGGCTGCGGCTTCCGGACCGGGGCCTGGTCCGCGAGGGCTACCGGGCCGACCTCGTCCTCTTCGACGCGGCGACGGTCGCGGCGGGCTCCACCTTCGAGGCGCCGCGCACGCTCCCGACGGGCATCCCGTACGTGCTGATCGACGGCCGGTTCGTGATGGAGGACGGCCGCAGAACGGACGTACTGGCGGGGCGGGCGGTCCGCCGTACCGACATCTGACCGCCCACCCCAGCCACGCACTACCTGCCACCTGCCACCCGTTTACGGCTTACGGCTTACGGCTTACGGCTTACGGCTTACGGCTTACGGCTTGGGCAGGGTGCAACCACTCGCGCTCAGGTCGAGCTTGTTGTCGAGGCCGAAGCACGCGGGGATCTGGTAGGTCTCCTGCGCGTAGTTGATGCCCTGGCGGACGGTCACGGTGCCGTTGGCGTCGACCTCGCAGGGGTTGTTGTCGGTGCAGCGCCCGCCGTCCTCGTTGCCGGTGTTGTTGACGGCGACGACGTTGCCGGTGGCGTTGTCGACGACCGGCGAGCCCGAGGTGCCGCCGATGGTCTGGCAGGCGGAGGTGTAGCGGACCGAGTCCTTCCAGGTCCACTCGCCTTCCTTGAGGCGGTAAGCGAAGCCGTCGACGTTGCAGGCGTACGTCCGCTTCCAGTAGCCGGAGACGACCGTGATCGCGGTGCCGACGACCGGGTGTGTGGTGTTGAGCGTGAGAGGGCTGATGTTGTACGAGGTCTTGATCGCCGCGTAGGTGGTCGTGAGCTGGTAGATCGACACGTCCGTGTCGGTCATCGTCGCGTACGCGATCTTGCTTGCGCGCAGGGTGGCGACGCGGGTGGCCGCGGCGTTGAGCAGCCCGAAGGTACGGGTGGACGCCTGGTCGACGATGACCTCGCCGGCCTCCGGGAAGCCCGTCTCCAGGCAGTGCCCGTTGGACATGACCAGCGCCGGGTCGTCGGCCTCGGAGTTCGGGAAGCGGACGAGCGACCCGGAACAGTTGGAGAGCGAGACGGTGCCGGCGAAGTTGACGGCCTGGATGGTCGGCGCTGCGGCCGCCTTGACCGCGGCGCTCTTCGCGACGGGCGCGGCCGTGTCGGCCTGCGTGGCGACCGCGGGTGCCGCTCCCGCCCCGGTGATCACCAGGGCTGCGAGCGCGGCAAGGAGAGGCTTGTTCATGTGGGGGTCCCCTCGTACGAAGGAGCGACCGGAGGTTTTCCGGCCGCTCACTTTTTGTCATGAGCATTGTGATGCGGGAGGGGTGATTGGGGCAAGGAATCGTTTCCGGCCGGGAGTTGGCGGGATTGTGCGCACGCGGCGTCGACGCTGACGGGAACCGGTGCAGGGGCGCCACCTTCTGCAACGCGACGCTCCCGCCGAGTAGCCGAGGGAATCTCAGGTCCGCCCGGTACCCAAGAGGCAGCGCGCTGGTGGTGACGGTCCGTTGTTGCGACGCAGGATTCCCCTTGGGCGTCCCGGTCCGGCGGGCGGCCGAGGTCACCCGGTTTTCTCGGTGCGCTCGGCCAGTGTCTGTTCCAGCCGGCGCACGTGCGCGTCCAGAGCGAGGTCCTTGTAGCCGTGAACATGATCCAGGATCTGGGCCATACGGGGCTGGTCGACGCCGGGCAGCCAGGGCTCATCGCGAATTTCCCGGGCCCGGAACCTGTCCAGCTGGGCAAGGCGTGCGTCGAGTTCGGTCTGCATGAGGCGGAACCGTTCGTCGCGGTCGAGGAAGATCACGAAGGCATAGCGGACCAAGAACTCCGGGTCGCCGAAATCGAGCGACGGCGAATACGGAACGGCCAGGTGCTCACCTGAGCCCCCGCCCTGGCGAGCGCGCCTGCCGGGGCCGGATCGGCGGCCAGTTCTGAACGCTCCCTCGACTCTGCTGCGCGATTCGGCCGGGCGGCAGCGACCGGCAGGAAAAGCCTCGACAGCCACCGCGTTGTCGCAGTTCGCGGTCCGCGCATCGGAGCCGCCTCAGAATTGGGCAGCAGAGTCTCCCTCCTCGTCCGCACCGACCAGGGCCTGGTACGGGCAGAGCACCGCCAAAGGGCGGCAGCTCCTCGGCATCCCCTATGCCGCGGAGCCCACCGGCGACCTGCGTCGGCAAGCCCCCACCCCGCCCGGCGAACTGGCGCGGGGTCCGGGATGCCACCCAGTACGGCGACTTCCGGGTTAACGCGGCGAAGGCCGCGTCCACCTTCCTTCGTGTCTCGGTCAGCGGCTAGTCCTGACACCACAGTCAGCCCACGTATCGCTCTCCCGGCCAACGACGACCAGCCCGGCACCACGTCCGGCACCCTTCACGTCGTACGACAACCACAGCCCCGGTGCCACGGAGGCTTCGTGTTTCCTGGAGGACCGTGACACTGGCCCATGGGGCAAAGCCCTGATTGACCCGCGAGCCCGGCCACTGCGGGTGGTCACGGCGTCTCGGGGCGTACGCCATGGATCGGCGGCTGTCGCTGTTGCGGAAAGGTCCATCCTGTCCAGCCAGACCCTGGCGGTTGCGCGATCAGATCGAGTGAGGGCTTGCTGTTGTCCGGCAACGCCGCGCGTCTGGGCACGGTTTGGCGGGCGTGCCGACCTCGTGTGGCGGCATGGCTTCCTGTGATGTTGAAGTCCAGGAGGAGAAGATCAAGTGCGTGCACCTGTTCGCCGGCGCCGGCCTTCTCCAGGTGCTGTTGGGCTTCGCGTACGAGTCGCTCGATTTCGATCTTGGCGCGCATCTCCAGACTGGTGCGCTGGGCCGACGCCTGCTGGACGGCCTGTTCGGCCTCGACTCGGAGTTGGTCAATGTCTTTGAGTGTCTTGTTCAATGACGCGTAGGTCGTTGCCCGGTGGTCTTTGGCGCGTTTTTCAGCGTTCTGCAGCATTTCACGAGCTCTGTCTTGCGCTCTTGTGATGATCGCGTCGGCGCGTCTGTTTGCCTCGGTGACTATGTCCTCATGACGGCTCTGGCCTTGCAGTTCAAGCCGGGCGGCAGTGGCCGCCCCGTCCGCGATGATCGCGGCGGCTCGCTTCTCCGCTTCGGGAGCCCGTTCGTGCAGGAGCTCATACTCCTCCTGGGCCGTCTTCAGCAGGTTCGATGCGCGGCGTTCCAGGCGGGCTGCCGCCTGCATCCGGCGGCTCGCGCTCTCTTGCGCGGCGTACGCCTGCGCGATGACCACGCCGGGTTGCTCGGTGAGCTCGCGCAGTCTTTTGTTCTCCAGCTCCAGGCGAGAAATTTGGGCTTGCGGAGAATCGCCGTCCCGCACTGTCGCCCTGTGGAAGTCCTGTTCTGCCGATCGCAGTCGCCGCAGTCGCTCACTCCATTGATCTGCGTCGCCCCCAAGGGTGGTGACGACGTCTCGGAGGAGGTCCTCGGCCGGCACCTTCTTGGCGTTGAACAACTCCGATAAACGAGGCTGGCTGTATCCGGACTTGCCGGCGAGGTGGGTGAGAGTGGGGTTGCCTGCCTGCTCACGGAGCTTGCGGAGGCCGATGCTGAAGGCCGCCAGGGGGCGCCCATCATCCTCCAAGACGTTCATCTTGCGCCCCACTGGGCCCCCTCGTTACACAACCTGCTGACAGGGCGTCATTCTTTCGGCAGAGCATCCGAATAATCCAATTGATCTTGAAGTGCCCGAGGCGATAGTTCAACTCTGGAATACCTTCGCGCCGTTCTCCGGGAGCTTGAACGATGAATTCCGGATGATCCAGATGATCGATGATCGATCGCGTTCCAAGCGCCCGCTTAATCCCAAGTTCGCCGTTGCCCCGAAGGTGAATATCGCGTTTGGTTTGAACAAGCGCTGAGGTCTTGACTTGAAGAGAACCTCTGCAACCGCGAAGGCGCGGTCTCCTCGTCCCCTACCGGGGGTCCTCACCTCTGGAACCCCCGACACGGACGCCTGGGGAAGGCCGCACTCGAACGCCGATGGCCCCGGACCCGATCAGGTCCGGGGCCAGGCCCTGCGCCGACTGTGCGGCGCGGCGAGAAACGACCGACAGCCTCAGTAGGGATGCCGTGCCAGGAAGCCCTCCTGAAGCGCCTTGCTTCTCTTCAAGGACAACTCATGATGCACTGCGCGGCTTCCCCGCTGGTGAAAATTGCATATCGACCATGCATCCGTGTGATGTTGGGCAGTACCGCACCCCAGGAGAACTTCGACAGCACCTGGACGTGGACTGCTGCGATCGGCCTGGTCACACTCCTGGTCACCACCTACTTCTCCGTCGATCAGCTGCGCAAGCGCAGGAAGGCCGCAGAGGCGAAACGGCTCAAGCCCGACTATGACCTGCTGGACGAAGTCGTCGTCGTACTCGGCAAGTTGGAGGCGCTGTCGGCCCAGAAGGCTGACCTGGCCATGCTGAACGAGCTGCGCAGCCGGATCAAACAGGCGGAACGCCGCTCCCCCGACCTGCTGTTCGGTGAGATCGTCGCCCGCATCGACATCTACCAGAAGGCCATGCTGCCCGACTGCTTCGGCAAGAAACTGGCCGGCAAGCGGGTCACCCTGGACGACCTCCTGGAGCTGTCCAGGAAGCAGGGCGCCGCGCTGACGGAGATCAGGGTCACGTGCGACGCGGTGCAGCTTGAAATCGACGGCCGTACCACCTGACGCGGAAGGACTGTGAGCGGCCGTCCGTCAGGATGGCCGCTCACAGGTCACTCTCAAGTGTCCTGAAGGAAGCAGGTTTTCGCTCTCTCATCGCTCATGCTCCGGTCAGGGCTTCCTGGACCTCGGCTGCGGGGAACGGAGTGCGCTTGCTTTGTGTGATCAGGCGGTGGTGGAAGTCCGATGTCTTTCGGAACGCCGGAGGGTCGGCGGCCTGCGACCCATTCGCGCAGGAAGGTCCCGTGCTCGACGCCGCCACGCACGCCGTCCGGGAGGTGATGGCGAAGCAGGTGGCCTGGTGCGTAGCACCGGTCGTACACGAGGTGATCGGCAAGGAAGGCGCCCTCTGCCGCCGAGAGTTCGAAGTCACGGCTCAAGGCCAGACCGAAGTCAGCGAAGTACACCTGCTCGACACGCGTGCCCCCGAGGACGCGACGAACGCATACGGTTCGCCGGCCCGGAGTCGCATGACCGCTTCCCACTGGTCATGGTCGAGGCACCGAAATGCCCGCTCGGGGTCGAACGCGGCGAGCAGCACGCGCACGGCGAGCCGCATCCACACCAGGGCCCGTTCCGGGGTATCGACCGCGTTCACTCGGACTCTTGACTCGCCGTCGCCGCCAACCTCCGTCGAACACACGGTGAACTCGCACCACCAACCCTGCCGAACGACAGATGCGGGGCGGCACATCAGGCTGCGACGCATTTCTCCCCTGGTCGACATCGCGGCGTACGAAGACAACGGGGGCCACGACAGGCACGTACCGCACGTCGCCGTCGCAGATCGTGTACGCGTACGTCTCCTGCCGACGGAGCGCAGCAAGGCTCGCGCATGTTCCCATCCGTCGGACATCCACGCCCGCACCGGAGCGGCGGCCGGTAGGTCGAGCTGATCCGCGATGCGGTCGGCCCGCTGTACCAGCCAAACCATGGCGAGCCAGGCGGAGTTGGGGCGGTAGCCGCCGAGCGTGTGCAGCGAAGGGCCTGTGACGGTGTACGCCACGCAGCCGGCATCGAAGGTGGTGGACTGAGCGACCGGTTGGCAGGACAGCGCGAACCGCGCGCTCAACACGCTGCTCCCCCACGGTTGATGACCAGGTGAGCCCAGACCGTCTTGCCGGTCTCCCTCGGCCGTACGCCCCACTTGTCGGACAGCCCCTCGACGATCAGTACGCCGTCACGGCGGCGCATACCCACCTCGAAGAACTCGCCGATCCCCTTGGCGTGCACGACCGCGTTGGCCGCCAACTCGCACACGATCGACTCGGCGTCGTCGGCCAGTTCACCGAGAAGCCAGAGGGTCAATATCCCCCGGACGTGGTCGCGGGCGACCGGCACCGAGTCCTTGCGTAAACGGAACCTTCTGTTGTGCGTACGCCCGGACATGCGTCCTCCTGCGGGTTGCGGACCCGCAGAACCAGTCACCTCCCGTGTTCACTCAAGAACAGAAGGTCACGCAGCGAACGAAGAGCACACTGCTCATCGAGGGCGAGGCAGAACTGACGTACTACGAGCACGCTTTCGACATGCTGCGGTCCGCGGCGCTGAGCCCTGACGACAGTCTCGCGTTCCGCCAGCAGACGATTGACAGCATCGCCCAGGAAGAAGAGCTAAATGAGTAAGAACCGGGACATCGTCACAGCCTTCAGGAAGTCGTCAGCCTCGGGGATGAGCGGCAACAACGACTGCGTAGAAGTAGCCCAAACCGCCGATGGAGGCCGCGCGATACGCGACAGCAAGACCCCTCACGGTCCCGTCCTCTTCTTCGCCCCCGCGGAGTGGAATGCCTTCAGCACAGGCGTCAATGATGAAGAGCTCGGCGGCTGAGCACGATAGCGCGAGACGCCCGCCGTCCACTGCCTGGGCCGGTGCTGGTGGCAGTGCTTCGAACCGCCGACATCCCACACGACAGCACAGGAGTACCGACGATATGGCGAACCGCTGGGTCGGAGTGACGATCGACTGCGTCGACGTGCAACGGACGGCCGCCTTTTGGAGCGCACTGTTGGAGCGCCCGCCGGGGCCGACCCAGCCCGGCTGGGTCTACCTCGGCCATCCCGACGACCCGCAGCCCCGTCTCGTCTTCCAGCCCGTGACCGAGGCGAAGCACGGCAAGGTCCGTCTGCACCTCGACGTCGCAGTCGACGACATCGAAGCGGGCATCGCCCAGGTCATCGCCCTCGGCGGCCGGTTCACCGGCGAACGGCACGACTACGACGAGGGCGTGGTCGTCGTGACGGCCGATCCCGAAGATCACGAGTTCTGCCTGGTCCACTACTACTGACCCGCCCCAGTCCGCCCATCGCCCGGAGGCGCTATGCCCCTGCGGATGAAGTTGCGTGCGACAACACTCGACTGCCCCGACCCACTGGCTCTGTCGGCGTTCTATCAGCAGGCCACCGGCCTCGAACCCGACCTGAAATCCGACGCCGACTTCGCTGGCCTCACCTGCGAGGACGGGCTTTCCATCGGCTTCCAACGCGCCGACGACCACCAGGCTCCGCGCTGACCCGACCAGACAGCTCCCCAGCAAATGCACCTGGACTTCGCGGTCGACGACCTGGACAGGGCCGAGGCGCGCCTGCTGGAATTGGGCGCGGGCAAACCTGGTCACCAACCGAATGAGGGCAGGTGGTGGGTCCTCACCGATCCGATCGGCCATCCCTTCTGCGTGGTCGGAGACAATCCCTTTTGATCAGGGCGGCGCGGGCGTGCGACCTGTCCGGCAACCCACCCGGCACCCCGCTCTTCCCTGCCCCAAGTGGTGGAAAACACGACGCGGCACGCGTTACCCAGCCGTAAACTCACCGCCATGCAGCTGATCCAGTCGACCAAGCTAGCCAACGTCTGTTACGAGATCCGGGGTCCGGTTCTCGAAGAGGCGATGCGGCTCGAGGCGGCAGGGCATCGCATCCTCAAGCTGAACACCGGGAACCCGGCCGCCTTCGGCTTCGAGGCTCCGCCCGAGATCCTGGAGGACATCCTCCGCAACGTGTCGTCGGCCCACGGGTACGGCGACGCGAAGGGGCTGCTGGCGGCGCGCCGGGCGGTCGTCATGCACAACCAGACCCTCGGTATCGAGACGGACGTCGAGCACGTCTTCGTCGGCAACGGCGTCTCCGAGCTGATCGTGATGGCGATGCAGGCCCTGCTCGACGACGGCGACGAGGTGCTGGTCCCCGCCCCCGACTACCCCCTGTGGACGGCGGCGGTCTCCCTCTCCGGCGGTACGGCGGTCCACTACCGCTGCGACGAGCAGGCCGACTGGATGCCGGACCTCGCGGACATCGAGCGCAAGGTCACCGACCGCACCAAGGCGATCGTCATCATCAACCCGAACAACCCGACGGGCGCGGTGTACGACGACACCATGCTCCGGGGGCTGACGGACATCGCGCGCCGCCACAACCTCCTCGTCTGCTCGGACGAGATCTACGACAAGATCCTGTACGACGGCACCACGCACACCTCGACCGCGAAGATCGCCCCCGATCTCCTCACGCTCACCTTCAACGGCATGTCGAAGGCGTACCGCGTCGCCGGTTACCGGGTCGGCTGGATGGCGATCTCCGGGCCCCGCGCGCACGCCGACTCGTACATCGAGGGCCTGACGATCCTGGCGAACATGCGCCTGTGCGCGAACATGCCGGGGCAGCACGGTGTCGTCGCCGCGCTCAGCGGGCGGCAGACCATCAACGACCTGGTGCTGCCGGGCGGGCGGCTCAAGGAGCAGATGGATGTCGCGTACGACCTGCTCACCCGGATTCCGGGCGTCAGCTGTGTGAAGCCGAAGGGCGCGCTCTATCTCTTCCCGCGCCTCGACCCGAACGTCTTCAAGATCAAGGACGACCGGCGGATGGTCCTGGACCTGCTCCGCCGCGAGAAGATCATGGTCGTGCACGGTACGGGCTTCAACTGGCCCGAGCAGGACCACTTCCGCGTCGTGACACTGCCCACGGTCGGTGACCTGCGCGACGCGGTGACCCGCATCGGCACCTTCCTGGACGGCTACAGCCAGCCGTAAACGTCCTGGAGCCACTTATCCGTGATCGGGCTCAATTTTAGACTGAATCTAAGCTAGGATGGCTTCCTGTCAGCGCACAGGAGGCCATCTCCCATGTACGAACCGATCCGCACCCCGTCGGTCCACAGCACCCG
This sequence comes from Streptomyces sp. SID12501, assembly GCF_010550245.1. Classification (GTDB taxonomy): domain Bacteria; phylum Actinomycetota; class Actinomycetes; order Streptomycetales; family Streptomycetaceae; genus Streptomyces. Next base: position 196,581 of record NZ_JAAGLU010000013.1, read on the forward strand.
CAGCGCGCTGGCCGGCACCGCCTCGGACTTCCCCCACAGGTCGCGCGAGGACGAGCTGGACATCCAGCTGGCCGGCCATCTCGCCGCACTCCTCACCGCCACCGACGAGCTGCGCGCCCTCGCACCGTCCGCCGACCTGGACACCGCCGCGGAGCGCCTCGCCGGCCAGGTGAGCCGACTGGGCCATGGCCGTACGCCGGTCCGCGCCTCGACCACCGCGACCGCCGCCCCCGACCTCACCGCCCTGCACCAGCGCGCCCACGCGCTCGCCGGACGGGCTCTGGTCGTCGCGGCCTCCCGCGCCGACACTGCCGCCGCGATTCTCGCCGCCGAACGCATGGACGCCCACGCCGAGGCCGCGACCGAGGCCACCGGGCCCCGCGCCCTCGCGTCCCACTGAGCCCTTCCCCGGGCTCCCCTCGACGGCCCCGGTCCGCGCGCTCCCGCAGCGACGCGCGGACCGGGTGCCACTTCACTGCGTTCGCTTGAGCAGGGGGTTGTTGTGGCGCCGGGTTGTGAAGTGCCGTTGGGTGGGGTGCGATTCGCCGTAAGCGGCTCCGTGGTGTGCGGCTGCAGGCCCGCCGTGGCTTGTCGCGCAGTTCCCCGCGCCCCTTAGGGCGCGTTGCGTACCGGGACCAGTGCTTCACCCTCCGTTCATCCTCGTAACCGGGGAACGTTGGATTCCGGGAGCACGCTCCCGGCGTGAGACGAATCGCAGGGATTGTCCTCGCGGTCCTGCTGATCGGCGGCGTGGTGGCAGCCGTCGTGGCGGGCCGGGACAACGGGGACCGGAGCACGGCAACGAAGACCGTGCGTGGAGTGATCGGGTCGGAGAAGGCGGAGTTCTTCGCCGATCCCGACGTGGTGAAAGCCCTTGCCGCCAAGGGCTACACCGTGCGGACGGAGACCTCCGGGTCGTGGGCCATGGAAGGGCTGGACCTCAAGGGGTACGACTTCGCCTTCCCGTCCAGCCAGGCGCCCGCCGACGAACTGGCCGCCAAGTACAAGGCACGGCAACCCCTGCCGCGCCCCTTCTACTCACCGCTCGTCGTCGTGGCCCACCGCAACGCCGCCGGGGTGCTGGCCACCAACGGACTCGCGACGCTCGACGAGGGCCAGCAGCGCGGCACCCTCAAGATGGCCGCCTATCTCGCCGCCGCCGACAAGGACCGCACCTGGCAGCAGCTCAAGGGCGCTGAGAAATACGGGGAGTTGACCGGCACCCTCTACATCGCCTCCACCGACCCGGAGAGTTCCAGCTCCGGCGCCCTCTACCTCGCCGCCACCAGCTACGTGGCGAACGGGGGCCGGGTGGTGGCGAGCGACGCCGACATCGACCGCACCGCGCCCCTGATGCACAAGCTGGTCAGCGTCCAGGGCGCCCAACAGCCCAGCTCCGACGCGGCGTTCCGGGACTTCGTGAGCGGCGCCGGAAACCCGCTGGTCCTGGTGTACGAGTCGCAGGTCGCCTCGCTCCTCGGGGACCGGCAGAGCGCCGGCGACCTCACCGTCCTCTACCCGGACACCACCGCCAACAGCGACCACACCGTCGTACCACTGACCGAAGAGGGTCGCGCACTCGGTGAACTCCTCAGCGACGACCCGGTGTTGCGCAAGCTGGCCGTCCGGCACGGGTTCCGGCCGCAGGGCGACGCCGCCGAGTTCGTCGCGGCCACCGCCGCCCACGCCGCCTACCTCAACCAGAGACTGACCGGCGTCCGGCAGGCGCCCGTGCCCACCTCCAAGGTGCTGCACGAGATGGCGCGCCGGGCCCGAGGACAGTCATGACCAGGGGGAATCACACGTGAATTTCCAGAAGCCGAGCCAGAACACGACCGACAACCAGAACACGACCGACAACACGAGCCAGAACAGCAGCCAGAGCGGCGACGACATCTTCACGCTCACCCCGCCCGAGCCCGTCGCGGCCGTGCCGCGCGAGAAGGCCGGCGGTCTCGTGCCCGTCGACGACAGTGTCCGTACGGACATGGCCCGCAAGGCCGCCGAGTACGTCGGCCGGCTCGCCGCCCTCGACGCCCGCTCGCCCGAGTTCGCGGGCCGGGTCGGGGAGATCACCGGCCTCGGCGCCGGTGAGATGCGGACCGCCGCCGCGCAGTCCAACCGCATGCTGGAACGGGCCGTCCGCAGCCTGCCGAGCAACGGCGGTGACGCCCAGTCGCAGGTGGCGGGCTCGCTCGTCGAACTCCGGCGCGTGGTGGAGGACCTGGACCCGCGTGACCTGCCCACGGGCAAGGGCCGGAAGTTCCTCTCCAAGCTGCCGGGCGGCAACAGACTGCGCGACCACGTCGCGAAGTACGCCTCCTCGCAGGCGACCCTGAACAAGATCGTGGGCTCGCTGCGCGGCGGACAGGACGAACTGCGCAGAGACAGCGCGGCGTTGCAGACCGAACGCGTCCACCTCTGGGAGACCATGGGCAAACTCCAGGAGTACGTCGTCCTGACCGAAGCCCTGGACTCCGCCGTCGAGCAGCACATCGGCGCCGTCGACGCGGCCGATCCGGCGGGCGCCGACAACCTGCGCGCCGATGTTCTCTTCCCGGTCCGGCAGAAGCACCAGGACCTGCTGACCCAGCTCGCGGTATGCGCACAGGGCTACCTCGCCATGGACGTCGTACGCCGCAACAACGACGAGCTGATCAAGGGGGTCGACCGCGCGGCCACCACGACCGTGTCCGCGCTGCGCATCTCCGTGATGCTGGCCGGCGCCCTCGACAACCAGAAGAAGGTCATCGAGCAGGTCAACGCACTGCGCGGGACCACCGAGGACCTCATCCGGGGCAACGCGGAGATGCTCGCCACGCAGAGCGGCGAGATCCAGCGGATCGCCGCCGACCCGGCCGTCGGGGCGGAGACCCTCAAGAACGCCTTCCAGCAGATCTACCGCACCCTCGACACCATCGACACCTACAAGGTCCAGGCGACCGAGGCGATGGCGGCGACGGTGGAGTCGCTGACCTCCGAACTCCAGCACGCGAGCGCCTACTTGGAACGCAGCCGGTCCCGGGGCGCGCTGGACGGAGGCCAGGTATGAGCAGAACCCACCGGCGCACGGCAACCGCCGCTCTCGCGCTCGCCCTCCTGACCGCCACCGTCACGGCCTCCGGCTGCACGGCGCAGAACTCGTCCCAGGACCCGGCCGCCCCGGCCGCCCCCGAGCCCGGCACCCTCCGTGTCCTCGCCTCCAGCGAACTCTCCGACATGAAGCCGGTCCTCGCCAAGGTCGAGAAGGACACCGGCATCAAGGTCCGGCCCACCTACATGGGCACCCTCGACGCCGTCGAGCTGCTGGCGAAGGGGAAGACGGACGGGGTGTACGACGCCCTGTGGCTGTCCTCCAACGACTATCTGCGGCTGCGTCCCGACGCGGCGAAGAAGGTCGTGTCCGAGACGTCCGTCATGTCGAGCCCGGTCGCGATCGGCGTCAGGGACGCCACCGTCGCAGAGTTGGGCTGGAAGCCCGACCAGGTCACCTGGTCCCAGGTCGAGGAGGCGGTACGGGACGGCAGGCTGACGTACGGCATGACCGACCCCGCGCGCTCCAACTCCGGCTTCTCCACACTGGTTTCGGTCGCCTCGGGACTGTCCGGGGCACAGGCCGCGCTGACCGACGCCGACGTGACGAAGGCGTCCCCGCGGCTGAAGGAGTTCTTCAAGGGGCAGAAGCTGACGTCCGGTTCGTCGGGCTGGCTGGCCGCAGCGTACGAGCGGCGCGGCACCGTCGACGCCCTCCTCAACTACGAGTCCGTCCTCAAGGGCATCCCGGGACTCACGGTGATCCGCCCGCGCGACGGAGTCGTCACCGCCGACTACCCGGTCACCTCGCTCGCGTCGACCGACGCGGCGACCCGGGAGGACGTCCGCCGGCTGACGGAGGCCCTGCGCACCCCGGCGACACAGCGCGAGATCACCGACGTCACCCACCGCCGTCCGGTCGTCGCCTCCGTACCGCCCGCGGCCGGGCTCGACACCTCCCGCCGCCGTGAACTCCCCTTCCCCGGCAGCCGGTCCGTCGCCGACGGCCTGCTCGACGCGTACGAGAACGAGCTGCGCCGCCCCTCGCGGACGGTGTACGTCCTCGACACCTCGGGCTCGATGGAGGGCGAGCGGCTGGCCGGGCTGAAGCAGGCGCTGCGTGGTCTCACCGGCGACTTCCGGCAGCGCGAGGAGGTCACGCTGATGCCGTTCGGCTCGGACGTGAAGAGCGTACGGACGCATGTCGTGAGCCCCTCCGATCCGCAGAGCGGACTCGACGCGATCCGCCGGGACACCGACGGGCTGGCGGCGGACGGCGACACCGCGATCTACACCTCGCTGGAGAAGGCGTACGAGCAACTCGGCGCCGACCGGGACACGTTCACGTCGATCGTGCTGATGACGGACGGCGAGAACACGGCGGGCGCGAAGGCGGCGGAGTTCGACGGCTTCTACCGGCAACTCCCCGTCCGGCAGCGGGAGATACCCGTCTTCCCCATCCTCTTCGGCGACTCCGACCGCTCCGAGCTGGCGCACATCGCCGACCTGACCGGTGGTCGCCTCTTCGACGCCCAGGACGGCTCGCTCGACGGCGCGTTCAAGGAGATCCGTGGCTACCAGTAGGTTCATGGGAATCGGGGGGTTTCTGAGGTTTCTGCGGTTCCTGGAGTCCCGCAAGAACATCGCCGGGAGCGCGTGCGGGCTGGTGGGCCTCGGCCTGACCTTCACCGGTGTGGCGGGACCGTACTGGCCGGTCGTCGTCGCCGGACTGTACGGCGCGGGCGCGCTGATCGCCCCGCCGGAGCGGCAGCCGGTGCCGGACTTCCCGGACCCGTCCGCGCAGCTCTCCGCCCAACTCGACGAGCTGCGGGGGGATTTCGGCCGGTTGCTGACGTACCTCGAAGGCGTCGAACTGCCGCCCGCCGCCGATGGCCGACTCACCGAGTTGACCGGACTCCTCACGGCGCTGCTGGACCCCGACTGGTCCGGCGAGGTCCTGGCAACCGACCCGGAGGGCGTCCACGCGCTCTCCCGGGCCGTACGCCAGGACGTGCCGGAGGCCGTCGACACCTTCGTACGGACCCGGTGGTGGACCCGGCTGACCCCGGGCGCCGAACCGCCGGAACGGCACCTGGAACGACAGCTCGGGCTGCTGCACGAGGAGGCGGAGCGGTTGGCGGTGAGCCTCCGGGAGGCGGAGGCCCGACGCCAGGAGACGCACACCCGCTACCTGGAGGGCCGCGCATAACCCCTGGGGGCTCCGCCCCCGGACGGGCTGAAAATCGAAGGACCACCGCGGCCGGTCATGACGACGTCGCAGGTCAGGGCAAGTCCGACCGGCCGCGGAGTTATCGAGGTGGGCCTCAGCCCAGGCGCTGCACCAGCGCCCGGTACTCGTCCCACAGTTCCTTCGGTGTGTGCTCGCCGTACGTGTTCAGGTGTTCGGGAACCAGCGCCGCCTCCTCGCGCCACACCTCCTTGTCGACCGTGAGCAGGAAGTCGAGGTCGGACTCGGAGAGTTCGAGACCGTCCGTGTCGAGCGCGCCCTTGGCCGGCAGCACGCCGATCGGCGTCTCGACGCCCTCGGCCTTTCCGTCCAGCCGGTCCACGATCCACTTCAGGACCCGGCTGTTCTCACCGAACCCGGGCCACACGAACTTGCCCTCGTCGTTCTTGCGGAACCAGTTGACGTAGTAGATCTTCGGCAGCTTGGACTGGTCCTTGTCCTTCGCCACGTCGATCCAGTGCGCCATGTAGTCGCCCATGTTGTAGCCGCAGAACGGCAGCATGGCGAAGGGGTCGCGGCGCAGCTCACCGACCTTGCCCTCGGCGGCGGCCGTCTTCTCGGAGGCCACGTTCGCGCCCAGGAAGACACCGTGGTTCCAGTCGAAGGACTCCGTGACGAGGGGTACGGCGGTGGCGCGCCGCCCGCCGAACAGGATCGCCGAGATCGGCACGCCCTTCGGGTCCTCCCACTCGGGCGCGATGATCGGGCACTGGGCGGCGGGCGTGGTGAAGCGGGCGTTGGGGTGGGCGGCGGGGCTGTTTCCGTTTTCCTTGGCGGACTCCGGCGTCCAGGAGTTGCCCTTCCAGTCCGTCAGATGGGCCGGAGTCTCCTCCGTCATGCCCTCCCACCAGACGTCGCCGTCGTCGGTCAGCGCCACGTTGGTGAAGACCGAGTTGCCCCACAGCGTCTTCATCGCGTTGGCGTTGGTGTGCTCACCGGTGCCGGGCGCGACGCCGAAGAAACCGGCCTCGGGGTTGATGGCGTAGAGACGGCCGTCCTCACCGAAGCGCATCCAGGCGATGTCGTCGCCGATCGTCTCGACGGTCCAGCCGGCGACCGTCGGCTCCAGCATCGCGAGGTTCGTCTTGCCGCAGGCCGACGGGAAGGCCGCCGCCACGTACTTCGACTCGCCCTGCGGAGGCGTGAGCTTGAGGATCAGCATGTGCTCGGCGAGCCAGCCCTCGTCGCGTGCCATGACGGACGCGATGCGCAGGGCATAGCACTTCTTGCCGAGCAGCGCGTTGCCGCCGTATCCGGAGCCGTACGACCAGATCTCGCGGCTCTCCGGGAAGTGCGAGATGTACTTCGTGGAGTTGCACGGCCACGAGACGTCAGCCTCGCCCTCGGCCAGCGGCGCCCCGAGCGTGTGCACAGCACGCACGAAGAAGCCGTCGGAGCCGAGTTCGTCGAGGACCTGGCTGCCCATGCGGGTCATCGTCCGCATGGACACGGCGACGTACGCCGAGTCGGTGATCTCGACGCCGATGGCGGAGAGGTCCGAGCCGAGCGGGCCCATGCAGAACGGGACGACGTACATCGTCCGGCCCTTCATCGAGCCGCGGAAGACGCCCTTCTCCCCCACGAAGATGTCCCGCATCTCGGCGGGATCCTTCCAGTGGTTCGTGGGGCCCGCGTCCTCCTCCTTCTCGGAGCAGATGAAGGTGCGGTCCTCGACACGCGCGACATCGGTCGGGTCGGAGGCCGCGTAGTAGGAGTTGGGGCGTTTGATCGGGTCCAGTTTCCTGAAGGTGCCTTTTTGGACGAGCTCTTCGCACAGTCGCTCGTACTCGGCCTCTGATCCGTCACACCAGACCACGTTGTCCGGCTGCGTAAGTTCTGCGATCTCGTTGACCCACGAGACCAGTTGCTTGTGGTCGGTCGGGACGGTGCCTGAGAGGAAGGTGTCAGGGGGAACGGGAGCCGCGATGTCGCGCGCCACGATCTGCTCCTTGAATGAGGGTTTTTTGTTGACTGCCCCTTGGGGGCTGCGACCCGGATGCTTCACGATATTGATCAATGGCGCTCATCCGGTGCCGACCGCACTCATTTGATCATCCGACTGGAGCGCCCATCTGTCCAGAGGGCCTCACACCTGAGCGACGTGACCATTGCCACTCATTCGCCGCCCGCCCAGGCGTTTCCTCCGGGTCACCACGCATTCACCTGGCGCACCCGAGCGCCGAGCCGGCCCCGATGCCGCCCCAATGCACATGAGAGGCTGGCCACTTCCGGCCCTTCCATCCCCGGACTGACGCGTAACTTACGGTTCCGTAGGTACGATTGCCGTCATGACTGCGTCCGCCCCCGACGCGCCCCTGGACTCGCCGGCCGTCGGCCGCAGTCCCCTGGCGCTCTCGCTGCCACATTCCGATGAGATCAAGCCCAAACTGCGCGGCTGGCTGCATCTCGGCATGTTTCCGGCCGTACTCATCTCCGGCCTGGTGCTCACCGCGCTCGCCAGTTCGAGCCGGGCACGCATCGCCTGCGGGATCTTCACTCTCACCGCCTGCCTGCTGTTCGGCGTGAGCGCGCTCTACCACCGCGGCACCTGGAGCCCGCGCATGGACGGCGTCCTGCGCAGGCTCGACCACGCGAACATCTTCCTGATCATCGCGGGCACCTACACCCCGCTGACGATGCTGCTGCTCCCGGCGAGCAAGGGTCAGTGGCTGCTGTGGAGCATCTGGGGTGCGGCCGTGGCCGGCATCGCCTTCCGCGTGTTCTGGGTCGGCGCCCCGCGCTGGCTCTACACCCCCTGCTACATCGCGATGGGCTGGGCGGCCGTCTTCTTCCTGCCGGACTTCATGCGCGCGGGCGGCATCACCGTCCTGGTACTGGTCCTCGTCGGCGGACTCCTCTACAGCGCGGGCGGCGTGATCTACGGGCTCCAGCGCCCCAACCCGTCACCGCGCTGGTTCGGTTTCCACGAGGTGTTCCACTCCCTGACCCTCGCGGCCTTCGTCGCGCACTACATCGGCATCTCGATGGTGGCCTACCAACACGGGTAACCCCCGCCCCTCTACCCCGCCCCTCTACCCCTCCCCCCTTCCCTCCGAGATGGCCGCGGCTTCCGAGCCGCGGCCATTTTCTGTGCCCTCGCCTCCGATTTCCGCTCCCTCACATCCACATCAGGTTGACAGTCACCACCTTTTGGAAGCTACTCTCATTTCATGGCTACTGTCACTGGACCGGATACCGGCACAGACACCACCCCGCCCCTCGACCCCCGCCGATGGTGGGCCCTGGGCGCCCTGGTCGCGAGCATGCTCGTCCTCGGCTTCGACATGACGATCCTCAACGTCGCGCTGCCCACGATGGCCGAACAGCTCGGCGCGTCCACCGGCGACCAGCAGTGGATGGCGGACGCGTACATCGTCGTGTTCGCCGCGCTGATGCTCCCGGCAGGTCTCCTCGGCGACCGCTTCGGGCGCCGCCGGATGCTGATCGCCGGGCTCGGGATCTTCCTCGCCGGGTCGCTCGTCGGAGCGCTGGCAGGTGACGTGAACTGGATCGTCGCGGCCCGCGCGCTGATGGGCGTGGGCGCGGCCCTGGTCATGCCCCTGGCCCTCTCCGTCCTGCCCTCGCTCTTCCCGCCCCACGAGCGCACCAAGGCCGTCGGCGTCATCTCGGCAGGCTCCGCGCTCGGGATGCCGCTGGGCCCGATCATCGGCGGCTGGCTGCTCAACCACTTCTGGTGGGGCTCGGTCTTCCTGATCAACGTCCCGATGGTCGCCATCGGCATCACGGCCTGCGTGTTCCTCCTCCCCGAGACCCGCGACCCGGCCTCCCCCAAGGTGGACGTGGTCTCCACGGCGCTCACGGCGACAGGCCTGGGCGCGCTCATCTACGCGATCATCGAGGCCCCCACCCGGGGCTGGACCGACCCGCTGGTCCTCACCCTGTTCGCCGCGGCGGCCGTACTCCTGACGGCCCTCGTCCTGCGCGAACGCCGCGCCACCCGCCCCATGCTCGACATGACGCTGCTCTCCCAGCGGGGCTTCCTGCTGAACACGGTCGCGGCGACGCTGGTGATGTTCGTCCTGTCCGGCCTGATGTTCGTCCTGCCGCCGTATCTCCAGGCGGTGCTGGGCAGTGACGCCCTGGGCACGGGCGTACGGCTGCTGCCGCTGATGGCCGGCCTGTCGGTGGCCGCGCGGGCGGCGCAGCCCGTGAGTGCCCGGTTCGGCTCGCGGGCGACAGTGGCCGCCGGCCTGGTGGTCCTGGCCTTCGCGGCGATCCTTGGCAGCCGTACGACGGTCGACGCGGGCTACGGCTACACGGCCCTGTGGCTGACCATCGCCGGCTTCGGCTTCGGCTTCGCCATCGTCCCGGCGATGGACGGCGCCCTGGCCGCCCTGCCCGCCGACCGCGCGGGCAGCGGCTCCGGACTCCTGATGACGCTGCGCCAGGTGGGCGGCGCGATCGGCATCGCGCTGCTGGGCAGCCTGCTGGCGAGCACCTTCCGCGACGGCCTCGACGTCACGGGCCTGCCCGCCGGCATCGCGGACACGGCCGGCGACTCGGTGGTGGCGGCCCATCTGATCGCGGAACGGACGGGCTCGGCGCAACTGCTGACCTCAGCGAACAGTGCGTACGTCCATGGCATGGGCGTCGTCCTGCTGGTGAGCGGGGTGGCGGCTCTGGCTGCGGCGCTGCTGGCCGGGGCGTTCCTCCCCAACACCCCGACACACACCGGGCCCGCACCGACGAACCCGACATCCCCCACCCCTGCCGCCATCCCTGTCGGCACCCCTGACGTGGCCACTGACACGGCCACCGACATCGCCGCCGACCGGCCCGATGGCCGACAATGAACGTATGACGGCCGCACGCACCTCTCCCTTCGCCGACCGCCCCCAGCTGGGCCTCCGTGAGCGGAAGAAGATCAAGACCCGGATGGCGATCCGTGCCGCGACGTACGAGCTGATCGAGGACCAGGGGTACGACGCCACGACGATCGAGCAGATCGCCGAGCGCGCCGAGGTGTCGCAGTCCACGGTCTTCCGCTACTTCCCCACGAAGGAGGACATCGTGCTCACCGACGAGTACGACTCCGTCCTGGAAGAGGAACTGCGCGCACGACCGGCGGACGAACCGTGGCTCGACTCCCTTCGGTACCTCGTGAAGCAGGCCGTCGGTGTCAACTGGATCGAAGAGCCGCAGGTGACCCGGCTACGCGGCCGGCTGATGCTGGAGGTCCCGGCGGTCCGCTCCCGCATGATCGAGAGCATGTCCGAAACCGGGCGCCTCCTCTGCCGCGTCATCGCGGAGCGCACCGGCCGCGACCCCGCCGACCTGGAGGTCCGCGTCTACGCCATGTCCCTGATCGGCGGCCTGTCGGAGGTCACCGTCTACTGGGCCCAGAACGACTTCAAGGACAACCTGGCCGACCTGCTGGACCGTACGGTGGACGTCTTCGAACACGGCCTGCCTACGCAGGGCCCTTCCTGACCTGCGGTCACTCCCGGTGGGCGCGCCCACCGGCGCGGGCGCGCCCACCGGGAGTCGGGGACACCAGTTCCCCTACCACTACCTCACTTCTTCGCGCTCTTCCTCAGGTCCTGTTTCTCGCAGGCCACCCCGTTGCGGCTCGGATCGAGGCCGAGGGGGTCGTCCTTGCCGTTGATCTTCAGGCGGCCGTAGTCGTTGGCCCTGAGCCAGGCGCAGCGGGCGGCCGTCGTCTGCTTGACCTCCGCCGGGAACACCGTCGGGACGCAGACGTTGATCGAGCCGTAGTGGCGGTCGCAGCCCGAGAGGGTCGGGCTGACGTTCTGCGAGGCGCGCTCCTTGCCGGGGCCGGTGACCTTGCCCTTCAGTCCGTCCGCGAAGGAGTGGATGTGCGCGGAAGGGGTGGCGTCGGAGGATTCCATGGGCATCGACATGGACATCGCCGTCGACGACAGTGCCGCCGGCCCCTGGAGGTGGACCCACTTCGCCACCGAGGGAACGCCGTTGGCGTCGACCGCGAAGAGCATGTACCAGCCGGGCGGGGCCAGGTTGGGGTTGCTCGTCACATTGAGGTCGATGTTGTTGCCGTCGACCGACAGGGGCAGGTCCACGAACCGCTGGTTCGGGTCCGAGGAGTGCGTGACCGCGGCCGGGCGGATCAACTCCGCCTTGACGATGGGGCGGTCGACCGTGATGCGCTGCGTGTCGCCGTAGTTCCACTCGCCGTCGATCATCGAAGTGATCGTCGGACGCGTGCCCTTGAGGAGGTACGGCGGGGTGTAGATCGACACGTTGTGGTTCCAGGTGCCGTTGCCCGGGTTGTCACCGGTCGACATCACCCGGCCGTCGGGCAGCAGGAACGACGACGAGTGGTAGCCCCGGGCCTGCGGATCGGCGGCCACCGGGTCGAAGGTGTTCGCCGCCGGGTCGTAGATCGACGACTCGAAGACCGGGTTGGCCCGGTTGTGCAGTGCGCCGCCGGTCTCCAGCACCTTGCCGTCCGGCAGCAGTACGGCGGAGACGTACATCTTGCCCTGGTTGCCGGTTTCGGCGACCGGGCCGTTGCCGAGGTCGACCGTGCCCTGCGGCAGCGGCGGACCCGCCACGTACGCCGGGTCGGCCGCCTTGAGGTCGATGATGTCGGTCAACCGGTTGGCGTCCGGGTTGGACTCGATGTTGCCGCCGCCCAGCGTCAGCACCCTCTGGTCCTGGGCCGGCGGCAGCAGCACGCTCGCCGACTGGTCGCGCTGGTCCTTGTTCTGGAGCCCGGAGATCGCGGTCGTCGCGTTGGCCGCGTAGTCGTAGACCGCCGACCCGGTGCCGGGCGTGCCGTTGCCGAAGACATGGCTGCCCGAGTAGAAGAGGCGGCCGTCCTGCATCAGGATCATCGACGGGTACAGACCCCAGTACGACCAGGTCTGGTTGACCTGCCACAGCGGCAGCCACTGCTGCTGCGCGTCCGACCACAGCTCGGCGGTCACCGAACCCGTCGAATCCTCCTTCAGCCCGCCGAAGGAGATCACGTCGCCGTTGCCGAGGGCGGTCGCCGACGGGTACCAGTGACCGTCGTTCAGGTCGTTCGTCTTGCTGTACGTCTCGGTCACCGGGTCGAAGATGTACGAGTCCTTGTAGCCCTCGTAGCCGTGCCCGCCGGCGACCGGGTACGCCTTGTTGCCGCTCATCACCAGCACGCGCCCGTCCTGGAGCTGGACGTGCCCGGAGCAGAACATGTCCTTCGGCGTGGGGATGACCTTGTAGGTGCCGTTGGCCGGGTCGTACACCGCGCTGGTGAACGTGCCCGCGTTGAACTGCTCCTCGCTGTTGCCGGAGCCCGCGATCAGCAGCACCTTGCCGTTGTTGAGGACGACGGAGTGCATGGAGCGGACCGGGTTCTGCGTGGGCAGCACCGTCCACTTCCCGTTGGCGCACTCCTCGGCGGTGCTGGTGCAGGTGGCGGGCGGGACCGGGTCGGCGACCTGCTCCATCGTGTAGTCGTCGGTGGTCGCGGAGCCCGTGCCGTAGACCGAGACACCCCAGGTGATGCGGTCGGTGCCGGCCGGGACCGCCGGTGTGCGGACCGTGGCCTGGGTCCAACTCCCCTGCATCTCCAGGGTTTTGAGGTCGGTCCAGTACTGCCAGCCGAGCGTCGTGTCGTGCCGGAACAGGGTGATGGCCGCGTCCGGGGTGGTCGTCTTGTACCAGAGCCCGAGGTCGTACTGCTTGCCCGCCGTCACCACGGGCGCGCAGGTCGTGTCCTCGGTGATCAGCGCCTTGCGGTCGCCGCTCACCCGCCGGGTCAGCTCGACCTTCATGGCCTTCGAGCCCGAGTGGCCGCCGGTGACGGTGGAGAAGGTGAAGTCATTGTCGCCCCACCCCGACTTCTCCCAGCAGTACGGCATGTCGCCGCTGCCCGCCGTCTCGAAGCCGGGGTTGAGGACGAGGTTGGCGGCGGACGCGGGCTGGGGCGAGGTGAGGAGGAGACCGGCGGTCAGGGCCCCGACCCCGACAAGTGCGGTTCTTCTGCGCGCAGTTGATCTCCGCGCTGATCTTCCCGCTGCTCTTCCTGCTGTGCTGAATGTGCTGAATGTGCTGAACGGTCTCACGCGGCTCTCCTTGCTGCTTCGCTTTCGCGCCCGGCCCCCTGGTGACCCCGACGCGGCAGATAGACCAGCGCTTCGGTTCCGACGAAGCGCAGGACGAAGGTCGTCACCAGCGCGAGCGCGGTGGCGGACAGCACGCCCATCCCGAACCGGTCCACGAACAGCGCGATCAGCGGCAGCCGCAGGACGAGGTCGAGGTTGGCGATCACCGCGAACCGGCCGGCGCGGTCCCACCAGCGCCGGTGCCTGCGGCGGTCGCGGAACAGCAGATGCTCGATGAGCAGGAAGTTCCAGGCGACGCCCAGTTGGTTGGCGAGGATCTCGGCCGGTACGTAGTGCAGACCGGCCGCGGTGAGCCCGTACAGCCCGAGCAGGTTCGGCAGGAAGCCGGTGGCGCCGATCAGGCCGAAGCCGATCATGCGGGCGGCGGGCGAGGCGGAGCGCAGGCCGACCAGATGGCGCAGGAAGCGCAGGCCCTCCTGGGCAGAGGACTTGGACTCGCCGGCGTAGCGGTCCTGGAAGACGAAGGGGACCTCGGTGACCTCGCGAGGGCGGCTGCGGACGGCCAGTTCGAGGAGGATCTTGTAGCCGAGGGGCTGGAGGATGTCGGCGGTGACCGCGCTGCGCCGGATCGCGAAGAACCCGCTCATCGGGTCGCTGATGCCGTGCAGCCTGCGCGGGAACAGGGACTTGGTCAGCCAGGTCGCACAACGGGACACGGCCACCCGGTAGTTGCCCGCGAGCCCGGCCCGGCTGCCGCCCTTGATGTAGCGGGAGGCAACCACGAGCCCGGCGTTGGCCCGCTCCCCGGTGGCCACCAACTCCGGTACCAGGGACGGCGGATGCTGACAGTCGCCGTCCATGACGACGATCCAGTCGGAGGTCGCCGCCTTGATGCCCTCGACGACCGCGCCACCGAGCCCGCCCACCGCCTCCTCGCGGTGGATGACGGTGACGGGGAACGGGCAGTCCTGCGCGGCCTCGGAGATCACCTCGGGGGTGTCGTCCGTGGAGTCGTCGACGAAGACGACCTCGCAGGCCAGCCGCGACGGCACCGACTCGGTGATCCGGCGCAGCAACTCCCCGATGTTCGCGGACTCGTTGAAGGTCGGTACGACGATGGTGACGGCACCGGGCTCGGCAACTGTGTCCTTTCGCTCGGTTCGCCTCCCGGGCGCCAGAGCCGGTGTCGAGACGCCGGCACGCCCCTTCGGCTCACTCGTGGCCGCCGCGTGTACGGCCCGATCACCCGGTTCACCAGGGACAGTGGACTCGAAGCTGCTCATCGGGCGCCTCCCGCGGCGTCGATACTGCGGATCTCGATCCGGTCGTCACCGGCGCCGAAGGTGGCCACCGGGGTCGAATGCTCCATCGCGGCCTTGACGTTGGGCAGATCGACCGCGTCGCGCCGCACTGTCGGAGAGGCGACGACGTAGTCCAGGTCCTTCCAGCCCCCGGGGATCGTCTTCGTCACAGCCGGGTCGAGGTCGGCCTTGTAGAACCAGATGACGCCGAGCCCGGGCTTGTACCCGGCGTGCACGAGGTCGAGCCAGAGCGCGTCGTCGACGAGTACCCGGGTGTGCGCCGGGTCGGCGACCTCGGTCGCGAGCCACTTGGAGGCGGCCCGGTACGGGGCGTTGGCGTCGGCGGTGAGGGCGGTACGGTCACCGTCGTACCAGCGCGGTACGACGTACACGGCCGACGCGGCGACGAGGACCGCGGCAACCGCGTACCGCACCCAGGTGAGTCGCCGCCTCTCTCCTTCGGCGCGCCGTCGGCGCAGTACCGCGTGGGCGACGCTCGCGATGCCTCCGGCGAGGACCAGGGCGAGGAAGGGCAGCGCCTGGATGACGTACATCGCGGGCAGATAGCCGCTGGGGCGCATCGCGACCAGGGCGAGGATGCCGACGGTGAGGGCCGGTCCGGCCAGTGCGCGGGCGGTGACCGACCAGCGCCAGGAGGCGATGAGGAGCAGGGCGCCGGCGAGGCCGCCGAGGGGCAGAACACGGTCGTAGTAGAGCCAGGACTGCAGGACGCCGTACGAGCCGGAGCCCTTGTCGAGGATGAAACCCGAACCAGGCCTGGTCATCTGGTACTTGAGCCCGTCGATCAGCGAGACATGGCCGCCGCCCGGGAACAACTCGCCCTTGAGCAGGGCGAACAGGGGGTAGGAGAGGCCGATCAGGACGCAGGCGGTGACGGCGCCGGTGAGCGCGAACTTGCGGGTGTCGCGGTGGCCGTGCCGCCACATGGTGACCAGCAGGGCGGGCAGGATGACGAGCATCGTCTCCTTCGTGAGCACCGCCGCCGCAGCCGCCATACCGGCGCCGAAGTGGTGCCACAGGTGGCGGCTCGGGGAGGCTGCGAGGGTGAAGGCGGCCAGCACCCACATCACCGCGATGTTGTCGAGGAAGATCTCCCGCTGGAGCACGACCGAGAGCGGTGACAGTCCGAACAGCGCCATGGCAAGCCCCGCGGCCCAGCGGGGCAGTGACAGACGGCGCCCCAGGACGTAGACGAGGACCGCGCTGGCCGCACTGACCAGCAGCATCGCGACGCGCATCGAGCCGACGGTCATCGAGTCGGGGCTGAGCAGTGACGGTATCCAGGTCAGGGCGGCTATCTGGATCCAGCCGAGGGGCGGATGGTCGTACCAGTAGGTGTAGTGGGCGAGGCCCTTGCCCTGCTGCACGGCCCACGCCTGCGCGAGGTAGGTGCCCTCGTCGTCGCTCAGGGTCGGATAGTCGGCGATGTTCCAGCCCTGCACGACCATGATGGCCACGAGAAGAAGACCGCAGGTCAGAAGGTCGGGGCGGGCGGATCGGAGGCGGCCCCAGCGGCTCGGCGCCGGAGTTGCCCGAGGGGCCGACCCGGTTTCGGGCGCAGGCTGCCGCTGTGCGGGGACCTTGGGAACCGCGGTCACCGCAGGGAGGGTGGAAGTCACGCGGGAACATCCTCTCGGAACTCACGGGAGTTGAGGTGTGCGCCGACGTGACTGGTCAACTCCCAGTCGTCGCGGCCGCGTTGTTCACGCCAGACGGCGCGCACGGCCGCCCCGGCGAGGACCACCTGGTAGAAGGGGCCGCCCACGACGAGCTTGAGATAGTGGACGAGACGGATCCGGAGCCCGTACTGCTTGCCGAAGTCGTGCAGTCCGACGAGCTCGAAGACGAAGGTCACCATGGCGGTGACGAGCGGCAGGAAGGTGATGAAGGCAACGCCGACGGGCACGTCGAGGAAGAGCGCGACGGCCACGTTGAGCGGGATCACCACCCCGGAGATCGCCTGGAGATAGGGCGTCATCAGGGTGTAGCGGGCAAGCAACCGCTGCCCGAATCCCGGGAGTTGCTTCCAGTCCCCCTTCCGGTACACCTGAAGGAAGCCCTGGTTCCAGCGGGTGCGCTGCTTGAGCAGCGACATCAGCGAGCCCGGGGTCTCCTCCTTGGTCACCATGTCGGAGTCGTAGGCGACGACGACCTTCTTGCCGACGCTGGACAGCCGTACGCCCAGATCGCAGTCCTCGGCAAGGCAGTCGGGGTCCCAGCCGGCCACGTCCCGCAGCACCTCGGTCCGTACGAAGACGGTGTTGCCGCCGAGTGGGATGAACCCCTTCTGCGCGTGCAGATGGAGCCGCGACCGGAACCAGAAGAAGTACTCCAGGCAGTTGCGCAGGCTGTACCAGCTGGAGTTGAAGTTGATGAGCTGGACACCGCCCTGGACGACGTCCGCGCCAGTGGTCCGGAACGCGTGGTCGACGTGGGAGAGCAGCTCCGGGTGGACCTGGTCCTCCGCGTCGAAGACCCCGACGATGTTGCCGCGGCAGTGCGGCAACGCCGTGTTCATGGCCCTCGGCTTGTTCTTCCTCTCGTGGGTGTCCACGACGACCCGGACGCGCGCGTCGCGTTCGGCGGCCTGCTCGGCCACCGCCGCGGTCTCGGGGTCGTCGTGCCCGACGATGACGATGATCTCGAAGTCGGTATGACCGGATTCGAGGAGGCGCTGGATGGTGTGGTCCAGTACGGCCTGCTCGTGCCGGGCGGGCAGCAGGAGCGAGAACGACAGCCCCTCACCGCCGTCCGGACTACTGAATCGGGTGGAGGCAAGCACTTCCGGCGTACGCCAGGCGTGCATCTGCCACCACAAGGTGAAGGCGGCCATCCAGAACAGGGCCAGCGAAACGGCAGCGATGAATACAGACGTGAGCAACAGATCCCCCCAGATCCCATACCCCCTGTCGCGACAGGGAGTTACCCCTGCCGCGTTCCGGTGGCGAACCTAGGGGAGGAGTATGAAGGGGGCGAACTCTTCCGATAAATAGCATGTTTCGGAACGGTGGACCCTCTAGCCGGATGTATCCGAACACATCCGTAAATCCAGCCCGCCGAACACGACTCGGGAAGCCGCGTTCCCTCCTGATTCACCCTGGTTGGGGCGCTTTCAGCCGCCCAGCGCGACACGCAGGCGCTCCGGATCGGTCGTCGGAACGTCACAGGTGAAGTTACGGCAGACGTATGCGGTCGGTTCACCGCCAACGAGAATCCGCCCGCCGAGCAACGGCAACTCGTCACTGTCCGCAGTCCCCACCGCGACGACAGCACCCGGCGCGGTGGCCAGAAGTGCCGTACGGTGCAAGGCCGTTGTGGCCGGATCACCAAGCGACGGCCCGACCACCGCAACCTCTCGCGGCCCGTCGAGCAGCGCCTCGGCGACAGCGAGCCCCCACCCGACGAACCGCGGCACACGCGGCCCTAGCGCCTTCACCACGCCCAACGCCCGCTCGGCGGCGGCCCGATGGGGCTCGGAACCGGTCTGGGCCGCGTAACCGAGCAACGCCCCCGCGGCGGCCGTCCACCCGGAGGGCACCGCGTTGTCGGTCGGATCCTGAGGCCGCCGGATGAGCTGCTCGGCGTCACTGGCGGTGTCGTACAGGGCACCCGACTCGGCGTCGACGAACCGCACGAGCACATGGTCGAGCAGGAACCCGGCGAACTCCAGCCACACCCCCTCCCCCGTCACGGAGGCAAGCGCGAGGAACCCCTCGGCGACATCGGCGTAGTCCTCCAACACCCCGGCGTTCGCCCCGACCTGCCCGTCCTTGCTGGTACGGGAGAGCTGGGCCCGGTCGTCCAGGTGAACCCGTACGAGGAGATCGGCGGCGGCCAGCGCGGCGTCCACGAGGTCGGGCCGCTCGAAGTAGGCGCCGGTCTCGGCGAGCGCGGCAACGGCGAGCCCGTTCCAGGCGGCGACCACCTTGTCGTCCCGCCCGGGAGCGGGCCGCTCGCGACGGGCGTCGAGCAACCGCGCCTTGACGGAATCGATCTTCTCGGCGTCGAACACGCCCTCGTGCTGCGGAAGTTGGAGGACAGAGGCACCCTCCTCGAAGGTGCCGTCCGCCGTCACCCCGAAGTAGTGCGCGGCAAGCTCCGCGTCCTCGTCGCCGAGCACCTCGGCGAGCTGGGCCGGCGTCCACACGTAGTAGGCGCCCTCGACGTGCCTGCCGGACCCGTCATCACTGTCGGCGTCGAGCGCGGACGCGAACCCGCCTTCGTTCGTGCGGAGTTCACGCACCAGGAAGTCGGCGGTCTCCAGGGCGACGCGCCGGGCGAGCTCGGAGCCGGTGGCGCGCCAGAGATGGGCATAAGTTCGACACAAAAGGGCATTATCGTAGAGCATCTTCTCAAAATGCGGAATTACCCAGTTTCGGTCGACGGAGTACCGTGCGAAACCACCGGCAAGTTGGTCGTAGATCCCGCCTCGCGCCATGCGCTCACACGTGTGCTGCGCCATCTGCAGAGCCCCCTCAGCCCCGGTACGTGCGTGATGCCGCAACAGGAACTCGACGACCATGGACTGCGGAAACTTCGGCGCCCCGCCGAACCCACCGCACTGCGGGTCATACTCCCGAGTGAGCCCCAGGAGGGCCTGAGCCAGCTCCTCCTCGCCGGGGACCTTCGCGTCGCCGTAGTTGATCTCCCGCCCTGTCAGATCCCGCACAATCTTCCCCGCGACCTCTACTACTTCGTCCCGCTTGCCAGTCCAAGCCTGGTGCACGCCTTCCAGTACCTGCCGGAAGGAGGGCATGCCGTGCCGGGGCGTTGGCGGGAAGTATGTGCCGAAGTAGAAGGGTTCGGCATCTGGGGTGAGGAACACGGTCATGGGCCAGCCGCCCTGGCCGGTGGCGGCTTGGACGGCTTCCATGTAGACAGCGTCGACGTCAGGGCGTTCCTCGCGGTCGACCTTGATGCCAACAAAGCGGGCGTTAAGGAATTCGGCGGTGGCCTCGTCCTCAAATGATTCGGAAGCCATGACATGACACCAGTGGCAAGAGCTGTACCCGACGCTCAGGAAGACGGGCACATCACGCCGCCGGGCTTCCTCGAAAGCAGCGGATTCCCACGACCACCAGTCAACCGGGTTGTCCGCGTGCTGAAGGAGGTAGGGGGACGTGGCACGTGCGAGTCGGTTGGGCATGTGCCCATCCTCGCGCACGCCGCAATGCGCACGCACCCACGCCACATGCATGGCGCACGAACCTCACGGATCGCCCTCAAGCACCCGTGAACTCTGAAGTCACAGCCAGTCGAACTCCAGCCGTTCCAGGATCGGCGTGGGGTCCCCCTGCCTCGACGCCGGCCTGACCGTGATGCCTTCGGCCCCGAGCGCGCACTTCAACAGCATCCGCTTATCGACCATGTCTGCTCCTTCCCACGCTTCCTTCAGAGCATCGGGATGCAGGACAGGCTCACCTTCCGATGCCAGTGATTCCACCATCGCGGTCGCGTTCTCGATGACTGCGCGCTGCCCCTCGCTCAGTTCCTCGAAGCGCCCTTCGTCCATTTTCCCGTAGACGTAGAAGTCCTCTTCAAGCTTCTCCACACGCTTCTGCGCCGCTTCAAGTGCCCTCTGCGTTTCCTTCTTCTTCGCCTGCGTCTCTGGATCCGTGAACGCGATCCACCGGCGAGCAATCTCGGCAATGACTGGTGCGTCTGGCTCAAGGGCGGTGATGTGGTCGATCCAGGCATGCCCGACCGCGTGGTCAATACGTCCAGCGAGGGTCATCGAACCCTCACAGACCGACCTGCCGCGCGTCTGCCGGACTTCGCACCGGTAGCGGCCGCCACGCTGGCTCATTGGGCCACCGCACGGATCGAGCCTTCCGGTGCCCGTCTTGTCCCTCATCCGGCCACACCGGTAGATGCTCGTGCCGAGATACTTCGCCTCCGGCTTTCCCCTGGCCCAACGCGCATCGGTCCGTTCAGCAATGAGGGCCTTGATCCGAAACCACTCGTCCGGGGTCACAACCCCGGTCCCACACATGACGATCTCGCCCAGTTCGCTGCGTAGTGGTTCTCCGTAACCGTTCCTGTGGACTGAGCGGGAGTGAGTCCGTTCAGCCGCGCGCCCCGAACGGTCTTGGGCGAGCTGGTCCCCGGCGTACTCGACCCCGGGGCGGCGACACGCATCCTGTGCGTGGTCCTGGCCCGGGAGGCCAGTTCCCTACGCGACCTGGCCAGGTGGGTACGGCCAGAGGCGACGGAGAGGCCCTGAACCATCCACTGGTGGAGCAGGGGCCCCGCACGCTGACGCCGTACCCGGTGTCCCAGGTCGCACAACCACGCTAACCCAAACGGCCCAGGGCACCGCAAGCCCGGAAGCCGACCATCACACGATCGAGCTAATTCGACCTCGTACACACTCCTTGCCGAGCAGCTACTAACCCCTCCGTGACGGAAACGAGCCGTGCCTGCCTGCGGTCGAACTCGTCCAGCATTCGCCCCACCGCCCCCATGCCGCGCCGGTCGAAGCGGTCCGTCTTCCACACGCCCAGCGTCTTGGACTTGCCATTCATGATGGCTTGCGTGGCCTTCTCAAACTCCCTGCGCCGCACATAGGTCTTGGATGCCGAGAGTTGCTCGAACCAGATGTGCCGAATCTGAAGACCTTCTGCCTGCACCCAGCGAACCAGCTCTCGCACGTGCCCACGAATCGTGGTCAGGTCCTCCTTCTTGGTACTGCGTCGCAGGTAGGCGTCCATGAGCCGAGACGGCTCCGCGGTCGCGGGTTTGTCCAGCCCCATCGCCTCAAGCTCGTCAGAGTTGAACCCCAATGCGACCAACGTCGCGTGATCCTCGCGCACCACGACCCCCTCTTTTCCTGGGAAGAAGCTACGGAGGTGTTGATACTTTCTAGGCCGTTTTCTGAAAGTGAGGCACGATCCAGCACTGGTGATCACTTTGTGATCATCCAGCGCCCTACAGAGTTCTGGATCTCTCACCGCCACGGCCGTTCGTGATCGCCGCCCTCTCGCGCTCACGCCTCCTCCGAAGGACACTCATAGATAAAAGAGTTGACGCCAGAGGGGGACACACCATGCAGGACAGCCACCGGGCGGAAGCCGAGCGGCTGTTGGGCCGGGCCGTGGAGGAAGAGGTGCGGCGGTCCGGGGGGCGTACGGACGGGGGCGTGCTGCTCACACGGGCGCGCGGGGCGCTGGACACCATGGCGAAGTCGTCCGCGGAGGAGTACGCGGCGTACACGCGGGCGCTCGACGAGGCGAAGGCCGGGCAGCTCACCTTCGGACAGCGCTACGCCCGGGAGGGTGCCGGAACTCCCTTGCTGGTGGCGGCTGTTGCCGCGCTCACGGCAGGCGTCGCCGACCTGGCGCTCGGCACCGGCACCGGCACCGCCGTCGGGGCGGCGCTGACCGTGGGCGTCGTGGGCGCCGCCGCGACCGTCCTCAAGGTGACCGCCTCCCATCTGCCGGCCGCCCACCACCGGGCCGGCGCCGTGAGCCAGCCCGGCGGTCCAGAACAACTGCGGCTGACCTGGCTGACGGCGCTGGAGGTACGCGGCATCCGTCCGTTCCTCGACCAGCAGCGGGTGCTCAGCGCGTCCACCGGGCCGAAGAAGTCGGGGCCGAGGCTGCGCGGCAGCGACAAGAGCGCGGCGGCCCGCACGCGCAGCGTCCTCGATCAGTCCTTCGCCCAACTCCCGGACCCGGACGAGCCGTTCGCGGGCCGGCGGCAGGAACTGGCCCGTATCCGGCAGTGGGTGCACTCGGCCCGGGCGAGTACGGAGACCCGGCCGACCCTGGTCGTCCTGCACGGCGCGTCCGGCAGTGGCCGCAGCGCGCTCGCCATCCACGCGGCGCACGATCTGCGGGACCAGTTCCGGGGGGCGTGCGTGGTGGATCTGCGCGGCGACAGCCCGAAGGAGCCACCGCTGCCCACCCGCGACGCCCTGCTGTATCTCCTCAACCGGCTCGGCGCCTCCCGCGAGCAGTCGCTCTTCCGTGAGCGTTCGTCACCGGACCAGCAGGTCAGAAGGCTGAGCGAGCTGTACAACCAGCACCTCACCGGGGTCCCGGTGACGATCGTCCTGGACGACGCCCAGGACCCCGAGCAGGTCCGCACGCTCGTCCCGGAGCGCTCCGACAGCCTCGTCATCGTCACCGCCCGGGAGCCCCTCGACCTTCCGGCCGAACTGCCCTTCTGGGTGCACCAGTTGGCCGTCGAGCCCCTGGACGCGGCAGGCGCGGAGGAACTGCTGAACGCGTCCGCGCAGGCCGAGCCAGGGTCGGGATCGAGTCCGTACGATGCCGAATCCGCCGAGCGGATAAGGGAGTTGTGCGGCGGGCTGCCGCTGGCGCTGCGCGTCGCGGGCTCCTCGCTCGGTCCGCGCAGCCAGCGCCGGCTGGCCGCCGACCTGGGCGCGTACGGCCCGGTCGAGCCGGTGGAGCGGGTGCTGTGGCTGCGCTACACCGACCAGTCGGAACCGGGCCGACGGCTGCTGCGCAGGCTGGCGCTGGCCGGGCGGGCCTCGCTCGGCGCGGCGGCTGCCGCGGCCCTGTTGGCCACGGACCGGACGGAGGCGACCCGTCAGCTGGACGCGCTCGCCCGCGCGGGCCTGATCGACCATGTCCGGGGCAGCCGTTACCGCCTGCACGACCTGGTCCGCGCCTTCGCGCAGGCCCGTCTCCTGGACGAGGAGGAACCGGCGGAGCGCACGGCCGCGCAGGAACGGCTGATCGTGAGCTACGGCGAGCTGGCCGACTCGGTGCTGCGCCTGGTCGACGGCAACATGTCGACCCGCTCGGACCGCTTCAGCCCGCACGGCTTCACCTCCCTCGACGAGGCGCTGCGCTGGCTGGACGACGAGTCGAGCTTCATCACGGCGACGCTGCGGCACGCGGACGGCGTCAACCAGGCCGCCGTGCTCAACCTGCTGGGCGCGCTGTGCGACTACTGCCTGCTGCGCGGCGACCTCTACCGGCTCGGCGAGATCAGCGAGCTGGCGGAGTCGGTGGACCAGGGCCTGCTGGTCCGCTCGGTGCAGTGGCGTACGGGCATCGCGGCCCGGCAGCTGGGCGAGCTGGACAAGGCACGCACGACGCTCACCTCGGTCGTCGAGCTGTACATGGAGGCCCACCACGACGCGGGCGCCGCGCGGGCACTGTGCTCGCTCGGCATCACGCTGCACCACCAGGGCAACCTGGTCGAGGCGGCGGCGAAGCTCCAGGAGGCCCTGGAGCTCCAGCAGGCGCCCGAACTGGCGACCGACCGCGCCTGGACGATGCACGCCCTCGCCGCCGTCGAACGCGACCGCTCCCACCTCGCCGAGGCGTGGGACCTGCTGACCCGTTCCCTGGTCCTCCACAAGGAGGGTGAGTCGATCCACGGCGAGGCGTGGGCCCACTTCCAGCTCGGCCAACTGGGCCTGCGGATGGGCGACGTACCGCGCGCCGAGTCCGAACTGCGCACGGCCCTCGACCTGTACGGCCGTACGCGCGACGCCCGTGGCGAAGCCTGGGCCCTGACCCAGCTGGCCCGGGCCCGGCTGGTCGCCGGGGACGCGTCGGCAGCGGTGGACGGGCTGCGCCGGGCGGCGGCGGTCCACCGGGACAACGAGGACGCGCGCGGCGAGGCGTGGTCGGTCTACTACCTGGGCCAGTCCCTGGAGGAGACGGGCAACCTGGATCTGGCGGTCCGCGAGCTGGAACGTTCCCGCACCATGTTCTCCCGCATCCGGGACGTCTACGGCCTGGCCTGCGCCCGCCATCACTCGGCCCGCGTCACCCGCGACCAGCGGGCCGTCCAGACGGGCTCGCTGCGCAACTCGGGATTCGCCCGCCAGCTCCTGGTGGACGCCCGCGCCGACTTCCAGCGCATCGGGGTGGCCCACGGGGAGGCCTGGACCTGCCTGGAACTGGCGATCGTCGACGCGGGCAACGCCCGCACCCAGCAGGCGCTGGCCCTGTGCGACGAGGCGATCGGCCTGTTCACCTCGTACGGCGACCGGCGCGGCGAGGACTGGGCGCGTTTCCTGCGCTGCACCCTCCTGCCGTACGCGGCCCCCGGCGGCGTCGACATCGGCACGGCGGTGGCCCAGGAGGAACTGACCCAGCTCTCGCGCAGCCGCCACCCGTCCCGCGACGACAAGCTCGACGACTTCGTCGACGCCTACCAGCTCCTCCTGGAGCGCGGCGTGGCCCTGGAGTCGGGCTGGCAGGGGTGGCGCCTGGGCATGATCCCCAACCGGCACGCCCGGGAGGTCATGGGGGTACCGGTGGAGGCGGCAGGCCGGCGGTAGGGCGGGAGGAGCGGTCACCGGGTGCCGGGCACCCGGTGCGGCCTCACTCCTGCGCGGAACCCTTGGCCGATCCGCCGGCCGATCCCCTGGCCGCGCCGTCAGTCGCTCCGTCGGCCGTTTCCCTGGCGGCGTCGGGGGTCTTCTCGGGGTCCGGCGCCTCCTTGAAGTCGATCCTGCCCATCTGCTTGCTCATGGACTTCATCAGGGCCCACACGGCGAGAGCCATCACCGCGAACACGATGAAGCCGAGGACACCGGGGGTCACCTTGTCCTCGTCGACCTCCGCCGCGAACGGAAGGAGATGCGTCATTGCCAGGCTTGTGCTTGCGCTCATGTCAGGCATTGTCGCGGATGCCCGCAAAGAGGTCGTCCTCGGGGAGGGAAGTGTCCACCAGCGACTTCGCCAGCTCGTACTCCTCCGTCGGCCAGACCTCCCGCTGAAGCTCCATCGGCACCCGGAACCAGCCCCCGTCGGGGTCGATCTGCGTGGCGTGCGCGAGCAGCGCCTTGTCGCGGATCTCGAAGAACTCCGCGCACGGAACATGCGTGGTCAGCGTGCGCTCGGTGCGCTCGAACTCCGACCACCGCTTCAGCCAGTCCCCGTACGGCGACTCCATTCCGCGCTCGATCAGCGCGTTGTGCAGCGCCTCGGTACGCGGCCGGTTGAAGCCCTGGTTGTAGTACAGCTTTTGCGGCTGGTACACCGCGCCGAACTCCGACTCCGGGTAGGTCTCGGGGTCCGCGGCGCCCTCGAAGGCCACCATCGAGATCGTGTGGGTCATGATGTGGTCGGGGTGCGGGTACCCGCCGTTCTCGTCGTACGTCGTGATCACCTGCGGACGGAACGAGCGGATCTGCTTCACCAGTTCCCCGGCCGCCTTGTCCACGTCCTCCAGGGCGAAGCAGCCCTCGGGGAGCGGGGGCAGCGGGTCGCCCTCGGGCAGGCCGGAGTCGACGAAACCGAGCCACTCCTGCTTGATGCCGAGGATCTCGCGGGCCTCGTCCATCTCCTTCTTGCGTACCTCGTGGATGTTCTCCTCGATGTACTTGTCGCCCTGCAGTTTCGGGTTGAGGATGGACCCGCGCTCCCCGCCCGTGCAGGTCACGACGAGCACGTCCACCCCCTCGGACACGTACTTCGCCATGGTGGCCGCACCTTTGCTCGACTCGTCGTCGGGATGCGCGTGCACGGCCATCAGTCGCAGCTGGTCAGTCAAGACTCAATCCTCGTAAGTCGGCGCCCGGTGTGAGCGGGTGCGATGAGCGGCTTCTATAGTGACCGAACCGGGCGGCCAATAATTCCGGGGCCGGGCTTTCCGGGCCTTCGCGGAGAGGACGATCATGAGTACGGCGACCTCGCGACTCCCCGAGGGACGGTACGGCCGCTCCACGGACGAGCGCGCCGACCGCAGGCTCAGGGTCGCCGCCGCCGTCCTCGGGTCGGTACTGCTCGTCGTGGTCGGCTGGTTCGGCTATCACTACGTTGTCGGCAACAAGATCAGCGCCGAGATCATCGCCTTCAAGACGTACGACGACTCGGTCAAGGTTCATCTGGAGGTCCGCAAGGACTCCGGCACGAACGGCTACTGCACCGTTCGCTCCCAGGCCGAGAACGGTGCCGAGGTCGGCCGCGCCGACTTCCGCTTCGACGGTGACGCCACCCGCATCGACAGGCTCGTCACGCTCCGGACGACGTCCCAGGGGACCACGGCCGAGCTGCTCGGCTGTCACAGCGACTGAGGCCGCCGTCGGGGGCATCAGCAGGGGTCATCAACGGGGTCACACTCATCACACAAGCGCTGACCTGCGCTGACGTTTTTCTGATGGCTTATGTCCTCCCCCTGCCGCCGCTGAATTGTTAGGCTCGTGGTTTCGCCCATCCGTGGAGGAACATTCTTCTGGTAGGGCGTTGCTTTGTATTCCCAGTACCTACGAGGAGCACCTGTGACCCAGACCAGCGAGAACGTCACCTGGCTGACCCAGGAGGCGTACAACAAGCTCAAGGGCGAGCTTGAGCACCTTACTGGTCCTGCGCGCACGGAGATCTCCGCCAAGATCGCCGCTGCACGCGAGGAGGGCGACCTGCGCGAGAACGGCGGGTACCACGCCGCCAAGGAGGAGCAGGGCAAGCAGGAGCTCCGTGTGCGCCAGCTGACCCAGCTCCTGGAGAACGCGAAGGTCGGCGAGGCTCCGGCGGCCAACGGCGCGGTCGCGCCCGGCATGGTCGTGACCATCGCCTTCGACGGCGACGAGGACGACACGCTGACCTTCCTGCTCGCCTCGCGCGAGTACGCCAGCTCCGACATCGAGACCTACTCGCCGCAGTCTCCGCTCGGCCGCGGGGTGAGCGACAAGAAGGTCGGCGCGGACGCGCAGTACGAGCTGCCCAACGGCAAGCTCGCCTCCGTGAAGATCCTGAAGGCAGTGCCCTACCAGAGCTGACCTCCCGGAACCGGCCCTCACCGACCCTTCGGACCCGTCGGAATCCCTTGCCTCGGCCCTTACGAGCCCCCGGCGCCCAGTGGGCGCCGGGGGCATCGTCATGCCCGGGTCGCCGTCATGCCGTGGCGGAGCGGTACTTGCGGACCGCCAGGGTCCTGAATATGAGGACGATCAGGATCGAGTAGATGACCGAGGCCCACACGGGGTGCTGCATGGGCCAGGCGTCCGACGGTGAGACGCCGGGGTTGCCGAACAGTTGTCGGCAGGCCTGCACGGTGGCGCTGAACGGGTTCCAGTCGGCGACGTGACGCAGCCAGGGGGTCATCCGGCTGGAGTCCACGAACGCGTTCGACACGAAGGTGACCGGGAAGAGCCAGATCAGTCCGCCGGACGTCGCCGCCTCGGGCGTACGCACGGACAGGCCGATCAGGGCGCCGATCCAGGTGAACGCGTATCCCGTCAGGAGCAGCAGCCCGAAAGCGCCGAGCACCTCACCGATGTTGGTGTGCGTGCGCCAGCCGACCAGCAGCGCGACCACCGCAAGCACGAACAGGGTGAGCGCCGTCTGCACGAGGTCGGCGAGCGTGCGCCCGGTGAGCACCGCACCGCGCGCCATGGGCAGGGAACGGAAGCGGTCGATGAGGCCCTTGTGCATGTCGTCGGCGATGCCCGCGCCGGCGCCCGCCGTGGCGAACGTGACGGTCTGGGCGAAGATGCCGGCCATCAGGAACTCGCGGTAGGTGCCGGGGTCCGTAGAGCCGTCGATGTTCATCGAACCACCGAAGACATACGCGAAGAGCACCACGAACATGATCGGTTGGATCAGCCCGAATATCACCATCTCGGGAATCCTGGTCATGCGGAGCAGGTTGCGTTTCGCAATGACCAGGGAGTCGCGGATCAGTTGGCTGAAGGGATTCGTGGGCGCCGTTGCGGGCACCGCGTCGGTGACGGCACTCACTGGACGGTCTCCTTTCCGTTGTCTTTCCCGCCTTGCTTCCCGCCGTTCTCCTCGTCCTTCACCTCGGCCAGGTGGCCGGTCAGGGAGAGGAAGACGTCGTCGAGGGTCGGGCGGCGCAGGCCGATGTCGTCGATCTCGATGCCGCGGGTGTCCAGTTCACGGATGACCTCGGCGAGGAGCTTCGCGCCGCCGGTGACGGGCACGGTGAGTTTGCGCATGTGTTCCTGGACGGTGACCTCGCCCTGGCCCTTGCCGAAGGCGCCCAGCACCTCGGACGCGGTCGCTATGTGCTCGCGCTCGTGCACGACGACCTCGACGCGCTCGCCGCCGGTGCGGGCCTTGAGCTGGTCGGAGGTGCCGCGGGCGATGACCCGGCCGTGGTCGACCACCGCGATGTCGTGCGCGAGGTGGTCGGCCTCCTCCAGGTACTGCGTGGTCAGCAGCAGCGTCGTCCCTCCGGAGACCAACTGTTTGATGACCTCCCACAGTTGCTGACGGTTGCGCGGGTCGAGGCCGGTCGTCGGTTCGTCCATGAACATCACCGGCGGCGAGACGACCAGGGCCGCCGCGAGGTCGAGCCGGCGGCGCATGCCACCGGAGTAGGTCTTCGCGGGTCGGTCGGCGGCGTCCGCGAGGTGGAACTGCTCCAGCAGTTCGGCCGCGCGGGCCTTCGCCGCCTTCGCCTTCATCTGGTACAGCTGACCGACCATCTGGAGGTTCTCGCGGCCGGTCAGATACTCGTCGACCGCCGCGAACTGGCCGGAGAGGCCGATGGAGCGGCGGACGGCGTCGGGGTGTTTCAGGACGTCGATGCCCGCGACGACGGCCGAGCCGCTGTCGGGCCGCAGCAGGGTCGTCAGACAGCGGACGGTGGTGGTCTTGCCCGCTCCGTTCGGCCCGAGCAGACCGAGGACCGTGCCCTCCGGGACGTCCAGATCGACGCCGTCCAGAGCCTTTACGTCACCGAAGGTCTTCACCAGGCCTTCGGCATAGATGGCGCCTGGCATATCTGTTCTCCACGTCGTTGGGGAATACCGCAAAAGCCTGGGTTTTTCTCCTTCGTCCCGCCCGGTGAGCAAGAGACAGGAGAAGGATGAGAGAGCCGGCGAGAGCGGATGAGAGTGCGGTGCAGTGGCGCGACACACACCATAACGCGATGTATCGCGTCTCTCAATACATTTTTTCCGGAGGCCACCCGTCCGGGTGAGTGACCCGTGAGTGACCTCAGTCGATGACGAGGTAACCGGCCTCGCGCAGTGCCAGACCGACCTCGGCGCAGTGCGTCGGCCCTTTCGTCTCCAGGTGCAGCTCGACCTCCGCCTCCGTGAGCCCGAGTCGCGGATCGGTTCGGACATGGCTCACGTCGAGCACGTTAGCGTCGACCACTGACAACACCCCGAGCAGCGTCGCGAGGGCGCCGGGCCGGTCCGTCAGCCGCAGGCGAACCGCCAGGTAGCGGCCCTGTGCGGCCATGCCGTGACGCAGGATGCGCTCAAGCAGCACCGGGTCGACGTTGCCGCCGGAAAGCACCGCGACGACCGGCCCCGCGAAGGCCCCGGGCTCGCTCAGCAGCGCGGCGACCGGGCTCGCCCCCGCCGGTTCCACGACGAGTTTGGCGCGCTCCAGGCAGAGCAGCAGCGCGGCCGACAGCTCGTCCTCGCTGACCGTGCGGACCTCGTCGACCAACTCGCCGATGATCCCGAACGGCACGTCGCCGGGCCGCCCGACCTTGATCCCGTCGGCCATCGTGACCGGGTTGGCGACCGACACCGGCCGGCCGGCCGCCAGCGAGGGCGGATACGCGGCGGCTCCCGCCGCCTGTACGCCCACGATCCTTACGTCGGGCCGCACCGACTTCACGGCGACCGCGATCCCGGCGGCCAGGCCGCCTCCGCCGATGCCGACGAGGATCGTGCGTACCTCGGGGCACTGTTCCAGGATCTCCAGGCCCACCGTGCCCTGCCCGGCGATGATGTCGGCGTGGTCGAAGGGGTGGATCAGCACCGCGCCCGTCCGGTCCGCGTGCTCCTGGGCGGCGATCAGTGTCTCGTCGACGACCTGACCGTGCAGCCTCACCTCGGCGCCGTACTCGCGGGTGGCGCTGATCTTCGGCAGCGGGGCCCCCTGCGGCATGAACACGGTGGCACGCACGCCGAGCAGCGCCGAGGCCAGCGCGACCCCCTGCGCGTGGTTGCCGGCACTGGCCGCGACGACACCGGCGGCCCGTTCCTCGGGCAGCAGCCCGGCGATACGGACGTACGCTCCCCGCAGCTTGAAGGACCCGGTCCGCTGGAGGTTCTCGCACTTGAGGTGCACCGGCGCACCCACCAGCTGGGACAGATACCGGCTGCCCTCCATGGCCGTCACCCGTGCCACACCCATGAGCATCTTCTGGGCACCGCGCACGTCGTCGAGCGTGACGGGCCTCAGGGAGTGCAAGGAGTCAGCCGTGCTGTAGCTCATGACTCAAGTCTCGCAGTTCACAGGCGCGCGCTCGCGGTGTGACCAAGCTCCGAGATCGGTTTTCGCAGCGTCGGTACGGGCCGCCTTTCGGCCGCGTACCCTGTCCCCCAACCCAGCACCCCCTTTGATGAAGCGAGCCCCCGGCCATGCCCACAACACCTGAAATGTCGATGGACATGACGACCGTCGGTGACAGCGGTCTCCTCGACACGTTGCAGCACGAGGTCGCGGTGTTCGCGCGCCGTGCCGAACAGACCCGGCTCGGGGGAGTCGGGCAGGTGCGCAACTCGATGGACCGTGCCGCGTATCTGCTGCTCAACCGCCTCGACAAAGAAGGCCCGATGGGCGTCAAGGCGCTCGCCGCGAGCATGGGCATCGACTCGTCGACGGTCACCCGGCAGGTGGCTCCGCTCGTCGACACGGGCCTCGTCAAGCGCACCTCGCACCCCGAGGACGGGCGGGCCGTGGTCCTCCAGTTGTCACCGCGCGGGCTCTCGCGGCTGGAGGAAGTGCGTTCGTCGAGGCGTCAGTTGATGGCCGAGCTGACGCAGGAGTGGGCGCCGGAGGAGCGCGAGGTGTTCTGCACGCTCCTCACGCGCTTCAACACGGCGCTCTCCGCCCGTCAGGCCTCCCAGGGCATCCCGGTGGGGGAACCGGAGTCCGCCTCCTGACCGACTCCTGACGGCTCCTGCGTCCGGGCTCTTGACCGGCGGGCGGCACCTGGCCTCAGATGAGACCGGGGTCCTTGTCGTACGGCGGGAGGCACGGTGCGAGAACGGCAGGTGTCCCAGGGCGCCGGACCGGCCAGGGACTTCGAGGCGTTCGTCGCGGGCGCGGCGGGCCGGCTGCTGCACACGGCCACGCTGCTCACGGCGGAGGCGCCGCAGGACAACCCGCGCGCGCGGCGCCTGCTCACGCACGCCTTCGCGCACACGTACGCGTGCTGGGACCGGATGCGCGGCGAGGACCCGTACGACCGGGCCCGCCAGTATCTCGCCGTCCGCTTCGCGCACGGGGCCTGGCACCAGTACGGCGGTCTCGGCCGGGCCCGCCCGCATCCCGGCAGCGCCCTGGCCATGCTCACCCCCCAGCAACGGCTGGTCCTGGTTCTGCGGCTGCACGAGGGGGTCGGTGAGGAGCAGACGGCGGCGCTGCTCGGTCTGCCGAATGAGCGCGTACACGCGATCTGCGACCGGGCGACGGCGACGCTTCTGCATCCGCCGCGGGGCCCGGCGCCGGCCGTGGCCGGGCCGAAGGTGGTGCCGTCGTGACCCGGCGGGACCGTGAGGTCGCCGCGCGGCAGCGCATGGAGGGTACGCCGCCCCCGGTGCCCCCCGACCTGTACGCGGAGGTCGTACGGCGTGGCAGCCGCATGCTGCGGCGCAGGCAGGCGGCGCGGCGGCTGATGTGGCTGCTGCTGCTCTTCGCGGTGATCGTCTTCAGCGTGTGGGCGGGGATGACCCATCCCTGGGTGGAGCCGCCGTCGAAGACGACTCCACCCCTTACCGGCTGGTGAGAGGCCGGTCTAGCCGAGGGCCTGCTGGAGGTCCTGCAGCAGGTCGTCGACGTTCTCGATGCCCACGGAGAGGCGTACGAGGTCGCCCGGAACCTCCAGGGCCGACCCGGCGACGGACGCGTGCGTCATACGCCCCGGGTGCTCGATCAGGGACTCCACGCCGCCGAGGGACTCGCCGAGCGTGAACACCTTGGCGCGGTTGCAGACCTCGACGGCCGCCTCCTCGCCGCCCTGGACCTGGAACGACACCATGCCGCCGAACGCCCGCATCTGCTTGGCGGCGACCTCGTGACCGGGGTGCTCCGGGAGCCCCGGGTAGAGAACGCGCGTCACGCGCGCGTGCCGGGTGAGCATGTCGGCGACCTTGGTGGCGTTCTCGCTGTGCCGGTCCATCCGCACGGGGAGCGTCTTGGCGCCGCGCAGCACCAGCCAGGAGTCGAAGGGGCCGGCGACGGCGCCCATCGCGTTCTGGTGGTACGCCAGTTCCTCGCCGAGTTCCTGGTCACCGGTGACCAGCGCACCGCCGACGACGTCGGAGTGGCCGCCCATGTACTTGGTCAGGGAGTGCACGACGACGTCCGCGCCGAGGGCCAGCGGCTGCTGGAGGTAGGGCGTGGCGAAGGTGTTGTCGACGACGAGCCGGGCGCCGGCCTCGCGGGAGATCTGGGCGACGGCTGCGATGTCGGTGATGTTGAGGAGGGGGTTGGAGGGGGTCTCCACCCAGACGGCCTTGGTCTTCGGGGTGAGGGCGGCCCGTACGGCGGCGGGGTCGCTGGTGTCGGCGACCGACCATTCCACGCCCCATCGGGCGACGACCTTCGCGAAGAGGCGGAACGTGCCGCCGTAGGCGTCGTTCGGGATGACCACGTGGTCGCCGGGGCTGAGCAGCGTACGCAACAGGCAGTCCTCGGCCGCCAGTCCGGACGCGAACGCGAGACCGCGGCGACCGCCCTCCAGGGCGGCGAGGTTCTCTTCGAGGGCGGTACGGGTCGGATTGGCGCTGCGGCTGTACTCGTAGCCGCCGCGCAGCCCGCCGACGCCGTCCTGCTTGTAGGTCGAGACCTGGTAGATCGGCGGGACGACCGCGCCGGTGAGGGGATCCGCGGTGTTGCCCGCGTGGATCGCGAGGGTCTCGAAGTGCTGACTGATGTGCCTGTCGCTCATGTGCACCGAGGGTAATGCGCCCGAGGGTTTGTTGACGGCCACCGCCCCGGGGTCCGGTGCTGGGCGGGCCTGGTTCGCCAATTGTCAGAGGCGTCTGGTTCGCTTGGGACATGCAGATTCTCTGGGTCCTGATGGCGCTGGTCATGCTGGGCTTCGTCGTGTTGCCGTTCGTACGGCGCAGGAGTGCCGGTATTCAGCAGGTCGCCCCCGGTGACCCGGACGCCGCGGACCCGGCGAACTACGGCTTCGTCCGGCAGGAGGCGCTGGACATCCGTATGCCGGGCCCCGACCAGGATCTCCTGGACGTCCTGGACGTCGTGCAGCGCACGCAGGACTACAGAGCGGCGGCGCAGCTGCTCGCGGGCACGGAGAAAGACGGCGAGCGGCGCTGGCAGCGCGTGCAGGCCTTCGCGGGCGCCGCGTCGCTGGAGCTGCGGCAGCGACCCGGCGGGGTGAGCGAGTCGCCGGGCGGCCAGTGGCTGCGGGTGTGGCGGACGGAGACGCCCAAAGACGCGGGCGGCGCTGCGGTGCACGCGGAGTTCCTGGTGCAGCAGGCGTGGCGGACGTCGACGCCCGGCACGGACGAGTTCCGGATCATCATGGAGGAGGCGAGGGCGGCGTGCGGCGACGCGGCGCTCCTCTCCCCCGGTGACCCGGTCCCGTACATCGTCGAGCTGTCGGTGGCGCGCGGACTGGCTTACTCCCGGCCGGAGTTCGAGCAGCTCTGGCTGAAGATCCTCGACCGCGCGCCGGAGCACATGGGGGCGCATCTCGCGGCCCTGCACTACTGGTGCGAGAAGTGGCACGGCTCACGCGCGCTGGCGATGTCGTTCGCGGAAGCGGCGGCGGCCCGGGCTCCGCAGGGCTCGCTGCTGGCGGCGATGCCCCTGTTCGCGGTCTTCGAGCACCTGCCCGAGGTGAACCTGGTCAGCGGCTTCTACCAGAGCGAGGTGGTGACGAAGTCGATCCACGGCGCGCTGTACGCGGTCCACGCGGCCCGGCCGGGCGACCCGATGCTCGCTCACGTACGGCATCTGCTGATCTTCTTCCTGGTGCGCTCCGAGCGCTGGGCGGAGGCCATGAGCCAGCTGGTGCACGTGGACGGCCATGTGGGCGCCCTCCCCTGGACCCTCACCGCCGACCCGGCGTCGGAGTTCGCGGTGTACCGGGCGCTGGCCGTGGCGGGATACGAGGCGAACGGCGGGAACCCGGCGACGCTGCTGCGCTGAGGGAGGGGGTAGCTAGGGCAGGGGACCGGGCAAGGAATGGTTCGGGGAGCGTCCGCGAGGGGCTCCGGGGGTAGGCGGACACCGGGTGGCACGTGGGTGGCACGATCATGTCTTGCCTGCCGTTGCTTTGAGCCTCATCAGCTCTCGGCATTCCGGGCATTTCTGCCCGGAAGGTCCGTGCCGGTGTCACCAGAGCGTGAGTGCTCCGGTGTCCTGACGACGGTCTCCCGTTTCTGTCTGCCGCTGGTGCGGCAGGGTTGCGCCACCTGCCCGCCCCGTCCCCGCCTTGAGGCGGGGACGGGTGGCGCGGGTCTTCCGGTCGGCTCCACGGGGCTTCGACACCTTGGCGGTGTCCTGGTCTCCGGCCACTCCGGTACCAGTGGTGCAGGCCGCCGCGAGTGCGGCGAGGTTGAGTGCGGCGTTGTCGTCCCGGTCGATGACCAGGCCGCAGGCGTCGCATTCGTAGGTCCGGACGTGCAGCGGCAGCTTGGCTTTCACCGCGCCGCACCCGGAACAGGTCTTGGAGGAGGGGAACCAGCGGTCGGCCGCGATGATGCGGGTGCCGTGGCGCTGGCGGGTCTTGTAGGTGAGCTGGCGGCGGAT
Organism: Streptomyces sp. SID12501; assembly: GCF_010550245.1. Taxonomy (GTDB): domain Bacteria; phylum Actinomycetota; class Actinomycetes; order Streptomycetales; family Streptomycetaceae; genus Streptomyces. Next base: position 231,877 of record NZ_JAAGLU010000013.1, read on the forward strand.
CTCGCCGAACCCGGCGTCGGCGATGTGCCGGGCCAGGCGCCGGTTCTTCACCATGCCGGCGACGTTGAGGTCTTCGACGACGACGGTGCCGTACTCGGCGCTCACCGTGGTGGTGAGCTTGTGCAGGGCGTCTTCGCGGAGGTTCGCGACCCGGTGGTGAACCTTGTTGCGGGCGGTGTTGGCCTTCTCCCACCTGCGGGAGGGCTTCTGTCCGGTGCGGCGGTCCGGTCCCCGGCGGCGGGAGACGACGCGGGAGGCGCGGCGGAGCTGCTTGAGCGCGGTGTTCAGGTGGCGCGGGTTGGGCACCTGACGGATTTCCCCGGTGCTGTCGGCCATGACCGCGAGCGTCTTGATGCCGAGGTCGATGCCGACCGCGACACCGGGGCGGGTCACGCGGACGAGGTCGCGCTTGGCCTCCACCTGGAACGAGACGAACCAGCGCCCTCGTTCGTGCCGGACCGTCGCGGACAGGATCCGGGCCGTCCCGGCCTGCACACGGTGCAGGAGCTTGCCGGTGGGCTCGTGGACGCGGATCGTCCCCAGGCGCGGCAGCGTGACATGACGGCGGCCGGTCTCGACACGGATCGTGCCGGTGGTGAACCGGCAGGACAGGCGGGCCTTCCGCTTCGACTTGAAGCGGGGCATCCCGACCTGCTTGCCCTTGCGGGCACCGCGCTTGGACTTGGCGTAGTTGTCGAACGCGGTGGCGGCGCCCGCCAGGCCGGTGCTGTAGGCCTCCTTGGAGTTCTCCTCCCACCAGGAGGCGAACCGCGGGTCGGTGTGCTTGGCCTCGTTGAACGCCTTCCGCAGCGACGGGAGCGACCACGGCCGCCAGTCGGTCAGATCCGCCTCACCGATCCCGTACGTCTCCTCGGCCCTGCGCTGCCACCACGACGCCTCGACCCAACCCACGGCCCAGTTGTACGCGGCCCTGGCGGCGCCGCAGTGCGAACGCAGCGCGGTCTCCTGGGCGGAGTTCGGGTCCAGGGCGAAGCGGTAGGCCTGCACCACAAAACCGGGTTGCGCCTGGAACCTCTTCATTCGGCGGCCTCGCCGGTCGCGGCGGCGATCGCGCGGGCGGCGCGATTCTTCGCCGCCCGCTGCCCGTACAGGCGGACACACATCGACGTCAGCACCTCGGTGATGTCCCGCACCAGGTCATCGGCGCTCTCGGCGGGATCGGCAGTCTCGGCGGGATCGAGGACGACCAGACGCCGCCCGGACGCCGACAGTGCGGCGTCCAGGTGCTCGACGCCGAACCGGGCGAGGCGGTCACCATGTTCGACGACGATCACGGCCGTGGCCGGGTCGGCGAGAAGCCGGTGCAGCTTGCGTCGCCGCCCGTCCAGCCCCGACCCGACCTCGGTCACGACCTCGGCGACGGCCAGGCCCTGCCGGTTCGCACCGGCCACGACCCGGGCCACCTGCCGGTCCAGATCAGCCTTCTGGTCGGCCGACGATACGCGGCAGTACGCCACCACGCGTCCGGACGGCTGGACAGCGGACTCATCGACCAGCCACGTCCCGGACGGCGCCTGGCGCACCGGGACGGGCATCTTCCCGTCCTTCACCCACCGCCAGGCGGTCTGGTAGCTCACGCCCTGCTGACGCGCCCACTCCGAAAGCTTCACACGCCCACAATAAGTGAGACACACGACCAGAGATGACTATAAATGAATAGAAAATCTGTAGCAGCTTTCACCCGGTTGCTGCAGCGCTCCCGCGAGGAGATAGCGCGGGCCGCCGCACTCAGCCCGGACGCCCCGACCCCGTACGTCACGGAGATCTCGACCGCGCCCAGCGAACTCGACCTACCTCGTCCTCGTCCTCGTCCCCAGCCCCGCGAGCAAGCGCAGGAACGGCCCAGCCACAGCGCCTCGGCCTGCCGCCGGGCCGTCTCGCGGTCAGCTCTCCGCGCGGGCGGGCAGCCGCCATCCGGGGCGTGGGAAGTGGCAGGTGTAGCCGTCCGGGTAACGCTGCAGGTAGTTCTGGTGCTCGGGCTCGGCCTCCCAGAAGGGGCCGACCGGCTCCACCTCGGTGACGACCTTGCCCGGCCACAGTCCGGAGGCGTCCACGTCCGCGATCGTGTCCTCGGCGATGCGCTTCTGCTCGTCGTCGACGTAGTAGATCGCCGAGCGGTAGCTGAGGCCGAGGTCGTTGCCCTGGCGGTTCTTGGTGCTCGGGTCGTGGATCTGGAAGAAGAGCTCCAGGATCGCGCGGAAACCGGTCGTCTCGGGGTCGAAAAGGATCTCGATGGCCTCCGCGTGCGTGCCATGGTTCCGGTACGTCGCGTTCGCCACGTCCCCGCCGGTGTATCCGACCCGGGTCGCCGTCACGCCCGGGAGCCGGCGGATCAGGTCCTCCATCCCCCAGAAGCATCCACCCGCCAGCACCGCCCTCTGCGTCTGCGCAGCCATCGAGGCCCCTCCAATTCGTGTCAGCTCGGTCACTCGGGCTGCTCGGCTCGCACACCGCCGGCGTCCCATGCCCACTCCCCTCAACGCACTAGGGTTCCAGGCAATTCCGTGCCCGGCCAACAGCCCCTGCGGTGCGGATCGCCGACCGCCGGGCGGACGGGAAGGGTATGGCTACCCGTGTGAGCTGGTGGGTGTGTCGTCCGAGGAGGCTGAGGGGACTGAGGGGACCTGAGGGATGGCGGAGTTGGGGTCGAAGCCTGCGAAGGCGAGGCCGATGACGAATCCCGCCACCTCCTCCAGCTGACGGACGCGGTCCAGCGCCCCCAGAGTCGCCGGGATCCCGCCGACGTCACGGACCAGCTCGCCGACGACGTCCAGTGCCGTCGCATCGTCGCCGCACATCGCCACCGTGACACGGGACCGGCCGTCATCGGGCGGGCTCGTCCACCGGTCGGCGGGAAAGAGATGGAACGCCTTCACGACCCGGGCTCCTGGAGCGAGCCCGGCGATCCGCCCCGCCATCGACTCCCCGTTTCCGGTGAGCAGAGTGCCGACACCGTGTGTCACGGCGTTCGTGGGATCGATCAACGGTGTCCCGTCGAGTACGCCGTCTGCCGCGCCCACCGATTTCAGCGCGTCCTCGACGCCGTCCCAGGAGACGGCGAGCAGCACCGCGTCGCGCCCGACGACCACCTCACGCGGCGGGACGGCGAGCACGCCGTGCCCCAGCCGCTCGGCAAGCTGCTCCGCCTTCATCTGCGACCGCCCGCCGATCGCCACCTCATGCCCCGCCCGTGCCCAGCCCTCGCCCAGGGCCGCCGCGAGTGTCCCTGTTCCCAGGATCCCGATACGCATCGTCACTGCCTCACTGCCTCTCGAACCGTGATTGGTTGGGTAGGCACGGTATGCAGGGCGTTACGCACCGATTGGTGCGTGAGCGACACAGGATGATGGGCGGCGAGATGACTGATCACGACGCCCACTGCCTCGATTTCGTCGCCGACTGCCGTCTGCGCGCGGCCACTGATCTCTTCACCCACACCTGGGATCCCGTGGTGCTGGCGGCACTTCGTGTGGGGCCACGCCGACGCCGTGAGCTGCGCAGCGCGATCGGTGGCATCAGCGACAAGGTTCTCACCGAGTCCCTGCACCGTCTGCTCGCCGCCGGCCTGCTCGACCGCCACGCACACGCCGAGGCGCCGCCTCGCGTCGAGTACGCCCTGACCGGCCTGGGACGGAGTCTGGTCGAGGGCCCGATGACGGTTCTCGGCCGCTGGGCGATCGAGCACGCCGACGAGCTTCTTGAGGCCCGGGAGAGCGGTACCTCAGGAGGCTCGTGACCCTTCCGTCTCGGCTCGCAGAGCGGGGATCAGTTCTGCGACCCGCTCCAGCTGGTCGCGCTGGGAGCGCAGGCCAAGGGCCCCGAGACGGGTGACGATGTGCCGAGCACCGGCGGCTGCGTACTGTCCCAGGCGCTCTCGGACCTGGGCGGCGGAGCCGGTGACGACTGCCTGGATCTTCTCCAGTTGCTCGAGCGGCATGCCGTACGTGGCCTGGGCGTAGGCGTCCATCGCCCGGCGACCGCGTTCGGCACCGTCATCGCCATCGTCGTCGATCCGTACCGAGACGAACAGTGCGCAGGTGATGTCCTCGGCCGCCCGGCCGGCATCGGCACCCGCGGAGCGGATGGCGGCCACACCCGACGCGTAGTCGGCGGGGTCGGGCGGGTAGGGCATCCATCCGTCGTACATCCGGCCGGTCCGGGCCAGCGCCGAGCGGGTCGCGCCCCCGAGCCAGACGGGCGGGCCACCGGTGCGGAACGGCCTGGTCATGGGCGGGATGTCGTCGAGCCGGAGAATCCGGCCGTGGAAGCGGTCCGCGCCGTCCCACAGGGCCCGCCACAGCGCGACGGTCTCGTCCAGCCTGGTGAAGCGCCTTGCCCAGGGCACTTCGGAAAGCGTGTACAGGGGCTGTCCGAAACGACCCGGGAAGCCCGCACCGACGGTCACGGTGAGCCGGCCGCCGGACAGCAGGTCGATCGAGGCCAGTGACTGTGCGGCCTGGACCGGCCGCCGGAGGAACGGCAGCAGTGCGGCCGTCCCCAGAGTCACGGCGTCCGTCGTCGGGGCGAGTGCGGCCAGCATCGTCAGGGCCTCGACGCGCGGGCTGATCAGGGAGTCGTTGACGAAGAGCGAGGAGAAGCCGAGCCGTTCGGCCCGACGGCCGAAGCCGATCAGCTCTCGGGGGTCGTCGGTCTCGCCCCACTGGGCGGTTCCGGTCGGAAGCAGTACGCCGATGTCCATGCCGGAGATCGTCTTTGTCGGTGTGCGGGGCGACAATTCCCTGCGAGGAATGGCCGGGCCCCCACGGTCCCCGTTACAACGGACGCCATGGACTTCCCCAGCGCTCTGCGCGAACGTCGTACCCGCCGCCATGTCAGCCAACTCGATCTGGCTCTGCGGGCGGGCACGACCCAACGGCACGTCAGTTTCATCGAGTCCGGCAGGTCGGTTCCCGGCCGGAACATGGTGGTACGCCTGGCCGAGTCGCTGGAACTGCCGCTGCGCGAGCGCAACGAACTGCTGACGACCGCCGGGTACGCGCCCGTCTACGTGGAGAGTTCGCTCGACGACCCGGTACTGGCACCCGTGCGCACCGCGATCGACCACATACTCCGCGGGCATCTGCCGTATCCGGCGCTGGTGGCGGACCGGCACGGTGACCTGATCGCCGCGAACTCGGCATTCGACCTGATCACCGAGGGTGCCGCCGCCGAGCTGGTGGGGCCGGGCACGAACGTCTACCGCCTGGCGCTGCATCCCGACGGTCTGGCTCCCCGTATCCACAACCTCGCTGAATGGGCGCGGCACATCCTGGCACGACTGGGTCATCTGGAGGAGCTGCGCGCCGAACTCGCCGGGTACGTCCCCGAGCCGGGGCCGACCGACGGCCTGCTCGGTTTCGCGGTCCCGCTCCGGCTGCGGTCCTCGTACGGGGAGCTGCGCCTGATGACGACGGTGACGACCTTCGCGACCGCGATCGACGTGACGCTCGCCGAACTGAAACTGGAGGCGTTCCTGCCGGCCGATCAGGCGACGGCGGAAGCTCTCTTGGCGGCTGCGGGGGCGATGGCCCCGGCAGCCGTGGAGATGTGCGCGGCGGACGTTTTCCCAGGCCGGAAGTGAGCAGCCATGTCTGTGTGACGTGAGTACCCATAAAGTGCATCCGTGACTGCCTCGTTGAGTTCCACGAAAACCCGCGCCGCGCTCCGCACGACGGCGCGTGCCTCCGCCGAGCTGCTGCTCATACTGCTGATGCTCGCGGTGACTTTGTGGATCCTGGGCCGGATGTGGTCGGTCGTGTGGCCGCTCGTGGTCGGCCTGCTTCTGACCACACTGACCTGGCCACCGACCCGTTTCCTGCGTCGTCGCGGATGGAAACCCGCCCTGGCCGCATCGACCGTGACCGTGCTGTTCCTCCTGGTCGCCCTGGGCTTCGTGGCACTGATCGCGGTACCGGTGGCATCCCAGTCCGGCGACCTGACCGACGGCGTGGTCGAAGGCATCCAGAAGTTGCGCGAGTGGGCCGCCGGGCCGCCGTTGAACATCGGTGACGCCGAGATCGACAAGGCCTTCGACACCGCGGTCTCCCGCGCGCAGGACGGCCTGGGCAGCCTGGTCGGCGTTGCCGTCACGGGAGTGAGCACCGTGGTGAACGGCCTGGTCACCGCCGTCCTGGCCCTCTTCCTGATGTTCTTCTTCCTCAAGGACGGCCCGCGGTTCCTGCCGTGGCTCGCCGACCAGCTGCCCGGTCGGCTCGCCACCGACGTCCCGACCGTGGCCGCGCGCGGCTGGGACACGCTGGGAGCGTTCGTGCGTTCTCAGGCGGTCGTCGGCCTGCTCGACGCCGTCCTGATCGGCCTGGGACTGTGGATTCTCGGGGTACCGCTGGTGCTCCCGCTGGCGGTGCTGACCTTCGTCTCCGCGTTCGTGCCGATCATCGGTGCGCTGTTCGCCGGTTTCGTCGCGGTTCTCATCGCGCTGGTCTCCAACGGCCTGACGGACGCGCTGATCGTGCTGGCCATCATCGTCGTGGTGCAGCAGTTGGAGGGCAACGTCTTCCAGCCCATGATCCAGAGTCGTGGGCTCGGCCTCCACGCGGGGGCGATCCTGCTGGCGGTGACGTTGGGCGGCAGCCTGGCCGGCATCGTGGGCAGTCTGCTCGCGGTACCGATCGCCGCGCTGATCGCGGTGGTCTGGAACTACGTGCGCGAGCAGCTCCGCGAACCGTCGCAGGACCCGGGGACCGACGAGCCGGATGCCGGGGTCGCTGTTCCGTCCTAGGGCTATGTGTATGCGACTCCGTCGCCTTCTCCGGTGGCCGGTGGCCGGTGGCCGGTGGCCGGTGGCCGGTGGCCGGTGGCCGGTGGCCGGTGGCCGGTGGCCGGTGGCCGGTGGCCGGTGGCCGGTGGCCGGTGGGCTGACGGTGATAGTGACGTCGCCATCACGCGCGGCGAGCATTGACCGCAGCCTGTGGTCGAGATGCGTGACGATGGCGTCGACTACGTCGTCCGGCAGGGCGCGCCGGGAGATCGTGTCCCAGGCCGCGATGGCTTCCTCGCGCAGCAGCCTGATCAACACCTCGACCGGCGCCCCAGGGTTTCGCACGATCGCAGCAAGGGTGTCGCGATGACCGCGGTGCCCAAGCATGACGCCCCCTCAGCTCGCCGGCGCAAGCGTTGAGGAGACGCGACTGCCCCCGGTGCCTGACGCTACCGGGGGCAGTCGCTTTACGTCGCTTCCGGCCGTGGAATCAAGGAAGTTGACGAACCATGACTACTTGGCGGGCTTGTAGAACGTGTACGTCGCGGAGTACGGAACGCTCACCTGGTCGGTGCCGGAGCAGGCCGTGGCAGGGGCGACGCCGCCGTGGGTGTTGAGGCGCTGGATGTAGGAGACGCCCGCGAAGACCCCAGTGCCGCGGGTGGCGGTGGACTGCAGGAGGAGCTCCGGGATCGTGCCGGTCTTCGGGGAGTTGGCTATGGCCGCGGCGTTGACCGCGCTGCCGTCCACCGTGGACACCCAGACGGGGCCGCGGGAGTGGAGGGCCACGGTGCGGTGGGAGCGGTCGTTCTTGGCCCAGAGGGTGGCGGCGGGCTCCAGCAGCTTCCAGGCGCCGTCGGTGCAGGTGTAGGTCTGGACACCTTCGGCGGAGAAAACGCCGGTCAGCTTATTGCCGTCGGGGACCTTCAGCGCGGCGGGAGCGTCGACGCCGGGGCGGGCGGACTGCACGGTTGCCGCCTGGCCGACGGTCGCACTCAGGAGGGTTCCGGCGGCCACGGCGGTGAGAGCGGTGGTGGTGAGAATGAGACGCTTGGCGAGTTTCATCGAGCTTGTCTCCAGAACGTTTTTCGAACTCTGAACTCTGAACGCTGAACTTTGAGATCTGAACCAGGCCGTGGGTGCGGCACAGATGTCACGCGGGTCCCTGTGCCGGGACTGTGCGGTTCGTCGACCTTCCGGGCACGGTAGTTGGTCCTGCGCCCGCGGCCCCGCGCCGTCGCGTGAAGATCAGCAACGAGAACGTGAACAACTCGTGGGCATCCCGGCCTGGTTGAGCGTGACGACCACGGGGTCCCCGGTTGGCGGGACTGCCCGGCGTAGATCATCACGTCCCACGAGTAGGGAGTATCGCCGTACGACTTCGACTCGACGAGGGCCTGTGGGGCACATGGCCGGGCAGGCCGCCGCGTACTGGGGGCGTGTGACTGACCGTCCGGACAGCTGGGCGGGGCGGGCCGTAGCAGTGTGCGGACCTCAGACAGGCCTGTCCGGGCGGCGAGCGTGAACCCGAGCGGTTCCGCCTCGGGCGGAATTCCGGGCAGCGGTGGACCGGGCGGGCAGTCTCCGGAGAAATGACCACGACGTACCGGAGGAACCGATGGTGCCGAAGGCGGCATACGACGAGATCGCGGACTGGTACGAGACGGAGTTTCTTGCCAGAACCCCAGGTGACGGCCACCCTCTGAGCCTGGGCGGCCTCCTGCGCGACCTACTCGGTGAAGGTGGCGGCACCTGCCTGGAGATCGGCTGCGGCACGGGCGTCCACGCGGCTCCGGTTCGCGAACTGGGCTGGACACCGGTGGGAATCGACCTCTCCGGGCGGATGCTGGCCCACGCCCGTGGACGGTTGCCGGTCGCCCGGGCCGATGCCGAGCGACTGCCCCTGCGGGACGAGTCCGTGCCGGCCGTGATCGCGATGATGGTCCACACGGACATGCCCGGATATCCGGCGGTGTTACGTGAGGCCGCACGGGTTCTCCAGCCGGGCGGCACGTTCGTGCATGTCGGCGTCCACCCCAGCTTCTGCGGTGGATTCGCCGACTTCAGCGACCCGGAAGCAGTGGTGATCCGCCCCGGCTACCTCGACAGCGGCTACTGGACGAAGAAGTCCTGGACGAACAAGGGGGTCCGCGACAAGGTGGGCGCCATGCACCGTCCGCTTCCCGAGCTGTTGCACGCGTTCCTTGACGCCGGTCTGAAGCTCACCCGGTTCGCCGAAGGCGGGGCACCGACCCCGATCGTCCTGGCAGTCAAGGCGACCAAGCCCCAGTAAACGGGTACAGCGCCGGTCTGAGATCAGCCCTCGAAGACGGCAAGGCGCACCAGCTGCCGCCCCCGGCTGATTGAGGCGGGACAGCGGAAAGGGCTGCACGAGCCCTCGATGTGGTGGTCGCCACGAGGAATCTTCCGTCCGATGAAGAAGTTCACCAGGCATGGCTGTCATCCACCGCACAACCATGACCCCCGGCAAGCTGGAACTGCTCACGGCCTGGCTTCCCACGCGTCCCTGGTATCTCGGCGCGGCGGGTGGGCCGGAGTTGGCCAAAGCCGGGGGCTTTCGGCTCGACGATCCGGAAGGGGAGGTGGGTATCGAGTTCATGGTGGTCACGGACACGTCCGGTGAGAAGCCGGTCTCCTACCACGTGCCGCTCAGCTACCGGGGCGTGCCGCTCGACGGAGCCGACGAGGCGCTCGTAGGCACGTCCGAGCACGGGGTGCTGGGCAAGCGCTGGCTGTACGACGGGGCCCACGACCCGGTGCTCGTCGGCCAGTTGCTCGCGTTCCTCCAAGGCCGTGCCGCAGCGCAGGCACAGGGGTTGAGCGACACCGCAGACCCCTCTGTCACCGGTTACTTCACGGGGGCCGGAGTCTCCGCCGAGGTCGCGTCCGTTGCCATCACCGATGGGGAGCACGGCACCGTCGTAGTGGCGGAGACCGTGGCGGCGGGCAGCAGCGAGCCGGGGAGCACCCTGACCCTTCAGGTGACGCGCGTCCTCCGACCGGAACAGTCGGCGCAGCAGGAACAACAGGAACAACAGGTCCCCGGCATCGACCCGTCCGAGGCCCTAGGGCCTGTGTGGAGTCGTGATCTGGTGAGCCCCCGGTGTGGGAAAGCCGGGGGTCCTGGAGTAAAACGGTGGGGTGTCTCGACCTCAACTTTCGGATGCCGAGTGGGAGTTCATCTCCCCGTT
>NZ_JAAGLU010000140.1 GCF_010550245.1 Streptomyces sp. SID12501
CAAGAACGGCACGCCGCGCGTCTGCCCGACCTGCGTCGGTACCGGCCAGGTCTCGCGCGGCGGCGGGGGCGGCTTCTCGCTCACCGACCCCTGCGTGGACTGCAAGGGCCGCGGCCTGATCGCCGAGGACCCGTGCGACGTCTGCAAGGGCTCCGGCCGGGCCAAGTCCTCGCGCACCATGCAGGTCCGCATCCCGTCCGGGGTCTCGGACGGGCAGCGCATCCGGCTGCGCGGCAAGGGCAGCCCCGGCGACCCGGGCGCCCCCGCCGGCGACCTCGTCATCACGGTGCACGTCGAGCCGCACCCCGTGTTCACGCTCGACGGCAGCAACCTGCGCGTCACCGTGCCCGTCGCGTTCGACGAGGCCGCGCTCGGCGCGACCATCGACGACCCGACGCTCGACGGCTCGACCGTGCGCGTCAAGGTGCCCGCCGGCACGCCGTCGGGCCGCACGCTGCGCGTCAAGGGCAAGGGCGTCACCACGTCGTCCGGCACGGGCGACCTGCTGGTGACCGTGCAGGTCGTCGTGCCGCAGAAGCTGTCCGCCGCGGCCAAGGAGGCCGTGCAGGCGTTCGGCATCGCGACGTCCGGCGAGGACGTGCGCGCCGACCTCATGGCGCAGGCACGCCGCTGACCGCAGGAGACACCAGGGGGAGAGGAGCGAGGGGAGGAGGACGATGGACGAGGACGCCAAGGTCTACGTGATCTCGGTCGCCGCGCAGCTCGCCGGCATGCACCCGCAGACGCTGCGGCAGTACGACCGCCTCGGACTCGTCCAGCCCGCTCGCACGCGCGGCCGCGGCCGTCGGTACTCGATGCGCGACATCCAGGTGCTGCGCGAGGTGCAGCGGCTGTCGCAGGACGAGGGCGTGAACCTCGCGGGCATCAAG
>NZ_JAAGLU010000141.1 GCF_010550245.1 Streptomyces sp. SID12501
ACCGCGACGACGAGACCGGCGTCGCCGAGTACGACGACGTCGACGAGACCGACGACGGGGACGGTGCCTGATGGCCTCGCCGCTGCCGATGATCCCGGTGGAGTCGCTGCGCCCGTCGCCGGCCAACGCGCGCACGGACCTCGGTGACCTCGAGGAGCTCGCGGCGTCGATCCGGGCCGTCGGGCTCCTGCAGCCGCTCGTCGTGCATCAGGTGCGCGGCGGCTGGCAGGTCGTGGACGGTCACCGCCGCCTCGCCGCGGCGAAGCTCGCGCACGCCCGCGCGCTGCCGTGCATCGCGGTCCGTCCCGGCGACGAACAGCGCGACACCACGCTGATGCTGGCCGCGGCCATGCACAAGCAGCTCGAGCCGATCGAGCAGGGCCGGGCCTTCCAGCGGCTGCGCGAGGCCGGGATGAGCGTCACGGAGATCGCCCGCACGACCGGCTACACGCCGCGCACGGTCGCGAACCGGTTGCTCGTCGCCACCCTGCCCGTCGAGGTGCAGGACATGGTCGGCGAGGGCGAGATGACCGTCACGCAGGCGACCGACCTCGCCCGCCAGGTCCGCCGGCAGTCGAGCGGGAGCACCACGGCCACGTCGGCGGGGACGTCGCGCACCGGGTGGTTCAACACCGTCCACCCGCTCGCCGGCGACGCGCGCCGGCGGTGCGACCCGACCGACCACCGTGCCACCCGGCAGGTGCTCGGCGGCGTCGCGTGCGGGCCCTGCTGGGAGGACGCGATTCGCGACCACGAGCAGACGAGCACGGCGCGCGCATGAGCGGCCTGACGACGCAGCAGCGCGCGCAGTGGCGCGCGACGGACCAGTGGAAGAGACGGAGCGGGGTGCCGGTGATGGGCGGGGACTTCCACGTGAGC
>NZ_JAAGLU010000142.1 GCF_010550245.1 Streptomyces sp. SID12501
TGGACGTCGCGTCCGAGCTGCAGATCCTGGCGTTCCACGACCGTGCGCGCGGTGCGGGTGGCGGGGCGTCGTAGCCCCGCCTGCGGGTGAGACGCCGCGAGGGCGCGACCGGTGCGGTCGCGCCCTCGCGGGACGGTGCTGCGGTGCGTCAGGCCTTGATGGCCGAGACGTCGAGGTCGATGCGGACCTTGTCGGCGACGAGCACGCCGCCGGCCTCGAGCGCGGCGTTCCACGTGAGGCCGAACTCCTTGCGGGAGATCGTCGTGGTGGCCTCGAACCCGGCGCGGGTGTTGCCGAACGGGTCGTCGGCGGTGCCGTTGAACTCGGTCTCGAGCTCGACCTCGCGGGTCACGCCGTGGATCGTCAGGTCGCCGACGACCACGTACGACGAGCCGGCCTCGCGGACGGCCTTCGACACGAAGGTCCACTCGCCGAAGACCTCGACGTCGAAGAAGTCGTTGCCCTTGAGGTGGCCGTCGCGGTTGGCGTCACCGGTCGTGACGGTCGACGGGTCGAGCGTCACCGAGACGGCGGACGACTCGAGGTCCTCGCCGACGGTGAGGGCGCCGCCGGTGACCGCGACGGTGCCGCGGACCTTCGAGATGCCGGCGTGGCGGACCGTGAAGGACGCCTCGGTGTGCGAGGGGTCGATGTTCCAGGTACCGGTGGTGAGGCCGGCGGGCAGAGCGGACATGGGTTCCTCCGAGGGGATCGACGAGAATCGTTGACACAACAAGTATGCGGTGGTTGATATTTCTACTACAGTGGGATGCGAGCCGCAACCCCCGACCGTGAGGAGCCCGCCGTGACCGACGCCGCGCCGACCGACGACGTGCGCTGGCTCACCGCGGACCAGCAGGAGCACTGGCGTGCGTTCCG
>NZ_JAAGLU010000143.1 GCF_010550245.1 Streptomyces sp. SID12501
GTACCGCGCACCAGGTCCACCGGGCCCGCGAGCAGCGCGTGCCCCGACCGGTTGTCGCACCGCACCACCTGCGTCACCAGCGGGGACAGCTCGGGCGAGCAGGCGTACTCGCTGCTCGCCGCCACCGTGAAGGCGGAGACCGGCACCCGGTGCGCGCGGCCGTCCGCCGGTACCGACACCGGTACGGGGGCGTTCAGTACGCGGGGCTCACCGCCGTCGTCCACCCCCGGCAGCCCGAGCACGGGGGCCGGACCGAGGTCGCCGATCTCCTCCTCGCGCAGCTCCACGTCCACGATGCGGCGCTCGGCCGCGGAGCGGTCCTTGAGCGTCAGCCGGTCCTCGGCCAGCCGCGGCGGATCGGTGGCGAGCGCCGACCGGGCCGTCGACAACGTCAGCCGTACGTCGGACCAGTCCTCCCCGGTGCGCTGCCAGACCATCGCGTCCGTCTCCAGGGTCAGGGAGTCCCCGTCGAGCACCGCCCGGTAGGCGGGCCGCCACAACGCGCACGGAACCAGGTGGCTCAGGCGCAGCCGGACCGGCCCGGCGACCGCGGCGTCCACGGTCAGCTCCACGTGCCCGACCAGCTCGGCGGGCTGCTCCTCGGAGAGGTCCAAGGCCGTCCGGAAGGAACGGAGTTCGAGGGACAGCGTGTCCAGTCGTGTCTCGACCGCGCGGAGTTGTTCCCCGTACGCGTCGCGTTCCCCGTCGACGCGGTCCAGTTCGCGGTGCCAGCGCTCCCCTTCGCTCTCCCCGGAGCCGGCGCCCTCGGCGATCTCCCGCAGCAGGTCCGTCGCGAGCCGGCCGAGGACGGCGAGCCGGGTCCCCAGCCGGTCGCGGCGCTGCTCCAGGGCGGTCCGCTCCTGCTCCATGGCGTG
>NZ_JAAGLU010000144.1 GCF_010550245.1 Streptomyces sp. SID12501
ACTCTCGATGCCGGTGGGGAGGCCACGCTGAATGCCTGAGGCGTAGGTGTGGCGATGCTGCCGGGGTAGAGCTGGACGGCTAGCTCGTCGATCGGTAAGTGGTGAACGTGGGAAGCGTGTTGGAACCGCCCTCCCTGCCGGCATCCGGCCGTCAGGTGGGCAGGCCCGTCGTCTGCCGAGGGTTCCAGTGCGTGGCGGAGGCCCCGTAGTAGTCCGAGCGCACGAGAGGTGCGTACATGGCGAAGGGGGCCAGCAAGTCAGCAGCGGAAGTGTGGGAAGGCCAGGAGGTTGTCGCAGGTGAACACCGACGAGCTGGAGTCCGCCGTGTATGTGGCGGAACGACGGGTAATGGAGATCCAGACCAAGCTGCACCGTTGGGCCCGTGGCGATCCCCGTCGCAGGTTTGATGATCTGTTCAATCTCGTCGCCGATCCTGCGTTTCTGCTGGTTGCGTGGGACCGGGTGCGGAGCAACAAGGGCGCGAAGACCGCCGGGGTGGACGGCCGGACGGCCGTGTCCATCGGGTTGGGCATGGGCGTCGAGGAGTTCCTCGACGGGCTACGGGCCAGCATCAAGGACCGTAGCTTCCCTCCTCTTCCTGTCCGTGAGCGGATTATCCTCAAGGCGGGTGGCAAGTTGCGCCGTCTGGGGATCGCGACGATCACGGACCGGGTGGTGCAGGCGTCCTTGAAGCTGGTACTGGAGCCGATCTTCGAGGCGGATTTCCTCCCGTGTTCCTACGGGTTCCGTCCCAAGCGCCGGGCTCACGACGCCGTGGCCGAGGGCCGTTTCTTCACGTCCAAGTCGTATGAGTGGATCGTTGAAGGAGACATCGAAGCCTGTTTCGACGAAATCTCGCATCCTGCCTTG
>NZ_JAAGLU010000145.1 GCF_010550245.1 Streptomyces sp. SID12501
CCGTCGCGGTCGCCGAGTCGCTGCGCACGGGTGAGCACCTGCTCGTCCAGGCGGGCACCGGCACGGGCAAGTCGCTGGGCTACCTCGTGCCGGCGGTGCGGCACGCGGTCCGCGCGGACGAGCGCGTCGTCGTCTCGACCGCGACGCTCGCGCTGCAGCGGCAGGTGCTGACGCGCGACCTCCCGCTCGTCACCACCGCGCTGGCGTCCCACCTGCCGCGGCAGGCGCAGATCGCGCTGCTCAAGGGCTGGCAAAACTACCTGTGCGTCCACAAGGTCGCGGGGGGCTACCCGTCCGACGAGCAGGGCACGCTGTTCGACGTCCCCGAGCGGCCGGGCGCCGCGGAGCACCCGCCCGAGGAGACCGAGTCCGGGCGCGAGTCCCTCGGCGACCAGGTCGTGCGCCTGCGCGAGTGGGCCGAGGAGACGACCACGGGCGACCGCGACGACCTCGTCCCCGGCGTCTCCGACCGCGCGTGGCGGCAGGTCTCCGTGACCGCCATGGAGTGCCTCGGCGGGCAGTGCCCGATGCTCGCGCAGTGCTTCCCGGAGGCCGCACGTGCACGGTCGCGCGAGGCCGACGTCGTCGTCACGAACCACGCGATGCTCGGCATCGCGGCCTCGGGGTCGCCGAACGTGCTGCCCGAGCACCAGGTGATCGTCGTCGACGAGGCGCACGAGCTCGCCGACCGCGTGACCGCGCAGGCCACCGCGGAGCTGTCGCTGCCGACCATCGAGCACGCCGCGCGGCTGGCCCGCCGGCACGGCGGCGTGCCCACCACCGACCTCGACACCGCCGGCCAGCACCTCGCGAGCGTCATCGTCCCGCTGCCCGAGGGGCGCTTCCCCCAGGGGCTCCCCGAGGA
>NZ_JAAGLU010000146.1 GCF_010550245.1 Streptomyces sp. SID12501
GGGAACGAGTGCCAGAAGCAACCGTCGACGAGGACGCAGCCCTGCCACCATGTGAACGCGATGTCCACGCGACGCCTGGGTAGCCCGTCGATCCGCGCGTGGACGCGGAACCGCCGGCCACGCCGGTGGAGCTCTCGACGGAGAAGGACCTCGGGGGCAGTGCCGGTGCGAGCGAGGCGGGAGTACCGGGCTGACACCTCCGGCGACGGGCGTGACCTCGTAGGCTCCGCCCCCGCACCGGTGCTCGGATCCACGGCTACCCGGCTGCGACTGTCGTCAGTGGGCGGCTACCGGCACGAGCGCGTCAGCGGCCACCGCGTGCTGGCGTCGTGCGAGCGCCTCCCGCACGGGATCGAGCGGGGACTGCGGAGCGTTCGTGACAGCCTCGTAGATCGCACGTCCGCGCTCGGTCGCGAGTAGCAGGTCCCTGTCGCGCTCGACGTGCGCCTTGAGCACGTTCCAGACGACCCCGACGTTCACGCCGTTACCCAGCTGCTTGTAGGTCAGGGCGTCACGCTGGTGTCCGAAGTCGAACTCGTCGGGGAGCCCCTGAAGGCGGGCTGCCTCCCGTGGCGAGAGCCGGCGATCCCGCGGCCCGAGGATCGGCGTCTGCGTGATGGCCACCAGCGCGGGCAGGTGCGTCATGCGCTTGGCCCGGATGCCCGAGGGGCGCAGGGACAGGACGCAGTTCCACAGTGACGTCTCGTCCTGGGCCTGCCACTCGAGCTTCTGCCGGCTCTCGGGGAACGTACGCGTCTTCGCGAGCCACGAGCGCATCCACCGGGGGTCGACACGGCGGATTCGGTCGTACAGGTCCCAGTTCTTGGTGAGGAAGTTCGCCTTCCACGAGG
>NZ_JAAGLU010000147.1 GCF_010550245.1 Streptomyces sp. SID12501
CCCACCAGGTGGCGAGCAGGTCGGCGGCGTCGGAGTCAGGGTCGGCGACGTCGGCGTGCCTGGAGCAGCTCGCCAGCACGGTGCGCGCGTCCGTCCAGGTCACGACGGCGCACTCGCCGGCGTCCTGGTCGAGCTGAAGGTCGCTCGTGGCCCCCGTGTGCAGGTCGACGAGCAGCGTCGAGTCACCCAGGTAGCCGCCGAGCGCGTCGTACCTCTCCGAGAAGGTGGGCAGCGCCAGGCGGCGGCCGTCCGGCGACATGGCGGCCCCCCGGTGCTCGCCCGACCTCACCCGGACGCCGAGGCTCCCGACCGGACGACCGACCGTCACGGCCACCAGCTCGAGTGGGTAGTCGGCGACAGTCGTCCACCACAGCTCGGCACCGCCGTCCCTCAGCCCGACGTACGCGTCGGCATCGCCGAGCGTCCCGAGGCCCGCGGGCTCGCGGGTGACCGCGCCCGTGAGCAGGTCGACGCGACCTCGCTCGTAGCCCAGCCGGTCCGACGTGGGGACGACGACCGTCGCGACGGTCGAGCCCGGCTCCCAGCCGACGACCCACAGGCCGGGGTCGTCGAGGTCCGCGACGAGGTACGCGGTCCCCGTCGGCGACAGGAGCGCGAGCAGACCGGCGACGTCACGGAGGCCGACCTGGTCGACGGGACCGTACTGGGCGAGGGTCCACCCGGTGGTCGCCGCCTCGAGGACGCCGGGGGGCAGCGCGTGGAGCACGGGCGCCCCGGTGCGCTCGACCTCGACGAGGGGCACCTCGGGCGCCGCTGGCGCCGTCGGTGCGGCGTCCCCGCTCGGCGAGGGCGTCGAGGAAGCGCTGGGCGACCATTCCGTTGCCGA
>NZ_JAAGLU010000148.1 GCF_010550245.1 Streptomyces sp. SID12501
GCCTGCAGGCGCTCGACGCCGTACCGCACGGCCGCGGCGTACCCGCCGAACTCCTGCCCGAGCGTCACGGGGGTCGCGTCCATGAGGTGAGTGCGCCCCGACTTCACGACCTGCGCCCACGCGGTCGCCTTCTCCTCGAGCGCGCCCGCGAGGTGCTCGAGCGCCGGCACGAGGTCGCGCACGACGCCCGCGGTCGCGGCCACGTGCACCGACGTCGGGAACACGTCGTTCGACGACTGCGACGCGTTCACGTGGTCGTTGGGGTGCACGTCGCGCCCCAGCAGGCGCGTCGCGAGCGTCGCGAGCACCTCGTTGGTGTTCATGTTCGAGCTCGTGCCCGAGCCCGTCTGGTAGACGTCGACGGGGAAGTGCGCGTCGTGCACGCCCGTCGCGACCTCGTCGGCCGCCGCGACGATCGCGTCGGCGACGTCCTGCGGCAGCACGCCGAGCTCGGCGTTGGCGCGCGCCGCGGCCTTCTTCACGCGCGCGAGCGCCTCGACGTGCCCGCGCTCGAGCGTGCTGCCCGAGATCGGGAAGTTCTCGACCGCGCGCTGCGTCTGCGCGCGGTACAGCGCGTGCGCGGGGACGCGCACCTCGCCCATGGTGTCGTGCTCGACGCGGTAGGCCTGCTCGCCCGCGGCCGCGCCGTCGGGACCGGTGGTGGAAGTCATGGACCCATCCTTCCACCGCTCCGGTGGCGGGAACCCGCAGGTCGTAGTCGGATGTGGGCACACCCCTTCCCGACGACGTGAGAGGCCAGGCGCCCGTGCGACACCTGAGGCGACGACCCGCGGCTCTCCTCGCCGTGGCGCTCGCGGCCCCGTTCGCCGCCTGCTCCGCCGCC
>NZ_JAAGLU010000149.1 GCF_010550245.1 Streptomyces sp. SID12501
CCGTGCGGCGCCCCGACCTCACGCTCGCGACCGAGGACCACAACACGCCCACGCTCGACATCGACCGGCCCATCGCCGACGCGACGAGCCGCACGCAGATCGAGACGCTGCGCGCCAACGCCGCCGAGTTCGGCGTGCGCATCCACTCGCTCGGCGACGCGGACCAGGGCATCGTGCACCAGGTCGGCCCGCAGCTCGGGCTCACGCAGCCCGGCCTCACGGTCGTCTGCGGCGACTCCCACACGTCGACGCACGGCGCGTTCGGCGCGCTCGCGTTCGGCATCGGCACGTCCGAGGTCGAGCACGTGCTCGCGACGCAGACGCTGCCGCTCGCGCCGTTCAAGACCATGGCGATCACCGTGAACGGCGCGCTGCCCATCGGCGCGACGGCCAAGGACATCATCCTCGCCGTCATCGCGAAGATCGGGACCGGTGGCGGGCAGGGGTACGTCCTGGAGTACCGGGGCGAGGCGATCCGCAGCCTGTCGATGGAGGGCCGCATGACGGTCTGCAACATGTCCATCGAGGCCGGTGCGCGCGCGGGCATGATCGCGCCCGACGAGACCACGTTCGAGTACCTCCAGGGCCGCCCGCACGCGCCCGAGGGCGCCGACTGGGACGCCGCGGTCGAGTACTGGCGCACGCTGCGCACCGACGACGACGCGCAGTTCGACGCCGAGGTCGTGCTCGAGGCCGCCGACCTCGAGCCGTTCGTCACGTGGGGCACCAACCCCGGCCAGGGCCTGCCGCTGTCGGGACGCGTGCCCGTGCCCGAGGAGATCGCCGACGCCAACGAGCGCGTCGCCGCCGAGCGCGCGATCGAGTACATGGG